>NZ_KL647094.1:197606-1189808 GCF_000725445.1 Pseudomonas sp. AAC | reverse complement strand
CGCTCCTATGTATGGACTCACCCCCACCGTCAACCCGCTTTTGAACATGAAAACCCGACTGCATCTATGTATTAGGCCTGTTCGAGGAAGCCACGTCGGGCTTCTGGCCAACATTGGGTAAGCCCGCGGAATGCCGATTACAAAGAGGCCTCGAAGGCCGGTAGGAGCGTAGGCATCGATCCGCGACGGTCTGACCAGGGGTCAATGTTCTTCAGCAAGGGTTGGAGCGACTTGGCGCCCCGTTGGCGGGAACTCGTTGATCAGTGGCTCATTTCCATCTCCCGGCAAGCATTCGGCTTGCGCTGGTAGGTTTGTTCGCTGCACAGCAGCACCCAGGCGATACGCAGGTTGCGGTTGGCCAGTCGCACTGCCGCGCCCTTGCGCCCCAGACGTTGTAGCCAGCGCTGCAGGCGCCGATCATCCGGGTGTTCGGAATCGGGCCGCAGTTGCTTCAACACCGCATGCGAGCCTACGACCATCAGGCTGCGCACATAGGCGTCGCCACGTTTGGTCATCTTGCCCAGCCTTACCTTCTGCCCGCTGCTGTGCTGGTCGGGCACGATGCCGAAGTAGGCAGCGAACTGACGCGCATTGGCGAAACGTTCCGGCTCGACCTGTTTGGCCAGCAAGGCCGTAGCCGTGATCGGACCGATACCACGTACCGTCATCAGCCGTTTGGCTGTCGGGTCGGCGGCGGCACAGGCTTCCAGACGCCCGGTCAGCGCGGCGATACGCTCGCCCAGCCGTTTCCATTCGTTCAGCATCTCGTCGATCAGCTCGCGCAGCAGCGCCGGCAACGGCTGTCTAGCGTCTTCCAGCACCCGGGTGACACCTTGCTTCAAGCCCACATCCCCCTGCGCCAGGGCGATACCCTGCTCCAGCAGCAGCCCGCGGATCTGATTACCCATGGCGGTGCGCCGCCGCACATAGCCCCGCCGGACACGGTGCCAGGCCTGCATCGCCAGTGCCGCGACGCTCTTCACCGGCACCGACGCAATACTGCTATCCCGGCCCGCCCGCAGAATGGCGTGGGCATCATTGCGATCATTCTTCGCTCCGCTCCGGTGCTCGGCCACCCGCTGGGCCGGCAGGATACGCACCGGGTTGCCCTGCGCCTGCAGCAGCCGGGCCCAGGCCTGTGCTCCAGGGCCGGTTTCCATCAGCACCGTCACGCCCTCCGGCAGCTTCTGCAGAAACACCTGAAACGCTTCACGCGACTTGATTCGCTGTTCGTATGCCAGTTGACCCTGGGCGTCTTCCCCCGCCACCTGGAAGACCTTTTTCGCCAGATCCACGGCGACTGTCGTGCACACCGATACATCGGTTGCAGACACCGGCTTATTCATCGTCGTATGCTTTTTCATGGACTCACCCTCACTGTCGGTGGCTTCTTAGACCGCCATCGTGGCGCCTCGACGCCTCGGTGAGGGTGAGTCCATCCAATTACAGGTTGCCGGGAGGCACGGTATTCCTCCCCCCGTAGGAGCGGACCTTGTCCGCGATAGCCGGACGTCCCGGCGCGATTCGCGGATGAGATCCGCTCCTACGCCGCCCCACCCACGCCATTCCCCTGTAGGAGCGCGCCCTGCGCGCGAAATCGCGGGTAGGGCCCGCTCCTACAGGTTGCCGGGAGGCACGGTATTCCTCCCATCGTAGGAGCGGACCTTGTCCGCGATAGCCGGACGTTCCGGCGCGATTCGCGGATAAGATCCGCTCCTACTCTGTTCCACCCACGCCATTCCCCTGCCGCGAATAGCCGCCTTCCAAGCCTTGTCCCCAGGCAGCCAAGCACATAGCATCGGGCTCTTTCCCCGCGTCCCAGGAGCCCCGTCATGTCCGTCATCGACCTTCGCAGCGACACCGTCACCCTGCCCAGCGCCGGGATGCGCGAGGCCATGGCCCGGGCCAAGCTGGGCGACGACGTGTATGGCGAGGACCCCACCGTCAACCGCCTGGAGGCCTCCCTGGCCGAGCGCCTGGGTTTCGAGGCCGGGCTCTTCGTGCCCAGCGGCACCATGAGCAACCTGCTCGGGCTGATGGCCCATTGCGAACGCGGCGACGAATACATCGTCGGCCAGCAGGCCCACACCTATAAATACGAAGGCGGCGGCGCCGCGGTGCTCGGCTCCATCCAGCCGCAGCCCATCGAGGGCGAGGCCGACGGCTCGCTGGACCTGGCCAAGGTCGAGGCGGCCATCAAGCAGGACGACTTCCACTTCGCCCGCACCCGCCTGTTGGCGCTGGAAAACACCATGCAGGGCAAGGTCCTGCCGCTGGCCTACCTGGCCGCCGCCCGCGAGCTGACGCAGCGCCGCGGCCTGGCCCTGCACCTGGACGGCGCGCGCCTGTACAACGCCGCGGTCAAGCTGGGCGTGGACGCCGGCGAGATCACCCGCCACTTCGATTCCGTCTCGGTGTGCCTGTCCAAGGGCCTGGGCGCGCCGGTGGGCTCGGTGCTGTGCGGCAGCGCCGGGCTGATCGGCAAGGCCCGGCGCCTGCGCAAGATGGTCGGCGGCGGCATGCGCCAGGCCGGCGGGCTCGCGGCGGCCGGGCTGTACGCGCTGGACCATCAGGTGCAGCGCCTGGCCGAGGACCACGTCAACGCCGAAACCCTCGGCCGCGGCCTGGCGGACCTGGGCTACGCCGTCGAGCCGGTGCAGACCAACATGGTCTACGTCGACCTCGGCGAGCGTGCCGCGGCCCTGCGCGACTTCCTCGGCGAGCGCGGCATCCGCGTCAGCGCCGCCCCGCGCCTGCGCCTGGTTACTCATCTGGACGTGAAAACCGCGGACATTCCCCGTATCGTCGAGGCTTTCGCCGCCTTTCGTCGCGACTGACTAGGATAGAGGCGCAATAGCTGCCATCTATCGTAGAAACACACTGTACCCGGTGCGCAGGGCCGATATAATGCGGCCCTTTGCCGGCGATTCGTGGCCGCATTTTTCCGTGGAAGAACCTATGAAAAGCGCTGAAATCCGTGAAGCCTTCCTCCGCTTCTTCGAAGAGAAGGGGCACACCCGCGTAGCGTCCAGTTCGCTGATTCCGGCGAACGACCCGACCCTGCTGTTCACCAACGCCGGCATGAACCAGTTCAAGGACTGCTTCCTCGGCCTGGAAAAGCGCGCCTACACCCGCGCCACCACCAGCCAGAAGTGCGTCCGCGCCGGCGGCAAGCACAACGACCTGGAAAACGTCGGCTACACCGCGCGCCACCACACCTTCTTCGAAATGCTGGGCAACTTCAGCTTCGGCGACTACTTCAAGCGCGACGCCATCCACTACGCCTGGGAATTCCTCACCTCGGACAAGTGGCTGAACCTGCCCAAGGACAAGCTCTGGGTCACCGTCTACGCCAGCGATGACGAGGCCTACGACATCTGGACCCAGGAAGTCGGCGTGCCCGCCGAGCGCATGGTGCGCATCGGCGACAACAAGGGCGCCCCCTACGCCTCCGACAACTTCTGGGCCATGGGCGACACCGGCCCCTGCGGCCCCTGCACCGAGATCTTCTACGACCACGGCGCCGACATCTGGGGCGGCCCGCCCGGCTCCCCGGAAGAGGACGGCGACCGCTACATCGAGATCTGGAACAACGTGTTCATGCAGTTCAACCGCACCGCGGACGGCGTCATGCACCCGCTGCCGGCGCCGAGCGTGGACACCGGCATGGGCCTGGAGCGCATCAGCGCCGTGCTGCAGCACGTCCACTCGAACTACGAGATCGACCTGTTCCAGAGCCTGCTCAAAGCCTCCGCCGAGGCCATCGGCTGCGCCAACGACGACGCGCCGTCGCTGAAGGTTGTGGCCGACCACATCCGTTCCTGCAGCTTCCTCATCGCCGACGGCGTGCTGCCGTCCAACGAGGGCCGCGGCTACGTGCTGCGCCGCATCATCCGCCGCGCCTGCCGCCACGGCAACAAGCTGGGCGCCAAGGGCTGCTTCTTCCACAAGATCGTCGCCGCCCTGGTGGCCGAGATGGGCGAGGCCTTCCCCGAGCTGAAGCAGCAGCAGGCGCACATCGAGCGCGTGCTCAAGACCGAGGAAGAGCAGTTCGCCAAGACCCTGGAGCAGGGCCTGAAGATCCTCGAACAGGACCTGAACGAGCTGAAAGGCAGCGTCATCCCCGGCAACGTGGTGTTCAAGCTGTACGACACCTACGGCTTCCCGGTGGACCTGACCAACGACATCGCCCGCGAGCGCAGCCTGACCCTCGACGAGGAAGGCTTCGAGCGCGAGATGGAGGCCCAGCGCGAGCGCGCCCGCTCCGCCAGCGCCTTCGGCATGGACTACAACGCCCTGGTCAAGGTCGACGGCGACACCCGCTTCCTGGGCTACCAGGGCGTGTCCGGCGCCGGCCAGATCATCGCGCTGTTCAAGGACGGCAAGGCCGTCGAGAAGCTCGCTGAAGGCGAGGAGGGCGTGGTCGTCCTCGACCAGACGCCGTTCTACGCCGAATCCGGCGGCCAGGTCGGCGACTGCGGCACCCTCTCCGGCGCCGGCGTGCGTTTCGACGTGCGCGACACCACCAAGGCCGGCGGCGCCCACCTGCACCACGGCATCGTCGCCCAGGGCAGCCTGAGCGTCGGCGCCGCGGTCAAGGCCGAGGTCGATGCCCGCGTGCGCCAGGCCACCGCGCTGAACCACTCCGCCACCCACCTGCTGCACGCCGCGCTGCGCCAGGTGCTGGGCGAGCACGTGCAGCAGAAGGGCTCGCTGGTGGACAGCCAGCGCCTGCGCTTCGACTTCAGCCACTTCGAGGCCATCAAGCCCGAGCAACTGAAGCAGCTGGAAGACATCGTCAACCGCGAGATCCGCGCCAACAGCGTCGTGGAAACCGAAGAGACCGACATCGACACCGCCAAGGCCAAGGGCGCCATGGCGCTGTTCGGCGAGAAGTACGGCGACCAGGTGCGCGTGCTGACCATGGGCGGCGGCTTCTCCGTCGAACTGTGCGGCGGCACCCACGTCGGCCGCACCGGCGACATCGGCCTGTTCAAGATCACCAGCGAAGGCGGCGTGGCCGCCGGCGTGCGCCGCATCGAGGCGGTGACCGGCGCGGCTGCGCTGGCCTACCTCAACGGCGCCGAAGAGCAGCTCAAGGAAGCGGCCGGCCTGGTCAAGGGCAGCCGCGACAACCTGCTGGACAAGCTCGCCGGCCTGCTGGAGCGCAACCGCCAGTTGGAGAAGGAGCTGGAGCAGCTCAAGGCCAAGGCCGCCAGCGCCGCCGGTGACGACCTGGCCGGCTCGGCCGTGGACGTGGCGGGCGTGAAAGTGCTGGCCGCGCGTCTCGACGGCCTGGACGGCAAGGCGCTGCTGGCGCTGGTCGACCAGCTGAAGAACAAGCTGGGCAGCGGCGTGATCCTGCTCGGCGGCGTGTTCGAGGAGAAAGTGGTGCTGGTCGCCGGGGTGACCCAGGACCTGACCGCCAAACTCAAGGCCGGCGACCTGATGAAGCAGGCCGCGGCAGCCGTGGGCGGCAAGGGCGGCGGTCGCCCGGACATGGCCCAGGGCGGCGGCACCGACGCCGGCAAGCTGGACGAGGCCCTGGCCCTGGCCAAGGCCTTCGTCGAACAGGGCCGGTAAGCACCGGCAAGGCCAGGCCCGCGGCGCGCCCGGCGGGCCTTGGCAATGGGCAGCGATGTCTGTCTAATGGGCGCCCTTCAGGAATCAGGCGGCTTTTGAAATGGCTTTGATCGTACAGAAGTTTGGAGGGACCTCCGTCGGCACCGTCGAGCGTATCGAGCAGGTAGCCGAGAAGGTGAAGAAATTCCGCGAGGCGGGTGACGATATCGTGGTGGTGGTTTCCGCCATGAGCGGCGAGACCAACCGCCTGATCGGCCTGGCCAAGCAGATCATGGACCAACCGGTTCCGCGCGAACTGGACGTCATGGTCTCCACCGGCGAGCAGGTGACCATCGCCCTGCTGAGCATGGCCCTGATCAAGCGCGGCGTGCCGGCGGTTTCCTACACCGGCAACCAGGTGCGCATCCTGACCGACAGCGCGCACACCAAGGCGCGTATCCTGAGCATCGACGACGCCAACATCCGCGCCGACCTCAAGGCCGGCCGCGTGGTCGTGGTCGCCGGCTTCCAGGGCGTGGACGAGCACGGCAGCATCACCACCCTCGGCCGCGGCGGCTCCGACACCACCGGCGTGGCCCTGGCCGCGGCGCTGAAGGCCGACGAGTGCCAGATCTATACCGACGTCGATGGCGTCTACACCACCGACCCGCGCGTAGTGCCGCAGGCCCGCCGACTGGACAAGATCACCTTCGAGGAAATGCTGGAAATGGCCAGCCTCGGCTCCAAGGTGCTGCAGATCCGCTCGGTGGAGTTCGCCGGCAAGTACAATGTTCCGCTGCGCGTGCTGCACAGCTTCCAGGAGGGTCCGGGCACCCTCATTACCCTTGATGAAGAGGAATCCATGGAACAGCCGATCATCTCCGGCATCGCCTTCAACCGCGACGAAGCCAAGCTGACCATCCGTGGCGTACCGGATACCCCCGGGGTGGCCTTCAAGATCCTCGGGCCGATCAGTGCCGCGAACATCGAAGTCGACATGATCGTGCAGAACGTCTCGCACGATAACACCACCGACTTCACCTTCACCGTGCACCGCAACGACTACCTGGCCGCCCTGGAAATCCTCAAGCAGACCGCCGCCAACATCGGCGCGCGCGAAGCCACCGGCGACACCAACATCGCCAAGGTCTCCATCGTCGGTGTCGGTATGCGTTCCCACGCCGGCGTCGCCAGCCGCATGTTCGAGGCGCTGGCCAAGGAGAGCATCAACATCCAGATGATCTCCACCTCGGAAATCAAGGTGTCCGTGGTCATCGAGGAAAAATACCTGGAGCTCGCGGTGCGCGCCTTGCACACTGCCTTCGAGCTGGATGCCCCGGCCCGCCAGGGCGAGTAAGAGGGCATCATGCAAAAGGCGCGGCTCATCCCGCGCCTTTTGTCGTTTTTGACCGGGCCGCCGGAACTTTCATTCCGCGCGGACTGGTCAATACTTGGGTGAAGGAGCACACACTTGATATTCAGTGGCTCTGCCGCCATTTCTTTTTTTGCAGACTGCTTATCCGAAACACGAAAGGAGAAAGGAATGCTGATTCTGACTCGCCGGGTCGGAGAGACCCTGATGGTTGGTGATGACGTCACTGTGACTGTGCTGGGCGTCAAGGGAAATCAGGTGCGCATTGGCGTGAACGCGCCGAAGGAAGTCGCTGTTCACCGCGAAGAGATCTACCAGCGCATCCAGAAAGAGAAAGACCAAGAACCAAACCATTAATTTTTCTATAAAAAATTCTTTGCAAACGGGGAAAACATGGATATCATGCGCCCCGTGTTGCGGAGAGGTGGCCGAGTGGCCGAAGGCGCTCCCCTGCTAAGGGAGTACACCTCAAAAGGGTGTCGGGGGTTCGAATCCCCCCCTCTCCGCCATTTGCACGTCCTGGTGCGAATGACGAGTCAGGTAGCTAAGCTACTGAAAAGATTGAAAAATCTGTTTGACACGTCTGAATGTTCGGACTAGAATTTGCGCCCCATCAGCGCACTCATAGCTCAGCTGGATAGAGTACTCGGCTACGAACCGAGCGGTCGGAGGTTCGAATCCTCCTGAGTGCGCCACTACACAGGCGGTACGCGAAAGCGGACGCCAGCAGTGACAAAAGGCCTCGGCCCGAGAAGCTGCACCAGTTGGTGAACCTGGCTAAACTGCACCAACCAGCGCACTCATAGCTCAGCTGGATAGAGTACTCGGCTACGAACCGAGCGGTCGGAGGTTCGAATCCTCCTGAGTGCGCCATACACCGAAAGGGCCTGCAGCAATGCAGGCCCTTTTTCTTTGTCCGCATTTTTCCAAGTCGGCCGGGCTCAGCGCCGCTTGCGCGTCGCCTTGCCCTGCACGCAGCCGAGCTCGTCGAAGGTCACCGTGCGCCGGCCCTGGCCGGGCCTGGCGTCGTAGTGGTAGCGCTGCCGGTCATCCAACTGGCTGATCCGGTCCGGGCGGCCGAAGGCGCTTTCCACGTCCGCGCGGGTCATGCCGGTGCGGATGCGTTTCTGCAGGATCGCGGTGCGTCTTTCGCGCTCGTCGAGGCGGTTGCCGCAGCCATCCTGGCGCTCGCCGACCACCACCAGCGGGGTGTCGGATGGCGTGCGCCGGCTCTCCTGGGAAGGGCGGGCGAGGGGCACCGGCCTGCCGCTGCCCGGCGTCGGGTTGTGCGCGCGCTGCCGGCTTTGCGCCTGGCCCGGCGGGCAGCCATGCTGGTGGAAGCTGACACGGCCATCGGCGGCCTCGCAGCGGAACGGCGTGGCGGCGGGATTGTCCATTGGCATGAGGGCGAGCAGCGGGAGCAGCAGGCAGTGCAGGGGCGAAAGGCGCATCTCCGATCCTCCGTGACAGGGTTGCATGCAGCCTATCCCGCCTGGCCTCCGCGAAATTTCCGGGTGTCTCGACAGGTTTTTCCGGCGTCTGTGATAGCCAGTGAAGTAACCCTCAACTTTGTGCCGCAAGCGATTGTTCTAGCCGCTATTTTGTAACGCTGAACAGGCTCCGGAGTGTTATCATTTCTCCTATCTGCCCGATATGGGCGCGTGGGCACACCACCATGGACTTACCCAGTAGTTACCCAGAACCCCGATTGCCTCAACACGACCTGATGTTTTAAGCCCCCGTGCGCGCTCCGCCGCTGGGGGTGGAGCGTGCTATGACCGAAGTAGAAGCCAAGAAGCCGCAGGAAAGCCTGCAGGACCGCCTGAACCAGGTGGTCGAGCTGCTGAACAAGCACAAGCTGGTCGAAGACCTGGCGCACCGCCAGGAGGGCCAGCACCAGGACCTCGTCGAGAACCTGGTACACCGGCAGAACCTCGCCGAGCTGCAGCGCAAGCTCGATGACCTGCACCCCGCCGACATCGCCCACATCCTCGAATCGCTGCCGCTGGGCGACCGCCTGACGGTCTGGCAGCTGGTCAAGGCCGAGCGCGACGGCGACATCCTCCTGGAAGTATCCGACGCCGTCCGCGAGACGCTGATCGCCGACATGGACGATCACGAGATCCTCGCCGCGGCCAAGGAGATGGACGCCGACGAACTCGCCGACCTGGCGCCGGAACTGCCGCGCGACGTCGTCCACGAGCTGATGGAAACCCTCGATGCGCAGCAGCGCGAGCGCGTGCGCTCGGCGTTGTCCTACGAGGAAGACGAAGTCGGCGCGCTGATGGACTTCGAGATGGTCACCATCCGCGACGACGTCAGCCTGGAAGTGGTGCTGCGCTACCTGCGCCGCCTGAAGGAGTTGCCGGGGCATACCGACAAGCTGTTCGTGGTCGACTACGACGGCCTGCTCAAGGGCGTGCTGCCGATCAAGCGCCTGCTGGTCAACGACCCGGACAAGCAGGTGGCCGAGGTCATGGCCACCGACCCGGTGACCTTCCAGCCCGACGAGGACGGCTACGACGCCGCCCAGGCGTTCGAGCGCTACGACCTGATCTCCGCCCCGGTGGTGGACAAGAACGGCAAGCTGATCGGCCGCCTGACCATCGACGAGATGGTCGACCTCATCCGCGAGGAGAGCGAGACCGAAGTGCTGAACATGGCCGGTCTGCGCGAGGAGGAAGACATCTTCGCCTCGGTGTGGAAGTCGGTGCGCAACCGCTGGACCTGGCTGGCCACCAACCTGATCACCGCCTTCGTCGCCTCGCGGGTGATCGGCCTGTTCGAAGGCTCCATCGAGAAGCTGGTGGCGCTGGCCGCGCTGATGCCCATCGTCGCCGGCATCGGCGGCAACTCGGGTAACCAGACCATCACCATGATCGTCCGCGCCATCGCCCTGGACCAGATCCAGACCAGCAACGCCACGCGCCTGCTGCGCAAGGAGCTGGGCGTGGCGCTGGTCAACGGCCTGGTGTGGGGCGGGGTGATAGGCGTGGTGGCCTTCTACCTGTACGGCAACTGGGAGCTGGGTGTGGTGATGACCGCGGCCATGACCCTCAACCTGCTGCTGGCGGCGCTGGCGGGGGTGCTGATTCCGATGACGCTGCTGCGCCTGGGGCGCGATCCGGCGATGGGCTCCAGCGTGATGATCACCGCCATGACCGACAGCGGCGGGTTCTTCATCTTCCTGGGCCTGGCCACGTTGTTCCTGATGTAGGCCCGCAGTGGCCGCGAAAAACCGCCTTCGGGCGGTTTTTGCGTTTTCGGGGGAGGTTTTTTTGCAGGCAGAAATCGGGGCTCTCGCTACATCCGTATCACAGGACCTCCTGAGCGCCGGATCGCGGACAGAGTCCGCTCCTACGGTTCCGGGAAGCACGGCTTTTCGTAGGATGGCGTTGAGCGAAGCGATACCCATCATCAGGGTTCGATGGGTTTCGCAAGCTCAACCCATCCTACGAAGAGCACCTCGGCGCAAGCCTAAGGTTCAGGGAGGCACGGGCGTAGGAGCGGACCTTGTCCGCGATCGGATTCACCGGCCACGCCGGACGGGGCATGGGGCGCGGAAATGAAAAATGCCGTTTCCCCCATGGGAGAAACGGCATTTCCGTTTAAGCGAACAGCGCTTCGGTGCGGCTGGGCTCAGGCGTTGCTGGCCATTTCCGCATCGTGGGCGATCAGGGCGATCAGGGCATTCTGCTGGCGGTGGGTCAGCTGGCGGAAGCGCTGCAGCAGCTCACGCTCGTGCAGGCTCAGCTCGGGGCTGTCCAGGCGGATGCCGAGATTGTCCTGCAGGGCGCCCTCTTGCAGCAGGCTCTGCTCCAGGCGGGCGATGATTTCCGAGTTCATGCTGCGATGGTGATTGCGGGCGACCTCGGCGATACGCTCGCGCATGCCTTCGGGCAGACGGACGACGAACTTGTCGGCGGTGCGACTGGAGTAGCTTGGGGTTGCCTGTTTCAATGGGCGCATACATTAAACCTGTAAGTCAGGGAAACGGTGCCAGGGGGTCTGTGTTCGAGTCCCTATGACAGCGAAATCCGTTGGCCGTTCAGCGCAAGGGCAGTAATCAGGTGGCCGACCAATTACTTGACGTCAATTCTGCGACGTATTTTGCGTCGTATGAAGGCTAAATGCCAGCACCAATCGTCCGAAATGCGAGGCTATCTGCATATCTTTCTTTCGATGGGTGGCGCGGCCCATGGGCTCCATTCGCTCAGATTAGCTCAAGTCCCAGGTCCCGGCCGCCATTGCGCCATCATCCGACCACCCGCACGGGCAATGGTTCACGAGGGGCGCGGATGATGTCGCAACCTGGCTCGCCATGCAGCGCCGGGCCGGCCATTTTCCCGCTTCCGCGGCGCCGGCGGGCGGGTATCATACGCGGCGTCCGCGCCCCGGGAGGCGCGGTGCAGAGATGAGCATGAGCGGCAAGTTGATCTATCTGATGGGGCCTTCGGGCTCGGGCAAGGACAGCCTGCTCCAGGCCGCGGCGGCGCCGCTGGCCGAGCGGGGCGGGCAGGTCGTGCGGCGGGTGATCACCCGTTCCGCCGAGGCCCGCGGCGAGCACGCCGAAGCGGTGACCCCCGAGGCCTTCGAGCGCCTGGAGCGCGAGGGCGCCTTCGCCATGAGCTGGCGGGCCAATGGCCTGTGCTACGGCATTCCGCGGCAGATCGACCACTGGCTGGCCCAGGGACGCGTCGTGCTGGTCAACGGTTCGCGCGGCTACCTGGAGGAAGCGCGGCGGCGCTATCCCGGCCTGCTCGCGGTGCTGCTGCAGGTCGCCCCCGAGGTGCTGCGCCAGCGCCTGGTCGCCCGCGGCCGGGAAACCCTGGCGGAGATCGAGGCGCGCCTGGCGCGCAATGCCGCCTTCGCCGAGGGTCTGGCGCCGCCGTTGCGGGTGCTGGACAACTCCGCCAGCCTGGAGACCAGCGTGCGCGGCCTGCTGGCCCTGCTGGACGACGCCGGGCTCAGCGCAGCGGCAAACCCAGGCTGACGCCGCTGTTCGTTCAGGCGGGCCTTCTCGGCTGGTGCGAAATCCGCGCCGCGGCATGACAAATGCGTCGACGCTGGTTAACATGCCCACCCGGTCCCGGCAGCCGCCGCGGGCCCAGGCGTGTCCCCATAGTTCAAGGGATAGAATAAGCCCCTCCTAAGGGCTAGATACTGGTTCGAATCCAGTTGGGGACGCCATCCTTCCCGCCGTTTCCTCGTTGCCCCCGGTTTCTTGCCACTGCGCCTGGCGCCGATACCCGATAGTCGAATCCAGGCGTCTGGCGATGACGGAGAAGCGATGAGCCATTTCCCGGAGCGGTCCGAGCGATGCTGAGCGCCGAACTCAAGGCCTTCTATATGGTGGCCCGCCTGGGCAGCATCACCCAGGCGGCGAAGAAGCTCGGCCTCAGCCAGCCGACGGTGACCACGCAGATCCGCAGCCTGGAAGGCCAGTACGCCGTGGAGCTGTTCTACCGCGGCGGCCGCCGCCTGACCCTCACCGATGAAGGCGCGCGCCTGCTGCCCATGGTCCAGGCGCTGCTGCAGCAGGAGTCGGATATCGAGTTCTTCCTGCGCAACTGCGGGCAGATGCAGGGCAGCCTGCGCATTGGCGCCACCTCGCCCTACTACGTGCTGGGGCTGATCAAGGCCTTCCGCGAACGCTACCCGCAGATCGAGGTATCGGTGGAGATCGGCAACTCGCAGCAGGTGCTGGAGGCCCTCTACGAATGCCGGGTGGACCTGGCGGCCTCGTCGCAGCCGGTGGAGGACGCGCGGCTGATCCACCTGGTGCTCGGCCGCGACCCGCTGGTGCTGGCGGTGCACCGCAGCCACCCGCTGGCGGCGCAGCGCTCGGTGGCCCTGGGCGAGCTGCGCAACCATTGCCTGCTGATGCGCGAGGCCGGCTCGACCACCCGCGAGCTGACCGAGAAGCTGCTGCGCGAGTCCGCGGTGACGCCGGCCTCGATGCTGGAGATCGGCAGCCGCGAGTCGATCCGCGAGGCGGTGATCCGCAACCTCGGGGTGAGCATCATCTCGCGCCAGGAAGTGCCGGATAACCCCGAACTGCGGGTACTGGAGCTGCAGGGCGCGCCGCTGATCGACGAATACCTGTTCTGCCTGAAGGAACGCCGCCAGGCGCGCCTGACCAGCGCCTTCCTGGCCCTGGCACGGGAAACCGCGCCCGCCCCATAGCTGCAATTGCCTAGGGTTTTTCGCGGACCTTGTCCGCGATAGCCGGACGTTCCGGCGCGATTCGCGGATGAGATCCTCCTACGCCGCGCCACCCGCGCCATTCCCCTGTAGGAGCGCGCCCTGCGCGCGAAATCGCGGGCAGGGCCCGCTCCTGTAAAAAGCCTTTCGCCATCGCAAATCTGCCTATACCTCTATCGGCGCAGTTGCACCCATCGCAACAGAGCCTTCGCATTCCTTCCCTAGCATGGCCCTCCATCGAGCCCCGCGGTCTGTCGCCGCGGGCCAGCTGCAAGAGGTTCCGCCATGCACGATTCCCTCTCCACCGGCACCCCGCTGCGGGTGCGCGACATGCACAAGCGCTTCGGCCACTTCGCCGCCCTCGACGGCGTTTCGCTGGATATCGAGGGTGGCGAACTGGTCTGCCTGCTCGGCCCCTCCGGCTGCGGCAAGACCACGCTGCTGCGCTGCATCGCCGGGCTGGAGCGCCAGGACGGCGGCGTCATCCACATCGGTGAGCGCGACGTCTCGCGCCTGCCGCCCCAGGCCCGCGACTACGGCATCCTGTTCCAGTCCTACGCGCTGTTCCCCAATCTCAGCGTCGAGCAGAACGTCGCCTATGGCCTGACCGGCGCCAGCCGCGAGGAAGCGCGCAAGCGCGTGGGCGAGATGCTCGAACTGGTCGGCCTGGCCGGCAGCGAGAAGAAGTACCCCGGCCAGCTCTCCGGCGGCCAGCAGCAGCGCGTGGCCATGGCCCGCGCGCTGGCCCCGGCGCCGTCGCTGCTGCTGCTCGACGAGCCCATGTCGGCGCTGGACGCCCGGGTGCGCGAGCACCTGTGCGGCGAGCTGCGCCAGTTGCAGAAGAGCCTGGGCATCACCACCCTGATGGTCACCCACAACCAGGACGAGGCCATGCTGATGGCCGACCGCATCGCCGTGATGAACCACGGCAAGGTCGAGCAGTACGGCACCGCCCAGGACATCTACAGCGCCCCGGCCACGCCCTTCGTCGCCGAGTTCGTCGGCCAGGGCAACTGGCTGCCCTTCGAGCGCGGCGCCGACGGCCTGGCGCGGGTCGGCGGCCTGAGCCTGCGCCTGCACGGCGAGCGGGCCAACGCCACGCGCGGCCGGCTGTTCTGCCGCCCGGAGGCGATCGGCATCAACCCGGTGGTGCACCAGGAGAACCTGTTCCGCGCCCAGGTCCGCGAGATCACCTTCCTCGGCAACCGCTGCCGCATGAGCTTCGAACTGCACGAGCTGCCCGGCCACGCGCTGCTGGCCGAGCTGGCCCCGGAGCAGATGCCGCGCCTGGGCAGCGCGGACATCTGGGTCTCGCTGCCGCCGCAGAGCCTGCAGGTGTTCGCCTGAGATGGATGCCGCAGTGAAACTCGACCCGGCCCTGGCCGCTGGCAAGTTGCGCGGCGACCTCGGCGACCGCCTGTTCATCCTCGGCGGCAAGCTGTTGCTGCTCGCCCTGTTGGCCCTGGCCGTGCTGCTGCCGCTGCTGGCCATCTTCTGGCGCGGCTTCAGCGGCGCCGAAGGGCAGGGCGGCGGCCTGGCGGCCATGGCCGAGCTGCTGGCCAGCGCCAACTTCCACTGGCTGCTGGGCAATAGCCTGAAGGTCTCGCTGAGCGTGGCGGCCATCGTGGTGCCGCTGGCCTATGGCTTCGCCTACGCCCTGCAGCGCACGCTGATCCCGGCCAAGGGCCTGTGGCGCGGCATCTCCCTGCTGCCGCTGCTGGCGCCATCGATGCTGCCGGGCATCGCGCTGATCTACCTGTTCGGCAACCAGGGCCTGCTGCGCAGCTGGGTGCCGGACAACATCTATGGCTTCTGGGGCATCGTCCTGGGCGAGGCCATCTACACCTTCCCCCATGCGCTGATGATCCTGCTTTCGGCGCTGTCGCTGGCCGACGCGCGGCTGTTCGACGCCGCCTCGAGCATGGGCGCCAGCCCCTGGAAGGCGTTCCGCAGCATCACCTGGCCGGCCTCGCGGCAGGGCGTGTTCGCCGCCTTCTGCCTGGTGTTCACCCTGACCATCACCGACTTCGGCGTGCCCGTGGTGGTCGGCGGCGACTACCAGGTGCTGGCGCTGGAAGCCTACAAGGCAGTGGTCGGCCAGCAGCAGTTCGGCCGCGGCGCGCAGATCGGCATGCTCCTGCTGCTGCCGGCGCTGTTGAGCTTCGCGGTGGACGCCTGGCTGCGCCGCCGCCAGGGCGACTCCATGAGCGGCCGCGCCCAGGTCTACCAGCCCAAGCCCTCGCGCCACCGCGATGGCGCCTACCTGGCGCTGGTGCTGCTGGTCAGCGCGGTGATCCTCGGCGTGCTGGGCATGGCCGTGTATTCCTCGCTGGTGAAGTTCTGGCCGTACAACCTGTCGTTGTCGCTGCGCCACTACTCCTTCGAGGAAACCGCCGGCGGCGGCTGGCTGGCCTACCGCAACAGCCTGACCCTGGCCTGCTGCACCGCGCTGTTCGGCAGTGCGCTGATCTTCACCGGCGCCTACCTGATCGAGAAGACCCGCGAGCAGGCCTGGCTGAACCAGCTGCTGCGCATGTTCTGCTTCGTGCCCATGGCGGTGCCGGGCTTGGTCCTGGGTCTGGGCTACGTGTTCTTCTTCAACCTGCCGGGCAACCCGCTGCACGTGCTCTACGGCAGCATGACCCTGCTGGTGGTGTGCACCATCGCGCACTACCTGACCACTGCGCAGATGACCGCCACCACCGCGCTGCGCCAGCTCGACGGCGAGTTCGAGGCCGCCGCGCTGTCGCTGAAGATGCCGCTGTGGCGCCACTACCTGAAGGTGACCCTGCCGATCTGCCTGCCGGCGCTGCTGGACATCGTCCGCTACCTGTTCGTCTCGGCGATGACCACGGTGTCGGCGGCGATCTTCCTCTACAGCCCGGACAGCATCCTCGCCGCCGTCGCCGTGCTGAACATGGACGACGCCGGCAACGTCGGCGGCGCCGCCGCCATGTCCACGCTGATCCTGCTCACCTCGGCGGCCGCCTCGCTCGTCCTGGCCCTGGCCTCGCGCGGCCTGCTGCGCCGGTCCCAGGCCTGGCGCCGGAGCGGCCACTGATTCCCCACGACCCACGTTGCACCTGAGCGTCACCCCCGCGAACGCGGGGGCCCAATAAACAGAAGGAGCGCACCATGTTCAAACGCCTCGCCCTCGCCGCCGCCGTGCTCGCCGGTTTCAGCCTGCACGCCAGCGCCGCCACCGAACTGACCGTCTACACCGCCCTGGAGCCGGAGCAGCTGAAGGCCTACAAGGAAGCCTTCGAGAAGCAGAACCCGGACATCGAGATCAAGTGGGTGCGCGACTCCACCGGCATCGTCACCGCCAAGCTGCTGGCCGAGAAGGACCGCCCGCAAGCCGACGTGGTCTGGGGCCTGGCCGCCTCCAGCCTGGCCATCCTCGATGCGCAGGACATGCTGGAGAAGTACGCGCCCCAGGACCTGGCCGCCATCGGCAAGAACTACCGCGACCCGGCCAACCCGCCGGCCTGGGTGGGCATGGACGTGTGGGCCGCGACCATCTGCTTCAACAGCGTGGAAGCCGAGAAACAGGGCCTGTCGAAGCCCATCAGCTGGCAGGACCTGACCAGGCCCGAGTACAAGGGCAAGATCGTCATGCCCAACCCGGCGTCCTCCGGCACCGGCTTCCTCGACGTCTCCGCCTGGCTGCAGACCTTCGGCGAGAAACAGGGCTGGGCCTACATGGACGCCCTGCACGAGAACATCGGCCAGTACGTCCACTCCGGCTCCAAGCCGTGCAAGCTGGCCGCCGCCGGCGAGTTCCCGATCGGCATCTCCTTCGAGTACCCGGCCGTGCAGCTCAAGCGCCAGGGCGCGCCGCTGGACATAATGCTGCCCAAGGAAGGCCTGGGCTGGGAAATCGAAGCCACCGGCATCGTCAAGGGCACCCAGCACCTGGATGCGGCGAAGAAACTCGCCGACTTCTCCGCAAGCCCGGCGGCCATGGAGCTGTACAAGGAGAACTTCGCCGTGCTCGCCCAGCCGGGCATCGCCAAGCCGCAGACCGAACTGCCGGCGGACTACGAGCAGCGCCTGATCAAGAACGACTTCGCCTGGGCCTCGCAGAACCGCGACGCCATCCTGGCCGAATGGCGCAAGCGCTATGACGGCAAGTCGGAGAAGGTGGCGCAGCAGTAGGCGCGAAGCAGAGCACCCTCTCCCTAGCCCCCGACTGCGCGCCCCGCCCTGAAGGGAGAGGGAACCCTCCTCTGCACTGGTTGCCATCACCGAGTTCATCCTGAGGTTCCAGGCGGGCTCCGATGCCGATCCACGCACCGAACAGCCCCCTCTCCCTTCAGGGAGAGGGTTGGGGAGAGGGGCTCTTTGATCCCAGGAATCCACCCATGACCCAACAAAACACCGACATCGCCATCATCGGCGCCGGCATCCTCGGCCTGTCCCACGCCTATGCCGCCGCCCGCCGCGGCCTGCGCGTGCGCGTCTTCGAACGCAGCGCCACGCCGCTCGGCGCCTCCATCCGCAACTTCGGCCAGGCCCTGGTCGGCGGCCAGCCGCCGGGCGTCATGCTCGACCTGGCCCGCGCCAGCCGCCCGCTGTGGGCCGAATGGGCCGAGCGCGCCGGCTTTGCCATCCGCCGCAACGGCTCGCTGCTGTTCGCCCGCAGCGAGGCCGAGGAAAACCTGCTGGAAGCCTTCTGCGCCGGCCGCGCCAGGGAGCACGGCTACCGCGCCGAACTGCTCCGCGGCAAGGCCCTGGATGCGCTCTACGACGGCGCTTTCAGCAAGCATCGTGCGGCCCTGCACAGCCTCGACGACCAGCAGCTGTATTCCCGCGAGGCGCTGCCGGCGTTGATCGACTGGCTGCGTCGTGAGCTGAAGGTGGAATTCCACTTCTCCACCCTGGTGCGCGACATCGAGCCGGGCCTGCTGCGCACCACTGCCGGCACCTTCCAGGCTGGGCAGATCCTGGTCTGCTCCGGCCACGACTACCAGACCCTGCTGGCCGAGCAACTGGCCGCGCTGAAGCCGCAGGTGTGCCGCCTGCAGATGCTCCGCGCCCGCCCCGAGCGCGACCTGGGCCTGGGCCACGCGCTGCTGACCGGGCTGAGTTGCGTGCACTACGGTGCCTTCGCCGACCTGCCGCAGGCCCAGGCGATCCATGAGCAGATCCGCCGCGAGACGCCGGCGCTGGAGCACCACGGCATCCACCTGCTGATCAGCCCCACGCCCTACGGCGAGCTGATCATCGGCGATTCCCACGACTACGGCAGCGATGCCGCGCCCTTCAACGCCGAAGCGGTGGACCGTCTGCTGCTCGACCTGGCCGAGGACACCCTGGGCATGCGCGTCGAGGTGGTCGAGCGCTGGCAGGGCGTGTACGGCGCGCGCGGCCCGGCGCCGTTCTCGGTGTTGCAGGTGGAGGCGGGCATCAGCGCGGTGCTGATGCACACCGGCGTCGGCATGAGCGTGGGGCCGGCGCTGGGCGAGCGGACCATCGCCGGGCTGTTCGGCTGAAGCATTCGTCATCGCGCTGTCATCGTTCTGGCACCGGAACGTCATGCCGGCCTGCTAAGCAGGAAGGCCGCCGGCCCGGCCCAGGGCGATGCCACATTCAGCGAGCGCGCATGAACCAACGTTTCACCCAGGACCCCTGGGATTCCGACCTGTTCGGGTTGCTCTACGGCTTCCGCTTCCACCCCGGGCAGCGCGGCCAGGAACTGGATTCCAGCGCCGCGCTGCGCTGGCTGGAGGCGCCGGGGGAGGGCGAGGACTTCGTCTGGCTGCACCTGAACCTCGCCCACGCCGCCTGCGAGCGCTGGATGAAGAGCCACCTGGAGCTGCCCGAAACCTTCTTCGAGACCCTGCGCGAGGGCTCGCGCTCCACGCGCATCGAGCACGTCGACGCGGCGCTGCTGGCGGTGGTCAACGACGTGGTGTTCAACTTCGGCAGCGTCTCCTCGGACGTGGCCACCCTGTGGGTCTGCGCGCGCCGCCGCCTGCTGGTGACCGCGCGCATGCAGCCGCTGCGCTCGGTGGACCGCCTGCGCTCCTCGGTCAAGCACGGCGAGTGCTTCCGCTCGCCGCTGGAGCTGCTGGTGCATCTGCTGCGCGACCAGGGCGACATCCTTACCCAGATCGTCCGCGAGACCACCGTGGGCGTGGACCGCATCGAGGACCGCCTGCTGTCGCAGAACCTCTCCGACAACCGCGCCGACCTGGGCGCCATGCGCCGCGTGCTGGTGCGCCTGCAGCGCCTGCTGGCGCTGGAGCCGGGCTCGCTGCTGCGGCTGCTCAACCGCCCGCCGGAATGGCTTCAGGAGGCCGACGTGCGCGACCTGCGCGAGGCCACCGAGGAATTCTCCCTGGTGATCAGCGACCTCACCTCCCTGGGTGAGCGCATCAAGCTGCTGCAGGAAGAGATCGCCGCGCAGCTCAACGAACAGAGCAACCGCACCCTGTTCACCCTGACGGTGGTCACGGTGCTGGCGCTGCCGATCAACATAGTCGCCGGCTTCTTCGGCATGAACGTCGGCGGCATTCCCCTGGCGGAGAACCCCCACGGTTTCTGGCTGCTGGTGATGCTGGTGGCCAGCTTCACCCTGCTGGCCTGGCGCTGGGCCTTCCGCAAGCGCAACGACGCCTGAACTGTCACGCGGCTGACACCGGCGCGGCCAGGGCGTGGTCGATGAGGAAGGCGAGGCGGCGTATAACCGCGAACGGTTATACGCCCTACGTCAGGGATGTTCTCGGCCTCCCAGACATAAATTGTCACACTTGCCCGTCATGCTGGCGCGGTCATCCCCCGCAACCGGATTTTCCCGCATGACTAGCGAAACCCTGGCCAGGGACGGCGCCGCCGTTCTCGAAGGCCGTCCGCACCTGGACAGCAAGCCTGGCCGCCTCACCGCCCTGGCGTTCTATGCATTGCTGGCCGTCGGCCTGCTGTTCTCCGCCTGGAGCCTGGTCCATGACGTCGACGAGGTGGCCAGCGCGGTCACCACCTGGACGCCTTTCCTGCTGCTCGGCGTGGCCCTGCTGATCGCCCTGGGGTTCGAGTTCGTCAACGGCTTCCACGACACCGCCAACGCCGTGGCCACCGTCATCTATACCCATTCGCTGCCGCCGCACTTCGCGGTGGTCTGGTCCGGCTGCTTCAACTTCCTCGGCGTGCTGCTCTCCAGCGGCGCGGTGGCCTTCGGCATCATCGCCCTGCTGCCGGTGGAGCTGATCCTGCAGGTCGGCTCCTCGGCCGGCTTCGCCATGGTCTTCGCCCTGCTGATCGCCGCCATCCTGTGGAACCTCGGCACCTGGTGGCTGGGCCTGCCGGCGTCGTCCTCGCACACCCTGATCGGCTCGATCATCGGCGTCGGCGTGGCCAACGCGCTGATGCATGGCCGCGACGGCACCAGCGGGGTGGACTGGGCGCAGGCGACCAAGGTCGGCTACTCGCTGCTGCTCTCGCCGCTGATCGGCTTCGCCTGCTCGGCCCTGCTGCTCCTGGCCCTGCGCCTGTTGGTGAAGAACCGCGCGCTGTACAAGGCGCCCAAGGCCAAGGCGCCGCCGCCGTGGTGGATCCGCGGGCTGCTGGTGCTGACCTGCACCGGGGTGTCCTTCGCCCACGGCTCCAACGACGGGCAGAAGGGCATGGGCCTGATCATGCTGATCCTGATCGGCACCGTGCCCATGGCCTACGCGCTGAACCGCGCCATCCCGGCCGACCAGACCACCGCCTTCGTGGTCCTCGCCGAGGCCACCCAGCAGGGCCTGCAACGCAGCGCCCAGGGCTCGGCGCCGGCCGACCCGCGCCCGGTGCTCTCGGAATACATCCGCACCCATGAAGTGAAGCCGGCCGTGGTGCCCTCGCTGGCCGCGCTGACCGGCAGCATCGGCGCCGAGGTGAAGAGCTACGGCAGCCTGGCCAAGGTGCCCGCCGAGGCCATGGCCAACGTGCGCAACGACATGTACCTGGCTTCCGAGACCATCCGCGTGCTGGACAAGGACAAGGCCGGCGACTTCGACGCCGATACCCAGGCGCGGCTGATGGCCTTCAAGGGCAAGATCGACGACGCCACCCGCTTCATCCCGCTGTGGGTGAAGATCGCCGTGGCCATCGCCCTCGGCCTGGGCACCATGGTCGGCTGGAAGCGCATCGTGGTGACCGTCGGCGAGAAGATCGGCAAGAGCCACCTGACCTACGCCCAGGGCGCCTCGGCCGAGGTGGTGGCGATGCTCACCATAGGCGCGGCGGACATGTACGGCCTGCCGGTGTCCACCACCCACGTGCTGTCCTCCGGCGTGGCCGGGACCATGGCGGCCAACGGCTCGGGCCTGCAGATGCGCACCATCCGCAACCTGCTGATGGCCTGGGTGCTGACGCTGCCGGCGGCCATCGTGCTGTCCGGCTCGCTGTACTGGCTGTTCACCCGGCTGTTCTGACGGATCGCCAGGTTCGAAGCGCCGCCCCCTGGGGCGGCGTTTTCGTTCATGGGCGCGGTGTGTGGCGTACCCCGTAGGAGCGGGCGGGGCAGCCCCGTAGGATGGGTTGAGCGAAGCGATACCCATCACCATGGCCCGATGGGTTTCGCAAGCTCAACCCATCCTACGAAGAGCGCCTCGGCGCAGTCGGCACACTACGGTGGCGTACGGAAATTCCCTTCATCCACCTGCTTGAAATATCGAACGACCGGTGCGTATTTTGTACAGGTCGCACAGCCTGTGTGCGGCCGTATTACAAGGATAAGAAGTCATGACTAGCGAAGGACGCAGCCCGCTCGCCGAGCGCCTGGCTGGAGTCGAAGAGATCGAATGCGTCACCCCCGACCTCAACGGGGTGCCGCGCGGCAAGGTGATGACCGGCGAGGGCTTCCTCTCCGGGCGGCGCCTTCAGCTGGCCCGCGGCGTGCTGCTGCAGTGCATCATGGGCGGCTACCCGCCGGCGCGCTTCTACGGCAGCGACGACGGCGACCTGGCCCTGGTCGCCGAGCCCACCCAGGTCCATCGCCTGCCCTGGAGCGACAGCCCGCGCGCCCTGGCCATCTGCGACGCGGTGGAGCTGAACGGCCAGCCCTCCGGCCTGTCCAGCCGCGGCCTGCTCAAGCAGGTGGTGGCGCGCTACGCCGAACATGGATGGCAACCGGTAGTGGCCACCGAGCTGGAGTTCTTCGTCTTCGCCCCCAACCCGGACCCGCAGCAGCCGTTCCAGCCGCCGCTGGGCCTGGACGGCCGCCGCGAGATGGGCCATTCGGCGTTCAGCGTGTCGTCCAACAACGGTCTGCGTCCGTTCTTCGAGGACGTCTACCGCTGCATGGCCGCGGTGGGGCTGGAGCGCGACACCTTCATGCACGAGATGGGCACCAGCCAGTTCGAGATCAACTTCCTGCACGGCGACCCGGTGCTGCTGGCCGACCAGACCTTCCTGTTCAAGCACCTGCTCAAGGAAGTGGCGCTCAAGCACGGCCTGCTCGTCGTGTGCATGGCCAAACCGCTGGCGCACACCCCGGGCAGCTCCATGCACATCCACCAGAGCGTGGTGGACGGCGAGGGCCGCAACATCTTCAGCGACGCCGAGGGCGAGGCCACGCCGGCCTTCCGGCATTTCATCGGCGGCCTGCAGGCCTGCCTGGCCGACTTCACCCTGCTGTTCGCGCCCAACGTCAACTCGTTCCAGCGCCTGTGCCACCCCTACGCCTCGCCGAACAACGCCTGCTGGTCCCACGACAACCGCGCCGCCGGCCTGCGTATCCCGGCCAGCCCGCCGGTGGCGCGGCGGGTGGAGAACCGCCTGGCAGGCGCCGACGCCAACCCCTACCTGGCCATCGCCGCCAGCCTGGCCGCCGGCCTGCACGGCATCGACAACGAGCTGGAGCCCAGCGCAGCCATCCAGGGCGAGTTCGAGGTGCCGGACGAACTGCTGCTGCCCTGCACCATGTACGACGCCTTGCGCCGCCTGAAGCGCAGCGAGCTGGCGCGGCGGATGTTCGGCGCCGAATTCGTCGACGGCTACGTGGCCAGCAAGGAACTGGAGCTGACCAGCTTCTTCGACGAAATCACCCCCTGGGAGCGCCGGGTGCTGGCCGCCCAGGCCTGAGGCCGAGCGGAGCCCGCCACGGCGGGTTCCGACCTCCGGCTTTGCCATGGACGACGCCTTTCTTTGCGTACCCGTCAAAGGGCTCGACGCGCCTTGCGGCAGGCTCTAGGCTGGTAGCGAACGCCCGCCTTCGCGCGGGCGTGCTTCGTGTAGTACGGCGGCGTCCTGCCGCCCGTCTTGGACCGGAGGTCCGATGCGGATTTTCACTGCCTTCCGTGCGCTTTACTTCGCCACCCTCACCCTGCTCACCGGCTCCGGCCTGCTGAGCACCTACCTGGGCCTGCGCCTGGCCGCCGAGAAGGTCGACGGCCTGTGGATCGGTGCGATGATGGCGGCCTATTACCTGGGCCTGGTGCTGGGCGGCAAGATCGGCCACCGGCTGATCGCCCGCGTCGGCCACATCCGCGCCTACGTCGCCTGCGGCGGCCTGGTGGTGGCGGCGGTGCTGGGCATCGGCCTGACCAACTGGCCGGCGATCTGGCTGCTGCTGCGCACGCTCATCGGCCTGGGCATGATGTGCCAGTACATGGTCATCGAGAGCTGGCTCAACGAGCAGGCCGAGGCGCGCCAGCGCGGCGCGGTGTTCGCCGGTTACATGGTGGCCTCCTACCTGGGCCTGGTGGCCGGCCAGCTGATCCTGGTGGCGCACCCGGGGTTGGGCCCGGACCTGCCGATGATGATCGCGCTGGCCTTCGCCCTGTCGCTGATCCCGGTGTCCATCACCCACAAGGTCCACCCCGCGCCGCTGCACCCGGCTCCGCTGGAGCCGCGCTTCTTCATCCAGCGGGTGCCGCAGTCGTTGACCACGGTGCTGGTCTCCGGGCTGGTGATCGGTTCCTTCTACGGCCTGGCGCCGCTGTACGCCACCGAGCAGGGCCTGAGCGTCGAGCAGATCGGCGTGTTCATGGGCGTGTGCATCTTCGCCGGCCTGCTGGTGCAGTGGCCGCTGGGCTGGCTGTCGGACCGCTACGATCGCGCGCTGCTGATCCGCAGCGCCGGCATCCTGCTGCTGGTGTTCGCCTTGCCGCTGGCGGTGCTGCCGTCGCTGCCGATGGAGGCCATGGTGCCGATGGGCTTCATGGTCTGCCTGGTGCAGTTCACCCTCTACCCGCTGGCGGTGGCCTTCTCCAACGACCACGTCGAGGGCGAGCGGCGGGTATCGCTGACTGCCATGCTGCTGGTCACCTTCGGCGTCGGCGCCTGCGTCGGCCCGCTGGCGACCGGAGCGCTGATGCGCGCCTTCGGCCCGAACATGCTCTATGCCTTCGCCGCGACCTGCGCGCTGATCGTCATCTGGCGCGTGCGCCCGGAGAAGGTCACCGGTCTGCACCGTGTCGACGAGGCGCCGGTGAAGCACGTGCCCATGGCCGACAGCCTGGCCAGCTCGCCGCTGTCGGCGGCGCTCGACCCGCGGGTGGCCGACGAAACGGTGGAAGAACAGATGAAGACCACCCCGGCGCCAGCGCCCGCAGCGCCCGAGACAGCCGGCGTGCCCGAGGCGGAAGAGGAAAGCCGGCCGGGGTAGGGCGGGGAAGGGCGGGCGCTAGAACAGCTCGTCCTTCTCGAAGCGCCGCGCTTCGCGCTGCAGCTGGTAGACGAAGCGCTCGATGTGGCGCTGCTCCAGGCCGCTCAGGCGGTTGAAGCGCAGGCCGGCGAAGCTGGCGTTGACCTTCTCGTCGAAGTGCACGTGGCGCAGCTCCACTTCCACGGTGATGGCGCCGAACGGCAGGCGGGCGGTGAAGCGCTCGTAGAGCTGGCCGGGTTGCAGGCGCTCGTGCACGTCGCCGGCGAAGCGCACCTTGCAGCCGGTGGCGGAGATGTCCAGCAGGTTGCCGCTCAGCGCGGCCTTGAGCTTGTCGCCGGCCAGTTCCACGGCCACCGGCTGGGTCTGCTTGAGGGCGGCGCGGTAGGCGTTGCGGCGCTGGTGGTAGAGCATCTCCGCGGGCATCGGCAGCCAGTAGCAGCGGGCGCCGTCGAGTTCGCTGAACTGCGCGGCCTGCTGGCATTCCCAGGCGATCCGCACGCCTTCATGGAAGGCTTCGATGCGGAAGTTCTCGCCATTCTGCAGGAAACGCTCGCCGTCATTGGGGATCAGTTCGTCCAGGGCCACCCGGTTGCGTTCGCGGTCCACCGCGACGACGAAGCTCTGGAAGCGCTGGTTGCGCTCGGCGAAGCTGATCACCAGCGGGTCATGGCTATCCATCAGGATTCGCAGGTTGGCCTGGATCTCCACGGCCGCCTTGAGCGTTTTCGGCGGTTGCGGGCCATTTTCCTCGGCGAACGGGCTTGCCACTGTCCTACGATCTCCAGATGTATTTATTGTGGGAATTTTCTTTTGAAAGGCGATGGCATTCTGCCGCATCGCCCTGCCGGACGCCAGGGTTCAGGCCTGGCTGAGGGGACGCTGGCGGCTGCCCTGGGTCGCGCCGCCGCGGCGATCGTAGAGGCTGGGGGTGTCCTGGCCGCGGAGGATATCCAGCAGACGGCCGGTGGCGTGCTGGTTGTTGCGGATGATGCGGCCGTTGCGCAGGTTGGCCTGCTGGCATTGTTCCAGCAGCGCCGCCAGGCGCTCGCTGAGTTCCACGGTGCGCGGCTCCACCTTGCCCTGCGCGGCCAGCGCGGCGAGGCCTGCGCGGTCGCTGCTGACGCCGGCCTGGCGCAGCGTCTCGCTGCGCTGGCGGCCATTGCGCTCCAGTTGCTGGAGCAGCGGCAGCTTGCTGTCGAGCAGGCCCTGCAGGCGCTCCAGGTCACGCGCGTCGAGGGCGTGGAATTCGTCCTCGATCAGCTGCAGAAGAGCCTCGGCGGCGCCGATATCCTCGGTGATCAGATGGAGCAGGCTGGCGTTTGGCATGGCGGCTCGGCGTTCAGGGCGTCCTTGGGGAACCCCGCGCTCAGCGCTGGGATTCGAAGTCGAGCAGTTTGCCGGCGACTTTCTGGCTGTCGACCTGGTAGCTGCCATCGGCGATGGCCTGCTTCAGCCGCGCGACCTTTTCCGAGTCGACGACGGGTTGGTCTTTCAGCTGGTCGCTGGCTTTCTGCAATTGCTGGGCGGTGCTGCTCAGTTGCACGGACTCACCGCTGCCAGCGGCCGACGCGCTGCCGGCGCTTTCGCTGCCGGCGGCTTCGCTGCGGCCGGCCTGGGGCTTGCCGGTGCTGCCGGTGGAGACCGGCGCGCTGGCATTGTTCAGCCGGTTGAAGTCGATGACCATGGTAGTGAACCTCTGCGGGTTTAGGACGCTTGCCTGTAGGTTTCGGCTGACATCCTTAAAACTTTAGGGCGGTTTTTCGTGCGCCTTCGCACAGTTTAGTGAAGGCTGGCGCGCAAGCGCCAGACTTCCGCCGCTAGAGCGTGACCTGCACCGCGCCTGGCTCCACCACCCGGGCCTTGATGATGCGCTGCGAACGCAGGTTGCGCACGCGAATCTGCTCGCCGGGCACCCCGTCGGCCATGGCCTCGCCGGGCATCACCACGTTGACCGCGCCGGTTTGCGCGCGGATCACCACCTGGTCGCCCTTGCGCACCGCCGCGGCCTGTTCGAGGAACACCGGGGCGAGGATCTGGTCGCTGACCGTCGGTCGCTTGAGCTTCTGCCCCACGGCCTGCTGCGGGTCGGTCAGGTAGCCCTGGCTGAGCAGGCCGATGTCGCGCTCCATCAGGCTGATGTCACCCGGCTCCAGCACGTGGTCGCGCTTGAGCGGCTGGGTGGTCACCACTACCTGGCGGAACAGCTTGACCTGGGCCGGCACGTATACCGACCAGGGCGAGGAGCCTTCGCAGCGCACCAGCACCGAGACGCGCCCCACGGGCTGCGCAGGGCTTTCCAGGGATTGCGTCAGGTCCTTGTCGCAGGCCGCCAGACGCAGGCGCGGGTCGATGCGCGCCACTTCTATCTCGTAGCGTGCCTCGATGCCGCTGCGTTGCAGATAATCTTCCACCTTGAACTCAAGAAAGCCCTGGGTGGAGCCGATAAGAATCTCGGGCGCGGTGAAGTCGTCGGCCCAGGTCGGACCCGGGGCGAACGCGCCCAGCATGCCGAGCACTCCGCAGAGTGACAGGGCATGGGCTCGGGACCGTCGGAAAAACGTCGTTGGCAGTTTCATGCCACGACTTCAAGCAAGGCTCGTGCCGATTGCCGCCCTGGGCGGCACGGCGGATACGAAGGGGGCGCAATGGCCGGAGTCATGGATTCGGTCAACCAGCGAACGCAGCTGGTTGGGCAGAATCGTCTCGAACTGCTGCTGTTCCGGCTGGATGGCAGCCAGTTGTACGGCATCAACGTGTTCAAGGTGAAGGAGGTACTGCAGTGCCCGCGCCTGACCGTGATGCCCAAGTCCAGTCCGGTGGTGCGCGGGGTGGCGAACATCCGTGGCGGCACCATCCCGATCCTCGACCTGTCGATGGCCACCGGCCGTCGCGGCCTGCGCGAGATCGACAACAGCTTCGTGATCATCACCGAGTACAACACCAAGGTGCAGGGCTTCCTGGTGCATTCGGTGGAACGCATCGTCAACATGAACTGGGAGGAGATCCATCCGCCACCCAAGGGCACCGGCCGCGACCACTACCTGACGGCGGTGACGCGGGTGGACAAGCAACTGGTGGAGATCATCGACGTGGAGAAGATCCTCGCCGAGGTCGCGCCCACCAGCGAGGACATCTCCGAGGGCGTGATCGACGCCGACACCCAGGCCCAGGCGGTGACCAAGCGGGTGCTGGTGGTGGACGACTCCTCGGTGGCGCGCAAGCAGTTGATCCGCTGCCTGGAGACCGTCGGGGTGGAAGTGCTCGCGCTCAATGACGGACGCCAGGCGCTGGACTACCTTCAACAGATGCTGGCCGCCGGTGGCAATCCGGGCCAGGAATTGCTGATGGTGATCTCCGACATCGAGATGCCGGAAATGGATGGCTACACCCTGACCGCGGAGATTCGCCACGATCCGCGGCTGCAGGACCTGCACATTCTCCTGCATACTTCGCTGTCCGGGGTGTTCAACCAGGCGATGGTGCGGAAGGTCGGCGCCAACGACTTCCTCGCCAAGTTCCGGCCCGATGATCTGGCGGCGCGTGTCGTCGAGCGCATCAAGGCGGCGGACGCACGCTGAGGAGGGCACTTCGGGGTAGTCTGCAACGGCCGGGGGCGACCCCGGCCGCCTGGCGTCGGGATCGACGCCCGGCCAACTGGAAAGAGGCGTGATCGGTGACATCGACCAACATGGAATTCGAGCTGTTCCGGGACTTCCTGGAAAAGGCCTGCGGCATCGTCCTGGGTGCCAACAAGCAGTACCTGGTCGCCAGCCGCCTGAACAAGCTGATGGAGCAGCAGGGCATCAGGAGCCTGGGCGAGCTGGTGCAGAAGATCCAGGTCCGCAGCCAGCTGCGCGAGCAGGTGGTGGATGCCATGACCACCAACGAGACCCTCTGGTTTCGCGACACCTACCCCTTCGAGGTGCTGAAGAACCGCATCCTCGCCGAGCTGATCAAGGCCAACCCGGGCCAGCGCCTGCGCATCTGGTCGGCAGCCTGCTCCTCGGGGCAGGAACCCTATTCGCTATCGATGACCATCGACGAGTTCGAGAAGACCAACCTCGGCCAGCTCAAGGCCGGCGTGCAGATCGTCGCCACCGACCTCTCCGGCTCCATGCTCAACGCGGCGAAGGCCGGCGAGTACGACAGCCTGGCCATCGGCCGCGGGCTGTCCCAGGAGCGCCTGCAGCGCTACTTCGACACCAAGGGGCCGGGGCGCTGGGCGGTGAAGCCGGCGATCAAGGGCCGCGTCGAGTTCCGCGCGCTGAACCTGCTGGAGAGCTACGCCACCCTCGGCAAGTTCGACCTGATCTTCTGCCGCAACGTGCTCATCTACTTCTCCGCCGAGGTCAAGCGCGACATCCTGCTGCGCATGCACGCGGCGCTCAAGCCCGGCGGCTACCTGTTCCTCGGCGCCTCCGAGGCGCTCAACGGGCTGCCGGAGCATTACCAGATGGTCCAGTGCAACCCGGGGATCATCTACAAGGCCAAGTAGCCGGGCATTATGCCGATCACGGAAGGGCGCCCTTGGGGCGCCCTTCGCCTATCCGCACGAGCCGTTCGCCGTCTTGCCGGCTGTGCCTGGGGGCTTTTCGTAGGATGGATTGAAGGGGCGTTTCGGCGTGTGCGGTGAGTCCAATCGCGGACAAGGTCCTCCTACCGCATGAGCGAGCATGGCTTTCGTAGGATGGTGTTGAGCGAAGCGATACCCATCACCGCAACCGCATGGGTTTCGCCAAGGCTCAACCCATCCGTTGAGGCGCGTCTCGGCGCGGCCGGCAAGACAGTTGCTCCTACGCTTCCGGCAAACACCACGCCCCGTAGGATGGGTTGAGCGAAGCGATACCCATCGCCACCACCGCATGGGTTTCGCAGGCTCAACCCATCCTACGGTTCCAGGGAAGCACGGGCGCGTAGGAGCGGACCTTGTCCGCGATTGGACTCACCGCCCACGCCGGACGCCCCGGTGGCTCGGGCAGTCCCCTCTCCCGCTTGCGGAATAGGGCCGGGGTGAGGGTAACCCCTTCGAATGGGCAGAACGCATTGCCGCCGGGCGGTAAGGCCTTGCCGCTTGCCGCGGTTTGCCGCCCTTTGCCGCTCGCGGATCATTGGCAATCCATTGATTAATAAGGATTTAACGTTTTGGCACGCACCTTGCTGAAGTGCTGGCAAGCCCACACCGGCAAACAGGTTCGTGACCATGAGCATCAGCTTCGACTCCGCCCTCGGCATCCACGCACAAGCGCTCAGCTTCCGCTCGCAGCGCGCCGAAGTGCTGGCCAACAACCTGGCCAACGCCGACACCCCCAACTACAAGGCGCGCGACCTGGACTTCGCTTCGGTGCTCGCGGCCCAGGCCGACAAGGCCAAGAGCGGCACCTTCAGCACCGCCGTCACCAACGCCCGGCACATCGAGGCCGACGGCGTGGCCATGGGTGACGACTCGCTGAAATACCGCATCCCGACCAATCCCTCCATCGACCAGAACACCGTCGACGAGCAGGTCGAGCAGGCCAACTACGCGCAGAACGCCGTGCAGTTCCAGGCCAGTTTCACCTTCCTCAACAGCAAGTTCAAAGGCCTGATGGGCGCCCTGCGCGGAGAGTGATAGCCATGTCCCTTGCCAGTGTCTTCAACATCGCCGGTAGCGGCATGAGTGCCCAGACCACCCGTCTGAACACCACCGCCTCGAACATCGCCAACGCCGAGAGCGTGTCCTCGAGCATCGACCAGACCTACCGCGCCCGCCACCCGGTGTTCTCCGCCATGTTCCAGCAGGCGCAGAGCGGCCAGGGCTCGCTGTTCCAGGACACCGACCAGGCCGGCACCGGCGTGCAGGTGCTGGGCGTGGTCGAGGATCAGAGCCCGCTGGTGCCGCGCTACGAGCCGAACCATCCAGCCGCCGACGCCAACGGTTACGTGTATTACCCCAACGTCAACGTGGTGGAGGAGATGGCCGACATGATGTCCGCCAGCCGCTCCTTCCAGAGCAACGCGGAAATGATGAACACCGCCAAGCAGATGATGCAGAAGGTCCTGACCCTGGGTCAGTAAGCGCAGAGGACGCCCCATGAGCATCGACAACACCAGTAGCACTTCGAACTCGATCCTCTCGTCGCTGAACGCCGGGTCGAGTTCCTCGTCTTCCACCTCGGAAACCGGCACCAGTGCGCTGGGCAAGGATTCGTTCCTGCAACTGCTGGTCACCCAGCTGAACAACCAGAACCCGCTGGACCCGCAGGACAACACCCAGTTCGTCTCCCAGCTCGCCCAGTTCAGCAGCCTGGAGAGCATGGAGAACCTGGATACCACCCTGGGCAACTTCTATTCCTCGTTCCAGTCGTCCCAGGCGCTGCAGGCCTCGTCCCTGGTCGGCCGCTCGGTGATCGTCAACTCCAGCAAGGTCCAGGTCGACGACCCCAGCGCCGGCGTGCAGGGCTCGCTGGTGATGCCGTCCAACGGCGATGGCGTGACCCTGAAAATCTATGACGACGACGGCGAGCTGGTGCGCACCATCGACATGGGCAGCCAGAAGAGCGGCAATATCGACTTCACCTGGGACGGCAAGGACGACAGCGGCGAGCAGGTGGCCTCCGGCACCTACACCATCAAGGCCACGGCCTCGCTGGACGGCACCAGCACCGCCCTGACCACCTACCTGCCGGCCACGGTCAACAGCGTCACGCTGGGCCAGAGCGGCGGGGAAATGACTCTCAATCTCGCTGGCATAGGCAGTGTCTCCGCCTCCAGCATTCAGACCATCGGAAAATAACGCCGTCCTTCGGCACGGGAGCTGACCATGTCTTTCAATACCGCCCTGAGTGGTTTGAACGCCGCTAGCACGGACCTGAACGTGACCGGCAACAACATCGCCAACGTCGGGACCACCGGCTTCAAGTCCTCGCGCACCGAGTTCGCCGACCTGTATGCCGCCTCGATGCTCGGCACCGGGCGCAACGCCGTGGGCAGCGGCGTGATCACCCAGTCGGTGTCGCAGCAGTTCACCCAGGGCAACCTGACCTCCACCGGCCGCAGCCTGGACCTGGCCATCAGCGGCAACGGCTTCTTCATGGTCAGCGACAACGGCAGCCGCCTGTACACCCGCAACGGCTCCTTCAATACCGATGCCAGCGGCTACATCGTCGACGGCTCCGGCAACCGCCTGCAGGGCTATGGCGTCAACGGCAACGGCTCGGTCGTCAACGGTGTGATCACCGACCTGAAAGTGGACACCGCCAACCAGCCGCCGAGCCCGACCTCGAAGATCACCTCGACGCTGAGCCTGAACTCGGCAGCCAGCACGCCGACCAACGCCACCTTCGACCCGGCCGATTCCGACAGCTACAACTGGTCGACCTCGGTGGACATCTACGACTCCCAGGGCAACTCGCACACCATGACGAACTACTTCGTCAAGGACAGCAGCAACAACTGGACCATGCACACCCTGGTGGACGGCCGCTCGCCGACCGACCCGACCAGCACCACGCCGCTCACCAGCCAGCTGAGCTTCAACAGCGCCGGCCAGCTGACCGGCGTCACCTCCACCGGCATGACCGTCAATGCGGACAAGACCATGACCCTCACCGGCTGGGTGCCGGCGGCGATCACCGATTCCACCACCGACCCGGTGACCTGGGGCGCCAACGGCGCGGCCGGGGCCACCGGCGGCATCAGCCTCGACCTGACCAAGACCACCCAGACCAACGCCGCCTTCGCGGTCACCGCGGTGACCCAGGACGGCTACGCCACCGGCCAGATGTCCGGCCTGTCGGTGGACGTGGACGGGCAGATGTACGCCACCTACACCAACGGCCAGTCCAAGGTGATCGGCCAACTGGTGCTGGCCAACTTCGCCAACACCCAGGGCCTGACCCCGGTCGGCAGCACCGCCTGGAAACAGTCGCTGGCCTCGGGCGAGGCGGTGATCGGCACGCCAACCTCTGGCACCCTCGGCTCGGTGGGCTCCGGCTCGCTGGAGGAGTCCAACGTCGACCTCACCGCGCAGCTGGTCAACCTGATCGTCGCGCAGCGCAACTACCAGGCCAACGCCAAGACCGTGCAGACCGAGAGCACCATCTCCGACACCATCATCAACCTGCGTTGATGGCGGCAAAGCGCTCTTGCCGCAGGCGGCAGCCCCTCGCCGCCTGACGGCCCCTCAGGCTCCTTCGGGAGCCTTTTCTTTTTCATTCGTCCTTTCGAATCAGCGGCTTGCGCTGATTTTTCAATTCTGGCACAGCCCTTGCTGAGACACCTCCAGCACCGCCGGGAATCCGACCCGGCACTGGAGGAATGCCTTGGACAGAATGCTGTATGTCGCCATGAGCGGCGCGAGCCAGAACACGCAGGCCATGCAGGCTCACGCCAACAACCTGGCGAACATTTCCACGACCGGTTTCCGTCGCGACTTCGAACAGGCGCGGGCGATGCCGGTCTTCGGCGACAGCTTTCCGGCGCGCGTGTTCGCCATGAGCGAACGCCCGGCCACCGACTTCACCGCCGGCGCCCTGCAGGAAACCGGGCGTGACCTGGACGTCGCCGCCAAGGGCGACGCCTGGATCGCCGTGCAGGCCCCGGACGGCGGCGAAGCCTACGTGCGCACCGGCAGCCTGGAAATCGACGCCCTCGGCCAGCTGCGCACCGGCGACGGTTTGCCGGTGCTCGGCAACGGCGGGCCGATCGCCATTCCGCCGGAAGAGAAGATCGAGATCGGCGAGGACGGCACCATCACCGTCCGCGGCCAGGGCAACAATCCCAACGCGCTGGCCACCGTCGACCGCATCAAGCTGGTCACCCCGGACCCGAAGCAGCTGGAGAAGGGCACCGACGGCATGATCCGCATGAAGCAGGGCCAGCCGGCGCCGCAGCCCGACGCCAACGCCACCGTGCAGTCCGGCTTCCTCGAGGCGAGCAACGTCAACGCGGTGGAAGAGATGACCTCGATCCTGGCGCTGTCCCGCCAGTTCGAGCTGCACGTGAAGATGATGCGTACCGCCGAGGACGATTCCCAGGCCATGGCGCGGGTTTTGCAATTTAGCTAATCACCAGATCGAGGCGTCATGAATCCGACGCCCGAGGAGAAGACATATGCTTCCGGCACTGTGGGTCAGCAAGACCGGCCTGTCCGCCCAGGACATGAACCTGACCACCATTTCCAACAACCTGGCGAACGTCTCGACCACCGGCTTCAAGCGCGACCGCGCCGAGTTCCAGGACCTGCTGTACCAGATCAAGCGCCAGCCCGGAGCCCAGTCGACCCAGGACAGCCAACTGCCCTCGGGCCTGCAGCTGGGTACCGGCGTGCGCATCGTCGGCACCCAGAAGAACTTCACCGCCGGCAGCCTGCAGACCACCGACAACCCGCTGGACATGGCGGTCAACGGCCGCGGCTTCTTCCAGGTGCTGACCCCGGACGGCACCGTCGCCTACACCCGCGACGGCAGCTTCCACCTGAACTCCGACGGCCAGATCGTCACCTCCAACGGCAACGCCCTGGAGCCGGCCATCGTGGTCCCGGCGGAAACCCAGACCTTCACCGTCGGCAACGACGGCACCGTCTCGGTGACCGTGGCCGGCAACTCGCAGCCGCAGATCATCGGCAACATCCAGACCGCCGACTTCATCAACCCGGCGGGCCTGCAGGCGACCGGCAACAACCTGTTCCTGGAAACCGCCGCCAGCGGCGCGCCCCAAGTCGGCACCCCGGGCCTGAACGGCCTGGGCACCGTGCAGCAGAACACCCTGGAGAACTCCAACGTCAGCGTGGTGGAGGAGATGGTCAACATGATCACCACCCAGCGCGCCTACGAGATGAACTCCAAGGTGATCTCCACCGCCGACCAGATGCTGTCCTTCGTCACCCAGAACCTTTGATGCATGACGCGGGCCCCGCGGCCCGCCAGTTAGTGGCTCTCCCCGAGAGGTAGTTGCAATGAACCGTTCCCATCTTCTCCCGCTGCTGGCGCTCGCCGCGCTGGCCGGCTGCGTCAGTCCTCCGCCGAAGCCGGACGACCCGTACTACGCGCCGGTCATGCCACGCACGCCCATGCCCGCGGCGCAGAACAACGGTTCCATCTACCAGGCCGGGTTCGAAAACAACCTCTACGGCGACCGCAAGGCCTTCCGCATCGGTGACATCATCACCATCACCCTCAACGAGAAGACCCAGGCGAGCAAGAAGGCCAACTCCGACATCTCCAAGGACAGCAGCAACAAGATGGGGCTGACCTCGCTGTTCGGCAGCAAGGCCACCACCAACAACCCCTTCGGCAGCGGCGACCTGAGCCTCAGCGCCGAGTACAGCGGCAACCGCGAGACCAAGGGCGACAGCGCGGCGGGGCAGAGCAACAGCCTGACCGGCTCGATCACCGTGACCGTGGCCGAAGTCATGCCCAACGGCATCCTCGCCGTGCGCGGCGAGAAGTGGATGACGCTGAACACCGGCAACGAGCTGGTGCGCATCGCCGGGCTGATCCGCGCCGACGACATCGCCACCGACAACACCGTGTCCTCGACCCGCGTGGCGGATGCGCGCATCACCTACTCGGGCACCGGCGCCTTCGCCGACGCCAGCCAGCCGGGTTGGCTGGACCGCTTCTTCCTCAGCCCGCTGTGGCCGTTCTGAGCAGGTGACCTGAGATGTCGATGTTCTCCCGCCTGCTCTTAGTACTCGGCCTGTCCTGCCTGACGCTCGCCGCCCACGCCGAGCGCCTGAAGGACATCGCCAGCATCCAGGGCGTGCGCAGCAACCAGCTGATCGGCTACGGCCTGGTGGTCGGCCTCAACGGCTCCGGCGACCAGACCACGCAGACGCCCTTCACCCTGCAGACCTTCAACAACATGCTGGCGCAGTTCGGCATCAAGGTGCCGGCCGGCAGCGGCAACGTGCAGCTGAAGAACGTCGCCGCGGTGTCGGTGCACGCCGACCTGCCGGCGTTCGCCAAGCCGGGCCAGACCATCGACGTGACCATCTCCTCCATCGGCAACGCCAAGAGCCTGCGCGGCGGCAGCCTGCTGATGACCCAGCTCAAGGGCATCGACGGCCAGACCTACGCCATCGCCCAGGGCAACCTGGTGGTGGGCGGCTTCGACGCCGAGGGTCGCGACGGCTCGAAGATCACCGTCAACGTGCCGTCGGCCGGGCGCATTCCCTCCGGCGCCACCGTCGAACGCGCGGTGCCGAGCGGCTTCGACCAGGGCAACAGCCTGACGCTGAACCTCAACCGCCCCGACTTCACCACCGCCAAGCATATCGTCGACCGCATCAACGACATGCTCGGCCCGGGCGTGGCCCAGGCCATCGACGGCGGCTCGGTGCGCGTCAGCGCGCCGCTGGACCCGAACCAGCGGGTGGACTACATGTCGGTGCTGGAGAACCTGGAGATCCAGTCCGGCGAGGCGGTGGCCAAGGTCATCATCAACTCGCGCACCGGCACCATCGTCATCGGCCAGAACGTGCGCGTATCGCCGGCCGCCGTGACCCACGGCAGCCTCACCGTGACCATCACCGAGGACCCGATCGTCAGCCAGCCCGGCCCCTTCTCCAACGGCGAGACCGCGGTGGTGCCGCGCTCGCGGGTGAACGCCGAGCAGGAAGCCAAGCCGATGTTCAAGTTCGGCCCCGGCACCACCCTGGACGAGATCGTCCGCGCGGTGAACCAGGTGGGCGCGGCGCCCAGCGACCTGATGGCCATTCTCGAAGCCCTCAAGCAGGCCGGCGCGTTGCAGGCCGAGCTGATCGTCATCTGAGGACGCCGCCATGGACGCACGACTGCTCAACTCCGGCACCAGCGCCAGCGACAGCCAGGCCTACACCGACCTCAACCGCTTGAGCCAGCTGAAGAGCGGCGACCGCAACAGCCAGGGCAACATCCGCAAGGTGGCCCAGGAGTTCGAGTCGCTGTTCCTCAACGAGATGCTCAAGTCGATGCGCTCGGCCAACGAAGTGTTCGCCAAGGACAACCCGCTCAACAGCGAGACCGCCAAGCAGTACCAGGACATGTACGACCACCAGCTGTCGGTGTCCCTGGCGCGCGAGGGGCACGGCATCGGCCTGGCCGACGTGCTGGTCAAGCAGATGGAGAAGATGCAGGGCGTGCGCCACACCGGCGACAACCCCTTTGCCCAGGTGCAGGCGCAATCCGATACCCAGGCCACCCAGGCTGTAGCGGGGCAGGACCGGCAGCGGGCGAAGAGCCTGTGGTCTGCCAGCGGCAAGCCGCTGACGCAGCCCGAGCCCGGCCGCGACGACCGCCAGGCGCTGAACGCGCGGCGCCTGGCCTTGCCGGGCACGCTGGCCAAGCGCATCGCCGCCAGCATAGTGCCGGACGCCAATGCCACCGGCACCAGCCAGCCGGCGCAGTTGGCCAGCAGCGACTGGCGCAACGGCAGGGGCTACGCCCGCCAGGACGATACCGCCGGCAGCGCCGCCGTCGCCGATACCTCGGCCATCTCGACCAGGCCGGGCAAGTCCATGTTCGCCTCGGCCGACGACTTCGTCGCCACCATGCTGCCCATGGCCGAACGCGCGGCCAAGCGCATCGGCGTCGACCCGCGCTACCTGGTGGCCCAGGCCGCGCTGGAAACCGGTTGGGGCAAGAAGATGATCGCCCAGCGCGACGGCAGCAGCAGCCACAACCTGTTCGGTATCAAGAGCGGTTCGAGCTGGAGGGGCGACTCGGCGCGCGCGCTCACCAGCGAGTACGAGAACGGCAAGCAGGTGAAGGAAGTGGCCTCGTTCCGCGCCTACAACTCCTTCGAGCAGAGCTTCCAGGACTACGTCAGCTTCCTGCAGAACAACGACCGCTACCAGGGCGCCCTGGACTCCGCCGCGCGCCCCGAGCAGTTCATGAAGGAACTGCAGCGCGCCGGCTATGCCACCGACCCGCAATACGCGCGCAAGGTCTCGCAGATCGCCAGGCAGGTGCAGGTCTACCAGACCGTGGCCATGGCCGACGCCCCGACCCGTACGCTTTGAAGAATGGAACGCTCTAAGGAAAGCCCATGAGCCTGTTATCCATAGGATTGTCCGGCCTCAACGCCTCGCAAACGGCGCTGAGCACCACCGGCAACAACATCACCAACGTCGACACCGCCGGCTATACCCGCCAGCAGTCGATGCAGGTCAGCTCGGCCGCGCAGTTCTCCGGGCGCTACTACGTCGGCACCGGCACCACGGTGCAGGACGTGCGCCGGATGTACAGCGAGTTCCTGGCCAACCAGCTGCGTGGCGCGACCGCGGTGAACAGCGATGCGCAGACCTACCTGAGCCAGGTCAACCAGGTCGACTCGCTGCTGTCGGACAGCACCACCGGCCTGTCCTCGGTGATGCAGAACTTCTTCGCCTCGCTGCAGACCGCGGCCGGCACCCCGACCGACTCCGCCTCGCGGCAACTGGTGCTGACCCAGGCGAAGAACCTGGCGCAACGCTTCAATTCCATCTCCACCCAGTTGGGCACCCAGAACAGCTACGTCAACACCCAGATGAGCAGCCTGGCCGGGCAGGTCAGCGACCTGGCCAAGACCATCGCCCAGTACAACCAGGCGATCACCGCCGCCGAATCCGCCGGCGCCAGCGCCAACGACCTGCAGGACAAGCGCGACCAGGCGGTGGTGCAACTGTCGGACATGATCGGCGTCAGCGTGGTCAAGCAGGGCAGCAGCTACAACCTCTACCTGGGTTCCGGCCAGCCGCTGGTGGTGGGCAGCAACGCCTCGACCCTGAGCGCCGCGCCCAGCGCCAGCAACCCGTCGCAGTACAGCCTGTCGCTGAACTCCAGCTCCAGCGGCGTGACCGTGGATGTCACCTCGGTGGTCACCGGCGGCCAGATGGGCGGCCTGCTGCGCTACCGCAGCGAGGTGCTGAACACCACCCAGAACGAACTGGGGCGCATGGCCATCGTCCTCGCCGACACCTTCAACAGCCAGCTGGCCCAGGGCCTGGACCTCAACGGCAACTTCGGCGCCGCGCTGTTCAAGGACATCAACGACGCCAGCGTGATCGGCAACCGCAGCCTGGCCAACGGCCTCAACAGCGGCACCGGCAACCTCAACGTCAGCATCGACGACAGCAGCGCGCTGACCACCAGCGACTACGAGGTGACCTTCACCTCGGCCACCGGCTACAGCGTCCGACGCCTGTCCGATGGCGAGGTGATGGGCAGCGGCGACCTCACCGACGATCCGCCCAAGGAATTCGACGGCTTCAGCCTCAGCCAGCAGAGCGTCGGCACCATCCAGGCCGGCGACCGCTTCACGGTGATCCCCACGCGCACCGCCGCGGCGGACATCTCCGTGGCGATGACCGACGCCAACCGCCTGGCGCTGGCCTCGCCGCTGGTCTCCACCACCACCACCGGCAACATCGGCAGCGGCACCATCAGCGGCACCAGCCTGACCACCGAGCTCGACGCCAGCAACAGCGCCGACCTGGCGGCGGCGATCAAGGCCGGCATGCCGGTCAAGCTGGTGTTCGACGCCGCCGCCAGCGACGGCACCCAGGGCTACACGATCTACGATTCCGCCGGCAACTCGCTGGGCACCGGCAGCATAGTGCCGGGGCAGAACAACGACATCAGCGTCACCGTGCCCGGCACGCCGTCGTTCAGCTTCCAGACCAGCATCGGCGGCTACCCCGGCAGCGGCGACAGCTTCACCGTCGCCTTCAATTCCGATGGCGACGCCGACAACGGCAACGCGCAGAAGCTCATCGACCTGCAGAGCGCCAAGACCGTGGGCAGCGGCACCGGCAGTGGCAGCGGCATGAGCCTGACCGGCGCCTACAGCAGCCTGACCGAGACCGTCGGCGCCCAGGCCAACCAGGCCAAGCTGGACGCCACCGCCACCGACGCGGTGCTGACCCAGGCGCAGAACACCCGCGACTCGCTGTCGGCGGTCAACCTCGACGAGGAAGCGGCCAACCTGGTGAAGTTCCAGCAGTACTACACGGCCTCCGCGCAGATCATCAAGACCGCGCAGACGCTCTTCGACACCCTGATCAACAACATCTGAGGCGGCCGTGATGCGTATTTCCACCCCGCAGATCTTCAGTTCCAACATCGACAACTACAACCGCGGCTACGCCAGCCTGGCCAAGACCCAGGAGCAGATCTCCAGCGGTGTGCGCATCCAGACCCCCGCCGACGACCCCGTCGGCGCCGCGCGCCTGCTGCAACTGCAACAGCAGCAGGCGCTGCTGACGCAATACAGCAGCAACATGACCACCGCGCAGAACGCCCTGAACCAGGAAGAGAGCGTGCTGTCCTCGATCACCAACGTGCTGCAGCAGGCCCGCGAGGTCGCGGTACGCGCCGGCGACGGCTCCCTCACCGACGACGACCGCAAGGCCCTGGCCGACCAGCTCGGGCAGATCCAGCAGCAGCTGCTGACGCTGATGAACAGCAAGGACGCCAGCGGCAACTACCTGTTCTCCGGCAGCAAGAGCACGGTGCAGCCGTTCATCCAGAACGCCGACGGCACCTACAGCTACCAGGGCGACCAGAGCTCGCTGAACCTGCAGATCGCCGATAACCTGCTGCTGCCGACCAGCGACAATGGCTGGAGCATCTTCGAGATGGCGGCCAACGCCAGCCGCACCACCAGTTCGCTGAGCAGCAACCCGAACAGCGACGGCGTGCAGCGGGCGTTCCTCTCCCAAGGCACGGTGACCAGCGACAGCACCTACAACGCCAGCTTCCGCGATGGCGCGCCCTACACCCTGAACGTGCTCAGCGGCACCCAGTACCAGATCCTCGACAAGGACGGTAACGACGTCACCAGCGAGGCCAACACCAACGGCACCTACGACGCCACCTCCGCGGACAGCAACGCCATCAGCTTCCGCGGCGCGCAGTTCCAGCTCGATGTCTCCTTACCCAGCAGCGACGACGCCAGCGACATGGACAGCCTGGTCGGCGGCTACAGCTTCAGCTTCGGCATGGCCCCCGACGACATCTCGATCAAGCGCAGCGCCACCAACACCTCGGGCGCGCAGATCACCAGCGGCACGGTCAGCAACCAGACCGCCTACGCCACCCAGTTCCCGGCCAACGGCGTGCAGCTGAAGTTCACCAGCGCCACCGACTACGAGGTCTACGCGCTGCCGGCTGCCCAGGGCGCCACGCCGATCTCCAGCGGGACCCTCGGCGGCACCTTCCCGCAGACCATCAGCGTGGCCGGCGTCGACCTCTCGATCAGCGCCTCGCCGGCCGCCGGCGACCAGTTCAGCGTCACCGCCAGCTCGCCGGAGCGGCAGAACATCCTCAACACCATCGGCGACCTGCGCACCGCGCTGAGCGCCTCCACCGCCGACGATCCCCAGGCCCAGCTGAACATCCGCAACATGGTGGCCTCGGCGCTGACCAACATCGACAATGGCATGAACCAGGTGATGAACGTGCAGTCGTCGGTGGGCTCGCGGCTGAACACCATCGATGTGCTCAGCCAGGAAAACCAGAGCCTGAGCCTGACCAACAGCACCACCCAGTCGTCGATCCGCGACACCGACATGGCCGAGGCCACCTCCAAGCTGGTGCTGCAGCAGACCATGCTCGAAGCGGCCCAGGCAGCGTTTGCCCGAGTCAGCCAGTTGAGTCTGTTCAACAAGCTCTGAGCCTACTCGATCGCCGTGCGTCTTCCGTGGGAGGGCGCGCGGCGTTTCCTTCGGCGGCAATCCCTTGCCGCTGCCTCCCGCCTTCTCCTGCCAGCGCTTCAAGCCTTCCCCAATCCCTCATACGCCGCGTCCCGCGCACCTTCGCGGAAGATGGCATTCAATTTGCTGTAGTCCCCCTGAGCGCGAGAGTCCGTCAGTAGATTGGCGACTTCGCCAGTGCTTCGGTCGCGAGACCGCAAGCCAGGATCGGAAGGGACCGATGCCGCTTCGCGGCAGGTCCGCCAACCTCTGCAGTGGTGGCAGACAGGGTGAGACGCAGCATGAAGACAATCATTACCTATGGAACCTTCGATACGTTCCATGTCGGCCATGTGCGCCTGATCCGCCGCCTGCGCGAGCTCGGCGAGCGCCTGATAGTCGCGGTGTCGACCGACGAGTTCAACGCCCTCAAGGGCAAGCGCGCCCTGGTGCCCTACGAGCAGCGCAAGGAAATCATCGAGTCGTTGCGCTACGTCGACCTGGTGATCCCGGAGACCTGCTGGGAACAGAAGGTCAGCGACATCCGCGAGCACGCGGTGGATATCTTCGCCATGGGCGACGACTGGAAAGGGAAGTTCGACTTCCTCCTGCCGCATTGCCAGGTGGTCTATCTGGAGCGCACCGCGGGTATTTCCTCCAGTCAGCTGCGCGAGGCCCATGCGCGTCAGCCCGTTGTCGGGCAGCCAGCGAGTTCCGAGATACGCGTCGGCAAGGCCGCGCAGCAGGATTGAGCTCGCGACTCGATGCCTGAATCCATTACGGCGTTGCTGCCGGAGAAGCCCCCGATGTCCTTTCTGCCGACCCATATTCCTCTGCTGCGCGATATCCAGATAGATGCCGATGGCTGCCTGCGGATTCGCCTGGATCTGCACGAGCCGGCTACCGAGCATGCTTATCGCCTGGTCCTGCGCCGGCGCGGTGACGGTCTGGAGGTCGTCGGCGACATCGAGGACGGGGCGCAGGCATCGATCGCCGCCACAGCACTCCTCGCTGACGAGAGCAATCGCTGGGACGTACGTCTGCAGATGCTGGTCGGGGAGGTGTGCCAATACGATGAGTTGCTGCGGGGCGCACCGCTGCCGGCCGAGCAGCCGCGGCACTTCTTCCAGGGGCGCTATGGCGATCACGGCCTCTCCGCGTATTTCACCGAGAGCGCCAACTCCCTGGCGTTGTATATCGCGGAAGCGGAGCGGCATGCTCGCATCGTTGCCACCGAGAACGCCCGTCATATGTACCAGGGCTACTTATCCGAGCTGCCACTGATCGATAACCTGGTGTTCTTCGAGAGCTTCCTGGGCAAGACCTATTCGGGCAACCCGCGGTATCTCTACGAATTCCTCCTGCGTACGCGTCCGGACCTGCAATTCGTCTGGTCCTACGATGGCCTGCAGCCCATCCCCGGCAATCCCCGGATCGTCAGCCGCAGCTCTGCGGACTACTACCGACTGCTTGCCCAGGCACGTTATCGCGTCAACAACGTGCTGTTTCCCGTGCACGGGCGCAAGCCCGAGACTTTCTACTTGCAGACCTGGCATGGTACGCCGCTCAAGCGCCTGTCCTTCGACATCGAGCTGAAGGGGCCGGAAGTCGATGCCCGTGAAAACTTCTACCGCGAGTCGCGTAGCTGGAGTTGTCTCCTCAGCGAGAACGCCTATTCCACTCAGGTATTCCGCCGCGCCTTCCGCTATGACGGTGAAATTCTCGAAGCCGGCTATCCACTGACCGACCCGCTGCTCGATCGGGGCATCTCTCGTGCATTGCTGGCCGAGCGCCTAGGCCTCCCTGCCGGCAAGCGCTTTATCCTCTATGCGCCGACCTGGCGCGATAACAATGCGACGGCGTTGTGGCAGCACAGATTCGATCTCAAGCTTGATCTGGAGGCTGTGTCGCATGCTCTCGAGGACGATCAGGTGCTGCTGATCCGCGCACACCACCTGGTTTCCGAGCGCCTGGACCACCGCCGCCTGCCGGCGAATGTCATCGACTTGTCCGCGCTCGATGACATCAACGAGTTATGCATGCTCGCCGACGTGCTGATTACCGACTATTCCTCGGTGTTTTTCGACTTCGCGGTGACCGGCCGGCCCATCCTGTTCTACTGCTATGACCTCGAGGAGTACGCCAACGAAATCCGCGGCTTCTACCTCGACGTCCATGACGATCTGCCCGGGCCGGTGGCACGCAGCACCGGGGAGCTTCTCGGTTTGCTCGCACGGCTCCAGCAGGTCAGTGCGGATTACGCATCGCGCTATCGCGAATTCCAGCGGCGCTTCTGTTCGCTCAACGACGGGCGGGCGGCCGAGCGGGTCGCCGCCAGCATTTTTGGAGGTGCCCATGCCGATTAAGGTCCTGGTCTTTCCCTGTGGTTCGGAGATCGGCCTGGAGATCAGCGCCGCACTGCGTTACAGCAAATTCGTGGAGCTCTTTGGCGTGTCGTCGGTCGCCGATCATGGCGAGTTCGCCTACCGGCGTTATCGCGAGGTGAACGCTCACGTCGATTCGCCGGACTTCATCGACCAGCTCAACACGCTAATCGCCGAGTGGGGCATCGACATCGTCATGCCGGCCCACGACAGTGTGATGCTGCGACTCGCCCAGGGCCGCGAGCAGTTGCAGGCACGCGTGGTGGCACCTGAGCCGGCTATTGCCGAGGTCTGCCGCAACAAGAACGCCACCTACGACTTTCTTGCCGATTGCGATTTCATTCCGCAACGCATTCGTGGTCTGGCAGAACACTATCCGATCTTCGCCAAACCGGCCGTCGGCCAGGGCTCCCAGGGGGCCGAGCGAGTGGACTCGGCGGCTCGTCATGCTCAGTTGATCGACAGCGGTCGCGAATACGTATTCGCCGAGTACCTGCCTGGCGCCGAGTACACCCTGGATTGCATTTCCAGCCACGATGGCGAGCTGCTTCATGTCTCCCCGCGTCGCCGGCTGCGGATCAAGGCTGGCATCAGTGTCCGCACCGAAGCCGTGGCTGCCGATGAGCGGATACTTGAGATGGCTGCCGCTATCGCTGAGCGCCTGCGTCTGAAAGGCGCCTGGTTCTTCCAGATCAAGCAGGCTGCCGACGGTCGCTTCAAGCTGCTCGAAGTGGCACCGCGCATCGCAGGTTCAATGGGGATGTCGCGCGCCCTGGGCATCAACTATCCCTTGCTGACGCTTTACGCCCACCTCGATATGGCCTTCTCTGTTTTGCCACAGCAGTACCCGATCCAGCTCGACCGGGCGTTCAAGAACTGCTATCGGGCCGGACTCCATTACGAACGCGTCTACCTTGACCTGGACGACACCCTGATCGTCAACGGCAAGGTCAACCTGCTGTTGATCTCCCTGCTGTACCAGTGGGCCATGGCCGGGATTCCCTGCGTACTCGTGACCCGCCACGCCGGCGTACCCGAGGAGACGCTGAAGATACAGCGAATTTCCCCGGACCTGTTCGAGCGCATCGTGCACATCCGTGATGAATCGCCGAAGAGTTCGGTGATCCCCGTGGGCGAGGCAGCGCTGTTCATCGACGACTCCTACCGCGAGCGACTCGACGTCAGTCAGGTACACGGCATCCCCGTGCTCGATGTCGATGCCGCCGAGCAACTGCTGGACTGGCGGGCCTGATATGTCGCAATCGACCGATCTTCGCAACGAGCTCTCCATGCAGCCTCTGCTGAGCATAGTGGTGTTGGTCTTCAACGCTGCCGAGTACCTGCACGAATGCCTGGATTCCCTGCTGGGCCAGCGCTACTCCAATATTGAAATCATCGCTGTCGACGACCTGAGTACTGACGACAGCCTGGCAATCTGCCGAGCTTATGAGGCGAAGCATGCCAACTTCCGCTGCGTAGCCAAGACCCTCAACGAGGGTGGAGCGGTCTCGGGAAATCTCGGTGTCTCCCTGGCTCGGGGCGAATACGTTGCCCTGGTCGATTCCGATGACCTAGTCAGCCCCGATGGCTATGCCTTGCTGATGGAGCAGGCGGTCGCCCACGAGGCGGACATCGTCGTTGGCCGCGCTGCGCGCCTGGAAGGACGTGAAGTATCGGCGGTGGCTTTTCTCTACGAGCCCTTTGTCTGGACTCATCGCCGGGTGTTGCGGTCCGCTGGTGAATTCCCTGACCTGATCCACGATGGCTTCTACTGGAACAAAGTGTTCCGTACCGCCTTCCTGCGTGAGTACGGACTCGGCATGGAGCCAGGGTTGCTCTACGCCGACCGTCCCTTCGTCCACGGCGCCTACTTCCGCAGTCGCAAGACCGTGATCATTCCCGAGCTCGTGTACTTGTGGCGTGCTCGCCCGGCCGGCGCTACTGCTTCCATCACCCAGAGCAAGATGGATGGGAGGAACTTCCTCGACCGCCTGCGTTCGATGACCCTCGAATGGGTCGCTTTCGAGGGCGTCGCCGATGCCGAGGAGTATCGCCGCGCCATTGCCGTGACCAACCTGCAGCGAGCCCTCCACGTGATGCCGGCGATGGTCGCTTCTCCATCGTTCCGTCAGGTCTTCGTCGAGGGCATGCAACGCCTGCTGAAGCTGTACGGCAATCTCGACTATCGCGCCCTGGGAGTACGTCGCACGCTGTACCTTCGCTTGCTGGAGAAGGGGGATAGCGCAGCCGTCTGTTACCTGCTGGCGCTGCCGGTGAATGGGCAGGTGCGCGAAATCGACGGCGAGTGCTACTGGGACCAGCCCTTCCTCGACAATCCGGAAGTGGGTATCGACAACAGTGTGTCGCGTATCGACTTCCCCACCATCGGTTTCTTCCACATCTGCACTCTGGCAGTACACGACGGTTATCTCCATCCGGAACTCGCATTGCACGACAGCGTGGTGTGCAAGAGCCCGGTCAGCTTCGAATTGCAGTCGTTGCACGGCAACGGCGTCATCGCCTTCGAGCCGCTGGATAGCAGTGCGGCGCACCGGCATATCTATCGCCTGGCGCTCGACCAGTTGGCACATCGCATGGCCGCGGGCGATCTGTACGGCTTGATCCTGAACTATGTCACCAACGGTACGCCGGGGCGCTATCGGGTTGGTCGCGCGCTGCTGACACCGGAGGTGCTGAAGCTGTTGCCGCTGCAGCCGTTCGCTGGCTGCCAGCTGTCGTTGTCTGCTGAATCCGGCGGGATAGGGGTGCGCCTCGATGGCACCCACGTTTCCCGCCTGGCAAGCCTTGAGGCTTGCGTCAGGGAGTGAACTCCGGTGGCGCCGCGAGCGCGGTGCCGAGAAGTCTGCGGCGTCCCGGTGACGCGCAGTTTGAGGTTTTTCGAGAGGTACTCGACATGAACAAGATTATCCCGGTCACCCGGCCCCTGATGCCGCCGTTGGAAGAGTTCATCCCCTATCTGCAGAAGATCTGGGACAGCCACGTGCTGACCAATGGCGGCAACATGCACCAGGCGCTGGAGGCCGCACTCTGCGAATACCTTGGCGTCGAGCATATCGCCCTGTTCGCCAACGGTACCCTCGCGCTGGTGACCGCGCTGCAGTCGCTGCGCATCACTGGAGAGGTGATCACGACACCGTATTCCTTCGTCGCCACCGGACACTCGTTGCTGTGGAACGGCATCAAGCCGGTCTTCGTCGATATCGACCCGAAGACACTCAATCTCGACCCAAGCAAGATCGAGGCGGCCATTACCCCGCAGACCACGGCCATCATGCCGGTGCATTGCTATGGCAACCCCTGCGACGTCGAAGAGATCGCTCGTATCGCCGATACCTACAACCTGCGGGTGATCTATGATGCCGCGCACGCCTTCGGGGTTCGCGACCAGGGTGGCAGCATTCTTCGTCATGGAGACCTTAGTGTGCTCAGCTTCCATGCCACCAAGGTCTTCAATACCTTCGAGGGCGGCGCGATCATCTGCCCTGATGCCAAGACCCGCCAGCGCATCAACCACCTGAAGAACTTCGGTTTTGTCAACGACACCACGGTGGTTGCGCCAGGCATCAATGGCAAGATGAGCGAGATCAATGCCGCCTTCGGTCTGCTCCAGCTCAAGTACATCGACGACGCACTGGCCTGGCGCCGCCGGATCGACGAACGTTATCGCCGCCTGCTCGATGGCGTACCCGGGTTGAGCTACCTGGAGCGCGAGAATGACGCGGTATCCAACTATGCCTACTTCCCGGTGCTGATCGACAGCGACTTTGCCTTGTCGCGTGATGATCTGTTTGCCCACCTGCGTGCGCAGAACATCCACGTGCGGCGGTACTTCTATCCGCTGATCAGTGATTTCCCCATGTACCGGGGCCTGCCTTCGGCCGAGGCGGCTCGTCTGCCCGTCGCCCGCGACGTTTCTCAGAAGGTACTGTGCCTGCCCATCTACCCGGATCTCAGCGAAGCCGAAGTCGATGCTATCTGTGCGGTCATCCACGATGTCAGTCGACCGACTGCCTGAGGCCAGATCCTTGCCGATCGGGCAGCGCCATGTCCGCAGCCGTCTCCTTGGACAATGGCTGCTGCCGCTGTGGTATCTGCTCGACCGGCTGGTGCCCAAGCGCCAGGAGTGTTGGGCATTCTTCGTCCATCCATTGAAGGACGAGCAGTTCATCGAGAACGCCCGCGCTGTCTTCGAGGCTGTGAAGGGGGACGTGCGAATCCGCAAGCTCGTATTCACCCGGCGCGGTGAGGTGGACTTGGGGCTGGAGGGCGCCTGCAATACCGAGGTGCTGGACCTGCAGAGCCTGGCCGGCCTCTGGGCCCTGGCCCGCAGCGGGGTCTATCTGCTGACCAATGCCGTGGCCCTGGACATGTCCTGGCGCTGGGAGGACGGCTCGTTCAGCGTGCTGCGCCCGAGTCTGACCCGCCGCCGGCTGGTCAACCTCTGGCATGGTATCCCGCTCAAGCGCCTCTTCGCCCTCGCCAACCCGGACTCGCGGCAGCATGCCGACCGCGTCGCTTTCCGTCGCAAGGAGCGCGCCTATTACCATGGTCTGATCTGCTCCTCTGACGTCGATAGTTACGCCATGGGGTCGATCTTCTATCCCATCGATTTCTCTGCCGTATGGCTCACCGGCCTGCCACGCAACGATTTCCTGCTGATGGAAGAAAACGCACTGCCTGCCGTATTGCGCCAGGAAACCGAGCTGGTGCGCCGTCTGCGCGCGGGCAAGCGACTGGTCACCTATGCGCCGACTTTCCGCGACAGCACTGTGCAAGGCAGCCGCTACTACCAGTTCAGCGATGACGAGATCGCGCGCCTGAAGGCGCTACTGCGCAAGCATGATGCTGTGCTCGGCTTCCGCATGCATTACTTCCGCAAAGGCGACCAACTGTTCAATATGGAGCGGCACATCGATGGCGAGACAATCGTCGATCTCGGTCACGCCATCGTCAGCGAGTTGGCGCCTGTCCTACGCGAGTCTGCACTGGTGATCACCGATTATTCCTCGGTCTACATCGACGCGCTCTACCTCGACCTGCCCGTGCTGAGCTTCGCCTACGATCTGAATCATTACCGGACCCAGCAGAATGGCCTGCTCTATGAGATGGACCTGGCGTTCCCGGGACCGGTCTCCGACGACTTCGAGCACCTGCTGGCCGCCCTCGATCATGAGCTTGCGTACCCCGAGCAGGTGGGTAGCGAACGCTATCGGATGGTCAAGAAACTGTTCTTCAAATACCTGGACTGCCAGAACGCCCAGCGCGTGGTGGACAGGATCAAATCGCTCTGCGCAATGCCTTGAGAGGTTGTCATGCCGAACCCCAATGAATTCGCCCCGCTGGTCAGCGTGATCATGCCGGCCTACAAGGCTCAGTACCTGGAGCAGGCGCTGGAAAGCATCCTGTGTCAGCGCTATCGCCCCCTTGAGCTGGTGGTCTGCGACGACTGTCGTTCCGATGAGGTAGAGCAGACGATCGAGGCCTTCCGCGAGCGCGCCGACTTCCCCATCATCTACAGCCGCAACGAGACGCGCCTGTACGAGACGCGCAGCGCGGCCCGCGCCATTGGCATGGCCTCGGGTACCTATGTCAAGTTCCTGCACGACGACGATGTCCTTCAAGCGGACTGCATCGGCGCCATGGTGCAGGTCATGGAAGCCCATCCGGGTGTTTCGCTGGTCAGCTCACGGCGGCGCCGGGTGGATGAGGAGGGCAAGTCGCTGCCGGACATCCTGGCCACCGCCTTCCCGTTCCGTGAGGACGTTCAGATCAATGGCGATGAGTTGGTGTCCTTCTTCGCCGAGCATACGGTCAACTTCATCGGGGAGCCGAGTACCGTACTTTGTCGCCGCTCCGACCTGTTGGAGTTCGGTGATGGCTTGCCGGTGCTCAACGGCGTGCGTATCACCTGGGTAGCCGACCTGGCGCTCTATGCCAAGCTGCTCAAGCGTGGCCGTCTTGCCATGTTGTCCGCCCCCCTGGTGGACTTCCGCGTCTCCCGCGAGCAGTTCAGCCAGCTCGGCCGCGACAAGCCGGGCATCGGCGACAAGGGCCACCAGGACTTCCGCCAGGCCGTGCGGGACCTGGGCTGGTACATCGAGGGCGGCGACCAGTTGGTCGGTGTTTCGCCGTTGCATCGAGAACAGGTCCCCGAACGCGTCGACCTGCTTGCCGCCCTGCGCCAGGCCCATGCCCTGAGCGAGATGACCGAGCGCTTCGACGAGTGGTTGGCGGCGCGCAAGCCGAGCCCGATCCAGAAGCGCCTGATCGACGAGCACCTGCGGGCCAATGGCCTGGGCGTGCACGTGGAAGTGCTGCTGCCGGCGGGCGAGGATGCCGCGGCGCTGCAGGCGACGCTCGACAGCCTGGCGGTGGCCGCCCAACTCTACCCGAATGTCAGTGTGACGTTGCTGGGTGCCCAGGCGCAGGCTGTGGACAGCGGGCTTCGCCTGCGTCATCAGCCGGTGGGAAACGATGGCATGGCCTGCGCAATCAACGAGGCGCTGCGCAGCAGCACCGCCGACTGGGCGGTGCTGGCCGGTGCCGGTGATCTCTTCACCGCATCCGGGCTGATGGTCGCCGGCCTCGAACTGATGGGGGCGGGCGGTTGCCGCGCCGTGTCCACCGACCTGGTGCTGCGTGGCGAAGATGGCCGCGAAGGGCCGGCCATGCGTCCGGATTTCAACCTCGACCTGCTGATCAGCTTCCCCACCTCCCTGGCGCATCACTGCCTGTTCAACCGCGAGGCCATCCTCCAGATAGGCGGTTTCGACGGGGAGTATCCCCAGGCGCTGGAGCTGGATCTGCTGCTGCGCCTGGTAGAGCAGGGCGGCCTCGATGGCCTGGCGCACCTGTCCGAGCCGCTGCTGTCGACCGCCGCGCCGAGCCTGCAGGCCAACCCCGACGAGGAGCGCACCCTGCAGCGCCATCTCGCCGCGCGTGGCTACGGGCAGGCGCGGGTGCAGAGCCATCTGCCGGGGCGCTACCACATCGACTACGGCCATGCGGCTCAGCCGCCGGTGTCCATCCTCATCGTCCTGCGCGACCAGCTCGCGGCCGTGCAGCGCTGCGTGATGAGCCTGCTCGAACACACGGCCTACCCCAACTACGAAATACTGCTGGTGGACAACGCCAGCGAGAACCCGGCCACCCGCCAGTGGTTGGAGGGCGTCGAGCAGATGGCCGCCGAGCGCGTCCGCGTGCTGCGCTCGGGCGAGCCGCTGGCCGATGCGCACCTGAAGAACCTGGCTGCCGCCCACGCGCGTGGCGACTACCTCTTGTTGTTGCGTCCGGAGACCGCTGTCTTCCAGGGCGAGTGGCTGGGCGAGCTGGTCAACCAGGCGCAGCGTCCGGAGGTCGGCGTCGTCGGCGCGAGGACCATCGACGGTGACGGACGCATCACCCATGCCGGGCTGGTGCTGGGCCTGCGCGGCGTCGCCGGGCACGCCTTCATCGGCGAGGACATGAACGCCACCGGCTACATGAACCGCCTGCAGGTGGCGCAGAACTACAGCGCGGTCTCCGATGGCTGCCTGATGATCCGCAAGGCGCTGTTCGACGAGCTGGGTGGCCTGGACGAGGGCGACTTCGCCGAACGGGGCGCCGATGTCGATCTCTGCCTGCGCGCCGGCGAGGCCGGTTACCTGGTGTCGTGGACGCCCCATGCGACCTTGCTGCACAGCCAGGTTCCGGAAGCCGAGCCGGTGGAGCTGCAGGACGCCTTTTACGCCCGCTGGCTGCCGCGCCTGGCCCGCGATCCGGCGTACAACCCGAACTTCTCCCTGGTCCGCGCCCGCGGCGGCTTCGTCCTCACCGACACCCAGCTGACCTTCCGGCCCCTGGCCTGGCAGCCATTGCCGACAGTGCTGGCGCATTTCGCCGACACCTTCGGATGCGGGCACTACCGGGTCATCCAGCCCTTCCTCGCGCAGCGCGAGCAGGGCCTGATCGAAGGCGTCGTGACCCACGGCCTGCTGCATGTCGCCGACCTGGAGCGCTTCTCTCCGGACGTGGTTCTGCTGCAGCGCCAGATCGGCGACGAGCGCCTGGACGCCATGCGCCGCATGAAGGCCTTCTCCCGTGCCTTCAAGGTCTACGAGCTCGACGACTACCTGCCGAACCTGCCGTTGAAGAACCAGCACCGCGAGCACATGCCCAAGGACATCCTCCGCTCCCTGCGCCGCGGCCTGGGCTACGTCGACCGCTTCGTGGTTTCCACCGAGGCGTTGGCCGAGGCCTTCTCCGACCTGCATCCGGATATCCGCGTCGCCTACAACCGCCTGGCTCCCGGCTGGTGGGGCGGCCTGCAGCCGAGCCAGCGGCGGCGTTCGGCGAAGCCGCGGGTGGGCTGGGCAGGCGGGGTCAGCCACACCGGCGACCTCGAACTGATCGCCGACGTGGTCAAGGAACTGGCCAACGAAGTCGAATGGGTCTTCTTCGGCATGTGCCCGGAAAGGATCCGTCCCTATGTGCACGAGTTCCATCCGGGCCTGCCGATACAGCAATACCCGGCCAAGCTCGCGAGCCTGGATCTCGACCTGGCCCTGGCGCCGCTGGAGGACAACCTGTTCAACCAGTGCAAGAGCAACCTGCGCCTGCTGGAATACGGCGCTTGTGGCTTCCCGGTGGTGTGCAGCGACAACCGTGCCTATGCCGGAGACCTGCCGGCGACCCGGGTGAAGAACCGCTTCCGCGACTGGGTGGAGGCGATCCGCATGCACCTGGCCGACCTCGACGCCACGGCACGAATGGGCGACGAACTGCGTGACAGGGTGCGCGCCGAATGGATGCTGCAGGGCGACAACCTGCAGACCTGGCACCGCGCCTGGCAACCGGACTGAGTTCCCGGGTACCGCTGCCCGAATGCTGAAAGCCCCGCCAAGCGGGGCTTTCAGCACTTTCCTAGGGCAGGGTGCAAGAGGGGCTTGAAAAAAAATCGAAAATCGCCCTAAAGCAAAATCCGCCACGGACGATAACCCTAACGAAGGTTCTCCAGGCCATACCGGGCGGCACTAGCCAAGGGCCAGGGACCAACTGAAAGCAGTCGCCTATCCACGAGGATCTCGTCATGGCCCTTACCGTAAATACCAACATCTCTTCGCTGACCGTTCAGAAGAACCTGAACAACGCTTCGAAAAACCTCAACACTGCCATGACCCGGCTCTCCACCGGCCTGCGCATCAACAGCGCCAAGGACGACGCCGCCGGTCTGCAGATTTCCAACCGCCTGAGCAGCCAGATCAACGGCCTGAACAAGGCAGTGGACAACGCCAACGACGCCATCTCCATCGCCCAGACCGCCGAAGGCGCCCTGCAGGAATCCACCAACATCCTGCAGCGCATGCGTGTTCTGGCCGTGCAGTCCGCCAACGGCTCCAACAGCGAAGACGACCGTACCTCGCTGAACCAGGAGTTCAAGTCGCTGACCGCCGAACTGACCCGCATCTCCGAAACCACCACCTTCGGTGGCGGCAGCACCGCGGTGACCCTGCTCAACGGTAAAGCCGGCACCAACGGCACCATGACCTTCCAGGTCGGCGCCAACGCCAACGAAACCGTCAGCTTCACCCTGAACGACATGAGCGCCAAGGCCCTGAACGGCAGCTACACCCTGGCCAGCGGCACCATCGCGGTCACCGGCGTCAACGACACCACCACCGCCGCTACCTCGGGCAGCATCACCGTCAACGGTGTCGAAGTCGACTACGCCAAGGGCGCCAGCCTCAACGACATCGTCGCCTCGATCAACACCAACGTCAGCGGCATCACCGCGGTCGCCAGCGGCGGCAGCATCAAGGTCACCTCGCAGGACGACATCACCGTCACCGCGGGCGGCACCCTGACCGGCGGCACCGCCACCGTGGCTTCCGGCCAGACCGTGCAGTCGCTGAACATCGGCACCGCCGACAAGGCCCAGGCCGCGATCCAGGTGATCGACGATGCCCTGAAGCAGATCGACACCCAGCGTTCGGCCCTCGGTGCGGTACAGAACCGTCTGGACAGCACCATCTCCAACCTGCAGAACATCGCAGAGAACGCCACCTCGGCACGCAGTACGATCCAGGATGCCGACTTCGCCGCGGAAACGGCGGAGATGACCAAGCAGCAGACCCTGCAGTCGGCAGCCACCGCTGTACTGGCCCAGGCCAACCAGCTGCCCTCTGCCGTACTCAAGCTGCTGCAGTAAGGTCATCGGCGGTTGATACGAAGGAAGGGCGCACTGCGCCCTTCCTGCATTTGTCCAGAACAATGAGGAGTCGATGATGAGCGTGACTTTCTCTACGATCGGACTGGGAGCCCCCGTCAGGGCGGACCAGGCCCAGGCGGCCACGCCCATCGCGGCCGGCGGCAAGACCGTTGCCGTCGACGGCAAGGGTTCGCCGTCCACCGGCAGTACCCAGGCCGAGCCGGACAAGGCTACCCTGGATCGTGCGCTGGACAGCCTGCGCAGCAATGCCCAGGTCATCCACCGCAACCTGGAGTTCTCGGTCGACCAGGAGTCGGGCATCACCGTGGTCAAGGTGGTGGACAGCACCAGTGGCGACGTGATCCGGCAGATTCCCTCCGAGGTCGCGGTGAAGCTGGCGGAGAGCATCAAGGAAGCCGGCAACCTGCTGTTCCGGGAGCAGGCCTAGGAAGCTGGCCTGCTTCTTGCCTGAAGGCTCTGGTACGAGCAATTGCGTCAAGAAACCGTTTAAAGGAGCGCGGCAATGACTACGATCAGTTCTTCCTCGTCGGGCAGCATCGCCTCTACCGGCCTGGGGTCCGGCCTGGACATCGACTCGATCGTCAGCGCCCTGGTGAAGGCACAGACCAGTGCCAAGCAGACGCAGATCACCAACCTCACCAAGTCGAACACCACCCAGCTATCCGCCGTGGGCTCGCTCAAGAGCGCGCTCTCGACCTTCCAGCTGGCAGTGGCGACGCTCAACACCGCCGACTCCTTCTCCGGGCTCAAGGCCACTTCGTCGGACGATACGAAGGCGACTGCCACCGCCAGCGCTTCGGCCACCGCCGGTACCTACACCCTGGAGGTCGACAAGCTGGCAACCGCCTCCAAGGTGGCCAGCCAGTACGTCGGCAGCTCCGACAAGTTCGGCGCCGGTCGTCTTACCCTCAGCCAAGGCGGCAGTAACTATTACGTGGCAGTGTCCGCTGGCGATTCGTTGTCGACCATCCGCGACAACATCAACAAGCTCAGTTCCACCAGCGGCATCTCCGCCAACATCGTCACCGACTCCAGCGGCTCGCGCCTGGTGCTCAGTTCCACCACCACCGGTGCCGGCACCGATATCAGCGTCAAGGCCTCGGGCGACAGCAGCCTGAGCAAGCTGGCGATCGACGGCTCGGCAGCCTACAGCAGTTCCACCGGCGGCTATCTGGTTCAGGCCGGCGATGCCGAGTTCAAGCTCGACGGCCTGTCGATGACCAGTTCCAGCAATACCCTGGACAAGGCCGTCAGCGGCGTGACCTTCAATCTACTGACGACCGGCAGTTCCACCGTGACGGTGGCGACCAACACCGACGACCTGACCGCCAACATCCAGAAGTTCGTCGACGCCTACAACACGATGGTCAAGTCGATCTCCAGTCTGACCGACATCACCACCACCACCAATGAAGACGGTACCACCAGTACCAGTGCGGGGCCGCTGTCCAGCGATGCCACCACCCGCACCCTGCTCAACGGTCTGCGCAACGAGTTCGTCAATCTGTCCAGCGGTAGCGGTACCCTGCAGGTGCTGTCGCAGCTCGGCATCACCAGCCAGAAAGATGGCACCCTGAGCGTCGACAGCAGCAAGCTGAGCAAGGGGCTGGAGACCTATGCGGGCAACATCCAGAGCTTCTTCACCGGCAGCGACGGCTTCCTCAAGCGCATGTACAACGCCGTCGACACCTATGCCAAGACCAATGGCATCCTCGACCAGCAGACCGACTCGATCAACGCCACCATCAGCAGCCTGAAAAAGCAGCAGACCGACCTCGACGACCGCACCGCCAAGCTGACCGATATCCTGTACGCCAAGTACAACGCCATGGACAGCCTGGTCGCCCAGCTCAATGCCACCAGCAGCAGTGTGATGACCACGCTGAATGCGCTGAACAAGAGCTCCGACGACTGACGCCGGCAGCGTCTAGCCGACCGGCAGCGCCCGGCGCAGACGCAATTCGCGATTAAAGTCTGGCGCCGCCGCGCCGATACCCTGGACATCGGATATGAAACCTTCCACACCAGGGGATCTCGAAATGAATGCGATGGCAGCGCTTCGCCAATATCAGAACGTGGGTGTCCAGGCACAGCTCCACGAGGCGAGTCCGCACCGTTTGATCCAGATGCTGATGGAAGGTGGCCTGAGCCGCATCGCCCAGGCCCGCGGCGCCATGCAGCGCGGCCAGATGGCGGAGAAGGGCCAACTGATCGGCAAGGCCGTGGCCATCATCGGTGGCCTGCGCGACGGCCTGAACCTGGAAGCCGGCGGCGATTATGCCGAGCGCCTGAACGCCCTGTACATCTACATGGGGCGCCGCCTGCTTGAGGCCAACCGGCAGAATGACGAACATATGCTCGACGAAGTGGCCAACCTGCTTCGCAGCATCAAGGAAGGTTGGGACGGTATCCCGCAGTAATACCGTCCCTCCAGGAGACACCAAGCATGACCCTCGCCGTCGAGCGTATCGAACAAACCCGCAGCGCCCTGGGCACCGCCCTGGCGGAGCAGGACTGGGAAGCCATCGCGCGGCTGGACCTGGAGTGCCGCCAGCACGTGGATGCCGCCATGCACGAGCCGCTGGACGACGACAGCGACCTCAAGCGCAGCCTCGAAGGCCTGCTCGTGCTGTACCGCGAACTGGTCCAGGAAGTCACCCGCCAGCGCCAGGGCGTGGCCGAGGAGATCATCCGCGTCAATCGGTCGCACAAGGGCGCCAAGGTCTATCAGCTTTTCGGCTGAGCCCCGCGGGTCGCCCGTTCGGCGCGGCCCCCCGTTTTCGCCGTTGCCGCCGTTCGTGCCAGCAGGTAAGTTCTTCCGTCGGAAACAACGAATAAATCACGCCATAAATTTGACTCCTGCCACATTTTTGACTTTACTTGGTGGCTAAATGATGGCGGATTGTTTCCGCCTCTTTCCCGTTGCCGTTCGCCGGCCCACATGCCTTCGGAAGACAAGAGCAAGATGTGGCGTGAAACCAAGATTCTGCTGATTGACGACGACCTGGAGCGTTGCCGCGAACTCTCCACCATCCTCAACTTCCTCGGCGAGGACCAGTTGTCCTGCCGCAGCCGCGAATGGCGCCTGGCGGTCGACGACCTGCCCAACGGCAGCCGCGGCGTGCTCTGCGTGCTGCTCGGCAGCGTCGAGCACAAGGGCGGCGCCCTGGAGCTGCTCAAGCAGCTTTCGGCCTGGGACGAATTCCTGCCGGTGCTGCTGATCGGTGACTCGGCGCCGACCGACTGGCCGGAAGAGCTGCGCCGCCGCGTGCTGGCCAGCCTGGAGATGCCGCCCAGCTACAACAAACTGCTCGATTCCCTGCACCGCGCCCAGGTCTACCGCGAGATGTACGACCAGGCCCGTGAGCGCGGCCGCCAGCGCGAGCCCAACCTGTTCCGCAGCCTGGTCGGCACCAGCCGGGCCATCCAGCAGGTACGGCAGATGATGCAGCAGGTCGCCGACACCGACGCCAGCGTGCTCATCCTCGGCGAGTCCGGCACCGGCAAGGAAGTGGTGGCGCGCAACCTGCACTACCACTCCAAGCGCCGCGAAGCGCCCTTCGTGCCGGTTAACTGCGGGGCCATTCCCGCCGAGCTGCTGGAAAGCGAACTGTTCGGCCACGAGAAGGGCGCCTTCACCGGCGCCATCACCAGCCGCGCCGGGCGCTTCGAGCTGGCCAACGGCGGCACCCTGTTCCTCGACGAGATCGGCGACATGCCGCTGCCGATGCAGGTCAAGCTGCTGCGCGTGTTGCAGGAGCGCACCTTCGAGCGCGTCGGCAGCAACAAGACGCAGAACGTCGACGTGCGCATCATCGCTGCGACCCACAAGAACCTGGAGAAGATGATCGAGGGCGGCAGCTTCCGCGAGGACCTGTACTACCGCCTCAACGTCTTCCCCATCGAGATGGCGCCGCTGCGCGAGCGGGTGGAAGACATCCCGCTGCTGATGAACGAACTCATCTCGCGGATGGAGCACGAGAAGCGCGGCTCCATCCGCTTCAACTCCGCCGCCATCATGTCGCTGTGCCGCCACGACTGGCCGGGCAACGTGCGCGAGCTGGCCAACCTGGTGGAACGCCTGGCGATCATGCACCCCTACGGGGTGATCGGCGTGGGCGAGCTGCCGAAGAAATTCCGCCACGTCGACGACGAGGACGAGCAACTCGCCAGCAGCCTGCGCGAGGAGCTGGAAGAGCGCGCCGCCATCACCGCCGGGCTGCCGGGCCTGGACTCGCCGGCGATGCTGCCGGCCGAGGGCATCGACCTCAAGGACTACCTGGCCAACCTCGAACAGGGGCTGATCCAGCAGGCCCTGGACGACGCCAACGGCGTGGTCGCCCGCGCCGCCGAGCGCCTGCGCATCCGCCGCACCACCCTGGTGGAGAAGATGCGCAAGTACGGCATGAGCCGCCGCGAGGAGGAAGTGGCGGAGGATTGACGCCGCTTGCCTTTGCGTTTCAATAAGTGCCTGAAAATAAAGGACTAATTTTTAGGCACGCAGATTGCTAAGACTCTGCCAGCCGACGCTTTCACGACGTCGGATGGAAGAGAGACAGCATGATGCCAGCCGTACCCCAGCAGTCCCAGCCGACCTCCAGCGATGCGCCGGAGGAGAACGGCCGCGCCGGCCTGGACCAGGCCTTCGCCCTGTTCAACCAGATGTCCACCCAGCTGAACCAGTCGTACAGCATGCTGGAGGCGCGGGTCAGCGAACTGAAGGGACAGCTGGCCCTGGTCAGCGCCCAGCGCATGCAGGAGCTGGCGGAGAAGGAACGCCTGGCCAACCGCCTGCAGAGCCTGCTGGACCTGCTGCCCGGCGGCGTCATCGTCATCGACGGCCAGGGCGTGGTGCGCGAGGCCAACCCGGCGGCGCGCGGCCTGCTCGGCCAGCCCCTGGTGGGCATGCTGTGGCGCCAGGTCATCGCCCGCTGCTTCGCGCCGCGCAAGGATGACGGCCACGAGATTTCCCTGCGCGACGGGCGCCGCCTGTCCATCGCCACCCGCTCGCTGAACGGCGAGCCGGGGCAACTGGTATTGCTCAACGACCTCACCGAGACCCGCCGCCTGCAGGACCAGTTGGCCCGCCACGAGCGCCTGTCGGCCCTGGGCCGGATGGTCGCGTCCCTGGCCCACCAGATCCGCACGCCGCTGTCCGCGGCCATGCTCTATGCCGGCCACCTGAGCGAGCAGGCACTGCCGCTGGAGCAGCAGCAGCGCTTCGCCGGGCGCCTCAAGGAGCGCCTGCAGGAGCTGGAGAACCAGGTGCGCGACATGCTGGTGTTCGCCCGCGGCGACCTGCCGCTGCCGGACCGCCTGAGCCCGGCGGAGCTGTTCGCCGGCCTGCGCGCCGCCGCCGAGTCCCATGTCGCCGGCCTGCAACTGCGCTGGCAATGCGACGTGCGCGGCGGCGAACTGCTGTGCAACCGCGACACCCTGGTCGGCAGCGTCCTCAACCTGCTGCACAACGCCATCCAGGCCGGCGGCCAGGACGTGCGCCTGAAAGTCCACCTCTACGCTCGCGGCGACAGCCTGCGCCTGGCCATCAGCGACAGCGGCCCGGGCATGGACGCCGCCACCCTGGCGCGCCTGGGCGAGCCCTTCTTCACCACCAAGACCACCGGCACCGGCCTCGGCCTTGCGGTGGTCAAGGCGGTGGCCAAGGCGCACCACGGCGAACTGCGCCTGCAATCGCGACCGGGCCGTGGCACCTGCGCCAGCCTGGTCCTGCCGCTGATCGCGGCCCCCGTCCGTGAACACAAGGAATAACCCCATGCCCGCCAGAATCCTGCTCGTCGAAGACGACCGCGCCCTGCGCGAAGCCCTCTCCGATACCCTGCTGATCGGCGGCTGCGAGTTCACCGCCGTGGACAGCGCCGAGGCGGCCCTGGTCGCCCTGCAGCGCGAGGCCTTCGGCCTGGTGGTCAGCGACGTCAACATGCCCGGCATGGACGGCCACCAGTTGCTCGGCCTGATCCGCGCCCGCTACCCGCAGCTGCCGGTGCTGCTGATGACCGCCTTCGGCGCCGTCGAGCGCGCCGTCGACGCCATGCGCCAGGGCGCCGCCGACTACCTGGTGAAACCCTTCGAGCCCAAGGTGCTGCTGGAGCTGGTGGCCCGCCACGCCCTGGGCCAGGCGCCCGTCGCCGAGGGCGAGGGGCCGGTGGCCGTGGAGCTGGCCAGCCGCCAGTTGCTGGAGCTGGCCGCGCGGGTGGCGCGCAGCGATTCCACCGTGCTGATCTCCGGCGAGTCCGGCACCGGCAAGGAAGTGCTGGCGCGCTACATCCACCAGCAGTCGCCGCGCGCCAACAAGCCCTTCATTGCCATCAACTGCGCGGCCATCCCCGACAACATGCTCGAGGCCACCCTGTTCGGCCACGAGAAGGGCGCCTTCACCGGCGCCATCGCCGCGCAGCCGGGCAAGTTCGAGCTGGCCGACGGCGGCACCATTCTCCTCGACGAGATTTCCGAAATGCCCCTGGCCCTGCAAGCCAAGCTGCTGCGCGTGCTGCAGGAGCGCGAGGTGGAGCGCGTGGGCGCGCGCAAGCCGATCGAGCTGGACATCCGCGTGCTGGCCACCACCAACCGCGATCTGCTCGGCGAGGTGGCGGCGGGGCGCTTCCGCGAGGACCTGTACTATCGCCTGTCGGTCTTCCCCCTGGCCTGGCGCGCCCTGCGCGAGCGCCCGGCGGACATCCTGCCGCTGGCCGAGCGCCTGCTGGCCAAGTACGTGAAGAAGATGAACCTGGGCGCGGTGAGCCTGGCCGCCGACGCCCGCGACGCCCTGCTGACGCACCCCTGGCCGGGCAACGTGCGCGAGCTGGACAACGCCATCCAGCGCGCGCTGATCCTGCAGCAGGGCGGCCAGGTCCGCGCCCTGGACCTGTGCCTGAACGCCCCCATCGGCATGGCGCCCGTAGCGCCCGTGATCCCCCTGGTACAGCCCGCCCCGGTGGCGGCCGCCGCCAGCGCCGGAATTCCGTCGGCGCCCGCGGACAACGCCGGCGGCCTCGGCGAAGACCTGCGCCGCCGCGAGTTCCAGATGATCATCGACACCCTGCGCAGCGAACGCGGCCGCCGCAAGGAAGCCGCCGAACGCCTGGGCATCAGCCCGCGCACCCTGCGCTACAAGCTGGCGCAGATGCGTGACGCGGGGATGGATGTGGAGGCCTACTTGTACGCCAGCTGACGCTGGGGCTGTAAGCGGCAAGCCATAAGCTGCAAGCAAGAGCGAAAGCCTGGTTCCATGCCGTAATGCTGTTCATTCAAGCGACGACCTGGTTCGGCGAAGGCGGGAACGTAGGGCGGATAACCGTTCGCGGTTATCCGCCGTTGCCGGAGACGCCGATGCCCGTGAACGATGGCGGATAACGCCGTAGGCGTTATGCGCCCTGCGGAGCTGCGTTCCATATGAAAATGCCGTTTCTCTCATGGAGAGAAACGGCATTTTTCTTAAGTGAACAGCATTAGGTTCCACGCTGGGCTTTTTGCTTTTTGCCTGCCGCTTACAGCTTGTAGCTTGTCGCTGCCCCAAACCTGGCACCCTTGTTGCAATCCCCTATGCCAAAGCGCCGCGGCGTCAAAAAAGCCGCGGCCCGTAGTCAGAGGGAAAGCCAATGAGTCAGGGTATCGAGTTCAACCGCCTGCTGCTGGAAATGCGCTCCATGCAGATGGACGCCATGGCCAAGGCCAAGCCGGCCGCTTCGGCGCCGGCTGCCGTGGAGGGCGCGCCGAGCTTCTCGGACATGCTCGGCCAGGCGGTGAACAAGGTGAACTCCACCCAGCAGGCCGCCAGCGCGCTGGCCAATGCCTTCGAGGTGGGCCAGAGCAACGTCGACCTGACCGACGTGATGATCGCTTCGCAGAAGGCCAGCGTGTCCTTCCAGGCCATGACCCAGGTGCGCAACAAACTGGTCCAGGCCTACCAGGACATCATGCAGATGCCCATCTGAGCCACGGGGTAGGTAGATAGTTCATGGCCGAAGCCACTGTAGACAACCAGGTCCCCGCCAAAGCCGGCGCAGCCGAAATGCTGAAGAAGCCGCTGATGGGCCTGCAGTTCCTCGAGAACCTCGCCGAGATGCCGGTGCTGCGTCAGGTCGGCCTGCTGGTCGGGCTGGCGGCGAGCATCGCCATCGGCTTCGGCATGGTGCTGTGGTCCCAGCAGCCGGACTACAAGCCGCTGTACGGCAGCCTCAACGGCGTCGACGCCAACAAGGTGATCGAGACGCTGAACGCCGCCGACATCGGCTACAAGGTCGACCCCAACTCCGGCGCCCTGCTGGTCAAGGCCGACGACCTCGGCCGCGCCCGCATCAAGGTGGCCGGCGCCGGCCTGACGCCCACCGACAGCAACGTCGGCTTCGAGATCCTCGACAAGGAACAGGCCCTGGGCACCAGCCAGTTCATGGAGGCGACCAACTACCGTCGCGGCCTGGAAGGCGAACTGGCGCGCACCATCTCCAGCCTGAACAACGTCAAGGCCGCCCGCGTGCACCTGGCCATCCCGAAGAGTTCGGTGTTCGTCCGCGACGAGCGCAAGCCCACCGCCTCGGTGCTGGTCGAGCTGTACCCGGGGCGCAGCCTGGAGCCCAGCCAGGTGCTGGCGATCGTCAACCTGGTGGCCACCAGCGTGCCGGAACTGGACAAGTCCCAGGTCACCGTGGTCGACCAGAAGGGCAACCTGCTCTCCGACCAGCAGGAGCTTTCCGAGCTGACCATGGCCGGCAAGCAGTTCGACTATTCCCGGCGCATGGAAAGCATGTTCACCCAGCGTGTGCACAGCATCCTGCAGCCGGTGCTGGGCGACGGCCGCTATAAGGCCGAGGTCTCCGCCGACGTCGACTTCAGCGCCGTGGAATCCACCGCCGAGTCCTACAACCCGGACCAGCCGGCCCTGCGCAGCGAGCAGGTGAACAACGAGGAACGCCAGAACAGCAACGGCCCGCAGGGCGTGCCGGGGGCGCTGTCGAACCAGCCGCCGGGCCCGGCCAGCGCGCCGCAGCAGACCGGCAAGAGCGCCGGCGGCGATTTCGTCGCCCCGGGCCAGCCGCTGAAGGACGCCAACGGCCAGACCATCATCGACCCGAAGACCGGCCGTCCGGTGCTGGCGCCGTACCCCACCGACAAGCGCGAGCAGAACACCCGCAACTACGAGCTGGACCGTTCCATCAGCTACACCAAGCAGCAGCAGGGTCGCCTGCGCCGGCTTTCCGTCGCGGTGGTGCTGGACGACCACATGGTCGCCGACGCCAAGACCGGCGAGGTCAGCCACAAGCCCTGGAGCGCCGACGAACTGGCGCGCTTCACCCGCCTGGTGCAGGACGCGGTGGGCTACGACGCCAGCCGCGGCGACAGCGTCAGCGTGATCAACGCGCCCTTCGCCCCTGAGCAGAACCTGGAGATCGCCTCGCCGCCGTTCTACTCGCAGCCCTGGTTCTGGGACATCGTCAAGCAGGTGCTGGGCATCGTCTTCATCCTGGTGCTGGTGTTCGGCGTGCTGCGCCCGGTGCTGAACAACCTCGCCGGCAACAAGAGCAAGGCCCTGGTGGCCGGCGCCGGCGGCGACATGGCCCTGGGCGAGATGGGCGGCCTGGAGGGCGAGCTGGCCGAGGACCGCGTCAGCCTGGGCGGCCCGCCGAGCATCCTGTTGCCCAGCCCCAGCGAGGGGTACGATGCGCAACTGAACGCGATCAAGAGCCTGGTGGCTCAGGACCCGGGCCGCGTGGCCCAGGTAGTGAAGGATTGGATCAACTCCGATGAGTGATGCGGTATGAGCGAGACCCGGTTGAACGCCAAACTGACCAAGGTCGACAAGGCTGCGATTCTCCTGCTGTCCCTCGGCGAGACCGACGCGGCCCAGGTGCTGCGGCACATGGGCCCGAAGGAAGTGCAGCGGGTCGGCGTGGCCATGGCGCAGATGCGCAACGTGCATCGCGAGCAGGTCGAGCAGGTGATGAGCGAGTTCGTCGAGGTGGTCGGCGACCAGACCAGCCTGGGCGTCGGCGCCGACGGCTACATCCGCAAGATGCTCACCCAGGCCCTGGGCGAGGACAAGGCCAACAACCTCATCGACCGCATCCTGCTGGGTGGCAACACCAGCGGCCTGGACAGCCTGAAGTGGATGGAGCCGCGCGCCGTGGCCGACGTCATCCGCTACGAGCACCCGCAGATCCAGGCCATCGTCGTCGCCTACCTGGACCCGGACCAGGCCGCCGAGGTGCTCAGCCACTTCGACCACAAGGTGCGCCTGGACATCGTCCTGCGCGTGTCCTCGCTGAACACCGTGCAGCCCTCGGCGCTGAAGGAACTCAACCTGATCCTCGAGAAGCAGTTCGCCGGCAACGCCAACGCCACCCGCACCACCATGGGCGGGGTGAAGCGCGCGGCGGACATCATGAACTACCTCGACAGCTCGGTGGAGGGCGCCCTGATGGACGCCATCCGCGACGTCGACGAAGACCTCTCCGGGCAGATCGAGGACCTCATGTTCGTCTTCGACAACCTCGCCGACGTCGACGACCGCGGCATCCAGGCGCTGCTGCGCGAAGTCTCCTCGGACGTGCTGGTGCTGGCCCTCAAGGGGTCGGACGAGGGCATCCGCGAGAAGATCTTCCGCAACATGTCCAAGCGCGCCGCCGAACTGCTGCGCGACGACCTGGAGGCCCGCGGTCCGGTGCGCGTCAGCGAAGTGGAGGGCGCGCAGAAGGAAATCCTCACCATCGCCCGGCGCATGGCCGACTCCGGCGAGATCGTCCTCGGCGGCAAGGGTGGCGAGGAGATGATCTAAGTGAGTGGTCCCGCGAAACCCAAGGGCGAGGAGCACGATGGCCTGATTCGCGCGCGCGACGTCGCCGGCTTCGACCGCTGGGCGTTGCCCAGCTTCGACCCGGTGGTGGAACGGCCGCCGGAGCCTGCGCCCGAGCCGGAGGCGCCGGAAACCCCGGCGGTGGAGGAAGTCCCCGTCGAGGACGTCAAGCCGCTGACGCTCGAAGAGCTGGAAGCGATCCGCCAGGACGCCTACAACGAAGGCTTCGCCACCGGCGAGAAGGACGGCTTCCACGCCGGCCAGCTCAAGGCCCGGCAGGAGGCCGAGGCGGCGCTGCAGGAGCGCCTGGCCGGCCTGGAGACGCTGATGGGCCAGCTGTTCGAGCCCATCGCCGAGCAGGACCTGCTGATCGAGCAGATGCTGGTCAACCTGGTCGGCCAGGTGGCGCGCCAGGTCATCCAGCGCGAGCTGGAGGGCGACTCCAGCCAACTGCGCCAGGTATTGCGCGAGGCGCTCAAGCAACTGCCGATGGGCAGCGACAACGTGCGCATCCACGTCAACCCGCAGGACTTCGAACTGGTCAAGGCCCTGCGCGACCGCCACGAGGAAAGCTGGCGCATCCTCGAGGACGAGCAGCTGCTGCCCGGCGGCTGCCGCATCGAGACCGAGCATTCGCGCATCGACGCCAGCATCGAGACGCGCCTGGCGCAGATCACCAAGCAGCTCTTCGAACAGCAGCGCGAGCAGGCCACCCACGCCCTGGAGCCGGACCTGCACATCGACCTGGACCAGCCCGATGCGCCTTGACCGGGTGAGTTTCGCCAAGCGCCTGGAAGGTTATATGGAAGCCGCCAAACTGCCGGCGCAGCCGGTGGTGGAGGGCCGCCTGCTGCGCATGGTCGGCCTGACCCTGGAGGCCGAAGGCCTGCAGGCTGCGGTGGGCAGCCGCTGCATGGTGATCAACGACAGCGGCTACCACTCGGTGCAGGTGGAAGCCGAGGTCATGGGCTTCTCCGGCAGCAAGATCTTCCTCATGCCGGTCGGCAGCCTGGCCGGCATCGCCCCCGGCGCCCGCGTGGTGCCGCTGCCCGACAGCGGCCGCCTGCCCATGGGCATGTCCATGCTCGGCCGGGTGCTCGACGGCGTCGGCCGCGCCCTGGACGGCAAGGGCGGGATGCGCGCCGAGGACTGGGTGCCGATGGACGGCCCGACCATCAACCCGCTCAAGCGCGAGCCGATCCACGAACCCATGGACGTCGGCATCCGCTCGATCAACTCGCTGCTCACCGTCGGCCGCGGCCAGCGCCTGGGGCTGTTCGCCGGCACCGGCGTGGGCAAGTCGGTGCTGCTGGGCATGATGACCAAGTACACCAAGGCCGACATCATCGTGGTCGGGCTGATCGGCGAACGGGGCCGCGAGGTGAAGGAATTCATCGAGCACATCCTCGGCGAGGAAGGCCTCAAGCGTTCGGTGGTGGTCGCATCCCCCGCCGACGACGCGCCGCTGATGCGCCTGCGCGCGGCCATGTACTGCACGCGCATCGCCGAATACTTCCGCGACAAGGGCAAGAACGTGCTGCTGCTGATGGACTCGCTGACGCGCTTCGCCCAGGCCCAGCGCGAGATCGCCCTGGCCATCGGCGAGCCGCCGGCGACCAAGGGCTACCCGCCATCGGTGTTCGCCCGCCTGCCGCGCCTGGTGGAGCGCGCCGGCAACGGCGAGAAGGGTGGCGGTTCGATCACCGCCTTCTACACCGTGCTCAGCGAGGGCGACGACCAGCAGGACCCGATCGCCGACTCCGCCCGCGGCGTGCTCGACGGCCACTTCGTGCTGTCGCGCCGGCTGGCCGAGGAAGGCCATTACCCGGCCATCGACATCGAGGCCTCGATCAGCCGGGTGATGCCCCAGGTGGTCAGCCCCGAGCAATTGCAGCACGCCCAGCGCTTCAAGCAGCTATGGTCGCGCTACCAGCAGAGCCGCGACCTGATCAGCGTCGGCGCCTACGTCGCTGGCGGCGATGCGGAAACCGACCTGGCCATCCAGCGCTTCCCGGTGATGCGCCAGTTCCTCCGCCAGGGCCTGAACGAAAGCCAGAGCCTGGAAGACAGCGCCCAGCTGCTGGACGCCGTGCTGTCCGGCAAGGCCGGCTGAGGTTGCCGCACCATGCCTGAGGCCCGCCTGCCATGAACCGCCGCGCCGACCGTCTGGCTCCTGTCGTGGAGATGGCCCTGAAGGCCGAACGCGAGGCCGCGCGCCAGCTCGGCCAAGCGCAGAACCAACTGCTCCAGGCGCAGCGCAAGCTGGCCGAGCTGGAGCGTTTCCGCGCCGACTACCAGCAGCAGTGGATCGACCGCGGCCGCCAGGGCGTCAGCGGCCAGTGGCTGCTGGACTACCAACGCTTCCTGGCGCAGCTGGAAACCGCCGTGGAGCAGCAGAACCGCAGCCTGGCCTGGCACCAGGACGTGGTGGAGAAGGCGCGTGTCACCTGGTCGGAGAAGTACGCCCGCCTGGAGGGCCTGCGCAAGCTGGTGGAACGCTACCGCGAAGAAGCGCGGCTGCTGGCCGACAAACAGGAACAGAAGCAGCTCGACGAATTCGCCCAGCGCCTGCGGCCGCCGGTCTACTGAGCTAGGCTCAGCCCAGGTCCCCGCCTGGAACGCCACGCATGCTGCTCAGCCGTACCCTGCTGCACACCCATCCGCGCCTGCTCCTCGCCTGCGCCTCCGGCCTGGCGCTGGGGCTGGCCTGCTACCACCTGCCGCCGCTGATGCGCACGCTGGTCGGCTGGAACGTCGCCGCCTGGGGCTATGTGCTGCTGATCACCGTGCTCGCCCTGCGCGCCGGGGCGGATCAGGTGCAGCGCCTGGCCGCCATCGAGGACGAGAACGCCCAGGCGGTGCTGGTGCTGGTCAGCGCCGCGGCCATCGCCAGCCTGGTGGCGATCGTCTACGAGCTGGCCGGCGCGCGCCAGCTGCCGGGGAGCGAGCGGCTGCTGCGCTACGCCTTCACCGGCAGCACGGTTTTGGGTTCCTGGTTCCTCATCGGGACCATCTTCGCCATGCACTACGCGCGCATGTTCTACACGGCGGCGGACGGCGAGGCGCCGCTGCAGTTCCCCGACCGCGGGCGGCAGCCGGACTACTGGGACTTCGCCTACTTCTCCTTCACCCTCAGCGTCGCCGTGCAGACCTCGGACGTGGCCATCGCCTCGCCGGCGCTGCGCCGGGTGGCCCTGGCGCAGTCGATCATCTGCTTCCTGTACAACACGGCGATCCTCGGCCTGAGCATCAACATCGCCGCCGGCATCCTCGGCTGACGCGCCTCAGTGGCGCCAGAAGGCCGGGGTGAACAGCACCAGCACGGTGAGGATCTCCAGGCGCCCGGCGAGCATGCCGGCGCACAGCAGCCACTTGGCGGCATCCGGCAGGGACGAGAAGTTGCCCGAGGGGCCGATCACCGGGCCCATCCCCGGGCCGACGCCGGAGACGGTGCTGGCGGCTCCGGTCAGCGCGGTCATCCAGTCCAGGCCGAGGAAGGTCAGGGCCAGGCCCAGGCCGCCGACGGTGGCGCCGAAGAAGAACGAGAAGGTCAGGATCGAACGCACGATCTCCTCGTCCAGGCGGTGGCCGTTGTAGCTCTGGCGCAGCACCGCGCGCGGGTGGATGAGCTGGTACAGGCTGGCCTTGAGCAGGATGTAGGCGACCTGGAAGCGGAAGATCTTCAAACCGCCGGCGGTGGAGCCGGAGCAGCCGCCGATGAAGCCCAGGTAGAAGAACACCATGATCGAGAAGTGGCCCCACAGGCTGTAGTCGCCCAGGGCGAAGCCGGTGGTGGTGACCACCGAGGTGACGTTCACCGCGACGATGCGCAAGGCGTCCTGCCAGGACAGGTCGGAATTGAAGGCGTACCAGGTGCCCATCACCAGCCAGGTGAATACCAGCAGGCCGATGAAGCCGTGCACCTGGCTGTCCTTGAGCAGCGCCTTGCGATGGCCGCGCAGGGTGGCGACGTAGAGGGCGAAGGGCAGGCTGCCGAGGATCATGATCACCACCGCCACCCAGTGCACCGCCGGCTGGTGCCACTTGGCCAGGGACTGGTCGGAGGTGGAGAAACCGCCGGTGGAGATCGCCGACATGGCATGGTTGAGCGAATCGAACAGGCCCATGCCGGCCCACCACAGGCCCAGGGTGCCGAGGATGGTGATGCCGACGTACACCGCGACTATGTACTTGGCGACCATGTGCGAGCGCGGCATGACCTTGTCGCTGCGGTCCGAGGATTCGGTCTGGAACAGGCGCATGCCGCCGATGCGCAGCATCGGCAGGATCGCCACCGCCATGCCGATGAAGCCGATGCCGCCCAGCCAGTGCAGCATCGAGCGCCAGATGAGGATGCCCGGCGACATGTTGTCCAGCCCGGAAAGCACCGTCGAGCCGGTGGCGGTGATGCCCGACATGCTCTCGAAGAAGGCGTCGGTGACGCTCATGTGGCGGGCGATGATGAAGGGCAGGGCGGAGAAGAAGCAGACGATCACCCAACTGGAGACCGTGAGCATGTACATGTCCCGCGGGCGCAGGTGGGCCTGCTCGGGGCGGCCCGGCAGGACCAGGCCGAGGCCGGCGCTGAAGGTGATCAGGCTCGACCAGATGTAGGGCGAGAGTTCCTGCGGGCGGTGGTAGTAGAGCAGGGTGGCCATGGGCACCAGCATGGCCACCGCCAGGGTGATCAGGAACAGGCCGATGATGTATCCGAGGGTGCGTAGTGTCGGCAGCGCCATGAAGCGGACTCGATGGACATGAACCCTCCATTGTACCTGCCCTCGGCGCGATGCGCAGCGCGCCGGAGGGCTCTTCACAACGGCTGCGCAATCGCTAGAATTCTGCGCTGCCCGCCGGCGCTCGCCGGTTTCTTCTGGTGCATTCGCACATCATGTCCATCGACAATCCGTGTTTGAACTGTGGCGCCTGCTGTGCGCATTTCCGTGTGTCCTTCTACTGGGGCGAGTGCCGTTCCGCCGGCGGCAGCGTACCCGACGACCTGGTGGTGCAGGTCGGCCCGTACCATGCCGCCATGCGCGGCACCGAGGCCAAGCCGGTGCGCTGCGTGGGGTTGCTGGGCGAGGTCGGCTGCGGCGTGCGCTGCACGGTCTACGAGCAGCGCTCCAGCACCTGCCGGGAATTCGAGGCCTCCTGGGTCGACGGCCAGCACAACCCCAACTGCGACGCGGCCCGCGCCGCCTACGGCCTGCCGCCGCTGACGCCGCCGTTGCAGCCGATCGTCACGCCGTCGCCGGAGCGGGTGGCTTGACTGTGGGCGCATGACTTTGGGCTCCCTGTAGGAGCGAGCTTGCTCGCGAAGGGGGCTCATCGGCGAGCGCTGGTGTTTATCCCGAGAGCCCCTCTCCCTAACCCTCTCCCTGAAGGGAGAGGGGACCGTTCGGTGCGTTTTGACAGTCCTGAGTCAGCCGGCAATTCCGAAGGCCTCCGGCTGAAACCATTCCTTCTCTCGGCACGGACAAGCCCCCTCTCCCTTCAGGGAGAGGGTTGGGGAGAGGGAAGGGCGTCAATCCGAAACACGGGAGTCGCCGGCAAGCCCCCTTCGCGAGCAAGCTCGCTCCTACACGGATACGAAGCACCCTGGCTGCAGGTGAGCAGGCAGATGAGAAGCCTTTGCGACTACAATGGCCGTCCTTGTGTGTACAGGAGGTAGCCCATGGAGGCCTACGAAGCGCTGGTCAACCGTGTATCCCATGCCCGCCTGGGCGAGCCGGCGCCCACTGCCGGGCAGCTCGAGCGGCTGTTCCGCGTCGCCCTGCGCGCGCCGGACCATGGGCAGTTGCGCCCGTGGCGCTTCCTCACGGTGGAAGGCGAGGCGCGGCAGCAACTGGGTGAGTTGTTCGCCCGTGCGCTGAATGCCGAACAACCCGACGCCAGCCCCGAGGCGCTGGCCAAGGCCCGCGCCATGCCGTTGCGCGCGCCGACCCTGGTGGTGGCCATCGCGCGCCTGCAGGAGCACCCCAAGGTGCCGGAGATCGAGCAGATGCTGGCCGCTGGCTGTGCCGCCTACGGCATCGTCCAGGCGGCGTTCGTCGAGGGGCTGGGGGCCATGTGGCGCACCGGCGCCATGGCTTTCGATCCAGTCGTGCACCAGGGCCTGGGCCTGGCGGCCAACGAGCGCATCGTCGGCTTCATCTACCTGGGCACGCCCATGGGTGAGCTGCGCCAGCCGGCGCCGCTGGACCCGGCGGCCTTCGTCAGCGCCTGGCGGGGCTGAGCGGCAGGCTCAGGCGCACTTTCCAGCGCTCCCCTCCGGCCCGCCAGAGCAGCCGGCCGCCCTGCCAGGCGGCCAGGCGCTGGGCGGCGCGCAGGGCCCGGGGCAGCCAGCGCCGGGCCTGTTCGTCGGTGCCGCCGAGGTCCAGGCGCAGCAGGCCGCGCTCTAGGCGCGGTTCCAGCACGATGGCGGCGTCCTGCTGCCACTCCACCGCGGTATCCAGCAATTCATCCAGGGCTTCGTGCAGCGCCTGCGGCCAGCTGTGCAGCGGCCAGGTGCCGCCGCGCGGCAGGCTCAGGCGCAGTTCCGGCCAGCGGCGCCGCCAGCGCTGCGCCAGCAGCCCCAGTTCCACCGCCAGCACCAGGCTCTGCGGCTCGTCCCGCGGGCGCTCGCGCGGCAGGCCGGCGGCCGCCAACGGCAGGGCCGGAGTGGGGGGCGGCAGGTATTCGGCGGCTAGGTTCATGATCGGGCTCCGGGGTCAGGCGGCGTGGCGCGCCAGCGGTATTTCCAGGGTGGCGACGAAACCGCCGTCGGGGTGATTGGCCAGGCGCAGGCGGCCGGCGTGGCGCTCCACCGCGCGGCGGGCGATGGCCAGGCCCAGGCCGTGGCCGGGGCTGTCCTGGTTGGGCGCGCGGAAGAAGGGTTCGCCCAGTTGCGCCAGGTGCTCGGCGTCGGCCCCCGGGCCATGGTCGCGCACGCGCACGCGCAGCACGGCGCCGTCGCTGTCGGCTTCGACTTCCAGCGGCTTGTCCGTCGGGTTGAAGCGCAGGGCGTTGCGCAGCAGGTTGTCCAGCGCCCGTTCGAGCATGTCGGGCCAGCCATCCAGGGCCAGGTCGGCGGGAACCCGCAGCTGGATGTGCTGTTCCGGGGAAAGCAGCTGGGCGTCCTCGCGCAGGCGTTCGAGCAGCGGCAGCAGTTCGACGCGGCTGGTCGGCCCGGGCTCGGCGTCCAGGCGGGCGAGGGCGAGGATTTCGGCGATCAGCGCTTCCAGGCGGTCGCATTCCTGCTCCAGGCGCGGCCACATGCTGGCGCGCTGTTCGGGGCTGGCGCGCTCGGCCAGGGCCAGGGCGATGCGCAGGCGCGCCAGCGGCGAACGCAGTTCGTGGGAAACGTCGCGTAGCAGCTGGCGCTGGCTGCTGATCAGCCGTTGCAGGCGCGCGCCCATGCGGTTGAAGTCGCGGGCCAGCACGCCCAGCTCGTCGCCGCGGCGGGCCAGGCGCGCCAGGCTGTCCTGCTGGTAGGCGGTCTGGCCGAGGTCGTGCACGGCGCGGCGCAGGCGGTTGAGCGGGCGGGTGATGGAAAGCGTCACCAGCAGGCTGAAGATGGTCAGCACCACCAGGGCGATGCCCAGCGCGCTGAGCGGCCACAGCAGGCTGCCGCGGTGCCAGGCTTCCAGCGCGCCGTGGGGAATCCGGTAGATGAACAGGTAGGTGTGGTCGCTTTCCGCGCTGGTGTATTCCTGGCTGAGCTGGCGCCAGGGGAAGCGCGGCAGGTTCCGGCGGTCGAAACCTTCGTCGTTGTTGCGTCGTGGCGGGCGCGGCAGGTAGGTGCCGTCGACCAGGCGCTGGCCGCTTTCGTCGAGCACCTGCACCGACAGGTCGTAGTCGCGGCGGCGTTGCTCCAGCAACTGCTGGGCGGCGGCGGGGCCCTGGTTTTCGTAGAGCCGCGTCCATTGCTGGGCGAGGTCGTGCATGCCGGGGTAGCGGGCGATGATCCAGGTGTCCTGGTTCAGCGCGCGACCGAGCAGGATGGACAGGCCGGCAACCAGCAGCAGGGCGAGCCAGAAGGCGGCGAGGATTCGCCAGAAGAGCGAGCGCATGGTCTTTCGGTTCAGTCGCATGTCCGTTTCGGGTCAGGGGCGCGGGCACGCCGGGGCGCCGGGGGTGAGCCCGGCGCCCGGGTGGCTGGCGCTATCAGTTGGTCTTGCCATCCTTCTGCGCTTTCCATTGCTGGAACTCGGCCCATTCGGCCTTGCGCTGCTCGCGCTCTTTCTTCAGCTCGTCGAACTTCTTCTGCTGTTCGGGCGTCAGGAGCGCGCGGATGTCCTTCTGCGTCTTGTCGTGGCTGGCCTTGAGCTCGTCCTGCATGGCCTTCTGGTCGGCGGCCGAGAGCTTGCTCAGGTATTTGTCGGTGATGTCGTGGCGGCTCTTCATCGAGTCGCCCATCAGCTTGCCGACCTGCTGGCGCTGCTCGGGGCTCAGGTTCAGGGCCTTGAAGGGGCCGTTCCAGCCGCCGCGCGGGCCGTGGCCGTCCTTCATGTGGCCGCCCATCATGTGAGCGGGCGGCGGCGGGGTATCGGTTGGGACCGGCGTGGCAGCCATGGCCAGGGTCGGCAGGGCGGCGGCGAACATCAGGGCGGTGAGGGTCTTGCGCATGAATCTTCTCCTTTCGTGGACCGGTTTCTGAACCGGATGTGCCCAGTCTAGGGATGGCAAGGTCAAGGGCGGTCAGGGCCGGGTAAAGCTTCGGTAAAGATTGCGTCTACCGCTCTGGGGCGGGGTTCCCGGCCGTTCGCTCAGGGCGCGTAGAAGTAGCCGCGCCCGCGCAGGGCGAGGATGCGCGGACGCCCGTCCGGGTGCGCGCCGAGCTTCTTGCGCAGGTTGCTGACGTGCATGTCCAGGCTGCGGTCGTAGAGCGTCAGCTTGCGGCCCAGGGCGATCTGCGCCAGGGCCTGCTTGTCCAGCGGCTCGCCGGGCTGGCGCAGCAGCGCTTCGAGGATGCGGCTCTCGGACAGCGTCAGGCTGACCTCCTGGCTGGCGACGCTGGCCACGCCGCGGGCCAGGTTCAGGCTCAGGTCGCCGAGGTCGACCTGGGCGCTGGGCTGCGCCGGGTGGCTGCGGCGCAGCACGGCGCGCAGGCGCGCGGTCAGCTCGCGCGGATCGCAGGGCTTGGCCAGGTAGTCGTCGGCGCCCAGCTCCAGGCCGAGGATGCGGTCCAGCGGCTCGCCGCGGGCGGAGAGCATCAGCACCGGCAGGTCGGGGTGCTCGCTGCGCAGCTGCTTGAGCAGCTCCAGGCCGCTGCCGTCGGGCAGCATCACGTCCAGCACCACGGCGTCCGGCGTGCGGCTGGCCAGGGCGCTACGGGCCGCGCCGCCATCGTGGCTGGCGCGCACGCTGAAGCCTTCCTGGGTCAGCCAGGTGCACAGCAGTTCGCACAGTTCACGGTCGTCGTCGATCAGCAGCAGCTCACTCATTGCTCGGGCTTCTTTCAGTTGATCCATTCACGCCGCCGGCGGCGACGGCCGCGGCTCAGGGCGCCGAGGACGAAGGCGACGAGGGCGACGGCGCCGCCGGTCGCGAACCAGGTCTGCTCGTCGCTGAGCAGACGCGGCGGTTGTTGGGCCTGCAGCTCGCGCAGTTGCAGCTTCAGGCGCTGGTTTTCCTGGCGCAGGCGGCCCACCACGGCGCTTTCCGCCCCTTGCAGCTGGGCGGCGAGGTCGGTGCGCTGCTTCTCGCTCTCGTCCAGGCGCTGTTGCAGTTGGGCGAGGTCGTCGCTGGCCGGGGCCGGCGCGGCAGTGGGAGCCGGCATGGCGCCGGGGTCGTCGGTGGCGGGCTCCTCGCCGTGGGCGGCGAGCGGCAGGCTCAGGCAGAACAGCAGGGGCAGCAGATGACGTCGGGACATCGGAACTCCTTGTACGCTGATGAGCCGCCGGGCACCGCGCTCCGGGCGCTGTCCGGTCGCGGGGCCGGGCCTGGGTGTCCGGCCATGCGGCGTCGTCCGTCCGCCGCTGCTCGCCGGTTTACGGCAGGACTTTCTTGAACGGCTTGACCACGACTTCGGCATAGACGCCGGCGGCGCGGTACGGGTCGGCATCGGCCCAGGCCTGGGCGGCGGCCAGCGACTCGAACTCGGCGACGATCAGGCTGCCGGTAAAGCCGGCCGCGCCCGGGTCGGGGCTGTCGATGGCCGGGTGCGGCCCGGCCAGGACCAGGCGGCCCTCGTCCTTGAGCAGCTCGAGGCGGGCCAGGTGCGCCGGCCGCGCGGCCAGGCGGCGTTCTTGGGAAGCGGTGATGTCGCGGGCGATGATTGCGTAGAGCATGTCAGTCCTTGGGCTTTTCGCCGGTTGGGGCGTCGTGCATGTGGCGGGCCAGGAACACGCCCTGGCCGATCAGGAAGAGCAGGGTCATGCCCAGGCTGCCGAAGACCTTGAAGTCCACCCAGAAACGCTCGAAGGTGAAGGCGACGAACAGCTGGATGCAGCCGCAGAACACGAAGAACAGCACCCAGGCCAGGTTCAGGCGCTGCCAGATCGGTTCCGGCAGGTGCACGGCATGGCCCATGATGCGCTGGATCAGCGGCCGGCGGTCGCCCACCAGGGTGCTGCCGAGAAAGCCCAGGGCGAACAGCCAGTTGACCACCGGGGCCTTCCACTTGAGGAAGGTCTCGCTGTGGAAGGCCAGGGTCATGCCGCCGAACACCAGGCAGGCGGCCAGGGTCAGCCACTGGCCCTTGTCCAGCTTGCGCTGCTTGATCAGCAGCGCGCCGTAGACCACCACGGAGGAGGCGATCAGCACCGCGGTGGCGCTGTAGATGCCGCCCAGGCTGAAGGAGTGTCCGGCGAGTTCGACCGTGCGCGGGTCCAGCTTGTAGACGATGAAGAACAGGATGAGGGGGATGAAATCGATGAATTGCTTCATTACGGCAGCCAGAGCCCAGTTGTGGCGGCATAATACCAACCTGCGGAAGAACTGAAATAGTCACCCGTCTCGTGCCGTTGCGCTCGCACGCCGTGAATCGCCGCCGCGCAGCGTCTATACAGAAGTAAAACCCGTCCCGGTATGCCCATGCGTGTCGACCTGCATTGCCATAGCACCGCCTCCGACGGCCAGCTGCCGCCCGCCGCCGTGGTGGCCCGCGCGCACCAGCGCGGCGTGCGCCTGCTCGCCCTGAGCGACCACGACACCCTGGAGGGCCTGCCCGAGGCGCGCGCCGCCGCCGAGGAACTGGGGGTGACCCTGGTCAACGGCGTGGAGCTGTCCTGCACCTGGGGCGGGGCGACCATCCACGTCCTGGGTTACGCCTTCGACAGTGCCGCCGAGCCGCTGGTTCGCGCCCTGGACGACCTGCACCGCGGGCGCTGGGCGCGCGCCGAGGAGATCGGCCGGCGCCTGGAGGCCAAGGGCATGCCCGGCGCCTTCGAGGGCGCGCGGGCCATCCAGCGCGAGCTGGGCGACAGCGAAAACGCCCCGGCGCGGCCGCACTTCGCCGAGTTCCTGGTGCGCGCCGGCCATGTCGCCGAGCGCGCCGAAGCCTTCCGCAAGTGGCTGGGCGCCGGCAAGCTGGGCGACGTCAAGCAGCACTGGCCGAGCCTCGCCGAGGCGGTCGGCACCCTGCGCGCGGCGGGGGCCTGGGTCAGTCTGGCGCACCCCTACCAGTACGATTTCACCCGCACCAAGCGGCGCAAGCTGATCGCCGACTTCATCGACGCCGGCGGCCATGCCATCGAAGTGGTCAACGGCCTGCAGCCGGCCGAGCAGGTCGGCGTGCTGAGCATCCTGGCCCGCGAATTCGGCCTGCTGGTCAGCGCCGGCAGCGATTTCCACGGCCCCAGCGACTGGTCGGAGCTGGGGCTGTACCGGCCCGTGCCGGACGACCTTCCGCCCTTGTGGACGCGCTTCGCCGGCGCGGCCCGGGCCCTCGAGGAGACTTCATGAGCCAGTTCTTCCAGGTCCATCCTGAAAACCCCCAGCCACGCCTGATCAAGCAGGCGGTGGAGATCGTGCGCCAGGGCGGGGTGATCGCCTATCCCACCGATTCCTCCTACGCCCTGGGCTGCCGCCTGGGCGAGAAGGGCGCGGTGGAGCGCATCCGCCGGCTGCGCAAGCTCGACGACAAGCACAACTTCACCCTGGTGTGCCGCGACCTGTCCGAACTGGGCCTGTACGCCAAGGTCGACACCCGCCTGTTCCGCCTGCTCAAGGCCCACACCCCCGGGCCCTACACCTTCATCCTCGACGCCACCCGCGAGGTGCCGCGCATGCTGCTGCACCCCAAGCGCCGCACCATCGGCCTGCGCGTGCCGGCCTGCCCGATCGCCCAGGCGCTGCTGCAGGAGCTGGGCGAGCCGCTGATGAGCGTGAGCCTGATCATGCCCGGCGAGACCGAGCCGATGAGCGACCCCTATGAGATGCGCGGCACGCTGGAGCACCAGGTGGACCTGGTGCTGGACGGCGGCCACGGCGGCGTCGAGGCTTCCACGGTGATCAACCTCACCGGCGAGGAGCCGGAGGTGATCCGCGTCGGCTGCGGCGACCCGGCCCCCTTCGAGGCCTACGCCTGAAGCGCTCTTCCATACTGCCGCCCTTGCCGAGGTCCCGCGCTTGAGCAATGTCGAATCCCAGCGCCGTGTGCTGTCCGGCATGCGCCCTACCGGGCGCCTGCACCTGGGCCACCTGCACGGCGTGCTGCGGAACTGGGTGCGCCTGCAGCACGAGTACGAATGCTTCTTCTCCATCGTCGACTGGCATGCCCTGACCACCGAATACGACGACGTCGGGCCGATCCGCCAGCACGTCCGCGACATGGCCGTGGACTGGCTGGCGGTGGGCGTCAGCCCCAGCGCCTCGACCCTCTTCATCCAGTCCCAGGTGCCCGAGCACGCCGAGCTGCACCTGCTGCTGTCGATGATCTGCCCGCTGCCCTGGCTGGAGCGGGTGCCAACCTACAAGGAGCTGCAGGAAAAGCTCGGCCACAAGGACCTGTCGACCTACGGCTTCCTCGGCTACCCGCTGCTGCAGGCGGCGGACATCCTGGTCTACCGCGCCGGCCTGGTGCCGGTGGGCTCGGACCAGCTGGCCCACGTCGAGTTCGCCCGCGAGGTGGCGCGGCGTTTCAACCACCTCTACGGCGGCGAGGTGGACTTCGAGGACAAGGCCCAGGCCGCCGTCGCGCGCCTGGGCAAGAAGACCTCGAAGCTCTACGGCAGCCTGCGCAAGGCCTGGCAGGAGCAGGGCGACGAAGATGCCCTGGACACCGCGCGGGCACTGCTCAAGGAGCAGCAGAACCTGACCCTCGGCGACCGCGAGCGGCTGTTCGGCTACCTTGAAGGCAGCAGCCGCGTGCTGCTGCCCGAACCGCAGACGCTGGTCGGCAGCACTTCGCGCATGCCGGGGCTGGACGGGCAGAAGATGTCCAAGTCCCACGACAACACCATCGGCCTGCGCGAAAGCCCGGCGGAAGTGGAGGAGAAGATCGCGCGCATGCCCACCGACCCGGCGCGGGTGCGGCGTAATGATCCGGGCGACCCGCAGCGCTGCCCGGTGTGGCAGTGGCACCTGATCTACTCCGACGACGCCTGTCGCCAGTGGGTGCAGGAGGGCTGCAGCAGCGCCGGCATCGGCTGCCTGGATTGCAAACGGCCGCTGATCGAGTCGATCAACCAGGAACTGGCGCCGATCCGCGAGCGCGGCCTGGACTACGAGGACAACCCCGAACTGGTGCGCAGCATCCTCGCCGAGGGCGCCGAACACGCCCGCGAAGCGGCGCGCGAGACCCTGGTGGAAGTGCGCCAGGCCATGGGGTTGGTGTACCGCTAGGCCGCCCGGCTGCGTTGCAGGCGAGCATGGCTTTTCGTAGGAGCGAGCTTGCTCGCGAACAAACGCGGTGCCATGCGATTCGCGCGCAGGGCGCGCTCCTACAGGGGAATGGCCTGGGTGGGGCCGCGTAGGAGCGGATCTCATCCGCGAATCGCGCCGGCGGTTCCGGCTATCGCGGACAAGGTCCGCTCCTACGGGGGAGGAATACCGGGCTTCACGGCAGCTTGTAGGAGCGGGCCCTGCCCGCGATTCGCGCGCAGGGCGCGCTCCTACAGGGGATGGCGTGGATGGGCGCCATTCCGTCCAATTCCCTCACCATCGCCGCTGAAAAGCAGGGATAATGCCGCCCTGAGCCCGCCCCGCCCGACGAGAGTCCGATGAGCGACCTGAACGAGCCGCAAACCCCGCCCAGCCCCGCCGAATATCGCGAACCGGTGCAGCTGGCGCTCGTCTATGGCGAGGCGGTCACCGAACTGCCCCAGGACCTGTACATCCCGCCGGACGCCCTGGAGGTCTTCCTCGAAGCCTTCGAAGGCCCGCTCGACCTGCTGCTGTACCTGATCCGCAAGCAGAACATCGACGTCCTTGACATCCCGGTGGCGGAAATCACCCGCCAGTACATGACCTACGTCGAGCTGATGAAGTCGGTGCGCCTGGAGCTGGCCGCCGAATACCTGGTGATGGCCGCCATGCTCGCCGAGATCAAGTCGCGCATGCTGCTGCCGCGCTCGGCCGAGGCCGAGGAGGACGAGGAAGACCCGCGCGCCGAACTGATCCGTCGCCTGCAGGAATACGAGCGCTTCAAGCAGGCCGCCGAAGACCTCGACGGCCTGCCGCGCCAGGGCCGCGACTACGTGGTGCCGACCGTGGCAGCGCCGGAGGCCAAGGCGCGTAAGCTGCTGCCGCAGGTGGACATGCAGGAGCTGATGCTGTGCATGGCCGAGGTGCTGCGCCGCGCCGACCTGTTCGAGAGCCACCAGGTGACCCGCGAGATGCTCTCCACCCGCGAGCGCATGAGCGAAATCCTCGAACGCCTGAAGGACGCCGGCTTCGTGCCTTTCATCGAGCTGTTCCGCATCGAGGAAGGCCGTCTGGGCGTGGTGGTGACCTTCATGGCGGTGCTGGAGCTGGTCAAGGAACAGTTGGTGGAGCTGGTGCAGAACCAGGCCTTCGCGCCCATCCACGTGCGCGCCCGCATCGAGGTGGAGGAGGGCGCTGCGCCGGTCGAGGCCCTGGAGGAGGGCGACGAAGGTGTGTTCGAGGAGACCGAGGCACCGGCGCCGGAGCCGACCTTCGAGGACGGTGGCTTCGACGAGACGGCGGACCCGGCCGAGCTGGACGACGAGCCGCTCTGAGCCCTCGGCGTTGCCCTGGCGCCGCGCATTGAGTAGTTTTCCCGCCAGACCGGCGATTCCCGCAACCCGAACCGAGCGACCCGATGAACCTCTCCGACCCCCGCGAACTGGCGACCCTGCTCGAAGGCATCCTGCTGGCTTCCGGCCGCCCGCTGTCGCTGGAGCGCCTCGGCGAGCTGTTCGAGGAGGCCGAGCGCCCGGAGCCGCAGCAGTTCCGCGATGCGCTGGCGATCCTGTCGCTGTCCTGCGCCGGGCGCGCCTTCGAACTCAAGGAGGTGGCCAGCGGCTACCGCCTGCAGATTCGCGAGCCGCTCTCGCCCTGGGTCGGCCGGCTGTGGGAGGAGCGCCCGCAGCGCTACTCCCGCGCGCTGCTGGAAACCCTGGCGCTGATCGCCTACCGCCAGCCCATCACCCGCGGCGAGATCGAGGAAATCCGCGGCGTGGCGGTGAACACTCAGATCATCAAGACGCTGATGGAGCGCGAGTGGATCCGCATCGTCGGCTACCGCGAGGTGCCGGGGCGCCCGGCGATGCTCGCCACCACCCGCGCCTTCCTCGACTACTTCAACCTCAAGAGCCTGGAAGAACTGCCGCCGCTGGCCGAGCTGCGCGAGATGGAAGCCGAGCCGGAAGACGTGCAACTGGTGCCGGTCCACCTGCCCAGCCCGATCCTCGACGAAGACTACGTGCCGGCGTCGATCCAGGCCCTGGCCGACCAGGCGCTGCGCGAAGCCGGCGAGGAGCCGGAAGCCGCGGCGCCGGAGGAGAAGCCCGAGGAGACCAGCTTCCGCAGCTTGCTGGCCGAACTGGATGAGATGGAGCAGGGCCTGAAGACCGACTTCGACGACCTGATCGAACCGCCGCCGGTCGCCGAAGACGAGGCCGCGGACGACCCCGCAGCGGCCGAAGAAGCCTTGCCGATAGCGCCCGACGACGCCGTCGAGGCAGCCCCGGAACCCGCCGCAGAGCCCGCCGCGCCGGTGCCCGAGGCCGACGAATACGACGAGGAACGCGCCCTGGCCGAGGCCATGCGCGAGGAACTCGAGGCCATGGCCAGGGAGCGCGACCACTGATTCGCGCGTCCGAAAGTCGGGGCGCCGCCCCTGAAAGCTTTCAACCGTTGACTTCCGCCGCGCGCGGGACGACCTTATGTGCCGCGCCGCACGGGCGCCGGCGGCAGCACCTGGGGGAGCCGCCGGAACAGCGCCGGGCATGGCCGTCATCGAACCTTCCAACATTCAACAGTCGGCCGCCGCCCTGGCGCGGGCCACTGAGTGCGCATACATAATGAAGAGAAAACACCTCTGCCTCGGCCTCCTGCTGGGGTTGAACAGCGTCTCCCTGCTCGCTGCCGAGGGGCCGGCGGTTCCGCTGCCGGGGCAGTCCAAGGACGCCTTCATCAGCCAGCTGATGCAGCAGATGACGCAGGACGAGAAGATCGGCCAGCTGCGCCTGGTCAGCGTCGGCCCCGACCATCCCAAACCGGTGCTGCTGGAAGAGATCAAGGCCGGCACCACCGGCGCCATCTTCAACACCGTGGTCCGCCCGGGCATCCGCGACCTGCAGGACGCGGCCATGCACAGCCGCCTGAAGATCCCGCTGTTCTTCGCCTACGACGTGGTCCACGGCCATCGCACCGTGTTCCCCATCGGCCTGGGCCTGGCCGCCAGCTGGGACATGGACGCGGTCGCCACCAGCGCGCGCATCGCCGCCCTGGAGGCCAGCGCCGACGGCCTCAACCTGACCTACTCGCCCACTGTCGACATCGCCCGCGACCCGCGCTGGGGGCGCGTGTCCGAAGGCTTCGGCGAGGACACCTACCTGGTCAGCCGCATCGCCGAAACCGTGGTCAAGGCCTACCAGGACAAGGGCCTGGACCAGCCGGGCACCATCATGGCCGGGGTCAAGCACTTCGCCCTGTACGGCGCCGGCGAGGGCGGGCGCGACTACAACACCGTGGACATGAGCCTGCCGCGCATGTTCCAGGACTACCTGCCGCCGTACCGCGCGGCCATCGACGCCGGCGCCGGCGCGGTGATGGTCTCGCTGAACAGCGTCAACGGCGTGCCGGCCACCGCCAACAAGTGGCTGCTGCAGGACGTGCTGCGCAAGCAGTGGGGCTACAAGGGCGTGCTGCTCAGCGACCACGGCGCGGTCATGGAGCTGATCAAGCACGGCGTCGCCGGCGAACCGCGCGAGGCCGCGCGCCTGGCGATGACCGCGGGCGTCGAGATGAACATGAACGACGACCTCTACGGCAAGGAGCTGCCCGAACTGCTCAAGGCCGGCGCCATCAGCCAGGCCGACATCGACCGCGCCTGCCGCGACGTGCTGGCGGCCAAGTGGGACATGGGCCTGTTCAAGGACCCGTACCGCTACCTGCAGGGCGCCGACCCGCTCGACACCGACGCCGAGAGCCGCCTGCACCGCGCCGAGGCCCGCGACGTGGCGCGCCGCGGCATGGTGCTGCTGAAGAACGAAGGCGACGTGCTGCCGCTCAAGCGCGGCGGCACCATCGCCCTGGTCGGCCCGCTGGCCGACAGCAAGCGCGACGTGATGGGCAGCTGGTCCGCCGCCGGCAAGGCCTTCCAGGCGGTAACCCTGCTCGAAGGCATGGGCCACGCCACCCGCGGCAAGGCCGCGCTGCTCTACGCCAAGGGCGCCAACGTCACCAACGACGAAGAGATCATCAAGTACCTCAACGAATACAACGAGGACGTGAAGATCGACCCGCGCAGCCCGCAGGCAATGATCGACGAGGCGGTGGCCAAGGCGAAGCAGGCCGACGTCATCGTGGCGGCGATCGGCGAGGCCCAGGGCATGGCCCACGAGGCGTCGAGCAAGACCAACCTGCACATCGCCCAGAGCCAGTACGACCTGCTCAAGGCGCTGAAGGCCACCGGCAAGCCGCTGGTGCTGGTGCTGATGAACGGCCGCCCGCTGGACCTGCGCTGGGAAACCGCGAACGCCGACGCCGTGCTGGAAACCTGGTTCAGCGGCACCGAGGGCGGCAACGCCATCGCCGACGTGCTGTTCGGCGACTACAACCCCTCGGGCAAGCTGCCGATGACCTTCCCGCGCTCGGTGGGGCAGATTCCGATCTACTACAACCACCTCAACACCGGCCGCCCGTTCGACCACGAGCACCCGAACAAGTACACCTCGCGCTACTTCGACTCGCAGAACGGCCCGCTGTACCCCTTCGGCTACGGCCTGAGCTACACCCGCTTCAGCGTTTCCGACGTGCAGCTGTCCAGCCCGCGGATGCACAAGGGCGACACCCTCAAGGCGCGGGTGACGGTGAAGAACACCGGCAAGCGCGCCGGCGAGACCGTGGTGCAGCTGTACCTGCGCGACGAGGTGGCTTCCATCAGCCGCCCGGTGAAGGAGCTCAAGGGCTTCCGCAAGGTCATGCTGCAGCCGGGCGAGTCGAAGGTGGTGGAATTCCCGATCCGCGAGGAAGACCTGCGCTTCTACGACAGCAACCTGCGCTACGCCTCGGAACCGGGCGAGTTCAAGGTGATGATCGGCCTGGACTCGGACGACGTGAAGGAAAGCCAGTTCACCCTGCTCTGAGCCGGCGTGCCGCACCGCGATATCGCCCCGATTGGCCCGGCCAATCGGGGCGATGTCTTTTCTGCGTTGGACCTTTCGTCGCCTGTGCCTTCAAGTAGGCTCGGCGCACCCCCATGGTGGAGGTATGCGCAAGCCATCGGGAGGCCCCGTGAAAGATCCCTGCATCAAGGTCTGCGAATTCGACGACGGCATCTGCCGCGGCTGCGGCCGCAGCCGCGCCGAGGTCAAGGCCTGGAAGAAACTCGACAAGCCCGAACGCCTGGCGGTGCTGGCCGAGGCCGACATGCGCCTGCTGGTGCTGCAGGCGCAGGGCCGGCGCAAATACCGCTAGCGGTGACAGGGAAGCTCGGGCGTAGGCGGACCTTGTCCGCGATAGCCGGGCATATCGGCGCGGTTCGCGGATAAGATCCGCTACGAAGAGCTTCGCGGTGTAGCCGGCAAGACAGTTGCTCCTACGTCATGCCCACCTCCGGACCCATTTGTAGGAGCGGGCCCTGCGCGCGAATCGCGGGCAGGGCCCGCTCCTACAGGGGCCCCGTCGTTGGCCGTCGCAACGGTGTTCCGGGCCAACGGCGGATAACCGCGTTCACCGCCGCGCCTCAGGCCGGCGCCCGCCACAGCGCCAGGGCGTTGTCCAGCATGCGGTTGGAAAAGCCCCATTCGTTGTCGTACCAGGCCATGACCTTCAGCAGCCGGCCGCTGACCTTGGTGTGGTTGGCGTCGAAGATGGCCGAGCGCGGGTCGTGGTTGAAGTCCACCGAGACCAGCGGCTGGCTGTTGTAGCCGAGGATGCGCGAGCCCTGGCTGGCTATCCTGAACAACTGGTTGACCTCCTCGACCGTGGTGTCGCGGCCGACCTGCACGGTCAGGTCCACCAGCGAGACGTTGATCACCGGCACCCGCACCGCAAGGCCGGTGAGCTTGCCGGCCAGCTCCGGCAGCACCAGGCCCACCGCCTCGGCGGCGCCGGTGCGCGTGGGGATCATCGACTGGGTGGCCGAGCGCGCGCGGTAGAGGTCGCCGTGGTACACGTCGGACAGGCTCTGGTCGTTGGTGTAGGCGTGTATGGTGGTCATCAGGCCCTGTTCGATGCCCAGCTCGCGATGCAGCACCTGGGCCACCGGGGCCAGGCAGTTGGTGGTGCAGGAGGCGTTGGAGATGATCTGGTGCGAGGCGCGCAGCAACTCGTGGTTGACGCCATGGACGATGGTGGCGTCGACGCCGGCCCCCGGCGCCGAGACGATCACCTTGCGCGCGCCGGCGGCCAGGTGCGCGGCGGCCTTGTCGCGCTGGGTGAAATGTCCGCTGCACTCCAGGACGATATCGACGTCCAAACCTTTCCAGGGCAACTGCGCCGGGTCGCGCAGGGCCGTGACGGCGATGCGGTCGCCGTTCACCGTGAGGCTGTCGTCGTCGTGCTCGACCTGCCCGGGGAAGCGCCCGTGGACGCTGTCGTACTGCAGCAGGTGGGCGTTGATGGCGGCGTCGCCGAGGTCGTTGATGGCCACCACTTCGAGCTGTTGGCGGTAGTCGGCGGTATAAAGGGCGCGGAGGACGTTGCGGCCGATACGGCCGAACCCGTTGATCGCCAGGCGAATGGTCATGGAGGTCGTCTCTTTTGTGTTTTTGTGGTAAAAACCATTAAATTTTTTCGTCAAACAAAAGTAAATATCCTTTAACCGATGATTATGTTGTAAAAACAACAATCGTTAGTCTGCAGGAGAATGCTGCCATGCACCCGCGCGTGCTCGAAGTCACCCGTCGCATCCAGGAACGCAGCGCCGCTACCCGCCAGCGCTACCTCGCCATGGTCAAGGCCGCCGCCACCAAGGGCCCGCACCGTGGCACGCTGCCCTGCGGCAACCTGGCCCACGGCGTGGCCGCCTGCGGCGAGCACGACAAGCAGGCGCTGCGCCTGATGAACCAGGCCAACGTCGGTATCGTCTCTGCCTATAACGATATGCTCTCGGCGCACCAGCCGCTGGAGCGCTTCCCAGGGCTGATCAAGGACGCCCTGCGCGAGATCGGCTCGGTGGGCCAGTTCGCCGGCGGCGTGCCGGCCATGTGCGACGGCGTGACCCAGGGCGAGCCGGGCATGGAGCTGTCCCTGGCCAGCCGCGACGTGATCGCCATGGGCACCGCCATCGCGCTGTCCCACAACATGTTCGACGCCGCGCTGTGCCTGGGCGTGTGCGACAAGATCGTCCCCGGCCTGCTGATCGGCGCGCTGCGCTTCGGCCACCTGCCGGTGGTGTTCGTCCCCGCCGGGCCCATGCCCACCGGCATCTCCAACAAGGAGAAGGCCGCGGTGCGCCAGCTCTACGCCGAAGGCAAGGCCAGCCGCGAGCAGTTGCTGGCCTCGGAGATGGCCTCCTACCACGCGCCGGGCACCTGCACCTTCTATGGCACCGCCAACACCAACCAACTGCTGGTGGAAGTGATGGGCCTGCACCTGCCGGGCGCCTCCTTCGTCAACCCGAACACCCCGCTGCGCGACGAGCTGACCCGCGAGGCCGCGCGCCAGGCCAGCCGCCTGACCCCGGAAAACGGCCAGTACGTGCCCATGGCCGAGGTCATCGACGAGCGCGCCATCGTCAATTCGGTGGTGGCCCTGCTGGCCACCGGCGGCTCCACCAACCACACCCTGCACCTGCTGGCCATCGCCCAGGCCGCCGGCATCCAGCTGAGCTGGCAGGACATGGCCGAACTCTCCGAGATAGTGCCGCTGCTGGCGCGCATCTATCCCAACGGCCAGGCTGACATCAACCACTTCCAGGCCGCCGGCGGCATGTCCTTCCTGATCCGCCAGCTGCTCGACGGCGGGCTGCTCCACGAAGACGTGCAGACCGTGGTCGGCAAGGGGCTGCGCCGCTACCTGCAGGAACCTTTCCTCGACGGCGGCAAGCTGGTCTGGCGCGAGGGCCCGGCCGACAGCCTGGACGAGGACATCCTGCGCCCGCTGTCGCGCCCGTTCTCCGCCGAGGGCGGCCTGCGCCTGATGGAAGGCAACCTCGGCCGCGGCGTGATGAAGGTTTCCGCCGTGGCCGCCGAACACCAGGTGGTCGAAGCGCCGGTGCGCATCTTCCACGACCAGGCCAGCCTGGCCGCGGCCTTCAAGGCTGGCGAGCTGGAGCGCGACCTGGTCGCCGTGGTGCGCTTCCAGGGCCCGCGCTTCAACGGCATGCCCGAGCTGCACAAGCTGACGCCCTTCCTCGGCGTGCTGCAGGACCGCGGCTTCAAGGTGGCGCTGGTCACCGACGGGCGCATGTCCGGCGCCTCCGGCAAGGTGCCGGCGGCGATTCACGTATCCCCGGAAGCCAGCGCCGGCGGCCCGCTGGCGCGCCTGCGCGACGGCGACGTGGTGCGCGTCGACGGCACCACCGGCGAGCTGCGCGTGCTGGTCGACGCCGCCGAGTGGCAGGCCCGCCCGCTGGCGCCGCTGCCCGAGGACGACGGCAGCGGCATGGGCCGCGAGCTGTTCGCCTTCATGCGCCAGTCGTTCAGTTCCGCGGAGCAGGGCGCCTGCGCCTTCACCGCCGAGCTGGAACGCTTGCGGTAGGGGCTATGCTTGGCGGAGCATTCGCCTCCCGGAACCCGCTCAAACCTTTCAGTTGCCCGAGCTTGCGATGAATTCCAACAACAAGTCCCAAGCACCGACCGGCATCGCGCTGGTCGGCGACATCGGCGGGACCAACGCCCGCTTCGCCCTCTGGCGCGAACAGCGCCTGGAGGCCATCGAGGTGCTGGCCTGCGCCGACTACCCGCGCCCGGAAGACGCCGTGCGCGAATACCTGCAGCGCGTCGGCCAGCCGCTCGGCGCCATCCACAGCGTCTGCCTGGCCTGCGCCGGGCCCGTGGGCGATGCCGACTTCCGCTTCACCAACAACCACTGGGTCATCAAACGCGAGGCCTTCCGCGCCGAGCTGGGCCTGAGCCACCTGCTGCTGGTCAACGACTTCAGCACCATGGCCTGGGCCGCCTCGCGCCTGGGCGGCGAGGACCTGGTGCAGGTGCGCGACGGCCAGGCCCTGCCGGGCCGCGCCAAGCTGATCATCGGCCCCGGCACCGGCCTGGGCGTCGGCAGCCTGGTGCCGCTGCCCGGCGGCGGCTGGGACGTGCTGCCCTGCGAGGGCGGCCACGTCGACCTGCCGGTGACCGGTGAGCGCGACTTCGCCATCTGGCAGCAACTACGCGAGAAGTACGGCCACGTCTCGGCCGAGCGCGCGCTGTCCGGCAGCGGCCTGGAGAACATCTACCAGGCCAGCTGCAAGGTCGATGGCATCGAGCCGCTGGCGCTCTCCGCGGCGCAGATCGGCGAACGCGCCCTGGCCGGCGACGCATACTGCGACGCGGTGCTGGAACACTTCTTCGTGTGGCTGGCGCGGGTCGCCGGCAACGCGGTGATGACGGTCGGCGCCCTGGGCGGCGTGTACATCACCGGCGGCATAGTCCCGCGCTTCCTCGAACGCTTCCGGCGCAGCGGTTTCGCCGAGGCCTTCTGCACCCGTGGCAAGACCAGCGGCCCCTACCTGAGCCAGGTGCCGGTATGGGTGATGACCGCCAGCCATCCGGGCCTGTTCGGCGCCGGCGTGGCCCTGGAGCAGGCGCTGCAGGCAAAAGCCTGAACGACCAACGGCAACCACTGGAACAACAACAAGGGATGCCCCGTGAACGCACCCGCCAAATCCATCCTGCTGGTGGATGACGACCAGGAAATCCGCGAGCTGCTGGAAACCTACCTGAGCCGCGCCGGCTTCCAGGTGCGCAGCGCCGCCGACGGTGCGGCCTTCCGCCAGGCGTTGCTGGCAGAGGAGGCCGCCCTGGCCATCCTCGACGTGATGCTGCCCGACGAGGACGGCTTCAGCCTGTGTCGCTGGATTCGTTCGCACCAGCGCCTGGCCTGCATGCCGGTGATCATGCTCACCGCCAGTTCCGACGAAACCGACCGGGTGATCGGCCTGGAGCTGGGCGCCGACGACTACCTGGGCAAGCCCTTCAGCCCGCGCGAGCTGCTGGCGCGGATCAAGGCCCTGCTGCGCCGCGCGCAGTTCACCCAGGTGCGCGGCGGCGAGGTGCTGGCCTTCGACGACTGGCGCCTGGACACGGTCAGCCACCGGCTGTTCCACGAGGACGGCGAGGAGTTCTTCCTCAGCGGCGCCGACTTCGCCCTGCTCAAGCTGTTCCTCGACCACCCGCAGCAGATCCTCGACCGCGACACCATCGCCAACGCCACCCGCGGCCGCGAGGTGATGCCCCTGGAGCGCATCGTCGACATGGCGGTCAGCCGCCTGCGCCAGCGCCTGCGCGACACCGGCAAGGCGCCGCGGCTGATCCAGACCGTGCGCGGCAGCGGCTACCTGCTGGCGGCGCAGGTCCGCCCGCACCTGGGGCTGTGATGGGCGAGCGGCGGCGCTGGCCGCTGGTCCCGCGCTCGCTGCTGGGGCGCATGCTGCTGCTGACGCTGCTGGCGATCCTCGTCGCCCAGGGCCTGTCCAGCCTGTTCTGGCTCTCGCACCTGCGCTCCAGCCAGCGCGAGGGCCTGCTCACCAGCTCGCGCAGCCTGGCCTATTCCATGGCCGCCAGCGTCAGCTACTTCCGCTCGTTGCCCATCGGCTACCGCCCGCTGGTGCTGGACCAGCTGCGCAGCATGGGCGGCACGCGCTTCTTCGTCTCGCTCAACGAGCGCCCGCTGCAGATGCAGAGCCTGCCGGACACGCCGAACAAGCAGGCGGTGCTGGACATCGTCCGCGACGTGCTGCAGCAGAAGCTGGGCAAGGACGTGGAGCTGGAAGTGGAATTCGTCGCCCCGGACGACCTGCGCCTGTTCAACAGCCAACTGAAGCTGGAGGAACTGCCGCGCTCCTGGGCCCACTACGCGCTGACCCTGGAGCCGGTGAACCCGCCGGTGCTGGTGACGCAGATCCGCATCGGCGAGAACGAATGGCTCTACATCGCCAGCCTGATGCCGGCGCCCTACGTCAGCCTGGAGCCGGAGGCGCTGCAGCCGCAGCAACTGCTCTCCATCGGCCTGACCAGCCTGTTGCTGCTGCTCTTCGCCGGCCTCTTGGTGCACCAGCAGAGCCGCCCGCTCAAGCGCCTGGCCCGCGCCGCCCGCGAAGTCGCCCTGGGCAGCCCGGCGGCGCCGCTGGAAGAGCGCGGCGCCCGCGAGCTGGTGGAAGTCAGCCGCGCCTTCAACACCATGCGCGAGAGCATCGACCGCTACCTCAGCGAGCGCGGCCAGCTGTTCAGCGCCATCTCCCACGACCTGCGCACGCCCATCACCCGCCTGCGCCTGCGCGTCGAACTGCTCGACGACGAGCCGCAGCGCGACAAGCTCAACCAGGACCTCGACGAGCTGGAACTGCTGGTCAAGGGCGCCCTGCAATGCGTGAAGGACACCGACATCCACGAGAACATCGAGCCGGTGGACGTCAACCAGTTGCTACAGCACGTCGCCGGCCCCTACCTGGCCGACGGCCGCGTGAAGCTGCTGGGGGAGGCGGGCGAACCCTATCCCGGCAAGCCCCTGGCCCTGCGCCGCTGCATCGGCAACCTGCTGGACAACGCCCTGAAGTACGGCGAGCGCGCGCAGGTGCAGGTCGAGGACGGCCTGGAAGCGCTGGTCGTGCACGTCGACGACGAGGGGCCCGGGGTGCCGGAGCAGCGGTTGGAGCAGGTGTTCGAACCGCGGGTGCGCTTGTCGCAGCGGGGGCAGGGGTATGGGTTGGGGTTGGGGATCGCGAGGAATATCGCGCATACCCATGGCGGGGAGGTGAGTTTGCAGAACAGGCGGGAAGGGGGGCTGCGGGTGACCTTGCGGTTGCCGAGGTTGGTTGTGGAATAAGGACGGTTCTTCTTTCCGACTCCGATATTGCCGGCGTACTCCGTAATTCCATCTCGCAGAGGACAGCTCCCTCTCCCTTCAGGGAGAGGGGGCTTGTCCTGAGCGGCGACAAGTCCGGCGTCAGCCTGAAGCTCAGGAGTTGCCGGCTGACGCCATATCATCAACGCACACCGAACGGCTCCCTCTCCCGCTTGCGGGAGAGGGCTGGGGTGAGGGGCTCTTGGCTCTTCAACCCCAACCCAACCAACCCCCAAATGTCACCACCCCGTGACAATCCACCATCCCTTCGTTACCCGGAGCAGGAAATGCCTTGGATAGACTCGGACTACCGCAAGCGCAGACTTGCCCCGAATAACAAGAACAGGTCCTCCCCCATGAATGCGCTCCGCCGCCTTTCCGCCGCTGTCTGTCTTTCCTCGCTCTATCTCGCCACCCCGGCCCATGCCGGCGAAGTCGAAGTCCTGCACTGGTGGACTTCCCCCGGCGAGGCGCGCGCCGCCGAAACCCTGAAGAAACTCGTCCAGGCCAAGGGCCACACCTGGAAGGACTTCGCCGTCGCCGGCGGTGGTGGCGAGGCCGCCATGACCGTGCTGAAGACCCGCGCCGTGTCCGGCAACCCGCCGGCCGCCGCGCAGATCAAGGGGCCGGACATCCAGGAGTGGGGCCAGCTCGGCCTGCTCGCCGACCTCAACCAGGTCGCCGCCGAGGGCAAGTGGGACCAGCTGCTGCCGCCGCAGGTGGCGCAGGTCATGAAGTACCAGGGCGACTACGTCGCCGTGCCGGTCAACGTGCACCGGGTCAACTGGCTGTACATCAACCCCGAGGTCTTCAAGAAGGCCGGCGCCACGCCGCCGACCACCCTCGACGAGTTCTTCGCCGCCGCCGACAAGCTCAAGGCCGCCGGCTTCGTCGCCCTGGCCCATGGCAGCCAGCCCTGGCAGGACGGCACCCTGTTCGAGAACCTGGTGCTCAGCAAGATGGGCCCGGACGGCTACCGCAAGGCCTTCGTCGAGCAGGACAAGGCCACCCTCACCGGGCCGCAGATGGTCGAGGTGTTCAGCGCGCTGAAGAAACTGCGCGGCTACATCGACGCCGACGCCGCCGGGCGCGAGTGGAACGTCGCCACCAGCATGGTCATCAACGGCAAGGCCGGCATGCAGATCATGGGCGACTGGGCCAAGAGCGAGTTCACCGCCGCCAGCAAGGTCGCCGGCAAGGACTACCAGTGCCTGCCGTTCCCCGGCACGCAGAAGGACTTCGACTACAACATCGACTCCCTGGTGATGTTCAAGCTGAGCAACGCCGAGAACCGCAAGGCCCAGGAAGACCTGGCCCGCGCGGTGCTCGACCCGGCGTTCCAGAAGGACTTCAACCTGGCCAAGGGCTCCATCCCGGTGCGCCTGGACGCCGACATGGCGCCCTTCGACGCCTGCGCCCAGCAGTCGATGAAGGACTTCAAGGCGGCCTCGGCGGCCGGCACCTTGGTGCCGAGCATGGCCCACAGCATGGCCGCCTCCAGCTACGTGCAGGGCGCCATCTTCGACGTGGTGACCAACTTCTTCAACGACCCCGCCGCGGACCCGCAGAAGGCTGCCCAGCAGCTCTACGCGGCGATCGAGGCGGCGGCGCAGTAAGCCGCGCGGCGCCTTCCGCCAGGCGCCGCCCCACTCCCAGCCGACCCACTCCGGGCCATCGCCATGGCCCGGACGGCTTCACTCGCACCCGGGAAGACCCATGGCGACAGAAAACCCCACCTTCACCCCCGCGGCGGCCCCGCGCGCCTCGCTGCTCGACGGCCTGCAGCGCTGGCTGCCGAAACTGGTGCTGGCCCCGAGCATGCTCGTGGTGCTGGTCTGCGTGTACGGCTACATCGGCTGGACGCTGCTGCTGTCCTTCACCAACTCGCGCTTCATGCCCAGCTACAGCTGGGCCGGGCTCGGCCAGTACCTGCGCCTGTGGGACAACGACCGCTGGTGGGTGGCCAGCCGCAACCTGCTGCTGTTCGGCGGCCTGTTCATCGTCATCTGCCTGCTGCTCGGGGTGTTCCTCGCCGTGCTGCTGGACCAGCGCATCCGCCGCGAGGGCTTCATCCGCACGGTCTACCTGTACCCCATGGCGCTGTCGATGATCGTCACCGGCACCGCCTGGAAGTGGCTGCTCAACCCCGGCCTGGGCCTGGACAAGCTGCTGCGCGACTGGGGCTGGACGGGCTTTCGCTTCGACTGGCTGGTGGACCCGCAGCGCGTCGTCTACTGCCTGGTGATCGCCGCCGTGTGGCAGGCCTCGGGCTTCGTCATGGCGCTGTTCCTCGCCGGCCTGCGCGGCGTCGACCCGGCCATCGTGCGCGCCGCCCAGGTGGACGGCGCGAGCCTGCCGACCATCTACCTGCGCATCGTCCTGCCGAGCCTGCGCCCGGTGTTCTTCAGCGCGCTGATGATCCTCGCGCACATCGCCATCAAGAGCTTCGACCTGGTCGCCGCCATGACCGCCGGCGGCCCCGGCTACTCCTCCGACCTGCCGGCGATGTTCATGTACGCCCACACCTTCACCCGCGGCCAGATGGGCCTGGGCGCGGCGAGCGCGATGCTGATGCTCGGCGCGGTGCTGGCCATCGTCGTGCCCTACCTGTATTCCGAACTGCGAGGCAAGCGCCATGCGTGACGCGACCTTCAAGCCGAGCCTCGGCCGCCTGGCGGTCCACGCCACCCTCTGGGGCGCCGTGGCGCTGTACCTGATCCCGCTGCTGGTGATGCTGCTGACCAGCTTCAAGAGCCCCGAGGACATCCGCAACAGCAACCTGCTGGCGCTGCCGGAAGTGTTCACCCTGATCGGCTGGGCGAAGGCCTGGGGCGCGGTGGGCGACTTCTTCTGGAACTCGGTGAAGATCACCGTCCCCGGCGTGCTCATCTCCACCTTCATCGGCGCGCTGAACGGCTACGTGCTGTCCATGTGGCGCTTCCGCGGCTCGCAGCTGTTCTTCGGCGCGCTGCTGTTCGGCTGCTTCCTGCCGTTCCAGGTGATCCTCCTGCCGATGTCCTTCACCCTCGGCAAGCTGGGCCTGGCCAACACCACCACGGGCCTGGTGATGGTCCATTGCATCTACGGCCTGGCCTTTACCACGCTGTTCTTCCGCAACTACTTCGTGGCCATCCCGGATGCCCTGGTGAAGGCCGCGCGGCTCGACGGCGCCGGCTTCTTCACCATCTTCACGCGCATCCTCCTGCCGATGTCCACGCCCATCGTCATGGTCTGCCTGATCTGGCAGTTCACCCAGATCTGGAACGACTTCCTCTTCGGCGTGGTGTTCGCCAGCGGCGACGCCCAGCCGATCACGGTGGCGCTGAACAATCTGGTGAACATCAGCACCGGGGTCAAGGAATACAACGTCGACATGGCCGCGGCGATGATCGCCGCGCTGCCGACGCTGATCGTCTACGTACTGGCTGGAAAGTATTTCGTGCGCGGCCTGACCGCCGGCGCGGTCAAGGGGTAATCGGACATGGCAACACTCGAACTGCGCAACCTGCACAAGTCCTACGGCAGCGGCCTGGCGGACACCCTCAAGTCCATCGACCTGGCGATCGAGTCCGGCGAGTTCCTGATCCTGGTCGGCCCATCCGGCTGCGGCAAGTCCACGCTGATGAACTGCATCGCTGGCCTGGAGGACATCAGCGGCGGCGCCATCCTGGTGGATGGCCGCGACATCAGCGGCATGAGCCCGAAGGACCGCGACATCGCCATGGTGTTCCAGTCCTACGCGCTGTACCCGACCATGACGGTGCGCGAGAACATCGCCTTCGGCCTGAAGATCCGCAAGCTGCCCCAGGCGGCCATCGACGAAGAAGTGGCGCGGGTGGCCAAGCTGCTGCAGATCGAGCACCTGTTGCAGCGCAAGCCCTCGCAGCTCTCCGGCGGCCAGCAGCAGCGCGTGGCCATGGGCCGGGCGCTGGCGCGGCGGCCGAAGATCTACCTATTCGACGAGCCGCTGTCGAACCTCGACGCCAAGCTGCGGGTGGAGATGCGCACCGAGATCAAGCTGATGCACCAGCGCCTGAAGACCACCACGGTCTACGTCACCCACGACCAGATCGAGGCCATGACCCTCGGCGACAAGGTGGCGGTGATGAAGGACGGCATCGTCCAGCAGTTCGGCACCCCGCAGCAGATCTACAACGACCCGGCCAACCTGTTCGTCGCCAGCTTCATCGGCTCGCCGCCGATGAACTTCATCCCGCTGCGCGTGCAGCGCCAGGGCAGCCGCCTGGTCGGCCTGCTGGACAGCGGCCAGGACCGCTGCGAGCTGCCGCTGGAGCTGGACGCCGAAGTCGCCGAGGGCCGCGAGCTGATCCTCGGCGTGCGTCCGGAACAGATCGGCGTGGCCGAGAGCGGCAACGGCCTGGTGGACGTGCGCGCCGAGGTCGAGGTGCTGGAGCCCACCGGCCCGGACACCCTGGCCTTCGTCACCCTCAACGGCGCCAAGGTCTGCTGTCGCCTGGCCCCGGACGCCGCGCCGGCCCTGGGCTCGACCCTCCAACTGCACCTGGACCCGGCGCGGGTACTGCTGTTCGACGCGGGCAGCGGCGAGCGCCTGCGCAAGGCGCCGGGCGGGGCGGGGGAGGCCAAGGTCACCCCGCTGGCCCGGCACAAGCACTGAACGCCGCAAGGCATTTCACCAACGAGGACGTCAGCAATGCATAAGAACAACAAGATCCGGCCCGCCCTGGGCTGCCTGCTCGCCCTGGGCGCCGTCGGCCTGAATGGCCTGGCCTGCGCCGACGAGGCCTTCTCCGCCGATTCGAAGTGGGGCCTGGGGGATTGGGGCGGCACCCGCAGCGAGCTGCTGGAGAAGGGCTACGACTTCAAGCTGGACTACGTCGGCGAGGCCGCGGGCAACCTGCACGGCGGCTAAAACGACGACAAGACCGCGCGCTACACCGACCAGTGGGCGCTGGGCACCCACCTGGACCTGCAGAAGATCCTCGGCTGGCACGGCGCCGAGTTCCAGCTGACGGTGACCGAGCGCAGCGGCAACAACCTCTCCAACGACCGCCTCAGCGACCCGCGCGCCGGCCAGCTCAGCTCGGTGCAGGAAGTCTGGGGCCGCGGCCAGAACTGGCGGCTGACGCAGATGTTGTACAAGCAGACCTTCCTCGACGACGCCCTGGACATCAAGGTCGGCCAGTTCGGCGAGGGCGAGGACTTCAACAGCTTCCCCTGCGACTTCCAGAACCTGGCCTTCTGCGGTTCGCAGGTGGGCAACTGGGTGGGCGGCATCTGGTACAACTGGCCGGTGGCGCAGTGGGCGCTGCGGGTGAAGTACAACCTCAGTCCGGAATTCTTCGTGCAGGTCGGCGCCTACGAGCAGAACCCCTCGAACCTGGAGACCGGCAACGGCTTCAAGCTCAGCGGCAGTGGCACCAAGGTCGCGATCCTGCCGGTGGAGCTGGTGTGGTCGCCGAAGGTCGGCGGGCTGCCGGGCGAGTACCGCCTGGGCTACTACTACAGCACCGCCAAGGCCGACGACGTCTACGAGGATGTGAACGGCCAGCCCCAGGCGCTGACCGGCAACGCCTTCAAGTCCCATGGCAGCAAGCACGGCTGGTGGGTGGTGGCGCAGCAGCAGGTGACCGCGCACGACGGCGACGCCTCGCGCGGCCTGAGCCTGTTCGCCAACTTCACCGTGCATGACCAGGCGACCAACAGCATCGACAACTACCAGCAGGTGGGCGCGGTCTACAAAGGCCTGTTCGACGTGCGGCCGAAAGACGACATCGGCCTGGCGGTGGCGCGCATCCACATCAACGACGACGTGACCAGGCACCAGAAGCAGCTCAACGAAGTCGCCGGCCTCGACGACTACGACAACCCGCTGTTCCAGCCGGTGCAGCACAGCGAATACGACGCCGAGCTGTACTACGGCGTGCACGTCACCAACTGGCTGACGGTGCGGCCGAACCTGCAGTACATCAAGCATCCCGGCGGCGTCTACGAGGTGGACAACGCCCTGGTCGCCGGGCTGAAGATCCAGTCCAGCTTCTGATACGCCAAACGACACGCTCCTGAGGTGCTGCTGTACTTGGCCCGCCCGCCGATATCGGGGCGGGCTTTTTGTTCGTGGGGCGCATAACCGTTCGCGGTTATCCGCCGATACGCCGGGGCCACGGCCAGCGCCCAGGTCAACCTGGTAGCCGCCGGGCAGCGAGGCTGGACGGCGGATAACGCCGTAGGCGTTATGCGCCCTACGTGACCGGCCTGGGACGAAAAAATCCGGACATGTGACTGGGGTTCTATGCTTTTCAGGTAGAATCTGCGCTTTTTTCACCAACGTGTAGTAAAACTACATAGATGTCATGCCCCGGGAGCGTCCGGGAAGGGATTGATTCAGGACCTCCGGACAATGCTCGAGCATCCGCTGCAGCGCTTCTTCCATTCCATGCGTGCCAAGCGCCCCTTCGACTGGGTGCGCTTCCAGCGCCGCGACCTGCTGCTGATCGATCATCCCCTGTGCCAGGCGGTCTTCAGCCGCCAGGGCGCGCAGCTGCTGCATTTCCGGCCCCAGGGCGAGCGCTCCATGCTGTGGTGTTCCAGCCAGTGGCCGGCGCTGAGCACGGCGCCCATCCGCGGCGGCATCCCGGTGTGCTGGCCGTGGTTCGGCAGCCATCCCAGCGAGCCCGACTGGCCGCCCCACGGCTGGGCCCGCCAGCGCGAATGGCGCCTGCTCGACGCCCACGCCGACGAGAGCCTGGTGCAGGTGAGCTGGCAACTGGACATCGAGGACTGGCACGTGCGCCTGGACGCGCGCCTGGGCCGCGAGCTGGAGATGGAACTGTCCAGCTACCACGAGGACGACAGCGACTGCCTGTTCAGCTTCGCCCTGCAACCCTACTGGCGCATCGGCTCGCTGCGCCGCAGCGTGGTCCACGGCATGGAGCTGGAGGGCGGCCAGCGCCCGGCTGCGCCGCTGCCCAATACCTGGACGCCGCGGGGCGCGGTCAAGCAGGTGCTGTACAACACCGGTGCGCTGGTGCTGGAAGACGCCGGCTGGCAGCGTCGCCTGCGCATCGACAAGAACGCCGCCGCCGGCAGCGTCATCTGGCACCCCGGCAGCCGCGCGGTGGAGCAGGTGGAGCCGGGCGAGGCCGACCGCTTCCTGTGCATAGGCGCCGCCGGCTACCGCCCCGGCGGCCTGATCCTGGCCCAGGGCGAGCGCATGCGCCTGCGGTTGAAGGCCGGGTTGGTCTGACGGTTTCCGCTGCGCGGGGTTTGAGCGTAGGAACAGCGGTCTTGCCGACTGCGCCAAGGTGCTCTTCGTAGGATGGGTTGAGCTTGCGATACCCATCGAACCATGGTGATGGGTATCGCTTCGCTCAACACCATCCTACGACGGTGCTCCAGGAGCGGACTCCGTCCGCGATCGGTCGATCCCCTGCGCCGAAATCGCGGATGAATCCGCGCCTGCAAAATCACCGCGGCGGGGCGTCAGTCTTCCTCGTCCAACTGGTAGCGCGTCGGCACCAGGCTCTCCTTGATCCTGCGCAGGTGCGGCTGGAAGTCCACGCCGCGGCGCAGAGTCACGCCGGTGGCCAGCACGTCGAGCACCGTCAGCTGGATGATCCGCGAGGTCATCGGCATGTAGATGTCGGTGTCTTCCGGCAGCGGGATGTCCAGGGTCAGGGTGCAGACCTTGGCCAGCGGCGAGTCGGCGGCGGTCAGGCCGAGCACCGAGGCGCCGTTGTCCCGCGCCAGGCGCGCCACCTCCACCAGCTCGCGGGTGCGGCCGGTGTAGGAGATCACCACGAACAGGTCGCCGGTGTGCGCCACCGAGGCGATCATCCGCTGCATCAGCACGTCGCTCTGCGCCGACACCGCCAGGTTGAAGCGGAAGAACTTGTGCTGCGCGTCCAGCGCCACCGAGCTGGAGGCGCCTAGGCCGAAGAAGTGGATCTGCCGGGCCTGGATCAGCAGGTCCACGGCGCGGTCCACGGCGCGCGGGTCGATCAGCTTGTAGGCGGCGTCCAGCGAGGCGATGGTGCTGCCGAAGATTTTCCGCGTGTACGCCTCGGGGCCGTCGTCCTCGGCCACTGCCTGGGTGACGAAGGCCGCGCCGCTGGCCAGGCTCTGCGCCAACTGGATCTTCAGCTCTGGGTAGCCGCTCATGCCGAAGGAACGGCAGAAGCGGTTCACCGTCGGTTCGCTGACGCTCGCGGCCTGGGCCAGCGCGGCAATGCTGAAGCGGGTGGCCTGCTGCGGGTTCTGCAGTATCACCTCGGCGACCTTGCGTTCGGCCTTGTTCAAGTCTTCCAGGCGCGTCTGGATCTGCTCCAGCAGGTTCTTCATCCGTTCTCCTTGGTGGCCCCGGCGGGGCAATCGACGGCCGGGGACGTACCTGCGGCCAGCGGCGCTATCCTAACGTCAGGTCGGCAGACGACCAACAGGACCGCGTCTTGGGAAAAATATGTTGTTTAATTACTACATTTTTGCCTTAATGGCCCGGTGTATTCGGCAAATGTTCCTCAAAATCTGTTTGGTAACAACAAATGCCTGATGTCCGCGTTCTGCCTTGCACCCTGGCGCTGTTCGGCGCGCTGGGCGACCTCGCCCTGCGCAAGCTGATCCCCGCCCTCTACCAGCTCGACCGTGAAGGCCTGCTCCACGGCGACACCCGCATCCTCGCCCTGGCCCGCGACGAGGGCGACCCCGCCGCCCACCTGGCCACCCTCGAGAAGCGCCTGCGCCTGGCCGTGCCGGCGCGCGAATGGGACGACGCCGTCTGGGCGCGCTTCCAGCAGCGCCTGAGCTACCTGAGCATGGACTTCCTCGATGCCGCGTCCTACCCGGCGTTGCGCGACGCGGTGCCCGCCGGCCTGCCGCTGGTGGCCTATTTCGCCACCCCGGCCGCGGTCTACGGCGGCATCTGCGAGAACCTCGCCGCCCTCGGCCTGGCCGAACGCACCCGGGTGGTGCTGGAGAAGCCCATCGGCCACGACCTGGCGTCCTCCCGCGAGGTCAACGAGGCGGTGGCGAAGTTCTTCCCGGAGAACCGCATCTACCGGATCGACCACTACCTGGGCAAGGAAACGGTACAGAACCTCATCGCCCTGCGTTTCGCCAACAGCCTGTTCGAGACGCAGTGGAACCAGAACCACATCTCCCACGTGGAGATCACCGTGGCCGAGAAGGTCGGCATCGAAGGCCGCTGGGGCTACTTCGACCAGGCCGGCCAGCTGCGCGACATGGTGCAGAACCACCTGCTGCAGTTGCTCTGCCTGATCGCCATGGACCCGCCCAGCGACCTCTCCGCCGACAGCATCCGCGACGAGAAGGTCAAGGTGCTGCGCGCGCTGGAGCCGATCCCGCCGGAGCAACTGGCCGGCCGCGTAGTGCGTGGCCAGTACACCGCCGGCTTCATCGACGGCAAGGCGGTGCCCGGCTACCTGGAAGAGGAACACGCCAACCGCATGAGCGGCGCCGAGACCTTCGTCGCCCTGCGCGTGGACATCCGCAACTGGCGCTGGTCCGGCGTGCCCTTCTACCTGCGCACCGGCAAGCGCATGCCGCAGAAGCTGTCGCAGATCGTCATCCACTTCAAGAACCCGCCGCACTACATCTTCGCCCCGGAGCAGCGTTCGCTGATCAGCAACCGCCTGATCATCCGCCTGCAGCCGGACGAGGGCATCTCCCTGCAGGTGATGACCAAGGACCAGGGCCTGGGCAAGGGCATGCAGCTGCGCACCGGGCCGCTGCAACTGAGCTTCTCCGAGGCGTACCAGGCCGCGCGCGTGCCGGACGCCTACGAGCGGCTGCTGCTGGAAGTGATGCAGGGCAACCAGTACCTGTTCGTGCGCAAGGACGAAGTGGAGTTCGCCTGGAAGTGGTGCGACCACCTGATCGCCGGCTGGGAACGCCTGGGCGATGCCCCCAAACCCTACGCCGCCGGCACCTGGGGACCCCAGGCGGCCGTGGCGCTGATCGCGAGAGACGGGAAGGACTGGTATGGCGACCATTGATCTGAAACTGCCGGCCGGCGTGCGCTGGACGGCCTGGGAAAGCCCGGTGGCGCAGGCCCGCGGCCTGGCCGCCAATGTGGCCGAACAACTGCGCGGGGCCATCGCCGAGCGCGGCCGCGCGCTGCTGGCGGTGTCCGGCGGGCGCAGCCCGGTGGCCTTCTTCGAAGCCCTGAGCGGCGAAGTCCTCGACTGGGACAAGGTGACCGTGACCCTCGCCGACGAGCGCTGGGTGCCGGAAGTCCATCCGGACAGCAATGCCGGCCTGGTGCGCCGCCACCTGCTCAAGGGCGCGGCGGCCAAGGCGCTGTTCTGCGGCCTGTATCACTCGGCGCCGAGCCTGGAGGAAGCGGCGGCCATCGCCGACCGCCAGGTCGCCGAGCTGGCCCTGCCCATCGACGTGCTGGTGCTGGGCATGGGCGACGACGGCCACACCGCCTCGCTGTTCCCGGCCAGCCCGGGCCTGGCCGAGGTCCTCGACCCGGCCGGCGCGCGCCATTGCCTGCCGGCCTGGGCGCCGAGCGTGCCGCACCAGCGCTTGACCCTCAGCCGCGCGCTGCTGGCCGCCTCGCGGGTGCAACTGCTGGCGATCCAGGGCGAGGCCAAGCTGGCCACCCTGAAGGCCGCGCTGGCCGCCGAAGACGAAGCAAGCATGCCGGTGAGCGCCTTCCTCCGCGCTCCCCTGTCGATCCACTGGTGCCCCTGAGGCACGGAGTTACCGCAACATGAGTCTCGATTCCCACATCCAGCGCATCGACGCCTTCGCCGAGCGCGCCCGCATCCTGCCGGTGATCACCATCGATCGCGAGCAGGACATCCTGCCCATGGCCGACGCCCTGGCCGCCGGCGGCATCACCGTGCTGGAAGTGACCCTGCGCACCCCGCTGGGCCTGACCGCCATCCGCACCCTGGCCGAGCAGCGCCCGGAATTGTGCGTGGGCGCCGGCACCGTGCTGGACCCGCAAACCTTCCGCCAGGCGGAAGAGGCCGGCGCGCAGTTCATCGTCACCCCCGGCTGCACCGAGGAACTGCTGCAGCACGCGGTGAGCCGCCCGGTGCCGCTGCTGCCCGGCGTGGCCACCGCCTCCGAGATCATGGCCGCCTACCGCCACGGCCTGCGCCGCTTCAAGCTGTTCCCGGCCAAGGTGTGCGGCGGCGTGGAAGCGCTCAAGGCCTTCGCCGGCCCCTTCCCGGAGGTGCGCTTCTGCCCCACCGGCGGGGTGGGGCCGGACAACCTGAACGACTATTACCGCCTGGACAACGTGATGTGCGTGGGGGGCACCTGGATGCTGCCCAGGGCCGCGGTCGCCAGCGGAGACTGGGCTGAGGTCGAGCGCCTGTCGCGCGAGGCCCTGGCGCTGCTCGAATCACACTGAGCTGTCCCACGATCGGACGTGCCCGGCCTTGTGCCGGGCTTTTTTATGGGGCTCTTCGTAGGAGCGAGCTTGCTCGCGAACGGGGATCTGCCGGTGGCTTCGGTGCTTGCCCTGAAGAACGCCCTCTCCCTAACCCTCTCCCTGAAGGGAGAGGGGACCGTTCGGAGCGGTCTGGTGTTCCTGAGTCAGCCGGTACGCGCAGCGGTTGCCGGCTGAGACCATGCTTCTTCTCGGCACGGTCTAGCCCCCTCTCCCTTCAGGGAGAGGGCTGGGGAGAGGGTGCTCTTAAACCCGGCACCTACGCCACCGGGAAACCCCGTTCGCGAGCAAGCTCGCTCCTACGAAAGACCCTCTTCCAGATAATCCCGCAACCGATCCTGCAGATAGGGCACCGCCTCCCCCTCATCCAACCCGAGATACTCCTCCACTGCCATCAGCCGCCAATACTGCCCCTCGTCGCCGAAGCGGATCGCCGCGAACTCCGCCGCCCGCAGCCGCGCCACCAGGAACCAGGCCCAGGGCGCCGGGCCGTGGGTGGCGCGGTAGCGGCGCTGCCATTCGATGCGCTCCTGGCCCAGGCGGATGGCGAACTCCTCCTCCAACTCGCGCAACGCGCATTCGGCCGGGGTTTCCTGGCCTTCGCGGCCACCGCCGGGAAAGTCCCAGCAGCCGGGGAAGGGGATACCGGGTTTCTCGTCGCGCAGGTAGACCACCAGGTGGCCGTCGTGGAACAGCGCCAGCTTGGCGCCGGTGAAGGCGGATTGGTCGCTCAACTCGGTTTCCCCCTGAAAGCGGCGCGAATGGCAAAAGCGGCTAGGCTTTCCCGATCACGGACGGTGCTTTGCCGCGCCCAAGCGCGTATGATGCGCGACCTTTTTCTTCGTTGCATGACACACCGGGAGGTGCCCAGATGAACGACACGCACGAAACCACCGAAATTTCCCCCGCCGGCGAGAAGCTGCAGAAGGTCCTGGCCCGTCTGGGCGTCGGCTCGCGCCGTGACGTCGAGGCCTGGATCGAGGAAGGCCGGGTCAAGGTCAACGGCGTGGTCGCCAGCCTCGGCCAGCGCGTGGAAAGCCACGACGCCATCGCCGTCGACGAGCACCTGATCCGCCGCGAGCAGGCCGAAGAGCACGTGCGCCGCGTGCTGATCTACAACAAGCCCGAGGGCGAGGTCTGCACCCGCGACGATCCGGAAGGCCGCCCGACCGTGTTCGACCGCCTGCCGCGCCTGCGCAGCGGCCGCTGGATCAACGTCGGTCGCCTGGACATCAACACCACCGGCCTGCTGCTGTTCACCACCGACGGCGAGCTGGCCAACCGCCTGATGCACCCGTCCTACGAGATGGACCGCGAGTACGCCGTGCGCGTGCGCGGCGAAGTCGACGAAGAGATGATCGAGCGCCTGAAAGCCGGCGTGATGCTCGAAGACGGCCCGGCCAAGTTCAGCGACATCCAGCAGGCGCCCGGCGGCGAAGGCTTCAACCACTGGTACCACGTGGTGGTGATGGAAGGCCGCAACCGCGAAGTGCGTCGTCTGTGGGAATCCCAGGGCGTGGTGGTGAGCCGCCTGAAGCGCGTGCGCTTCGGCCCGGTGTTCCTCACCTCCGAGCTGACCATGGGCCGCTACCGCGAGATGGACCAGCGCGAGCTGGACATCCTCAGCGAGGAGGTCGGCCTGAAGCCGGTGAAACTGCCGGAGATGACCACCAAGGCCAAGGACAAGCTCGAACGCCAGCAGCGCAAGCTGGCCAAGCCGCTGGCGCGCAGCGAGCGCCCGGATGCCGGTCGCGGCAACCGCCAGCGCAAGGAATCCTTCGGCGGCGAGCGCCCGGCCCGTGGTCCGCGTCCGGTGGCCGGCGAGCGTCCCGCCCGAGGGCCGCGTCAGGACTCCGACCGCCCGGCTCGCGCTCCGCGTCAGGATGCCGACCGTCCGGTTCGTGGTCCGCGCCAGGATGCCGACCGTCCGGTTCGTGGTCCGCGCCAGGACTCGGATCGTCCGGCTCGTGGTCCGCGCCAGGATTCGGATCGCCCGGCCCGTGGTCCGCGCCAGGACTCTGATCGTCCGGCTCGTGCTCCACGCCAGGATTCGGATCGTCCGGCTCGCGGCCCGCGCAAGGACTCCGACCGCCCGGCCCGTGGCCCGCGTCAGGATTCCGAGCGCCCGGCCCGCGCGCCGCGTCCGGAAGGCCGTGGCAAGGCCCCGGCCGGCGAAGCGCCGCGTTCGCGTCCGGCCAAGCCGAGCGCCGAGCGTGACGAGCGCCCGTCCAAGCCGGTGGCGCGCAAGCCGTTGAACAAGCGCCGCCCGCAGCCGGCCGGCGACGGCATGCGCCCGGGCTTCAAGCGCTAAGCGTCAGGCATGAAAAAAGGGCTCCGCGGAGCCCTTTTTTTCGTCTTCCGGAAAGTCCGCTCAGCCAGCGCAGGCCAGGCGGTTGCGGCCGTCGCGCTTGGCCGCGTAGAGCGCGGCGTCGGCCCGGTGCAGCAGGTCGTCGACGCGCTCGCCGGCGATCAGGGTGGCGCAGCCGAGGCTGACGGACAGCGGCACCGGCTTGCCATCGACGGCAAAGTCCAGCTCCTGGATGGCATGCCGCAGCCTTTCGCCGACCTGGGCGGCGCTGCTGCTGGGCGTGTTGGACAGCAGCACGAGGAACTCCTCGCCGCCGAAGCGGAAGACCATGTCGACGTTGCGCAGGCTGGCCTTGATCGCCCTGGCCACGCAGCGCAGGGCCTCGTCGCCGTGGCTGTGGCCATACTGGTCGTTGATGCGCTTGAAGTGGTCCAGGTCGAGCATCAGCACCGACAGCGGCTGCAGGCTGCGCCGCGCCAGCTCGACCTCGCGGCCCAGGGCCTGGTCCATGGCGATGCGGTTGCCGGTGCCGGTCAGCGCGTCGCGCAGGGCGGCCTGGATGGCCGCGCGGTAGAGCAGGGCGTTGCGCAGCGGGTAGAGCAGGCTGGCGATCAGGCTTTCCAGCTGGCCCAGCTCGGTCTCGTCGAAGGGGCGGCGGCGGCGGAAGGCCAGCTCGCCCAGGTATTCCCCGGCATGGTTGAGGTTGTAGGTGGCGCCGTGGCTGGCCGCTTCGCCGAACTCCAGGCGCAGGTCGGCGCTGCCGTTCTGGTAGCTCAGGTAGTCCAGCGGCAGCAGCGCCTGGATCTCCTGGAAGAACAGGCCCAGGACGCGTTCGGTCTCGAGGCTGGTCTGCAACTGCACGGCGAGTTGCCGGCGCACGTCCGTCAGGCTGGCCGGGCGCCGGCCGCGCGGGCGGCCGCTCTCGACCTGGCTCAGGCGCTGGAGCTTGGCGGTATCGAAATCGATGGTGTTGGACTGCTTGGGCGGGGCCATGACGCGTGGCGACCTCTGGCGCAAAACGGCGACAGTGAGGGCTGAGCTATTTTCGTGCCAACCCGCGAAAAGTTCTGTTCTGACGGCTCAAGGGACCGTCTGGCGCGGGCTTGGTTCCGTAGGCTGGGAGTGCCCCGGAGGGTGGGATGTCAAAATGATGGCGAACTTTCCGAGGAATGCGTGGGGGATTTCCTCGGGCGTAGTCGGAAAACCGGCGGGGCGGCTGTCGCGCCGCCCCGCGCCGGTCAGGCCTGGGCGTCGAAGGCCTGGCCGTTGACGCCGATGCTGTCCGGGCCCATCAGGTACAGGTAGACCGGCATGATCTCGTCCGGCGCCGGGTTGTTCGCCGGGTTCTCGCCGGGGTAGGCCATGGCGCGCATGCTGGTGCGGGTGGCGCCGGGGTTGACGCTGTTGGCGCGGACGGCGTTGGTGCCGTCGCACTCGTCGGCCATCACCTGCATCAGGCCCTCGGTGGCGAACTTGGACACCGCGTAGGCGCCCCAGTAGGCGCGGCCCTTACGCCCGACGCTGCTGGAGGTGAAGATCACCGAGGCGTCGCTGGTCAGCTTGAGCAGCGGCAGCATGGCGTGGGTCAGCATGAACACGGCGTTGACGTTGACCTGCATGACGCGCATGAAGTTTTCCCCGGAAATCTGCTCGATGGGCGAGCGCAGGCCGAGGATGGAGGCGTTGTGCAGCAGGCCGTCGAGCTTGCCGCATTCCTTCTCGATGGTCGCCGCCAGCTCGTCGTACTGGTGCGGCTGGGCGGTTTCCAGGTTGAAGGGGATGACCACCGGCTGCGGGTGGCCGGCGGCCTCGATCTGGTCGTAGGTCTGGTTGAGGTTTTCTTCGCTCTTGCCCAGCAGCAGCACGGTTGCGCCGTGGGCGGCATAGGCCCGCGCGGCGGCGGCGCCGATGCCGCGGCCGGCGCCGGTGACCAGGATCACCCGGTCCTTGAGCAGGTCGGGGCGGGCGGAATAGTCGAACATGGAAACTCCTTGGGAGCGCTGGAAGCCTGAAGCCGGAAGCTTGAAGTCGAGCGGCAGAGCGCTTCCGGCTTCAGGTTTCCAGCTTCAAGCTCAACAGGAACAAAGCGCGCGGTCGAGCACAGCCAGCAGGTCGCGCGGGTGGTCGACGATCACGTCGGCGCCCCAGTGCGCGGGGTTGTCCTCGGGGTGGATGTAGCCGTAGCGCACCGCCGCGGTCTTGGTGCCGGCGGCGCGGCCGGACTCGATGTCGCGCAGGTCGTCGCCGATGAACAGCACCTGCGCCGGGTCGATGCCCAGTTGGCTGCAGGCCAGCAGCAGCGGCTCCGGGTCGGGCTTGCTGTTGGTCACGTGGTCCGGGCAGACCAGCACCGCCGAGCGCTCGGCCAGGCCCAGCTGCTGCATGATCGGTTCGGCGAAGCGCACCGGCTTGTTGGTCACCACGCCCCAGATGAGGTTGGCCCGCTCGATGCTTTCCAGCAGCTCCGGCATGCCGTCGTACAGGCGGCTGTAGACCGCGCAGTGGTCCTGGTAGCGGTCGAGGAATTCCTGGCGCAGCGTCTCGAAGCCGGGGGCTTCGGGGTCCATGTCGAAGGTCGCGGCGACCATGGCGCGGGCGCCGCCGGAGACCACGTCGGCGATGCGCTGGGCGTCGATCGGCGCGCGGCCATGGGCGGCGAGCATGGCCTGGCACACGGCGATGAAGTCCGGCGCAGTGTCCAGCAGGGTGCCGTCCATGTCGAAGAGAACCGCTCTGAGCTGCATCGCCGTCATTCCTCGCGCAGGGTCTGGATCATGTAGTTGACGTCGACGTCGTCGGCCAGCTTGTAGTGCTTGGTCAGCGGGTTGTAGGTCAGGCCGACGATGTCCTTGACCGCCAGGCCCGCATCGCGCGACCAGGCGCCCAGCTCGGAGGGGCGGATGAACTTCTTGAAGTCGTGGGTGCCGCGCGGCAGCAGGCGCATGACGTACTCGGCGCCGACGATGGCGAACAGGTAGGCCTTGGGGTTGCGGTTGATGGTGGAGAAGAACACCTGGCCGCCGGGCTTGACCATCTTGTGGCAGGCGCGGATCACCGAGGCCGGGTCGGGCACGTGCTCGAGCATTTCCAGGCAGGTGACCACGTCGAACTGCCCGGGCATTTCCTCGGCCAGCTGTTCGGCGGTGATGCGCCGGTATTCCACCGGCACCCCGGATTCCAGCTGGTGCAGCTGGGCCACTGCCAGCGGCGCCTCGCCCATGTCGATGCCCAGGACGCTGGCGCCGCGCTGGGCCATGGCCTCGCTGAGGATGCCGCCGCCGCAGCCGACGTCCAGCACCTTCTTGCCGGCCAGGCTGGCGCGTTCGTCGATCCAGTTGACGCGCAGCGGGTTGATGTCGTGCAGCGGCTTGAACTCGCTCTCGCGGTCCCACCAGCGATGGGCCAGTGCCTCGAATTTGGCGATCTCGGCGTGGTCGACGTTGCTCATGGCGTACCTTCGTTGCAAATCATGGGAAATCGTGGCGCGCAGGCCGACTATGATGCCAGCTTCGCGCGGCGGATGGGCGCGGCATGACAGATTGTCGCAGCCGCGCCCGGCAGTGTTCAGGCGCCGGCGATGCGCCGGCCCCAGGCGCCGACCTCGGCGGCCAGGCGGCCCTCGTCCAGGCGCGTCAGGCGGCCGGCGTCCAGCAGCTGCTTGCCGCTGACCCACAGGTGGCGCACGCAGTCGCGGCCGCTGGCGTAGATCAGTTGCGAAACCGGCTCGTAGACCGGTTGCTGGGCCAGCCCGGAGAGGTCGAAGGCCACCAGGTCCGCGGACTTGCCCAGCTCCAGAGAGCCGATTTCCTGCTCCAGGCCCAGGGCGCGGGCGCCGTTCAGGGTGGCCATGCGCAGCGCGCGGTGGGCGTCCAGGGCGGTGGCCTGGCCGGCCACGGCCTTGGCCAGCAGGGCGGCAGTGCGGGTTTCGCCGAGCAGGTCGAGGTCGTTGTTGCTGGCCGCGCCGTCGGTGCCTATGGCGACGTTGACCCCGGCCTGCCACAGGCGTTCCACCGGGCAGAAGCCGCTGGCCAGCTTGAGGTTGGATTCCGGGCAGTGGATCACCGAGCTGTTGGTTTCCACCAGCAGCTCCAGGTCCTCGTCGCTCACCTGGGTCATGTGCACGGCCTGGAAGCGCGGCCCCAGCAGGCCCAGGCGGTGCAGCCGGGCCAGCGGGCGCTCGGCGCTCTTTTCCAGGGCCTGCTGGACCTCGAAAGCGGTCTCGTGGACGTGCATCTGGATGCCGGCGTCGAGTTCCTCGGCCAGCATCAGCACGTTCTCCAGCTTGTCGTCGCCGACCGTGTAGGGCGCGTGCGGGCCGAAGGCCACGCGGATGCGCGGGTGGTGCTTAAGGTCGTCGTGCAGCGCCACGCCCTGGCGGATCGCCTCCTGGGCGTCGCGGGCGCCGGGCATGGGGAAGTCCAGCACCGGCACGCACACCTGGGCGCGGATGCCGCTGTCGTGCACCGCCTCGCAGGTCACCCGCGGGTGGAAGTACATGTCCGAGAAGCAGCTGATGCCGCCCTTGATCTGCTCGGCGATGGCCAGCTCGCTGCCGGTGCGCACGAAGTCCTCGTCCACCCACTTCGCCTCGGCCGGCCAGATGTGCTCCTGCAGCCAGGTCATCAGCGGCAGGTCGTCGGCCAGGCCGCGGAACAGGCTCATGGCGGCGTGGCCGTGGGCGTTGACCAGGCCCGGGGCGAGCAGCATGCCCGGCAGCTCGCGGGTTTCCGCCGCCGGCTGGCGCAGGGCCTCGGCGCGCGGGGCGAGCAGGGCGATGCGGCCGTCGCGGATGCCCAGCGCATGGTCGCGCAGGACCACGCCGGCGGGTTCCACCGGGACTATCCAGGTCGGCAGCAGAAGCAGGTCGAGAGGGGCTTTGGCGTCGGGCATGGGGCGCTTCCTGCGGCGCGGGAACGGGTGGTCGGCAGTATACCCGAGCGCCTTGGCCTGCGGCTCGTTATACTCGCGGGTTTTCCCGGCCCTGGCCGGGCTCGATATCGGCGCGCCGCCCGGCGCGCCCGGACCTGATAGAAGAACGAGGTGTTCCATGCGTGAGCGACTGTTGGCGGCCGAGCGGGTCACGGCCATTGATTGGCGCAAGGGCACCCTTCGTCTGCTCGACCAGCGCCTGCTGCCGCTGGAGGAAACCTGGCTGAGCTACGACAGCGCCGCCGGCGTCGCCGAGGCCATCCGCCAGATGGTGGTGCGCGGTGCCCCGGCCATCGGCATCGCCGCGGCCTACGGCCTGGTGCTGGGCCTGCAGGCCCGCCTGAACAACGGCGGCGCCTGGCGCGAGGCCCTGGAGGACGACTTCCGCGTGCTGGCCGAGTCGCGGCCCACGGCGGTCAACCTGTTCTGGGCGCTGAACCGCATGCGCGAGCGCCTCGAACGCCTGAAGCCGGGCGACGACCCGCTGCAGGTGCTGGAAGCCGAAGCCATCGCCATCCACGAGAGCGACCGCGAGGCCAACCTGACCATGGCCCAGCTCGGCGTCGAGCTGATCCGCAAGCAGCACTCCGGCCCGCAGAAGATCCTCACCCACTGCAACACCGGCGCCCTGGCCACCGGCGGCTTCGGCACCGCCCTGGGGGTGATCCGCGCGGCGCACCTGGAGGGCCTGGTCGAGCGCATCTACGCCGACGAGACGCGCCCCTGGCTGCAGGGCGCGCGCCTGACCGCCTGGGAACTGGCCAACGAGGGCGTGCCGGTCACCCTCAACGTCGATGCCGCGGCGGCGCACCTGATGAAGACCCAGAGCATCACCTGGGTCATCGTCGGCGCCGACCGCATCACCGCCAACGGCGACGTGGCGAACAAGATCGGCACCTACCAGCTGGCGATCAACGCCATGCACCACGGCGTGCGCTTCATGGTGGTGGCGCCCAGCTCGACCATCGACATGAACCTGGAAAGCGGCGAGGACATCCCCATCGAGGAGCGCAACGGCCGCGAACTCCTGGAAATCGGCGGCAAGCGGATAGCCGCCGAGGTGGATGCCTACAATCCGGTGTTCGACGTGACCCCGGCCGACCTGATCGATGCCATCGTGACCGAACGCGGCGTCGTCGAGCGTCCGGACACCGAGCGCATGGCCCAGTTGATGAGCCGCAAGCGCCTGCATTGAGGGCGCCCGGCGGGGATAGGTGTTCCCCCGGGCTTGTGGTAAGCTCCGACGGTTCTCAGTGGGGCCTTTTTCTGGCCCCGTCGATTGCGCGGATCATTGACCTAAGTCGTTGATTTGTTGTGAGTCGATGGCGTTCTGATGGCGCTGTCGCACTCCGCCGGGCTCGGGACGGGCGAGGCGGAGTTCCATCTGCAAAAGGAACCAGGCTTCTCATGGGCGAACTGGCCAAAGAAATCCTCCCGGTCAACATCGAAGACGAACTCCGACAGTCCTACCTCGATTACGCCATGAGCGTGATCGTCGGTCGTGCCCTGCCCGATGCACGCGATGGCCTCAAGCCCGTGCACCGCCGCGTCCTGTACGCCATGAGCGAACTGGGCAACGACTGGAACAAGCCCTACAAGAAATCCGCCCGTGTGGTCGGCGACGTGATCGGTAAATACCACCCGCACGGCGACACCGCGGTGTACGACACCATCGTGCGCATGGCCCAGCCCTTCTCGCTGCGCTACATGCTGGTGGACGGCCAGGGCAACTTCGGTTCGGTGGACGGCGACAACGCCGCGGCCATGCGCTACACCGAAGTGCGCATGGCCAAGCTGGCCCACGAGCTGCTGGCGGACCTGGACAAGGAAACCGTCGACTGGGTGCCCAACTACGACGGCACCGAGCAGATCCCGGCGGTCATGCCGACCAAGATCCCCAACCTGCTGGTCAACGGCTCCAGCGGCATCGCCGTGGGCATGGCCACCAACATCCCGCCGCACAACCTGGGCGAGGTGATCGACGGCTGCCTGGCGCTGATGGACAACCCCGAGCTGTCCGTCGACGAGCTGATGCAGTACATCCCCGGTCCCGACTTCCCGACCGCCGGCATCATCAACGGCCGCGCCGGCATCATCGAGGCCTATCGTACCGGCCGCGGGCGCATCTACATCCGTGCCCGCGCCGATATCGAGGACATGGAGAAGGGCGGCAACCGCCAGCAGATCATCATCACCGAGCTGCCCTACCAGTTGAACAAGGCGCGGCTGATCGAGAAGATCGCCGAGCTGGTGAAAGAGAAGAAGATCGAGGGCATCACCGAGCTGCGCGACGAGTCCGACAAGGACGGCATGCGCGTGGTCATCGAGCTGCGCCGCGGCGAAGTCGGCGAGGTGGTGCTGAACAACCTCTACGCCCAGACCCAGCTGCAGAGCGTGTTCGGCATCAACGTGGTGGCCCTGGTCGACGGCCAGCCGCGCACGCTGAACCTCAAGGACATGCTCGAAGTCTTCATCCGCCACCGCCGCGAAGTGGTGACCCGGCGGACCGTCTACGAGCTGCGCAAGGCCCGCGAGCGCGGCCACATCCTCGAAGGCCAGGCGGTCGCGCTGTCGAACATCGACCCGGTGATCGAACTGATCAAGACCTCGCCGACCCCGGCCGAGGCCAAGGAACGCCTGATCGCCACCGCCTGGGAATCCAGCGCGGTGGAAGCCATGGTCGAGCGCGCCGGCGCCGATGCCTGCCGTCCGGAAGACCTGGACCCGCAGTACGGTCTGCGCGAGGGCAAGTACTACCTGTCGCCGGAGCAGGCCCAGGCCATCCTGGAACTGCGCCTGCACCGCCTGACCGGCCTGGAGCACGAGAAGCTCCTGTCCGAATATCAGGAAATCCTCGCCCTGATCGGCGAGCTGATCCGCATCCTGACCAACCCGCAGCGCCTGATGGAAGTCATCCGCGAGGAGCTGGAGAAGGTCAAGGCCGAGTTCGGCGACGCCCGCCGCACCGAGATCGTCGCCTCCCAGGTGGACCTGACCATCGCCGACCTCATCACCGAGGAAGAGCGCGTGGTGACCATCTCCCACGGCGGCTACGCCAAGTCCCAGCCGCTGGCCGCCTACGAGGCCCAGCGCCGCGGCGGCAAGGGCAAGTCGGCGAGCGGGGTGAAGGACGAGGACTACATCGAGCACCTGCTGGTGGCCAACAGCCACGCCACCCTGCTGCTGTTCTCCAGCAAGGGCAAGGTCTACTGGCTGCGCACCTTCGAGATCCCGGAAGCCTCGCGCACCGCGCGCGGCCGTCCGCTGGTCAACCTGCTGCCGCTGGACGAAGGCGAACGCATCACCGCCATGCTGCAGATCGACCTGGAAGCCGTGCGCGCCCAGTTCGCCGGCGAGGAGGGCGATGACGACGACGTGGTCGCCGAGCAGGTCGCCGAGGTGGTGGAAGCCGAAGAGGCCGAAGAGGGCGACGACGCCGACTTCAGCCAGGACGAGCCGACCGGCGCGTACATCTTCATGGCCACCATGAAAGGCACCGTGAAGAAGACCCCGCTGATCCAGTTCACCAAGCCGCGCTCCAACGGCCTGATCGCGCTGAAGCTGGAGGAGGGCGACTCGCTGATCGCCGCCGCCATCACCGACGGCTCGAAGGACGTGATGATGTTCTCCGACGCCGGCAAGGTGATCCGCTTCAAGGAAAGCAAGGTGCGCATCATGGGCCGCAACGCCCGTGGCGTGCGCGGCATGCGCCTGGCCGAAGACCAGCGCATCATCTCCATGCTGATCCCCGAATGCCGCGAGGCGCAGATCCTCACCGCCTCCGAACGCGGCTACGGCAAGCGCACCCCGCTGGCCGACTATCCGCGCCGCGGCCGTGGCGGCCAGGGCGTGATCGCCATGGTCATCAACGAGCGCAACGGCAAGCTGGTGGGCGCCGTGCAGGTGCTGGACGGCGAGGAGATCATGCTGATTTCCGACCAGGGCACCCTGGTCCGCACCCGCGTCGACGAAGTCCGCGGCGCAGGCCGCAACACCCAGGGCGTGATCCTCATCAAGCTGGCCGCCGACGAGACCCTGGTGGGCCTGGAGCGGGTGCAGGAGCCGACCGTGGTCGAGGGCGAAGTCGTGGACGACGAAGCGTTCGACGAGAATCAAGAAGCAGGCGAAGCCGCGGCCGAGGAAGCGCCGCAGGCCAGCGAAGACTGATTAGCGAGAGTGGATGTGAGCAAGCGAGCCTATAACTTCTGCGCAGGTCCAGCTGCGCTTCCCACCGAGGTGCTGGAGCGCGCCCGCGAAGAGCTGCTCGACTGGCAGGGCAAGGGCCTGTCGGTCATGGAGATGAGCCACCGCAGCGACGACTACGTGGCCATCGCCGAGAAGGCCGAGCAGGACCTGCGCGACCTGATGGGCGTGCCGTCGAACTACAAGGTGCTGTTCCTCCAGGGCGGCGCCAGCCAGCAGTTCGCCGAGATTCCGCTGAACCTGCTGCCCGAAGACGGCGTGGCGGACTACGTGGAAACCGGCATCTGGTCGAAGAAGGCCATCGAGGAAGCGCGCCGCTTCGGCAACGTCAACGTGGTCGCCAGCGCCTCCAAGTACGACTACTTCGCCATCCCCGGGCAGAACGAGTGGAACCTGACGCCGAACGCAGCCTACCTGCACTACGCGTCCAACGAGACCATCGGCGGCCTGGAGTTCGACTGGATTCCGCAGGTCGGCGACGTGCCGCTGGTGGTGGACATGTCCTCGGACATCCTCTCGCGCCCGGTCGACGTGTCGAAGTTCGGCCTGATCTACGCCGGCGCGCAGAAGAACATCGGCCCTTCCGGCCTGGTGGTGGTCATCGTCCGCGAAGACCTGCTCGGCCGCGCCCGCAGCATCTGCCCGACCATGCTCAACTACAAGGTCGCCGCCGACAACGGCTCCATGTACAACACCCCGGCCACCTATTCCTGGTACCTCTCCGGCCTGGTCTTCCAGTGGCTGAAGGAGCAGGGCGGCGTCGAGGCCATGGAGAAGCGCAACCGCGCCAAGAAGGACCTGCTGTACTCCTTCATCGACGCCAGCGACTTCTACACCAACCCGATCCAGCCCAGCGCCCGTTCCTGGATGAACGTGCCCTTCCGCCTGGCCGACGAGAAGCTCGACAAGGCCTTCCTCGCCGGCGCCGACGCCCGTGGCCTGCTCAACCTCAAGGGCCACCGTTCGGTGGGCGGCATGCGCGCCTCCATCTACAACGCCCTGGGCCTGGACGCCATCGAGGCCCTGGTGGCCTACATGGCCGAGTTCGAGAAGGAGCACGGCTGATGAGCGACGCTGACCAGCTCAAGGCTTTGCGCGTACGCATCGACAGCCTCGACGAGAAGATCCTCGAGCTGATCAGCGAGCGCGCCCGCTGCGCCACCGACGTGGCGCGGGTGAAGATGCAGTCCCTGGCCGAGGGCGAGAAGCCGGTGTTCTACCGGCCCGAGCGCGAGGCCTGGGTGCTCAAGCACATCATGGAGCTGAACAAGGGGCCGCTGGGCAACGAGGAAGTGGCGCGGCTGTTCCGCGAGATCATGTCCTCCTGCCTGGCCCTGGAGCAGCCGCTCAAGGTCGCCTACCTCGGCCCCGAGGGCACCTTCACCCAGGCCGCTGCGCTCAAGCACTTCGGCCATGCGGTGATCAGCACGCCGATGGCGGCCATCGACGAAGTGTTCCGCGAAGTGGCCGCCGGCGCGGTGAACTTCGGCGTGGTGCCGGTGGAGAACTCCACCGAAGGCGCGGTGAACCACACCCTCGACAGTTTCCTCGAGCACGACATGGTGATCTGCGGCGAGGTCGAGCTGCGCATCCACCACCACCTGCTGGTGGGCGAGAACACTAAGACCGACAGCATCACCCGCATCTATTCCCACGCCCAGTCCCTGGCCCAGTGCCGCAAGTGGCTGGACGCGCACTACCCGAACGTCGAGCGCGTGGCGGTGCCGAGCAACGCCGACGCCGCCAAGCGGGTGAAGAGCGAGTGGAACAGCGCGGCCATCGCCGGCGACATGGCGGCCAGCCTGTACGGCCTGGACAAGCTGCACGAGAAGATCGAGGACCGCCCGGACAACTCCACGCGCTTCCTCATCATCGGCAGCCAGGAAGTGCCGCCGACCGGCGACGACAAGACCTCGATCATCGTCTCCATGCGCAACAAGCCCGGCGCGCTGCACGAACTGCTGGTGCCGTTCCACACCAACGGCATCGACCTGACGCGCATCGAGACCCGCCCGTCGCGCAGCGGCAAGTGGACCTACGTGTTCTTCATCGACTTCGTCGGCCACCACAAGGACCCGCTGATCAAGGACGTGCTGGAGAAGATCAACGGCGAAGCCGTGGCGCTGAAGGTGCTGGGCTCCTATCCCAAGGCGGTACTCTAACAAGCGGCTGGAAGCCGGAAGCCCGAAGCTGGAAGTTGGAGTCGCGCGGTCGCTTCCAGCTTCAAGCCTCCAGCTTTCGGCTTTCGGCTCCAGCGGAGCTGAAAAAATGTCTTGCGACTTCCTCGCCCTGGCCCAGCCGGGCGTACAGAAACTCTCGCCCTACGTGCCGGGCAAGCCGGTGGACGAACTGGCCCGCGAACTGAACCTGGACCCGGCGAAGATCGTCAAGCTGGCCAGCAACGAGAACCCGCTGGGCCCCAGCGCCAAGGTGCTGGAAGCGATCCGCGGCGAACTGGCGGAAATGACCCGCTATCCCGACGGCAACGGCTTCGAGCTGAAGAGCAAGCTGGCTGCCCGCTGCGGCGTGACCACTGCCCAGGTGACCCTCGGCAACGGCTCCAACGACATCCTCGACCTGGTCGCCCGCGCCTACCTAGCGCCGGGCCTGAACGCCGTGTTCAGCCAGTACGCCTTCGCCGTCTACCCGATCTCCACCCAGGCCGTCGGCGCCGAGGGCAGGGCGGTGCCGGCGAAAGACTGGGGGCATGACCTGGAAGCCATGCTGGCGGCCATCGACGCCAGCACCCGCGTGGTCTTCATCGCCAACCCGAACAACCCCACCGGCACCTGGTTCGGTCCGGACGCGCTGGAGCAATTCCTCTCCCGCGTGCCGGAAAACGTCCTGGTGGTGCTGGACGAGGCCTACATCGAGTACGCCGAGGGCGACGAACTGCCCGACGGCCTGACGTACCTGGCCCGCTACCCGAACCTGCTGGTCTCGCGCACCTTCTCCAAGGCCTACGGCCTGGCTTCGCTGCGCGTCGGCTACGCCATCTCCTCGGCGCAGATCGCCGACGTGCTCAACCGCGTGCGCCAGCCGTTCAACGTCAACAGCCTGGCCCTGGCCGCCGCCTGCGCCGCGCTGGACGACGCCGACTACCTGGCCGAGGGCAAGCGCATCAACGACGCCGGCATGCAGCAGCTGCAGGACGGCCTGCGCGCCCTGGGCCTGGCCTGGACTCCGTCCAAGGGCAACTTCCTCGCCGTCGACCTGCAGCGCGACGCCGGCCCGGTCTATCAGGCCCTGCTGGCGGAAGGCGTGATCGTGCGCCCGGTGGGGGGCTACGGCATGCCGCAGCACCTGCGCATCTCCATCGGCCTGCCGGAAGAGAACGCACGCTTCCTCGAAGCCCTGGCCAAGGTGCTCGCCCGTGCCTGAGGTGATGCCGCGCAAGCTCCGCCGCCTGGTGGTGGTGGGGCTGGGCCTGATCGGCGGCTCCTTCGCCAAGGGGCTGCGCGAGAAAGGCCTGTTCGAAGAAGTGGTCGGCGTCGATCGCGACCCGCAGACGCGCCGCCTGGCGGTGCAGCTGGGCGTAGTCGACCGTTGCGAGGAGAGCCTGCGCGAAGGCTGCCGCGACGCCGACGTGATCCAACTCGCCGTGCCCATCCTGGCCATGGAGAAGGTGCTCGCCGAACTGGCCACCTTCGACCTCGGCCACGCCGTGCTCACCGACGTCGGCAGCGCCAAGGGCAACGTGGTGCGCGCGGCCAGGGTCGCCTTCGGCGAGATGCCGGCGCGCTTCGTTCCCGGCCATCCCATCGCCGGCTCCGAGCAGAGCGGGGTGGAAGCGGCCAACGGCAAACTGTTCCGCCGTCATAAAGTCATCCTCACGCCGCTGGATAATGCCGATGCGGACGCGGTCCAGTGCGTCGAGGCACTGTGGCGCGAGCTGGGCGCGGACGTCGAGCTGATGGAAGTCGAGCACCATGACGAAGTGCTCGCCGCCACCAGCCACCTGCCGCACCTGCTGGCCTTCACGCTGGTCGACTCGCTGGCCAAGCGCAGCGAAAATCTGGAAATCTTCCGTTATGCCGCCGGCGGCTTCCGCGACTTCACGCGGATCGCCGGCAGCGACCCGACGATGTGGCACGACATCTTCCTTGCCAACCGCAAGGCGGTGCTGCGCATCCTCGACGTTTTCCGCGACGACCTCGATGCCCTGCGCGAGGCCGTCGATGCAGGGGACGGGCAGCAACTGATGGGCGTGTTCACCCGCGCCCGCGTCGCCCGTGAACATTTCAGCAAAATCCTGGCCCGCCGGGCCTATGTGGACGCCATGCACAACAACGACCTGATTTACCTGGCCCAGCCGGGTGGCCGCCTGTCCGGGCGCGTACGCGTTCCGGGCGACAAGTCCATCTCCCACCGCTCGATCATGCTCGGCTCCCTGGCCGAAGGCACCACCGAGGTGGAAGGCTTCCTCGAGGGCGAGGACGCCCTGGCTACCATTCAGGCGTTCCGCGACATGGGCGTGGTCATCGAAGGCCCGCACCACGGCCGCGTGATCGTCCATGGCGTCGGCCTGCACGGCCTGAAACCGGCGCCGGGCCCCATCTACCTGGGCAACTCCGGCACCTCCATGCGCCTGCTCAGCGGCCTGCTGGCGGCGCAGCCGTTCGACAGCACCCTGACCGGCGACGCCTCGCTGACCAAGCGCCCGATGAACCGCGTGGCCAAGCCGCTGCGCGAGATGGGCGCGGTGATCGAGACCGCCGCCGAAGGGCGCCCGCCGCTGACCATCAAGGGCGGCCAGAAGCTGACCGGCATGCACTACGACATGCCCATGGCCAGCGCCCAGGTGAAGTCCTGCCTGCTGCTCGCCGGCCTCTACGCCGTCGGTGAAACCTCGGTGACCGAGCCGGCCCCTACCCGCGACCACACCGAGCGCATGCTGCGCGGCTTCGGCTACCCGGTGGAGGTGGAAGGCAGCACCGCCAAGGTCGAAAGCGGCCACAAGCTCAGCGCCACCAACATCGAAGTACCGGCGGACATCTCCTCCGCGGCCTTCTTCCTGGTCGCGGCGAGCATCGCCGAAGGTTCGGAGATCGTCCTCGAACACGTCGGCATCAACCCGACCCGTACCGGCGTCATCGACATCCTCAAGCTGATGGGCGCCGACATCACCCTGGAGAACCAGCGTGAAGTGGGCGGCGAGCCGGTGGCCGACCTGCGCGTGCGCTCGGCCAGGCTGAAAGGCATCGACATCCCCGAGGACCTGGTGCCCCTGGCCATCGACGAGTTTCCCGTGCTGTTCGTCGCCGCCGCCAACGCAGAAGGTCGTACCGTGCTGCGCGGCGCCGAAGAGCTGCGGGTGAAGGAGTCCGACCGCATCCAGGTCATGGCCGACGGCCTGCTGGCCCTGGGCGTGAAATGCGAGCCGACCCCGGACGGCATCATCATCGACGGCGGCCCCTACGGCGGCGGCGAAGTCTGGAGCCACGGCGACCACCGCATCGCCATGTCCTTCAGCGTGGCCTCGCTGCGCGCCTCGGCGCCGATCCGCATCCACGACTGCGCCAACGTCGCCACCTCCTTCCCGAACTTCCTCGGACTGGCCGCGGGCGCCGGCATCCGCGTGGCGGAGGAGGGCAACTGATGGCCGCCTCCGACTTCGCCGCGGCCTGGCCGGTGGTCGCCATCGACGGCCCCAGCGGCTCCGGCAAGGGCACCGTGGCCGGCATCCTGGCCAAGCGCCTGGGCTGGAACCTGCTGGACTCCGGCGCGCTGTACCGCCTGCTGGCCTTCGCCGCCGGCAACCACGGCATCGACCTGACCAACGAGGAAGCCCTCAAGGTCCTGGCCGCGCACCTGGACGTGCAGTTCACCCACGCCAAGGGCGGCGAGGGCCAGCACATCATCCTCGAAGGCGAAGACGTCACCGACACCATCCGCACCGAACAGGTCGGCGCCGGCGCCTCCCAGGTCGCCGCGCTGCCGGCGGTGCGTGACGCCCTGCTGCAGCGCCAGCGCGCCTTCCTCGAAGCCCCGGGCCTGGTGGCCGACGGCCGCGACATGGGCACCGTGGTGTTTCCCGGCGCGCCGCTGAAGATCTTCCTCACCGCTTCGGCCGAAGAGCGCGCCCGCCGCCGCTACCTGCAGCTCAAGGGCAAGGGCGTGGACTGCGACATGGCCGCGCTCACCGAGGAAATCCGCGCCCGCGACGAACGCGACAGCCAGCGCAGCGTGGCCCCGCTGAAACCGGCCGAAGGCGCCATCGTGGTGGATTCCACCAGCATGAGCATCGAGGCGGTGGTGGACAGCATTCTTGGTGAAGTCGAGAGGCTCGGTCTGACCGACTGAGGCCTGGGAATCCTTCAGCTGCGGCAGTTTTCGGCGTCGCGTGCTTGAAGATATTTCTGAGGATGATTCCTCTTGATGCTGAGGACGTTTCTTCTAGAGACGTCTTGCCCGGGCTGCCAAACTTCCGCGCTGTTCAATAGCGCCCGCTCGACCCGAGCGGGCCGTGAATAGCGTGGAGGCCCCTTGTCCGACAGTCCCGTCCCCGCCGCACTGCATTCCTCGCAGGGCGCGTGGGTCCAGTTGTTGCTCGCACTGACCCGGCGGGAAATCCTCGCACGCTACCAGGGGGCCCTGTTCGGGCGGCTGTGGCTGCTGCTGTCGCCCTTCCTGCTGCTGGCGGTCTACACCTTCGTTTTCGGCCAGGTGCTCAAGTCGCGCTGGGGGGCGGAGCAGAGCACGGCCTCCTTCGCCTTGACGCTCTTCGCCGGGCTGCTGCTCCACGGCATGCTGGCGGACAGCCTGTCCCGCGCGGTCACGGTGATGCACAATCACCGCAACCAGGTGAAGAAGCTGGTCTTCCCGCTAGAACTCCTGCCGCTTTCGCTGGCACTCTCCGCCCTGTCGAACGCCGTCATCGGCTTTCTCGTACTGCTCCTGCTGATGCCCTGGCTCGGGCAACCGCTGGGCTGGAGCATCCTCTACCTGCCGTTGGTCCTGCTGCCCTTCGTGCTGTGCGTGTGCGGCCTCAGCTGGATCATCGCCGTGTTCGGCGCCTATTTCCGCGATACCAGCCAGTTCATCCAGTTTCTTCTCGTATTGCTGCTGTTCCTCAGCCCGGTGTTCTACCCCGTGAGCGCCTTGCCGGAAGCCTTGCGCCCCTACCTGCTACTCAATCCGCTGAGCGTTCCGGTGGAAGCGGTGAGGGCCTGCCTGTTCGGCATGCCGATGCCGCCGATGGGCGTCCAGTTGGCTTATGCCGCCATAGCCTGTCTGTTGGCGGTGCTGGGCTGGCTGTGGTTCCGGCGTATGAAGGACGGTTTCGCCGATGTCCTCTGAACCGCTCGCCGACACCGTGCCGGCGGTCGTTGCCGATGCCCGCCCGCTGGGGCAGATGCTCATCGAGCGCGGCCTGTGCAACGCCCAGGAGCTGGAGCGCGCGCTGGAACTGCAGGCCAGGATCGGCGGGCGCCTTGGGGCGCTATTGCTGCGCTCGGGCGGTGTTTCGGAGGCGGCCCTGCTGGAAGTGCTCGCCGAACAACTGCGCCTGCCTTTGGTGGGCGTGGACCTGGAGGCCCCCGGCAACGCCGAGTTGCTGGCCTTCCTCGAAGCGACCTCCATCGGTGTGGAATGGTTCGTCGCCGAACAGGTGGTCGTCTGGAACGATGCCCAGGGCGGCCTGCTGGTCGCTTCCCGTGACCCGATGGCGTCCTTCGTCCTGGAGGTCCTGCGCTATTTCCATCCCGGGCAGCCATTGCGCACGGTGCTGTGCCGCTCCCAGGATCTCGACGCCTGGCTGGAGCTGCTCAAGGAGCGCCTGCAGCAGGAGAGCCGCGAGGGGCTGCGCTTCGCCTCCGACGACATCCGCCAGCTGCGGGAAATGGCGGAGGAGGCGCCCATCGTCGAGCTGGTCAACAACGTCATGAGCCAGGCGGTGGAGAAACGCGCCTCGGACATCCACATCGAGCCGCGCGAATTCAATTTCCATATCCGCTTCCGCATCGATGGCGTCCTGCAGTCGCAGCTGAGTCTGCCGCGGGAGCGCTTCGCCGCGGTGGTCTCGCGGATCAAGCTGATCTCCGCCATCGACATCGCCGAGCGGCGCCTACCCCAGGACGGGCGGATGAGCACCAGAGTGGGCGGGCAGGACATGGACGTCCGCGTTTCCACGCTGCCCGGGGTGCATGGCGAGTCGGTGGTGATGCGCCTGCTGCCCAAGGCCCGCGAAGGTCTGCGCCTGGACCGCCTGGGAATGCTGGCGGACCACCTGGACCTGATGCGCGCCTGGATCGCCGAGCCCCACGGCATCGTGCTGGTCACCGGGCCCACCGGCTCCGGCAAGTCGACGACCCTCTACGGCACGCTCGAGGCCATCAACGACGGCATCCGCAAGATCATCACGGTGGAGGACCCGGTCGAGTACCAGGTGCCGAACATCACCCAGGTCCAGGCCCACGCCGACATCGGCCTGACCTTCGCCGCCGCCCTGCGCTCGATCCTGCGCCAGGACCCGGACGTGATCATGATCGGCGAGATCCGCGACCTGGAGACGGCGGAGATCGCCGTGCAGTCGTCCCTCACCGGCCACCTGGTGTTCTCCACGCTGCACACCAACGATTCGCTCAGCGCCTTCACCCGCCTGATCGACATGGGCATCGAGCCGTTCCTGGTCGCCTCGCCGGTACGCGGCGTCCAGGCCCAGCGCCTGGTGCGCACCCTGTGCCGGCATTGCGCGGAGCCCTGCGAGCCCGGCCTGGCGGCAGAGGACAAGGCCGCGCTGGATGCGGCGATCCAGCGCCTCTACCCCGGGCAGGCACCGAACTGGCTCCGCGCGAAGGGCTGCGAGCAGTGCCAGGGCACGGGCTATCACGGGCGGCTGGGAATCTACGAGATGGTGGACGTCGGCCCCGAACTGCAGGCGCTCATCCTGCAACAGGCGCCCGTCGAACAGATGCGCCGGCTGGCGGCCAGCCAGGGCTTCCGCAGCATGCGCGAAGACGGCTTCATCAAGGCCTGGCTGGGCCTGACCTCGCTGGACGAGGTACATCGGGTCACCAGCGGTTAACGGCATGCGCTTCGAATACCAGGCAGTGGACCGGCAAGGCCGGCGTTGCAGTGGCGACCTCGATGCTGGTTCTCACAGCGACGCGCTTCGCCAACTGGAGGCACAGGGCCTGACGCCTCTGAGCCTGGAGGCGGGCCAGCGTGCGCTGCAACCCGGGCGCCGGCGCCTGCGCGCGGAAGAATTGAACATGGCCCTGCACGAGTTGGCGACCCTGCTGGGGGCGGGCGTCGCCCTGGCCGATGCGGTCTCCGCCCAGGAGCGCTCGAGCAGCCATCCACGCCTCTGCGCGGCGCTGCAGAGCATGAGCGAAGGCCTGCGCCAGGGACGTTCCTTCCCTCAGGTGCTGGAGACAGCTGGCTTGCCCCTGCCGCGTTACGCCTACCAGTTGGTGGCGGCGGGCGAGCTGACCGGCAACCTGGCGGCGGCGCTGCGGGACTGCGTGACGCAGATGGAGTACGAGCGGCGCACCCGCGAGGAAGTGCGCAACGCTCTGATCTACCCGAGCGTGCTGGTGCTCAGCGGAATCGGGGCGGTCATGGTGATGTTCGTCTTCGTCGTGCCCAAGTTCGCCAACCTGCTGGAGCACGCCGACAAGCTGCCTTGGCTGGCCTGGGCAGTGCTCAGCACCGGCGTCTGGAGCAAGGCCAATGCCTTGCCGCTGCTGCTCGCCGGCCTGCTGCTGGGTGCCCTGGGGCTGCCGTTGGCCAGGAGCGAGAAGGTTCGCGGCCGCTTCCTCAACGGCTTGTTGCGTTTGCCATTGCTCGGCGACTGGCTGTTGCAGGCGGAGATCGCCCAGTGGGCCAAGGTCCTCGGCACCCTGCTGGGCAACCGCGTGGCGCTGGTCGAGGCCCTGCGCCTGGCCAGCGCGGGCGTGCGCATCGGTCTGCAACGCGAGCTGCTGGAAAGGGTCACCCAGGACGTGAGGGGCGGGACTTCCCTGTCCGAGGCATTGGAACTGCGCAGGGCGATCACCGCTACGGGCGGCAATCTGGTGCGCGTCGGCGAAAGGTCCGGGCGTCTGGCCGAGATGCTCGACAGCCTCGCCGAACTCTACGAGGGGCTGGGGCGTTCGCGCATGCGCAAGGTCCTGGCGCTGATCGAGCCGCTGGCGATCCTGCTGATCGGCGCGCTGTTCGGCGTGATCATCACCGGCGTGGTGCTGGCCATCACCAGCGCCAACGACATTGTGTTCTGAAAAAGGGGAAGTGGATGCGCGACGGGCATGAGGGAAGGGGGCCCCGGCAGGGGAGCAGGAAAGTGCCGGCGCCGGGATGCGAGCGCGGTTTCACCCTGCTGGAAATGATCGTGGTGCTGGTGATCATCGGGCTGCTCATGGGGCTGGTCGGGCCACGTCTGTTCAGCCAGGCCGACAAGGCCAAGGTGCAGACCGCGGATACCCAGGTGAAGATGCTCAAGGGGGCGCTGATGACCATGCGCCTGGACATCGGCCGCCTGCCCAGCGAGCAGGAAGGGCTGGCCCTGCTCAATGCGGCGCCCGCGGACGAGCGGATCAAGGCCTTCTGGAAAGGCCCCTATCTGGACGGTGGGGTGCCGCTGGATCCCTGGAACCGCGCCTACATATATAGCAACGCGCCCAGTGCCGAACAGCCGTTCTCGCTGTACAGCCTGGGGGCCGACGGGCAGCCTGGCGGGGAAGGGGAGAATGCGGACATCGGCTTCCTGCCCCGGCAATGAGCGCTGCGGCGGTTTCACCCTGCTCGAACTGCTGGTGGTGCTGGCCCTGGTCGCCGCGGTGGGCGCCGTCGTCATGCCCAACCTGCTGAACATGCAGGAGGCCTGGCGTCGGCGTATCGACCTGCAGGACATCGCCAACCAGTTGCAGACGCTGGGCTACCGGGCCCGGCTGGAAGCCCGGCAGACCCTCATCGGGCCGGCTGGCGTCGAGCCGCCGCAGATGCTGAAGCTGCCCCAGGGCTGGACGCTGAGCGCAAGCGCGCCCGTCGTCTACCTGGCCAATGGCGTCTGCCTGGGGGGGACGCTGGAGTTGCAGCAGGGGGATGTCGCTCGGCAGTTGCAACTGGTTCCGCCGCAATGCTTGCCGGAGTTCGTCCAGTGAAGCGCGGGCGGCAAGCCGGCTTCACACTGCTGGAAGCGGTGGTCGCCCTGACGTTGCTGGCTGTGGTGGGCAGCGCGCTGCTGGCCTGGCTGGGGACGGGCTTCCGCAGCCTGGAGCGAATGAACGAGGTTCAGCGCCGCATCGATGCGACCCGCACCGGCATGGCGTTTCTCGAGGGGCTCAACCCGATGCTCCAGCCGAGCGGCAGCGCCGCCCTGGGAAGCTACCGGCTGGACTGGGAGAGCCGGCTTCTCGCCGCTCCGCGCCCCGTCGTCAGCCGCTACAGCGGCCACCCCGGGCCCTTCGACAGTGCCCTGTATCGCGTCCAGGCGACCTTGTCCGGCGAGGACCTGCCGCCGCTGCCCTTGAGCCTGGAACTGGCGGGGTACCGGATGGCTCGCCTGCCGGACGGCGGGGGTGCGCCATGAGCCGGCGCATTTCGCGGGGGCGGGAGCGGGGCTTCACCCTGCTGGAACTCATCGTGGTCCTGTTGTTGGCGGCGATGGTCACCACCCTGTTGATGCAGGGGATGGACTATGTCTCGCGGGCCAACGACAGCTTCCTGCGCCAGGGCGAGTCACGGCAACTACGGGTGTTGGCCTTCGGCTGGTTCGACGACGCGATAGCGCAGCTGGCTGCGCCAGCCAGGGGGGATGCGCCGGCTCGTTTCCGCGGCGATCCGCTCAGCTTCGAAGCCGTCTCCCTGGCCAGCGCCGAGCGTATCGAAGGCGTCCCGGTGCCCTTTGCCTTTCGCCTGGAACGGCTTGGCGAGCCGGGCCGGGAGCGGACCGCGATGATCTACGTGCGCCGGTTGCAGGCCAGTCGCTGGCCACTGCTGGAATTGCAGGGGCCGGCGCATTTCCTTTATCGCGACGAGCAGGGAGCCTGGCATGACAACTGGCCGCCCTTGCCGGTGCTGGCCGACAGCCTTCCTGCTGCGGTGGCGTTGAACGCGCCCGAGGAGCGCCTGTTCCGCCTGGCCAGGGTCGCGACGCCGCTTCGACGGGTGAATGCGGATGCGGACTGAGCGTGGTTTCGTGCTGGTCGGCGTCATCTGGTTTCTCGCCATCATGACCTTGGTGGTGGCCTCGGCCGTGACCTGGATCGAACGCTCGCTGGACGGTATCGAAAAGGAGCGTCAGGGGTTGCTGCGCGACATGACGGAACGCTCCATGCTCAGCCGGCTGACCTGGCTGGCATCGACCCAGCGCTTGACCCTGGCCGGATTGACCACACCCGACAGCCCGGCGCCGAGCCTTGCCGACATGGATATGTCGGTCCTGCCGGTAGGGGCCGAGCTGGCCCTGGATGGCCGCGAATACTGCCTGGCCAACGGCTGGTGCTTCGCCTTCGTCGACCGCGCATCGCGTCTTGGCCTGGAGCAGGCCCCGCCGGCGGCCTTGGCCTCGTTGCTGGAAGGGCTGGGGATAGCGCCGGAGAGGATAGCGCCAATGCTGGCGGAGCTTGCCGGCCATTTGCGCGGCCCACCGGGTAGCGCCGCGCTGCGCAGCCTGCATGCCCCGCAGGAAGTCTTCGTCCTCGACAGCTGGCGCCCCTGGGAGGCCGCGTTGCGGGCTGCCGGCTGGGAGGAACTGGTCACGGTCGGCGAGCCGTCCCTGAACGTGAACACCGCCAGCGGCCAACTCCTGCGCCTGGCCTGGCGGTTGCCGGAGGACAGCCTGGCGCTGTTGCTCGCGGCGCGCCATGAGCGGCCGTTGCGAGGCGTGGGCGACCTCGAGGGCGTGTTGGGCATGTATCTGCAGCAATTACCCGCGGAGAACTGGTCGCGCCTGGCCAGCGCCACCCTGTTCATCCGCCTGCGCCCCGCGGACGCCGTGGCGCGTTACGAATACCAACTGCGACTCGAGAGCGACGACCTGCAAGGGTCGCCCTGGCAATTTCTGCAACGGAGGTCCCTGCCGCGCAATGTCCCCATCACCGACACAGCGCCCATCCATCATGAGGCGCCTGGACTGCTTTCCGCCCCGCTTGTGGCAAGCCCATGACGCGGATGGCTCGCCCTGCCTGGAGTGGCGGCGCCAACCCCGTGGCCTGGGGCGGATGCTCCGCACGCAGTGGGTCATCGAGCGTTCGCAATGCCTGTACCGCTGCCTGGACCTGTCCCATGTGCCGGCCAGCGGGAGGGCCCAGGCCCTTGCCCTGAAGCTCGCCGGCCTGTCGCCGTTCCGCTTGCCGGGGCACTACGCGGTCTGGCGCGACGGCTGGGTGCAGCTGTGGCTCTGGGACGAGCAGCAGCGCCAGCGGCTCGCCGAAGCGCAACAGGCTGCGTCCGGCTGCCTCTGCCTGCCGGAAACCCTGCTACAGGCTCCGCCAGCGACGACGCCGGAGCCAAGTGTTCGCCTGGTGCGCGTCCAGGACGGTGTGGACCTGCAGGTCTGGCGGGCCGGCGTGCTGCGGGCGAGCGTCTTCCAGGATGGCCTGCCGCTGTCCGCGACGGCCTGGCAGGCAGTGCGAGGGGTTCCTGGCGTGCGCCTGCCCGAGCGGCTGGAGGAAGAGGTGCCGGCCTGCCTCGAGCGTCCCTGGGCCTCCGGCGCCAGTCTGGTGGGACGGGACTGGGAGCGCTGGTTGCCCTATGGCCTGGCGGCCACCCTGCTGGCGGGCAGCGCTTTCAACCTGACGCAGGGGGCGCAATGGTGGTGGGCCGAGCGCGGCCTGGCGGGGCAGCAGGTCGCGCTGGCCCAGCAGGTCGAGCCGGTGCTGGCGGCACGTACTCGGGCCATGCAGGCCGAGAGCGAAATCCAGGCTCTGCTGCGCTTGCAGGATGCACCTTCGCAGGTCGAACTGCTGCGCACCGTGGCGGGGCTGCTGCCGGAGGATAGCCGCCTGCTGAGCTGGCGCTTCCGGGAAAACGCGCTGGAACTGCTCATCCAGACCAGTCGCGCGGACCCGCGGTTCTTCGTCCAGCGGCTGCAGGAGGGCGGCAGGTTCCAGGATGTCCGGGTCGAACCCTCGCCCAGGGGCGATGGCCTGCAACTGGCCATGAACATTCGACAGGGGGAATAGATGGACGCTCGATTGCAAGAGATGCTGCCCCACTGGTCCCGGCTGCGCGAGCAGTGGCGGGAACAGCCCCGCCTGCGCCTGGCGGGATGGATGATCCTGGCGCTGCTGGTCGTGCATCTGCTGTTGCTGGGCAACGACTGGCGCGAAGCCCGCCGTCAGGCGTTCGAGGAGTCGGCCAGGCGCCTGGCGCAGATGCGCGCGCTGGCCGCCCAGGAGCACTGGCCGGACCGCGCCGTCCAGGCGGAAGACGTGCGCAGCGCATTGCGCATGCGTTTGTGGCAGGCACAGAACCCCTCGTTGGCCAGGGCCGATGTGCAGGCCTGGCTGGATGTCCAGACCAAGCAGAGTGGCCTGCAGGAGGCACGCATCTCGGTGTTGCCGCCCCTGGACTTCGAAAAGGAGGGCGTCGGCGCCCGGGTCCAGGCACAAGTGCGCGGACGTTTCGAGCCGAAGAGTTTCGGCCAGCTGCTGCATGCGCTGGAAACGGCGGAGCACTGGGTGAGCATCGACGCCCTCGAGTTGAACGATCGCGGCTCGCCGTCGGTGAACCTGCAACTCACCTTCCATTTTCGTCCGAACGCAACGCCCCCTTGAGCGGATGAGCGCGGAACGCCCTGATTCGGACGGACATTCAGGCCATTCAGGTGCTGCCGATCGTTCGCAGTCCCAGGTTGGGAAACTTCCTTCATGGAAAGCGGCAAAGGCAGCATTTCTGTAATGACAGAATCCCGCCTTCAACTTGTTTCGAATGCACCTTTCCCTAGCGGTATCGATTCATCGGTTTCCTATGACTTCCTTCTTCCCCTTCCGATTGGCCTGGGCGGCGCTTGCCGGCGGCGTCCTGCTGGCGCTGCTCTGGCAGCCACGGGCAGCCATACCCGAGGCTCCGGCTGAGACTGCGCAGTGGCGGCTACCGGAGGTCCGGCCTGTCTCCCGCAATGCCAGCATTCCGGCGCAGATCGCCAGCATGGCCTGGTGGGGCAGCGCCAGGGAGGAGGCCGAGAAAGCACGCTCGGCGCGCATCAGCGTGGACGAGCAGGGCGTGGCCCGGGTCAAGGTCCAATGGCTGTTTCGCGGTGTGGTCGCCGAGGGCGGACAGCGTTTCGCCCTGATCGCCAAGGATGCCGCCGCGCCGCTGTTGCGCTATGCCCCGGGCGACCAGCTACCGGGAGGCGAACGCCTCGAACGGATCGAAGGGCAGGGCATTCGTTTCTCGCTGTCCGAGGATGGCGCAACACAGGACTTTGAAAGGAAACTCTATGTCCCCCTCGAATGACGCCCTTGCAGGTTTTCCCCAGCATCCCCTGTGGCTCGCGATCTGCCTGGGACTGCTGGGAGGTTGCAGTACGGCGCAGCTTCAACTGCCCGCGCCCTTGCTGGAGCAGCGTCAGGCCACGGAAGAAAGCCTGCCGCAGGAAGGGGGCAAAGGGCCTTCGCAGCGACCGCAGCAATCCATGGGGCCGTTGGTGAGTGCGACGCCGACGCCCGCCGCTGGGCCCATCGGCGGGCGCGTGGACAAGGCCGATCGCCTGGTGCTCGATGACAAGAATGCCGATCTGCAGGTAAACGTCGAGGATATCGCCCTGCCGGGCTTCATCAACGAAGTCTTCGGCAACCTGCTGGGGCTTTCGTTCGAGATCGACGGCAACCTGAAGAATCGCAACGACCGGGTCACCCTGCGCCTGGAGCAAGCGCAGACCCGGCAGACCGTCTACGACATCGCCTCGCAGGTCATGGCCAATTACGGCGTCGAGATCGTCAAGCAGGGCGGCATCCTGCGCTTCCAGGTCAAGCAGGTCGGCCTGAGTCCCGAGGAACCGCCGATCCTCATCAGCGGCGAGGCTCGGCCGGACGTGCCTATAGCCTACCGACCGGTCTTCCAGTTCGTGCCGCTGCACAACGTTGACCCGAAGGACGTGATCCCCTGGTTGAACAGTGCCTACGACAAATCCGGACTGTCGGCCAGCGCGGACAATCCGCGTGGTGGTCTGATGCTCAAGGGCATGGCCTCCATCGTCAGCCAGGCGGCGCAGGCCGTGAGGCTGCTCGATCAACCATTCATGCGGGGCCAGTACAGTCTGCGCATCGACCCGGCATTCATCACCTCGGCAGAGATGGCCAAGCAACTGAAGACATTGCTCGAGGCCCAGGGTTACAGCGTCAGCATCGGCGAAGCTTCCGGGAGCGTCGTACTGGTGCCGCTGGAAAACTCCAATGGCCTGATCGTGTTTTCCAGCCGGCGCTCGCTGCTGGACCTGGCGCGCGACTGGGCCGGACAGGTGGACCGGGTGCCGCTGGCCAGCGCTGTGGATTCCGCTGGCGCCGGAGCGGAAAGCGAGGGGCTGTTCTTTTATGAGGTGCGTAATACCCGGGCACAGGAGGTCGCCCGTTCCCTGCGGTCGCTGGTTTCCGGCTTGGGGGCGGGGGGAGCCTATGGGCTGACGCCTGGCTTGGGCAATAGCGCTTCGAGCCGGGCCGCGGCCGCCGCTGGCAACAATGCCCCGTCTTCGCGCCTGGCGATGGGGCGGGGCGACGGTGACATGGGGGCCGGACGATCCGGCGTCGCCCCGCTCGTGCGGCTGGCCGGCGCCCAGGCTCTGCTCTCGGGCAACAACAGTAGCCTGATGGACAGCCTGGCGGCTGGTGTGTCGGGCAGCGGCACCATCGTCGAGGACGAGAATCGCAACGCCATCCTGTTCCGTGGCCCGGCCAGGGTCTGGCAGCAGATGCAGCCACTGCTGCGGCAGTTGGACAAGCCGGCGCGCCAGGTGTTGATCGAAGTGACGGTTGCCAGCGTCACCCTGGGCGACAACCAGGCCATGGGTGCGAACTGGTCGTTCCTGAGTGGGGGGGCGAATGTTGACCCCAGGTTCGCACGGGATATCTCCGGAGGGGAGTCCGGCTTCAAATACATGATCAACACCGCCGGGGGGACGAAAGCGACATTGACGGCTCTGGCCAACGACTCTCGTACGCGAATCCTGGCCACCCCTCGGATCCTGGTGAAAAGTGGCGAGCAGGCCAACATCAATGTCGGCACCGACATTCCGATCGTGACCGGCCGGCAAACCGATGGCAGCAACACCGGTGGAAACTCCAACCTGCTGCAATCGATCTCCTATCGCTCCACCGGCGTCATCCTCAATGTTTCTCCGGTCGTCTACTCGAACAACCGGGTCGACCTGACGGTCAGCCAGGAAGTCAGCGATGGTGGCGGCGGGGCCTCTACCGGGAGCGATGGAGGCGATGTTTCCTCCCCACCGATCAAGCGCACGTCGCTGGAGACCTCGCTGACGCTGCAAAGCGGCGGCTCCATCTTCATGGGCGGGTTGATCAACGAGAGCCATGTGGACAGCAATGCCGGCGTACCGTGGCTGAAGGATCTGCCGGTCTTAGGCTATCTGTTCGGCAAGCAGTCCCGGACCAAGTCCAAGGACGAGGTGGTGATGCTGATCCAGCCCTACATCATCGACGGCGCGGAAGACGCCAGGGAGATCACCGAGAAGCTTCGGCGGATGATCGAACCCGCAATCAACTGTGACAGGTCGCTGGCCGAGTGTCGCAGCGTGTAAGAATCGATTTTTATAATTCTGGTTTCAGTCTGAAATAAAGTTGATGTTTAGTAGGAGATTTCCTGTTTTTTCAAATTTGCTTATGCGGTCTTATTTGGGGGAATTGTTAGGTTCATGGCGTTGCAAATTACTCATCAGGGACGGGAATATCCACTCATGGAATGCCAGGTTAGTCTGTCGTTTCATATTCAGTTCTTGGGACGGTGCCGCTGAGGCTGAGTCCCTATTCTGGTAGTGATTATGGAGCCGGCTTGATTTGTTCCGGGTGAAAAATTTTGCTCGGAGAAAATCGGAGTTCGGTCTATTGCCAGTGCTCGACTGAATGGAGTGAGTCAAATACAAATGGAGATTGAGATGAGAAAGACAATTCTGAGTGCGGCTATTGCTTCCATGGTTTTCGCAGGTGGAGCCAACGCAGGGGTTATCAGTATTGCAAGTGGGCAGGGTGGGGAAGGTGTCATCAAGAACTCTCCGGGCGTAGTCGATCAGTATGCTCCGGGGCAGGGCAACTACAAATCCGGAGCAAGCCTAGGGAGCGGTGCCGGCTATACCAGCCGAGCTGCCAACATGACCATAGCCCAGGAGGTATTCGGCAGGAATGCCGAACGAGTCGAACTGGTTCTTCCTGACGTTGAATACCAGTTGGATGCGGCCAAGGCAAAGCACATCAGGGCTGGGCACGCGATCCGTGTGACCCTGGACCGGTCGGGCGGACGTTTTGCCAACGGCGTGACTGCAAACCAGATTCAAATAGGTACCCTTGCTCCCGGCAAGGGCTTCGTTGTCGAGGGTAGCGTGGGGACCAGCACGCTGAGCCTGACGCTGGATGAGCTTGGTGCCCTGGAGCTCGCAAAGGGGAGCGCCGAGAGTTCGATCGTTCGTTTCAATTTTCGAACGCCTAATACTTCCAGCCGGCAGTCTACTTCGGTCAATGATCTGAGCAACGCATTGCGGGGGGATTCGACTTTCCTGGGGCAGTCCGATATCGGCATAGCAGGAGGTGAGTTGTCGGATGATCGGCCGTTCCATGTGACGCTGTCCGCCCTGCTGGATACGACTGTCGGCCCCAATGCCGGGAGTGCGCAGAATAACGATTCGACTCAGCCCTTGATGATATTCACTTCCTTGCCTGCGGTATATTGGGATGTATTGAACGTCAATAAGTACGGTCAGAACAGGGTTCTGTATCCCTTGAATGGCTCTGATAGAAAGTTTGATACCTCTGCCTCCGCGAATCCGGAAGTGCGTGACAATTCCAACTATGGCGATAGCTATGCTCGCTTGGGTAGCGTGCGCTTGGGAGTGAATCAGGACGTACTGAACGCTTGGAGGGAAGGGGAAAGGCGGTTCTTCATCGAAACCAGCGATCAGCTTTCCACTTACATCGCTGGTAACTTCTCTGGTATCAAGTCGGTTGCTCTGACGACATCCAGTTGCCGAGAATATAAAGAGGGCGTTGCTGGAGCTGCGCATGTATGGCAGGGGAAGGAGCTCGTTGGAAAGCCTGAGGCCGACGGTGTAACCCAGCTGTGGTTCGGGTTGTCGAATAATGATGCGAACAAGGTTTACAACATTTGCGCGGTTGCCGATGGCGTAACGCCGATGGCCGCTCAGCAGAATTTTGCCGTCGGAAACTTGATCGTGAATTTCACCAATTACAATTATGTCGATCGGGTGCTCCCTGGCGGCAAACTCGATCATTTCTGGAGAAACAGCTGCGTTGCAAGCCTGTTCAACCTTCCAAACTCGAGCAACTCCGATATCTTTTATATTCGTTTGACGAATACCAGTAACGATGGTCGTTCTGGAGGGGTGCGTGGCGTTCTATATGATGAGAATGGAAAGCGCTACCCCGCGAAAGGCAGTGCGTCCCTTGTCGACCAGAGCGGAAAAACGATGCTGCGTGCGCATGAGACGGGTATCTACACCGTTCGGCAGGTAGCCTCGGCTTTTGGTGTGGATGGCGCAAACTGGAACGGTGCGAATGGTCGAGCACGGTTGGTCCTGGAGGGCGATTTCCCGTCTTGTGAGGCTTTGGGCCTGCTGCGGATGGCGAATGGCACTTTGGTGAACATGACTGCGACTACCCAGGGCAATTTCAATGGTGATGGTCCTTCCACCACCGTTGGGCACAATGCAGGCAACAATCGCAATTGATCCGCTCTGGGGCGGGGAGAGGCGGGCTGTCTCTCTCCGCTCTTTTCGAAGGTGTCTCCCTGGGCGCTGCAGCCGCAAGCATGAGGTCTGCATGAGCAGGCTGCTCGCGAGTCTGCCGGCATTTGACGCCTGTGACAGCGATTGCTAACATTCCAGACCTTGTATTGGGAGGCTTTCGTCCATAGTTGGCGGAGCAACCCGTAAAAATTGAATGTGGAGTGCCCGGCTTCGGTCGGGCGCGGCCAGGGGCCGGCAGGATACCAGTCTCGATCCTGCTGGCTTCTTTTTCATCACTTGACCGCGTTCGCTGGTGGCGCGGAGCCGGGCCTACAGGCCTTTGACTACAGGTATAAACATGAGCGAAAGCTTCGCAGAACTCTTTGAAGAAAGTCTGAAATCCCTCGACATGCAGCCGGGTGCCATCATCACCGGCATCGTGGTCGACATCGACGGTGACTGGGTCACCGTGCATGCCGGCCTGAAGTCCGAGGGCGTCATCCCGGTCGAGCAGTTCTACAACGAACAGGGCGAGCTGACCATCAAGGTGGGTGACGAAGTCCACGTTGCGCTGGACGCGGTTGAAGATGGCTTCGGTGAAACCAAGCTGTCCCGCGAGAAAGCCAAGCGTGCTGAATCCTGGCTGGTTCTGGAAGCTGCCTTCAACGCTGATGAAGTGGTCAAGGGCGTAATCAACGGCAAGGTCAAGGGCGGCTTCACCGTCGACGTCAGCGGCATCCGCGCGTTCCTGCCGGGTTCCCTGGTCGATGTCCGTCCGGTGCGTGATACCACTCACCTGGAAGGCAAAGAGCTCGAGTTCAAGGTCATCAAGCTGGACCAGAAGCGCAACAACGTTGTCGTTTCCCGTCGTAGCGTCCTGGAAGCCGAGAACAGCGCCGAGCGCGAAGCCCTGCTGGAATCCCTGCAGGAAGGCCAGCAAGTCAAGGGTATCGTCAAGAACCTCACCGACTACGGCGCATTCGTGGACCTGGGCGGCGTAGACGGCCTGCTGCACATCACCGACATGGCTTGGAAGCGCATCAAGCACCCGTCGGAAATCGTCAACGTCGGCGACGAGATCGATGTCAAGGTTCTGAAGTTCGACCGCGAGCGCAACCGCGTATCCCTGGGCCTGAAGCAGCTGGGCGAAGACCCGTGGGTTGCCATCAAGGCTCGTTACCCGGAAGGCACCCGCGTCATGGCCCGCGTCACCAACCTCACCGACTACGGCTGCTTCGCCGAGCTGGAAGAGGGCGTGGAAGGCCTGGTACACGTCTCCGAAATGGACTGGACCAACAAGAACATCCACCCGTCGAAAGTCGTTCAGGTTGGCGACGAAGTGGAAGTTCAGGTTCTGGACATCGACGAAGAGCGTCGTCGTATCTCCCTGGGCATCAAGCAGTGCAAATCCAACCCGTGGGAAGACTTCTCCGGCCGCTTCAACAAGGGCGACAAGATCTCCGGCACCATCAAGTCGATCACCGACTTCGGTATCTTCATCGGTCTGGAAGGCGGCATCGACGGTCTGGTTCACCTGTCCGACATCTCCTGGAACGAAGCCGGTGAAGAAGCCGTGCGTCGCTTCAAGAAGGGCGACGAGCTGGAAACCGTCATCCTCTCCGTCGATCCGGAGCGCGAGCGCATCTCCCTGGGCATCAAGCAACTGGAAGACGATCCGTTCTCCAGCTACGCCGGCCAGCACGAGAAGGGCAGCATCGTTCGCGGCATCGTCAAGGAAGTTGACGCCAAAGGCGCCGTCATCAGCCTGGGCGACGAGATCGAAGGCGTTCTGAAGGCTTCCGAAATCAGCCGCGACCGCGTCGAAGACGCCCGCAACGTGCTGAAGGAAGGCGAAGAAGTCGAAGCCAAGATCATCAGCATCGACCGCAAGAGCCGCGTCATCAGCCTCTCCATCAAGTCCAAGGACGTCGATGACGAGAAGGATGCGATGAAAGAGCTGCGTAGCAAGCAAGAAGTAGAAAACACCGGTCCGACCACCATTGGTGATCTGATTCGTGCGCAAATGGAGAATCAGGGCTAAGTCCTGATTCCTCTAAGAAAAAGGGCGACCTCGGTCGCCCTTTTTCGTTTTCCAGGAAGCCCTTACCAAGGAAGCACGATCGTGTCTTGCAGGCCGCGCCGAGGTGCTCTTCGTAGGATGGGTTGAGCTTGCGATACCCATCGGGCCATGGTGATGGGTATCGCTTCGCTCAACCCATCCTACGGGGCTCGCGAATAAGCCCCCGCAGCGGAGTGTGTTCGCGAGCAAGCTCGCTCCTACGATGCGTCTGCCTCCGAGGCCACCTGCAGGAGCAACTGTCTTGCCGACTGCGCCGAGATGCTCTTTGTAGGATGGGTTGAGCTTGCGAAACCCATGCGGCCGCGGTGAGGGGTATCGCTTCGCTCAACACCATCCTACGGGTTTTTTTGCCGGAAGGTGTAAGCGGGCCCTGCCCGCGAATCGCGCGCAGGGTCTAATCCTCCCCCGCCAGCTTGCGCTCGTACTGGAAGCGCCAGCGGGTGTACAGCAGCGCCGCGCAGAACAGACTCACGCTGAGCAGCACCTCGGCCCAGCCGTAGATGCGCTGGCCCGGCTCGAAGGTGTTGAGCACCCCGGTGATGAAGTACAGGTTGACCACGTAGCAGGCCCAGGCGTGGCCGCGGGCGCTGCCGATCAGCATGCCCGGGGCGATGATCAGCAGCGGCAGCAGCTTGAGCGCGGTCCACACCTTCGGCACCCAGTCCGGGGCGCCGCGGGCGTCGGTGAACAGCAGGCCCCAGGTGAGGATCAGCAGGACCAGGCCCAGCAGGCTGCCCAGGCTCACCGCGCGGCTCGCGGCCAGGCGCGGGCGCAGGTGCTCGAGGGAGGGCAGGGGTTTCTTCTTGCGGGCCATTCAGCGCTCCAGTTTGCCGGCGACCTCGGCCAGGCGCTTGCCCAGCGCGCGGCACAGGGTGATCTCGTGTTCGTCCAGGGCGCGCTTGCCGTCGGCGCCGGCGAAGTGGCTGGCGCCATAGGGCGTGCCGCCGCCGCGGGTCTCCAGCAGGGCCGGTTCGCTGTAGGGAATGCCGGTGACCAGCATGCCGTGGTGCAGCAGCGGCAGCAGCATGGACAGCTGAGTGGTCTCCTGGCCGCCGTGTAGGCTGGCGGTGGAGGTGAACACCGCCGCCGGCTTGCCGACCAGGGCGCCGGTCAGCCACAGGCTGCTGGTGCCGTCGAGGAAGTACTTCAGCGGCGCGGCCATGTTGCCGAAGCGCGTCGGGCTGCCCATGGCCAGGCCGGCGCAGTCCTTGAGGTCGTCGAGGGTGGCGTAGAGTGCGCCTTCCTCGGGCAGGTCCGGGGCTACCGCCTCGCACTCGGTGGACACCGCCGGCACCGTGCGCAGGCGCGCCTCCAGGCCGCCCTGCTCGATGCCGCGGGCGATCTGCCGGGCCATCTCGGCGGTGGCACCATGACGGCTGTAGTAGAGCACCAGGATGTAGGGCGCGCTCAAGGCAGGATCTCCAGCACCTTCTCCGGCGGCCGGCCGATCACCGCCTTGTCGCCGGCCACCAGGATGGGCCGTTCGATCAGCTTCGGATGGGTGGCCATGGCCTCGATCAGCTGGGCGTCGCTGAGCTGCGGGTCAGCCAGGCCGAGGGCCTTGTATTCCTCCTCGCCGGTGCGCAGCAGCTGGCGCGCGCTGATGCCCAGCTTGCCGAGCAGCGCCTGCAGTTCGGCGGCGCTGGGCGGCGTTTCCAGGTAGCGCACGATGGTCGGGGCCAGGCCGCGCGCCTCGAGCAGTTCGAGGGCACCGCGGGACTTGGAGCAGCGCGGGTTGTGGAAAAGTGTCAGTTGGCTCATATCCATGGGCTCGCTGGGCCGTTAAAGTGGCGGCTATTCTAACCGCCTCCCGAGGGTTGGCTGAACCATCGGCGTTCGGCCGGGCCGGCGGCCCTGCGACTTAAGGACACAGCATGCACCCGCGCTTGCGGAACCTGATCGAGTTCTGGCGTTATCTGCTCCAGCGTTTCCATGCCGACCGCGTCAGCAGCCACGCCGCCGCGCTGACCTACACCACGCTGTTCGCCGTAGTGCCGATGATGACCGTGACCTTCGCCATCGTCTCGGCCATTCCCACCTTCGAAGGCATGGGCGAGCGCATCCAGCTGTTCATCTTCCACAACTTCGTGCCGTCCACCGGCGAGGCGGTGGAAACCTACCTGCGCGCCTTCATCGTCCAGGCGCGCCACCTGACCTGGCTGGGGGTGGCCTTCCTGGCGGTCACCGCGTTCAGCATGCTGGTGACCATCGAGCGGGTGTTCAACGAGATCTGGCGGGTGCGCAAGCCGCGCCGCGGGGTGACGCGCTTCCTGCTGTACTGGGCGATCCTCAGCCTGGGGCCGCTGCTGCTGGGCGCCGGCTTCGCGGTGTCGACCTACGTCACTTCGCTGTCGCTGCTGTCCGGGCCCCATGCGCTGCCCGGCGCCGGCATGTTGCTGAAGTTCATGCCGCTGCTGTTCAGCGTGGCGGCCTTCACCCTCATCTACGCCGCGGTGCCCAACGCCCGCGTGCCGCCGCTGCACGCCCTGGCCGGCGGCGCGCTGACGGCCTTCCTGTTCGAGGCGGCCAAGTCGCTGTTCGGCCTCTACGTCGGCCTGTTCCCCGGCTACAAGCTGATCTACGGCGCCTTCGCCACGGTGCCGCTGTTCCTGCTGTGGATCTACCTGTCCTGGCTGATCGTGCTGTTCGGCGCCGAACTGGTCTGCAACCTGTCCTCGACGCGCCTGTGGCGGCGCAGGGCGTTGCCGCGGCTGCTGGTGCTGCTGGGCGTGCTGCGGGTGTTCTACGAGCGCCAGCGCCAGGGCGAGGCGACGCGCCTGGCGCATCTGCACCGCGCCGGCTGGATGCTGCCGGAGGACGAATGGGAGGAGCTGCTGGCCTTCCTCGAACGCGAGCAGATGGTCTGCCGTTCGGGCGGCAGCGACGATACCTGGGTGCTCTGCCGCGACCTGGGCAGCTACAGCCTGCATCGCCTGCTGAACCGCTGCCCCTGGCCGCTGCCGTGCCTGGAGACGCTGCCGGACAGCCTGGCGGAGGACTGGTACCCGCCCCTGCGCGAGGCCCTGCAGCGCTACCAGGCGGAGCGGGAGGTGCTGTTCGGCGGCAGTCTCGCAGAATGGTTGAGTCCGTCACATTCCAGGTGACATAAAAGGTCAGTTTGCGGCGAAACGGAATGCTGGAAGCGGCCGGGCGGAGATGAAAATGCGTGGAATCGCGGGCCTCGAAAGTTTGGCACGCTTCTGGCTATAGCCGGTTCAGGACAGTGGTGTTCCCCAGAAGTTCCGAGAAGGCCCGCATCTTCATGAACAAAGACCTGAACAAAGTTGTACACCTGCACCAGCGCGACCCGCAGAGTGCCCTGGAGCGGCTGAATAGAATCACCGGTCTGCAGTTCAGCAACTGGCCCGAGTCGCTGCTGCCCAGCGTGCATGCCGCGCTCGACGAGCGGGCTGCCAGCACCGCCGAGCCCGTCGGCGAACCCGCCCGCCAGTTGGGTTGAGCGCTACGACAGCTGGCCGGCGTTGATCCGCTGGTCGCTGGCGATCTGTTCCACCGCCTGGACGAAGAGTTCTTCCACCGTCAGGCGTGAAAGTCCCACCGCCGAACGCAATCTGATCTGCAGATTGTCGATCCTGTAGCGATACGGCAGCCGCGCGATGCCGGACAGCAGTATGCGTCCGCTGGCGTTGAGGGTGCCGTGGTCGATCACCACCTCGTGCTGCCGCTCGCCGTCGCCGTAGCTGGCCAGCAGCGTCACCGGCAACTGGGCCATGCCCGACACCTGCAGCCAGGCGGCGACGTTGTAGTCGCAAGCCCGCCCACCGTTGCTGGTACCGAGGGGCCTGGCATTGGCCACTATGTGTTCGGGCACCCGGCTGACGATCTGATCCGTGGGCTGCATATGTCTGTCGCTTCCGTGAATGGGTTCGGCCGGCGTACTTGGCGCCTGCGTGTTCTGACAGGATGTAGGGCCTGGCGGAAGGAAAACTTCCGCAAGCCCCGCATTATAGGGAGCAACAGGCCCACAAAACGTGCGTGTTAGCGATCCTGGCTGTGACCTGTTTCCCAAATGACATCATCAGCCCAGCCGCAGCGGATGCCGGCTGACCAGGGGCGTGGCCAGGTTGGCCGTGGGCAGCGGGAGGATGGTCTGGTTGTCGAAGCTGGCCAGTTGCAGCCAGAGGTTCTCGCCCTCGACGAATTGCCCCTGGGGCAGCCAGATGCCGTGGTACCAGCCGTTGCCCGGCTCCGGGGTGCTCTGCAGGACCGCCGGGTGCCGCTGTGCGTCAGGCGTGCGGCGCAGCCAGGCCGGCCGCGGCAGGCCCTTGAGGAAGCGCAGGCCCAGGTGCAGGCCGTCGCCGTTGAGGTGACGCCAGCGCACCATCGCCAGGATCGGCGAGCCCGGCTTGTCGAGGATCAGCAGCAGTTGCCCGACCGGCAGGCGCTGTGCCTGGCTGCCCTGGCAGACGATGCGCGCCCCGCCGGGGCTGGCGTCGGCCATCTGCGCCTCGCAGCTGCCGGCGGCGCTGGCCAGCAGGTGGGCCTGGATGGCCGTCAGGCCGATCACCAGCTGGCAGCTCGCATGCTTCTCGGCGCGCGTATGACGGCGCGGCTGGTGGCCCAGCCAGTGCGGGCGGACACGCTCCAGCAGCAGGCTCTCGGCCGCCGGGCGCAGCGGTGCCGGGTCGTGCAGGGCGATCAGCAGCGCGCCCAGTTCCAGGCGGCGCAGGCGTTCGGGCGGTGCCTCGGGCTTCTGGTCGAAGCCCAGGCAGGGGCGGTCGTCGCCGAGGTCGACCAGGTAGCCTTCCTGCTCCTCTTCCTCGTCGTCCCAGTCCTGCAGCCGGGCCAGGCCGGCCAGCGGTGCGAGGGCGCTGAACAGGTGCGGCGCCTCGCCTTCGGTGAGGTGGAAGGGGTTGCTCAGCGCCAGCAGCAGGGATTGCTGGTACAGGCCCCGCAGGGTTCCGGCCGGGGTGGGTTCGAAGGCAGCGGCGATGGGTTCGTCCAGGCACTGCTGGTATTCGCCTATCCAGTACAGCAGGTGGCTGTCGCGCCACAGCGAGCCCGGCGGCTGCTGGTACTGCTGGTAATGGCGCAGCAGGGCCTGGGCGAGGAAGTGCTCGGCCATGTACAGGCACCACGCCAGGTGCGGGCGCGAGGGCTTGTGGCCGTTGAGTATCTGCAGCAGCAGGCGCTTGAAGCCGGCGGCCAGTTCGCCGCACAGGTGCACGAAGAGAGCCGGCGGCGTCTTCTCGGCGCGGATCAGCCGGGTGTAATGGCGATATTCTTCGGCGAGGCTTTGCAGCGCGCGCTGCCTTTCCAGTAAGGTCAGTGCGCAACGGTTGAGCCTGAAGAGGACGCCCAGGCAGTGCTGCAGGCCTTCGTGCAGGGGCAGCCGCCGGGCCTGCAGCAGTCCTGCCGACAGGTTGCTCGCCGCGTCGCCGTTGTCTTCGAGAATGTCCGGCACTTCCAGGCGCAGGGCAGAGAGCATCATGACCACCCCGCATACACGAGGACTGAAGGCATGGGAGTACGGCTCCGTTTTGTCAGTGGACTGTTGGCCGGCCTGATCCTGGCCGGCTGCTCGGCGGATTACGGCGTCGATCAGTATGGAAAGAAGGTACCTACAGCAAGCCTAGATGGCCAGTGGCTAGTCATCAATTACTGGGCCGACTGGTGCGTGCCTTGCCGCAAGGAAGTGCCCGAGCTCAACCGCCTGGCGGAGGACAGCCGGGACAAGGGCGTGCGGGTGCTGGGGGTCAACTACGATGGCCTGCGTGACGCTGAGCTGAGCAAGGCCGCGCAAGACCTGGGGATCCGCTACACGGTGCTGGCCGACGACCCGGCGCCGCGCTTCAAGCTGCCGCGCAGCGAGGCGTTGCCGGTGACCTACATCGTCGACGCCAAGGGCCAGGTGCGCGAGCGCATGCTGGGCGAACAGACGGCCAGCGGCGTACAGGCGCGCCTGCTGGCCCTGCAGGAGGAGAAGCGCTGATGGCGAGAATCTGCATGCACGGCTTCGTCAGTGGGCGCGTGCAGGGCGTCTACTATCGCCAGGGCACCCAGGAGCAGGCCGACCGGCTGGGTATCGACGGCTGGGTGCGCAACCTGCCCGATGGGCGGGTCGAGGTGCTGATGGAAGGGGAGGAGAGCGCCGTCCACGCGCTGCGCGAGTGGCTGCACCAGGGCCCGGAGAAGGCCCAGGTGACGGACGTGGCGTTGCAGGACATGCCGGCCCAGGGCATCACCGGCTTCATCGTGCGGCGCTGAGCCCCGGCGGCGGCCCGGGCTCAGTTGCTGGCGCCGGGGTCCGCGGCCAGGCGGCCGGCGTCGCTCAGCAGGCGCTGGAGAAATTCCTTCTGCAGCTCCGGATCGTTGCGCGTCAGCTCGATCAGGCTCTGTTCCAGCTCGCTGGCTTCCTCTTCCAGGCCGAGGTCGGACAGGCGCTTGACGCGGTGCACCCAGTGCTGCACGTCTTCGCCTTCAAGGTCGTCGTAGATCAGCGCATGAGCTTCGTGCAGCTTGCCCCGCAGCGTCGGGCTGACCAGCAGGCTGGCCTCGGCGTGGGCGCTGTCCTGGGCATCGCGCACGCTCAGCTGCAGGCGGCCGGCGCGGTATACGGCGTCGTCGCTGAAGGGGCTGTCCAGCAGGTTCAGGCGCAGGATGCCGTGACGGTCGGTCAGCAGTTCCTGGGTCTCCTTGCCCACGCTCACCTGCACCGGGCGCTCGGCCCAGGGCAGGCTGGAGTACTCGGTGTGCCTGTTGCGCCGCTGTTCGTCGATGTTGGCCAGGTTCTGCTCGGCGCGGCCGTTGGATTGCACGTTCATGAACGGGTTCATGCCGTCGATGCCGTAGCTGATCCAGCCGCGGGTGACGCTTTCCGGCAGGTTGCCCAGGGCGAACACGTTGACCACGTTGGCGCCGATGCCGGCGACGAAGGTCAGCGCACCCAGCGGCACTTCGTAGAACTCGCGCCAGCCCTGGTAGGGCGTGTAGCGGTCGTAGCGGCGGGTGACCTCGAAGGTGGTGACTTCGAAGGTCTTCTGCTCCTGCACGCGGACGCGGCGCTGCGGCAGCTGCAGGACGCCGGGCTCGCCGACGTCGATCTGCAGGCTGTGGTCGAGCAGCTTGCGCTCGACGCGCTCCTCGTGTTCGCTGCGCTGCGACATCTGGTTGGCGCAGCCGCTCAAGACAAGGCTGCCGCACAGGACGGCAACCTTGAGGCGGGTAGTGCTTCGGGACATCGCGCTGCTCAGTTGCCGATCTTCGCCTTGAGGAAGCTCATCACGTCGGCCACGGCGATGTTCTGCGACTCGCTGTCGCGACGGCCCTTGTACTCCAGGGTGCCTTCGCCCAGGCCGCGGTCGCTGACCACGATGCGGTGCGGGATGCCGATCAGCTCCATGTCGGCGAACTTCACGCCGGGGCTGGTCTTCTTGTCGCGGTCGTCCAGCAGCACTTCGTAGCCGGCGGCGGTCAGCTCGGCGTAGAGCTTGTCGGTGGCCTCGCGCACGCTTTCGGTCTCGTACTTCAGCGGCACGATGGCGACCTGGAAAGGCGCCAGGGCGGCCGGCCAGAGGATGCCGCGCTCGTCGTTGTTCTGCTCGATGGCGGCGGCGACCACGCGGGATACGCCGATGCCGTAGCAGCCCATGATCAGGGTGACCGGCTTGCCCTGCTCGCTGAGCACGGAAAGGCCCATCGCCTCGCTGTACTTGGTGCCGAGCTGGAAGATGTGGCCGACCTCGATGCCGCGGCGGATCACCAGGGTGCCCTTGCCGTCGGGGCTGGGGTCGCCGGCGACGACGTTGCGCAGGTCGGCGACTTCCGGCAGCGGCAGGTCGCGTTCCCAGTTCACGCCGAAGTAGTGCTTGTCGTCGAGGTTGGCGCCGATGGCGAAGTCGCTCATCAGGGCCACCGAGCGGTCGACGATGCAGGGCAGCGGCAGGTTCAGCGGGCCGAGGGAGCCGGGGGCAGCGCCGATGGCGGCCTTGATCTCGGCTTCGCTGGCCATCTGCAGGGGGCTGGCGACCTGGGGCAGGTTGGCGGCCTTGATCTCGTTCAGCTCATGGTCGCCGCGGACCACCAGGGCGACCAGCTTGCCTTCCTCGGCGCCGCGGACCACCAGGGTCTTGATGGTCTTCTCGATGGGCAGGCCGAACTTCTCCACCAGGTCGGCGATGGTCTTGGTGTCCGGGGTATCGACCAGGCGCAGTTCCTCGGTGGCGGCGCCGCGCGCGGTTTCACGCGGTACGGCCTCGGCCTTCTCGATGTTGGCGGCGTAGTCGGAGCTGTCGCTGAAGACGATGTCGTCCTCGCCGGAGTTGGCCAGCACGTGGAATTCGTGGGAGCCGCTGCCGCCGATGGAGCCGTTGTCGGCCTGCACGGGACGGAAATCCAGGCCCAGGCGGGTGAAGATCTTGCAGTAGGCCGTGTACATGCCGTCGTAGGTCTGCTGCAGCGACTCCTGGTTCATGTGGAAGGAGTAGGCGTCCTTCATGATGAACTCGCGGCCGCGCATCAGGCCGAAGCGCGGACGGATCTCGTCACGGAACTTGGTCTGGATCTGGTAGAAGTTGATCGGCAGCTGCTTGTAGCTGGACAGCTCGTTGCGCGCCAGGTCGGTGATGACCTCTTCATGGGTCGGGCCGACGCAGAACTCGCGGTCGTGGCGGTCCTTCAGGCGCAGCAGCTCGGGGCCGTACTGCTGCCAGCGGCCGGACTCCTGCCACAGCTCGGCGGGCTGCACGGCCGGCATCAGCACTTCCAGGGCGCCGGCGGCGTTCATTTCTTCGCGGACGATGGTCTCGGCCTTGCGCAGCACCCGCAGGCCCATCGGCAGCCAGGTGTAGAGACCCGAGGCCAGCTTGCGGATCATGCCGGCGCGCAGCAGCAACTGGTGGCTGATCACCACGGCATCGGCAGGGGTTTCTTTCAGGGTGGACAGCAGGTACTGACTGGTACGCATGGTTGGCCGTTATTCGATTGCGAGACAGAGGTAGGCGGGCATTGTACGGTGCGTGCCTGGCGCCGTACAGGGCGCGGCCGGGGGAGCCGGATGCCGCGGAACGCGGAAAAGGAAAAGCCCGGCGCGGGGCCGGGCTTTCCTTGACCTGCGGTCGTTCCGGTTACAGAACGGACAGCGGGTAGTCGACGATCAGGCGGAACTCGTCGATATCGCCTTCGGCCTGGTCGGAGTTGGCGCGGTGCCAGGCTTGGCGGATGCGGAAGGACAGGTCCTTCGCCGGGCCGCTCTGGACGACGTATTTGGCTTCCACGTTGGTTTCGTGGTGCTTGCCATCTTCGCCGTAGCCGTAGGCAGCGTAGGCGCTGGTCGGATCGATCTTGGTGCCATCGATGTCCTTACCGTTGATGTAGCGAGCCATGAAGGTCAGGCCAGGTACACCGTACTCGGCCATGTTCAGGTCGTAACGAGCCTGCCAGGATTTTTCGCCCGGGCCGTTGAAGTCGGAGTATTGGACGGAGTTGGCGAGGAAGATCGAGTCCGCCGCTTCGTTGTTGTCACCGATACCGATGTAGTCGAACGGAGTGTTGCCGTTCACCTTCTGGAAGGCCAGGGTGAAGGTGTGGGCACTCAGGGTGTAGGCGGCGGCCAGGGAGAAGGTGTTGTTGCTGATGTCGCCAGCTTTCGCGCTGCCTTCATCCTTGGTGTTGTAGTAGTTGAAGTCGAAGCCCAGGGACTGGGAGTCGGCGATCGGCAGGGTGTAGTTCAGGTTGACGTAGTACTGCTTCCAGATGTCTTCCAGCTTGGCGCCGTACAGCGATGCGCTGAAGTTGTCGTTGAAGGCGTACTTGCCGCCGACGAAATCGGCGGAGCTGGCGTCGATGCCGGCATAGGTGGCCCAGATGTCACCATCGCGGTTGGTGGTGGTCTGGCCAGTGCCGGAATAGTAGTGACCTGCCTCGACGTCCAGACCTGCGATCTCGCTGCTCATCAGGCTGAAGCCAGTAGCGGTCTGCGGCAGCAGGCGGGTACCGCCAACGGCGAATACCGGTGCGGTGGGCTGCATGTCGCCGAATTTCAGCTCGGTCTTGGATACGCGGACTTTGACGGCTGCACCGGCTTTGCCGTAGTCGTCGGCCTTGTCGCCGTCGTCGTGGACCGGCAGGTTGCCGGTGGCGCCATAACCGCTGCCGCCATCCAGTTTCAGGCCCAGGTAGCCGAAGGCGTCAACGCCGAAACCGACAGTACCCTGAGTGAAGCCGGAGTTGTAGTTGGCCCAGAAACCTTGGGTCCAGTCACGGGCGTCAGCGGCGCCATCTTTCTTGTTGCGGTTGAAGTAGTAGTTGCGAACCAGGAAGTTCAGGCTGCTGTCTTCGACAAAGCCTTTGGATTCCGCTTGGTCGCTGACGAAGGCTTCGGCCATGGCCAGTTGCGAGGTGGCTGCAGAAATCGCCAGGGCAATGGCGCTCCACTTCATCACTTTCATCGTGATTGCTCCTTTGGTTTTGAAATTATTTGCCATCACTATGTGCCGCGGTGACGGCTCGTTCTTCTTGTCGGCGCTAACTTATAGCACGCGTGTTGTCTTGGCGATAGTTGCCGGAAACTTCAAACGGTTTCTTTATGGCACTGTCGCAAACATGTATGACAAGTGTCGCTTCCAAGTAGGTCTCATCTTGAGAATCTGGTTACGCGACCACTTGACACTCGTTTCTTTTATTTCCCCTTGGTGATGTCGCGTATCTTCTGGTTGTTTTTTGCTCAGTTGCGATCCGCGCTTTTGTTTGTTCTTCCCGGTGGCGAGCATCTAGCAACATCCGTGCTCAAAACCCGATTCGTCCCCTCGAAGGTTTCGCCATCGTCCCGGATGCTGCACGGTGTATGCCGTTGGCGCGCAGATTTCAAGATGTTGCGAGAATATTTGCGGCTTGCCTTACTCCCTTGGCGCTCGCCCGGGGTTGCAGGTTCGTTCGAGAAGCCGGGGTTTTCCTGCCAGGTTCCTTTCCGTAGGCAGCAGATGCCCCTGCTTCCCTGTTGTCGGAAAGTGCCCCGATTTGGCGCAGTGCACGAATAGGGTGCCGCGCCGCCGCGGGACGGCTGCCGTTCCCCGCCTGCCTCTAGTATCCTCCGCGCCCAGCGCTCCCCCGAGGGGGCTAAGCTTCTATTTCAAGACTGGTCGAACAGGAGAAGTCAGATGTTCGTCTTGGATTCCCGCCTGCAGCAGGACACCATCGCGCTGGGCGACTTTCCCCTGAGCCGCCTGCTGCTGATGAACGATGCGCAATATCCCTGGCTCATCCTCGTGCCGCGCCGCGACGATGTCAGCGAGATCTTCCAACTGGCGCCGGACGAGCAGCAGCAGCTGTGGCGCGAGGCGACCCATCTGGCGGAAGTGCTCAAGGACACTTTCAAGGCCGACAAGATGAACGTCGCCAACCTGGGCAACGTGGTCAGCCAATTGCACATGCACGTCATCGTGCGGCGCCGCGACGACGCGGCCTGGCCGGGCCCCGTCTGGGGCCGGCATCCGGCGCGCCCCTACACGCCCGAGGAGTTGCTGGCGGTACGCGGCAAGCTGCGCATGGCCCTGGGCGACGCCTTTCGTTTCGAGGAGTGAATGCCATGAGCCTGGAGGAACGGGTAACCGATCTGGAGAGCCGCCTGGCGTTCCAGGATGACGCTCTGCAGACGCTGAGCGACGTGGTCTATGAGCAGGAGCGGCTGATCGAGCGCCTGCGCCTGCAGATGCAGGTGCTGCTCAAGCGCCTGGAAGATCTGCAGGGGCAGGTCGGTATTGCCGAGGATGATGTACCGCCGCCGCATTATTGAGTGGTGGTGGTAGAGGCAGCGTCGTTTACGGGGCTGGTGTCTGCCGGTGGCGTTTAAGAGCCCCCTCTCCCGAAGGGTGAGGGGGTTGTTCTGAGCGGCTTCTTGGTTTGGCGCCATCCTCCTGCCCTCGTCATTTCCGCGAGCGCGGGTTTCGCTCGGCCTTCTGAAGGGGCGTTTCGGAGTGCGCGGAGGTTTCTCTGGAAATCCGTAGGGCGCATAACGCCTACGGCGTTATCCGCCGAATCGCGGACAGAGTCCGCTCCTACACCCTCCGGCAAGCACAAGACCCGTAGGATGGTGTTGAGCGAAGCGATACCCATCGCCATGACCGCATGGGTTTCGCAAGCTCAACCCATCCTACGAAGAGCACCCCGGCGCGGCTTGCAAGACAGTTGCTCCTACGGTTACAGGGAAGCGCGGGCGTAGGAGCGGACTTGTCCGCGATTGGACTCCCCGGCCACGCCGGACACCCCGGTGGCACGAACAGCCCGCTCTCCCTTCCAGGCAGGGCGCGCAGCCGGGGGTTGGGAGAGGGCGCTCTTGAGCCAAAAATGAAAAATGCCGTTTCCCCATGGAGGGAAACGGCATCTGTCTCAAGCAACCGGCATTGCGCCGATCGGCGCTTCGGCTCGTTCCTCAGCGGCGGCCGGGCAGGGCGGCGATCACATCCTCCGCCTGCAGGCCCTTGTCGCGTTGCACCACGGAGAACTCCACGCGCTGGCCCTCGATGAGGATACGGTGCCCTTCGCCGCGGATGGCGCGGAAGTGCACGAAGATGTCCTCGCCGGTGTCGCGGGAGATGAAGCCGAAGCCCTTGGAAGTGTTGAACCACTTCACGGTGCCGGTCTCGCGGTTCTCGTCGCTGATCGGGGCTTCGGGCGCTGTGCTTGCGCTGGGGCGCTTCTGCAGTCGGCCGGCGAGTTGCAGGACCACGGCGACAGCCAGGATCAGCAGGGGCAGGACGATAGCCGGCTGGTCGCCGATGGACGGCAGCGGCGCCAGCAGGATGAGAATCTGCAGGACCACGGCCAGGGCGATCAGCGCCGATACCAGGCTCTGCAGCTGTTGCACCCGCTGGCTGGCGGGGGTGAGCAGCAGGGCGGTCAGACCGAGCAGGGCCAGGTAGACAGCGTCGGGGTTCTGCAGGTAGGGGATGGCATCGGTGCGCAGCGAGGGTGCGAAGGACAGCACGAGGGCGGCAACGCCCGTTAGCAGGTGGACGATTTTCAGCATGGTTATGGATTCACCTTGAGCGATAAGCGTAAAGAGAAGCAGCCGGTCGTGCGGTCTGGTTCGCAGCGATGAAAATGACCTGAAAGATGCCGGCGGCCTATGCGCGAGGCGCACGGGCGGTATTTAACAGCAAACCGATAGCCTTCTCAAATCAACCGCTTAGCGCCTGGGGCGAGCAGAGGGGGGCCCGGCATGATGCCGGGCCCGGCGGGGAGGTGTCAGTGGGCGAGCAGGCTGCGCAGCATCCACGCGGTCTTCTCGTGGACCTGCATGCGCTGCGTCAGCAGGTCGGCGGTGGGCTCGTCGGCTGCCTTGTCGGCCAGCGGGAAGATGCTGCGCGCAGTGCGCACCACGGCTTCCTGGCCCTGGACCAGCAGGCGGATCATTTCCTGGGCGTCCGGCACGTCCTGCTCTTCCTTTATAGAGGAGAGGCGGGCGTAGGCGGCGTAGGTGCCCGGCGCCGGGAAACCGAGGGCGCGGATGCGCTCGGCGATGCTGTCCACCGCCAGGGCCAGCTCGGTGTACTGCCCCTCGAACATCAGGTGCAGGGTATTGAACATCGGCCCGGTGACGTTCCAGTGGAAGTTGTGGGTCTTCAGGTAGAGGGTGTAGGTATCGGCCAGCAGGCGCGAGAGCCCCTCGGCGATGGCGGCGCGGTCCTGTTCGGCGATGCCGATGTCGATTTCCATGGCGTCTTCCTCTTGGTGAAAATTCCTGGTCAGGCTAGCACGGGGGCGGTTAGGAACCTTTTGGTTTGAATCAAAGCTTCCGATAGTGGATTTCTATCGGCCAGCCGCCGCGGGGGCTGCCGGAGGGCGGCTGCAAGTCATGGTTTTTTCAGGCTATAATCCGCGCCTTTGCCGCGGGATGCGGGCCCGCGGCCATGTAGCAGCCAAGGTGTCCCGATGCCGATTTACGAATACCAATGCCGTTCCTGCGGCCATCAGCTGGAAGCCATGCGGAAGCTCAGCGATGCGCCGCTGGTCGATTGCCCGGCTTGCCAGGCCCCGGAATTGAAGAAGATGGTCTCCGCCCCCGGCTTTCGCCTGAGCGGCGGCGGCTGGTACGAAACCGACTTCAAGACCGGCGCGAAGAAGAACCTGGCGTCCGCCGAGTCCGCCTGCCCCGCCACGGGCTGCGGCTCGGGCGCCTGTGCCGCCGGCGAATGAGCGGTTCCCTCGAATCCAAGACTTGCGAGAAGCGAAACACACCATGATGCGCAGCCACTATTGCGGCCAATTGAACGAGAGCCTGGACGGCCAGGAAGTCACGCTTTGCGGTTGGGTGCACCGCCGCCGCGACCACGGCGGGGTGATCTTCCTCGACATCCGTGACCGCGAAGGCCTGGCCCAGGTGGTGTTCGACCCGGATCGCGCCGAGACCTTCGCCAAGGCCGACCGCGTGCGCAGCGAGTACGTGGTCAAGGTCACCGGCAAGGTGCGCATGCGTCCGGAAGGCGCACGCAACGCCAACATGGCCTCCGGCGCCATCGAGGTGCTGGGCTACGAGTTGGACGTGCTGAACCAGGCTGAGACTCCGCCGTTCCCGCTGGACGAATATTCCGATGTGGGCGAGGAAACCCGCCTGCGCTACCGCTTCATCGACCTGCGCCGCCCGGAAATGGCCGCCAAGCTGAAGCTGCGCGCGCGCATCACCAGCAGCATCCGCCGTTACCTGGACGACAACGGCTTCCTCGACGTCGAGACGCCGATCCTCGGCCGCCCGACCCCCGAGGGCGCACGCGATTACCTGGTGCCCAGCCGCACCTACCCGGGCCACTTCTTCGCCCTGCCGCAGTCGCCGCAGCTGTTCAAGCAACTGCTGATGGTCGCCGGCTTCGACCGCTACTACCAGATCGCCAAGTGCTTCCGCGACGAGGACCTGCGCGCCGACCGCCAGCCGGAATTCACCCAGATCGACATCGAGACCAGCTTCCTCGACGAGAGCGACATCATCGCCATCACCGAGAAGATGGTGCGCCAGCTGTTCAAGGAAGTGCTGGACGTGGAGTTCGACGAATTCCCGCACATGCCCTTCGAGGAAGCCATGCGCCGCTATGGCTCGGACAAGCCGGACCTGCGCATCCCGCTGGAACTGGTCGACGTCGCCGACCAGCTGAAGGAAGTCGAGTTCAAGGTCTTCTCCGGCCCGGCCAACGATCCCAAGGGCCGCGTCGCTGCCCTGCGCGTGCCGGGCGGGGCGAGCATGCCGCGCAAGCAGATCGACGACTACACCAAGTTCGTCGGCATCTACGGCGCCAAGGGCCTGGCCTACATCAAGGTCAACGAACGCGCCAAGGGCGTGGAAGGCCTGCAGTCGCCGATCGTCAAGAACATCGCCGAGCCGAACCTGAACGTGATCCTCGATCGCGTCGGTGCGGTCGATGGCGACATCGTGTTCTTCGGCGCCGACAAGGCCAAGGTCGTCTGCGACGCCCTGGGCGCGCTGCGCATCAAGGTGGGCCATGACCTCAACCTGCTCACCAAGGAGTGGGCGCCGATGTGGGTCGTGGACTTCCCGATGTTCGAAGAGAACGACGACGGCAGCCTGACTTCGCTGCACCACCCGTTCACCTCGCCCAAGTGCAGCCCGCAAGAGCTGGAGGCCAACCCGGCCGCCGCGCTGTCCCGCGCCTACGACATGGTGCTCAACGGCACCGAGCTGGGCGGCGGTTCCATCCGTATCCACGACAAGGCCATGCAGCAGGCGGTGTTCCGCGTGCTGGGCATCGACGATGCGGAGCAGGAAGAGAAGTTCGGCTTCCTCCTCGACGCCCTCAAGTACGGTGCCCCGCCGCACGGTGGCCTGGCCTTCGGCCTGGACCGCCTGGTGATGCTGATGACCGGCGCCGCGTCGATCCGCGAAGTGATCGCCTTCCCGAAAACCCAGAGCGCCGGCGACGTCATGACCCAGGCTCCGGGCACCGTGGACGGCAAGGCCCTGCGCGAGCTGCACATCCGCCTGCGCGAGCAGCAGAAGGCCGCCGAGTAATTCCAGATGAACCGCGGCGGCGCACAGCCTGCGCCGCCGCCGCAACAAGCTAGACGGAGTGAGTTATGGCTGGTCATTCCAAATGGGCCAACATCAAGCACCGCAAGGAGCGTCAGGACGCCAAGCGCGGGAAGATCTTCACCAAGCTGATCCGCGAACTGACGGTCGCCGCCAAGCAGGGCGGCGGCAACCCGGCTGACAACCCGCGTCTGCGCCTGGCCGTGGACAAGGCGCTGACCGCCAACATGACCCGCGACACCATCGATCGCGCCATCGCCCGTGGCGCCGGCTCGAACGACGCGGACAACATGGAAGAACTGACCTACGAAGGTTACGCGCCCAGCGGCGTGGCGATCATCGTCGAGGCCATGACCGACAACCGCAACCGCACCGCGGCGGAAGTGCGCCATGCCTTCAGCAAGTGCGGCGGCAACCTCGGCACTGATGGCTCGGTGGCCTACATGTTCGACCGCAAGGGGCAGATCAGCTTCGCCCCCGGCGTCGACGAGGATGCCCTGATGGAAGCGGCCCTGGAGGCCGGCGCCGACGACGTGGTGACCAACGACGACGGCTCCATCGACGTCTTCACCAGCTTCGCCGACTTCATCGCGGTGAACGAGGCGCTGACCGCCGCCGGCTTCAAGGGCGAGGAAGCGGAGATCTCGATGATCCCCTCGACCACCGCGACCCTGGACCTGGAGACCGCGCAGAAGGTGCTCAAGCTGATCGACATGCTCGAGGACCTGGACGACGTGCAGAACGTCTACTCCAACGCGGACATCCCCGAAGAGGTGATGGCGCAGCTTGGCTGACGCCATCCCCGACATGGGCCTCGCGCCGGAAGCCGGAGCCGTCGGATTCGACCGCTCCGGCTTCCGGCTTTTGGTTTCCGGCATATGACCCTGATCCTAGGCATCGACCCCGGCTCGCGCATCACCGGCTTCGGCGTGGTGAGGGACACCGGCCGCGGCTGCGAATATGTCGCCTCCGGCTGCATCCGCACCGGCAGCGGCGCCCTGCACGAACGCCTGCAGATCGTCTTCCGCGGCGTGCGCGAGGTCATCCAGACCTACCACCCGAGCATGATGGGCATCGAGCAGGTGTTCATGGCGCGCAACGCCGACTCCGCGCTCAAGCTCGGCCAGGCCCGCGGCGCGGCCATAGTCGCGGCGGCGGAGGAGGGGCTGGAGATCGCCGAATACACCGCCAGCCAGGTCAAGCAGGCCATCGCCGGCACCGGCGGGGCCGACAAGCTGCAGGTCCAGATGATGGTCATGCACCTGCTGAAACTGACGCAGAAACCGCAGATCGACGCCTCCGACGCCCTGGCCATCGCCCTGTGCCACGCCCACACCCGGCAGAGCCTGGTGCCCCATGGCCTGTCCACCGCGCGCCGCCGCGGCGGGCGCCTGCGCCTTTGACCGACAACCTGCAAGGACCCTGAGCCGTGATTGGACGCCTGCGTGGCACCCTGGCGGAAAAGCAGCCGCCGCACCTGATCCTCGACGTCAACGGCATCGGCTACGAGCTGGAAGTGCCGATGACCACTCTTTATCGCCTGCCCGCCCTCGGCGAACCGGTGACCCTGCACACGCACCTGGTGGTGCGCGAAGATGCCCACCTGCTCTACGGCTTCGCCGAAAAGCGCGAGCGCGAGCTGTTCCGCGAACTGATCCGCCTCAACGGCGTCGGCCCCAAGCTGGCCCTGGCCCTGATGTCGGGCCTGGAAGTGGATGAGCTGGTGCGTTGCGTGCAGGCGCAGGATACTTCCACCCTGGTGAAGATCCCCGGGGTCGGCAAGAAGACCGCCGAGCGCCTGCTGGTGGAGCTCAAGGACCGCTTCAAGGCCTGGGAGAACATGCCGACCATCGCCCCCCTGGTGACGGAACCGAAACTGGCCGCAACAGTCTCAAGCGCCGAGGCCGATGCCGTCAGCGCGCTGATCGCGCTAGGCTTCAAACCTCAGGAGGCGAGCCGCGCCGTGGCCGCCGTGGAGGAAAAAGATTTGTCCAGCGAAGAACTCATCCGCCGCTCGCTCAAGGGCATGGTCTAGGTAGCCGCGCATGATCGAGACCGATCGCCTGATCTCGGCCGCCACCGCCGGCCCTCGCGAGCGCGAGGAGCAGCTGGACCGCGCCATCCGCCCGCTGAGCCTGTCCGACTACATCGGCCAGCCCAGCGTGCGCGAGCAGATGGAGTTGTTCATCAGCGCCGCCCGCGGCCGCAAGGAGGCCCTGGACCACACGCTGATCTTCGGCCCGCCGGGCCTGGGCAAGACCACCCTGGCGAACATCATCGCCCAGGAGATGGGCGTGGCCATCAAGAGCACCTCCGGCCCGGTGCTGGAGCGCCCGGGCGATCTCGCCGCGCTGCTGACGAATCTCGAGCCGGGCGACGTGCTCTTCGTCGACGAGATCCATCGCCTCTCGCCCATCGTCGAAGAAGTGCTGTACCCGGCGATGGAAGACTTCCAGCTCGACATCATGATCGGCGAAGGGCCGGCGGCGCGCTCCATCAAGCTCGACCTGCCGCCCTTCACCCTGGTCGGCGCGACCACTCGCGCCGGCATGCTGACCAACCCGCTGCGCGACCGCTTCGGCATTGTCCAGCGCCTGGAGTTCTACAGCGTCGACGACCTGGCGACCATCGTCGCCCGTTCGGCCGGCATCCTCGGCCTGGACATGGACCCGGCCGGCGCCTTCGAGATCGCCCGCCGCGCCCGTGGCACGCCGCGCATCGCCAACCGCCTGCTGCGCCGCGTGCGCGATTTCGCCGAGGTGCGTGCCAGCGGGGCGATCAGCAGCGAGGTGGCGGACAAGGCGCTGAACCTGCTGGACGTCGACGAACGTGGCTTCGACCACCAGGACCGGCGTCTACTGCTGACCATGATCGACAAGTTCGACGGCGGGCCGGTGGGGCTGGACAACATCGCCGCGGCCATCGGCGAAGAAAAACATACGATCGAGGACGTGCTGGAGCCCTATTTGATCCAGCAAGGCTATATCATGCGCACGCCGCGGGGACGGGTGGTCACCCGGCATGCATACCTGCATTTCGGCCTGAAGTTGCCGAAGCGGATGGGCGAGGGGGCGATGCCGGATCTTTTCTCCCCTGAAGATGGTAATTAATTGCATTTGTGGCTGATTGCCGATTGGCAAAGCCCCAACTTGGTTCTAGAGTATGCGCGCGCAACACGGGGGTCAGCCGTTCGAGCATCGATTCCGGGTCTATTACGAGGACACCGATGCAGGCGGCATCGTCTACTACGTCAACTACCTCAAGTTCATGGAGCGGGCTCGCACCGAGCGGCTGCGGGCTTTGGGCTTCGCCCAATCCCAGCTGGCAGGTGAGAACCTGCTTTTCGTCGTTCATTCGGCCGAAGCGCGCTACCACGCGCCGGCTCGCCTGGACGACGAACTGGTCGTCAGCGCCGAGGTCGAGGAGTTGAACCGTGCGAGCCTGCGGTTCCGTCAACAGGTTCGTCGAGCGTCGGATTCGGCCCTGTTATGCGAGGGCCGCTTCCTGGTGGCGTGCGTGCGGGCCGACAACCTGAAGCCCCGCGCCATCCCCGAAGCGTTGCGTGCGGCATTTGCCGGCACTCCGGACACCCTTTCAGCAGGAGAATAACGTGGAACCGAACGTCGTCGACCATACCTCCATGTGGAGCCTGATCAGCAACGCCAGTATCGTGGTGCAGCTGGTCATGCTCACCCTGGTGGCCGCCTCGGTCACTTCTTGGATCATGATCTTCCAGCGCAGCAACATGATGCGCTCGGCCAAGAAAGCCCTGGATGGCTTCGAAGAACGCTTCTGGTCGGGCATCGACCTGTCCAAGCTGTACCGCCAGGCCGGCAGCAACCCCGACCCGGATTCGGGCGTGGAGCAGATCTTCCGCGCCGGCTTCAAGGAATTCTCGCGCCTGCGCCAGCAGCCCGGCGTCGACCCGGACGCGGTGATGGAAGGCGTGGCCCGCTCCATGCGCGTGGCCATCTCCCGTGAGGAAGAGAAGCTGGAAACCAGCCTGCCGTTCCTCGCCACCGTCGGTTCCACCAGCCCGTACATCGGCCTGTTCGGCACCGTCTGGGGCATCATGAACTCCTTCCGCGGCCTGGCCGCCGTGCAGCAGGCCACCCTGGCCACCGTCGCCCCCGGCATCGCCGAGGCCCTGGTCGCCACCGCCATCGGCCTGTTCGCCGCGATCCCCGCGGTCATCGCCTACAACCGCTTCGCCGCGCGCTCGGAAATGCTGATCGGCCGCTACTACACCTTCGCCGACGAGTTCCAGGCCATCCTGCACCGCAAAGTCCACGCCAGCGACGATTGACCAGAGAGGTAAGCCGACATGGCAAGGGTCCGTCATAAACGCAAGCCGGTCGCGGAAATGAACGTGGTGCCATACATCGACGTGATGCTGGTACTGCTGGTCATTTTCATGGTGACCGCACCGATGCTGAACCAGGGGGTCAAGGTCGACCTGCCCAAGGTTTCCAGCGAAGTGCTCCCGCAGGACAACGATTCGCGGGTGCTGACCATATCGATCAAGGCCGACAAGACCTACTACTGGAACATGGGTTCGGAAGTCGATCCCGACCAGGGCAAGGGCAGTCAGACCGCGATCAATCTCGACCAGCTGGTGAGCGCAGCCACCGGCATCATGGCCGAGAACAGCCGTCAGGGTAAGAAAGTGCAGGTCTTCGTGCGTGGCGACAAGGCTGTCGACTACGGCTCCGTCATGGCTGTCATGGGCGGGTTGCAGAAGGCCGGTGTGGGTAACGTCGGGCTGATCACCGAGGCGCCCGGAAGCTGATATGCACCAACTCGAACGCTCTCCATCGGAAAGCTACTTCTGGCCGGTCGTACTGGCGGTAGCGCTGCACGTCCTGATTTTCGCGATGCTCTTCGTCAGCTGGGCCATGACGCCCGAGTTGCCGCCTGCGCGTCCGATCGTCCAGGCCACGCTCTACCAGCTCAAGTCCAAGAGCCAGGCCACGCAGCAGACCAACCAGAAGATCGCCGGGGAGGCGAAGAAGACCTCTGCCAAGCAGTATGAGCAGGAACAGCTGGAGCAAAAGAAGGTCGAGCAGCAAGCCATAGCCGAAGCGAAAGCTGCGGAACAAAAGAAAGCCGATGAGGCTCGAAAGGCTTCGGAGGCCGAGAAAGCTGCGGAAGCAGCCAAGGCCGCCGAGGCGAAGAAGGCCGCGGACGCCGCCAAGAAGGCGGCCGAGGCCAAGGCTGCGGCGCAGAAGCAGCAGGCCGACATCGCCAAGAAGAAGGCCGAGGAAGAGGCCAAGAAGCAAGCCGAGGAAGAAGCCAAGAAACAAGCCGCGGAGGAGGCCAAGAAGAAGGCCGCCGAAGAGGCCAAGAAGAAAGCTGCGGAGCAGGCCAAGAAACTCGCCGCCGCGGAGGACGCCAAGAAGAAGGCGGCCGCCGACGCCGCGAAGAAGAAGGCCGCGGCCCAGGCTGCGGCGAAGAAGGCTCAGGAAGACAAGAAGGCCCAGGCCCTGGCCGAACTGCTGTCCGACGACACGCAGCGGCAGCAGGCCCTGGCCGACGAACAGGGCAACGAGGTGGCAGGCAACTTCGACGACCTGATCCGCTCGCGGGTATCCGAGGGCTGGTCGCGTCCGCCATCGGCCCGTAACGGCATGAGTGTTACCGTGCAGATCAACATGCTGCCCGATGGCACCATCACCAATGCGACCGTCGTCCGCTCCAGCGGCGACAAGGCGTTCGACAGTTCCGCGGTGAACGCCGTGAGGAACGTCGGTCGCATTACTGAAATGCAGGGCCTGAGTCCCAAGGACTTCAATCCCTACCGTTCCTTCAAGATGACCTTCACGCCTGAGGACCTCACGCTGTGATCAAGATTTTCAGAGGATTGCTCGTCGCCCTGCTCTGCGTGGCAGGCGTGGCGATGGCAGATGAGAAGAACATTCTGGTGACCAGCGGCGCCGATCGCGCCGTGCCGATCGCCGTGGTGCCCTTCGGCTGGCAGGGCGGCAACGTCCTGCCCGACGACATGGCCAACATCATCGGCAACGACCTGCGCAACTCCGGCTACTTCGAGCCGATCCCGCGGCAGAACATGATCAGCCTGCCGGCCCAGGCCAGCGAGGTGATCTACCGCGACTGGCAGGCCCTCGGCGCGCAATACGTGCTGATCGGCAACATCACCCCGGCCGGCGGCCGCCTGCAGGTGCAGTACGGCCTGTTCAACGTCGCCACCCAGCAGCAGATCGTCACCGGCAGCGTCGGCGGCAGCGTCGAGCAACTGCGCGACATGTCGCACTTCATCGCCGACCAGTCGTTCGAGAAGCTCACCGGCATCAAGGGCGCCTTCTCCACCAAGCTGCTCTACGTGACCGCCGAGCGCTTCTCCGCCGACAACACCCGCTTCACCCTGCAGCGCGCCGACTACGACGGCGCCCGCCCGGTGACCCTGCTGCAGTCGCGCGAGCCGATCCTCTCGCCGCGCTTCTCGCCAGACGGCCGGCGCATCGCCTACGTGTCCTTCGAGCAGAAGCGCCCGCGCATCTTCATGCAGTACGTGGATACCGGCCGCCGCGAGCAGCTGACCAACTTCGAAGGCCTCAACGGCGCCCCGGCGTTCTCCCCGGACGGCAATCGCCTGGCCCTGGTGCTGTCGCGCGACGGCAACCCGGAGATCTACCTGATGGACCTGGGCTCGCGCCAGCTGCGCCGCCTGACCAACAACGCGGCCATCGACACCGAGCCCTTCTGGGGCAAGGACGGCTCGACCCTGTACTTCACCTCGGACCGTGGCGGCAAGCCGCAGATCTACAAGATGAACGTCAACAGCGGCGCCACCGACCGCGTGACCTTCACCGGCAACTACAACGCCAACCCGAAACTCTCGGCCGACGAGAAGACCCTGGTGATGGTCCACCGCCAGGAAGGTTTCACCAACTTCCAGATCGCCGCCCAGGACCTGCAACGCGGCAATCTGCGGGTGCTTTCGAACACCACGCTGAACGATTCGCCCACTGTTGCGCCAAATGGCACGATGCTAATATACGCCCCCCGCCAGCAGGACCGGGGCGTGTTGATGCTCGCCAGCATCAACGGACGTGTTCGGTTACCGCTACCCACCGCTCAGGGCGACGTGCGCGAGCCATCCTGGTCCCCTTACCTGAACTGACGGTTGCCAACTGTTCCAAACTTATACACTGGGGTTCATTAGGAGTTACATGATGGAAATGCTGAAATTCGGCAAATTTGCCGTTATCGCCCTCGCCATGGCCGTAGCCGTAGGTTGCTCGTCCAAGAAAGGCGATGCTACTGGTGAAGGCGCCAATGGCGGCGTTGACCCGAACGCTGGCTACGGCGCCAACAGCGGTGCCGTTGACGGCAGCCTGAGCGACGAAGCCGCTCTGCGTGCGATCACCACCTTCTACTTCGAGTACGACAGCTCCGACCTGAAGCCGGAAGCCATGCGCGCTCTGGACGTACACGCCAAAGACCTGAAAGGCAGCGGCCAGCACGTCGTCCTGGAAGGCCACACCGACGAACGCGGCACCCGCGAGTACAACATGGCTCTGGGTGAGCGTCGCGCCAAGGCCGTTCAGCGCTACCTGGTACTGCAGGGCGTGTCCCCGGCTCAGCTGGAACTGGTTTCCTACGGTAAAGAGCGTCCGGTTGCCACCGGCCACGACGAACAGTCCTGGGCTCAGAACCGTCGCGTTGAGCTGAAGAAGTAAGACCCTATGCGCCTGCGACTCCTGACCTTGATGGTCTGCGGCCTGCCGCTGATGGCGGCGGCCGCGGTTCCGGTGGTGGATGGTAACGATGGCGGCTACGCCAGCGCGCCGCCCGCGGGGTACGGCACCGCAGGTGCTGATGGTGCTTATGCCGGTGGCGGGGCGGCTTCGGCCGCTCCCGTCTCCGGGCAAGCCCAGCTGTTCCTGCAACTGCAGCAGATGCAGGACGAGATCGCCCGCCTGCGCGGCACCCTCGAAGAGCAGCAGAATCAGATCCAGCAGCTGAAGCAGGAAAGCCTCGAGCGTTACCAGGACCTCGATCGCCGCCTTTCCTCCGCTCCGGCAGCCCAGAACCCCTCCACCGACGGCAGCGCCGCCGGTGCGGGCGCAGCGGCCGGCGCCGCTGCCGCCCAGCAGCAACAGGCCCAGCCCGCGAGCAGCGAGCCGGGCGATCCGGCGAAAGAGAAGCTCTACTACGATGCGGCTTTCGACCTGATCAAGGCCAAGGACTTCGACAAGGCCAGCCAGGCCTTCGGCGCCTTCCTGCGCAAGTACCCCAGCAGCCAGTACGCCGGCAACGCCCAGTACTGGCTGGGCGAGGTGAACCTGGCCAAGGGCGACCTGCAGGGCGCCGGCCAGGCCTTCGCCAAGGTCAGCCAGGCCTATCCGAGCAGCCCCAAGGTGCCGGACTCGCTGTACAAGCTGGCCGACGTGGAGCGCCGCCTGGGCAACAACGACAAGGCCCGTGGCATCCTCCAGCAGGTGGTCGCCCAGTACCCGGGCAGCTCCGCCGCCCAACTGGCCCAGCGGGACCTGAAGAGCCTCAAGTAAGCCTCTTGTCGTTCATCTGAAAACGCCGTTTCTTCCAGCAGGGGGAAACGGCGTTTTTCATTCCAGCGGGACATGCTCCTCCTGTAGGAGCGAGCTTGCTCGCGAACCTTTATCCCGCGCTCTGATCCTCACCCGGAGGTTTCCGCCGGATCGCGGACGGAGTCCGCTCCTACGGTTCCAGGGAAGCACGGGCGTAGGAGCGGACTTTGTCCGCGATTGGATTCACCGGCCACGCCGGACGCCCCGGTGGCACGAGTCCCGTAGGATGGGTTGAGCGAAGCGATACCCATCACCATGGCCCGATGGGTATCGCAAGCTCAACCCATCCTACGAAAAGCTCCTCGACGCAGACAGTTGCTCCTACGGTTCCAGGGAAGCGCGGGCGTAGGAGCGGACTTTGTCCGCGATTGGATTCACCGGCCACGCCGGACGCCCCGGTGGCACGAGCAGCCTAGCCCCTACGAAAAGCGTGCCCGCCCGTTACACCCGAACGAACGACTCTGCGCGCCGAACGCCGGGTTTTCCGTTAGAATCGCCGCCACCCGGAGCCGCGGAGCGGTTTCAGCTCGGCTGATGTCTGCCCGCCCGGGAATTCCCGAACGCCCGGCGTTCGTTCGATTACACCGCAACGGAGGCGGATGGCCTGTGTAGCCGTCACGCCCGTGGCTGATATGCAACAGACCCTGCGAATCACCGAGATCTTCTACTCGTTGCAGGGGGAAGCGCGCACCGTCGGATTGCCGACCGTGTTCGTGCGCCTGACCGGCTGCCCCCTGCGTTGCCAGTACTGCGACTCCGCCTACGCCTTCAGTGGCGGCGAGATCCGCAGCCTGGACAGCATCCTCGAAACCGTCGCCGGCTACCGGCCGCGCTACGTCTGCGTCACCGGTGGCGAGCCGCTGGCGCAACCCAACTGCCTGCCGCTGCTGCAGCGCCTGTGCGACGCCGGTTACTCGGTATCCCTGGAGACCAGCGGCGCGCTGGACATCTCCGCCACCGACCGCCGCGTCAGCCGGGTGCTCGACCTGAAGACCCCGGGCTCCGGCGAGGTGCGCCGCAACCGCTACGAGAACATCGCCGAACTCACCGGCAACGACCAGGTCAAGTTCGTCCTCTGCTCCCGCGAGGACTACGACTGGGCGGTGTCCAAGCTGATCGAATACCGCCTCGACGAGCGCGCCGGCGAAGTGCTGTTCTCGCCGAGCCATCACCAACTGGCGCCGCGCGAGCTGGCCGACTGGATAGTCGCCGACAACCTGCCGGTGCGCTTCCAGATGCAACTGCACAAGATCCTCTGGAACGACGAACCGGGCCGCTGAGACGCGGACGGGAAGGGTAACCACATGACTCAGAAGAAAGCCGTCATCCTGCTCTCCGGCGGGCTCGACTCCGCCACCGTGGTAGCCATGGCCAAGGCCGAGGGCTACGCCTGCTACAGCATGAGCTTCGACTATGGCCAGCGCCACCGCGCCGAACTCCAGGCCGCCGAGCGCGTGGCCCGCCAGTTGGGCGTGGTCGAGCACAAGGTCATCGGCCTGAACCTCGACGGCATCGGCGGCTCGGCGCTGACCGACAGCAGCATCGCCGTGCCCGAGGCGCCCAGCGAGGGCATCCCGGTGACCTACGTGCCGGCGCGCAACACCGTGTTCCTTTCCCTGGCCCTGGGCTGGGCCGAGGTGCTCGGTGCGCGGGACATCTTCATCGGCGTCAACGCCGTGGACTATTCCGGTTACCCGGACTGCCGCCCCGAGTTCGTCGAGGCCTTCGAGCGCATGGCCAACCTGGCCACCAAGGCCGGGGTGGAAGGCGATGGTTTCCGCATCCAGGCGCCGCTGCAGTTCCTCTCCAAGGCTCAGATCATCCAGGCCGGCGTGGCCCGCGGCGTGGACTACGCGCTCACCGTGAGCTGCTACCAGGCGGACGACGCAGGCCGTGCCTGCGGCAAGTGCGACAGTTGCCGCCTGCGCGCCGAAGGCTTCGCCGCGGCGGAAATTTCAGACCCTACGCGATATTTCTGAAAAATTTTTCGTAAAGGTGTTGTTTTTGCGTTAGAAATCAGTATTATACGCCTCGCGTTGGGTCGTTAGCTCAGTCGGTAGAGCAGTTGGCTTTTAACCAATTGGTCGTAGGTTCGAATCCTACACGACCCACCACTTCGCAAAGCCCCTGGCCATCGGCCAGGGGCTTTTTCTTTGCCCGCGGGAAACTCAGAACGGCCGGCTGCCGCCCAGGCTGATGCGCTTCAGGCGGCGCCGCTCGCTGGCCGGGAAGGCGTTGCGGCCGTGCAGGGTGGCCTGGTTGTCCCACCAGACGATGTCGCCGACCTGCCATTTGTGGCTGTAGATCAGCTCCGGCTTCTGCAGGTGGGCGCGCAGGCGCTCGACCAGGGCCTTGCCCTGCTGCGGCTCATGGCCGGGGATTTCCACTTCGGTGTGGACGCTGAGGTAGAGCACGCGCTTGCCGCTTTCCGGATGGGTGCGCACCAGCGGATGCTCGGTGCCCTGGATCGGCTCGATGTCCGGGGTGCGGTAGGTGACGAAGCCGCCCGAATAGCCGTTCTTCAGGCGCACGAAGGGGTTGTAGCTGATCAGCCGCAGGTCGTCGATTTCCTTGCGCGTGGCTGCGTCCAGGCTCTGGTAGGCGAGCGCCAGGTTGGTGAACAGGGTTTCGCCGCCCTGGCTCGGCACTTCCAGCGCGTAGAGGAAGGAGCCGGAGGAGGGCAGCGGCGTCCACTGGTGGTCGATGTGCGCGGGCAGGGCGAAGTTGCCCAGTTCGCCATCGCCGGTATTGGCCACCTTGACGATGTCCGGAGCCCTGCCGTCGACGCCGGAAGACAGCACCGGCACGTCCGCCGGCGGCTGGAACACCGCGCCGAACAGGGTGGCGAAATTCAGGTACTGCCGATCGTCCAGTTGCTGGTTCCTGAAGATGAGGATGTGGTGGTCGCGGTGGGCCTGCTTGATCGCCAGGATCTGCTTGGGCGTCAGCGGCTGGCGTGCGTCCAGGCCGCGGACCTCGGCGCCCAGCGGGGCGTCGAGGGGGATGATGGCGAAGGGTTCGGTTGGGGTTTCCTGTGGTGCCTTGAGGGCGGCGGATTGGCTCATGGTCTGGTGCTCCGTATCGAGTTTGGGTTGCCCTCTCCCCAGCCCTCGGCTGCGCGCCCCGCCCTGAAGGGAGAGGAGGCTTGTCCGTGCCGAGAGGCAGCTTGGTTTCAGCCGGCAATCTCTGTGCTAGCCGGCTGACTCCAGAACACCCAAGCGCACCGAGCGGTCCCCTCTCCCTTCAGGGCGGGCCGCGTAGGCGAGGGTTAGGGAGAGGGGCTCTTGCTGTGCTTTCAGGCTTTCCTGACAGTCCGGCTCCGCTGCCCATCCACCCCCACCGGCACCTCGCCGGCCAAGGTCACGCGCCGCACGATGCGCGGCTGGGTGCCGTAGTCGTCCACCGCGTAGTGCTGGGTGGCGCGGTTGTCCCAGATGGCCACGTCGCCGGCCTGCCAGCGCCAGCGCACGGTGTTCTCCAGACGGGTGACGTGGCTCTGCAGCACCGCGAAGAGGTGCTGGGAGTCGTGCTGCGACAGGCCCTTCAGGCGCTTCACGAAGTGCCCCAACAGCAGGTTGCGCTCGCCGCTGACAGGGTGCACGCGCACCACCGGGTGCTCGGTCTCGTAGACGGTGGAGGTGAACACCTTGCGGTACTGCTCCAGGCGCGCCGGGTCGGCGTTGGGTTTGATGGCGGCGTAGTCGTATTCGTTGCTGTGCACCGCCCAGAGCTTGTCGGCCAGGGCCTTGAGTTCGTCGCTGAGGTCGTCGTAGGCGGTCGCGGTGTTGGCCCAGACGGTGTCGCCGCCGGCCTGCGGGGCCACCACGTTGCGCAGGATCGAGGCCTTCGGGTAGGCCTCGACGAAGGTCACGTCGGTGTGCCAGGAGTTGGCCCGGCGGCCTTCGGCGCCGTCCAGTTCGAGCAGGTATTCGGTGCCGTCGCGCACCGGCACCGTCGGGTGCGCCACCGGCTCGCCGAGCAGCTTGGCGAAGGCTTCCTGGCCCTGGTCGTCGAGCTGGCTCTGGCCGCGGAAGAAGATCACCTTGTGCTTCACCAGGGCGGCCTGGATGGCCTCGACCGTGGCCGCGTCCAGGTGGCCGGAAAGCGTCACCCCGCGGATCTCGGCGCCGATGCGCCCGGCCACCGGGTGGATGTCGAGTTGTACGGCGGGTTGTACGGCGTGTGCTGCATTGCTCATCTCGTGTTCCTCATTGCTGTAGTTGGTACTGCAAGGGGCCGCGCGGGGCGGCGAGTGGGATCAGAAGTCGTAGCGGACCGAGGCGCCCAGGGTGCGCGGCTGGCCCACCGAGGCGGTGTAGGAGCCGTTGATGCTGGCGAAGGCGGCCAGGTAGTAGTCCTTGTCGAAGGCGTTCTTCAGCCACACCGAGGCGTCCAGCTGGCCGTCGCCCAGGTCGTGGCGCACGCCCACGGAGAAGTTCGCTAGGCCGTAGCCGGGGATCTTCGAGAGGTCGGAGTCGTCCAGCGTGCCCTCGGCCTCGGAGCGGTACGAATAGCTGGCGTTGACGTAGGGCTCGAAGCGGTTGGCCAACTGCCACTTGTATTCGCCGTTGAGGTTGGCGATCCATTTCGAGGCGCCGACCACGCGCTTGCCGGTGAGGTCGCAGCTGGCCGGGGCGCCGGGCTGGGTGCTGATCTCGGCCGGGCACGGGGCGTCCTTGAACGACAGGTAGCTGACGTCGTTGTAGGAGCCGTTGAAGTTCAGCGTCAGGCCGCGCAGCGGCAGGGCGGTGGCCTCCAGCTCCAGGCCGCGGGAGCGCACGCTGCCGGCGTTGGACAGCACCTGCACCAGTTGGGTGGAGCCGGCCGGCTGGTACAGGGTGGTGGCTTGGTAGCCGTGGATGCCGGTCCAGAAGATGTTGGCGTTGAGCTGCAGGCGGCGGTCGAGCAGCGTCGACTTGATCCCCAGTTCGGCATCGTTGGCGCGTTCCGGGCCGACCAGCAGCGAGTCGGCGCCGGCGCTCGGCGCGCTGGCCACCGCCAGGTTCACCCCGCCGGACTTCTCGCCGTGGGACAGCGAGGCATAGCCCAGCAGCTCGTCGCTGAACTGGTAGCTCAGGCTGAGCAGCGCCGAGGGGGCGAAGCTGTAGACGCTGAGGTCGCCGGAATCGTAGGCGCCCAGCTGGCCGTTGCGCACCACCGCGCCGGCGCCGCTCACGGGCGCGCCGCCCACCGGGGCGTAGCGCTTCACCTTGGCGTCCTTTTCCTCATAGGTGCCGCGCAGGCCGGCGGTGAAGTCGAGTTTGTCGGTGAGGTGCCAGGTGCCCTGGGAGAAGAGCGCGAAGCTGTCGGTCTCGATCTTGCCGTTGGCCTTGCTGGAGGTGTCGTTCAGGGCGTTGAGGTTGCTCCCCAGCAGGTAGCTGTCGGCCAGCGGCCCGTAGTCGGTGAAGGTCTTGTTGCCCAGGTTCTGGTTGAACGCGTAGGCGCCGACCACGTAGTCGAAGGCGCCGCCGGTGGGCGAGGCCAGGCGGATTTCCTGGGAGAACTGGCGGTCGCGCACCGCCACCCCGGTATTGCGGATCGCCGAGACGTTCAGCTGCTCGTCGTTGGCCGGGGTGAAGTTCCAGAAGCGGTAGGCGCTGATGGAGGTCAGGGTGAAGTCGTTGGCCAGCTTCCAGTTGGCCTCCACCGAGCTGCCGCCCTGGTGCACGCTGACGTGCTGGCGGCTGTCGATGTTGACCTTGTGCCGGTCCGGATCGGCGATCTGCGAGGCGCCGACCAGCGCGGCGCGCTGCCAGAAGCGCGGGGCGGCGCCATAGACCACCATGCTGCCGTTGCTGGAGTCCTCCTCGTTGTACTCGCTGATCCAGCGCAGGCTGAAGTCCTCGCTGGGCTTGTACAGCAGCTGGCCGCGGATGCCCTGGCGCTCGCCGCCGTTGAGCTTGTTGTCGTCGTGGATGTTGGTGATGTAGCCGTCGCTGCGCGTGCGGTAGGCGGAAACGCGCCCGGCCAGTTCGTCGGTGAGTGGCCCGGAGACCGTGCCGCGGCCCTGGAAGTAGCCTTCCTGGCCGCCGGAGACCTCCACCGTGCGCTCGGGGGTGAAGGTCGGCGCACGGGTGCTGATGTTCAGCACGCCGGCGGTGGTGTTCTTGCCGAACAGCGTGCCTTGCGGGCCGCGCAACAGCTCCAGCTGCTCGATGTCCAGCAGGTCGAACACCGCCATGCCCGGGCGGCCCAGGTAGACGTTGTCCAGGTAGACCCCGGCGGAGCCCTCCAGGCCGTCGCTGGCCGGGTTGTTGCCGATGCCGCGCACGGCGATGCTCGACTGGCGGGCGTGGATGTAGGCGACGTTGACGCTGGGCAGCACCTGCTGCAGGTCCTGCACCTTGGTGATGCGTTGGTTCTCCAGGGTGGCGCCGTCGAGCACGGTGATCGGCGTGGGCACCTTCTGCGAGTCTTCCTCGCGGCGCCGGGCGGTGACCGTGACCTTGCCCAGGGCTGTGGCCTGGGTGCTGGTGCCCTTGTCGGCGGCGCTGGCGGCCTCGGGCGTGGCGCTGGCCTCGTCCTGCTCGGCGGCCTGCAGCGGCAGCGCGCCGCCCAGGGCGAGCAGCAGGGCCAGGGCGTAGTCGGGAGCGCCGGGCCGGGTTCGGCCGGGGCGTAGCGTGAACGGGGTTTGCAGCGAAGCACTCTGGCTCATCGTCTTTTCCTTGCATCAGGCACTGCCCGGCGGATCGCGGGCAACAGGGGCTGCGCCATGCGGGGCATGGCGAAAACGGCTCTCTTCTAATCGGTGGGCGTCGTCCGGCGACGCCGGGGCTCAGCGGCTACAGCCGCGAGAGGAAAGCATTCGTGCCGGCAACAGGCGTGGGGCGAAAGGGTGCAAGGCCATTGGGGGCTCCTGGTCGAGGGGCATATTCTTATTTCTTAAAAGAATAAATTTAAGTTTTATTCTTCGTTGACGGAATAAGAGCTTGCATTTAAAACCAGCGCATCCCCAACGGCAAATGCCTTTGTCCAATATTTTCAATGCCGGTAAAGCATCATGGATCTGCGCCAACTGCGTTACTTCATCGCCCTCACCGAACACCGCAGTTTCGTCCGCGCGGCCGATGCCATGGGCATCACCCAGCCGGCCTTCAGCCGCAGCATCCAGGGCCTGGAGCAGGAGCTGGGCTGCCAGCTGGTGGACCGCGGCAGCAAGGAGCTGCGCCCCACGCCGGAAGGCCAGGTGGTGCTGCAGCACGCGCTGCGCCTGGTGCAGGGGGCGGCCAACCTGACCCAGGAAATCACCCAGTTGAACAAGCTGGATGCCGGCGAGCTGCACTTCGGCTGCGGGCCGGCGCCGGCGCAGAAACTGGTGCCCGACGCGGTGGCGCGGCTGATCCGGCGCCACCCGCGGCTGCAGATCGATTTCCAGGTGGACAACTGGGAGCGCCTGTCGCGCAGCCTGCTGCGCGACGAGATCGAGTTCTTCATCGCCGACATCCGCCACTTCGAGGCCGACCCCGGCTTCCAGACGCGGCCGCTGAGCCCGCGCCGGGGCTTCTTCTTCTGCCGCAGCGGGCACCCGTTGCTGGCCAAGGAGAGCCTGTCCACCAACGACCTGTTCGCCTACCCGCTGGCCTCGGCGCGGATGCCGCCGGGCATCCGCAAGCTGCTGGCCAACCTGAGCGGCAAGAGCGACCTGCAGGCGAACATCCAGTGCGAGCACCTGGGCTCGCTGGTGCGCATCGTCAGCCAGACCGACGCCATCGGCGTGGGCAGCGAGGATGGTTTGCGCCATGCGCTGGCCAATGGCGAGGTGGCGCGCCTGCATCTGCGTAACCTGCCGCACAACATCGACAGCCTGCAGGCGCGCTGTGGGATCGTCAGCCGTACCGGCTACCGCCTTTCGGCGGCGGCGCGGGCGTTGATCGAGATGTTGGTGGAGTTGGACGAGGAGGAGCGGAGTGCGGTGGCGTGAAGGTTTGCGGGGAGGGGGCGGCGGATAACCGCGAACGGTTATACGCCCTACGGTGGGCTTGGCGTAGGGCGAATGACGCTCCGCGTTATCCGCCGTTTGGCCTTGGCGCCCGGCGGCTCCGGGGTTGGCCTGGGCGTGGGCTGGGGGCTTGGGTGAGGCGGCGGATAACCGCGAACGGTTATACGCCCTACGGTGGGCTTGGCGTAGGGCGAATAACGCTCCGCGTTATCCGCCGTTTGGCCTTGGTTCCAGGCGGCGCCGGGGTTGACCTGGGCGTTATCCGCGATTGAGCTCGCAGGCTGCTACGGGCTCAATCACTGCACCTGCGCCACCGGCTGCGCCGCAGCCAGCTTGGCGGCGGCCGCCAGGTAGTCCGGCTTGGCCCAGTCGGCGGCCTTGAAGTCGCGGCGGATCAGGCCGTACTGCCTGGCCGCCTGGATCGAGGCATCGAGCTGGCCGAGGAAGCCGGCGTCCAGTTGCGGCGACAGGGCCTCGGCCAACGGGCGGTCCTTGTATTCGGTCTGCAGGATGATCGGCGGGTAGCCGGCCTGGTTCGACACCAGGTCGATGAAGGCCGCGTGGTTGGCTTCGGCGCCGGCCCAGGCCAGGGCCTGCAGTTCCACCTTGAGCAGGCGCCGGGTGATTTCCGGGTGGGCGTCGACGAAGGCGCCGTTGCCTACCAGCACAGCTTGCAGGGTGCCGGCGCCGCCGAGGTCGCGGGTGCTCAGGGGGATTTCCGCCAGGCCCTTCTCGCGCAGGGCGAAGAGGCCGGCCAGGCCCCAGGTGGCGTCGATCTGCTTGGCCGCCAGCGCCGCCAGGGCGGCGTTGAAGTCCAGGCTGATGACTTTCAGGTCCTTCTCGCTCAGGCCCACGCTGGCCAGGGCGTTGTCGAACGACAGTTGGCTGGCGGTGCCGCGGAAGATGCCCACGCGCTTGCCCTTGAGGTCGGTCAGGGTCTTGATCCCCGAGCCCGGCTGCACGCCCAGGTAGTGATTGACGCCGCGCCCGGTGGCGGCCAGCAGGCGGGTGTCCAGGCCGCTGGCCTTGCCGATGATGGCCGCCAGGTCGCCGAGGTAGGCGAAGTCCACCTGGCCGTTGGCGAAGGCCTCGTTGATCACCGGGCCGGCGCCCTTGAAGTAGGTCCACTTGATCTGGATGCCGTCGTTGGCGAACTCCTTCTCCAGCAGCTTGCGGGTGTAGAGCACGTCGACGAGGCCGCCGCCGGAATGGTTCTGCCCGGCGCCCACGTCGGGCACGGCGATGCGGATTTCCTTCGGCGCTTCGGCGGCGCTGGTGAACGGAGCATAAGCGCCGAGCAGCCCGGCGAGCACCGGGGCGGCGAAGAGCGACAGCAACGGGTGGGTGAGGGCCTTCATGGCGCCTGCCTCCTGCGGGGGAATGGGAAAGGCACTAAGGCAGGTCATGGCTGATTAATAAAATAATAAAAATTTATTTTTTAATAATTTATAGAGATAAGTCAGCCCGCATCCGTGCTGCCGGGCGAATGCATGCAAGGCATAAAAAATATTCGTCGAATGCATTGGCTGCGCTGGGGAGGCTTCCCTTAAATGGGAACTCTTAGCTCATAAATGCATTGATAGATTTTTTCATATTCCAATGAAGAATATTTCTAAGGCACTCGCCTTGCCTGTGTACCCCACCGCAAGCGCCGCCGCCTCGCAGCGGCTGGCGCTGATCGCCCCGCGCTTGCTGCCCTGGCTGTTGCCAGTGGCCTTGTTCGTTCTCTGGTGGCTGGCCGCCGCCCAGCACTGGATGTCCGCGCAGATACTGCCGGCGCCGTCGCTGGTCTGGCAGAGCGCCCGCGAGCTGTTCGCCGGCGAACTCTGGCAGCAGCTGTGGATCAGCCTGCAGCGGCTGTGCTGGGGCCTGCTCGCCGGCATCGCCAGCGGCGCGGCCCTGGGCGCCTGGCTGGGCTTCAGCCGCAGCGCCGAGCGCTTCGTGCTGCCGACCTTCCTGGCCCTGGCGCAGGTCCCCACGCTGGCCTGGATCCCGCTGTTCATGCTGTTCTTCGGCATCGGCGAACTGCTCAAGCTGGTGGTGCTGGTCAAGGCGGTGATAGTCCCGGTGGCGCTGCATACCCTGGTCGGCGTGCGCGACGCCCAGCCCAAGCTGCGCGAGGCCGCCGCCGTGTTGCGCCTGCCGCCGCCGCTGCTGGTGCGCCGGCTGCTGCTGCCGGCGGCGCTGCCGGCGTTCCTCACCGGCGTGCGCCTGGCCCTGGCCCAGGGCTGGACCTCGCTGCTGGCGGTGGAACTGCTGGCCTCCAGCGAGGGCATCGGCTACCTGATGGTGCAGAGCCGCCAACTGTTCATGCTCGACGTGGTGTTCGTCTGCATCCTCGTTGTCGGCTTGGTAGGCGCGGCCATGGACCAGGGCATCCAGGCTTTGGAGCGGCGCCTGGTGCACTGGCCGCAGCAGGCCGCCGGCGAGTTCCGCCGCGGCACCCGTGGCCAGGGTTGGCAGCGCCTGCAGCCGTGGCTGTTGCCGCTGGCGCTGGTCGGCCTGTGGCAGGCGGCGAGCGTCGGCCAGTGGGTCGATCCGGCTATCCTCGTCAGCCCCGCCGCGGTGGTCGAGGCCACCTGGCGCGGCCTGCTCGACGGCAGCCTGCCGACAGCCCTGCTGGCCAGCCTGCAACGTTCCCTGCTAGGGCTGCTGCTGGGCGGCGGCGCCGGCTTCCTGCTGGGCCTGGCCCTGGGGCTGTGGCGCCCGGCGGAGCGCCTGCTCGGCCCGTCGTTCTCGGCCCTGCGCCAGGTGGCGATCTTCGCCTGGGTGCCGCTGCTCACCGCCTGGTTCGGCCTGGGCGAGGCGGCCAAGGTGGTGTTCGTCGCCCTGGCCAGTTTCTTCCCGCTGCTGCTGGCCACCCAGCGCGGCATCGCCAGCCTGCCGGCGCAACTGGGCGAGGCCGCCCGCGTGCTGCGCCTGTCGCCCTGGCAGCGCCTGCGCCGCCTGGTCCTGCCGGGCGCGGCGCCGTCGATCTTCGCCGGCCTGCGCCTGGGCCTGATCTACGCCTGGCTGGGCACCATCGGCGCCGAGTACTTCATGCCCTCGGACGGCGGCATCGGCAGCCTGATGATCGGCGCCCAGCAGCTGTTCCGCATGGACCTGGTCAGCGCCGGGATGCTCCTGGTCGGCCTCACCGGCGCCCTGCTCGGCGCCCTCGGACAACGCATCGAAGCGCGCGCCACGCGCTGGAGACACGCATGAACGCTTTCACTTCCGCGCCGCTGGTGAGTTTCCGCCAGGTCGGCAAGAGCTTCCCGGTGGACGGCCGGCAACTGGAGGCCATCCAGCGCTTCGACCTGGACATCGCCACGGGCGAGTTCATCGCCATCGTCGGCGCCAGCGGCTGCGGCAAGTCCACCCTGCTGCGCCTGCTGGTGGGCCTGGACCGCGAGTACCGCGGCGAGATCCGCATCGGCGACAAGGCCATCGACGGCATCGGCGGCGAGCGTGGCATCGTGTTCCAGGAACACCGCCTGTTCCCCTGGCTGACGGTGGAGCAGAACGTCGCCCTGGGCCTGGTCAACGAGCCGCTGAGCGAGGAGGGCAGGGCGCGCAAGGTCGCCGACTACCTCGAACTGGTCGGCCTGTCCGCGTTCAACCGCGCCTACCCGCACCAGCTCTCCGGCGGCATGGCCCAGCGCGTGGCCATCGCCCGCGGCCTGGTGGCCAGCCCGCGCATCCTGCTGCTGGACGAACCCTTCGGCGCCCTCGACGCGCTGACCCGCCAGCAGTTGCAGGAAGAACTGCTGCGCATCCGCGAGCGCGAGCGCATCACCACCCTGCTGGTGACCCACGACGTGGAGGAGGCGCTGTTCCTGGCCGACCGCGTGGTGGTGATGGCGCCGCGCCCGGGGCGCATCAAGCGCATCGTCGAGGTGCCCCTGGCGCACCCGCGCGAGCGCGGTGGCTTCGACTTCCTGCGCCTGCGCGAGGAACTGCTGCACGAGCTGACCGGCGATGGCGACTACCTCGCGCCGCAGCCCAGGCGGGTGGAGAACCTGCCGTTCGAGTTCATCGCCTGCTGAGGCGCCTCTTCTTTTTTTCGTAGGAGCGAGGGGGACGCTTAGTTCTTGCTCGCGAACAAACGCAGTGCCATGCGGTTCGCGAGCAAGCTCGCTTCTACAGGAAACTTCCCAAACACCGACCGAGTTTCGATATGAGCAAACGCCCCAACTTCCTGGTGATAGTCGCCGACGACCTCGGCTTCTCCGACATCGGCGCCTTCGGCGGCGAGATCGCCACGCCCAACCTCGACGCCCTGGCCCATGCCGGCCTGCGCCTGACCGACTTCCACACCGCGCCGACCTGCTCGCCGACGCGCTCGATGCTGCTCACCGGCACCGACCATCACATCGCCGGCATCGGCACCATGGCCGAGGCGCTGACCCCGGAGCTGGAAGGCAAGCCCGGCTACGAGGGCTACCTCAACGACCGCGTGGTGGCGCTGCCCGAACTGCTGCGCGAGGCCGGCTACCAGACGCTGATGGCCGGCAAGTGGCACCTGGGCCTGAAGGCCGAGCAGGCGCCCCACGCGCGCGGCTTCGAGCGTTCCTTCTCGCTGCTGCCCGGCGCCGCCAACCACTACGGCTACGAGCCGCCCTACGACGAAAGTACGCCGCGCATCCTCAAGGGCACGCCGGCGCTCTACATCGAGGACGACCGGTTCGTCGAGCAACTGCCCGAGGGCTTCTATTCCTCCGATGCCTTCGGCGACAAGCTGCTGCAGTACCTCAAGGAACGCGACCAGGCGCGGCCGTTCTTCGCCTACCTGCCATTCTCCGCGCCGCACTGGCCGCTGCAGGCTCCCAAGGAGGTGGTGGACAAATACCGCGGCCGCTACGACGCCGGCCCCGAGGCATTGCGTCAGGAGCGCCTGGCGCGGCTCAAGGCGCTGGGCCTGGTGGCGCAGGACGTCGAGGCGCACCCGGTGCTCGCCATCAGCCGCGAGTGGGAGGCCCTGAGCGACGAGGAGCGGGCCAAGTCGGCGCGGGCCATGGAGGTCTACGCGGCGATGGTCGAGCGCATGGACTGGAACATCGGCCGGGTGGTCGACTACCTGCGCCGGCAGGGCGAGCTGGACAACACCTTCGTCCTGTTCATGTCCGACAACGGCGCCGAGGGCGCGCTGCTGGAGGCCTTCCCGAAGTTCGGCCCGGACCTGCTGGGCTTCCTCGACCAGCACTACGACAACAGCCTGGAGAACATCGGCCGCGCCAACTCCTACGTCTGGTACGGCCCGCGCTGGGCCCAGGCGGCCACCGCGCCGTCGCGGCTGTTCAAGGCCTTCACCACCGAGGGCGGCATCCGCGTGCCGGCCTTCGTGCGCTATCCGCAGCTGGCGCGCCAGGGCGTGATCAGCGAGCAGTTCGCCACCGTCATGGACATCACCCCGACCCTTCTCGACCTGGCCGGCGTGCGCCACCCGGGCAAGCGCTGGCGCGGCCGCGAGGTCGCCGAGCCGCGCGGCAAGTCCTGGCTGGGCTGGCTCTCCGGCGAGACCGAACGCGCCCACGACGAGAAGACCGTGACCGGCTGGGAACTGTTCGGCATGCGCGCCATCCGCCAGGGCGACTGGAAGGCGGTGTACATCCCCGCGCCGGTGGGGCCGGCCAGTTGGCAGCTGTACGACCTGGGCAAGGATCCGGGCGAGATCCACGACCTGGCCGAGGCCCAGCCGGGCAAGCTGGCGGAGTTGATCGAGCACTGGAAGCAGTACGTCAGCGAGACCGGCGTGGTGGAGGGGGCTTCGCCGTTCCTGGTGAAGTGATGCGCTGAGCGACGAAAAAGCCCCGGGCAGCGATGCCCGGGGCTTTTGTTTTTTGCACCTCCTTTAGGCTGTTCAAAGCTTGAGCTGCGTGCTAAAAGAACCTAGAGCTGATCTAGCCGCTTGAAAAAGAAGGGAAAACCATGACCAAGTCGGAGTTGATCGAGAGAATCGTCACCCATCAGGGGCAGCTTTCCGCAAAGGATGTGGAGCTGGCGATCAAGACGATGCTTGAGCAGATGTCCCAGGCTCTGGCTACCGGCGATCGCATCGAGATCCGTGGGTTCGGCAGTTTCTCTCTGCATTACCGCGCACCGCGCGTCGGCCGGAATCCGAAGACCGGCGAATCGGTGCGTCTGGATGGTAAATTCGTTCCGCACTTCAAGCCGGGCAAGGAATTGCGCGATCGGGTGAACGAGCCCGTGTAGCCGGCTAGAGAACGATCGAGGATTTTTCATGCTTCGGCTCAAACGCTTTCTGGCCTTCCTGGCTGCCATCCTGCTCTGCGCAGTAGTGGTCGTCTTCGTCCTGGAGAACCTGCAGAAGGTTCAACTGGCCTTCCTGGGCTGGCAGACGCCGGAGTGGCCGCTGGTGGTCTTCATTACCCTGTCCTTCGTCCTGGGTGGTGTCATCGGCCTGCTGCTGAGCATTCCGTTCCGGGCGCGCACGCGCCTGCATCTCTCGGGGCTGCGTTCCGAAGTGTCGCGCTTCCGCAAGGAAAACCAGGCCCTGCGCGACCAGTCGCTGAAGACCCAGTGATACCGGGATGTCCAGCGTTGTAGCAATGCTGCTGTTCGTTTTGGCCCTGGCCGTCGGTTGGTGGCTGGGGCGTCGCTCGTTGCGCCCGGGCTCTTGGCCGGCTTCGGCTGATGAGGCGTTGCGCGAGCGGGTGCGCAACATGCACAACTTGCTCGACCGGCATTCCGACGACGCGCTGGAGCGCCTTTCCCAGGGGCTTTCGCTGAACGAGGAAACACTCGAAAGCCACGTTCATGTCGGCAATCTGTTCCGTCGCCGTGGGGATATCGAGAAGGCCATCCAGATCCACCAGGAGTTGCTGGAGAAGGCCTCCGCCAACCCCGAGCTGTCCGCGCAGATCAGTCTCGAACTCGCCCGTGATTACATCGCCGGAGGCTTGCTTGGCAGTGCCGAGCAACTGTTGGACGAGCTGATGCAGCGAGATGGCCAGGCCATCTCGCTGGAGGCGCTGGACGAGTTGCGTCGCATCGCCGAGCGCGAGAAGGATTGGGCGCGTGCCGTGGAACTCGCTGCGCGTCTGGTGGGTCGGCGCCCTCAACTGAAGACGGTGCTGGCCAACTATTATTGCGAGCAGGCCCAGGAACGCATTCGCGCGGGCGACCGCGACGGTGCCCGTGAGCTTCTCAAGGAAGCCCGGCGGGTCGACCCCCAGTGCGTGCGCGCCTTGCTGATGCGCCTGGATTGCGAGCTGTGGCAGCGCAACTTCCAGGCTGCCGACGCTTCCATCACCGAGCTCTGCGCGGCCGATGCCGGCTTTCTCGGCGAGCTGCTGCCCATACTGCGGCGCCGCGAGTGTTGTGCCGAGCCGGAAATCCTCGCCTGCCTGCGCCGTCTTGCCGAGGTGCCGGATGCATCGCCGGCGCTGCTGGCGATCCTGGCCCAGCTCGATGCGGACGGGCAGGGCTGGCGAGGCCGCTTGCTGGCCAAGGTCCAGCAGCAACCTTCCTGGCGAGGCTTGCTGGACATGCTCGGCACCCTGGGCGGCGGAAGGGCGGACCAGGAACTGTTCACCCACATGCAGCCGATCATCCTCGGCCTGTATCGATCGATGCCGCACTATCGCTGCGGCAATTGCGGTTTCGCCGGGCGTGAACTGCACTGGCAATGTCCGGGCTGCCACGGGTGGAATACGCTCAGGCCGATCGCTGCTCCCCAGCAGTGATGCCGATGCCCGGAATCATGGATGGTGCCCTGGCGCCCTGAATCTCTAGGAGTGGTGTTGAAAGTACTTCTGACCGGTGCCACCGGTTTTGTCGGGCGGGGCATTCTCGAAACCTTTGCCGCGATACCGGGACTGCGCCTGGCGGTGGCGGTGCGTTCCCGTCTGCCTGGCGAATTTCCCGGCGTGGAGGTCCATTCCATCGATGGCTTGAACGCAACCCAGGACTGGACCTCTGCACTGGCTGGCGTGGACGTCGTGGTCCATGCCGCGGCCCGGGTGCATGTCATGCGCGAAACCGCGGGCGATCCCCTGGCCGAGTTCCGTGCGGTCAACGTCGAGGGCACCCTCAACCTGGCGCGCCAGGCCGCAGCCGCAGGGGTGCGGCGTTTCATCTTCATCAGTTCGATCAAGGTCAACGGCGAGTCGACGCCGCCCGGCCGGCCATTCCGCGCCGAGGATGCGCCGGCGCCGGCCGATCCCTACGGCCAGTCGAAGCTGGAGGCGGAAAGGGCGTTGTCGCGCCTGGCCGAAGAGTGCGCGATGGAGTGGGTGGTCATCCGCCCTCCGCTCATCTACGGCCCGGGCGTGGGGGCCAACTTCGCCAGCCTGATGCGCGTGGTGCAGCGGCAGTTGCCCCTGCCGTTCGCTCGGGTGCGCAACCGGCGGAGCCTGGTGGCCAGGGACAACCTCGTCGACCTGCTGCGCGTCTGCCTGGAGCACGAGCGTGCCGCCAACCAGGTCTTCCTGGTCAGCGATGATCACGATCTTTCCAGCGCCGAGCTGTGCCGTCGCCTGGCCGTGGCGCTCGGCGTACGCCCGCGACTGCTGCCGGTGCCGGTGGCCCTGCTGCAGGGGCTGGCCGTGCTATTCGGGCGAGGGGCCCAGGCGCAGCGCGTGCTGGGTTCGTTGCAGGTCGATATCGGCAAGACCCGCGAGCTGCTGGGCTGGCAGCCGCCGGTGAGCATCGACCAGGCGCTCGCGACGACGGCGCGCTGGTACCGGGAGACCTGCGCATGACCTTCCTGCTGCTGTTTCTTGCACTGATGCTGGCCTGGGCCGGTACCGCCGGGGTTCGCCACTACGCTCTGGCGCGCAGCGTGATGGACGTGCCCAACGAGCGCAGCTCCCACAGTGTGCCGACGCCGAGGGGCGGCGGGGTGGCGATAGTCCTGAGCTTCCTGCTGGCGCTGCTGCTGTCCTGGGAGATGGGCCTGACCGATACGCGCGCCATGCTTGCTCTGCTGCTGTCGGGGGGCTGGATAGCCCTGGTGGGATTCATCGACGACCACCGCCACGTACCGGCGCGCTGGCGCCTGCTCGGTCATTTCCTCGGCGCGGCCTTCCTGCTCTACATGCTGGGGGGGCTGCCGGCCCTGTCGTTCGCCGGCGCTCGTTGGGACCTGGGGCTATTCGGCTCGCTGCTGGCGTTGTTCTACCTGGTGTGGCTGCTGAACCTCTACAACTTCATGGACGGCATCGACGGCATCGCCAGCCTGGAGGCGATTACCGTCTGCGGCGGCGCGGCGCTCTGCTGCTGGTTGGCGGGGGCGGGGTCGGCCGCCTGGCTGCCGCTGTTGCTCGCCGCGGCCACCGCGGGGTTCCTGGCCTGGAACTACCCGCCCGCGCGGATATTCATGGGCGATGCCGGCAGCGGCTTCCTCGGCATCATGCTGGGCGGGCTCTCGCTGCAGGCGGCCTGGCAGGCGCCGCAGCTGTTCTGGTCGTGGCTGATCCTGCTGGGCGCCTTCGTGGTCGATGCCACCTGGACCCTGGCGCGGCGCTTGCTGCGCGGCGAGCGGGTTCACGAAGCACACCGCAGCCATGCCTATCAGCGGGCTTCGCGGCGTCTTGGCCAGCATCGCGCCATCAGTTTGTCGGTGGCTGCGATCAATCTGATATGGCTGTCGCCGATCGCCGTTTTCGTGGCGCTGGGCCGAATCGACGGCGTCGCCGGTCTGTTTCTTGCCTATGCTCCATTGGTGCTGGTCGTGGCATTGCTGGGCGCCGGTGGGCCTGAAAACGGCAAGTCGAAGTGAACTCCATGGGAAATGGTGGTCAATGTAACGGGAGACTGCGCTCCCGGACTGGGAAGGATGAATGGATATGTTGCGAGAGCGCCTGCTGAGGTTGCCCCGACGTTACAAGCGAATGCTGCAGGTCGTCACGGACGTGTTCCTGGTCTGGCTGGCCCTGTGGCTTTCTTTCGTGGTGCGCCTGGGCACGGATGACCTGACCTATCCCTTCCGTGTGCATGCCTGGCTGTTCATCGCCGCGCCCTTGATCGCGATACCGCTGTTCATCCGCTTCGGCATGTACCGGGCGGTCATGCGCTACCTGGGCAATGATGCGCTGATCGCCATCTGGAAGGCGGTGACCATTTCGGCCCTGGTGCTGTCGCTGGTGGTCTACTGGAACCGCTCGGTCGTCGAGGCGGTGCCGCGTTCCCTGGTGCTCAACTATTGGTGGCTGAGCCTGCTGATGGTCGGCGGGCTGCGCCTGGCCATGCGCCAGTACTTCATGGGCGACTGGTACAGCGCGATCCAGGTCGTGCCCTTCCTCAAGCAGGATGATGGCCTGATCAAGGTTGCGGTGTACGGCGCCGGCACCGCGGGTAACCAACTGGTCGCCGCGCTGCGCATGGGGCGGGTGATGCGGCCGGTGGCCTTCATCGACGACGACGACGAGATCGCCAACCGGGTGATCGCCGGCCTGCGGGTGTTCAAGCCCAAGCATATCCAGCAGATGATCGAGGAGACCGGGGCCCAGGAAATCCTCCTGGCGATTCCTTCCGCCTCGCGGGCGCGCCGTCGCGAAATCCTCGGTCTGCTCGAACCCTATCCGCTGCACGTGCGCAGCGTGCCCGGCATCATCGACCTGGCCAACGGCCGGGTGAAGGTGGACGACATTCAGGAAGTGGACATCGCCGACCTGCTGGGGCGCGACCCGGTGGCGCCGCGCAAGGAGCTGCTGGAGCACTGCATCCGCGGCCAGGCGGTGATGGTCACCGGGGCGGGCGGCTCCATCGGTTCGGAACTGTGCCGCCAGATCCTGCCTTGCGGGCCCACGGTGATGGTGCTGTTCGAACACTGCGAGTTCAATCTCTACCGCATCCACCAGGAACTGGAGCAGCGTGTCCGGCGGCAATCCCTGCCGGTGCAGCTCGTGCCCATCCTGGGCTCGGTACGCAGCGCCGAGCGGCTGCTGGAGGTGCTGGGTAGCTGGAAGATCAACACCGTCTACCACGCGGCCGCCTACAAGCATGTGCCCATCGTCGAGCACAATATTTCCGAAGGGGTGCTGAACAACGTCCTGGGGACGCTGTATGCGGCCCAGGCCTCGATCCAGGCCGGCGTGCAGAACTTCGTGCTGATCTCCACCGACAAGGCCGTGCGACCGACCAACGTCATGGGCGGGACCAAGCGCCTGGCCGAGATGATCCTCCAGGCGCTCAGTCTGGAGCCGGCTCCGGTGCTCTTCGGCGACAAGACCGGGGTCCACCATGTGAACAAGACCCGCTTCACCATGGTGCGTTTCGGCAACGTGCTGGGCTCGTCCGGCTCGGTCATCCCGCTGTTCCGCGAGCAGATCAAGCGTGGCGGCCCGGTGACCGTCACCCATCCGGCGATCACCCGCTACTTCATGACCATTCCCGAGGCCGCGCAGCTGGTGATCCAGGCGGGCTCCATGGGGCGCGGCGGCGACGTCTTCGTGCTCGACATGGGCCAGCCGGTGAAAATCCTCGAGCTGGCCCAGCGGATGATCCACCTTTCCGGGCTCAGCGTGCGCTCGGAGAGTTCGCCCCACGGCGACATCGCCATCGAGTTCAGTGGCTTGCGTCCCGGCGAGAAGCTCTACGAGGAGCTGCTGATCGGCGACGAGGTAGGCGCCACCGAGCACCCGATGATCATGAAGGCGAACGAGGAAATGCTGCCCTGGGAGGCGTTCAAGACGGTGTTGGTCTCGCTGCTGAAGGCGGTGGAGCGGGGCGACTACGCCCAGGTGCGCATGCTGCTGCGCGAGACGGTCAACGGCTACTGCCCGGATGGCGATATCGTCGACCTGGTCCACCAGCAGCGCCGGATGGAGCCCTGACAGATCAAGGTCGGTGCTCGGTCGGACGCTGCCTTGTTGCAGGAGGGGCTCTTCGTCCAATCGGCGAGGAAGCCCCTGATTCATTCAAAGTGTGATTTTCCCTTCTTCCCCTTGCCCCGCTCCTGTCGCTAAAGGTGAATGGCGAGCCCGTTCTGGCTCGCCATACCCAGTGACTAAAAGGAGTTATTCATGCATAAGGCATTCGCGCTACTGCTGGTCGTGCTTTCCTCCCTTTCCCTGTCGGGCATGGCTGCCGCCGCTCCCGCGCCGGAGAAGCTGACGCCGGCGACGGTCACCGTGCACGACGAGCAGGAAGGGCTGGTCAGCCTCAACACGGCGGACGCAGAGACGCTGCAAAAGCGGCTCAAGGGGATCGGCAAGGCCAAGGCCGAAGCAATAGTGGCCTATCGGCAGGCCAATGGCCCCTTCACCAGCCTGGATCAGTTGCTGGAAGTGAAGGGCATCGGCAAGGCGATCCTGGAAAGCAACCGGGAGGCGATCAGTCTCGACTGAGGCACTCCGCGATGGAAAGGCCGGTCCGGGTGACCGGCCTTTTTTCGTTGCGCAGGCGGGATGACGCTTGACCCTGGCCAGCAGTGGGCATGGGGCGATCACCCTGCAGGGACAGGCCGAGGGTGTCTGGCGCTGGAGGCGTCCAGGCGACGAACCAGTGCTGTTCTCAGGGCAAGCAGAGAGCCTGCACCGGCGGGCTCGGGGTTGATGTCTGCGGGAGAGATGGGACGGGAGAGGCCGCTCTTGGCAGATGGCCGGCTCTCGATCTAGAATCTCCCGATATGGGAGAAGTGAGGCAGATGCGAGTTATTGCAAAGAGCACGCTGGTGAAGTTCTGGGGGATTCCTGGCCAGGAAGATACCAAGGCCCCTTTGGAGAGTTGGTACGACGCGGCGATCAATGCTGAATGGAAGACTCCGCAGGGCGTGAAGAATCAATTCGGCAGCGCGAGCATCTGCGGCAACAACCGCGTGGTGTTCAACATCGGCGGCAACAAGTATCGCCTGGTTGTGGAGATGCAGTACCGCTGCGGCATCGCCTGGGTGAAGTTCATCGGCACTCATGCCCGGTACGACCAGATAGACGTGGAGACGATGAATGAATATTAGGCCCATCCGAAACGACGAGGACCTGCGCGCGGCTTTCCAGCGCCTGGAATCCATCTTCCAGGCGGAAGAGGGCACGGATGAGGCCGACGAAATGGAAGTGCTCGTGACGCTGATCGAGGCGTATGAGAACAAGCACTACCCGATAGGCCCGGCCGATCCCGTCGAGGCCATCAAGTTCAGCATGGAGCAACGAGGGTTGACCCCGCGCGACCTGGAACCCTTCATCGGCAGCAGCGGCCGTGTCTCGGAGGTGCTGAATCGCAAGCGTGGCCTCAGCCTGGCGATGATCAAGCGCCTGCATGATGGCTTGAATATCCCCTATGAGAGCCTGCTGGCCGGGGCTGCCTAGGTTGGCTCCGGCGTTCTGCCATGGCTCGTTGAGGGTAGGCGTGCTGGGCCTGGGACGCTATTGAAGGGGGTTGGGCTCCTCGACGGTCCGGGGAGGCCCCCCACAAAGAAAAAGCCCCCGGCATGTGCCGAGGGCTTTTGAATTTTGGCTCCGCGACCTGGACTCGAACCAGGGACCCAATGATTAACAGTCATTTGCTCTACCGACTGAGCTATCGCGGAACAACGGGGCGTATCTTACTGATTAAAAAGGGGAAGTCAACATTCTGCCGATGACTTCCCCGATTTTTTTCAGAGCACCTGGACGATGGCGCGGGTGACGGTTTCCAGGTTGCCGTTGTTCAGCGCGGCGACGCAGATGCGGCCGGTGCCGACGGCGTAGATGCCGAACTCGTTCTTCAGGCGCTCCACCTGCTCGGCGGTCAGGCCGGAGTAGGAGAACATGCCGCGCTGCTGGGCGACGAAGCCGAAGTCGCGCTTGGCGCCCAGGGCGGCCAGTTGCTCGACCATGGCGACGCGCATGTTGCGGATGCGGCTGCGCATTTCGCCCAGTTCCTCTTCCCACAGGGCGCGCAGTTCCGGGCTGTTGAGCACGGTGGAGACGACGCTGGCGCCGTGGGTCGGTGGGTTGGAGTAGTTGGTGCGGATCACGCGCTTGACCTGGGACAGGACGCGGGCGGATTCCTCGCGGCTGTTGGTGACCACCGACAGCGCGCCGACGCGCTCGCCGTACAGCGAGAACGACTTGGAGAAGGAGCTGGAAACGAAGAAGTTCAGGCCGGACTGGGCGAACAGGCGCACCGCGGCGGCGTCTTCGTCGATGCCGTCGCCGAAGCCCTGGTAGGCGATGTCGAGGAAGGGCACGTGGCCCTTGGCCTTGAGCACGTCCAGCACCTGTTTCCAGTCGTCCAGGCTCAGGTCGACGCCGGTCGGGTTGTGGCAGCAGGCGTGCAGGACCACGATGGACTGCGAAGGCAGGGCATTGAGGTCTTCCAGCAGGCCGGCGCGGTTCACGCCGTGGCTGGCGGCGTCGTAGTAGCGGTAGTTCTGCACCGGGAAGCCGGCGGCCTCGAACAGCGCGCGGTGGTTTTCCCAGCTCGGATCGCTGATGGCCACGGTGGCGTTGGGCAGCAGGCGCTTGAGGAAGTCGGCGCCGGTCTTCAGCGCGCCGGTGCCGCCTACGGCCTGGGTGGTGACCACGCGGCCTTCGGCCAGCAGCTCGGAGTCGGCGCCGAACAGCAGCTTCTGCACGCCCTGGTCATAGGCGGCGATGCCTTCGATCGGCAGGTAGCCGCGCGGAGCGTGTGCTTCGATGCGGGCTTTCTCCGCGGCCTGTACCGCGCGCAGCAACGGGAGGCGACCCTCTTCGTTGTAGTACACGCCAACGCCCAGGTTGATCTTGCCCGGGCGGGTATCGGCGTTGAAAGCTTCGTTCAGGCCCAGGATGGGGTCGCGGGGGGCCATTTCGACAGCGGAGAACAGACTCATTTTGGCAGCAGCTCTAAGGCGGGAGTGAAGATGCAATTGCAACCCCCCGCGCACGGCGCTGGGGGATGCGTCGACGGGCCGGTATTATATAGGCCTCTATGGCAGGCGGCGAGTTGATCGCGCATGCTTTCGCCTGGTTTGACGCCGCAGCCGTGCCCGCGTCACACCCCACAGCGAGGTTCCCATGTCGACATTCCAACTGGATTCGCGCTTCAAGCCGGCGGGCGACCAGCCCGAGGCGATCCGACAGATGGTCGAAGGCCTGGAAGCGGGCCTTTCGCACCAGACGCTGCTGGGGGTGACCGGCTCCGGCAAGACCTTCAGCATCGCCAACGTCATCGCCCAGGTGCAGCGCCCGACCATGGTCCTGGCGCCGAACAAGACCCTGGCCGCGCAGCTCTACGGCGAATTCAAGACCTTCTTCCCGCACAACGCGGTGGAATACTTCGTCTCCTACTACGACTACTACCAGCCCGAAGCCTACGTGCCGTCCTCCGATACCTATATCGAGAAGGACTCGTCGATCAACGACCACATCGAGCAGATGCGCCTGTCGGCGACCAAGGCCCTGCTCGAGCGCGAGGACGCCATCATCGTCTGCACCGTGTCGTCGATCTACGGCCTGGGCGACCCGGCGTCCTACCTGAAGATGGTCCTGCACCTGGACCGCGGCGACCGCATGGACCAGCGCGAGCTGCTGCGCCGCCTGACCAGCCTGCAGTACACCCGCAACGACATGGACTTCGCCCGCGCCAGCTTCCGCGTGCGCGGCGACGTGATCGACATCTTCCCGGCGGAATCCGAGCTGGAGGCCATCCGTGTCGAACTGTTCGACGACGAGGTGGAGAGCATCTCCGCCTTCGACCCGCTGACCGGCGAGGTGATCCGCAAGCTGCCGCGCTTCACCTTCTACCCCAAGAGTCACTACGTGACGCCGCGGGAAACCCTGATGCAGGCGGTGGAGCAGATCAAGGAAGAGCTCAAGGTGCGCCTGGACTACCTGCGCACCAACAACAAGCTGGTGGAGGCCCAGCGCCTGGAGCAGCGCACCCGCTTCGACCTGGAGATGATCCTCGAACTGGGCTACTGCAACGGCATCGAGAACTACTCGCGCTACCTCTCCGGGCGCGGCCCCGGCGAGCCGCCGCCGACCCTCTACGACTACCTGCCGGCCAACTCGCTGCTGGTGATCGACGAATCCCACGTCAGCGTTCCCCAGGTCGGCGCCATGTACAAGGGCGACCGTTCGCGCAAGGAAACCCTGGTGGAATACGGCTTCCGCCTGCCCTCGGCGCTGGACAACCGGCCGCTGCGCTTCGAGGAGTGGGAGGCGATCAGCCCGCAGACCATCTTCGTCTCCGCCACCCCCGGCCCCTATGAAGAGCAGCATGCCGGGCGGGTGATCGAGCAGGTGGTGCGGCCCACCGGCCTGGTCGACCCGCAGATCGAAGTGCGCCCGGCCTCCACCCAGGTGGACGACCTGCTCTCGGAAATCCGCCTGCGCGTGGCCAGCGAGGAGCGCGTGCTGGTCACCACCCTGACCAAGCGCATGGCCGAGGACCTCACCGACTACCTGGGCGACCACGACGTGCGCGTGCGCTACCTGCACTCGGACATCGACACCGTCGAGCGCATGGAGATCATCCGCGACCTGCGCACCGGCGCCTTCGACGTGCTGGTGGGCATCAACCTGCTGCGCGAGGGCCTGGACATGCCCGAGGTGTCGCTGGTGGCCATCCTCGACGCCGACAAGGAAGGCTTCCTGCGTTCCGAGCGCTCGCTGATCCAGACCATCGGCCGCGCCGCGCGCAACCTCAACGGCAAGGCGATCCTCTACGCCGACAACGTCACCGGCTCGATGCAGCGCGCCATGGACGAGACCGAGCGGCGGCGCAACAAGCAGATCGCCTTCAACGAGCAGCACGGCATCGTGCCCAAGGGTGTGAAGAAGGACATCAAGGACATCCTCGAAGGCGCCAGCGTGCCGGGCGCCAAGGGCAAGCGTCGCGGCGTGGCCAAGGTGGCGGAGGAGAGCGGGCGCTACGAGGGCGAACTGCGCTCGCCGAACGAGATCGGCAAGCGCATCCGCCAGCTCGAAGAGAAGATGTACCAGCTGGCCCGGGACCTGGAGTTCGAAGCCGCCGCCGCGGTGCGCGACGAAATCCACAAGCTGCGCGAGCGCCTGGTGGAGGTCGGCTGACCTCCACCGCGGGGCTCAGTGCGCGCCGGCGCCAGCCTGGGCGCCGAGGCCCGCGGGCAGGGGGCGCGTTAGCAAGGCGGCCAGCATGCTCACGGCAAGGACGATGCCGATGGCGTGGAAGGCGTCGTTGTAGGCCATGATCGCTGCCTGCTGGTGGACGATCACGCTCACTTCGCCCAGCGCCGCCTGCTGGCTGCCCAGTTGCGCGGCCAGTTGCGCCAGGCGCTCTTCCACTGCGCCATTCATCGGTACCACCGCTTCGCGCAGGTAGTCGTAGTAGACCTTGGCGCGGCTATCCAGCAGCGTCGCCAGCAGGGCGATGCCAATGGCGCCGCCGAGGTTGCGCAGGATGTTGAACAGGCTGGAGGCGGAGCCGGCGTCCTGCGGCTGCAGGTAGGCGGTGGCGATCAGCGAGATGGTCACCATCACCATCGGCTGGCCGAGGGCGCGCAGCAGCTGGATCTGGTTGAACTGCGGGCCGGCGAAGTCCGGGTTGAGCACCCCGGAGCTGAAGCTGGCCAGACCGAACAGGCCGAAGCCCAGAGCGCACAGCAGGCGCGGCTCGATGATCTTCATCAGCTTGGGGATCAGCGGGATGAGGAACAGCTGCGGCACGCCCATCCACATGATCACCTCGCCGATCTGCATGGCGTTGTAGCCCTGGATCTGCGCCAGGTACAGCGGCAGCACGTAGATCGAGCCGTACAGCCCCATGCCCAGGCCGATGCTGGAGATGCTCGCCAGGCCGAAATTGCGGTTGCGCAGGATGCCCAGGTTGATCAGCGGGTTCGGCCGCGAGGTCTGCAGGAGGACGAAGAGGATCAGGCTGACCAGGGCGATGCTGCCCAGGGCGACGATCAGGTTCGACTCCAGCCAATCCTTGCGGTGGCCTTCCTCGAGGAACACCTGCAGGCAGCCCAGGCCGATGGCCATGGTGACGATGCCAGCGTAGTCGGTGCTCTTGAGCAGTTCCCAGTGCGGCGCCTTCTTCTCCAGACCGTAGAGCAGCCCGGCGATCATCAGCAGCCCCGGCGGGATGTTGATGTAGAAGATGTATTCCCAGCCGAAGTTCTCGGTCAGCCAGCCGCCCAGGGTGGGGCCGATGGACGGCGCGAAGGTGGCGGTGATGGCGAACAGCGCCATGCCCTTGGGCCGGTGGTGCTCCGGCAGCTTGAGCAGGCTCAGGGTGAAGGCCAGGGGGATGAGCGCGCCGCCGGTGAAACCCTGCATGGCGCGGAACACGATCATGCTCTCCAGGTTCCAGGCGAAGGAGCACAGCAGCGAGGAGAACAGGAAACCGATCGACACCATCACCGCCAGGCGCCGCGCCGACAGCAGCTGCACCAGCCAGGCGGTGAGCGGGATCATGATGATCTCGGCCACCAGATAGGAGGTGGAGATCCACGAGCCTTCCTCCAGGGTCGCGGCCAGCGCGCCCTGGATGTCTTTCAACGAGGAGTTGGTGATCTGGATGTCCAGCACCGCCATGAAGGCGCCGAGCATCGCCGAGAGCACGGCGATCCAGTCGCGCCGGGTGGGCTCCCCGGCGGGGCGGACGAGGACGTCAGCGCTCACCGAGCTGCACCTCGGCCTCGACCGACATGCCCGGGCGGATCAGGCCCTTGAGTGGGTTGTCGGCGGCGAAGGTGATCTTCACCGGGATGCGTTGCACCACCTTGGTGAAGTTGCCGGTGGCGTTGTCCGGCGGCAGCAGGCTGAACTGGGCGCCGGAGGCGGCGAAGAGGCTGTCCACGCAGCCTTCGATGGGGGTGTCGGGGAAGCTGTCGAGGACCAGCCGGGCCTTCTGCCCCGGGCGCATGTGGCCGACCTGGGTCTCCTTGAAGTTGGCCTGCACCCAGATGCCGTCGTCGGGCACCAGCGCCAGCAACTGGCTGCCGACCTGCACGTACTGGCCCACCCGCGCGCTGCGCTGGCCGACCAGGCCGGCGACGGGCGCGCGCAGTTCGGTGCGCGCCAGGTTGATCTCGGCCTGGGCGATTTCCGCGCGAGAGGCGTCGATCTGCGCCTGCAGGCGCTTGATGTCGGCGTTCAGGGCATCGATCTGGATGCGCTGGGCCTGCAGGTCGGCCTGGGCCTTGGCCACCTGCGAGCGGGCCACGTGGGAGTCGGCGGTCAGGGTGGTGACGCGCTCCTCGGAAACGTAGCCGGGCTTGCGCAGGGTCTGGGCGCGGTTGAGGTCGATCTGGGTACGGCCGAAGGTGGCCTGGGTGGCGTTCAGGTCGGCCTCGCTGGCGGCGATCATGCTGCCCTGGCCCTTGAGCTTGCTGCGCGCCTGGGCCAACTCCGCCTCGTGGGTGGCGAGGGCGGCCTTGGCGCGGTCCAGGGCCAGGCGGAAGTCGGCATCCTCCAGCTTGACCAGCAACTGGCCTTTTTCCACGTGCTGGTTGTCGGTGACCAGCACCTGGTCGATGCGCGCGCCCAACTGGCTGGCGATGCGGGTGATCTCGCCCTGGACGTAGGCGTTGTCGGTGGTTTCCTGGAAGCGGCCGATGAAGTACCAGCGGCCCAGGAACGCCAGGGCGACCAGGCAGAAAATGACGAAGAAGATGCTCAGGCGGCGTTTCAATTGTGCGGGCATGATAAACGAGCGTTTGTTTGGCAGAATTTTTCCCGGCAATGTAACAGTGTTCCCGGCCGGGGCGCAGTCGCTACAATTCGGAAACTTTGTTGTTTATAAGGAACAATAATGGGGCTGGATGATGCGCTGATCTTCACCCGCGTCGTGGAATTCCACAGTTTCACCCAGGCCGCCCACAGCCTGGGCATGCAGAAGTCCACGGTCAGCCGGCGCATCGCGCTGCTGGAAGAGCGCCTGGGCGTGCGTCTGCTCAACCGCACCACGCGCAAGCTGCGCCTGACCGAGGTGGGGCAGGCCTACTACGACCGCTGCCGGCAGATCATGCTCGACTTCGCCGAGGCCGAGCAGGCGGTGATGCAGTTGCAGCAGGAGCCTTCGGGTCTGCTGCGGATCACCGCGCCCATCGAGTTCGGCCAGCTGTATCTGGCTGAAGTGCTCGGCGATTTCATGCGTCTTTATCCGCAGATCACCGCGGAAGTGGAGCTCAGCTCGCGCACCGTCGATCCGCTGGAGGAGGGTGTGGACATCGCCATCACCGTCGGCCAGCCGGAGGACTCGACGCTGATCGCCCGCCGCCTGCTGGTGACCAGCCGCTGCCTGTGCGCCAGCCCCGGCTACCTGCAGCAGCACGGGCGGCCGATGCACGTCGAGGACCTGGCGCGGCACCGCGCGGTGCTGCTGGCGCAGGACTCGCAACGCTACTGGCCGCTGCTGAACGAGAGCGTTCCCTGCCAGCGCGTGCTGTCCTGCAACAACATCTCCTTCGCCCGCGAGGCGGTGCTGGCCGGGGCGGGCATCGCCTCGCTGCCGGAGCTGATCGTCGATGTGGCGCTGGAAAGCGGCCGCCTGGAGCGCCTGTTGCCGGAGGTGCAACTGCCCATCGGCGAGCTCTATGCGGTCTATCCCTCGCGGCGCTTCCAGGCGATGAAGGTGAAGACCTTCCTCGACTACCTGATCCACCGCCTGCCCATCGACGAAGCCCATCGGCTGGAGCCGGGGGCGGCGCGCCTGATAACATCGCACCCATGAATGCGGGCCGCGGTCCGCATCTTTCATTCCGGTTTTCACGAGAGCTTTCATGACCACTGTCCGCACCCGCATCGCGCCGTCCCCCACCGGCGACCCGCACGTCGGCACCGCCTACATCGCGCTGTTCAACCTGTGCTTCGCCCGCCAGCACGGCGGCAAGTTCATCCTGCGCATCGAGGACACCGACCAGGTGCGGTCCACCCGCGAGTCGGAACAGCAGATCTTCGACGCCCTGCGCTGGCTGGGCATCGAATGGGACGAAGGCCCGGACGTCGGCGGCCCGCACGGCCCGTACCGGCAGAGCGAACGTGGCGCCATCTACAAGCAGTACAGCGACGAGCTGGTGGAGAAGGGCCATGCCTTCCCCTGCTTCTGCTCTGCCGAGCGCCTGGACGCCATCCGCGCCGAGCAGCAGGCGCGCAAGGAAACCCCGCGCTACGACGGCCACTGCATGCACCTGCCCAAAGAGGAGTCGCAGCGTCGCATCGCCGCCGGCGAATCCCACGTGGTGCGCATGAAGGTGCCGACCGAAGGCGTCTGCGTGGTCCCGGACATGCTTCGCGGCGACGTCGAGATTCCGTGGGACCGCATGGACATGCAGGTGCTGATGAAGGCCGACGGCCTGCCCACCTACTTCCTGGCCAACGTGGTCGACGACCACCTGATGGGCATCACCCACGTGCTGCGCGGCGAAGAATGGCTGCCCTCGGCGCCCAAGCTGATCAAGCTGTACGAGTACTTCGGCTGGGAGCAGCCGGTGCTGTGCTACATGCCGCTGCTGCGCAACCCGGACAAGAGCAAGCTGTCCAAGCGCAAGAACCCCACCTCCATCACCTTCTACGAGCGCATGGGCTTCCTGCCCCAGGCGCTGCTGAACTACCTGGGCCGCATGGGCTGGTCGATGCCCGACGAGCGCGAGAAGTTCAGCCTGGCGGAGATGATCGACAACTTCGACCTGTCCCGCGTCTCCCTCGGCGGGCCGATCTTCGACATGGAGAAGCTGTCCTGGCTGAACGGCCAGTGGATCCGCGAGCAATCCGTCGAGGAATTCGCCCGCGAAGTGCAGAAGTGGGCGCTCAACCCCGAGTACCTGATGAGGATCGCCCCCCACGTCCAGGGCCGGGTGGAGAACTTCAGCCAGATCGCCCCGCTGGCCGGCTTCTTCTTCAGCGGCGGCGTGCCGCTGGACGCCAAGCTGTTCGAGCACAAGAAGCTCGACGCCACCCAGGTGCGCCAGGTCCTGCAACTGGTGCTGTGGAAGCTCGAAGCGTTGCGCCAGTGGGAGAAGGAGCGTATCACCGCGACCATCCAGGCCGTCGCCGAACACCTGGGCCTGAAGCTGCGCGACGTCATGCCGCTGATGTTCCCTGCCATCACCGGCCACGCCAGCTCGGTGTCGGTGCTCGACGCCATGGAAATCCTCGGCGCCGACCTGTCGCGCTATCGCCTGCGCCAGGCCCTGGAACTGCTGGGTGGGGCGTCGAAGAAGGAAGCCAAGGAGTGGGAGAAGATCCGCGACGCCATCGCCGGCTGACGGATCCCGCCTGACAAAAGGCCGGCCGCCTCCGGGCGCCCGGCCTTTTTCATGTCCATAATCCCTGGGGCCGGGCCGCGGCTTAAGGGGCCGAAGGTGCGGCGCAGGGGAGGGGGAAGCTGGGCTCCTTTGCTAAGTGATTGTTCTTTGGGAGAAAAAATTTAAAAAAGTCGAAAATTCTTGTTGACAGGGTTACCTCCCGCCCCTAAGATGCGCCCCGTTCCAGCGACGAACTGAACGACAGGGCGAAGCGGAACGGTAGATGTAGCGGTACTTTGGGGCTATAGCTCAGCTGGGAGAGCGCTTGCATGGCATGCAAGAGGTCGACGGTTCGATCCCGTCTAGCTCCACCAAATTACCAGTAGGTTTCGCCGCTTCGGGGCGGAGCCGAAAATCGAAGGTTTGCGTCCCCTTCGTCTAGTGGCCTAGGACACCGCCCTTTCACGGCGGTAACAGGGGTTCGAGTCCCCTAGGGGACGCCACTTATTCCAGCGACGATGCGGTCGCGTCGTCCGCCAGAGTCATCTGGGGCTATAGCTCAGCTGGGAGAGCGCTTGCATGGCATGCAAGAGGTCGACGGTTCGATCCCGTCTAGCTCCACCAAATTACCAGTAGGTTTCGCCACTTCGGGGCGGAGCCGAAAATCGAAGGTTTGCGTCCCCTTCGTCTAGTGGCCTAGGACACCGCCCTTTCACGGCGGTAACAGGGGTTCGAGTCCCCTAGGGGACGCCACTTATTCCAGCGACGATGCGTTCGCGTCGTCCGCCAGAGTCATCTGGGGCTATAGCTCAGCTGGGAGAGCGCTTGCATGGCATGCAAGAGGTCGACGGTTCGATCCCGTCTAGCTCCACCAAATCGCCAGAGTCCGCCAGGCGCGGATTTTCTCGAAGGATACGTCCCCTTCGTCTAGTGGCCTAGGACACCGCCCTTTCACGGCGGTAACAGGGGTTCGAGTCCCCTAGGGGACGCCAATTTTCCCGCTCTGCGGGGCCTATAGGGCCACTCAATTTTCGAGTGGCCTTTTGTTTTTTCCCCTTTCGAAAATCTTCTCGCCCGACCAGCGGTCGCCATCGTCGCTTGCCGATTTTTATTATGAGCATAATATTTCACTCATAATATTTTTGGAGTGCGTCATGAGCCCGAAGACCGGCAGCAACGAAAAAGGCCTGGGCGAGAAGAAGGCCCAGACCCGTGAACGCATTCTTTGCGCGGCCGCCGATGCCCTGGTCCGCCGCGGCCCGCTGGAGCCGAGCGTGGCCGAGGTGATGGGCGCCGCCGGGCTGACCGTCGGCGGCTTCTACGCGCATTTCCAGAGCAAGGATGCGCTGATGCTGGAAGCCTTCCGCCACCTGCTGTCTTCGCGCCGGGCCAAGCTCAAGCACTTCGACCCGGACATGCCGTTCAGCGAGCGCCGGCAACTGGTCGCGGCCTTCTACCTGTCGCGCAAGCACCGCGACAGCGAGGAGCCGGGTTGCCCCATCCCCAGTTCCCTGGGCGACATGGCGCAACTGCCGGAGAGCTTCCACGAAGCCCTGGCCGAACACCTCGAACTCATGGTCGCCGAGCTGGCCGAGCGTCCCGAGGACGCCGACACCGTGCTCGCCGACATCGCCCTGATGGTGGGCGGACTGGCATTGGCGCGGGCCCTGGGCCCGAGCGACCTGTCCGACCGTGTCCTGCGTGCCGCCAAGAAAGCGGTGGATTGAGACCTCGAAGGAGGGCCTGGCAATGAGCAGCTTGACCTGGATCCGTGGCGTCAACGCCACCCTGGGGCGTGTGGCGCCGGAATGGGCGGCGCGGCGCATGCGTGAAATCTTCATGACCCCTCGGGCACTGCAGCCGCGCGACTGGGAGTTGCCGCTGCTGGCCAGTTCCGAGCGCATCACCCTGCGCTTTGGTCTCTCCGCGCTGCGCTGGGGCGAGGGGCCGGCGGTGCTGCTGATGCACGGTTGGGAAGGGCGGCCGACGCAGTTCGCCCACCTGATCCGCGAACTGGTCGGCGCCGGCTACGCCGTGGTGGCGCTGGATGGCCCGGCCCATGGCCGTTCGCCGGGGCGCGAGGCCCATCCGCTGCTGTTCGCCCGTGCCTTGCTGGAAGCGGCCAGCGAGTTGCCGCCGCTGCGCGCGGTGATCGGCCATTCTATGGGCGGCGCCAGCGCCCTGCTGGCGACGCAGATGGGGCTGCGCACCGAGGCGCTGGTCAGCATTGCCGCGCCGAGCCGGGTCATCTCCGTGCTGCGTCGCTTCGCCGGCTTCATGGGACTGCCGGCCGAGGCGAGGCACCGCTTCATCCGTCAGGTCGAGGCCTACACCGGCATGCCGGCGGCGCAACTGGACGTCAGCCGCTACACGCTGAATATGCCCGGGCTGGTGGTGCACGCCGAGGATGACCCGCAAGTGCCCGTGGCGGATGCGCAGGACATCCATGCGGCCTGGCCGCGCAGCCGCCTGTTGCGCCTGGAAGGCGGCGGCCACCAGCGCGTGCTGGCCGATCCGCGCCTGAGCGACGCCGTGCTGGCGCTGCTGGAAGGCCAGGAAGAGCGGTATCTGCTGCCCATGGCGCTGGCCTCCTGACGACAGGGGAGGGGCGGGACGCCGCCGAGCCCTGTAAACTGCCGGCTTCGATCATGCGGCCGGGTCCTCCGGACCCGGCCCCGGACTGGAGCAAGCGCATGGCCTGGGACCTGCCCGACCCCTTCGTCATCGACATCAGCGTGAACGCCGAGGACATCGACGGCCTCGGCCACGCCAACAACGCCGTCTACGTGAGCTGGCTGGAGCGCTGCGCCTGGCGCCATTCGCAGCGCCTGGGCCTGGACCTGGCCGAATACCGCCGGCTCGACCGCGCCATGGCGGTGGTGCGCCACGAAATCGACTACCTCGCTGCCGCCTACGAGGGCGAGGAACTGCAGATGGCCACCTGGATCGTCGAGTCCGATCAGAAGCTGCGCATGGACCGTCGCTTCCAGCTGGTGCGCCCGGCCGACGGCGTGACCCTGCTGCGCGCCCGCACCACCTTCGTCTGCATCGAACTGTCCAGCGGCCGGCCCAAGCGCATGCCGGTGGAGTTCATCGAAGGCTACGGCCGCGCGCTGCTTGGCGCCGCGCCGGCCTGACGGCACTTTGCGCGGGCGGCGAGTCCCCCTAGAATTCGCCGCCTTCGACAGTAAAGGTTCCCCGCCGTGCAAATTGCCCTGGCCCCGATGGAGGGGCTGGTCGACGAAATCCTCCGCGACGTACTGACCCGCGTCGGCGGCATCGACTGGTGCGTCACCGAGTTCATCCGCGTCACCGATCGCCTGCATCCGCTGGCCACCTACGAGAAGCTGGCGCCGGAGCTGCTGCACGGCAGCCGCACCCGCGCCGGCACGCCGATGCGCGTGCAGTTCCTCGGTTCCGACCCGCAGTGCCTGGCGGAAAACGCCGCCTACGCCTGCGAGCTGGGCGCCCCGGTGATCGACCTGAACTTCGGCTGCCCGGCGAAGACGGTGAACAAGTCCCGCGGCGGGGCCGTGCTGCTCAAGGAGCCGGAGCTGATGTTCGCCATCGTCGAAGCCGTGCGCCGCGCGGTGCCGGCGCAGATCCCGGTGACCTCGAAGATGCGCCTGGGCTACGAGTCCCCGGATGGCGCGCTGGACTGCGCCCGCGCCCTGGCCGACGGCGGTTCCGCCCACGTGGTGGTCCACGCGCGGACCAAGACCGACGGCTACAAGCCGCCGGCGCACTGGGAGTGGGTGGCGAAGGTGGCGGACGCGGTGAAGGTGCCGGTATTCGCCAACGGCGAGGTCTGGACCCTCGACGACTACCTGCGCTGCCGCGCCATCAGCGGCGTCGACGACATCATGCTGGGCCGCGGTCTGGTCTCGCGCCCCGACCTGGCCCGGCAGATAGCCGCCTGGCGCGAGGGCCGGGAAGTGCGGCCGATGCCCTGGCACGAAGTGCGCGTGCTGCTCGACGACTTCTGGCGCCAGGCCCGGCGCAAGCTGGCGCCGCGCTACGCGCCGGGGCGCCTGAAGCAGTGGCTGGGCATGCTCACCCGCAGCTACCCCGAGGCGGTAGAGCTGTTCGCGCAGATCCGCCGCGAGAGCGACTGCGAGCTGATCGACCGGCTGCTGCAGGTCGAGGTGGAAGAAGCCGCGTAGGGAGGGTTGCGCCGGTGCTCTTCGTAGGAGCGGGCCCTGCCCGCGATTTCGCGCGCAGGGCGCGCTCCTACATGGAATGGTGCGGGTGGGGCGGCGTAGGAGCGGATCCTATCCGCGAATCGTGCCGGTGGTTCCGGCTATCGCGGACAAGGTTCGCTACGCCGCCCCGCCCACGTCATTCCCATGTAGGTGCGGGGGGGGAAATGCGGTGCCTCACGGAGCGTGTAGGGGCACGGAATCGAGCGAGCAGGCCTGCGGCCCCCTCACCCCAGCCCTCTCCCGGAGGGAGAGGGGGCCGTTCGGAGTACGTTGGTGTTTCAGCGTTAGCCGGCTAGCACAGGGACCGCCGGCTGAAACCAGGGCTTCTCTCGGCACGGACTGACTCTCTCCCAGGGGGAGTGGGAGTGTTCGGAGTGCATTGGTGTTTCTGCATTGGCCGGCTAGCACAGGGATCGCCGGCTGAAACCAGGCCTCCTCTCGGCACGGACTAGCCCCCTCTCCCTCCGGGAGAGGGCTGGGGTGAGGGGAAAGCCCGAGCGCCGATGTCATCCCCCCCTGTAGGAGCGCGCCCTGCGCGCGAATCGCGGGCAGGGCCCGCTTACAGTTCGCCGTGAGGCATGACGTTTACCCGCCCTACCGCCCGCCACTGACATCGACGAATGTCCCGGTGCTGTAGCTCGACTCCTCCCCGGCCAGGAACAGGATCGCCCGCGCCACTTCCTCCGGTTCCCCGCCACGGCCCAGCGGAATGGCGCTCTTCAGCCGCTCCACGCGCCCTGGCTCGCCGCCGCTGGCGTGGATTTCCGTGTCGATCAGCCCCGGTCGCACGGCGTTCACGCGGATGCCCTCGGCGGCGACTTCCTTGGCCAGGCCGATGGTCATGCTGTCGATGGCGCCCTTGGCCGCGGCGTAGTCGATGTACTCGTTGGGCGAACCCAGGCGCGAGGCCATGGACGACACATTGACGATGCTGCCGCCCGCGCCGCCATGGGATTTCGCCATGCGCCGCACCGCCTCGCGGGCGCAGAGGAAGCTGCCGGTGACGTTGACCGCGAACACCCGCTGCAGGCGCGCCGCGTCCATGTCTTCCAGGCGCATCTGGCGCTCCAGCATGCCGGCGTTGTTCACCAGCACGTCGAGGCGGCCGAAGGCCCGGTCCAGTTCCCGGAACAGCTTCACCACTTCCTCTTCGCAGGCGACGTCCGCGGCGAAGGCCTCGGCCTGGCCACCGGCGTCGCGGATGCGCCGTACCAGCCCGTCGGCCGCTTCGCGCTGGCGGTGGTAGTTGATGGCGACGGCATAGCCGCGTTCGGCGGCGAGCAGCGCGGTGGCGGCCCCTATGCCGCGGCTGGCGCCGGTGATCAGCATGACTTTGCGCATGTGGCTGTTCCTTCGACGAGTGGGCTTGAAAGGCTGCGAGGCGACCCTATCTGTATCCGTGCGGGAGGCTGAAACCGGGTCCCGCCTCTGGAGTCCTGCAGACAGGCTCCACCAATGACCTTGCTGATTATTCAGGAGATTCGCCATGAGCAACGTACTTTCTCTTGCCCCGCTGTTCCGCCAGTCGATCGGCTTCGATCGTTTCAACGACCTCTTCGAATCGGCGTTGCGCAGCGAGAACGGCAGTTCCTACCCGCCCTACAACGTCGAGAAGCACGGTGACGACCAGTACCGCATCGTCGTCGCCGCCGCCGGCCTGCAGGAAGAAGACCTGGAGCTGCAAGTGGAGCGCGATGTGCTGACCGTTAGCGGCGGCAAGCGCGAGAAAGCTGCCAGCGACGTCACCTACCTGCACCAGGGCATCGCCCAGCGCGCCTTCAAGCTGTCCTTCCGCCTCGCCGACCACATCGAGGTCCGCGGCGCATCGCTGAAGAACGGCCTGCTGAGCATCGAACTGGTGCGCATCGTTCCGGAAGAGGCCAAGCCCAAGCGGATCGCCATCAACGGCCAGCGCCCGGCGCTGGAGGGTTGATGACCCAGCCATGAAAAAGGCGCCGAAAGGCGCCTTTTTCTTTTCCGCCGGTTCAGACCACGCAGGCCATGGGCGCCACCGCCTGGGCGTCGAGCAGGGCCATGAAGGCCCGCGCGGCGTTGGACAGGGTGCGCTCGGTGTGCAGGATGTAGCCCAACTGGCGGCTGAGCTGGATGTCCTGCAGCGGCAGGCGCACGACGGTCTCGTCGAGCATGGTGCGCGGCAGCACGCTCCAGGCCAGGCCGATGGAGACCATCATCTTGATCGTCTCCATATAGTTGGTGCTCATGCCGATGTTCGGCGTCAGCCCCTCGGCCTCGAACATGCGCCGCACGATGTGGTGGGTGAAGGTGTTGCCGCCGGGGAACACCGCCGGGTGCCGCGCCACGTCGGCGAGGAACACCGGGCCCTGCATGGCCAGCGGGTGCTCGGGGGCGGCGACGAAGTCCAGCGGGTCGTCCCACACCGGCACCGCGCGCACCGGCTCGGCGGTTTCCGGGGCCAGGGTGATCACCGCCAGCTCGGCGCGACCGTGGAGAATCTCCTCGTAAGCCACTTCCGAATCGAGGAACTGGATGTCCAGCGCCACCTGCGGGTGCGCCCGGGTGAAGGCGCGCAGCAGCGGCGGCAGGCGGTGCAGACCGATGTGGTGGCTGGTGGCGAGTACCAGGCGGCCGCTGACCTCGCCGCTGAGGTTGGTCAGCGCGCGGCGTGTGTCGTCCAGCACGTTGAGGATCTGGTAGGCGCGCGGCAGCAGGGCGCGGCCGGCCTCGGTCAGGCTCACTTCGCGGCCGACGCGGTCGAACAGGCGCACGCCGAGCTGGCTTTCCAGGGCGGCGATGCGCTTGCTCACCGCCGGCTGGGTCAGGTGCAGGCGCTCGCCGGCTTCGGAAAAGCTGCCGGACTCGGCGATGGCGAGGAAGGTGTTGAGGCTGGTCAGGTCCATTTTTTGGAGCTCCAAGCGGCAAGCCGCAAGCTTCAAGAAAAAAGCTGCGGCGTTCGCTTGCAGCTTGTGGCTTGAAGCTTATAGCTGGTGGATTCCATTTGGGAATCCTTTGAATAAAAAATATGAATTTGAGTTATTCGTCGACAGACCATAGCATCATCCCCACAAGCCCAAGGGGCATAGAAATACGCTGATGAGGAATCTCTGATGGCCGGCAAGACGCTCTACGACAAACTCTGGGAACTGCACGAGGTGAAGCGCCGCGATGATGGCTCGTCGCTGATCTACATCGACCGCCACATCCTCCACGAAGTGACCTCGCCGCAAGCCTTCGAAGGCCTGCGCCTGGCCGGCCGCAAGCCGTGGCGCATCGACGCCAACATCGCCACCCCGGACCACAACGTGCCGACCACCCGCGCCGAACGCCAGGGCGGCCTCGAAGCCATCGCCGACGAAGTCTCGCGCATCCAGGTCAAGACCCTGGACGAGAACTGCGACGACTTCGGCATCCTCGAATTCAAGATGAACGACGTGCGCCAGGGCATCGTCCACGTGGTCGGCCCGGAGCAGGGCGCGACCCTGCCGGGCATGACCGTGGTCTGCGGCGACTCGCACACCTCCACCCACGGCGCCTTCGGCGCGCTGGCCCACGGCATCGGCACCTCCGAGGTCGAGCACGTGCTCGCCACCCAGTGCCTGGTGGCCAAGAAGATGAAGAACATGCAGGTGCGCGTGGAGGGCAAGCTGCCCTTCGGCGTGACCGCCAAGGACATCGTTCTCGCGGTGATCGGCAAGATCGGCACCGCCGGCGGCAACGGCCATGCCCTGGAGTTCGCCGGCAGCGCCATCCGCGACCTGTCCATGGAAGGCCGCATGACCATCTGCAACATGTCCATCGAGGCCGGTGCCCGCGTGGGCATGGTGGCGGTGGACGAGAAGACCATCGAGTACGTCAAGGGCCGTCCGTTCGCCCCGCAGGGCGCCGACTGGGCCAAGGCCGTGGAAGCCTGGAGCGACCTGGTTTCCGATGAAGACGCCCACTTCGACACCATCGTCGAGCTGCGCGCCGAGGACATCAAGCCGCAGGTCAGCTGGGGCACCTCGCCGGAAATGGTCCTGGCCGTCGACCAGAACGTGCCGGACCCGGCCGTCGAGGCCGACCCGGTCAAGCGCGACTCCATCGTCCGCGCCCTCAAGTACATGGGCCTGAACGCCAACCAGGCGATCACCGACATCCAGCTGGACCGCGTGTTCATCGGCTCCTGCACCAACTCGCGGATCGAAGACCTGCGCGCCGCCGCCGCCGTGGCCAAGGGCCGCAAGGTCGCCTCCAGCGTCAAGCAGGCGCTGGTGGTGCCGGGCTCGGGCCTGGTCAAGGCGCAGGCCGAGCGGGAAGGGCTGGACAAGATTTTCATCGAGGCCGGCTTCGAGTGGCGTGAACCGGGCTGCTCCATGTGCCTGGCGATGAACCCGGACCGCCTGGAGAGCGGCGAGCACTGCGCGTCCACCTCCAACCGCAACTTCGAGGGCCGCCAGGGTGCCGGTGGCCGCACCCACCTGGTGAGCCCGGCCATGGCCGCCGCCGCCGCGGTGACCGGCCGCTTCATCGACGTCCGTGAACTGATGCAGGCCTGAGGAGACCGAACATGAAAGCCTTTACCCAGCACACCGGTCTCGTCGCGCCGCTCGACCGCGCCAACGTCGACACCGACCAGATCATTCCCAAGCAATTCCTCAAGTCGATCAAGCGCACCGGCTTCGGCCCCAACCTGTTCGACGAGTGGCGCTACCTGGACGTCGGCCAGCCGAACCAGGACAACTCCAAGCGCCCGATCAACCAGGACTTCGTGCTGAACTTCCCGCGCTACCAGGGCGCCAGCGTGCTCCTGGCCCGCGAGAACTTCGGCTGCGGCTCCTCCCGCGAGCACGCTCCGTGGGCGCTGGACGAGTACGGCTTCCGCACAGTGATCGCGCCGAGCTTCGCCGACATCTTCTTCAACAACAGCTTCAAGAACGGCCTGCTGCCGATCATCCTGAAGGACGAGGAAGTCGACGAACTCTTCCAGCAGTGCGAGGCCACCGAGGGCTACCAACTGACCGTCGACCTCGCCGCGCAGACCGTGACCCGCCCGGACGGCAAGCAGTACCGCTTCGAAGTGGACGCCTTCCGCAAGCACTGCCTGCTCAACGGCCTGGACGACATCGGCCTGACGCTGCAGGACGCGGATGCCATCCGCGACTTCGAGGCCGGCTACAGGCAGCGCCAGCCCTGGTTGTTCCGCGACGCCTGAATAGCGTCGCACTACCCTGCGAGGAGAACGTCATGACCCAGAGTCGCCACGAAGCCGTGGTCGAGCGCCAGTTCGGCGCCCAGGCCAACGCTTACCTGAACAGCGCCGTGCATGCCCAGGGCGAGGAATTCGCCCAACTGCGCGAGCGACTGTCGGGCAGCAGCGGCGCCCGCGTGCTGGACCTGGGTTGCGGGGCGGGGCACGTCAGCTTCCATGTCGCGCCGCTGGCCGGCGAAGTGGTGGCCTACGACCTCTCCGAGCAGATGCTCGCCGTGGTGGCCTCGGCCGCCGCCGAGCGTGGCCTGGGCAACATCCGCACCCGTCAGGGCGTGGCCGAGCGCCTGCCGTTCGAGGATGGCGAGTTCGACTTCGTCTTCAGCCGCTACTCGGCGCACCACTGGCGCGACGTCGGCCAGGCCCTGCGCGAAGTGCGCCGGGTGCTCAAGCCGGGCGGCGTGGCCTGCTTCATCGACGTGGCGGCCCCCGGGCTGCCGCTGCTGGACACCCACCTGCAAGCGGTGGAAGTGCTGCGCGACACCAGCCACGTGCGTGACTATTCACCGTCCGAGTGGGCGCGCCTGGTCGGCGAGGCGGGCCTGGCTGTCACCGCGTGCAGCCGCCAACGCTTGCGCCTGGAATTCACCTCCTGGGTCGAGCGCATGCGCACACCGGAGGTGATGCGCCAGGCCATCCGCGCCCTGCAGCTTTCCGTGGGCATTGAGGTGCGCGAGTATTTCGAGATCGACGCCGAGGGTTCCTTCAGCACCGACGTGCTGGTGCTCTGGGCGAACAAGTAACGGCTGCAAGCGACGAGCTGCAGGCGACAACAAGCGCCTGCAGCCTTTTACCTATTCCGAAGGAAGAAAGTGATGAGCAAACAGATTCTGGTTCTCCCCGGCGACGGTATCGGCCCGGAAATCATGGCCGAGGCGGTCAAGGTCCTGCAGCTGGCCAACGACAGGTTCCAGCTGGGCTTCGAGCTGACCGAGGACGTCATCGGCGGCGCCGCCATCGACAAGCACGGCGTGCCGCTGGCCGACGAGACCCTGGAGCGCGCGCGCAAGGCCGACGCCGTGCTGCTGGGCGCCGTGGGTGGGCCAAAATGGGACAAGATCGAGCGCGACATCCGCCCCGAGCGCGGCCTGCTGAAGATCCGTTCGCAACTGGGCCTGTTCGCCAACCTGCGCCCGGCCATCCTCTACCCGCAACTGGCCGACGCCTCCAGCCTGAAGCCGGAAATCGTCGCCGGCCTGGACATCCTCATCGTCCGCGAGCTGACCGGCGGTATCTACTTCGGCGCCCCGCGCGGCACCCGCGAGCTGGAGAACGGCGAGCGCCAGTCCTACGACACCCTGCCGTACAGCGAGAGCGAGATCCGCCGCATCGCCCGCGTCGGCTTCGACATGGCCCGCGTGCGCGGCAACAAGCTGTGTTCGGTGGACAAGGCCAACGTCCTGGCCTCCAGCCAGCTGTGGCGCGAGATCGTCGAGGAAGTGGCCAAGGACTACCCGGACGTCGAGCTGAGCCACATGTACGTCGACAACGCCGCCATGCAGTTGGTGCGCGCGCCCAAGCAGTTCGACGTGATGGTCACCGACAACATGTTCGGCGACATCCTGTCGGATGAGGCTTCCATGCTCACCGGTTCCATCGGCATGCTGCCTTCAGCGTCCCTGGACGCCAACAACAAGGGCATGTACGAGCCGTGCCACGGTTCGGCGCCGGACATCGCAGGCAAAGGCATCGCCAACCCGCTGGCGACCATCCTCTCGGTGTCCATGATGCTGCGCTACAGCTTCAACCAGGGCGCCGCGGCGGACGCCATCGAGAAGGCGGTGAGCCAGGTCCTCGACCAGGGCCTGCGCACCGGCGACATCTGGTCCGAAGGCTGCAAGAAGGTCGGAACCCGCGAAATGGGCGATGCGGTAGTCGCCGCGCTGCGGAATCTGTAATCTCTCCGGTTCGCCCGCCCCTGGGCACCCGCACAGAACGGGCAGGGGCGGCGGTCCACTACTTATTCGAAGGTGTAGTAGCGATGAAGCGTGTAGGTCTGATCGGTTGGCGTGGCATGGTGGGTTCGGTGCTCATGCAGCGGATGCTGGAAGAGCGGGACTTCGACCTGATCGAGCCGGTGTTCTTCACCACCTCCAACGTCGGTGGCGAAGGTCCGTCCATCGGCAAGGACATCGCCACCCTCAAGGACGCCTACAGCATCGAGGAACTCAAGACCCTCGACGTCATCCTGACCTGCCAGGGCGGCGACTACACCAACGAAGTCTTCCCCAAGCTGCGTGAAGCCGGCTGGCAGGGCTACTGGATCGACGCCGCCTCCAGCCTGCGCATGCAGGACGACGCGGTGATCGTCCTCGACCCGGTGAACCGTCGCGTTATCGACCAGTCGCTGGACGCCGGCGCCAAGAACTACATCGGCGGCAACTGCACCGTCAGCCTGATGCTGATGGCCCTGGGCGGCCTGTTCGAAGCCGGCCTGGTGGAGTGGATGAGCGCCATGACCTACCAGGCCGCCTCCGGCGCCGGCGCGCAGAACATGCGCGAGCTGATCAAGCAGATGGGCGCGATCAACGCCGCGGTGGCCGACGACCTGGCCAACCCGGCTAGCGCCATCCTCGACATCGACCGCAAGGTCGCCGAGGCCATCCGCAGCGAAGCCCTGCCCACCGAGCACTTCGGCGCGCCCCTGGCCGGCAGCCTGATCCCCTGGATCGACAAGGAACTGCCCAACGGCCAGAGCCGCGAGGAGTGGAAGGGCCAGGCCGAGACCAACAAGATCCTCGGCCGCTTCAAGAACCCGATCCCGGTGGACGGCATCTGCGTGCGCATCGGCGCCATGCGCTGCCACAGCCAGGCGCTGACCATCAAGCTGAACAAGGACGTGCCGCTGACCGACATCGAAGGCCTGATCAGCCAGCACAACCCCTGGGTCAAGCTGATCCCCAACCAGCGCGAAGCCAGCATGCGCGAGCTGACCCCCGCCGCCGTCACCGGCACCCTGAGCGTTCCGGTCGGCCGCCTGCGCAAGCTCAACATGGGCTCGCAGTACCTCGGCGCCTTCACCGTCGGCGACCAGCTGCTGTGGGGCGCGGCCGAGCCGCTGCGGCGCATGCTGCGCATCCTGCTGGAGCGCTGATCGCAGCCTCCCCGAAGACGCCGGCCCTGTGCCGGCGTCTTGCTTTGTACAGGCGGAAAAAGTCGATCACTCGACAGAACGGCGAAGTCGCCAGCGCCGGCGTCGTTTTCTGTGACGGAGCGCGGGCTGGCGTCCGGCGCCCTGTGATTATCCTCGCTGCCCGGCCCGTTCGGGCCGGCCGGTGGGTTGGGGCCGCCGGGGGAGTCATCGACAGCAGGGGATGGAGATGTTCCGCTTCGCGCACGTATTTCTGGCCGCCGCCGTCGCGGCCGCTTTCCTGCCGGCACGCGCCAGCGCGCTGGAACTGGGGGATATCGCTTCGCAGGCCGCGCTGGGCCAGACGCTGGACGCGCGGATCGAACTGCGCGGCATGGGCGATCTCGGCGCCGATGACCTCAAGGTCAGCCTGGTGCCGCAGCAGGAGGCCGAGCGGCTGGGCATGGAGCCCAACTACGTCTTCCTTTCCGGCTTGCGCTTCACTCCGGAGGTCGGGCGCAACGGCCGCGGGGTGATCCGCGTGCAATCCAGCGGCCCGGTGCGCGAGCCCTACGTCAATTTCGTCCTGCAGGTGGCCTGGCCGCAAGGGCGGGCCATGCGCGAATACACCCTGCTGCTCGACCCGCCGAACTACCAGGCCGTCGCCCAGGCGCCCAGCGCACCGGTCGTTTCCGCCGCGCCGTCGGCGGCCATCGCGGCGCCGGTGAAGGCGCCGGGCGTCGCCGCGTCGGCGTCCTCGGGCAGCCACCGCATCGCCGCCGGCGACACCCTGTGGGCCATCGCCTCCCGCCACCGCCCGGCCGGGGATGCCTCGGTGATGCAGACCATGCGGGCGATCCAGGCGCTGAACCCGCAGGCCTTCATCGACGGCAACGCCAACCTGCCGCGGGTCGGCGCCGTGCTGCGCCTGCCCGACGCCAACCAGGTCCGTGCCCAGGGGCATGCCGAGGCGGTGAGCCACTTCCAGGCCCAGGAAGCCCGCTGGCGCGAGCGCCCCCGCGCACTGGACGCCACCCGCAAGGCGGCGCCCGGCGCCGCGCCTGCCGTGGCGGAGGTGCGCGACCAACTGCGCCTGCAGTCCGGGCAGGCCTCGAAGCAACCCCAGGCGAAGGCCGCCGCGGAACGCCTGGCGCTGCTGCAGGAAGACCTGGACAGCGCGCGCCGCCAGGGCGAGGAGCTGACCAGCCGGATCGGCGACCTGCAGAGCCAGTTGGACAAGCTGAACAAGCTCATCGAACTCAAGGATGCGCAGATCGCCACCCTGGTGGCGCGCCTGGCGGCGCAGTCGCGGCAACAGGCCGCGGGTGCTCCGGCTGAGCCGCCGGTCGCCGTGGCGGGCAGCCCAACGCCGCAGGCGGCGCCGGCCGCCGCGCAGGAAGTCGCCCGATAGGGGGAAGGCGAACGGCGATCGACGGGCACGGGCACGATTGCCTGGGCAGGGAAGGGGGCAGTAAAGTGCTGCGTCTTGTTTCCTTCTAGCCCATGGGATTTTCGATGTCCGTCGACGTTGCTGTAGTAGGGGCCACCGGTCTGGTTGGCGAAGCGCTGGTCGAATTGCTGGAAGAGCTGGATTGCCCAGTGGCCGAGCTGCACCTGCTGGCCAGCGGCGAGTCCGCCGGCAAGAGCGTGCCCTTCCGTGGCCGCAACCTGCGGGTGCGCGAGCTGGACGGTTTCTCCTTCGCCCAGGTGAAGCTGGCGCTGTTCGCCACCTCGGCCGAGGTCGCCGGCGAGCACGCCGCGCGCGCCCTGGCCCAGGGTTGCACGGTGATCGACCTGAGCGGCAGCGTGGAAGGCGCCCTGGTGCTGCCGGCGCTGAACCCGGCGCGCCTGGACGAGCTCAGCTTCCCGGCGCTGCTGCGCGTACCCTGCGCCCCAGCTGCCGAGGTGGCCGAAGTGGTCGCCGCCCTGAGCGATTGCGTCGAACTGCAGGAACTGTCGCTGACCGCCTGCCTGTCCGCCTCGCAACTGGGCCGCGAAGGCGTGCAGGAGTTGGCCCGGCAGACCGCCGAGCTGCTCAACGCGCGCCCGGTGGAGCCGCGCCTCGTCGACCGTCAGTACGCCTTCAACCTGCTGGGCCTGGTCGGTGCGGCCGACGCCTCGGGCTACAGCGCCATCGAGCGGCGCCTGAATGCCGAGCTGAACGAACTGCTGCCGCAGCTGCAGGGCAGGGTGCAGGCGGACTGCCTGCTGGCCCCGGTGTTCTTCGGCGACGCCCTGAACCTCAACTTGCGCAGCGCCGTGCCGATAGCCTTGTCGGAAGTCCGGGCCGCTCTGGAGGCGGCCGAGGGCATCGAACTGGTCGAGGACGATTACCCGACGGTGATCGGCGATGCCCTGGGCCAGGATGCCATCCACGTCGGCCGGGTGCGTCAGGGTGCCGCCGGCCCTTGCAACCTCAATTTGTGGATTGCGTCTGATAATGTGCGAAAAGGCTTGGGACTGAATGCTGCGAACCTGGCTGCATTATTGATAAAACACTATCTGTAAAAGATACTTATCGAATATTTGAAGAAGCATTCTAGCTTGGCAATACTGGCTTGGACGGCCCTGGCGGGGGGATATCCCGGCGTTTTCGACGCCGGGCATAGCGGGCGCCAGGTGTTGTTCCGAAACGCTCGAATCCAGAAGAAAGCTGTTAAAACAAGGGATTAGATTATGGTCCGGCTTCGTAAACTGGTGCAGGCAATTGCGGCTGCTTCGGCGTTGACCACCGGCATGGCGCATGCGCTGGGGTTGGGAGACATCCACCTGCACTCGGCGCTGAACCAGCCGCTGAATGCCGATATCGAGGTGACGGACGTCCGCGACCTGACGGCCGGCGAGATCATTCCCAAGCTGGCTTCGCCGGAGGACTTCAGCAAGTCCGGCGTCGATCGCAACTTCTTCCTCACCGGGCTCAAGTTCACCGCGGTGGTCCAGCCCAACGGCAAGAGCGTCATCCATGTGACCTCCGACAAGCCGGTGCAGGAGCCCTACCTGAACTTCCTCGTGGAAGTGCTCTGGCCCAGCGGCCGGGTGCTTCGCGAATACACCGTGCTGCTCGACCCGCCGCTGTACTCGCCGCAGGTGGCTGCCGCCGCCGCGCCGCGTGCGCCGGTCGCCGCGCCCGCGCCCATCGCGCGCCAGCCGGTGGCGCCCGCCCCGGCCGCGCCCCGCGCCGTGGAGCCGGCCCCCGCGGCCAGCGCGCCGCGCCAGGCCCGCCTGGACGGTAACGAATACCGCACCGGTTCCCGCGACACCCTGTGGGAAATCGCCTCGCGCGCGCGTCCCGACGGCAGCGTGACCGTCAACCAGACCATGCTGGCGATCCAGGACCTCAACCCCGACGCCTTCCTCGACGGCAACATCAACCGCCTGAAGAGCGGCCAGGTGCTGCGCCTGCCCGATGCCGAGCAGATCCGCAGCCGCTCCGCGGGCGAGGCCGACGTGCAGGTGCGCGAGCAGCGCAGCGCCTGGCGCGAAGGCCGCAGCCTGGCCGGTTCCTCCCGCCAGCTGGACGCCACCCGCCGCGCCAATGCCGGCGCTGCGCCCGAGCAGGCCGAGAACAAGGACAACCTGCGTCTGGTCTCCGGCGAAGCCGGCAAGGCCAAGGGCTCCGACAAGGGCGCGAAGAACGGCAAGGCGCTTTCCGACAAGCTGGCCGTCACCCAGGAAAGCCTGGACAGCACCCGCCGCGAGAACGACGAACTGCAGAGCCGCATGACCGACCTGCAGAGCCAGTTGGACAAGCTGCAGAAGCTGATCGAGCTGAAGGACGCGCAACTGGCCAAGTTGCAGGGCGAGCTGGCGACTACGCCGCAGCCCGCCGCGCCGGGCTCCGCGCCCGCGGGACAGCCGCCGGCGCCTGGCGCCGAAGCTCCGGCCGCCCCGGCAGCGGCTCCGCAGCCCGATGCCACGCCTGCCGCCCCCGCTCAACCGGCCGCGCCGGCAGCCGCCAAGCCGGCCGAACCCAAACCGGCGGCGCCCAAGCCCGCTGCACCTGCACCGGCCGCCGAAAACGAGCCGGGGCTGATCGAGGAACTGCTGGCCAACCCGACGCTGCTGGCCGCCATCGGCGGCAGCCTGGTGCTGGTCCTGCTGCTGGTGCTGCTCCTGCTGCGCCGCCGCGCGGCCCAGGCCGAGGCCGCCAAGGTCGAGCCCGCCGTGGCCAGCCCGAGCGGAACGGACGAGCCGCTGGAACTGGCTGCCGGCGAATTCGACAGCCTGAGCCTGGAAGACGAGGACGCAGCCCCGGCAAGCGCGCCGGCCGCCGGTGAAAAGGTCGCCGCGCAGACCAGCGATCCGCTGGGCGAGGCCGACATCTACATCGCCTACGGCCGCTTCAACCAGGCCGCCGAGCTGCTGCAGGGCGCCATCTACGACGAACCGCAGCGCGCCGACCTGCGCCTGAAGCTGATGGAGGTCCTGGCCGAGATCGGCGACCGCGAAGGCTTCGCCCGCCAGGAAAACGAACTGCGCGAACTGGGCGGCGCCGAGCCGCAGGTGGAGCAGCTGAAGTCGCGCTACCCGGGCATGGTCGCGGCGGCTGCCGTGGCCGGCGGCCTGGCCGCGGCCGCAGCCAGCAGCGACGAGCTGGATCACTTCAGCCTCGATGACCTCGACCTGACCCACGACGGCGCTGCGCCCGCCGGCGAACCGGTCGCGCAGGCCGCCGGCGACCTGGACGACGCCTTCGACCTGGGCCTGGACGACCTGCAGCTCGACGACGAGGTGCCGCACGCCGCAGCCGAGCCGCAAGCCAAGGCCGACGAACTGTCGCTGGAAGACTTCGACCTCGAAGACGACCTGCGCCTGGACGAGCCCGCCGCGGTGGCCCAGCCGGCCCAATCGGCGAAGACGGACGACGACTTCGCCTTCGACCTCGACCTGGAAGACGACCTGGCCAAGGCCGCCCCCGCGGCGCCCACGGCCAGCGACGCGCTGGACGATTTCACCCTGGACCTGCCGGACGAGCCGGCGGCCCCCGCGGCCAAGGACGAGGACTTCCTCTTCGACCTGGGCGAGGAGGGCGCTGGGCTCGCCGCGAGCGCCGACGACGACTTCAGCTTCGACCTGGGCGCCGAGAGCGAGCCCGCGGCCAAGCCGGTCGAGGGCCTGGCGGACGACTTCGACCTGTCGCTGCCCGAAGAGGCTCCCCAGGAGCTGCCGGCCGACGACAGCTTCGCGGCCCAGCTGGACCAGGTCAGCGCCGAGCTGGACAAGCTCGCCAGCGACCTCGAGCAGCCGGCCAGCCCGGCGGCGGCGCTGGAGCCCGAGATCGAGCCGTCGCTGGACTCCGCGCTGGACGAGGGCGACATGGACGACGAGTTCGACTTCCTCTCCGGCGCCGACGAGGCCGCGACCAAGCTCGATCTGGCCCGTGCCTACATCGACATGGGCGACGCCGAGGGCGCGCGCGACATCCTCGACGAGGTCATCAGCGAAGGCAGCGACCAGCAGCAGCAGGAAGCCCGCGAGCTGCTCGAACGCCTGTCCTGAGCAGGTCGCAGGTAAAGCGATGGCAGCCTTCGGGCTGCCATCGTCGTTTCAGGGCGCGGACATTGCGCGCCTGGCGGCGCCGCGCCGATCGCGGCGCATCGCCCGGACGCGGCAATCCAGGCAGAATAGCCCGCTGAATTGCCTTTTCGGGATGGCCTGAGCAGTTGAACGAGTTCGAGAGCGCGGTGGGCGAGGTCGCCACCGCTGACGTCACCAGGATCGCCCTGGGCGTCGAATACAAGGGCGCGCGCTACCGCGGCTGGCAGCGCCAGGAGGACGGCGTGCCGTCGGTGCAGGGAGCGCTGGAGCGCGCCCTGTCCAAGGTGGCCGCCGAGCCGGTGAGCGTCATGTGCGCCGGGCGCACCGACGCCTCGGTGCACGGCAGTGGCCAGGTGGTGCACTTCGACACCCGCGTCGAGCGCCCGCTCAAGGCCTGGGTGATGGGCAGCAATGCCAACCTGCCGGCGGATATCAGCGTGACCTGGGCCAAGGTCATGCCGGCGGACTTCCATGCGCGTTTCTCGGCCGTGGCGCGGCGTTACCGCTACGTCATCTACAACGACCCGATCCGCCCCGCGCACATGGCCGAGGAAGTCACCTGGAACCACCGGCCGCTGGACGTCGAACGCATGCGCGCGGCGGCGCAAAAGCTGGTCGGCACCCACGACTTCACCTCGTTCCGCGCCGTGCAGTGCCAGGCCAAGTCGCCGATCAAGACGGTGCACCACCTGCAGGTGCTGGAGCATGGCCGCTTCATAGTGCTGGACGTGCGCGCCAACGCCTTCCTCCACCACATGGTGCGCAACTTCGCCGGGGTGTTGATGACGGTAGGGGCGGGCGAGCGGGAGCCGGAGTGGGTCGACGAGGTGCTGGCGGCGCGGGACCGCCGCGCCGGCGGCGTGACCGCGCACCCCTTCGGGCTCTACCTGGTGCGGGTGGAATACCCGGAAGCCTTCGAGCTGCCGCAGCGCTACCTGGGGCCACATTTCCTTTCATCTTTGCCCGATACGCTCGGCTGACGCTGTCCGGGGCATTTGCTACCATCGACGGATTGCTTTGAAGGAAGGTCGCCGCATCTTGTCCGCCGTTCGCATCAAAATCTGTGGCATTACCCGTGTCGAGGACGCCCTGGCCGCCGCCGAGGCGGGCGCCGACGCCATCGGCATGGTGTTCTACGCCAGGAGCCCGCGCGCGGTCAGCGTGCAGCAGGCGCGCGCCATAGTCGCGGCGCTGCCGCCCTTCGTCACTAGCGTGGGCCTGTTCGTCAATGCCAGCCGCTGCGAGATGGGGGAAATCCTCGATGCGGTGCCGCTGGACATGCTGCAGTTCCATGGCGACGAGCGCGCCGCGGACTGCGAGGGCTACCACAAGCCGTACCTGAAGGCGCTGCGGGTGAAGGCCGGCGACGACATCGCCGCCCAGGCCGCGCTTTATCCCGGCGCCGCCGGCATCCTGCTGGACACCTACGTCGAGGGCGTTCCCGGTGGAACCGGCGCGGCCTTCGACTGGTCCCTGATTCCCGAAGCCCTGCCGCGCCCGCTGGTGCTGGCCGGCGGCCTGAACGCCGACAACGCCGCCGCGGCGATCCGCCAGGTGCGCCCCTATGCCGTGGACGTCAGCGGCGGGGTGGAGGCGAGCAAGGGCATCAAGGACGCCGAGAAGATCCGCGCCTTCATCCGCCGCTGCCGCGAGGCGGATTCCCGGTGAGGTGCATGTGACGGCAGGCGGTCTGCCACCGTCATTAGGAGCTGTTGACGTTTTGTCATGCCAGCGCCGACCCCGTGTCGGCCTGGCGAAGGCGCCGCCCAGGGCGCGCCGCGATTTCGAGGGGCCGTGGCCGAGCCACGGCGCCGATGGTGATTTTTTCTGCTCACGGGCAGGCGCAAGGCTTCGGGCCGCTGAGCGCACTGTCCCCGCATTGGAGAACAGAGCATGAGCAACTGGCTGGTAGACAAGCTGATCCCTTCCATCATGCGTTCCGAGGCGAAGAAGAGCTCGGTACCGGAAGGCCTGTGGCACAAGTGCCCGTCCTGCGACGCCGTGCTGTATCGGCCGGAGCTGGAAAAGACCCTGGACGTCTGCCCCAAGTGCGACCACCACATGCGCATTGGCGCGCGCACCCGCCTGGACATCTTCCTCGACGAGGAAGGCCGCGAGGAGCTGGGCGCCGAGCTGGAGCCGGTGGACCGCCTGAAGTTCCGCGACACCAAGAAGTACAAGGACCGCCTGGCCGCCGCGCAGAAGGACACCGGCGAGAAGGACGCGCTGATCGCCATGAGCGGCAAGCTGCAGGGCCTGCCCGTCGTGGCCGCGGCCTTCGAGTTCTCGTTCATGGGCGGCTCCATGGGCTCCATCGTCGGTGAGCGCTTCGTGCGCGCCGCCAACTACGCCCTGGAGCACCGCTGCCCGATGATCTGCTTCTCCGCCTCCGGCGGCGCGCGCATGCAGGAAGCGCTGATCTCGCTGATGCAGATGGCCAAGACCTCCGCCGCCCTGGCGCGCCTGCGCGAGGAAGGCATCCCGTTCATCTCCGTGCTGACCGACCCGGTCTACGGCGGCGTTTCCGCGAGCCTGGCCATGCTCGGCGACGTGATCGTCGGCGAGCCCAAGGCCCTGGTCGGCTTCGCCGGCCCGCGGGTGATCGAGCAGACCGTGCGCGAGAAGCTGCCCGAAGGCTTCCAGCGCAGCGAGTTCCTCCTCGAACACGGCGCCATCGACATGATCGTGCACCGCGCGGAAATGCGCGACCGCCTGGCCAAGCTGCTGGCCAAGTTCACCAACACCCCCAGCACCGCCCTCGCAGGATGAGCCAGCGTTCCCTGGCCGACTGGCTCGGCTACCTCGAACAGCTGCATCCCTCGGCCATCGACATGGGCCTGGAGCGCTCCCGCGAGGTGGCCGTCCGCCTCGGCCTGGGGCGCCCCGCGCCGCGCGTGGTGACCGTCACCGGCACCAACGGCAAGGGCTCCACCTGCGCCTTCCTCGCCGAGCTGCTCGGCGAGCAGGGCCTGAAGGTCGGCGTGTACGCCTCGCCGCACCTGCTGCGCTACAACGAGCGCGTGCTCATCGAGGGCCGCGAGGCCAGCGATGAAGCGCTCTGCGAGGCCTTCGCCGCGGTCGAGGCGGCGCGCGGCGAAATCTCCCTGACCTATTTCGAGATGGGCACCCTGGCGGCCTTCTGGCTGTTCGAGCGCGCCGGTCTCGATGCGGTTGTGCTGGAAGTCGGCCTCGGTGGCCGCCTCGACGCGGTCAATCTGGTGGACGCCGACGTCGCCGTGGTCACCAGCATCGGCCTCGACCATGCCGAATGGCTGGGCGACAACCGCGACAGTGTGGCCTTCGAGAAGGCCGGCATCTTCCGCGCCGGCAAGCCGGCCGTGTGCGGCGACCTGGAACCGCCGCAGCCGCTACTGGACCAGGCCCGCGCCCTGGGCGCGCCGCTGCTGCTGCGCGGCCGCGACTTCGACCTGGCCATCGGCGAGCACGACTGGCACTGGCACGGCCGTGGCGCCGACGGCACCCCGCTGCGCCTGCACCACCTGAGCCTGCTCGACCTGCCCATGGAGAATGCCGCCCTGGCGCTGCAGGTCTATGCGCTGCTGGGCCTGCCGTGGCAGCCCGAGCGCCTGCTCGCGGCCCTGCTGCGGACCCGCGTGAGCGGCCGCCTGGACCGCCGCGTGGCGACCTGGCAGGGGCAGCCGCGCCACCTGCTGCTGGACGTCGGGCACAACCCCCATGCCGCCGACTACCTGGCCCGCCGCCTTGCCGCGCGGCCGCCGCAGGGCCGGCGCCTGGCGGTTTTCGGCCTGCTTTCGGACAAGGATCTGGACGGGGTGCTGGAACCCTTGCTCGGCTTGGTGCAGGATTGGGCGGTCGCCCCCTTGCCCACGCCGCGCTCGCGCCCGGCCGGCGAGCTGGCGGCAGCCTTGCTTGCGCGCGGCGCGCAGGCCAGCGTGCATGACGACATCGCCGCGGCGCTCGAGGCACAGTGCGCGCAGGCGTCGGCGGACGACGAGATCCTGGTGTTCGGCTCCTTCTACAGCGTGGCGGATGCCCTGAGCTGGCTGGACGGCAACCAGGACTGACAAGCGGTCAAGAAACGGGGGAGTGGCAATGGCTTTGCTGGATAAGGGGCTCAAGCAGCGGATCGTCGGTGCGCTGGTGTTGCTGGCGCTGGCGGTGATCTTCCTGCCGATGCTGTTCAGCCGCCAGGACGAGGTGCGCCAGGTGACGGTCGACGCCCCGGCGATGCCGAAGACGCCGGCCATGCCTGCGGTGGAAGTGCAGCCGACGCCGGTGCCCGAACCCCATGCTCCGGTGGCCGAAGCGCCGCAGGCCCCCGACGCTCAGCCCCAGGTCCAGGCGCCGGTGCCCAGTCCCGCGCCGACCACCGCGCCTTCCACGCCCATCGCCAGCCTGCCGCAAACGCCGGCCCAGCAGCCCGCCGCCTCGGCGCCGCGCCCTGCCCAGCAACCGGCCACGCCGCCGGCCCAGGCCAGCGCGCCCGCCGCGCCGGCCCAGCGCCTGGACGCCGACAAGCTGGCGGTGAGCTGGTCGGTGCAACTGGCCAGCCTGTCCAACCGCGCCCGCGCCGAGGAACTGCAGAAGAGCCTCCGCAGCCAGGGCTACAACGCCTACGTGCGCAGCTTCGACGGCATGAACCGGGTGTTCGTCGGGCCGGTGATCGAGCGCGCCGAGGCCGACCGCCTGAAGGAGCAGCTGAGCAAGCAGCAGAAGCTCAACGGCTTCGTGGTGCGCTTCCAGCCCGAACGCGGCTGACACCGATGAGCGGCTCCCGATGCATCGGGGGCTCCGCTAAACCCCGGGGCTCTGCTAAAATGCGGGGCCTTTTTCGTTTCTGGGCCGCAACGTGGCATTTACCTGGGTCGATTGGACGATGATCGGCATCATCGTCATTTCCAGCCTGATCAGTCTGAGCCGCGGCTTCGTCAAGGAAGCCCTGTCCCTGCTCACCTGGATTGTCGCGGGTGCGGTCGCCTGGATGTTCGGCGGCGCACTGGCCGAACGTCTCGCGCCTTACATCCAACTGCCGTCCGGCCGCGTCATCGCCGCCTGCGCGCTGCTTTTCGTGGTCACCCTGCTGCTGGGGGCGCTGGTCAATTTCCTCATCAGCGAACTGGTCCGGGTGACCGGCATGTCCGGCACCGACCGCGTGCTCGGCATGGCCTTCGGCGGCGCCCGCGGCGTGCTGCTGGTGGTGCTGCTGGTCGGCTTGCTGAGCCTGGCGCCGGTGCAACAGGACCCGTGGTGGCAGCAGTCGGTGCTGCTGCCGCACTTCCTGCTGGTCGCCGACTGGTCGAAGAACATCGTCCTCAACCTGGCCGGGCACTGGTTCGCCAGTGGCCAGCTGGCACCGCCGGTCGGGATGGGGAGTATGCTGCCCAGCCAGTGACGGCTGGGCCAGGGTGGCGCTGTGCGCCGCCCGACGCCGGCCCGGGTGGGGCGGCGGGAACGGAATTTTTTAGCCTGTAAACCAACTAGGGGTTGCGTCGCATGTGTGGCATCGTCGGTATCGTGGGCAAGTCGAACGTCAATCAGGCGTTGTATGACGCGCTCACCGTTCTCCAGCATCGCGGCCAGGACGCTGCCGGCATCGTCACCTGTCAGGACGACAGGCTCTACCTGCGCAAGGACAACGGCCTGGTCCGTGACGTCTTCCAGCAGCGCCACATGCAGCGCCTGGTGGGCAAGGTCGGCATCGGCCACGTGCGCTATCCGACCGCCGGCAGCTCCAGCTCCGCCGAGGCCCAGCCGTTCTACGTCAACTCGCCCTACGGCATCACCCTGGCGCACAACGGCAACCTGACCAACGTCGAGCAGCTGGCCAAGGAGATCTACGAATCCGACCTGCGCCACGTCAACACCAACTCCGACTCGGAAGTGCTGCTCAATGTCTTCGCCCATGAGCTGGCGGTGCGCAACAAGCTGCAGCCCACCGAGGAAGACGTCTTCGCCGCGGTGGCCGGCGTGCACGCCCGCTGCGTCGGCGGCTACGCCGTGGTGGCGATGATCACCGGCTACGGCATCGTCGGCTTCCGCGACCCCAACGCGATCCGCCCGATCGTCTTCGGCCAGCGCCACACCGAGAACGGCGTGGAATACATGATCGCCTCGGAAAGCGTGGCCCTGGACGTCCTCGGCTTCACCCTGATCCGCGACCTGGCGCCGGGCGAGGCGGTGTACATCACCGAGGAAGGCAAGCTGTTCACCCGCCAGTGCGCGGCCAACCCGAAATACTCGCCGTGCATCTTCGAGCACGTCTACCTGGCCCGCCCGGACTCGCTGATGGACGGCATCTCGGTGTACAAGGCGCGCCTGCGCATGGGCGAGAAGCTGGCCGAGAAGATCCTCCGCGAGCGCCCGGAGCACGACATCGACGTGGTCATCCCGATCCCCGACACCAGCCGCACCTCCGCCCTGGAGCTGGCCAACCGGCTGGGCGTGAAGTTCCGCGAAGGCTTCGTGAAGAACCGCTACATCGGCCGTACCTTCATCATGCCCGGCCAGGCCGCGCGCAAGAAGTCGGTGCGCCAGAAGCTCAACGCCATCGAGCTGGAATTCCGCGGCAAGAACGTGATGCTGGTGGACGACTCCATCGTCCGCGGCACCACCAGCAAGCAGATCATCCAGATGGCCCGCGAGGCCGGGGCGAAGAAGGTCTACTTCTGCTCCGCGGCGCCGGCCGTGCGCTACCCCAACGTCTACGGCATCGACATGCCGAGCGCCCACGAACTGATCGCCCATGACCGCAGCACCGAAGAGGTGTGCGAACTGCTCGGCGCCGACTGGCTGGTCTACCAGGACCTGTCGGACCTGATCGACGCGGTCGGCGGCGGCAAGATCAAGATCGAGCACTTCGACTGCGCGGTCTTCGACGGCCAGTACGTGACCGGCGACGTCAACGAAGCCTATCTGAACCGGATCGAGCAGGCGCGCAACGACGCGACCAAGGCCAAGGCCAACGCGGTCAGCGCCATCATCGATCTGTACAACGACTGAAGGAGAGCAGGGGATGGCACAGGAATGGGAAGCCGGTCGCCTGGACAGTGACCTGGAAGGCGCCGCCTTCGACACCCTGGCGGTACGCGCCGGGCAGCAACGCACCCCGGAGGCGGAGCACGGCGAAGCGCTGTTCCCCACCTCCAGCTACGTGTTCCGCAGCGCCGCCGACGCCGCCGCGCGCTTCGCCGGCGAAGTGCCGGGTAACGTCTACTCGCGCTACACCAACCCGACGGTGCGCACCTTCGAGGAGCGCATCGCCGCCCTGGAAGGCGCCGAGCAGGCGGTGGCCACCTCCACCGGCATGTCGGCCATCCTCTCGCTGGTGATGACCCACTGCAGCGCCGGCGACCACGTGCTGGTCTCGCGCAGCGTGTTCGGCTCGACCATCAGCCTGTTCGAGAAGTACTTCAAGCGCTTCGGCGTGCAGGTGGACTACCCGCCGCTGAGCGACCTGAAGGCCTGGGAAGCGGCGATCAAGCCGAACACCAAGCTGCTGTTCGTCGAGTCGCCGTCCAACCCCCTGGCCGAGCTGGTGGACATCGCCGCCCTGGCCGAGATCGCCCACGCCCACGGTGCGCTGCTGGCGGTGGACAACTGCTTCTGCACCCCGGCGCTGCAGCAACCGCTGAAACTCGGCGCGGACGTGGTGATCCACTCGGCGACCAAGTACATCGACGGCCAGGGCCGCAGCATGGGCGGCGTGGTCGCCGGCAGCCGCAAGCTGATGGAGGGCGTGGTCGGTTTCCTGCGCACCGCCGGTCCGACACTGAGCCCGTTCAACGCCTGGATCTTCCTCAAGGGCCTGGAAACCCTGCGCGTGCGCATGCAGGCGCATTGCGCCGCGGCCCAGGACGTGGCCGAGTGGCTGGAACAGCAGCCGGGCATCGAGCGCGTCTACTACGCCGGCCTGCCCAGCCACCCGCAGCACGAGCTGGCCAAGCGGCAGCAGAAGGGCTTCGGCGCGGTGGTCAGCTTCGAGGTGAAGGGCGACAAGGCCGCGGCCTGGCGCTTCATCGACGCCACCCGGATGATCTCCATCACCACCAACCTGGGTGACACCAAGACCACCATCGCCCACCCGGCGACCACCTCCCACGGCCGCCTGTCGCCGCAGGAGCGCGAGAACGCCGGCATCCGCGACAACCTGATCCGCGTCGCGGTGGGCCTGGAGGACGTCGACGACATCAAGAAGGACCTGGCACGAGGCCTGGCGGCACTGTGAGCGACCTGGCAGCGATCATCGGCAACGGCAAGGTCGCGCTGGTCACCGGCGCGGCGCGGGGCATCGGCCTGGGGATCGGCGCCTGGCTGATCGCAGAGGGCTGGCAGGTGGTGCTGGTCGACCAGGACCGCGAGCGCGGCGCCAAGGTCGCCGAGGCGCTGGGCGACAAGGCCTGGTTCATCGCCCTGGACGTATCCCAGGAAAGCCAGGTGGCGCAGACCGTGGCCGAGGTGCTCGGGCAGTTCGGCCGCCTCGACGCTCTGGTGTGCAACGCAGCCATCGCCCGCCCGGGCGTCACGTCGCTGGAGAGCCTGACGCTCAACGAGTGGAACCGCACCCTGGCGGTGAACCTCAGCGGCCCGATGCTGCTGGCCAAGCACTGCGCGCCCTACCTGCGGGCGCACCAGGGCAGCATCGTCAACATCGCCTCGACCCGCGCGCACCAGTCCGAGCGCAGCTCCGAAGCCTACGCGGCGAGCAAGGGCGGCATCCTCGCCCTGACCCACGCGCTGGCCATGAGCCTGGGCCCGGAAATCCGCGTCAACGCGGTCAGCCCCGGCTGGATCGACGCCCGCGACCTCCACGAGCGCCAGGCGGCGCCGCTCACCGAGCTGGACCACGACCAGCACCCGGTCGGCCGTGTCGGCACGGTGGAAGACGTCGCCGCGCTGGTGGCCTGGCTGCTGGGCGACAACGCCGGCTTCGTCACCGGCCAGGAGTTCGTCGTCGACGGCGGCATGACGCGCAAGATGATCTATCTCGACTGAGGTCGGGGGGGGGCTCCGTGACCGTCCCCGAAGCGCGCCTGGGATCGAGGTCAAACGGCGGATAACGCCGTAGGCGTTATGCGCCCTACGCCAAGGTCGAGCCTGGCGTAGGGCGAATAACCGTTCGCGGTTATCCGCCGTTACACCAGACTCATGCCCGGCGTCGCGGTCGGGCTCGAAGCGCCCGGAAAGCAGTGCTCCGTGACCGTCTCCGAAGCGCGCCTGGGATCGAGGTCAAACGGCGGATAACGCCGTAGGCGTTATGCGCCCTACGCCAAGGTCGAGCCTGGCGTAGGGCGAATAACCGTTCGCGGTTATCCGCCGTTACACCAGACTCATGCCCGGCGTCGCGGTCGGGCTCGAAGCGCCCGGCAAGCAGTGCTCCGTGACCGTCTCCGAAGCGCGCCTGGGATCGAGGTCAAACGGCGGATAACGCCGTAGGCGTTATGCGCCCTACGCCAAGGTCGAGTCTGGCGTAGGGCGAATAACCGTTCGCGGTTATCCGCCGTTTCACAGAGCTTATGCCCGGCGTCGCGGTCGGGCTCGAAGCGCCCGGAAAGCAGTGCTTCGTGACCGTCTCCGAAGCGCGCCTGGGATCGAGGTCAAGCGGCGGATAACTCCGTAGGCGTTATGCGCCCTACGCCAAGGTCGAGCCTGGCGTAGGGCGAATAACCGTTCGCGGTTATCCGCCGTTACACCAGGCTCATGCCCGGCGTCGCGGTCGAGCTCGACGCACCCGGAAAGCGGATGCTCGCAGCGGCGCGCTACACCCAACCCCAAAGGCAGCTGGCTTCCCGCGTTCCCCCAAAGCACGAAATTTCAAAAAAAATCCAATCAGGGCATTGACTTAGGAAATGCCGCCGGTAGAATGCGCCCCACTTCGAGACGAAGGGTGATTAGCTCAGCTGGGAGAGCATCTGCCTTACAAGCAGAGGGTCGGCGGTTCGATCCCGTCATCACCCACCATCTCGCAAGTTACGCGCAGCGGTAGTTCAGTCGGTTAGAATACCGGCCTGTCACGCCGGGGGTCGCGGGTTCGAGTCCCGTCCGCTGCGCCATCTTCCCCCTCCTGGAGTTCATCCCCCCGAACTCGCCGCCACGTAGAGTCAAAGCTCCGTAGCGACAGGCAGGATGGAAGGCCGTAACCCCCTTGGACGCAAGCCCAGCCGACGCGCAGCGGTAGTTCAGTCGGTTAGAATACCGGCCTGTCACGCCGGGGGTCGCGGGTTCGAGTCCCGTCCGCTGCGCCATCTTCCCCCTCCTGGAGTTCATCACCCCGAACTCGCCGCCACGTAGAGTCAAAGCTCCGTAGCGACAGGCAGGATGGAAGGCCGTAACACCCTTGGACGCAAGTCCAGCCGACGCGCAGCGGTAGTTCAGTCGGTTAGAATACCGGCCTGTCACGCCGGGGGTCGCGGGTTCGAGTCCCGTCCGCTGCGCCATTTTACAAGCCCTCAGGCAGCCATGCCTGGGGGCTTTTTCATTGCGCCGGGAAAGGCCGGCGGTCATGCGCCATTCATCCGCGCCGGCTAGGCTGCATCCATGACCTTGTCGAACGCGATGGGAGGCAGCCATGGACGACTACCAGGAAGAACTGCTCGAAGAACACCGCGCCGAGTGCGATTCGCCGGAGCCGGCGGACGACGCCACCGAGATGTGATCAGCCGGCCTGCCGCTGCGCGCGGCGGTATTCCCCCGGCGGCTGGCCGCTCCAGCGCTTGAAGGCGCGCTGGAAGGCCTCGGCCGAGGCGAAGCCGAGCAGGTAGGCGATCTCGCCGAAGGCCAGGTCGGTGTCGCGGATGTAGATCATCGCCAGGTCGCGGCGCGTCTCGTTGAGGATGCTGCGGAACTGGGTGCCTTCCTCGGCCAGCTTGCGGCGCAGCGTCCAGGTCGGCAGCTTGAGGCGCGCGGCGACCTCCTCCAGGTCCGGCTCGCGGCCGTTGAGCAGCGGCCCCAGCAGTTGCACCACGCGCTCGCGCAGGGTGCGCGTGCGGGTGCGCAGCTCCAGTTCCTTCTCGCAGATTTCCTGCATCTGCCGCCAGGTGCTGGGGCAGTGCTCGCGGTTGCCCAGGGCCAGGCTGGCCTGGTCCAGGCGCAGGCGGTTGGCGCCGGCGGCGAATTCCACCGGGCAGCCGAAGAATTCCTCGTAGCGGGCCGCATAGTCCGGCGCCGGGTACTCGATCTCCACCCGGAGCGGGCGCAGCGGCTGCCCGGCGATGCGCGCCAGGTAGCTGAGCCAGCCGGCCAGCACCGAATCCACCACGAAGCGGTTGTAGGCGTTGTACGGGCTGATGGAATAGAAGCTCAGCCAGGCGCCGCCGGCGTCCTCGGCCAGGCTGGAGCGGCCGCGGTAATTCTGCGCGTAGAGCGGTTCGAAGCGGATCAGCGCGCGACTGGCGGCGCGCAGGTCGGGGGCTAGGGCGGCTGTGACGCCGGGCAGGCCGAGTTGCTGGATGCGGCTGAACTGGCCCATGCGCAGGCCCAGGGCGGGGTCGCCGCTGAGCTGGATGGCCGCGTGGCCCAGGCGCATGTAGCGCGGGATCGACAGGCGCCCGCCGGGTTCGGCGAAGCGCGCTGCGTCCAGCCCGTACTGCAGCAGCAGCGGCTGCGCCGGCACGCCGCGATCTTCCAGGGCGTCGGCCAGGCCGTGGACGAAGCCTATGGAGAGGTCGCCCAGCCGCATGCCCGGTTGCTTCATGGTCACAGCCAGAGGTTGATCAGGCGCGCGCCGGGGCCGTCCTCGGCGAGCTGCTGGCCGCCACGGTCGACCACCAGGCCGGGGCCGGAGCTGCCCAGATCCCACAGCTGCCCGCGGAGGAACACCGCGATGCCGGCCTGGGCGCCGCTGGCGGTCAGGCGCCCGCCGAGGGCCAGCTGTTGCCAGGCCTGGCCTTCGCTCAGCTCGCCGGGCTTGAGCTGCACGTCGGAAGGCGTGCGCGCGCCGTTGTAGCCGCGCCAGGGCTGCTGCCACTGGCCGTTGCCGGTGAGGAAGGCGGGCACCGCCAGCAGCTCGACCTTTTCCGAGGCCAGCACCGCGTAGTTGATCGGGTACCAGCTGTCGGCGCAGATCAGCACGCCCAGGCGCCCGGCCGGCGTGTCCAGCACCTGCAGGTTGTCGCTGTGGCCGGCGCGGATGAAGGGCTTCTCGTCGTCGATGGGGAAGACCTTGCGCTGCGGCTGGCCCAGCGGCCTGCCGTCGCTGCCGAACACCAGGCTGGCGTTGTACAGGCTGCCGTTGCCGGTGACCAGCACGCCGTCCTCCACCTTGGGGTTGGGCAGGACGATGGAGCCGGCCACCAGGGTGACGCCGAACTGCCGGGCCAGGCCGCCGAACAGCGTCTGGTAGTCGTGGGCCATGTCCACCGCCTTCATGCGGAACAGGGCGTCGGTGAAGCGGTCGCGGCCCTTGGCGATGAGCCAGCCGCGGGCCAGCTTCACCGGGTTGCTGACGGCCATCCACTGCATGGCCTCGGTCAGGTGCCGGGCCTGGTAGACCTCGGGCTTCTCGCCGGCGGCCACCAGCCAGGTGCCGATGTGCTCGGGGAACACCACTACCGTGCGCGGGCCGAGCAGGCCCTCGCTGCGGGCCTTCTCCAGGTAGGCCGCGAGCTTCAGGCGCAGGCGCTCGACGTTCTGGTAGTCGGGGGCGTAGAGCTCGGGCTGCACGCCCAGCAGGTTGCCACGTTCGGAAGGCGCGCCCTGGTTGAGCACCACCTGGCTGCGCAGGTCGGACAGGTAGTGGCCCACCGGGCGGCGCTCGGCCCAGCCGGCGTAGGCGGCGAAGAGGGTGACCAGGATGAGGAATGTCAGCTTGCGCATGCGGGGCTCCGGGACTGGCCGTCAGGGTAGGGGAGCGGCGCCGGCTTGCCAAGCGCTGCTGTCATCTTCGATCAGTAAGTTGTCATTTCCGGTCATTGAGCGCGCCCGGGGCGCTGCTTAGAGTCTGCCCCATACCGACCGTGGCCCGTCCGAGGCCCCGGCACCATGCCCGATGTGGAGGAATCATGACCGCCGCCCGCTACCCGCACCTGCTCGCGCCCCTGGACCTGGGCTTCACCACCCTGCGCAACCGCACCCTGATGGGCTCGATGCACACCGGCCTGGAAGAGAAGCCCAACGGCTTCGAACGCATGGCCGCCTATTTCGCCGAGCGCGCCCGCGGCGGCGTCGGCCTGATGGTCACCGGCGGCATCGGCCCGAACGAGGAAGGCGGCGTGTACGCCGGCGCGGCCAAGCTGACCACCGCCGAGGAGGCTGAGAAGCACAAGATCGTTACCCAGGCGGTGCACGAGGCCGGCGGCAAGATCTGCATGCAGATCCTCCACGCCGGGCGCTATGCCTACAGCCCGAAATCCGTGGCGCCCAGCGCCATCCAGGCGCCGATCAACCCGTTCAAGCCGCGCGAGCTGGACGAGGAGGGCATCCAGAAGCAGATCCAGGACTTCGTCACCTGCTCGGCCCTGGCCCAGCAGGCCGGCTACGACGGCGTCGAGATCATGGGTTCGGAAGGCTACTTCATCAACCAGTTCCTGGTCGCCCACACCAACCAGCGCACCGACCGCTGGGGCGGCAGCTACGAGAACCGCATGCGCCTGCCGGTGGAGATCGTCCGCCGCGTGCGCGAGGCGGTGGGGCCGAACTTCATCATCATCTACCGCCTGTCGATGCTCGACCTCGTGGAAGGCGGCAGCACCTGGGACGAGATCGTCCTGCTGGCCAAGGCCATCGAGCAGGCCGGCGCCACCCTGATCAACACCGGCATCGGCTGGCACGAGGCGCGCATCCCGACCATCGCCACCAAGGTGCCGCGCGCGGCCTTCACCAAGGTCACCGCCAAGCTGCGCGGCGAGGTGGGCATTCCGCTGGTCACCACCAACCGCATCAACACACCGGAAGTGGCCGAGCAGGTGCTGGCCGAGGGCGACGCCGACATGGTCTCCATGGCCCGGCCGTTCCTCGCCGACCCGGACTTCGTCAACAAGGCCGCCGAAGGCCGCAGCGATGAGATCAACACCTGCATCGGCTGCAACCAGGCCTGCCTGGACCACACCTTCGGCGGCAAGCTGACCAGTTGCCTGGTCAACCCGCGCGCCTGCCACGAGACCGAGCTGAACTACATCCCCACCACCCACGTGAAGAAGATCGCCGTGGTCGGCGCCGGCCCGGCCGGCCTGGCCGCCGCCACCGTGGCCGCCGAGCGTGGCCACCAGGTGACGCTGTTCGACGCCGCCGGCGAGATCGGCGGACAGTTCAACGTGGCCAAACGCGTGCCGGGCAAGGAAGAGTTCTACGAGACCCTGCGCTACTTCAAGCGCAAGCTGGAGACCACCGGCGTCGACCTGCGCCTGAACACCCGCGTGTCGGTCGACGACCTGGCCAGGGGCGGCTTCGACGAGATCCTCCTGGCCACCGGCATCGTCCCGCGCACCCCGGCCATCCCCGGCATCGACAGCCCGAAGGTGATCAGCTACCTGGACGCCATCCTCGAGCGCAAGCCGGTGGGGCAGAAAGTGGCGGTGATCGGCGCCGGCGGCATCGGCTTCGACGTCTCCGAGTACGTCACCCACGACGGCGAATCCACCAGCCTGGATCGCCATGCCTTCTGGAAGGAGTGGGGCATCGACGAGAACCTGGAAGCCCGCGGCGGCGTCGCCGGCATCCAGCCGCACCCGCATGCCGCGGCGCGCCAGGTGTTCCTGCTGCAGCGCAAGAAGTCCAAGGTCGGCGACGGCCTGGGCAAGACCACCGGCTGGATTCACCGCACCGGGCTGAAGAACAAGCGGGTGCAGATGCTCAACAGCGTGGAGTACCTCAAGGTCGACGACGCCGGGCTGCACATCCGCATCGCCGAGGGCGAGCCGCAGGTGCTGCCGGTGGATACCGTGATCGTCTGCGCCGGCCAGGAGCCGCTGCGCGAGCTGCACGACGGCCTGGTCGCCGCCGGGCAGAAGGTGCACCTGATCGGCGGCGCCGACGTGGCCGCCGAACTGGATGCCAAGCGCGCCATCAACCAGGGCTCGCGCCTGGCCGCCGAACTCTGATCCCTGGCCTTTGCCGCCCGGATGCGCCGTCCGGGCGGCAAAGGGCGGAGCCCGTCACAGTTTTCTGTCTGTCGTACGTCGCCTTCTTACAGCCAGCCGAGTGACTGCCAACCCAGTCACATCGCCTGCGTCACTATTTCCCCTAGACTTGCCCCGGCAGCGGTGCGTTCGAAGCCCGGCTGCCGGCCCCTCTGCGGGCCCAACCCTGTTCGCGACAGTCCAGAGGTCCCGTCATGAGCCTGCAGAAAAAGCCTCAGATGGTCGAGGCCGTGGCCTTCTTCGATGAGCGAGGCATCTGCAAGCAGATGCTCTATCCCGAATTCGAGGCCCTGCTCGACAACGTCGTGCAGATGCACGAGTTCGCCGACCGGCAGATGCGCCTGGCCTATGTGCTGATCAACGGGCGCCTGCAGGTCAAGGCGGCGGTGTTCTTCTACCTGGATTTCGACGAGAACGGCGAGGCCGACCGCGGCTGGAACCTGCCGCTGCGCCAGCTCGCCGACCGCGCCGGGCGCGGCCCGGACATGGGCGCCGGGCCGATCCGCCTGGCCTGCCGCAGCCAGTGCCCGGTGTCCTGGCACCAGATGCACCTGTGGGACCCGAGCCTGGTGACGGGCAACAACCACCTGGTGATGCTGCGCGACGCGATCCGGCGCAACCACCTTGGCCTGCTGGTCGAGGAGGAGCCCGTCGCCGTCGAGCCGCAGCGCCTGAAGGTGGCCGCCGAGCACCAGTGGTACGCGACGCCGGCGCAGGACCCGCAGGAGCAGGCCGAGAAGCTGGCCCAGGCGATGCTGGAAGAACACCGGCAGAAGACCGCCGAGCTGCTCGGCCAGCAAGCCTCGCGCCTGTCCAGCCTGAGCCAGCAGCACGAGCAGGAGCTGCAACGCCTGCGCCTGGGCGCCGAGGAACAGGTCAAGGTGCTGCAGGCCGAACTGGCCGCGCTGCGCGAGGGGCTCAAGCGCGAGGAAGAAATCAATGCCGGCCTGCGCCGCGAGCTGGATGAGCGGGTGGACGGCTTCCAGCGCGGTCGCGAGGAGCTGACCGCGCAACTGCGCAGCATCGAGCAGCAGGGGCGCGCGGAGCTGGAGGAACTGCGCACGCAGTTCGAGGGCGAGGCCGATGCGAAGGTCGCGGCGGTTATCGCCCAGTACAAGGAACAGCTGGCGCTGCGCGATGCCGAGCTGAGCTACCGCAACGAACTGGACCGCCAGCTGCAGCAGGACAACGAGGCCCTGCGCCGCGAGCTGGCTGCCCAGGCGGCGCGGGCGCAGAGCGATGCGCTGCTGGAGAAGCTGACCTCGCTCGGGGTGATCTTCGTGGTCTATCATCCCGGCGCTGGGCACCTGACCATTCCGCTGCAGGACATCCCGCGCTACCAGAAAAACCCCATGGCCTATGCCGCCGCCAAATGCTTCGTCTCCGAAGCCCAGTATTGCCAGTGGCTGGCCCACTACCAGCAGCCGACCTGCGACGGCCGCCTGTCCAACGGCGAACGTTGCGCGCTGCCGGTCGACCGCGTGGATACCCCGGGCCGCTTCGTCGACGGCGACAGTAACTGCTGCGCCCGGCACAAGACCAGCGGCGGCCTGCGTGGCGTGACCGCGGGCTAGGTGGCTGCCCTGCGATTCCCCGAGTGGCGCCCGCTTCCCCCGTTGCAACCGGTGCGCCTCGACTGGCTGGAACAAGCTGGCGTCGAGCTGGCGCTGTTGCGCCTGGACCTGGTCGACGAGCGGGTGTCCGGCAACAAGTGGTTCAAGCTGGCGCCCTACCTGCGCCAGGCCGCCGAACAGGGCCTGGAAGGCCTGATCAGCCTGGGCGGCGCCCATTCCAACCACCTGCACGCCCTGGCCGCCGCCGGCCAGCGCTTCGGCTTCGCCACCGTCGGCCTGCTGCGCGGAAACGAACAGGACACGCCCACGGTGCGCGACCTGCGCGCCTGGGGCATGCAACTGCACTGGCTCGGCTACGCCGGCTACCGCGAGCGCCATGCCGAAGGCTTCTGGGCGCCCTGGCGCGAACGCTACCCGCGCCTGCTGGCGGTGGACGAGGGCGGCGGCGGTTTGCCCGGCGCGCTGGGTTGCGCGCCGTTGGTGGAACAGTTGGGTGAGCAATTGCCGGGCATCGGCTGGAGCGGCTACGACCAGCTCTGGGCCGCCTGCGGTACCGGCACCACCCTGGCTGGGCTGGTGCTGGGCGAGCAGGGCGCGCACCCGCTGATCGGCGCCCTGGCGGTGCCGCCTGGCCATGGCGTGGAAGCCATTCTGCCGCGGCTGCTGGCCGAGGCGGGGCATGAAGACGCCGGTTATCGTCTGCTGGACGCCAGCCGCGGCGGTTTCGGCAGGGTGGATGCCGGGCTGGTGCGCTTCATGGCCGATTTCGAGGCGGCCACTGGCGTGCCGCTGGAGCCGCTGTACACCGGCAAGCTGCTGCTGGCCCTGCACGACGAGGTAAGCGCCGGGCGGGTACCCCGCGGCAGCCGCCTGGTCGCCGTGCACAGCGGCGGCCTGCAGGGGCGGAGGGCGATGGAAGAGCGTTTGCGGCGATTGTCATAGGGTATTCGTTTGCGCCAGTTGGATAGATCGGCGCGGATCGCGGATAAGATCCGCTCCTACGACCCACCCACGTCATTCGCGCGCCCTGCGCGCGAAATCGCGGGCAGGGCCCGCTCCTACAGGTATATGCCGTACTCCACGGCGAACACGTAGGGCACGGTTGTAGGCGCGACTGTCTTGCCGACCGCGCCGAGATGCTCTTCGTAGGATGGGTTGAGCTTGCGAAACCCATGCTGCCATGGCGATGGGTATCGCTTCGCTCAACCCATCCTACGGAACCACCCCGCCGCTCCGGGCAGCCATCAGTGGGAATAGCCGTTATGCACCCGCGGCCACTGGTCGCCGACCAGGAACAGCCGTTCGGCTTCGCACCATTCCCCCTGTTGTTCCTCCAGGCGCACCAGCAACTGCGGGAAGGCATCCGCCGGCAACTGCGCCAGCCAGGCGTCGAAGCGCTCCGGCGCCCAGCTCTGCTCGGCGGTCTTGCGCGCCGGAGCCAGCCATTCGCTGCGTGGCAGCGGCTGCCAGCGCCCCGTGCCCTGGGCGCGGTACAGCGGCCAGTGACTGCGGTGCAGCCAGGAGCCGCTCAGGTGTTCGGGGTTGGCGCCCTCCGGCGCCGCGCACTCGCCGGGCCAGGGGTAGAACAGGTAGCCGCCCAGCCAGAGCGCGGCTTGCACCGGGGCGCTGCTGAATCCGGCGATCAGGGCGCGGCCGTGCGCAGTGGAGGAGAGCGGTAGCTGGTGCTCGCGCAGGTGGCGCAGCTTGTTCGCCAGGCGGTCTTCGGCGCCGGGGCCGAGCCAGTCTTCCGGGCCTTCGCGGCTGGGGCCCAGGTAGAGCTTGATGGCCAGCTCCAGGTGGTGCAGGCCGTCGTCGTCCTCCAGCAGCAGGTCCAGCTCGCCCAGGGTGTGGCCGTTGTCGCGCACCGCCAGGTTGGCGCCGAGCAGGCGCAGGTCCGGAGCCTGTTGCAGGGCGAACTGCCAGAGGCGTTCGTAGTAGCGGCCCAGGCGTTGTTGCGGCGAACGCTGCAGCCAGGCTTGCAGCGCTTCGCTGTGCCTTTCCTGTTCGCGCAGCCAGCCGCCCAGAAGCTCCGGCTCGGCCAGCCAGCGGCTCGCTGCCAGCGGATGACGCAGGGGCAGGGCGCCAGCATCCAGCAGGGGTTCGCCGAGCAGCGTCCAGGCGAGGTCGCGTACCGCGGGTTGGCGCAGTTCGGCTAGCAGCTCAGCGAGCAGGTAGGCGGTCGACTTCATCCGTGCAGCCTAGCCGAACGCCCGCGCTGGTGCGCGGGTTTGCCGCTGTTCGGGGGTTTCCCCCATAATTCCGGGCACTACCCGCTCGCACCCGCCGCCTGGAGTCTCATGGAATCCTTTCGCAACATCGGCATCATCGGCCGCCTCGGCAGCACCCAGGTGCTGGAAACCATCCGCCGGCTGAAGCGCTTCCTGACCGAGCGGCACCTGCACGTGATCCTCGAGGACACCATCGCCGAAGTGCTGCCCGGCCACGGCCTGCAGACCTGCTCGCGGAAGATCATGGGCGAGATCTGCGACCTGGTCATCGTCGTCGGCGGCGACGGCAGCATGCTCGGCGCGGCGCGCGCGCTGGCCCGGCACAAGGTGCCGGTGCTGGGCATCAACCGCGGCAGCCTGGGCTTCCTCACCGACATCCGCCCGGACGAGCTGGAAGCCAAGGTGGACGAGGTGCTCGGCGGCCAGTACATCGTCGAAAGCCGCTTCCTGCTCGACGCCCAGGTGCGCCGCCACGGCGAATCCATCGGCCAGGGCGACGCGCTCAACGACGTGGTGCTGCACCCCGGCAAGTCGACGCGGATGATCGAGTTCGAACTGCACATCGACGGCCAGTTCGTCTGCAGCCAGAAGGCCGACGGCCTGATCGTCGCCACGCCCACCGGCTCCACCGCCTACTCGCTGTCCGCCGGCGGGCCGATCATGCATCCGAAGCTGGACGCCATCGTCATAGTGCCGATGTACCCGCACACCCTGTCCAGCCGGCCGATCGTGGTCGACGGCAACAGCGAGCTGAAGATAGTGGTGTCGCCGAACATGCAGATCTACCCGCAGGTCTCCTGCGACGGGCAGAACCACTTCACCTGCGCGCCGGGCGACATGGTCACGGTGAGCAAGAAGCCGCAGAAGCTGCGCCTGATCCACCCGATCGACCACAACTACTACGAGGTCTGCCGGACCAAGCTCGGCTGGGGCAGCCGGCTGGGGAGCAGCGAGTGAGCGAACTCGACCCGGGCCGTGGCTACGACCTGATCGGCGATGTCCACGGCTGCGCACACACCCTCGACCGCCTGCTGGAGCGGCTGGGCTACCAGTTGCACGGCGGCGTCTGGCGCCACCCGCGGCGCCAGGCGCTGTTCCTCGGCGACATCGTCGACCGCGGCCCGCGCATCCGCGAGGCCCTGCACCGGGTGCACGACATGGTCGCCGCCGGCGAGGCCCTGTGCATCATGGGCAACCACGAGTACAACCTGCTCGGCTGGTCCACCCCGGCGGCGCCGGGCAGCGGCCGCCAGTACCTGCGCGAGCACACCCCGCGGCACGCGCGGCTGATCCAGGAAACCCTCGACCAGTTCGAGGGCCACCCCGGCGACTGGCGCGACTTCCTCGGCTGGTTCCGGCGCCTGCCGCTGTTCCTCGACGCCGGGCGCTTCCGCATGGTCCACGCCTGCTGGGACAACGAGCTGATCGATTCGCTGCGCCGGCAGTTCCCCGACGGGCGCATCGACGAGGCCTTCCTGCAGTCCTCCGCCGAGCACGGCAGCTTCGCCTACCAGGTGTGCAACCGCCTGCTGCGCGGCACCGACATGCGCCTGCCCAACGGCATGACCCTGACCGGCAGCGACGGCTTCACCCGTGCGTTCTTCCGCACCAAGTTCTGGGAAGAGGACCGCGAGCCGGAGACCTACGGCGACATCGTCTTCCAGCCCGATGCGCTGCCCGACGAGGTGGCCGCCGAGCGCCTGAGCGCCGAGCAGAAGTCCAGCCTGCTGAGCTACGGCGCCGACGAGCCGTTGCTGTTCGTCGGCCACTACTGGCGTCGCGGCACGCCGGCGCCGATCCGCCCGAACCTGGCCTGCCTGGACTACAGCGCGGTCATGTACGGCAAGCTGGTGGCCTACCGGCTGGACCAGGAAACGCGCCTGCAGCGCGACAAGTTCGTCTGGGTGGACGTGAAGCGTCCGGGAGAGGATGAGTGAGCGCGGTAGTGGCCATGCGCCTGCCCCTGGCGGCGGACCTCGCCGGTTTCGTCGGCCTGCTGCAACGCCTGAACCTGCCCTTCCGGGTCAGCGAGGAGGCCGGCGAACAGGTGCTCTGGGTGCCGGACGAAAGCCTGGCCGAGCAGGTGCGCGACCTCTACCGGCGCTACCCGCAGGGCGACCCCGAGCTGGCTTCCAATAACTTGCCGCAGCGCCGCGGCCCGGGCTTCCTGGCCCAGGTGCGGGCCAGCAAGGTGACCGCCGCGGTGCTGCTGGTGACCTTCGTGGTCGCCGCCCTGACCCTGCTCGGCGGCAACCCGGACACCCTGCGCTGGTTCACCTTCCAGGACTTCCAACTGGTCGGCAGCGACCGGGTGCTGTTCCAGCCGCTGGCCGAGGGCCTGGCGGCGGGGCAGTGGTGGCGCCTGTTCACGCCCATGCTGATCCACTTCGGCTGGCTGCACCTGGCGATGAACGCCATGTGGTACTGGGAACTGGGCCGGCGCATCGAATACCGCCAGGGCGGCGTCATGCTGCTGGGCCTGAGCCTGGGCTTCGGCCTGGTGTCCAACGTCGTGCAGTACCTGGCTTCCGGGCCGAGCCTGTTCGGCGGCCTGTCCGGCGTGCTCTACGGCCTGCTCGGGCACTGCTGGATATTCCAGCTGCTGGCGCCGACCCCGGCCTACCGCCTGCCGAAGGGCGTGGTGGCGATGATGCTGATCTGGCTGCTGGTGTGCCTGTCCGGCGTCATCGACCTGCTGGGCTTCGGCTCCATCGCCAACGGCGCCCACGTCGGCGGGCTGGCGATCGGCTGCCTGACCGGCGCGCTGGGCGGCATGCTGGCGCGCGGGCGCCAGGCCTGATCCTTGGCGCCGTAGGATGGCGTTGAGCGAAGCGATACCCATCGCCGCAACATCCAATTCATCACCGGCACCAGGGTTATCGGTTTCCCGCATGACCGCGAGCAGGCCGGCGGCCACGGCCAACCGGCGTATAACGCGGAGCGTCATACGCCCTACGTCCATGCCACCGTTTGACCTCTGTTCGTGCGCCAGGCCGCCCGGCCCGGTAGAATGCCGGTTTTGCCCCCAGCAGGAGCCGGCCCCATGTCGTCCTTCGCCGAAACCATCGAGAACATCACCCCGGAAATCTACGAGAGCCTCAAGCTCGCCGTGGAGATCGGCAAGTGGCCGGACGGCCGCAAGCTCACCCAGGAGCAGAAGGAGCTGTGCCTGCAGGCGATGATCGCCTGGGAGCTGCAGAACCTGCCCGAGGACCAGCGCACCGGCTACATGGGCCCGCAGGAGTGCGAGTCCCACGCCGAGCCGATCCCCAACATCCTCTTCTCGTCCAATTCGCTGCACTGATGGCCGGGCTTTGATGGAAGAGCTAGGACGCGGCGCCCTGAGCAAGATGTCGGCGCGCCTTGAAAGCCCCGTGCAGTACGCCTTCCGCCTCGGCGAGGCGGAAATCGCGGTCAACCCGCTGATCGGCAGGACCCTGCGCCTGGAATACCTGGGCGCCATCCACTGCTGCCATTGCGGGCGCAAGACGAAGAAGAGCTTCAGCCAGGGCTACTGCTACCCCTGCTTCACCAAGCTGGCGCAGTGCGACAGCTGCATCGTCAGCCCGGAGAAGTGCCACTACGACGAGGGCACCTGCCGCGAGCCGGCGTGGGGCGAGCGCTTCTGCATGACCGACCACGTGGTCTACCTGGCCAACTCCTCGGGTGTGAAGGTGGGCATCACCCGCGCCACCCAGGTGCCGACGCGCTGGATCGACCAGGGCGCGCGCCAGGCGCTGCCGATCCTGCGGGTGGCCACGCGCCAGCAGTCCGGGCTGGTGGAAGACCTGCTGCGCAGCCAGGTGGCCGACCGCACCAACTGGCGCGCCCTGCTCAAGGGCGAGGCCGAGCCGCTGGACCTGGCGGCCATCCGCGAGCAGCTGTTCGACCACTGCGCCGAGGGCCTGCGCGAGTTGCAGCAGCGCTTCGGCCTGCAGGCCATCCAGCCGGTGAGCGACATCGAGCCGATCGAGATCCGCTATCCGGTGGAAGCCTACCTGGCCAAGATCACCAGCTTCGATCTGGACAAGACGCCGGTGGTGGAGGGTACCCTGCAAGGCATCAAGGGCCAGTACCTGATCTTCGACACCGGCGTCATCAATATCCGTAAGTACACAGCTTATCAGCTAGCCATCAGCTATAAGCCTCAAGCGGCAAGCTGAGCCGGCGAACCACGAACTTGCGGCTTGAAGCTCGAAGCTTGAAGCTGCCCGGAGGGCCACATGCGCACCGATCAACCGAAAGTCATCTACCTCAAGGACTACCAGGCGCCCGAGTACCTGATCGACGAGACCAACCTGACCTTCGAGCTGTACGAGGACCACACCCTGGTCCACGCGCAACTGGTCATGCGGCGCAACCCCGAGCGCGGCGAGGGCCTGCCGCCGCTGGTGCTCGACGGCCAGCAGCTGGAGCTGCAATGGGTGGCCCTGGACGACCGCGTGCTGGAAGAGGGCGACTACCAGCTGGACGAGAACCACCTGACCCTGCAGCCGACCGCGAAACAGTTCACCGTCGACAGCACCGTGCGCATCCACCCGGAGAAGAACACCGCGCTGGAAGGCCTGTACAAGTCCGGCAAGATGTTCTGCACTCAGTGCGAGGCCGAGGGCTTCCGCAAGATCACCTACTACCTCGACCGCCCGGACGTGATGAGCAGCTTCACCACCACCGTCTCGGCCGAGCAGCATCGGTACCCGGTGCTGCTGTCCAACGGCAACCCGGTGGCCAGCGGCTCGGAAGAGGACGGCCGCCACTGGGCCACCTGGCAGGACCCGTTCAGGAAGCCGGCCTACCTGTTCGCCCTGGTCGCCGGCGACCTCTGGGCGGTGGAAGACACCTACACCACCCTGAGCGAGCGCGAAGTCGCCCTGCGCATCTACGTCGAGCCGGAAAACATCGACAAGTGCCAGCACGCCATGGACAGCCTGAAGAAGGCCATGCGCTGGGACGAGAAGGTCTACGGCCGCGAGTACGACCTGGACATCTTCATGATCGTCGCGGTCAACGACTTCAACATGGGCGCCATGGAGAACAAGGGGCTCAACATCTTCAACTCCAGCTGTGTGCTGGCCAAGGCCGAGACCGCCACCGACGCCGCGCACCAGCGCGTCGAGGGCGTGGTGGCCCACGAATACTTCCACAACTGGTCGGGCAACCGCGTGACCTGCCGCGACTGGTTCCAGCTGTCGCTCAAGGAAGGCTTCACCGTGTTCCGCGACAGCGAGTTCTCCGCCGACATGAACTCGCGCACCGTCAAGCGCGTCGAGGACGTGGCCTTCCTGCGCACCAACCAGTTCGCCGAGGACGCCGGCCCCATGGCCCACCCGGTGCGCCCGGACTCCTTCATCGAGATTTCCAACTTCTACACCCTGACCGTCTACGAGAAGGGTTCGGAAGTGGTGCGCATGATCCACACCCTGCTCGGCGCCGAGGGCTTCCGCAAGGGCACCGACCTGTACTTCGAACGGCATGACGGCCAGGCGGTGACCTGCGACGACTTCGTCAAGGCCATGGAAGACGCCAACGGCGTCGACCTGACGCAGTTCAAGCGCTGGTACAGCCAGGCCGGCACCCCGCGCCTGGCGGTGGAGGAAAGCTACGACGCCGCCACCCAGAGCTACACCCTGACCTTCCGCCAGAGCTGCCCGCCGACCCCGGGCCAGAAGGACAAGCAGCCCTTCGTCATCCCGGTGGAAATGGGCCTGCTCGACCACCTGGGCAACCCGCTGCCGCTGCGCCTGGCCGGCGAGGAACACGCCCACGGCAGCAACCGCGTGCTGCAGGTGACCGAGGCGGAGCAGTCCTTCACCTTCGTCGGCCTGGCCGAGAAGCCGCTGCCGTCGCTGCTGCGCGGCTTCTCCGCGCCGGTGAAGCTGAGCTTCCCCTACGACCGCGACCAGCTGATGTTCCTCATGCAGTACGACGAGGACGGCTTCAACCGCTGGGAAGCCGGCCAGCAGCTATCGGTGCAGGTGCTCCAGGAGCTGATCGGCCAGCACCAGCGCGGCGAGCAGCTGGTGCTCGACGAGCGCCTGATCGCTGCCTTCCACACCCTGCTGCAGGACAACGCCCTGGACCAGGCGATGGTCGCCGAGATGCTCTCGCTGCCCAGCGAGGCCTACCTCACGGAGCTGAGCGAAGTGGCCGACGTCGAGGCCATCCACGCCGCCCGCGAATTCGCCCGCAAGCGCATCGCCGAGGCCCTGCGCGAGCCGCTGTGGCAGCGTTACCAGGCCAACCGCGAAGCCTCGCGCAAGACGCCGTATCTGGCCGAGGCCGAGCACATCGCCCGGCGCAGCCTGCAGAACATCGCGCTGTCCTACCTGATGCTGGTGGGCGGCGACGAAGTGCTGGCGGCCTGCCTCGAGCAGTACGAGGCCTGCGACAACATGACCGAACGCCTGACCGCCCTGGCGGTGCTGGTCAACTCGCCGTACGACGACGAGAAGGCCAAGGGCCTGGAAATGTTCGCCGACTACTTCAAGGACAACCCGCTGGTGATGGACCAGTGGTTCAGCGTGCAGGCCGGCTGCACCCTGCCCGGCGGCCTGGAGCGCGTGCAGGCGCTGATGGGCCACCCGGCCTTCACCCTGAAGAACCCGAACAAGATCCGTGCCCTGATCGGCGCCTTCGCCAACCAGAACCTGGTCAACTTCCACCGCGCAGACGGCGCGGGCTACCGCTTCCTGGCCGACCAGGTGATCACCCTCAACGCGCTCAACCCGCAGATCGCCTCGCGCCTGCTGGCGCCGCTGACCCGCTGGCGCAAATACGCCCCGGCGCGCCAGGCGCTGATGCGCGCCGAGCTGGAGCGCATCCTGGCCTCCGGCGAGCTGTCCAGCGACGTCTACGAGGTGGTCAGCAAGAGCCTCGCCTGACGCCGTTCCCGGCTGACGGAAAAAAGGTGTTATCGGCCCCGCCGGTAACACCTTTTTTTCGCCTGTGGATTTGTGGGCGCAGCGCCGGGATGCTTTTCGTAGGATGGGTTGAGCCTGCGATACCCATCGGACCATGGTGATGGGTATCGCTTCGCTCAACGCCATCATACGGCGGTGCTCCTTTTGCCATGCAGAAGCAACTGCCTCGCCGCAGCGCCGAGGCGCTTTTCGTAGGATGGGTTGAGCTTGCGATACCCATCGGACCATGGTGATGGGTATCGCTTCGCTCAACGCCATCATACGGCGGTGCTCCTTTTGCCATGCAGAAGCAACTGCCTCGCCGCAGCGCCGAGGCGCTTTTCGTAGGATGGGTTGAGCTTGCGATACCCATCGGACCATGGCGATGGGTATCGCTTCGCTCAACGCCATCCTACGGTTCTCCGGACAGCCCCCTCTCCCGCTTGCGGGAGAGGGTTGGGGAGAGGGCGCTCTTAACCTCAACGCACGCAGCCGCCGGCAACCCCCGTTCGCGAGCAAGCTCGCTCCTACGGGAAAGCATCCGCCCGCCGACCGAGCCAAGCTCCCAAGTGTTCCCGCGAGCGCTTCCAGGTACCCGGAAATACCCGGAGTGTTACCGTCGGTATCTTTTTTCCTGTGCGCTGGAGGCCGCGTGGCTACTGGGCTGCAGCTTTCCCTAGTCCTTTCGGATGACTCCCGCTGCGCTTAACAAAAGATAACGTGCCTTTAATTGTCAGGCTGCAGAAAGGCTGGCATATAACGACCACTCCCTATCCGCCTGCAATAAAAACAAAGAGGTAAGGCTATATGCGTGAGCATCTGCGGCACGCCACCGGCGAGCTGTCCGTGCGTTCGTCCGGGCTCTCGGTTTCCGCCACCCAGTCCCCCCTGCGCAAATCGCTTTCGCTGCTCGGCGCGTTCTCGCTGCTGTGGCTGGCGGCCGCGCCGCTGCATGCCGGCGCGAGCGAAGCGCCGGCCAGCGACACCGATGGCTACGCCATCGCTTCGGCCAAGGCCCCGAGCAGCCTGCTGCTGAGCGTCAGCCACGCCGGCAAGCGCCTGGTGGCGGTCGGCGACCGCGGGCACATCCTCTATTCCGACGACAACGGCAAGACCTGGACCCAGGCCAAGGTGCCCACCCGGCAGATGCTCACCGCCGTGTACTTCGTCAACGACAAGAAGGGCTGGGCGGTCGGCCACGACGCGCAGATCCTCGCCAGCGAGGACGGCGGCGCCACCTGGACGCGCCAGTTCGAAGACCTCAAGCGCGAAGCGCCGCTGCTGGACGTGTGGTTCCAGGACGAGAACCACGGCCTGGCCGTGGGCGCCTACGGCGCCATGCTGGAAACCCACGACGGCGGCAAGAGCTGGGAAGACGTCAGCGAACGCCTGGACAACGAAGACCAGTTCCACCTCAACGGCATCGCCGCGGTGAAGGATTCCGGCCTGCTGGTGGTGGGCGAATCCGGCAGCCTGTTCCGTTCGAAGGACTGGGGCGCCACCTGGGAGAAACTGCAGGGCCCCTACGAGGGTTCGCTGTTCGGCGCCGTCGGCACCGCCCAGCCCGGCACCGTGCTGATCTACGGCCTGCGCGGGCACCTGTTCCGCTCCACCGACTTCGGCGACACCTGGCAACAGGTGGCGCTGCCCATCGCCGGTGACGGCACCCTGGAGTTCGGCCTGGCCGAAGGCTCGCTGCTGCCCGACGGCAGCATCGCCGTGGTCGGCAACAGCGGCAGCGTGCTGGTGAGCAAGGACGACGGGCGCACCTTCAACATCTTCAACCGGCCCGACCGCCTGGCGCTGGCCGGGGTCGGCGCGGCCGGCGACGGCAACCTGGTGCTGGTCGGCCAGGGCGGCATCCACCTGGCTTCGGCGACCGGCGCCGAGCTGACAGAACAACAATGAGCCGGGGAAGCGCTATGAACGCAGTCAACTCGCATCACCAGGACAAGGCGACCCTGCTCGAACGCCTGATCTTCAACAACCGCCCGATCGTTATCATCCTCTGCCTGCTGGCGACCCTGTTCCTCGCCTTCCAGGCGACCCAGGTGCGGCCGTCCACCAGCTTCGAGAAGATGATCCCGCTCAAGCACCCGTTCATCCAGAACATGCTGAGCCACATCAACGACCTCTCCAACCTCGGCAACACCGTGCGTATCTCGGTGGAAGCGGTGAACGGCGACATCTTCACCAAGGAATACATGGACACCCTGCGGCAGATCCATGACGAGGTGTTCTATATCCCCGGCGTCGACCGTTCCGGCCTGAAGTCGCTGTGGAGCCCCAGCGTGCGCTGGACCGAGGTGACGGAAGAGGGCTTCGCCGGCGGCGAGGTCATCCCGCAGACCTACGACGGCTCGGCCAAGGCCCTGGACAAGCTGCGCGACAACGTCCTCAAGTCCGGCCAGATCGGCCGCCTGGTGGCGAACAACTTCAAGTCCAGCATCGTCGACGTGCCGCTGCTGGAGGTCTACCCCGACGCCCAGGACCAGAGCAAGCTGCTGAAGCTGGACTACCGCCAGTTCTCCCATGAGCTGGAAGAGAAGATCCGCGACAAGTACCAGGCGCAGAACCCCAACGTGAAGATCCACATCGTCGGCTTCGCCAAGAAGGTCGGCGACCTGATCGACGGCCTGGTCATGGTGGTGGGCTTCTTCGGCATCTGCTTCGTCATCACCCTGGTGCTGCTGCTGTGGTTCACCAAGTGCGTGCGCTCCACCATCGCCGTGCTGTCCACCACCCTGGTGGCGGTGATCTGGCAGCTCGGCCTGTTGCACACCATCGGCTTCGGGCTGGACCCGTACTCGATGCTGGTGCCCTTCCTGATCTTCGCCATCGGCATTTCCCACGGGGTGCAGAAGATCAACGGCATCGCCCTGCAGTCCAGTGACGCGGAAACCCCGCTGCTGGCCGCGCGGCGCACCTTCCGCCAGCTGTTCCTGCCCGGCATGATCGCCATCCTCGCCGACGCCGTGGGCTTCATCACCCTGCTGGTGATCGACATCGGCGTGATCCGCGAACTGGCCATCGGCGCCTCCATCGGCGTGGCGGTGATCGTCTTCACCAACCTGATCCTGCTGCCGGTGGCGATCTCCTACATCGGCATCAGCAAGCGCGCCGTGGAGCGCAGCAAGAAGGACGCCGTGCGCGAGCACCCGTTCTGGCGCCTGCTGTCCAACTTCGCCAGCGCCAAGGTGGCGCCCATCTCCATCCTGATCGCCCTGGTGATGTTCGCCGGCGGCCTCTGGCAGGGCCACCACCTGAAGATCGGCGACCTCGACCAGGGCGCCCCGGAACTGCGCCCGGACTCGCGCTACAACCAGGACAACGACTTCATCATCCGCAACTACTCCACCAGCTCCGACGTGCTGGTGGTGATGGTCGAGTCGGCGGCCGAGGGCTGCTCCAGCCACCAGACGCTGCAGGCCATCGACGAGCTGTCGTGGAAGCTGGAGAACACCGAGGGCGTGCAGTCGGCCATCTCCCTGGTCACCGTGTCCAAGCAGGTGATCAAAGGCATGAACGAGGGCAACCTGAAGTGGGAAACCCTGTCGCGCAACAAGGACGTGCTGAACAACTCCATCAGCCGCGCCGACGGCCTGTACAACAGCGCCTGCTCGCTGGCGCCGCTGCTGGTGTTCCTCAACGACCACAAGGCCGAGACCCTCGACCGCGCCGTGCACGCCGTGCAGGAGTTCGCCAAGGACCACGAGAAGGATGACCTGAAGTTCAAGCTCGCCGCGGGCAACGCCGGCATCGAGGCGGCCACCAACGAGGTGATCAAGCAGTCCGAGCTGATCATCCTGGTGCTGGTGTACATCTGCGTGGCGGTCATGTGCATGATCACCTTCCGCTCCTTCACCGCGACCCTCTGCATCGTCCTGCCGCTGATCCTCACCTCGGTGCTGGGTAACGCGCTGATGGCCACCCTCGGCATCGGCGTGAAGGTGGCGACGCTGCCGGTGATCGCGCTGGGCGTGGGCATCGGGGTGGACTACGGGATTTATATTTACACCCGCCTGGAGACCTTCCTGCGCCAGGGCCTGTCGCTGCAGGAGGCCTACTACGAGACGCTGAAGTCCACCGGCAAGGCCGTGCTGTTCACCGGCCTGTGCCTGGCCATCGGCGTGGCCACCTGGATCTTCTCGGCGATCAAGTTCCAGGCCGACATGGGCCTGATGCTGACCTTCATGCTGCTGTGGAACATGTTCGGCGCGCTCTGGCTGCTGCCGGCCCTGGCCCGCTTCCTGATCAACCCGGAGAAGGTCCGGGCGAAGAAGGCCTCGATCCTGGTCCACTGATCCTGGCGTGACCCGGAAAACCGCGGCTCCGGCCGCGGTTTTTTTTGCTTGCCGGGGCGACGGCGGATCCACAGACGGGAAATATCCGGATGTGTAGGAGTGGGCCCTGCCCGCGAATCGCGCGCAGGGCGCGCTCCTACAAGGAAGCGCTGCCGAGGTGCTTTTCGTAGGAGCGAGCTTGCTCGCGAACGGGGTTTGCAGGGGACTTTAGGTGCTGGGCTTTAGAGCGCCCTCTCCCCAACCCTCTCCCGCAAGCGGGAGAGGGGGCTGTCCTGAGCGGCCGGAAAATCCGCAGCAATCCTGATACTCCTCCTGGCTACGTCGCCACTCCCAGCGTAGGGCGAATAACCGTTCGCGGTTATCCGCCGTTGGCCTTGGCCGCCCCCCGGGATTTCGTCGGAAATCCGCGCCACACCTGGCTCCGGAAAAGTTGGAACACTTCCTGCACATACCCTGTCGGCGCCACTCTCGGCGTCAAAAGTTTGTTGTACCAGGGTAGGGGAGTTCGGGGTGGATCGTACGCAATTGATCGGAACAGTGCGCAGCAACCTGGCCGGCCTGGGCCGTGGCAACCTGGGTGTGCCGCTGCTGCTGCTGGCGATGCTGGGCATGATGACCCTGCCGATCCCGCCGTTCCTGCTGGACGTGCTCTTCACCTTCAACATCGCCCTGTCCATCGTCGTCCTGCTGGTCTGCGTGTACGCCCTGCGGCCGCTGGACTTCGCCGTGTTCCCGACCATCCTGCTGGTCGCCACCCTGCTGCGCCTGGCGCTGAACGTCGCCTCCACCCGCGTGGTGCTGCTTCACGGCCACGACGGCCACGCCGCCGCCGGCAAGGTGATCCAGGCCTTCGGCGAAGTGGTGATCGGCGGCAACTACGTGGTCGGCATCGTGGTCTTCGCCATCCTCATGATCATCAACTTCGTGGTGGTCACCAAGGGCGCCGGGCGTATCTCCGAGGTGAGCGCACGCTTCACCCTCGACGCCATGCCCGGCAAGCAGATGGCCATCGACGCCGACCTCAACGCCGGCCTCATCGAGCAGGCCGAGGCCAAGAAGCGTCGCGCCGAGGTGGCCCAGGAAGCCGACTTCTACGGCTCCATGGACGGTGCCTCGAAATTCGTCCGCGGCGACGCCGTCGCCGGCCTGCTGATCCTCTTCATCAACCTGATCGGCGGCGTCGCCATCGGCGTGATCCAGCACTCCATGTCGTTCGGCGACGCCGGCAAGGTCTACGCCCTGCTGACCATCGGCGACGGCCTGGTGGCGCAGCTGCCGTCGCTGCTGCTGTCCACCGCCGCGGCGATCATGGTGACCCGCGTGTCTTCCTCCGAGGACATGGGCCAGCAGGTCAACCGGCAGATGTTCGCCTCGCCCAAGGCGCTGGCCATCTCCGCCGCCATTCTCATCGCCATGGGCCTGGTCCCGGGCATGCCGCACGTGTCCTTCATCGGCCTCGGCGCCGTGGCCGCCGGCGGCGCCTGGATGATCGTCCAGCGCCAGCGCAAGGCCGCCCAGGCCGAGGTCCAGGAAGCCCAGCGCCAGCAGGAACTGCTGCCGGCCCAGCGCAGCCAGGAAACCAAGGAGCTGGGCTGGGACGACGTCACCCCGGTGGACATGGTCGGCCTGGAGGTCGGCTACCGGCTGATCCCCCTGGTGGACCGCAACCAGGGCGGCCAGCTGCTGGCGCGGATCAAGGGCGTGCGCAAGAAGCTGTCCCAGGACATGGGCTTCCTGATGCCCTCGGTGCATATCCGCGACAACCTTGACCTGCTGCCCAACGCCTATCGTTTGACGCTCATGGGCGTCAGCGTGGCGGAAGCGGAGATCTACCCGGACCGCGAGCTGGCGATCAACCCCGGCCAGGTGTTCGGCACCCTCAACGGCATCGCCGGCAAGGACCCGGCCTTCGGCCTGGAAGCGGTGTGGATCGAGCCCGGCCAGCGCGACCAGGCGCAGTCCCTGGGCTACACCGTAGTGGACGCCAGCACCGTGGTCGCCACCCACCTCAACCAGGTGCTGCACAAGCACGCCCACGAGCTGCTCGGCCACGAGGAAGTCCAGCAACTGCTGCAACTGCTGGCCAAGACCTCGCCGAAGCTGGCGGAAGAGCTGGTTCCGGGGCTGATTTCCCTGTCGACGCTGCTCAAGGTCCTGCAGAACCTGCTGCAGGAGCAGGTGCCGGTGCGCGACATCCGCACCATTGCCGAGGCCATCGCCAACGTTGCCGCCAAGAGTCAAGATCCCGCCGCCATGGTGGCAGCGGTACGCGTGGCGCTGAGCCGCGCAATCGTCCAAGGCATTGTGGGACTAGAGCCGGAGCTGCCCGTGATCACCCTGGAGCCCAGGTTGGAACAGATCTTGCTCAACAGTATGCAGAAGGCCGGGCAAGGTTCGGAAGACGGCATTCTGCTGGAGCCGGGCATGGCGGAAAAACTGCAACGCTCGCTGGTCGAGACCGCGCAGCGCCAGGAAATGCTCGGCAAGCCGGCGATCCTGCTGGTGGCCGGGCCGATCCGCGCGATGATGTCGCGTTTCGCGCGGATGGCGGTGCCGAGCATGAGCGTGCTGGCCTACCAGGAAATTCCGGATAACAAGCAAGTCACCATCGTCGCCACCGTTGGACAGAACTGAAGGACAGCGCCATGCAGGTTAAACGCTTCTTCGCCGCCGATATGCGTCAGGCCATGAAACTGGTCCGTGACGAGCTGGGCGCGGATGCCGCCATCATCGGCAACCGCCGGGTCGCCGGCGGTGTCGAGCTGACCGCGGCGCTGGACTATCAACCGCCGGCAGCGGCCAGCAAGCCGAACCCGGCGCTGGAGGCCGAGCTGCGCCAGACCCAGGCGCGCATCGCCCAGGCCCGCGCCGAGCTGGACAGCCCGGTGCGCGCCGCCGCCACCGCGCGCAAGGACCGTCAATTGTACGGCGCCGAGCCGGCCAAGCGCCCGAGCCTGGCCGAGGCCATGGCCGCCCCGGCGCCCGCCGCCGCGCCGGCCGCCGTCAGCCAGCAGGCGCTGGATGCCATGCGCTTCGAACTCAACGGCCTGCGCGAACTGCTCGAAGTGCAGCTGGGCTCCATCGCCTGGAGCCAGCTGCAGCACCAGCGCCCGAAGCAGGCCGGCCTGTGGCGCCGCCTGCAGCGCATGGGCCTGCCGGCGGACCTGAGCCGCCAGTTGCTCGAACGCGTGGCCTCCATCGCCGAGCCCAAGCAGGCCTGGCGCATGCTCCTGGCCCACCTGGCGCGCTCGATCCGCACCCCCGAAGAAGACCTGCTGGAGCAGGGCGGGGTGATCGCCCTGGTCGGCCCGGCCGGCATGGGCAAGACCACCACCCTGGCCAAGCTGGCGGCGCGCTACGTCCTCAAGTACGGTGCGCACAACCTGGCGCTGGTCAGCATGGACAGCTTCCGCCTGGGCGCCCAGGAGCAGATCAAGTCCCTGGGCCGCATCCTCAACGTGCCGGTGAGCCTGGTCGACCCCGGCCAGTCGCTGCTGCAGGCCATGGCGCCGCTGGCGGGCAAGCGCCTGGTGCTGATCGACACCGCCGGCCTGCCGGCCAGCGACCCGGCGCTGCGCATGCAGCTGGAAGCCCTGGCGGCGCAGAGCCTGAACGTGAAGAATTACCTGGTGCTGGCCGCGACCAGCCAGAGCCAGGTGCTCAAGGCCGCCTTGCACGCCTATCGCAGCTGCGGCCTGGCCGGCTGCATACTGACCAAGCTGGACGAGGCGGGCAGTCTGGGCGAGGCCCTGGCGCTGGCGATAGCACAACGCTTGCCGGTTGCCTATCTGGCGGACGGGCCGCGAATTCCGGATGATCTGCAGGTGGCGCGCGCGCACCAGCTGGTCAGCCGCGCGGTCAGCCTGCAGGCTCCGGAGGAGCCGTGCGAAGACACCATGGCCGGCATGTTCGCCGGCCTCTATCAGCAGCCGGCGCGACACGTCGGCTGACGGATTCCAGGGGCGCCCCCGCACGCGGGGGCGCCAGGCGGATACGGATGCTCGAGCAGATCCGTAAGCGCTGGTGGCGGGAGAGCACCGCGACCGGCAGACCCAGGCGCCAGCCGCGCCGGGGACGATGAAGAGACAAGGTAAGACTATGGGTATGCATCCCGTTCAGGTAATCGCGGTCACCGGTGGCAAGGGTGGCGTCGGCAAGACCAACGTCTCGGTGAACCTGGCGATGGCGCTGGCCGACCTCGGCCGCCGCGTCATGCTGCTGGACGCCGACCTCGGCCTGGCCAACGTCGACGTGCTGCTGGGGCTTTCGCCCAAGCGCACCCTGGCCGACGTCATCGAAGGCGAATGCGACCTGCGTGACGTCATCCTCCAGGGCCCCGGCGGCATCCGCATCGTCCCGGCGGCCTCGGGCACGCAGAGCATGGTGCAGCTCTCGCCCATGCAGCACGCCGGGCTGATCCAGGCCTTCAGCGACATCAGCGAGAACATCGACGTGCTGCTGGTGGACACTGCCGCCGGCATCGGCGATTCGGTGGTCAGCTTCGTCCGCGCGGCCCAGGAAGTGCTGCTGGTCGTCTGCGACGAACCGACCTCGATCACCGATGCCTATGCGCTGATCAAGCTGCTGAACCGCGACTACGGCATGACGCGCTTCCGCGTGCTGGCGAACATGGCGCACAGCCCGCAGGAAGGGCGCAACCTGTTCGCCAAGCTGACCAAGGTCACCGACCGCTTCCTCGACGTGGCGCTGCAGTACGTCGGCGCCATCCCCTACGACGAGTCGGTGCGCAAGGCCGTGCAGAAGCAGCGCTCGGTCTATGAAGCCTTCCCGCGCAGCAAGGCCTCGCTGGCCTTCCGCGCCATCGCCCAGAAAGTCGACAGCTGGCCGCTGCCGGCCAACCCGCGCGGGCACCTGGAGTTCTTCGTGGAGCGCCTGGTGCAGCATCCCACCACGGGTTCGACCGTATGATGAGCGGCTCCGGAGCGCTTATGTACAGCAAGACGCAGGCGCGCAATGCCCAGGAAGAACTGATCCAGCGCTATGCGCCGCTGGTCAAGCGGATCGCCTACCACCTGCTGGGCCGGCTGCCGGCCAGCGTGCAGGTGGAAGACCTGATGCAGGCCGGGATGATCGGCCTGCTCGAGGCGGCGAAGAAGTACGACCAGGGCAAGGGCGCCAGCTTCGAGACGTACGCCGGCATCCGCATCCGCGGGGCCATGCTCGACGAGGTGCGCAAGGGCGACTGGGCGCCGCGTTCGGTGCACCGCAACACCCGCATGGTGAGTGACGCCATCCGCACCATCGAGGCGCGGACCGGACGCGATGCTAAAGATCAGGAGGTCGCTGCCGAACTCAATATGAGTCTCGACGATTACTACGCGATCCTGAGCGACACCCAGGGCAGCCGCCTGTACAGCTTCGACGACCTGCTGCAGGAAGGCGCCCAGGGCCCGGCGGAAGACACCACGCACCTGGACAACGAGCCCTCCCACGGCCTGGAGGACGAGCGTTTCCAGCAGGCGCTGGCCGACGCCATCACCAAGCTGCCGGAGCGCGAGCGCCTGGTGCTGGCGCTGTACTACGACGAGGAGCTGAACCTCAAGGAGATCGGCGAGGTGCTCGGGGTCAGCGAGTCGCGCGTCAGCCAGCTGCACAGCCAGTGCGCCGCGCGCCTGCGGGCCCGGCTTTCGGAGTGGCGGGCGCACTGAGCGACCGGTGGGCGCAAGGAAGTAACGGTTTTTTCCGGCGGGGCGTATAGAATCCCGTCGGTTCGACACTGCTGGCCCTTTGCTATGAGGGCGGCGAAAAGGGCGGGGCACCCCGCCACCGACAAGCAACACGGCAGGCGCCGCCAAGGGCGCCCGCCCAAGGGTATTCAAGGCGCGCCCGCCACGGCGCGCCGGGACTGGACGGAGGCAGGTTTGGACAAGAACATGAAAATTCTCATCGTGGACGACTTTTCCACGATGAGGCGCATCATCAAGAACCTCCTGCGTGACCTGGGGTTCACCAACACCGCGGAAGCCGATGACGGCACCACCGCGCTGCCCATGCTGCACAGCGGCAACTTCGACTTCCTCGTCACCGACTGGAACATGCCCGGCATGACCGGCATCGACCTGTTGCGCGCGGTGCGCGCCGACGAGCGCCTGAAGCACCTGCCGGTGCTGATGGTCACCGCCGAGGCCAAGCGCGACCAGATCATCGAAGCGGCCCAGGCCGGGGTCAACGGCTACGTGGTCAAGCCTTTCACCGCCCAGGTGCTGAAAGAGAAGATCGAGAAGATATTCGAGCGGGTCGGCGGCTGAAGCCGACCAAGAGGGCGTCATGGATCTCGTCAACGAATCCAAGGGGGGCGACTTCGAGTCGACCCTGAAGAAACACGCGCGCGAATTGGTCGAGAGCCTGGAGCGCGGCGAAGTGCAGCAGGCCGTGCAGCTCATCCAGGAGCTCAACGAAGCCCGCGACCGCGGCCTCTACCAGGAGGTCGGCAAGCTCACCCGCGAGCTGCACAACGCCATCGTCAATTTCCAGATCGACCCGCGCTCGCGCCACGCCGAGGAAATGTCGCAGATCGCCGACGCCACCGACCGCCTGTCGTACGTGGTGCAGATGACCGAGAAAGCGGCCAACCGCACCATGGACCTGGTGGAAGAGTGCACGCCGCTGGTCGGCCACATCGAGGGCGAGGCCAAGGAGCTGCAGGAACAGTGGTCGCGCTTCATGCGCCGCGAGCTGGGCCCGGAGGCCTTCCGCGAACTGGCCAAGCGCGTCGAGGCCTTCCTCTACAGCAGCGCCCAGGACAGCCGCAAGCTCTCCGCGCACCTGAACGACATCCTCCTGGCGCAGGACTTCCAGGACCTCACCGGGCAGGTGATCAAGCGCGTCACCAGGCTGGTCACCGAGGTGGAGAGCAACCTGGTCAAGCTGGTCTGGATGGCCGGGCAGGTGGATCGCTACGCCGGCATCGAGCACGACCACGAGGGCCTGCGCACGGCCGTGGAAAAAGAAAGATCGTCCAAGGGTGAAGGTCCGCAGGTTGCTGCCGATAAGAGAGTGGACGTCGTATCCGGTCAGGACGATGTCGATGACCTGTTGTCCAGCCTTGGTTTTTGAGGTGTGTGAACACACCGTGGGGAGCACCGAATGAGCTTCGACGCCGATGATGAGATCCTCCAGGACTTTCTGGTGGAGGCCGGCGAGATTCTCGAGCAACTGTCCGAGCAACTCGTCGAGCTGGAAAGCCGGCCCGACGACATGGACCTGCTCAATGCCATCTTCCGTGGTTTCCACACCGTCAAGGGCGGCGCCGGCTTCCTTCAGCTGAACGCCCTGGTGGAGTGCTGCCACATCGCGGAGAACGTCTTCGACATCCTGCGCAAGGGCGAGCGCCGCGTCACCTCCGAGCTGATGGACGTGGTCCTGCAGGCGCTGGACACGGTCAACGTCATGTTCGCCCAGGTCCGCGACCAGGAAGAGCCGACCCCTGCCACCCCGGAACTGCTCGCCGCGCTCGCGCGCCTGGCCGAGCCGGGCGACGACGACGCCGTCGAAGCCGCGCCCCAGGAACAGGAAGAAGCCGCCGCGCCGCAGCCCGCCGCCGAGCCGGCCGCCTATGGCGACATCACCGACGCCGAGTTCGAGCAGCTGCTCGACGCCCTGCAGCCGGGCAGCCAGGCCGCGCCGGCCGAACAGCCGCCGCAGGCTGAAGCGCCACAGGCCGAGGCTGCCGGCGCCGGCGACGAGATCACCGACGACGAATTCGAAGCGCTGCTCGACCAGTTGCATGGCAAGGGCCAGTTCAGCGGCGCCAGCAGCCAGCCGGAAGAGCCGGCCGCCGCGCCCGCTCCGGCCGAAGCGCCGGCCGCTGGCGACGAGATCACCGACGACGAGTTCGAGGCGCTGCTCGACCAACTGCACGGCAAGGGCAAGTTCGGCGGTGCGACGGAAGAACCCGCCGCGCCTGTCGCCTCCGCTGCGCCGGCCGAAGCCGAGGCGCCCGCCGCTGGCGGCGACAACATCACCGACGACGAATTCGAAGCGCTGCTCGACCAGTTGCACGGCAAGGGCAAGTTCAGCGCCGACGCCGCTGCCGCGCCGGCCCCCCAAGCCGCCCCCGCGCCGGCCAAGGCTGCCGAGTCGGCCGCCGTAGCCAAACCCAAGCCCGCGCCCAAGCCGGCCGCCAAGCCCGCGGAGAGCCCGCGCCCGGCCGCGGCTCCCGCGCCGGCCCACGAAAAGAGCGCCAGCGAGGCGGAAACCACGGTGCGCGTGGACACCGCGCGCCTGGACGAGATCATGAACATGGTCGGCGAGCTGGTGCTGGTGCGTAACCGCCTGGTGCGCCTGGGCAGCAACAGCGGCGACGAAGCCATGGCCAAGGCCGTGGCCAACCTCGACGTGGTCACCGCCGACCTGCAGATGTCGGTGATGAAGACGCGCATGCAGCCGATCAAGAAGGTCTTCGGACGCTTCCCGCGGCTGGTGCGCGACCTGGCGCGCAACCTGAAGAAAGAGATCAACCTGGAGCTGGTGGGCGAGGAAACCGACCTGGACAAGAACCTCGTCGAGGCCCTGGCCGACCCGCTGGTGCACCTGGTGCGCAACGCCGTGGACCACGGCATCGAGTCGCCCGAGGAGCGCGAGGCCGCCGGCAAGGCGCGTGGCGGTCGGGTGGTGCTGTCCGCCGAGCAGGAGGGCGACCACATCCTGCTGTCGATCTCCGACGACGGCAAGGGCATGGACCCGGACATCCTCCGCGCCAAGGCGGTGGAGAAGGGCCTGCTGGACAAGGACGCCGCCGAGCGCCTGAGCGAGTCCGACTGCTACAACCTGATCTTCGCCCCGGGCTTCTCGACCAAGACCGAGATTTCCGACGTGTCCGGCCGCGGCGTCGGCATGGACGTGGTGAAGACCAAGATTTCCCAGCTCAACGGCATCATCAACATCTACTCGGCCAAGGGCCAGGGCTCGAAGATCGTCATCAAGGTGCCGCTGACCCTGGCGATCATGCCGACGCTGATGGTGATGCTGGGCGACCAGGCCTTCGCCTTCCCGCTGGTCAACGTCAACGAGATCTTCCACCTCGACCTGTCGCGCACCAACGTGGTCGACGGCCAGGAAGTGGTGATCGTCCGCGACAAGGCCCTGCCGCTGTTCTACCTCAAGCGCTGGCTGGTGCCGGGCGCCGAGTGCGACGAATCCAGCGAGGGCCACGTGGTGATCATCTCGGTGGGCACCCAGCGCATCGGCTTCGTGGTCGACCAGTTGGTGGGCCAGGAAGAAGTGGTGATCAAGCCCCTGGGCAAGATGCTCCAGGGCACCCCCGGCATGGCCGGGGCGACCATCACCGGCGACGGGCGCATCGCGTTGATCCTCGATGTGCCGAGCATGCTCAAGCGCTACGCGCGGCGTATCTGATCCGGCGCGCGGGGACGCCCGCGCGCCCGCAAGGCTTTAATCAGGAGTGTTTATGGCTGTCAAAGTCCTGGTAGTGGACGATTCGGGATTCTTCCGCCGCCGCGTCTCGGAGATTCTTTCCGCCGACCCGCAGATCCAGGTGGTCGGCACGGCCACCAACGGCCGCGAGGCGATCGAGCAGGCGCTGGCGCTCAAGCCCGACGTCATCACCATGGACTACGAGATGCCGCTGATGGACGGCATCACCGCGGTGCGCAACATCATGCAGCGCTGCCCGACGCCGGTCCTGATGTTCTCCTCGCTGACCCACGAAGGCGCCCGCGTCACCCTCGACGCCCTGGACGCCGGCGCGGTGGACTACCTGCCGAAGAACTTCGAGGACATCTCGCGCACCCCCGAGAAGGTGCGCCAGCTGCTCTGCGAGAAGGTCCACAGCATCGCCCGCGCCAACCGCCGCTATGCCTCCGTCCTCAGCACGCCGAGCAGCAGCGCCAGCGCCCCGGCGCCGGCCAGCGCCGCGCCGCGCGCCTCCACACAGCCGGCGCCTGCCTCGGCCCCGGCGGCCTCCACGGCGCCAAAGCGTAAGCCCTACCGGCTGGTCGCCATCGGTACTTCCACCGGTGGGCCGGTAGCCTTGCAGCGGGTGCTGACCCAACTGCCGGCCAACTTCCCCGCGCCGCTGGTGCTCATCCAGCACATGCCGGCGGCCTTCACCAAGGCCTTCGCCGAGCGCCTGGACAAGCTCTGCAAGATCAGCGTCAAGGAAGCCGAGGACGGCGACCACCTGCGCCCCGGCCTGGCCCTGCTGGCGCCCGGCGGCAAGCAGATGATGATCGACTCGCGCGGGGTGGTGCGCATCCTCCCCGGCGACGAGCGCCTGAACTACAAGCCCTGCGTCGACGTCACCTTCGGCTCGGCGTCCAAGGCCTACGGCGACAAGGTCCTGGCGGTGGTGCTCACCGGCATGGGCGCCGACGGCCGCGAGGGCGCGCGCATGCTCAAGCAGAGCGGCAGCCAGGTGTGGGCCCAGGACGAGGCCAGCTGCGTGATCTACGGCATGCCCATGGCCATCGCCAAGGCCGGCCTGGCCGACGCCGTGTACAGCCTCGACGACATCGGCCGGCACCTCTCCGAGGCCTGTGGCTGATGGATGTGCTGAGCCTGGTCGGCCTGATCCTCGCGCTGGTCGCCATCATCGGCGGCAACTTCCTCGAGGGTGGGCACATCGGCGCCCTGGCCAACGGCCCGGCGGCGCTCATCGTGGTCGGCGGCACCCTGGCCGCGGCCCTGGTGCAGACCCCGGTGCTGGTGCTCAAGCGCGCCCTGAGCCTGCTGCGCTGGATAGTGCTGCCGCCGAAGGTCGACCTGGCCGGCGGCATCAACCGCGTGGTGGGCTGGAGCATGACCGCGCGCAAGGAAGGCCTGCTGGGCCTGGAGACCATCGCCGACGCCGAGCCCGACCCCTACGCCCGCAAGGGCCTGCAGCTGCTGGTGGACGGCGTGGAGCCGGAGGCCATCCGCAGCATCCTCGAAGTCGACCTGTTCAACCAGGAAGGCCGCGACCTGCAGGCCGCCAAGGTGTTCGAGGCCATGGGCGGCTATGCGCCGACCATCGGCATCATCGGCGCGGTCATGGGCCTGATCCACGTGATGGGCAACCTGGCCGACCCCAGCCAGCTGGGCAACGGTATCGCCGTGGCCTTCGTCGCCACCATCTACGGCGTGGGCATGGCCAACCTGCTGCTGCTGCCGGTGGGCAACAAGCTCAAGAGCCTGGTGCTGCGCCAGTCCAGCTACCGCGAGATGCTCATGGAAGGCCTGCTGTCCATCGCCGAGGGCGAGAACCCGCGCTCCATCGAACTGAAGCTGCAAGGCTTCGTCGGCTGAGGGGCGCTGCGCCATGGCCCGTCGACCGCCCCGCGAGGAGCACGAGAATCACGAGCGCTGGCTGGTGTCCTACGCGGACTTCATCACCCTGCTGTTCGCCTTCTTCGTGGTCATGTACTCCATCTCCTCGATCAACGAGGGCAAGTACAAGATCCTCTCCGAGACGCTGACCGGCGTGTTCAACCAGCCGGACCGTTCGATCAAGCCGATCCCGGTGGGCGACGACCGCCCGCGCACCACCCAGCAGCCCAACGACGCCATGCAGCAGGGCGGCGACGACAACGTCGACGGCGACCCGCTGACGCAGATCGCCGACGCCGTGCGCGAGCAGTTCGGCGACCTGATCGGCAGCGACCAGCTGAGCGTGCGCGGCAACGAACTGTGGATCGAGATCACCCTCAACTCCAGCCTGCTGTTCCCCAGCGGCGACGCCATGCCGGCGGACGCCGCCTTCGGCATCGTCGAGAAGGTCGCCAGGATTCTGGCGCCCTACCAGAACCCCATCCACGTCGAGGGCTTCACCGACAACGTGCCCATTCACAACGCCCAGTATCCCACCAACTGGGAGTTGTCCACGGCGCGGGCAGCGAGCATAGTCCGCCTGCTGGCCCAGGACGGTGTCGCCCCCTCGCGCCTGGCCGCGGTGGGCTACGGCGAGTTCCAGCCGGTGGCGGACAACGCCAGCGCCGAGGGCCGCGCGCGCAACCGCCGGGTGGTGCTGGTGATCTCCCGCAACCTGGAAGTGCGCCGCAGCGTGAGCGGCGTGGGCAGCGCCAAGGCGCAGCCCGACGGCGCCCTGCGCCAGGCTGGCACGCAACCTGCACCGGTGGCTGCCAGTGGTGCGCCCGCGGCCGGAGGCGTCAATTCCCCGCCGCCGGCGCCGACTCCTGGAAGCTGAGAAAGATGAAGTACATGAACCGAGCATACGGACCGGGGAGAGCAGCATGAAAGTCTGGGCGGTAGCCAACCAGAAGGGCGGCGTCGGCAAGACCACCTCGTCCATCGCCCTGGCCGGCCTGCTGGCCGACGCCGGCAAGCGCGTGGTGGTGGTCGACCTCGACCCCCACGGCTCCATGACCAGCTACTTCGGGCACGATCCGGACACCCTGGAGCACAGCGTCTTCGACCTGTTCCAGCACCAGGGCGCGGTGCCCGAGGGCCTGCCGCGGCAACTGCTGCTGCCCACCAGCCACGAGAAGATCGCCCTGCTGCCGTCGAGCACCGCCCTGGCCACCCTGGAACGCCAGTCGCCCGGGCAGAACGGCCTGGGCCTGGTGATCTCCAAGGCCCTGGCGCAGCTGTGGCAGGACTTCGACCACGCCATCATCGACAGCCCGCCGCTGCTGGGCGTGCTGATGGTCAACGCCATGGCCGCCAGCCAGCACCTGGTGATCCCGGTGCAGACCGAGTTCCTCGCCCTGAAGGGCCTGGAGCGCATGGTCAACACCCTCAACATGGTCAACCGCTCGCGGCGCCAGGCGCTGCCCTTCAGCATAGTGCCGACGCTGTTCGACCGCCGCACCCAGGCCTCCATCGGCGCCCTGCGCATGCTGCGCGACACCTACCCGGAGACCCTCTGGCCGGCGTTCATCCCGATCGACACCCGCCTGCGCGACGCCAGCCGCCACGGCGTGGTGCCGTCGCGCCACGACGCCAACAGCCGCGGGGTGATCGCCTACCGCGCGCTGCTCAAGCACCTGCTCGGCCAGGTGCCGGCGAGCCAGGTGGCCTGAGCGATGTTTTTCCGACGGCTGCCTTCAAGTCCGGGCCCGGTCCAGCCGATAGACTGGGTGAACCCTTTGCGCGGATTTTCTGCATGAGCCGTTCCGCTACCGCCACACGCCCCCAGCTCGCGCTGCAGTCCTACCTGGACGCGCTGCTGCAGGAGGCCACATTCGACGATTTCGAGGTCGAGGCGCCGGCCCCCGCGCCGGCCGCCCCGGTCCTGGCCGCCGTGCCGGCACCCGCGCCGGTTGCCGAGCCCGAGCCCGTCAGCAGCGTCAGCCTCGACGAGTTCGAGGCCGCGGTGCTCGAGGAGCAGGTGCGCGATGCCCACCGGGTCACCCGTGCCGCTGTTCCGCTGCCGCTGGCCGAGGTTCCGCTGCCCGTCGAGCCGGTGATCGAATCCGCGCTGCCGGTGGAAGCGGCCGACGAGGTGATCGACCTGCACCGCCCGGGCAGCGCGCAGATGCCCCCGGCGCCGCTGGCGCTGCTCGACGACGGCCGCCCGGAGTGGGCCGCCGAGCCCTTCGAGTGCCTGCTGTTCGACGTCGCCGGGCTGACCCTGGCGGTGCCGCTGGTGTGCCTGGGCTCGATCTACCCGCTGGCCGGCAAGGAACTGACGCCGCTGTTCGGCCAGCCGGACTGGTTCCTCGGCATCCTGCCCAGCCAGTCGGGCAACCTGAAGGTGCTGGACACCGCGCGCTGGGTGATGCCCGAGCGCTACCGCGACGACTACCGCGAGGGCCTGCAGTACGTGATCTCCGTGCAGGGCTACGAATGGGGCCTGGCGGTGCACCAGGTCAGCCGCTCGGTGCGCCTGGACCCGTCCGAGGTGAAATGGCGCAGCCAGCGCCAGCAACGCCCGTGGCTGGCCGGCACGGTGATCGAACAGATGTGCGCGCTGCTCGACGTTTCGGCCCTGGCCGGGCTGATCGACAGCGGCGCGCTCCGCAGCCAGGCCCGTCACTGACGGGCCGGCAACGCAATTGAACGACAACCGCCGCGCTACCCTTCAAGCGTGGCCGAACACGAGAGGCTAGGGATATGAACAAGACGTCTGCGCAAGGTGCCGAGGATCCGATCCTGCAGTGGGTCACCTTCCGTCTGGACAACGAGACCTATGGCATCAACGTGATGCAGGTCCAGGAAGTGCTGCGCTACACCGAGATCGCCCCGGTGCCGGGCGCGCCCAGCTACGTGCTGGGGATCATCAACCTGCGCGGCAACGTGGTCACCGTCATCGACACCCGCCAGCGCTTCGGCCTGGCCCCGGCGCCGGTCTCGGACAACACCCGCATCGTCATCATCGAGGCGGACAAGCAGGTGGTGGGCATCCTGGTCGACAGCGTCGCCGAGGTGGTCTACCTGCGCCAGTCGGAGATCGAGACCGCGCCCAACGTCGGCAACGACGAGTCGGCCAAGTTCATCCAGGGCGTGTGCAACAAGAACGGCGAGCTGCTGATCCTGGTCGAGCTGGACAAGATGATGACCGAGGAAGAGTGGTCGGAGCTGGAGAGCATCTGAGGTGCTCGAGCTCGTCATCCTGCTCGCCGTCGCCTGCCTTGGGCTGGGCGGCTTCTGCGCCTGGCTGCTGCAGGGGCAGCGCCGCCAGGCCGCGCAACTGGCCGAGCAGGCCACGCGCCAGGCCGCCCTGGAACAGCGCCTGAAGGAGCTGGCCAAGCGCAGCGAGGCCTACCAGCGCGTCAACGTGCGCATGGGCGAGGAGCTGGGCGAGCTGCGCAAGCAACTGGCCAACCTGCCCGAGCGCCTGGCGCGCCTGGAGCAGCGCGACCCCACCAGCCTGTCCTTCAGCCAGGCCGCGCGCCTGGCCGGGATGGGCGCCTCGGCCGCCGACCTGGCCCAGGCCTGCGGGCTGTCCCAGGCCGAGGCGGAGCTGATCACCCGCCTGCACAGCGGCCACAAGCCCGAGGAATGATGCCGGGCGGCCGCTCGGTATACCCTTAGGTGCTTTTCGGATTTGTCCGATCTCTTTCCTCAGAAGCTGTCTTTACAGTGGCTGCTGTCGCCATCTTCGAGGAAATCGCCATGTTGCCGCTGTCGCGCCGCACCCTGGTGTTCTGCCCGCATCCCGGCTGTCTGCAGCAGTACGGCATCCTGCTGAACCGCCTGGAAGTCTTCCACCTGAGCCTGTGCGTGAGCCTGGCCGAGGTGGACCAGGCGCTGTCCGGCGGGCAGCACTACAACCTGTTCATCTATGACAAGTTCAGCCTTTGCGAGGACGACCTCGCGACCCTGCTGCACCTGAGCCGCAACCCGCAGATCCAGCAGTTCCTGCTGGTCGGCAGCTTCAGCGACACGCAGCGCCGCGAACTGCTGGACTGGGCCTGGAACCAGCACGTGCCGCTGCTGCAGGTGCTGGAACGGCCCTTCAGCCTCGGCCAGCTGCGCGCGGTGGTCGCCAGCCTCGTCGACTATTCCGAAGCCGACCAGGGAAGCTTCCCGGGTGCCCATCCGCTGGTTCCCAGCGAAGCCCCGTCGCTGAAGCCGGTCCACGGCATGCCGGAGTGGCCGGCGCGCGGATAGGGCTGGCGTTCGCCAAGCCATGCCATCGATAGCGAAGGCACTTCACCCCGAAGTGCCTTCGTTGTTTCTCTAGGGCCGCAACATCAAGGCCTTCGCGGCGTCCTGCGGCGCTCGCGGCGGCGGGCTCTTGCCCTTGAGGTACCAGGCGAAGGCGATGATCTCCGCCAGGGTGCGGTACAGCGGCTCGGGGATGGCGTCGCCCAGTTCCAGGCGGGCCAGCAGGCGCACCAGTTCTCCGTTCTCGTAGATCGGCACCTCGTGTTCGCGGGCGATGGCGAGGATGGCTTCGGCCAATTCGGCGTCGCCCTTGGCGCTCAGCGTCGGGGTGTTCTGCCCGTCGTAGTTGAGGGCGATGGCCTGGCGCGGCGCAGTCTGTTTCTTCATGCCTTTTCGTCCACCCAGCGTTGTTCCAGCGCGGTGCGTGCGCCTTGTGGCGCGCGGCCTTTGTTGCAGCACAGTTCGCGCACGGTGAAGCCGGCGTCCTGCAGGCGCTGGCGCAGGTAGCCGAGTTCGCTTTCCATCAGGCTCGCGGTGCTTTCGCGTTCGGCCCAGAACTGGCTGCTCAGGCCCAGCGGCGCCAGGGTGGCCTGGACCTGCAGCGGCCCCAGCGGGTCGAGGTCGAAGGCCAGGTCGATGCGCCACAGGCTTTCCCGCGGCTGTTCCGGGTCGTTGGATTCGCGCCGGTCCTCGTGCTGGATGCGCACCTGCAGCGGTACCAGCGAATCCTCGGTGCGCATGGGCACCTCCATCTGCCAGGTGTGCAGTTGGCCGCCGCCACGCAGCGGCTCGCTCTGCACCAGGCTGCTCAGCTGGTGCGTCTGCAGCCGCGCCACGGCGGCCGCGGCCAGTTTCAGCAGCGACTCCAGGTCGTCTTCGTCTTCCAGCTTCTGCAGCATGCGCGAGGGCAGAGGGAAATCCGCCTGCTGCAGGCGCGGGCTGCCGTTCTGGTTGAGCGCGCCCAGGGCATTGCGCACGAACGCCGGCAGGCTGCTGGCCAGGTTGGCGGCGGCGTTGTTGGCGAGGTTCGCCAGCAGGCCCGGCGTGGCGTTGCCCTGTTCGGCGGGCAGCAGTTGGCCGAGCAGGCGCAGCAGGTTGGCCTTGAAGTCGCCCGGCAGCGGCGCCAGTCCCTGCAGCAGGCGCGCCTCGAGGAAGCCGCCGCTCTGTTGCAGGGCCTGGGCCAGGCCCTTGGCGTCGCTCAACTGGCGCACGTCGGGCAGGCCGGCGAGCAGGCGCTCGACGGCGCCGCGCAGGGTCTCGGGCAACTGGTTGCCGGCCTTCAGCGCCAGCAAGTTGTCGAGCAGGCCCTCGGTCGAGGCCTGGCGGGCCTGCTGGGTGCCCAGCTGGCTGGTCAGTTCGAGGCGGTCGAGGCGCCCGGCCAGGGGCAGGAAGAGCAGGGCGCGGCTGTCCTGGACCTGGGCGCTGAGCAGGCTGCCGGCCTTCAGCGGGCGCGCCGAGTCGATGTCCAGCAGGCGGCCGGCCAGGGGGCCGCCGAGCAGGCTGAGCAGCACCCGGTAGCTGGCCGGCTGCGCCGGGGTGCCGCCCTGGGGCGTGCTGGACAGTACCTTGCCCTGCAGCAGGCTGCCCACCGGCAGTTGTTCCAGGTCGAGGCTGTCCAGCGGCGGCAGGTCGCCCAGCGCCTGCTGGGCGCTGGAGAGCAGGGTGGCGGCCAGGCTGGTGGCGCTCAGGGCGGAGATGTTCAGGGTGCTGCCCTGGGGCAGGGCCTGCGGGCTCTCGGCGGTGACCAGCGTCTGCTGGCCGCCAGCCAGGGTCAGGCGCAGCAGCAGCTGGAAGTTGTAGGCCGCCTGCTTCACGCCCAGCACCTCGGCCTGGGCGCTCTGCCCGGGCGGCAGCAGGTCGCCCAGGCTGCGGGCGAGCGTGAGCGACAGCTGCGCGGCGTTCTGCACGGAGCGGCTGGCCGTGGCCATGGGGAGCGGGCGGGAAGCGCCAATCTCGCTCGGCATCTGCGTCCTTCAGGGCTTGCGGCGCATCGTCGCGGGGGCGGCGAATGCCTGAAAAGCCTTAACAAGCTGTCGAAATTGCCGGCGCCGGGGCCGGAAACAGGCGTGTATAATGCGCCGCCCGTGGCCACTATAGCGGCCTGCGCTGCACCGACTTTAGCCTGATTTCGATTTTCCCGATGGGTGCCGATGCCTTGACCAGCCCGCTTCTCGAAACCGTGGCGCTCGCCTGCGAGCGGGACTGGCGCATGCTCTTCGAGCGCCTGGACCTGCGCCTGGCCGCCGGCGAGATGCTGCAGGTGGTCGGCCCCAACGGCAGCGGCAAGACCAGCCTGCTGCGCCTGCTCTGCGGGCTGATGCAGCCCACCGCCGGGCAGGTGCGCCTGAACGGCCGGCCGCTGGAGGAACAGCGCGGCGAACTGGCGCGCAACCTGCTGTGGATCGGCCACGCCGCCGGCATCAAGGGCCTGCTCAGCGCCGAGGAGAACCTCGCCTGGCTCTGCGCCCTGCACCAGCCGGCGGACAAGACGGCGATTTGGCGCGCCCTGGAGGCGGTCGGCCTGCGCGGTTTCGAGGACGTGCCCTGCCACACCCTGTCCGCCGGCCAGCAGCGCCGCGTCGCCCTGGCGCGCCTGTACCTGGACGCGCCGCCGCTGTGGATCCTCGACGAACCCTTCACCGCCCTCGACAAGCAGGGCGTCGCCCAGCTCGAAGAGCACCTGGCGCGGCACTGCGAGGACGGCGGGCTGGTGGTGCTCACCACTCACCACACGCTGAGCCGCATGCCCAGCGGCTATCGCGACCTGGACCTCGGCCAGCACGCCCGCGAAACGGCCGGGGAGGGCGCATGAGCAACGTCTTCGGCCTGCTCCTGGCCCGCGAGGCGCGCCTGCAGTTCCGCCGCCCGGCGGAGCTGGCCAACCCGCTGGTGTTCTTCGCCATCGTCATCGCCCTGTTCCCCCTGGCCGTCGGCCCGGAAACCCGGATGCTGCAGGACCTCTCGCCCGGCCTGGTGTGGGTGGCGGCGCTGCTGGCGGTGCTGCTGTCGCTGGACGGCCTGTTCCGCAGCGATTTCGAGGACGGCTCCCTGGAACAGTGGGTCCTTTCGTCGCACCCCCTGCCTCTTCTGGTCCTGGCCAAGGTGCTGGCACACTGGCTGGTTTCGGGGCTGGCCCTGGTCCTGCTGTCGCCGCTGCTGGCCCTGATGCTGGGTTTGCCGGTACGCTGCCTGCCGGTGCTGCTGCTGTCGCTGTTGCTCGGCACCCCGGTGCTGAGCCTGCTCGGCGCGGTCGGCGCGGCGCTGACCGTGGGGCTCAAGCGCGGAGGGCTGCTGCTGGCGCTGCTGATCCTGCCGCTGTACATCCCCGTACTGATTCTCGGCAGCGGTGCCCTCCAGGCCTCGCTGCAGGGGCTGCCGACCGCCGGGCACCTGCTCTGGTTGGCCAGCCTGACGGCGTTAGCATTGACGCTGACGCCCTTCGCCATCGCTGCCGGCCTGAAGATCAGCGTGGGCGAATGACGCCTGCCGGTGCCGCTGGAGCGGCGCCGGCACTAGAAAAAAGTGCCCTGACACACAGAGCCTGATGATGAACTGGACTTGGTTTCACAAGCTTGGGTCGCCCAAGTGGTTCTACGAGATCAGCGGACGCTGGCTGCCCTGGTTCGCCGTCGCCGCCGCGTTGCTGATGGCCGTCGGCCTCGTCTGGGGCCTGGCCTTCGCGCCGCCGGACTACCAGCAGGGCGACAGCTTCCGCATCATCTACATCCATGTGCCGGCGGCCTTCCTGGCGCAGTCCTGCTACGTGATGCTGGCGGTGGCCGGCGCCATCGGCCTGATCTGGAAGATGAAGATCGCCGACGTCGCCGTGCAGTGCGCCGCGCCCATCGGCGCCTGGATGACCTTCGTCGCCCTGGTCACCGGAGCCATCTGGGGCAAGCCGACCTGGGGCGCCTGGTGGGTGTGGGACGCGCGCCTGACCTCGATGCTGATCCTGCTGTTCCTCTATTTCGGCGTCATCGCCCTCGGCCAGGCCATCGGCAACCGCGACAGCGCGGCCAAGGCCAGCGCGGTGCTGGCCATCGTCGGGGTGGTCAACATCCCGATCATCAAGTTCTCCGTGGAGTGGTGGAACACCCTGCACCAGCCGGCCACCTTCACCCTCACCGAGAAGCCGCCGATGCCGCCGGAGATGTGGATTCCGCTGCTGCTGATGGTGCTCGGCTTCTACTGCTTCTTCGCCGCCGTGCTGCTGATGCGCATGCGCCTGGAAGTGCTCAAGCGCGAAGCCCGCGCGTCCTGGGTCAAGGCTGAGGTGGAGCGCGCGCTATGAGTTTCCATTCCTTCGGCGAATTCCTCGCCATGGGCCACCACGGCCCCTACGTGTGGTCGGCCTACGCCATCAGCCTGGTGGTGCTGGCGATCAACGTGGCCGCGCCCATCCTGGCGCGCAAGCGTTACCTGCAAGAAGAGGCGCGCCGTCTGCGCCGGGAGGCCAGCAAGTGAATCCGGTCCGCAAGAAGCGTCTGTACATCGTCCTCGCCATCGTCGCCGGTGTCGGCGTTGCCGTGGCCCTGGCGCTGTCCGCGCTGCAGCAGAACATCAACCTGTTCTACACGCCGACGCAGATCGCCAACGGCGAAGCGCCGCACGACACGCGCATCCGCGCCGGCGGCATGGTCGAGAAGGGCTCGCTGAAACGCTCGGCCGACTCCCTGGACGTGGAATTCGTGGTCACCGACTTCGCCAAGGAAGTCACGGTGAAGTATCGCGGCATCCTCCCGGACCTGTTCCGCGAAGGGCAGGGCATCGTCGCCCTCGGCAAGCTCGACGAGAGCGGCGTGCTGACCGCCGACGAGGTGCTGGCCAAGCACGACGAGAAATACATGCCGCCGGAAGTCACCAAGGCGCTGAAGGACAGCGGCAAGCTCGGTGAATACCAGCAGGGCGGCCAGCCCGGCGCCGCGGCCCAGGGGAGCAACTGACGATGATCCCGGAACTCGGCCACCTGTCTCTGATCCTGGCGCTGTGCATGGCGCTGGTGATGTCCTTCTTCCCGCTGGTCGGCGCCTGGCGCGGCGACCGCCAGTGGATGAGCCTGGCGCGCCCGGCGGCCTGGGGGCAGTTCGCCTTCCTGGCGTTCGCCTTCGCCTGCCTGGCCTGGGCCTTCCTGCATGACGACTTCTCCGTGGCCTACGTGGCCAGCAACTCCAACAGCGCGCTGCCCTGGTACTACAAGTTCAGCGCCGTGTGGGGCGCCCACGAGGGCTCGCTGCTGCTCTGGGCGCTGATCCTCGGCGGCTGGACCTTCGCCGTGTCGATCTTCTCCCGCGAGCTGCCCGAGCCGATGCTGGCGCGGGTGCTGGCGGTGATGGGGATGATCAGCACCGGCTTCCTGCTGTTCCTGATCATCACCTCCAACCCCTTCAGCCGCCTGCTGCCGCAGGTGCCGGCCGACGGCAACGACCTCAACCCGCTGCTGCAGGACCCGGGCCTGATCATCCACCCGCCGATGCTCTACATGGGCTACGTCGGCTTCTCGGTGGCCTTCGCCTTCGCCATCGCCGCGCTGCTCGGCGGCCGCCTCGACGCGGCCTGGGCGCGCTGGTCGCGGCCCTGGACCCTGGTGGCCTGGACCTTCCTCGGCATCGGCATCGTGCTCGGCTCCTGGTGGGCCTACTACGAGCTGGGCTGGGGCGGCTGGTGGTTCTGGGACCCGGTGGAGAACGCCTCCTTCATGCCCTGGCTGGTGGGCACCGCGCTGATCCACTCGCTGGCGGTGACCGAGAAGCGCGGGGTGTTCAAGAGCTGGACGGTGCTGCTGGCCATCGCCGCCTTCTCCCTCAGCCTGCTGGGCACCTTCCTGGTCCGCTCCGGGGTGCTGACCTCGGTGCACGCCTTCGCCTCCGACCCGGAGCGCGGGGTGTTCATCCTGGCCTTCCTGCTGGTGGTGGTCGGCGGCTCGCTGACGCTGTTCGCCCTGCGCGCGCCGGTGGTCAAGAGCCAGGTCGGCTTCGCCCTGTGGTCGCGCGAGACCCTGCTGCTGCTGAACAACGTGGTGCTGGTGGTGACCGCCGCGATGATCCTGCTCGGCACCCTCTACCCGCTGGTGCTCGACGCTATCAGCGGCGCCAAGCTGTCGGTCGGCCCGCCGTACTTCAACGCGCTATTCGTGCCGCTGATGACGGGGATGATGCTGGCCCTGACCGTGGGCGTGCTGGTGCGCTGGAAAGACACCCCGACGCAGTGGCTGCTGCGCATGCTGACGCCGGTGCTGATCGGCGCCGTGGTGCTCGGCGGCGTCGCCACCTTCCTCTACGGCGACCTGCACTGGCCGGTGCTGGCGGTGTTCCTGCTGGCCTTCTGGGTGATCCTCGGCGGGGTGCGCGACTTCCTCGACAAGGTCCGCCACAAGGGCCTGGTGGCCGGCGCCGCGAGCCTCAACCGCAGCTACTGGGGCATGCAGGTGGCGCACCTGGGCATCGCCGTGTGCGCCATCGGCATCGTCCTCACCAGCCAGTTCAGCGCCCAGCGCGACCTGCGCATGGCCCCGGGCGAGAGCGTGGAGCTGGGCGGCTACCAGTTCGCCTTCGAAGGCACCAGGCACTTCGAAGGCCCCAACTTCACCTCCGACAAGGGCACCATCCGCGTCACCCGCAAGGGTAGCGAAGTGGCCGTGCTGCACCCGGAGAAGCGCCTGTACAGCGTGCAGCGCTCGATGATGACCGAGGCCGGCATCCACGGCAGCCTGACCCGCGACCTCTACGTCGCCCTGGGCGAGCCGCTGGATAACGGCGCCTGGGCCGTGCGCCTGCACATCAAGCCGTTCGTCCGCTTCATCTGGCTGGGCGGCCTGCTCACCGCCCTGGGCGGCGTGCTGGCGGCCTGCGACCGGCGCTACCGGCTGAAAGTGAAAACCAAGGTGCGCGAGGCGCTGGGCCTCGCCGCCGGACAGGGAGCCTGAGTGTGAAGCGTGCGATCCTGCTGTTGCCGCTGGCGATCTTCCTGGTCGTCGCGGTATTCCTGTTCCGCGGCCTGTGGCTCGACCCCAGCGAGCTGCCCTCGGCGCTGATCGACAAGCCGTTCCCGGCCTTCGCCCTGCCCGGCGTGCTGGAGCCGGGCAAGACCTACACCCAGGCCGACCTCAAGGGCCGCCCGGCGCTGGTCAACGTCTGGGGCACCTGGTGCCCGACCTGCCGCTTCGAGCACCCGGTGCTGGCCAAGCTGGCCGAGCAGGGCGTGGTGATCGTCGGCATCAACTACAAGGACGACAACGCCGCCGCGCAGAAGTGGCTGCAGGACCTGCACGACCCCTACGTGCTGAACATCGCCGACGCCCAGGGCACCCTGGGCCTGGACCTGGGCGTGTACGGCGCGCCGGAGACCTACGTGATCGACAAGGACGGCATCATCCGCCACAAGCTGGTCGGCGCCGTCGACGAGAAGGTCTGGCGCGAGCAACTGGCGCCGATCTACCAGCGACTGGTGGACGAGGCGGGGGGCAAATGAAGCGATTCCTCGCCGCGGCCCTGCTGGGCCTGACCCTCGCCGGCGTGGCCCACGCCGCCATCGACACCTACGAATTCCCCAACGAGGCCGAGCGCCAGCGCTTCCGCAGCCTGACCACCGAGCTGCGCTGCCCGAAGTGCCAGAACCAGGACATCGCCGACTCCAACGCGCCCATCGCCGCCGACCTGCGCAAGCAGATCTACGAGCAGCTGCAGCAGGGCAAGAGCGACGAGCAGATCGTCGACTACATGGTCGACCGCTACGGCGACTTCGTGCGCTACAAGCCGCCGGTCAACGCCCGCACCTGGCTGCTCTGGTTCGGCCCGGTGGCCCTGCTGGGCCTGGGTGTGCTGGTGGTGGGCGTGCTGGTGGCGCGCCGCCGCCGCAGCGCCGCCGGTCCGTCCGCCAGCCTGTCCGCCGAGGAACAGGCCCGCCTGAATCAATTGCTGGATAACCAAGACAAATGATCGATTTCTGGCTCGCCGCCGGCCTGCTTGCGCTGGTGGCCATGGCTTTCCTACTGATTCCGCTGCTGCGTGGCCGCCGCGCCCAGGCCGAGGAAGACCGCACCGCCCTCAACGTCGCCCTGTACCAGGAGCGCCTCGCCGAACTGGACGCCCAGCACGCCGCCGGCACCCTGGACGACGCCCAGCTGCAGGCCGGGCGCGCCGAGGCCGCCCGCGAACTGCTGGCCGACACCGAAGGCGAGGGCGAGCGCCGCTCGCGCCTGGGCCGCGCCGCGCCGCTGCTGGCGGCCGTGCTGCTGCCGTTGCTGGGCCTGGGCCTGTACCTGCACTGGGGCGCCAGCGAGAAGCTGGCGCTGTCCCGCGAGTTAGCCGAGCCGCCGCACTCTATGGCGGAGATGACCGAGCGCCTGGAGAAGGCCGTGCAGGCCCAGCCGGATTCCGCCGAGGGCTGGTACTTCCTCGGCCGCACCTACATGACCCAGGAGCGCTTCGAGGATGCCGCCAAGGCCTTCGAGCGCGCCGCCAACCTCTCCGGGCGCCAGTCCGAGGTGCTCGGCCAGTGGGCCCAGGCGCTGTACTTCGCCAACGGCAAGAAGATGGCCGGCGCCGCCCAGGCCCTGGCCGACGAGGCGCTCAAGCAGAACCCGGAGGAAGTCACCACCCTCGGCCTGATGGGCATCGCCGCCTTCGAAGACCAGCGCTACGCCGACGCCGTGGACTACTGGCAACGCCTGGTCGCCGCACTGCCGGCCGACGATCCGTCGCGCGCGGCCATCCAGAGCGGCATCGAGCGCGCCCGCCAGCACCTGGCCGAGCGTGGCGAGAAGCTGCCGGAAGCGCCGGCTGCGGCAGCCACTGCCGGCGTGACGCTGAAGGTGCGGGTGGACCTCAGCGACGCGGTGAAGGGCCAGGTCAAGCCGGACGACAGCGTGTTCGTCTTCGCCCGCGCGGTGAACGGCCCGCCGATGCCGCTGGCGGTCAAGCGCCTGAAGGTGGCCGACCTGCCGGACGAGGTGTCGCTCAGCGATGCCGACGCCATGATGCCGCAACTCAAGCTATCGGCCTTCCCGCAGGTGGAGCTGGTGGCGCGGGTGTCGCGCGCCGGCAATGCCATCAGCGGCGAATGGATCGGACGCAGCCAGCCGTTGTCTACTGCCGGCGCGGGCGATCAGGCGGTGACCATCGACAGCCCGGACCAGCATTGATCGAACCCTTCCTGGAGGTGCGCCCGTGAAAGGCCGAATCCTCGCCCTCGCGGCCCTGCTCGCCCTGGCCGGTTGCGCCGGCCAGCAGCCCCACACGCAAGCCCCGGCGCCGGTCCCGCAACCCGGCGCCAGCGGCCAGCCGCCGGCGGCCCTGCCGTCGAACAAGCCGGCGCCGCGCACGGCCATCACGCCGAACCCGCAGAACCCCTCGAACAAGCCCCGCAGCACCCACACCCAGTTCGCCCCGCCGCCGGGCGGCAAGGGCCGCTGGGACCCGAACCTGGGCGTCTACGTGATCCAGGGGCAGAAGGACCTGTACTACCGCCAGCGCACCTACTACCACTGGGACGGCGCCTGGTACTGGGGCGTAAGCCCGCAGGGCCCCTGGACTGCCACCGATGCCAACGGCGTGCCGCCGGGGTTGAGCCGCCGCTACGCACAGCCCTGAGGCCGGGGATTTTCGTAGGAGCGAGCTTGCTCGCGAATGGTGCTTCCCGGTAGCTGCGGTGTTTGGGTTGACTCCGCCCCCTCACCCCAGCCCTCTCCCAGAGGGAGAGGGGGCCGTTCGGAGCGAGCGGCGAATTCGGAGTCATCCTGAAACTCCTACGCGGCTACCCGCCGCCGAGGCCGGCGAATCCAATCGCGGACGGAGTCCGCTCCTACATGGCAGGTAGGCACATCGTCGTAGGATGGTGTTGAGCGAAGCGATACCCATCACCACGGCCTCCCTGGAACCGTTCACGGTTATCCGCCATACGGGCTTAGGTGTATCAGGATGACGCTGGATTTACCGCCCGCTCCGAACGGCCCCCTCTCCCTCTGGGAGAGGGCTGGGGAGAGGGAACGGCGTCAACCCAAAACACCGCAGCCATCGGGAAACGCTGTTCGCGAGCAAGCTCGCTCCTACGAAGAGCCGTGCCAGTTCTTGCTTTGGGACTGCCAGCCCGTAGGGCGCATAACCGCGGACGCGGGAATGGCGGAAGTAGATGGGAGTGTCAGGATGACTCCGAATTTACCGCTTGCTCCGAACGGCCCCCTCTCCCTTCAGGGAGAGGGTTGGGGAGAGGGAACGGCGTCAACCCAAACACTGCAGCCACCTGGAAACGCTGTTCGCGAGCAAGCTCGCTCCTACGAAGAGCCGTGCCACATCTTGCTTTGGGACTGCCAGCCCGTAGGGCGCATAACCGCGGACGTGGGAATGGCGGGAATAGATGGGAGCTTCAGGATGACTCCGGATTTACCGCCCGCTCCGAACGGCCCCCTCTCCCTCTGGGAGAGGGCTGGGGTGAGGGGGCGGAGTCAACCCCAAACACCGCAGCCACCGGGAAACGCTGTTCGCGAGCAAGCTCTCTCCTACACAAAAGCTCACTCCAAGGTCCCATGGGGCGCGGCATCCATCACTTCCACGCGGTTGCGCCCGCTGGCCTTGGCCCGGTACAGGGCCTGGTCGGCCGTGCTGTAGAGCCTTTCGTAGGTGCTCGACACGCCGCTGGCCAGGCCGGCGATGCCGAAGCTGGCGGTGAGGTAGAGCAGGCCGTCCTTCATCGGCAGCGGGGTGTCTTCCAGCAGCTTGCGCAGCTTCTCGGCGATCACCCGGGCCTGGGGCGCGGCGGTGTCCGGCAGCAGCAGGAGGAACTCCTCGCCGCCCAGGCGCGCCACGCTGTCGCTGCTGCGGGTGTGCTTGCGCAGCAGGGTGGCGGTGTGGCGGATCACCTCGTCGCCCAGCGGGTGGCCGTAGCGGTCGTTGATGAACTTGAAGTGGTCCAGGTCGATCATCAGCAGGCTCACCGGCATCGGCTGGCGGTCGCAGCGCGCCAGTTCCTGCTTCACCAACTGGTCGAACTGGCGGCGGTTGAACAGCCCGGTCAGCGGGTCGTGGCCGGCCAGGTATTCCAGCTGCAGGTTCTTCTCTTCCAGCTCCTTGCGCTGCCGGCGCAGGTGCTGGCGCTGGCGCAGGTTGCGCAGGTGGCCGAACCAGAGGATCTGCGACAGCAGCAGGCCGATGCCGCAGATGGTCAGGCCGCCCATCTGGTTGGACAGGCGCAGCTGCGGGTCCGGCTGGGCCATTTCCATGGCCAGTTCGAAGGCGATGAACAGCACGACGTAGAGCAGCGTGGCGAACACCGGGCGCAGCAGCAGGATCAGCGCCGTGGCCACCGCGCCCATGAGGAAGGGCGTGATGCTGCTGGTCACCTCCTGGTCGAAGCAGGTGATGACCAGGCCGAAGCCCAGCAGCACGCCGGCGCCCAGCAGCGCCAGCAGCTCGCAGTACCACGGCGGCGGCGCCTGCGGGCGCTGGCGGGCCTGCCAGGCGAGCAGGCCGAGGCCGAGCAGCAGCGCGGCGACCACCGCGTGGGTGAGGATGATGTGCTGGCGCCAGCCGTCGAATTCCGGGAGGCTGCCCTGCAGGTTGAGCCAGAACACCAGGATGTGCACCAGGCCGAAGGGCACGGCCAGCAGCGCCAGCCAGGCCAGGCGCCTGAGGTTCTCCGTGGCCACCGGCCGCGCCAGGGAGCGGGCGAGCCGGAATTGCTGGCGAAGGCGTTGCGGGAACGGCTGGGACACGGGGCTCGTCCTGTGCGCGATGGCATCCGGCTATGAGCATAGCCATATGCCGCCAGGCTGTCCCGCCGCCTGCCGGGGGAACGCGGCTTTTCGCTTGCAGCCTGGCCTGGCGGCTGGGCATAGTCCGCTACCTGTCAGGCAGCACGGCGAAAGGAGTAGGACATGGGCGAACGGGTACTGCGGTTTTCCGCACAGGACGGCCTGGATGCCGAACGCGCCGCCCTGGACCAGGTGTTCAGCGGCCAGGCCGACAGCCGCCTGCTGTTCTGGCGCCCGCTGCAGCAGGCGCTGGTGATGCCGCGCCGGCTCAGCCGCCTGGCCGGTTTCGCCGAGGCCGAGGCGCGCTGCGCCGAACTCGGCTGGCCGATCGCCCTGCGCGACACCGGCGGCGAGCCGGTGCCGCAGTCGCCGGCGGTGCTCAACGTCGCCCTGTGCTACGCGGTGCCCGATGGCGACAACGAGCAGACGCGCATCGACACCGCCTACCTGCGCCTGTGCCAGCCACTCTGCGACTGGCTCGCGGCCATGGGCCTGGACGCCGGCGTGGGCGAGGTCGACGGCGCCTTCTGCGACGGCCGCTACAACGTCAACATCGGCGGCCGCAAGCTGGTCGGCACCGCCCAGCGCTGGCGCCGCCGGCAGAGCGACGGGCGCTACGTGGTGCTGGCCCACGGCGCCATCCTCATGGAGAACCAGCGCGAGGCCATGGCCGAGGTGGTCAACGCCTTCTACCGCGCCGTCGAATTGCCGGCCGACATCCGTGGCACCAGTCACGTCGCGCTGGACGAACGGCACGCGCAGCCCTGGCAGCAGGTCGAAGCGCTCGCCGGGCAGTTCCAGCGCCACCTGATCGACCAGGGCCTGCCGCCGGTCTGATCGACACCCTTTCCGTTCCACCCGCCCGGCCGCGCGCCGGGCCCCATCCTGCCAAGGAGCGTTCCGGCATGGAGCATGGTTCCAACTATCTGCAATCGACGGTGGTCTTCCTCATCGCCACCGTCTTCATGGTGCCGCTGGCCAAGCGCCTGCAACTGGGCGCGGTGCTCGGCTACCTGCTGGCCGGGGTGCTGATCGGGCCTTCGGTGCTGCGCCTGATCGACGACCCGGAAAGCGTTTCCAGCCTGTCCGAGCTGGGCGTGGTGCTGCTGCTGTTCATCATCGGCCTGGAACTGTCGCCCAAGCGCCTGTGGGTGATGCGCAAGGCGGTGTTCGGCATCGGCCTGGCCCAGGTGCTGCTCACCGCGCTGGTGATCGGCGTGCTGGCGCACCTGGCCTTCGAGCTGCCGCTGAACACCTCGGTGGTGCTCGGCGGCGGCCTGGCGCTGTCGTCCACCGCCTTCGGCCTGCAGATCCTCGCCGAGCGCAAGGAGCTGGCCAGCCCCCACGGCCGCCTGGCCTTCGCCATCCTGCTGTTCCAGGACATCGCCGCCATCCCGCTGATCGCCGCGGTGTCGCTGCTCGGCGCGCGGGCCGACGAGGCCGCGCCGGGCGGCGACTGGCGCCACTTCCTCGAAGTGGTGGGGAGCATCGCCGTGGTGGTGGTCGGCGGGCGCTACCTGCTGCGCCCGGTGTTCCGCACGGTGGCGCGCACCGGCATGGCCGACCTGTCCACCGCCACCGCGCTGCTGGTGGTCGTCGGCACCGCCTGGCTGATGGAGCTGGCCGGGGTGTCCATGGGCCTGGGCGCCTTCCTCGCCGGCCTGCTGCTGGCCGACTCGGAGTACCGCCACGAGCTGGAATCGCAGATCGAGCCGTTCAAGGGCCTGCTGCTGGGGCTGTTCTTCATCAGCGTGGGGATGAGCGCCGACCTCGGCCTGCTGCTGCATTCGCCGCTGCTGGTGCTGGGCCTGACGCTGCTGCTGATCGGCCTGAAGCTGCCGCTGCTGTACCTGCTCGGGCGCCTCACCGGCGGCCTCGACGGCCATTCTGCGCTGCGCCTGGGCATCGTCCTGGCGGCCGGCGGCGAATTCGCTTTCGTGGTGTTCAAGCTGGCCCGCGCCGAAGGGCTGCTGGACGCCAACCTGCACAGCCTGCTGGTGCTGTGCATCACCCTGTCGATGGCGGTGACGCCGCTGCTGGTGCTGCTGGCCGCGCGCCTGATGAAACCCGAGCCCGTGCCGGTGCGCGAGGCGCCGGAGGAGTACAGGCGCATCGAGGGCGACGCGCCGCGGGTGGTGATCGCCGGCATGGGCCGCATGGGCCAGGTGGTCGCGCGGATCATGCGCGCCCAGCGCGTGCCCTTCATCGCCCTGGACACCTCGGTGGACACCATCGAGCTGAGCCGCAGCTATGGCAGCATCCCGATCTTCTACGGCGACCCGCTGCGCCCGGAAATCCTCCGCGCGGCCCAGGTGGACAAGGCCGAGTTCTTCGTCGTCGCCACCGACGACCCGCAGACCAACATCGACACCGCGCGCCTGGTGCGCAAGCTCTACCCGCACGTGAAGATCATCGCCCGGGCGCGCAACCGCCAGCACGTCTACCACCTGCTCGACGCCGGGGCCAGCCCGGTGCGCGAGCTGTTCCACTCCAGCCTGGAGATGAGCCGGCGGGTGCTGATGGAGATGGGCCTTTCCGAGGAACAGGCGCTGGCGCGCATCCGCCGCTTCCGCCGCCACGACGAGGAAGTGCTGATGGCCCAGTACAAGGTCTACGACGACGCCGCGGCGGTGATCCAGACCGCCCGCGAGGCGCGCCAGGAACTGGAGACGCTGTTCGAGGCCGACCAGTTGGAAGACCGCGGCGTGGGCAAGCCCTGAGCGGGCTGGGCGCTACGGATGGACCGGCCGCGCTTCAGCCGCGCACGCGGCGGCGCGGCGGTTCGTCGATGCGGATGGGCTCGCCGGGCGAGCGCAGGTCGGCGTGGGCCAGGCGCGAGCCGCCGGGGCCGTCCAGCGGCGGCGGGGCCGCGGGGCCGGCCTGGGCGCCGCGGGCCAGCAGGCCGCAGAGCGGCAGGGTGGCGAGCCGCCATGGGCGTTCGGCCATGGGGCTGCCTCTTGCCAGGGAGTTTTCCTCAGCCTGGCCGGCATGGCTCAGCGCGGGTAGAGCGGTGGCAGGCTGTTGCCCTCGGCCGTCGCCGCGCTGCCGCCTTCCGCGGCGGGCAGGGTGCGGATCGCCCGCCAGAGGTCCTCGCCTTCCCAGTTGTGGCCACCCTCGCTGTCGCTGTAGAGCGCGCCGTTGAGGCCGTCCATGGCGTCGGACAGCGGCACGAAGCGCGCCGCCATGTCGGCCAGGGTTTCCGGCTGCTGGCGCGCCCAGGCGTCGAGGGCCTGGCGGGTGGCGTGGGGGTCGTTGGCCTGGCAGCAGCGGCGCAGTTCGTCGAGCAGGGTGCGGGCGCTGGGCGCGTTGGCCGCGGCGCGGACGATGGCCGGCTGGCGACGGGCGCGCCACCAGAGGCCGAAGCCGAGCAGGCTGGTCAGGGCCAGCAGCAGGGTCGCCAACTGCCATGGCCAGAGGCGCTGGCCGTCGCTGCTCACGGCGCCTTCCAGCGGCGCGGGGGGCGGGGCCGCCAGCTGCGGGTTGGCACCGACGTCCAGGCTGCGGCCGGGCAGGGTGGTGTGCTCCAGGCGGTCTTCCTGGGTGTTCCACCAGGTGATCTCGATGTCCGGCAGGCTCAACTGGCCGGCCTGCTCCGGGATCAGGGCCTGGCGTTCCTCGCGGCTGCCGATCACTCCCTGGTCGCCCTGTTCCTCGGCCAGTTGCGGCTGGTCGGGGTAGTGCCGCAGCCCGGCCGGCAGGGCCTGGGGCAACGGCGGCAGCTGGGCGCTGGAGAGGCCTTCGACGCGCAGCATCAGGTTGCGCGTCAGGGCTTCGCCGGCCTTGGCCTGCTCCGGCTGCGGCGCCCAGCTTTCGCTGAGGGCGACGGCGCGGGCCGGCAGCCAGGGCGCGTCGGCCGGGTAGTCGGCGGGCTTGGGCTTCACTTCCAGGGGAATCTCCGGCGAGCTCACCCGCAGGCGCTTGCCGGGCAGCACGCCGAAGGTGTCGCCGGGGCTGTTGCGCGCCACCCGGGTGGCGCTGAAGTTCAGCGCCGGGATGGTCAGCTCGCCGCTGTGCTGCGGGAAGATCGCGAAGCGCACCTCGATGACGCCGTGGCGCACGCCGTTGATTTCCTTCTCGTAGGTGCGCGGCTGGCCGAGCTGCTCGACCTTGGCGTCGTCGATCTGCAGCGGGCTGAGGCTGCTGTCGTCGTACAGCGACACCGAGTGGTAGATGCGCAGGGTGAGGATGGCCTGGGCTTGCACGTAGACCGACTCGTGGTCGAGGCTGGCGTCGATGAACACCGGCGAGAGCTTCTGCTGCTCGTCCGCGTCCTCGGCCTTGAGCACCTGCAGGGCGATCGGCTGGGTCTGCGCGTTGCCCATGCGCAGCGCCGGTATCTGCAGGGCGCCGCTGCGGGTGGGGCGCAGGGTGATGATCCAGCGCGTGGTGGCTTGGGCCTGGCCGTCGAGGGTGGTCAGGCGGTTGACCTGGCGGGTGCCGAGGATTTCGAAGGCGTCGCCCAGGGGCGTGAGGTCCGGCTTGCCGAACTGGGTGGGGTCGTCGGACTCCAGCGTCAGGTCCAGGCTCTCGCCCTCGGTCAGGCGCGCGCGGTCGACGCTGGCGGTGAAGCTGGCCTGCGCCTGGAATGCGAGCAGGCTGAGCAGGATCAGGCAGATCATCCGTTTCATGGCAGGTTTTCCTGGCGCTGCTGCTGTTGGTACCAGAATTTGCGGCGCAGCAGTTCGGAGGGTTCGTCGGGAATCTGCCGCAGCCACTGTTCCAGGGCCTGGCGGCTTTCGTCGCTGAGCTTCCCTTCGTCCGCCGTGGGGGCGGGGAGTTCCGTCGAATCGGCGGGCGGCTCGTCGTCCGGGCCGGCGGCCTGCAGGCGCTCGGCGCTGGCCTGCTGGCGGTTCTGCAGGGCCGCGGAGGGGCGGGTGGGCCGTTCTTCCAGGTTCTGCTGCTGCGAAGGCTTGGCCGCTGCCGTCGGCGCCGGCTCGGTTTCGCCGCTGCGGCTGGCCTGGGAGGCATTGGGGCGCTGCTGGGCGGCGTCCTGCTCGCGCTGGCGCAGCAGGTCCTCCAGCAGCGCCTTGTTGCGCTGGGCCTGTTGCAGGCCGGGCTGCAGTTCCAGCGCCCGCTCGTAGGCGTCGATGGCGGCCTCGTACTGCTCGGCGCGGGCCAGGGCGTTGCCGCGGTTGTAGTGGTCGGCGGCGCTGTCGCCCAGGGCGAAGGCGCGGGCCGCGCCGTCGTAGTCGCCGGCCTGGTAGAGGGCCAGGCCGCGCCAGCGGAAGTCGGCGAAATGCCGGGCGGCGTCGGCCGGGCGCTGCTCGGCGAGCAGGCGCTGGCCCTGCTGGTCGGGGCGCAGCCAGAGGTCGGCGAACTCGAAGGCCATGGCCGGTTGCGGCGCGCCCAGCCACAGCGGCAGCAACAATGGCAGGCTGAACAGCCAGCCGCGGCGGCCGGCGCAGGCGGCCAGCAAGAGCAGCGGCAGGAGCAGCCAGTAGCCCTGGTCGGCCCAGCGCTGCAGGCGCAGCACGGCGTCGTTGCCGGCGGCTTCCAGGCCGCGGTTGGCGTCCAGCAGGCCGAGGGCCCTGAGGTCGCGGTCGCTGGCGCCCAGACGCTGGTAGCTGGCGTCGAGGCTGGCGGCGAACTGGCGCAGCCCGGCCTCGTCGAGGCGCGGCAGGAGGATGCCGCCCTGGTCGTCCTTCAGGTAGGTGCCGTCTTCCTGGGGGATGGGCGCGCCGCCGGCAGTGCCCACGGCGAGGATGGCGAAGTCCCGGCCGTGGCCGTGCAGGGCCTGGCGGATGCCCTGCCGTTCGCTTTCCTCCAGCCCGCCGGTGAGCAGCAGCAGGCGCCCGTTGCCCTGGGCACCCTGGTCGAGCAGGCGGCGCGCCTGCTGTACGGCGAGGTCGGCGCGCTGCCCCGGCTCGGGCATGATCGACGGCTTGAGCGCATCGAGCAGGTTGCGCGCGGTGAACAGGTCGTTGGACAGCGGCACCAGGGTGTGGGCGCTGCCGGCGTAGACGACGATGGCGGTCTGCGCGTCGGGGCGCGCGCGCAGCAGGTCGAGGAGCTTGCGCCGGGCCTGTTCCAGGCGGCTGGGCGGCAGGTCGCCGGCGAGCATCCGCGGCGTCAGTTCGAGGATCACCACCAGCGGGTCGCTGCGCTGCATGGCCGGCTGCTCGACGCGTTCCCAGCTCGGCCCGAGCAGCGCCAGCACCGCCAGCAGCCAGGCCAGGCCCAGGTACAGCCAGGGGCGGCGGTCGGGGCGGCCGCTGCCGCCCTGCAGCAGCCAGGGGTGGAAGGCCGCCGGCAGCAGCAGTTGCCAGCGCCCGGCGCGGCGCTGGCGGTGCAGCAGCTTCCACAGCAGCCAGGCGAGCAGCGGTAACAGCAGCAGCCAGCCGGGGTAGAGCAGGTGCGGCCAGAGGCTCATGGGCGCCTCCACGGCCAGCGCCAGTGCTGCGCCGGCCAGAGTTCCGCGGCCACCAGCAGCAGGCTCAGCAGCAGCGCGGCGGCCAGCGGCCAGTGGTAGAGGGCCAGGGCCGGGCGCGCCTGGGTGGGCTTCTGCGTCACCGGTTCGAGGCTGTCCAGGGTGCTGGAGACGGCCTCCAGCTCGGCGCCGTCGCGGGCGCGGAAGTATTCGCCGCCGGTGAGGCCGGCGATCGCCTTCAGGGTGGCTTCGTCCAGGTCCAGGCCGGGGTTGAGGCCGAGCATGCCGAGCACGCCGCCGGGCTGCGGGTCGGCGCCGATGCCGATGGTGTAGATCTTCACGCTCTCCTCGGCGGCCAGGCGCGCGGCGGTCAGCGGCGGGATCTCGCCGGCGGTGTTGGCGCCGTCGGTGATCAGCACCAGCACGCGGCTTTGCGCCGGGCGCTGGCGCAGGCGCTTGACGGCAAGGCCGATGGCGTCGCCCAGGGCGGTGTCCTTGCCGGCGATGCCGATCAGCGCCTCGTCCAGCCAGACGCGCACGGTGTGGCGGTCGAAGGTCAGCGGCGCCTGCAGGTAGGCCTTGCTGCCGAACAGGATGAGGCCGACACGGTCGCCGCGGCGTGCCTCGATGAAGTCGCCGAAGAGCTTCTGCACCAGGTTCAGGCGGCTGATCTCGCTGCCCTGCCAGGTGAGGTCGGCGGTGTCCATGGAGCCGGAGACGTCCACCGCCAGCAGCAGGTCGCGGCCGCTGGCGGGGATCGGCAGCGGCTCGCCGACCCACTGCGGGCGCGCCGCCGCCAGCAGCAACAGCAACCAGAGCAGCACGAAGGGCGCCTGCAGGCGCCAGGCCGGCAGTTGCGCGCGGGCGCGGCGGCCGGCCAGGCCTTCGAGTTCGGCGAGGAAGCTGACCTTCAGCGCCGCCTCGCCGCTGTCGGCCGGCGGCAGCAGCATGCGCAGCAGCCAGGGCAGCGGGGCGAGCAGAAAGACCCAGGGCCAGGCGAACTCAAACATGCTTGCGCACCCAGGTTTCCACGGCGGCGGCGAGGCCGTCGATGGCCTTGTCGTCGAGCTTGCATTCGGCGCGGTAGCCGCCTTCCACCAGGATCATCCAGCGCGTCAGGCCGGCGGCCGGGCAACGGTTGTCGAGGAACGCCAGCCAGGCGCGGCCGCTCAGGGTGTGGCAGCTGTCGTCCGGCCAGCGCGCCCGCGACAGGCGCTTGAGCAGGGCGTTCTGCGCCTGCAGCCAGGGGCCGGCGGGGGCGCCGCCGTAGGGCCGCGGCAGGCGCGCCAGTTCTTCCAGGGCGGCGACGCGGATAGGCTCCAGCGGCGCTTCCGCCGGGGCCTGCGCGCGGCGGCGCGGCAGCAGGCGGTGGCGCCAGCGCCACAGCGCCCAGGCCAGCGGCGGCAGCAGCGCGGCCAGCAGCCACCAGCCCGGCGCCGGCGGCCACCAGGGCACGGCGGCCGGCCGGATCAGCGGTTCCAGGGCGTCGAGGGGATTCACGGGCGTTTCCCCGCGGCGGGCTGTTCGAGTTGGTCGAGCAGCTGCTCGACCAGGTCCAGCTGGGTGCTCAGCGGCAGCAGCGGCACGCCCAGGCGCTGGCTGACCCGCGCCCAGCGCTCGCGGCGCGCCTCGCCCAGGGCGCGGTAGGCCAGGCGCTGTTCGTCGACGTGGGTGTCCACTTCGAGCAGGGCCTGGCCTTCGGCGAAGCGCATCAGCCCGGCGGCCGGCAGGGCGTGGTCGAGCGGGTCGGAGACCGGCAGCAGGACCAGGTCGGTGTGCCGCGCCAGCAGGCCCAGCTGCTGCTCGGCCAGGTCGCCCTGGGGCGAGTGGGCGAGGGCGCGTTCGTCGCAGACGATCATCACCAGGCTGCCCGGCCGCAGCACCTCGCGGGCGCGGCGCAGGGCCAGGCCGAAGTTGTCGCCGGAGGACGCCGCGGCGCCGTCGGTGAGCAGCGCGTGGTTGGCGCGGACGATCAGGTTGAGCAACTGCAGCTGGCTCTGCTTGCTGCGCCGCGGCTTGATCTCGTGGGTGTCGTGGTCGCTCAGCACCAGGCCGCCGATGCGGTCGTTGTGGGCCAGCGCGGCCCAGCCGAGCAGGGCGGCGGCGCGCGCGGCCAGCACCGACTTCAGGCACAGGCCGGAGCCGAAGAAGGTCCGCCGGCTCTGCTCGACGAGGACGAACACCGGGCGCTCGCGCTCCTCGTGGAACAGCTTGGTGTGCGGCTCCTGGGAGCGCGCGGTGACGCGCCAGTCGATGGTGCGCACGTCGTCGCCGGGCTGGTACACGCGCACCTGGTCGAAGTCCACGCCGCGCCCGCGCAGGCGCGAGTGGTGCAGGCCGATCAGCGGGCTGCGCCGGGCCGGGGTGGAGAACAGCTGCACCTCGCGCAGGCGATGGCGCATGTCGATCAGCTCTTGCAGGCTGACCGTCACGCCGTTGCTGGCGGTGTCCGGCATCAGGCCACGGCGACCACGTCGAGGATGCGCTGGACCACGCGGTCCTGGTCGATCCCCGCGGCTTCCGCCTCGAAGGAGAGGATCAGGCGGTGACGCAGCACGTCGAACAGCACCGCCTGGATGTCCTCGGGGCTGACGAAATCGCGCCCGGCCAGCCAGGCGTGGGCCCGCGCGCAGCGGTCCAGGGCGATGGAGCCGCGCGGGCTGGCGCCGTAGGCGATCCACTCGGCCAGCTCGGCGTCGAACTTGGCCGCGGTGCGGGTGGCCATGACCAGCTGCACCAGGTATTCCTCCACCGCGTCGGCCATGTACAGGCCGAGGATTTCCTTGCGCGCGGCGAAGATCGATTCCTGGGTCACCTGGCGCTCCGGCCGCGTCTCGCCGTTGAGCGCCTCGCCACGGGCCTGCTGGAGGATGCGGCGCTCCACCGAGGCTTCCGGGTAGCCGATCTTCACGTGCATCAGGAAGCGGTCGAGCTGGGCCTCGGGCAGCGGGTAGGTGCCTTCCTGCTCGATGGGGTTCTGGGTGGCCATCACCAGGAACAGCGGCGGCAGGTCGTAGGTGCTGCGGCCGATGCTGACCTGGCGCTCGGCCATGGCTTCCAGCAGCGCCGACTGTACCTTGGCCGGGGCGCGGTTGATCTCGTCGGCCAGCACCAGGTGGTGGAAGATCGGCCCCTGCTGGAAGCAGAAGGTGCCGTTTTCCGGGCGGTAGATCTCGGTGCCGGTGATGTCCGCCGGGAGCAGGTCGGGGGTGAACTGGATGCGATGGAACTCGGCCTCCAGGCCTTCGGCGAGGTCCTTGATGGCCTTGGTCTTGGCCAGCCCGGGCGCGCCTTCCACCAGCAGGTGGCCGTCGGCGAGCAGGGCGATGAGCAGGCGCTCGACGAGCTTTTCCTGGCCGAGGATCTGGCTGGAGAGGAAATGTCGCAACGCGAGGAGCGACTCACGGTGTTCCATCGAATGCGGGTTCCTGGAATGGGGAAGGCGGCGTGCCGGGGCCGCCGGGGGCATTACTTTACTGCATCGGCGCAGGCGCGTGCAGGGTGGCGTGGCGCCGCCGCGCGGCTCCCCGCTTCCACGGGCCGACGAGGAGGCTTCCCACGGCACAAGGACGCGTTTCCGAAGCGCACTGCCACTAATTTGGGAAGCTCCTCATGGACAACGTGGAGTAGATGGACATGGAACGCAATGCTCTGCATTTCCCGGCCGTCCTGGCCGGCCTGCTGTTCTTCGCTCACCCGCACGCCGCGGCCGCGCCGCTGAGCCTGGCCCCCGGTTCCGGCAACGCCGGCCTGGGTTCCGCCGGCAACGGCGTACCCGTCGTCAACATCGCCACCCCCAACGCCAATGGCCTGTCGCACAACAAGTTCGGCCAGTTCAACGTCGGCCGCGAAGGCCTGATCCTCAACAACTCGCCGGGCGGGGCGCAGTCGCAGCTGGGCGGCGCCATCGCCGGCAACCCCAACCTGGGCAAGGGCGCGGCGCGCAAGATCCTCGGCGAGGTCACCGGCGGCAGCCCCTCGCAGTTGCTGGGCGCCATCGAGATCGCCGGGCCGGGCGCGCACTTCATCCTCGCCAACCCCCACGGGGTGACCTGCAACGGCTGCGGCTTCATCAACATGCCGCGGGCCACCCTGACCACCGGCAAGCCGATATTCGACGGCGACCGCCTGGCGGGCTACGACATCGACGGTGGGCACATCGGCATCGAAGGCGCCGGGCTCGATGCCCGCCAGGTGGGGCGCTTCGAGCTGATCACCCGCAGCGCCACGCTCAACGCCGCGCTGCATGCGCAGCAGCTCGACGTGGTGGCCGGGCGCAATCGCGTGGACGGCGAAAGCCTGGCGGCCAGCGCCAAGGCCGACGATGGCCGCCCGCGGCCGCGCCTGGCCATCGACAGCTCGGCGCTGGGCGGCATGTACGCCAACGCCATCCGCCTGGTCGGCACCGAGCAGGGCGTGGGCGTGAAGCTGGCCGGGGAACTGGCCGCCAGCGCCGGCGACATCCGCATCGACGCCAACGGCCGCCTGGAGCTGGCGCGCCTGCAGAGCGCCGGCGGCGTACACCTGAAGGCCGGGGACATGCACCTGAGCGGGCCGGTCAGCGCAGGGGGCGACACCGAGCTGTGGGCTTCCGGGAGCCTGACCAACCAGGGCCGGCTGGACAGCGCCGGCCGCCTGTTCATGCGCCTGGGCGGCGGCCTGGTCAACCGGGGCGGCGAGCTGCGCGCCCAGAGCATGGACCTGAGCTTGGCCGGGGCGCTGGACAACAGCCGGGGGCTGATCGAAAGCCGCGGCGGCCTGCGCCTGCACGCCGCGTCCCTGAGCAACGGCCAGGGACGCATTCGCGCCCGCGGCTGGGAGGGCGGCACCGACATCGGCATCGGCGGCGTGCTGGACAACCGCAACGGCAGCCTGGAGACCTACGCCCGCGACCTCGACCTGCGCAGCGGCAGCCTGCTCAACGACAACGGCTGGGTCTGGCACGGCGGCAACGGCCGCTTCGGCATCGACCTGGCGCAACTGGGCCTGGCCGGCGGCCGCTTCGTCACCCGTTCCGTGCTGCACATCAAGCGCGACCACTGGCTGAACAACAGCAGCCTGCAGGCCCGCGAGCTGATCCTGGAGGTGGGCGAGCTGGAGCAGGGCGCCAGCGGGCGCCTGAACGGCACCCTCAGTGTGCGCGGCAGCGGCCACGACTGGCGCAATGCCGGGTTGATCGCCAGCGAGTCCGGGTTGTCGCTGGAGCTGAGCGGGCGCTACAGCGGCAGCGGCCGGCTGCTCAGCCAGGATGGTCTGAGGCTCAGTGCCGATTCCCTGGAACTGGAGCGTGGTGGCAGCCTGATCAGCGGGATGTATGCCCAGCTCGATATCCGCAACGCGCTCGTCAACCACGGCACGCTCCTGGCCTATGACGAGATCTGGCTGAATGCCGGGCGGTTGGTCAACGACGGGGTGCTGGGCAGCGGCTCCGAGTTGTACCTGGACGTGGGGAGCCTGGAGGATGAAGGGAACATGTTCAGCAATGGCGATGTGGAGTCGCATATTCCCTGGAGCTGGACGCTCTAGATCGGGACTCCGAGCCTGATGCCGTTTCTCTGCCCGGGAGAAGCGGCCCCGTAGGATGGGTTGAGCGAAGCGATACCCATCACCCTGGCCCGATGGGTATCGCAAGCTCAACCCATCCTACGAAAAGCCCCTCGGCGCGGCCGGTAAGACAGTTGCAGGGAAGCACGGGCGTAGGAGCGGACTTTGTCCGCGATTGGATTCACCGGCCACGCCGGACGTCCCGGTGGCACGAACGGCCCCTCTTCCGCTTGCGGGAGAGGGGGCTTTCTAAAGCTCTCGGGAAATCCGTAGGGCGGAGTCCGCTCCTACGGTTCAGGGAAGCCCCGTAGGATGGGTTGAGCGAAGCGATACCCATCACCCTGGCCCGATGGGTATCGCAAGCTCAACCCATCCTACGAAAAGCCCCTCGGCGCGGCCGGCAAGACAGTTGCAGAAAAGCACGGGCGTAGGAGCGGACTTTGTCCGCGATTGGATTCACCGGCTACGCCGGACACCCCGGTGGCACGAACGGCCCCCTCTCCCGCTTGCGGGAGAGGGTTGGGCTGAGGGCGCCCCGCTTAGCCCTTGCCCGAATGAACCGCATCAGGCACCCCGAGCCGGGTTTCCCCCACTGGCCCGGCGGCCGCGCCGGGGATCGGCGTCAGGCAGCGCAGCGGGCTGTTGCCGTTGCGCACCTGGCGCATCTTCGGCGCGCCGCCGAGCACCACCGCCAGGTAATAGACCCAGGCCAGCGGGCGGGGCATGCCGGCATTGCGCAGCATCCGCAGGAACAGGCGGTCGGCGCTGGCCTTGTCCAGCGGCGAGACGTTGAGGAACTGGTAGAGCGCGTCGTGCACCAGGCTGGCATGGTGCGCCACCGGCCAGAACACCTGCCTGCGGCGGATTTCGCCGTCGCGGATGCAGGCCACGTCTTCCAGGTGCTCCCACCAGTCCGGGGTGCCGAAGATCGCCAGCCAGTAGAAGGGCACCTTCGGCGAACAGCCATCCCAGGCGTAGGTGCGCGGCCGGTCGAAGTGGTAACGCACCTCGCCGCGGGCCAGGTCGACCGCGCTGTGCCCGGGGTTGACGATGATGCGCCCGTCGTGGATCACCAGCCATTCGCTATAGAAGAAGCGGCCGCGGGCCTCTTCGCAGAACACCGTCAGCGGGAAGTCGATGTAGTTGACCCAGGGGCCGGGCCTGTCGCGGCTGCAGAAGCCCCAGCGCTCCACCGAGGCTGCCCGCGCGGCACGCACGCGCCGCAGGCGCTCGCGGCGGCCGACCAGTTGCGGCAGCAGCACGCCCAGGTACACCGGCAGCGCGCCGGCCAGCAGGTATTGCAGCAACAGCGGCTGCAGCAGCCAGGCCAGGCCCAGCAGAAGCAGGCCGAGCAGGGTGACCAGCAGGTTGGCGAGGTGGCGCAGCAGCGGGCGCTGCAACGGGGGAACGGCTTGCATGGCATCCTCCGTGATGTCGGGATGCCATTGTGCCATTATCGTTGGCCGGCTTCAGTCGACCTGTCGCCATTGCGCCAGCAGTTGCCGGTGCGCCGCCAGCGCCGCGGGCTGCACGCTGGGCCGCAGGCGCAGCTCGGCGCCCGGCAGGCATTGCGCCAGGCGCGCCAGGGCCCTGGGGCTGAGGGCGCCCAGGCGCGGGTAGCCGCCGATGGTCTGGCGGTCGTTGAGCAGCACGATCGGCTGGCCGTCCGGCGGCACCTGCACGGCGCCCAGGGGAATGCCCTCGGAGATCATCGGCCGGCCCAGGTACTGCAACGCCGGGCCGAGCAGGCGCATGCCCATGCGGTCGGCGCGCTGGTCCAGGCTCCAGGTGGCGTCGAAGGCGTCGAACAGGCTCTGCCCGGCGAAGTCGCCGGCCTGGGCGCCGAGCACCAGTTCCAGCTCCGCCGGGCCGTCGTAGCGCGGCTGCTGCTGGGCCTGCATATGGCGCTGCGGGGGCGTTCCGCCGGCGGCGCGCAGTTCGTCGCCGGCCATCAGTGGCTTGCCCTGGCCGTCGAGGCCGCCGAGCCCTTCGCGGACGACGGTGGCGCAACTGCCCAGCACCGTCTCGCCGAGGAAACCGCCGGGCGCCGCCAGGTAGGCGCGCACGCCGCTGCGCGGCTGGTGGAAGGCCAGGCGTTGGCCGCTGCGCAGTTCGAAGGCCTGCCAGGGCGCCAGCGGCTGGCCGTCGATTTCCGCCGCCAGGTCGGCGCCGGCCAGGGCCAGGCGCACGTCGGCATGGGCGCGCAGGGTCACGCCGCCCAGGGGAATCTCCAGCACCGCCGCGTCCAGGCGGTTGCCCAGCAGCCAGTTGGCCCAGGCCTGGGCTTCCCAGTCCAGGGCGCCGCCCTGGGTCACGCCCAGGTGGCGCACGCCGAAGCGGCCGCCGTCCTGCAGCTGGGCCAGCGGGGTGCTCTTTTCCACGTGGAGGATTTTCATGCCTGGCCCTCCTCGGCGGGCATGGGCGTGTCGTCGCCGCCCAGGCGGATGAATTCGGCGCGGTCGATGGCCTCGAAGCGCACCCGGTCGCCGGGCTGCAGCAGGCTGTAGCCGTCGCGCCCGCGGTCGAACAGGCGCGCCGGGGTGCGCCCCAGCAGGTTCCAGCCGCCGGGGGAGGCCAGTGGGTAGGCGGCGGTCTGGCGCTCGGCGATGCCGACGCTGCCGGCGGCGACGCGCTGCCGCGGGGTGGCCAGGCGCGGGGTGGCCAGGGCCGGCTCGACCAGGCCCATGAAGGCGAAGCCCGGGGCGAAGCCGAGGGCGAACACCTGGTAGGCGCGGCCGCTGTGGCGGCGGATCAGCTCGGCCACGCCCAACCCGGTGTGCCGCGCCAGGCGCGCCAGGTCGGGGCCGACGCTGGGGTCGTACCACACCGGCAGGACCTGCTCGCGGCTGTTCTCGCCGGCCAGCGGCTGCAGGCCGTCGAGGGCGGCGAACAGGCGCTCGCGGATCGCCAGCGGCTCCAGCCGCAGCGGGTCGAAGCGCAGCATCAGGGTGGTATAGGAGGGCACCAGCTCCAGCAGCTCGTCGCCGAAGACCGCGCGCAGGCGCTGCGCGGCGGCCAGCAACCAGGGCATGTTGGCTTCGTCGATGGCGTCGAACAGGCGCAGCATGTAGCTGTCCAGGGCGACCACTTCCAGGCGCGGCCTCATGCCGGCACCAGGGCGCCGAGGGCGGCGCGCAGCTGGCGCACGGCCTCCACCGAGCCGGGGTTGTCGCCGTGCACGCAGATGCTGTCGGCGCGCAGGCGCAGCGCGCTGCCGTCGCTGGCGCCGAGCGCCTCGCCGCGGGCCAGGGTCAGCGCCTGGGCGATCACCTGGCGGCTGTCGTGGTGCACCGCGCCGGGCAACTGGCGCGAGACCAGGTGGCCTTCGGCGGTGTAGGCGCGGTCGGCGAAGGTCTCGAACCACAGGCGCAGGCCGAACTCGGCGGCCATGGCCAGGGCGCCGTGGTTGTCGCGGGTGGACAGCAGCATCAGCGGCAGCCCGCGGTCGTAGGCCGCGACCGCGCGCATCACCGCGCGCAGTTGTTCGGGCTTGCGCATCATGTCGTTGTACAGCGCGCCGTGCGGCTTGACGTAGCTCACCCGGGCGCCCTGGGCGCGGCAGATGCCGTCGAGGGCGCCGATCTGGTAGTGCAGCATGTCCTCGATCTCCTGCGCGCTGCATTCCAGCGAGCGACGGCCGAAGCCGAGCAGGTCGGGGTAGCCGGGGTGGGCGCCGATGCGCACGTCGTGCTCCAGCGCCAGGGCCACGGTGCGGCGCATGCTGCCGGGGTCGCCGGCGTGGTAGCCGCAGGCGATGTTGGCGCAGTCGATGTACGGCATGACCTCGGCGTCCAGGCCCATTTTCCAGGCGCCGAAGCTTTCGCCGATGTCGCAGTTGAGCAGGGGGAGGTGCATGGTCGTCCTCGAAGGTCGCTGCGGTTCAGGGTTCCAGCTGCTTGCCGCGGGTTTCCGGCAGGCTCAGGGCGGCGAGGATGACCACGCCGTAGGACACCGCGGCGAAGCCGCCGATGCCCAGGCCCAGCGGCACGTGCTGGCTGATCATGCCGATGAGCATGGGGAAGAGCGCGGCGATGGCGCGCCCGGCGTTGTAGCAGAAGCCCTGGCCCGAGCCGCGGATGCGGGTGGGGAAGAGTTCGGTGAGGAAGGCGCCCATGCCGCTGAAGATGCCCGAGGCGAAGAAGCCCAGGGGGAAGCCCAGCCAGAGCATGGCCGCGTTGGGGATTGGCAGCTGGGTGTAGAACAGCACCACGATGAACGAGCCGACCGCGAACAGGATGAAGTTCTTCTTGCGCCCCAGCAGGTCGGTGAGGAAGGCGCTGACCACATAGCCGACGTAGGAGCCGAGGATGACCATGGCCAGGTAGCCGCCGGTGCCGAGCACGCTGAGGTGGCGCTCGGTCTTCAGGTAGGTCGGCAGCCAGGAGGTGATGGCGTAGTAGCCGCCCAGGGCGCCGGTGGTGAGCAGCGAGGCGCGCAGGGTGATGCTGAGCATGCCGGGGGCGAAGATTTCGTGGAAGCTGGTCTTTTCGTTGCTTTCCAGGGCCTTGGCGCGCTGGTAGACCTCCGGCTCCTTGACCAGGCGCCGGACGAACAGCACGAACAGCGCCGGCAGCAGGCCGAGGAGGAACAGCGAACGCCAGGCATACTCGGGCGGCAGCACGCTGAACAGCAGGGCGTAGAGCAGGGCGGTGACGCCCCAGCCCAGCGCCCAGCCGGACTGCACCAGGCCCACCGCCTTGCCGCGGTCGCGGGCGCGGATCACCTCGCCGATCAGCACCGCGCCGGCGGTCCACTCGCCGCCGAAGCCGAAGCCCATCAGGGTGCGCGCGATCAGCAACTGCTCGTAGTTCTGCGCCAGCCCGCAAAGGAAGGTGAAGAAGGCGAACCACAGCACCGTCAACTGCAGGGTGAGGACGCGGCCGATGCGGTCGGAGAGAATGCCGGCAACCCAGCCGCCGGCGGCGGAGGCCAGCAGGGTGAGGGTGTGGATCAGGCCCGCCTCGCCGGTGCCGATGCCCCACAGGGCGATCAGCGTGGGAATGACGAAGCTGAGCATCTGGGTATCCATGCCGTCCAGGCCGTAGCCGATCTTGCAGCTCCAGAAGGTCCGTCGTTCCTGCTTGTCCAGGTCACGGTACCAGCCGAAATAGCTGCCGCTGCTCACGTCGAGGGGGACGGCCGGGCTCGCCTGCTTTTCCATGGGGGATCTCCGCTCTTGCGTTCTTGGAATTGTTCTAGCGGCCGGTACCACATCTCGCCGTCGCCTGGGCCCGGATTCTTCGAGGCGCGGGGGCATGCGTCCAACTAATTTATGCGGTCGCCGGTGACAAGAATTTCCGATACCCGCCCCTGGCGCGGAATTCGCGGTGCCGGCGGGGCGGGGTTATGCTTGCGCGTCCCCGTCCGGTACCGGCCATGAACCTGAAATTCCTCGAGACCTTCGTCTGGGTCGCCCGCCTGAAGAGCTTCCGCCTCACCGCCGAGAAGCTCTTCAGCACCCAGGCCGCCATTTCCAGCCGTATCGCCGTGCTCGAAGGCGATCTGGGCGTGAAGCTGTTCGTCCGCGATTCCCGCGGCGTGACCCTGACCCCCGAGGGCCACCAGGTGCTGGAGTACGCCGAGCGCATGCTCGACACCGCGCAGTCGCTGCGCCAGGCCATAGATGCCGGCCGCGTCGGCCAGGGGCGTATCCGCATCGGCGCCATGGACACGGTCATCCACACCTGGCTCAGCCCCCTGGTGGCACGTGGCATGGAGCGCTTCCCGGACCTCGAGATCGAGCTGATGGCGGACACCGCGATCAACCTCGCCGAGCAGTTGCGCAAGGGCTACCTGGACCTGATCTTCCAGACCGACGCCATCCGCCACGAATCGGTGCTCAATCTGGAGCTGGGCAGCTACCCGCTGCGCTGGGTGGTGCCCCGGGGCTCGCCCTACGACCGCGACTACACGGGGCTGGAGGACCTGTTCCGCGAGCGTGTGCTGACCTTCTCCAAGCATTCGCGGCCGCATCTGGACCTGCTCACCATGCTCCAGGCCCGCGACGTCAGCCTGCCGCGGCTGAACTGCGTGAACTCGGTGGCGGCGATGACGCGCCTGGTGCGCGATGGCTTCGGCATAGGCGCGCTGCCGCCGGCCCTGGTGGTCCAGGAGCTGGAGCGCGGCGAACTGCGGGTGCTGGACGTGGAGCCGTCGCCGCCGGAGCTGCCATTGGTGGCCTCCTGGCGCGGCGGCAGCGGCCTGGAGCTGGTGGAGCAGGTGGTGGAAATGAGCCGGACGGTGCTCGCCAACTACGCGGCCGGCGCCGGCGAGTCGCGCATCGTGCTGCTGCCGGCGGGCCGCTGAATCAATTTTTCCGATGCCCAGGGGCGGAAACTATTTGTTGGACGGCCTCGGCGCCGGCCGACTAGAACGGGGGCCTTGCCCACCATCAGGAGACCGCCGATGACCCCGGCCCAGCACCACGATCTCGCCTCCCTGAGCCCCCTCGAACTGCGCCGGCTGATCCGCCGTGGCGACTACGCCGGGCACACCAGCGGCCTCGGCCAGCGCCACCTGCAGGCCAACATCGTGATCCTGCAGCGTTCCTGGGCCGACGAATTCCTGCGCTTCTGCGTGCTCAACCCGCGCGCCTGCCCGCTGCTGGACGTCACCGAGCCCGGCTCGCCGCGCTTGCACAAGCTCGGCGTCGACATCGACGTGCGCAGCGACGTGCCGCTGTACCGCGTGTATCGCCGCGGCCAGCCCCACCGCGAAACGAGCGACATCGGCGAGCTGTGGGAGGCCGACTTCGTCGCCTTCGCCATCGGCTGCTCGTTCTCCTTCGAGCAGGCGCTGCAGGACGAAGGCATCGCCCTGCGCCACATCGAGCAGGGGCGCAACGTGGCCATGTACCGCACCCATCTCGCCAACACCCCCTCCGGGCGCCTGGCCGGCCACATGGTGGTGTCGATGCGCCCGCTGAAGGCCGCCGACGCGGTGCGCGCCAGCCAGATCACCGGGCGTTTCCCGCTGACCCACGGCGCCCCGGTGCACATCGGCGACCCGGCGTTGATCGGCATCGCCGACCTGCAAGCGCCGGACTACGGCGAGCCGGTGGCCCTGGCCGCCGATGAACTGCCGGTGTTCTGGGCCTGCGGCGTCACCCCGCAGGCGGTGCTGGCCGAGGCCGAGCCGGAGCTGTTCATCACCCATGCGCCGGGCTGCATGCTGGTCAGCGACCTGCTCTACGGCCAGCTCTGAGTCCCGCGCCCAGGGCGCCTGTTGCGGGGGAAGCTCGGCTGCCTGGGCGCCCCCGCTACCCTTGCATGCCCGCTACCGCGCAGGCGCTGGGCCAGGCCATCCACGCCTGGCCCAGCCCGCAGGCGGCACGGATAACGGAGCGTTTCCCGGCGTGTTACCGGCCACCTTAGGCCGTGCAGCCTGCTCGTTGCCTGGTTTGTCGCTGTTACCGCCGGGGCGCTGGGTAGCCTTTCGCTAGTACGCTGCTCCATTTGGTAACGCCCGCCCCGTAGTGAGGCATGTGGGGCCGGCACTTCCCCCGGAAGAGCGGATTTTTTCCTTCCCAACGCCATTTTCAGTCGGCCTTCTTATTAATTGGCATCAGGTTTGATTACTCGTAACGGAAAGATTGTTGAACAATCACCGTGCGAGGGCTTCACCATGAAACAGCGATTTGCAGGCAAGGCGGGCTGGCTGGCGGCACTGGCGTTGCTCGGCGTACTGGCGCTGGCCGCACCGGCCATGGCGGCGGTAACCGGCACCCTGGAGACGGGCCGCTTGAGCATAGGCTCGGACCTCACCTACCCACCCTACGCTTACCTCGAACAGAGCCAGCCCGCCGGCTTCGACCCGGAGTTCATGAGGGCGTTGGGCAAGCAGTTGCAGCTGCAGCCGGAGTTCCGCGACACCCGCTTCGCCAACCTGGTGATGGGCGTCAACGCGCGGCGCTTCGACGTGGTCGCCTCGGCGCTCTACGTCACCCCCGAGCGCGCCCGCCAGGTGGACTTCCTGCCCTACCTGAAGAGCGGCGCCTCGCTGATGGTGCGCAGCGACGACGACTTCCGCCCGCAGCGCGCCGAGGACCTGTGCGGCAAGCGCGTGGCCTCGATCAAGGGCGGCTCGTGGATTCCCAGGCTGCTGGAGGTCTCGCGCGACTACTGCGTGGCCCAGGGCAAGCCGGCGATCCAGTCGCGGGAATTCCCCACCTCGCCCGAGGCCGCCCAGGCGCTGCTGGCCAAGGCGGTGGACGTGCAGTTCGAGAACGCCGCGGTGGCCAAGATCACCGCCGAGAAGCTGCAGGGCCGCCTGCAGATCGCCTCCCGCGAGCTGATCTACCCGGTGGTCATCGGCCTGGCCGTGCGCAAGGGCAACGGCGAACTGCTCGACGGCCTGCGCCAGGGCTTCGAGGCCATGAAGCAGGACGGCGAATACCAGGCCCTGCTGGCGCGCTACAACCTCGCCGAACCGAGCGCGGCGGACGTCGCCCAGGCGCTGGGCAACTGAACCGACGACCGGCCGAGCAATACGGAGCAAGAACATGCATTTCGATTGGCACTATGCCCTGGGCCTGCTGTGGAACGCCGATTTCTGGCGCGCGGTGGGCACCGTGGTGGAGTTGAGCCTGGAAACCTGGCTGCTGGGCATCGTCCTCGGCTTCCTGGTGGCCCTGGCCCGGCAATCCTCGCGGCGCTACCTGCGCGACGCGGCGGCGCTGTACATCTGGTTCTTCCGCAGCCTGCCGCTGCTGGTGCTGCTGATCTTCGTCTACAACCTGCCGCAGGTCTTCCCCGGCACCAGCGCACTGCTGTCCAACCCCTACGGCGCCGGGCTGATCGCCATGGTCCTGAGCGAGACGGCCTATATTGCGGAAATCCACCGCGGCGGCCTGCTGGCGATCGCCAAGGGCCAGCTGGAGGCCGGCAAGGCGCTGGGCATCGGCTACCGCGGCGTGCAGTGGCTGATCGTGATTCCCCAGGCGCTGCGCGTGGCGTTGCCGACCCTGGCCAACGAGTACATCACCATCGTCAAGCTGACCTCGCTGGTCTCGGTGATTTCCCTCAGCGAAATCCTGCTGGTCGGCCAGCAGCTCTACACGCAGAACTTCCTGGTGATGGAGACCATGCTGGCGGTGGCCTTCTACTACGTGTTCATCGTCACCGTGTTCAGCTACCTGCTGCGGCGCCTGGAGAACCACCTCGACGTCACCCGCCGGCAGCCGCGCCCGGTGCCGGTCGGCGAGCTGCCGGCGGTGGTCTCGCGGCGCAGCGGGGCCAGCGCCGGGCAGGGCGCCTTCGCCCTGCAGGTGCGCGGGGCGCGCAAGCACTACGGCCAGTTGGAGGTGCTCAAGGGCATCGACCTCGACGTGCGCTGGGGCGAGGTGGTGTCGATCATCGGCCCCTCGGGTTCGGGCAAGACCACCCTGATCCGCACCCTCAACGGCCTGGAAGTGCTCGACCAGGGCGAGGTGACTCTCTGCGGCAAGCCGTTCCTGCGCGGCGCGCGCGAGCCGGGCGGGCCGCTGGGCAACAAGGTGCACATGCAGGGCATCGTCCAGGTCGGCATGGTGTTCCAGGGCTTCAACCTGTTCCCGCACAAGACGGTGCTGGAGAACGTCATGCTCGCTCCGCACCACCATGGTCACGCCGACGCCGCCGAGCTGCGCCAGCTGAGTCTGGCGCTGCTGAACAAGGTGGGCATGCTCGAACACGCCGGCAAGTACCCGCACCAGCTCTCCGGCGGCCAGCAGCAGCGCGTGGCCATCGCCCGCGCGCTGGCCATGCGCCCGGCGGTGATGCTGTTCGACGAGCCGACCTCGGCGCTGGACCCGGAGCTGGTCGGCGACGTGCTGGCGGTGATCGAGGAGCTGGCCAAGGAGGGCATGACCATGGTCATCGTCACCCACGAAATGAACTTCGCCTTCCGCCTGTCCGACCGCGTGGTGTTCATGGAGGCCGGGCGCATCGTCCAGGCTGGGCCGCCGCGCGAGCTGCTGGAGCAGCGCAGCGAGCGCATGGGGCGGTTCCTCAAGGACGTCCAACTGGCCTGAGGAGGGCCGCAGATGAAAAACAAAGACGCCGGCGGCCTGTCGCTGTCGGCCCAGGTCGCCAACGAACTGCGCGAGGACATCATCGGCGGGCGCCTGCTGCCGGGCATGGCGCTCATCGAGAGCGAGCTGGTTAAGGGCTACAACGCCTCGCGCAACACCATCCGCGAGGCCCTGCACCAGCTCGGCCGCGAGGGCCTGGCCACCTACGTGCGCAACAAGGGCGTGATGGTGCGCCGCCTGGGCCTGGCCGAGGTGCGCGACATCTTCCTGGTGCGGCGCACCCTGGAGCTGCAGGCGATCCTCGCCAGCAAGCCGCTGCGCGAGTACCAGTCCGACCGCATGCTGGAGGCCATAGAGGCCGCCGAGCTGGCCCAGGACCGCGAGGACTGGCAGGCCTTCGGCACCCACAGCCTGCACTTCCACCAGCACATCGTCGGGCTGATGCGCAGCCCGCTGTTCGACGAGTTCTTCGCCAACGTCGCGGCGCAGATGCGCCTGGTGTTCTCCCTCGCGCCCAACGAGGAGAACTTCCAGCGCCCCTGGATCGACCGCGACCGGCACATCCACGACCTGCTCGGCGCCGGCCGCAAGCACGAGGCGGCGGAGGCCATGGCCAGCTACCTCGAGGATTCCGAAAACGCGCTGCTGGACCTGCTCGGCACGCCCCACTCCCTCTGAACCAGGAGACACCGAACATGTACAAGGACTATCCCGCCGCCTACCAGGCCAACAAGGGTTCCGCCCTGCAGGTGGACAAGGCGTTCTACGACCGCCTGCGCGAGGACAAGGGCGCGCGCAGCCTCATCGAGCAGTTCGAGGTGCCGATCCGCACCGGCCGCGCCTGGAAGGTGCCGGCCGGGCACCTGTTCCGCGTCACCACCCCGGTCGGCCCGCAGGTCGGCGACTTCAACGTGTGGAACGCCAACGACCCGCGCGAGCGCATGTGGGCCGCGCGCACCCGCCAGCTGCAGGGCGCCCACGTCAGCACCTACGACCGCCTGTGGTCGAACCTGCCGTTCCTCCGCCCGCTGCTGACCATCACCGACGACAGCCTGGCCGCCTACGGCATCGACGAGCACGGCGGGCGGGTGCACGACCTGCTGGGCACGCGCTGCGACCCCTACGTCAACAAGATGCTCACCGGCGAGGACTTCCACCACCACTGCCACTCGAACCTGACCCGCGCGGTGCTGCCCCACGGTCTCACCGAGTTCGACGTGCACGACGTGCTGAACATCTTCCAGTGCACCGGCCTGAACCACGATGACATGTACTTCATGAAGGCCTGCCCGGCGAAGCAGGGCGACTACCTGGAGTTCTTCGCCGAGATCGACGTGCTCTGCGCGCTGTCCACCTGCCCGGGCGGCGACCTGTCGCTGCCCATGTGGGGCCCCGAGGCGCAGGACCCGCTGAGCGTCTGCCGCCCGCTGGGCGTGGAGATCTACCGCGTCGAGCCGGCCCTGCTCGAAGGCTGGCAGCCGCCGCAGCGCGCGGCCTACGACGGCCTCCACGGCCTGCGCCTGCAGAAGCCCGACTGGGAGCGCTGAGCCCGCCGCGACGGGCGTGCCGGCCGGCGGCCGGCACGCCCCGTTACCCCTGCATGAACGAATATGTCGCGGCTTGGTAATCCCATTGCCGCGCCGTCTCGTTAAGCTCCGCAAGTGAATCGTGACCGGGCGGTCCGGCCGCCTACCTGGATGCTTCCCCTGCCTGGATTAATGCCCAGCATCTGCTGAACTTCATCGGAAGACGGTGGCCCGGCGCCACTCCCGGGGCGATTCGCAGCTCGAGAAAGCCCTTGCTTCACCCAATGACAAGCCAAGCGGAGCATTGACCATGGCGTTCTTCACCGCGGCCAGCAAAGCCGATTTCCAGCAGCAACTGCAATCGGCCCTGGCGCAGCACGTCGGCGAAAAGGTGCTGCCACAAGTAGCCCTGTTCGCCGAACAGTTCTTCAGCCTCATCTCCCTCGACGAATTGACCCAGCGCCGCCTGTCCGACCTGGTCGGCTGCACCCTGTCCTCCTGGCGCCTGCTGGAGCGCTTCGACCCGGCCGAGCCGGAAGTGCGCGTGTACAACCCCGACTACGAGAAGCACGGCTGGCAGTCCACGCACACCGCCGTGCAGGTGCTGCACCCGGACCAGCCGTTCCTGGTCGACTCGGTGCGCATGGAGCTGAACCGCCGCGGCTACAGCATCCACACCCTGCAGACCACCGTGGTCAGCGTGCGCCGCAACGCCAAGGGCGAGCTGCTGGAAGTGCTGCCGAAGAACAGCCAGGGCAAGGACGTGCGCCATGAGTCGCTGATGTACCTGGAGATCGACCGCGCCTCCCACGTCGGCGAGCTGCGCACCCTGGAGAAGACCCTGCTGGAAGTGCTGGGCGAGGTGCGCCTGGCGGTGGCCGACTTCCCGGCCATGCGCGCCAAGGCCGAGGAACTGCTGGCCTGGCTCGGCAAGTCCAAGGCCAAGGCCCGCGCCGAGGAGACCGCCGAAGTGCGCGCCTTCCTCGAATGGCTGCTGGACAACCACTTCACCTTCCTCGGCTACGAAGAGTTCACCGTGGTCGACGAGGCCGACGGCGGCCGGGTGAACTACGACGAGAAATCCTTCCTCGGCGTGACCAAGCTGCTGCGCACCGGCCTGAGCAAAGAGGAACTGCACATCGAGGACTACGCGGTGGCCTACCTGCGCGAGCCGCTGCTGCTGTCCTTCGCCAAGGCCTCGCACCCCAGCCGCGTACACCGCCCGGCCTACCCGGATTACGTGTCCATCCGCGAGATCGACGCCAAGGGCAAGGTGCTGCGCGAATTCCGCTTCATGGGCCTGTTCACCTCCTCGGTGTACAACGAGAGCGTCAGCCAGATCCCGTCGATCCGCGGCAAGGTCGCCGAGGTCGAGCGCCGCTCCGGCTTCGACGCCAACGGCCACCTGGGCAAGGAGCTGGCCCAGGTGCTGGAAGTGCTGCCGCGCGACGACCTGTTCCAGACGCCGGTGGACGAGCTGTTCGCCACTGCCATGGCCATCGTGCAGATCCAGGAGCGCAACAAGATCCGCCTGTTCCTGCGCAAGGACCCGTACGGCCGCTTCGCCTACTGCCTGGCCTACGTGCCGCGCGACATCTATTCCACCGAGACGCGGATCAAGATCGAGCAGGTCCTGCGCGAGCGCCTGAAGGCCAGCGACTGCGAGTTCTGGACCTTCTTCTCCGAATCGACCCTGGCCCGCGTGCAGTTCATCCTGCGGGTGGACCCGAAGACGCGCATCGACATCGACACCAAGCTGCTCGAGGAAGAGGCCATCCAGGCCTGCCGCTCCTGGCAGGACGACTACGCCGCGCTGGTGGTGGAGAACTTCGGCGAAGGGCAGGGCACCAACATCCTCGAGGACTTCCCCAAGGGCTTCCCGGCCGGCTACCGCGAGCGCTTCGCCCCGCACTTCGCGGTGGTCGACCTGCAGCACCTGCTCAGCCTGTCCGACGCCCGCCCGCTGGTGATGAGCTTCTACCAGCCGCTGGCGCAGAGCGAACAGCAGCTGCACTGCAAGCTGTACCACGCCGACGCGCCGCTGGCGCTGTCCGACGTGCTGCCGATCCTCGAGAACCTCGGCCTGCGCGTGCTCGGCGAGTTCCCCTACCGCCTGCGCCACGCCAACGGCCGCGAATACTGGATCCACGACTTCGCCTTCACCTATGCCGAAGGCCTGGACGTGGACATCCAGCAGCTCAACGAAATCCTCCAGGACGCCTTCATCCACATCGTCAACGGCGATGCCGAGAACGACGCCTTCAACCGCCTGGTGCTGACCGCCAGCCTGCCGTGGCGCGACGTCGCCCTGCTGCGCGCCTACGCCCGCTACCTCAAGCAGATCCGCCTGGGCTTCGACCTGGGCTACATCGCCAGCGCGCTGAACGCCCACGTGGACATCGCCCGCGAACTGGTGCGGCTGTTCAAGACGCGCTTCTACCTGGCCCGCAAGCTCACCGCCGAGGACCTGGAAGACAAGCAGCAGAAGCTCGAACAGGCGATCCTCAGTGCCCTGGACGACGTCCAGGTGCTCAACGAGGACCGCATCCTGCGGCGCTACCTGGACCTGATCAAGGCCACCCTGCGCACCAACTTCTACCAGCCCGACGCCGCCGGCCAGAACAAGAGCTACTTCAGCTTCAAGTTCAACCCCAAGGCGATCCCCGAGCTGCCCAAGCCGGTGCCCAAGTACGAAATCTTCGTCTACTGCCCGCGGGTGGAAGGCGTGCACCTGCGCGGCGGCAAGGTCGCCCGCGGCGGCCTGCGCTGGTCCGACCGCGAGGAGGACTACCGCACCGAAGTGCTCGGCCTGGTCAAGGCCCAGCAGGTGAAGAACGCGGTGATCGTCCCGGTCGGCGCCAAGGGCGGCTTCATCCCGCGGCGCCTGCCGGTGGGCGGCAGCCGTGACGAGATCCAGGCCGAGGCCATCGCCTGCTACCGCATCTTCATCTCCGGCCTGCTGGACATCACCGACAACCTCAAGGAAGGCGAGGTGGTGCCGCCGGCCAACGTAGTGCGCCACGACGAGGACGACCCCTACCTGGTGGTGGCCGCCGACAAGGGCACCGCGACCTTCTCCGACATCGCCAACGGCATCGCCGCCGAGTACGGCTTCTGGCTGGGCGACGCCTTCGCCTCCGGCGGCTCGGCCGGCTACGACCACAAGGGCATGGGCATCACCGCCCGCGGCGCCTGGGTCTCGGTGCAGCGGCACTTCCGCGAGCGCGGCATCGACGTGCAGAAGGACAGCGTCACCGTCATCGGCATCGGCGACATGGCCGGCGACGTGTTCGGCAACGGCCTGCTGATGTCCGACAAGCTGCAGCTGGTGGCCGCCTTCAACCACCTGCACATCTTCCTCGACCCCAACCCGGACCCGGCGGTGAGCTTCGCCGAGCGCCAGCGCCTGTTCAACCTGCCGCGCTCGGCCTGGTCGGACTACGACGCCTCGCTGATCTCCGCCGGCGGCGGCGTGTTCCCGCGCAGCGCCAAGAGCATCACCCTGAGCCCCGAGGTGCGCGCGCGCTTCGACATCCAGGCCGAGCGCCTGACCCCCACCGAGCTGATCAACGCGCTGCTCAAGGCGCCGGTCGACCTGCTGTGGAACGGCGGCATCGGCACCTACGTCAAGTCCAGCAAGGAAAGCCACGCCGACGTCGGCGACAAGGCCAACGACGCCCTGCGCGTGGACGGCCGCGAGCTGCGGGTGAAGGTGGTGGGCGAGGGCGGCAACCTGGGCGTGACCCAGCTGGGCCGCGTCGAGTTCGGCCTCAATGGCGGCGCCTGCAACACCGACTTCATCGACAACGCCGGTGGCGTGGACTGCTCCGACCACGAGGTCAACATCAAGATCCTGCTCAACGAGGTGGTGGCCGCCGGCGACATGACCGGCAAGCAGCGCAACGTGCTGCTCGCCGAGATGACCGAGCAGGTCGGCGACCTGGTGCTGGGCAACAACTACAAGCAGACCCAGGCGCTGAGCCTGGCCGAACGCCGCGCCCGCGAGCGCATCGCCGAGTACAAGCGGCTGATGAGCGACCTGGAGGCGCGCGGCAAGCTCGACCGCGCCCTGGAGTTCCTGCCCACCGACGAGGCCCTGGCCGAACGCATCGCCGCCGGCCAGGGGCTGACCCGCGCCGAGCTGTCGGTGCTGATCTCCTACAGCAAGATCGACCTCAAGGAATCGCTGCTCAAGTCGCTGGTGCCGGACGACGACTACCTCACCCGCGACATGGAAACGGCCTTCCCGCAGACCCTGGTGGCCAAGTTCGGCACGGCCATGCGCCGGCACCGGCTGAAGCGCGAGATCGTCAGCACGCAGATCGCCAACGACCTGGTCAACCACATGGGCATCACCTTCGTGCAGCGCCTGAAGGAGTCCACCGGCATGACCCCGGCGAATGTCGCCGGCGCCTACGTGATCGTCCGCGACGTGTTCCACCTGCCGCACTGGTTCCGCCAAATCGAGCAGCTCGACTACCAGGTACCGGCGGAAGTCCAGCTGACCCTGATGGACGAACTGATGCGCCTGGGCCGCCGCGCCACCCGCTGGTTCCTGCGCAGCCGCCGCAACGAGCAGGACGCCGCCCGCGACGTGGCCCACTTCGGCCCGCGCATCGCCGCCCTGGGGCTGAAGCTCAACGAACTGCTCGAAGGCCCGACCCGCGAGCTGTGGCAGGCGCGCTACCAGGCCTACGTCGACGCCGGCGTGCCGGAACTGCTGGCGCGCATGGTCGCCGGCACCAGCCACCTCTACACCCTGCTGCCGATCATCGAGGCGGCGGACGTCACCGGCCGCGACCCGGCCGAAGTGGCGCGCGCCTACTTCGCCATCGGCAGCGAGCTGGAGCTGACCTGGTACCTGCAGCAGATCAGCAACCTGCCGGTGGAGAACAACTGGCAGGCGCTGGCCCGCGAAGCCTTCCGCGACGACCTCGACTGGCAGCAACGGGCGATCACCGTCTCGGTGCTGCAGATGCAGGACGGCCCGCAGGACATGGGCGAGCGCGTGGCGCTGTGGATCGACCAGCACCGCGAAATGGCCGAGCGCTGGCGCGCCATGCTGGTGGAACTGCGTGCCTCCACCAGCACCGACTACGCCATGTACGCGGTGGCCAACCGCGAACTGCTGGACCTGGCGCAGAGCAGCCAGCACGGCGCGAGCGTCGCCGCCTGACGCCCGCCGGCTGAGCCGGTCGTTGTTCCCGAGCCCCGCCTTGTGCGGGGCTTTTTTTGCCCGGACGTCAGGCGTGGAGCTGCCTTGCCGCTTTTCGTAGGATGGGTTGAGCCTTGGCGAAACCCATGCGGCCATGGCGATGGGTATCGCTTCGCTCAACGCCATCCTACGACGGCCCCATCCACACCATTTCCATGTAGGAGCGCGCCCTGCGCGCGAATCGCGGGCAGGGCCCGGGCACGGCTTCTCGTAGCGGACCTTGTCCGCGATGGCCAGACATATCGGCGCGGTTCGCGGATAAGATCCGCTCCTACCCCACGCCCACCTCCGAATCCACCTGTAGGAGCGCCCCCTGGGCGCGATTCGCGGGCAGGACCCGGGCACGGCTCCTACGAGGAAATGCCACCCGGCGAATCCGCTTGAGATCCTTTCGCGTTTTACCCTATTTCGAAATGTTTGGTTACATTTCTGATCGCTCTTTCAGAAGGAGCGGCTATGGTCAATGGCTATTAGCCATCTCTCGACGGATTTTCCGGAAGACAGGAATAAATGTCGATATTTATCGATATTCAGGGGCCCGAATGGCCTGTATGGCTAAGCCGTAGCTTGCCTCCGTCAAAAAATCGCTTCGCCAGGTTTTGCCCTTGTTCGTCAATTTACTGGCTTTTATCCGGATAGGCTGGGCGGATTGCTGTAGGACGTCAGCGTTTTTTCGCGAACGGCAGTTGACTAAATTCTGACGGAAAGCTTTTCTTCTCGCCTCAATGTCAATAAACCGGCATGCGGCGGCTGCGTCAGTTATCGACAGAGTGTCGGCTTTCGCGCGGCTTCCATGCAGTTAGGGATGATTGCTTCGTGCTGTCCAAGACCTCCTTGTCCTTTCTCGCTTCGCAGCTTCTCCAGCGACGGCTCCCCATGGGCGGTTGCCTGGCCGTGCTGCTGCTCGGCAGCGCCTGGGCCCAGGCCGCCGAGGATTACGACCAACTGGTGCGCGAGGCCCGCGCCGGCAATTACCAGCCGGCCTTGCAGCGCCTGCGGCAGAGCCCCGACGACCCCGCGCCCGCGCGCCTGGACGATCACCTGATCATCGCCGGCTGGGCGGGACTGGACGAGGAGGTGCTGCAAACCTACCAGCGCCATCCTCAGGCGCGGTTGTCCAGCGGCGCCTGGGCCTCGGTGGCGCGGGCCTATCGCAACCTCAAGCGCTGGCCCCAGGCATTGGAGGCCTACCGTCGCGGCCTGGCCGCCTACCCCGGCGACCAGGTCCTGCTGCAAGGCCAGGCGATGACCCTGGTGGATGCCGGGCGTGGCGCCGAGGCGCTGCAGAAGGCCGCGGCCCTGGTCGCCGCCGCGCCGCGCGATGCCGAGCGGCGCCTGGCCCTGGCCTATGTCCACCAACAGATGGGCGAGCCCTATGCGGCGCTGTTCCAGGTGGACCAGGCCCGCCAACTGGCCCCGCAGCAAAGCCGTGTGCTCAGCGAATACGTCGATGCCTTGCAGGCCGCCGGCCTGCCGCGCCAGGCGCTGGCCTTCGGCGAGCGCCACCCCGGTGTGCTGTCGGCGGCGCAGCGGCGCAGCCTGCAGGCCGACCGCGTCGCCGAGCTGGTGCGTCTGGCGGAAGTGTCGCCCCTGCGCGACAGCGAGCGCTTCGTGGTCGCCGACCGGGCCATCGCCCTGGCCGACCAGTCGCTCGCGCAATGGGCCAGTGACCCGGCCGCGGCACAGGAGGTGCGCCGGGTGCGCATCGACCGCCTGGGCGGCCTCTATGCCCGGGCGCGCATGGCCGAGGTGGTCGAGGAATACGAACGGCTGCATGCCGAGGGCGTGGAGCTGCCGCCCTATGCCCTGCGCTGGGTCGCCGGCGCCAGCCTGTACCAGCGCCAGCCGGAGCGGGCCGCGGAACTCTACCGCCAGGTGATCGCCAGCGAGAACGACAAGGACAGCGACTGGATGGACGACCACCAGGGGCTGTTCTACGCCCTGGTGGAAAGCGAACGACTCGACGAGGGGCCTGCCCTGAGCGATGGCCTGGTGGCGCAGCAGCCGATGCGGCTGCATCCGCCGGGTATGGGCGTGGCCCTGCCCAACGACGACTGGCTGGAGGCCCGCCTGCTGCAGGCCAACGGCCGGCTGTACCGCAACGACCTGCCGGCGGCGCAGCAGGACTACGAAAGCCTGGTGGAAAGCGCGCCGGACAACTCGCGGCTGCGCACCGGCCTGGCCAGCACCTACCTGTCCCGCGGCTGGCCGCGGCGCGCCGAAGACCAGCTGAAGATCGCCGAAAGCACCGACCCGCGCGGCGTGGCCCTGGAAACCGAGCAGGGCATGGTGGCGCGCGAGCTACAGGAATGGCGGCAACTGGACCTGCTGGCCGACGACGTCATCCAGCGCTTCCCCGAACAGTTGCAGGCCCAGCGCCTGGACTACCTGCGCCAGGTGCACCACATGGCCGAACTGCGCATCAGCGCCTACGGCGGTCATGCCAATGGCGGCGAGGTCAACGGCAGCCGCGACCTGGGCTTCGACAGCGTGCTCTACAGCCCGCCCATCGCCGACCACTGGCGCCTGTTCGGCGGCGCCGGCTACGCCACCGGCGATTTCGAGGAAGGCACCGGGCACTATCGCTGGCAGCGCGTCGGCAGCGAATGGACCGGGCGCAACACCACGCTGGAGGCGGAGGTGTCGCACAACGATTACGGCGACGGCGACAAGCTGGGCCTGCGGCTGTCCGGCGTCCACGACATCGACGACCAATGGCAGTACGGCTGGAGCGCCGCGCGCCTGTCCCGCGAGACACCGCTGCGGGCGCTCAACAGCGGCATCCGCTCCGACCGTCTGGACGGCTACCTGCGCTGGCGCCAGAACGAGCAGCGCGAATGGCGCCTGGCCTATTCGCCCTCGCACTTCAGCGACGGCAACATGCGCCACGAACTCGCCCTCACCGGCAGCCAGCGTGTCTACAGCTCGCCCTACCTGGTGGCGGACCTCGGCCTGGAGGTTTCCGGCAGCCGCAACAGCAAGTCGGAGGACGTCCCCTATTTCAACCCGAAGTCGGACCTGCTGCTGCTGCCCAGCCTGAACCTGGAGCACACCCTCTACCGCCGCTACCAGACGCGCTGGACCCAGCAGGGCCAGCTCGGCGCCGGCAGCTACAGCCAGCAGCACCACGGCACCGGCGCCGTCGGCCTGCTCGGCTACGGCCAGCGCCTGAGCCTGGACGACCGCTTCGACGCAGGCTTCAACCTGTCCGCCGTCAGCCGCCCCTACGACGGCGACCGCGAACTGGACTACCGCCTGGTCTTCGACCTCAGCTACCGCTTCTAGGACCCGAACATGAGAGCCACCTACCGTTTCCTGCTGTTGGGGCTGGCGCTGCTGATCGGGGCTTGCGCCAGCGAGGCGCCCCCCTTCGTCGAGCCGGCGCAGCGCACCCTTGCCGCCAACGAGAAGCCCTGGCCGTCGGGGCGCATCCTGACCCTGGCCTACCACGAGATCGCCGACAGCGACGCCAACCAGGCCTTCATGACCGTGCGCACCGCCAACCTGGTGGACCAGCTGGCCTGGCTGCACGAGCAGGGCTTCCAGGCGATTTCCGTGGACCAGCTGCTGGCCGCCCGCGCCGGCCGCGGCAGCCTGCCGGAGAAACCGCTGCTGCTGAGCTTCGACGACGGCTACAGCAGCTTCTACCAGCGCGTGCTGCCGATCTTGAAGGCCTACGACTGGCCGGCGATCATGGCGCCGGTGGGCGTCTGGCTGGATACCCCGGACCAGCAGCGCGTGGACTTCGGCGGCCTGGCGGTGGAGCGCCGGCGCTTCCTCACCCGCCAGCAGCTCGCGGAAATCGCCCGGTCCGGCCTGGTGGAAATAGGCGCGCACACCGAGGCCCTGCACTTCGGCGGCCCCGGCAACCCGCAGGGCAGTCAACTGCCGGCAGCGGCCAACCGCCTGTACCTGGCCAATGCCGGGCGCTACGAAACCGAGGCCGAATACCGCAACCGCGTGGGCATCGACGTCAAGCGCATCAGCCGCACCCTGCAAAGCATCACCGGCAAGGCGCCGCGGGTGTGGGTGTGGCCCTACGGCGCGGCCAGCGGCACCGCCTTGCAGGTGGTCGGCGACGACGGCTACGCCCTGGCCCTGACCCTCGAAGACGGCCTGGGCAGCATCGACCACCTGGACAACCTGCCGCGCTTCCTGCTCAACGGCGACCCCAACCTGCATCACTTCACCTCGGCCATCAGCCGCGTCCAGGCGCAGGACAACCTGCGCGTCGCCCACGTCGACCTGGACTACGTCTACGATCCCGACCCGCAGCAGATGGAGGCCAACCTCGGGCAACTGGTGCAGCGCATCGCCGACCTGCGCATCAACACCGTGTTCCTCCAGGCCTATGCCGACCCGCTGGGCGACGGCACGGTGAAGGCGCTGTACTTCCCCAACCGGCACCTGCCGATGCGCGCTGACCTGTTCAACCGCGCCGCCTGGCAGCTGCGCACCCGCGCCGGCGTGGAAGTGTTCGCCTGGATGCCGGTGCTGGCCTTCGACCTGTCGCCGCAGCTGCCGCGGGTGCAGCGCTGGGACCCGCACAGCGGGCGCCTGGAGATCGACCCGCAGCAGTACCGGCGGCTGTCGCCGTTCGACCCCGAAGTACGCCGGCAGATCAGCGAGATCTACGAGGACCTGGCCGGGCACGCCGCCTTCGCCGGCCTGCTGTTCCACGACGACGCGCTGTTCTCCGACTTCGAGGATGCCGGGCCCCAGGCGCTGGCGGCCTATCGCGCGGCCGGCCTGCCGGGCGACATCGCCAGCCTGCGCGGCGATGCGCAGACGCTGCAGCGCTGGACGCGCTTCAAGAGCCGCTACCTCATCGACTTCACCCGCCAGCTCGCCGAGCGCGTGCGCGCCATCCGTGGCCCGCAGGTACAGACGGCGCGCAACATCTATGCGCTGCCGATCCTCGAACCGCAGAGCGAAGTCTGGTTTGCGCAGAACCTGGACGACTTCCTGGCCGCCTACGACTGGACCGCGCCCATGGCCATGCCGCTGATGGAGGGCGTGCCCCTGGAGCAGTCCGAGGCCTGGCTGCAGCGCCTGGTGCGCGAAGTGGCCAAGCGCCCAGGCGCCTTGCAGCGCAGCGTCTTCGAACTGCAGGCGCGCGACTGGCGCGAGGGGCGCGAGGCGCCCATCGACGCCGCACAGTTGCGGCGCTGGATGCACCGCCTGCAGTGGGAGGGCGTGCGCAGCTTCGGTTACTACCCGGACGATTTCGTCAACGACCAGCCCGAACTCAAGGCGCTGCGTCCGGCCATCTCCAACGCCTGGTACCCCGAGCCATGATCGATCGCATCGTTGCCTTGCTGGTCCTGCTGCTGTTGCTCGGCGGCCCGATCGGCGTAGCCATCGTCCTCACCGGCGAGATCCTGCTGAACTTCGTGTTCTTCTATCCACTGTTCATGTCGGCCCTGTGGATGGCCGGCGGCATCTACTTCTGGGCGCACTGGGAACGCCACTGGGCCTGGCCGGAGGACGTCCCGCAACTGGAGGGCGAGCCGCTGGTGTCGATCCTGATCCCCTGCTTCAACGAGGGCGACAACGCCGCCGACACCATAGGCGCGGCCCTCGCGCAGCACTATCCGAACATCGAAGTCATCGCCATCAACGACGGTTCCTCCGACAACACCGCGCAGGTGCTCGATGCCCTGGCCGAAGGCGAGCCGCGGCTGCGCGTGCTGCACCTGGCGCAGAACCAGGGCAAGGCCGTGGCCCTGCGCATGGGCGCGCTGGCCGCGCGCAGCGAGTACCTGGTGTGCATCGACGGCGACGCGCTGCTCGACGCCAACGCCGCGGCCTACCTGGTGGCCCCGCTGATCGACAACCCGCGGGTCGGCGCGGTGACCGGCAACCCGCGCATCCGCACGCGCTCGACGCTGATCGGCCGCGTCCAGGTCGGCGAGTTCTCCTCGATCATCGGCCTGATCAAGCGCACCCAGCGCGTCTACGGACGGGTCTTCACCGTCTCCGGCGTGGTCGCCGCGTTCCGCCGCACGGCCCTGGCGCGGGTCGACTACTGGAGCACGGACATGATCACCGAGGACATCGACATCAGCTGGAAGCTGCAGCTGGACCACTGGTCGATCTTCTACGAGCCGCGCGCGCTGTGCTGGATCCTCATGCCCGAGACCTTGCGCGGCCTGTGGAAGCAGCGCCTGCGCTGGGCGCAGGGCGGGGCCGAGGTGCTGCTGAAGAACATCCGCAGCATCTGGACCTGGCGCTACCGCTACATGTGGCCGCTGCTCATCGAGTTCAGCCTGTCGGCGGCCTGGGCCTTCACCTTCCTGCTGTCGATTTTGCTCTGGGTGCTCGGCCTGGTGGTCGAGATGCCGCCCAGCCTGCGCGTCGCCAACATAGTGCCGCCGGCCTTCACCGGGCTGCTGCTGGCCTGCGTGTGCCTGCTGCAGTTCGCCCTGAGCCTGCTGATCGAGCGGCGCTACGAGCGCCACCTGGCGAGTTCGCTGTTCTGGGTGATCTGGTACCCCTTCGCCTTCTGGCTGGTCACCTTGCTGACCACCCTGGTGAGTTTCCCCAAGGTCATGCTCAAGACGCGCCAGGCCCGGGCGCGCTGGACCAGCCCCGACCGTGGCATCAAGAGGAGTTCGTGATGAACCTGATCAAGACACCGCAGCACTGGCTGCCCCGGAGCCTGGACGTTCTGCTGACCCTGTGCGCCTGGGCGATCTTCGTCTGGCTGATGGAGCGCGGCATCGCCAGCCTGCTCGCCAGCGGCTGGCGAGGGCCGCGCCTGGACTGGAGCGGGCAGTTCCTGCAGACGCTGGATACGCTGATGGTCTATGTGCTGTGCAGCGCCTTGATCGCCGCGTTGCTGGTGTCCTGGGCCCGCTACAACCAGATTCGCGCGGCGCGCTACGAGCGCCGCTCGCGCATGCCCGACCTGTCGCGGCAGGCGCTGTCGCGCAGCTTCAACATCAGTGGCGATACCCTGGCCCGCCTGCACGGGGCCCAGGTGGTGACCCTGCACAACGACGAGCATGGCAACCTGGTGTGGGTGGAGAACCCGGCGGAGATGGAAGTCGAGACGCCCTGAGCGGCCTCAGCTGCCGGTGTCGTTGTTGCGTTCGTGGTGCGGTTCGGTCAGGGCGCGGCGGTAGCGCGCGTAGAGTTCGCTGTCCATGTTGCTGGCGCTGAGGATCTTCAGGGCGAAGGCCTTGACCTCGGCGTCGCTGTACGCCCGCTGGGGCTCGGTGGCGGCCGGTTGCGCGGCGCAGCCCACCAGCACGGGGACGGCCAGCACCAGGCTGGAAAGGGATCGGAACATGGCGGGGTCACCCGGGGCATGGCAAGTGGGGATGGGCAAAGGCTAGCGTTGACCCGCCGGCCTGGGAAATCATCCCGGTCGATAGTCGCTATCGTCCGAGCCGACTTCCGACACCCGGGAGCGCCAATAGGTTCCGGCGGCCCGGCAAGCCGGGCCGAATCCGGCTATCCTTCGCGGCCTTCGCCACTTCCCGGGACCACGCCATGAAAGAACAGCTCGTCGAACTCCTCACCCTGATCAGCTCCGGCTGCATGGGCGAGGAGGAAATCCGCCAGATCGCCGAGGACGCCGCCGCGGCCTACGCCGACCCCGAGGCCTTCCTCGCCGCCAACCCGGACATCAACTACGACGACAGCTTCCCCATCCCGCTGGGCGAGTGGGTGGTGGTCGGCAGCCTGCCGGACATCGTGCTGTTCCAGGGCGACGACTACAAGGAACTGTTCGAGGGCATCCGCGCCTCGTTCGACGCCAGCGTCAACTTCGTCCTGCAGGCCAAGCAGTTGCACAAGGCCGAGCCGCTCGCCGCGCTGAAGCGCATCCAGGTGCAGCTCGGCGCGCTCTATCCGGAAAAGGGCGGCTACGTGCTGCTGGACTTCAGCGAGCCGCTGGATGACGAACTGCAGGCGGTACTGGTGTATCGCAGCGACCTGGAAAGGGTCATGGCCCTGTGCCTGGAAATCGGCATTCCGGCGGCGCCGGCCTACGAACGCCTGGTCGAGGCCAGCCGGGAAGAGTGATGCCCCTCGGCCGCCGTCCTTACGGCGGCCCCTGCCAGGGAAAAACGCCCTGGCTATTCTCAAGGCACGGCGGATGACCGCGCACCTGGTCCCGGTGGGCTGCTTATAAGTGTGGGAGTTCCGGCGTGTTCAGGGCTTTGGTTTCCCTTCCGGGCGTAGGAATGCTCTGAGGTCAACCAGGCGATGTCCTGCAATTACTCGCGTCGGCAGCTTGCCGTTGGCGATCCATTCCTCCAGAACCTCCGGCTGATCGGACATCCCGAGCAATTCGGCGAAACGCTCGAGGCTCAGGTAATAGGTTTCGTCCTCGGGAGCGGGGGAGAAGGGTTCTTCCACTTTCATGTGGTGTCCTGCACCATGGCCTGCGCTATTAGGGGAGAGAGACTAAATGACTCTCTCGAGACAATACACTAAATATTAGTGTTTTTGTATGGTGCTTCGAATGTCCGGAAATGGATTACAGATCGTGAAGAAACGTTTCCTTTTTACCGCTGGGGAAAGACTGCGTGGCCTGCGTGAGCTGACCGGGCTCAAACGCCCGGAATTCGCCAAGATCGTCGGCATGAAGGCCAAGACGGTGGAGAATATCGAGTTCGGTCGCCAGCGCATGCGCGACGAGGATTTCGAGAAGGTCTGCAGCGTCTATCCGGATTTCGCCCGCTGGATCACCTACGAAGGGCCCATCGACTCGGCGTCGGTGGCCTGGGAGATCGCCGATTCGGCGCAGTCCGCCGCCGTCTACCTGGTGGAGCAGAACCCCGCATTGCTGGAGAGCAGCAGCCTCAGCCTGGAGGAGTGGCGCAACCGCCACCACGACGTGCTCGAGCGCCTGCGCCAGGAGCCGGGGCGCGAACTCGTCGCAGAGACCGACGACGATGACGACGAGTCCGAAGAAGAGACGCGGGACTAGGCGACGCAGCCGCGCAGGTAGCCCAGCAGGTCCGGGGCGCCGATGCTGCGCAGGCCGGCGCCGAATTCGTCGGCTTGCGGGTGGTCCTTGGGCAGCAGCAGGGATTCCGGCGTTTCGCTGTTGAACAGGCCGAAGCGCGCATAGGGCAGGCCGGTGTCCAGCAGCAGGCCCATGAACCCGGCATCGCTCCAGGCCTGGGTCGGCATCGCCAGCATGTGGTAGCGCCGCTCCAGGTCGTCCAGGGCGCTGCCCTGCAGGCTGAACTGGCGCACCCTGCCGGGCAGGCGCAGTTCCAGGCCGCGGCGGCGCGCATAGGCCACCGCGCAGGCGAACGCCTCGGTGTGGTTGTCCAGCTCCAGGAACAGCCGCTGGCCATGCCAGTCGGCCCGGCGCAATTGCAGCTCCACGCCGCGCTCGAAGCCGGGCAGGGCCTGCCCAAGCGCCTTGCCGAAATCCCGGTAGCTGATGATCCGCACCTTGCGCCCGGCGTCGCCGGCCGCCACGGCTTCGAAGTCGGGTAGCGCCGAATTCGCCAGGGGGCCGCGGGTGCACAGGCCGTCCACCTCGCGCAGGTCGACATCGTGCAGCTCCAGCAGACGGGAGCCGACCAGTTTCTTCAGTGCGGCATGGGCGCGCGCCTTGTCTTCCTGCACCGGCCCGGACAGGGCGCCGCGCGGCAGGTCGATCAGGCGGTACAGCGGCGCGCCGGACTGCCAGCCGATGCCGCTGGGCGGGCTCGCCGGGGCGCTGAAGCTCAGGGCCAGGGACCGGGTGCGCTGCGAGACCTTGTGCAGGTCGGCGTTGCCGAGCCCCAGGCGCTGGGCGATAGCCGCGAGGCGCTGGGCCATGTTGCGGGGTGGATTCATGATCGAAGGCAAACTCCCGATGCCCGGCCGACAGCCCTAAGCATAGGTAAGCCAGTCGCAGTTGTGCTTCCGGGCAGTGACAAATGTTGCTTCCTTCCTTTCAAGGGCGGGCGCCATGCCGGGCCCGCCGCGGCCGCGCCTCGCCTAGGGGCAGGCCGGCCGGCTATACTAGCGCCCCATTTTGCCGACCGATGCCCGACCATGTATAGCCTGGCCCGCGAGCTGCTGTTCAAACTGTCCCCGGAAACCTCCCACGAGCTGTCCATCGACCTGATCGGCGCCGGCGGCCGCCTGGGGCTCAACGGCCTGTTCTGCCCGAAGCCGGCCAGCCTGCCGGTGCAGGTCATGGGCATCGATTTCCCCAACCCGGTGGGCCTGGCCGCCGGCCTGGACAAGAACGGCGACGCCATCGACGGCTTCGCCCAGCTGGGCTTCGGCTTCGTCGAGATCGGCACCGTCACCCCGCGCCCGCAGCCGGGCAACCCCAAGCCGCGGCTGTTCCGCCTGCCGCAGGCCACCGCGATCATCAACCGCATGGGTTTCAACAACCTGGGCGTCGACCACCTGGTGGAGCGGGTCAAGGCCGCGAAGTACCGCGGCGTGCTGGGCATCAACATCGGCAAGAATTTCGACACCCCGGTCGAGCGCGCGGTGGACGACTACCTGATATGTCTGGACAAGGTCTACGCCCACGCCAGCTACGTCACGGTCAACGTCAGCTCGCCGAACACCCCGGGCCTGCGCAGCCTGCAGTTCGGCGACTCGCTCAAGCAACTGCTGGAGGCCCTGCGCCAGCGCCAGGAAGACCTGGCCGAACAGCATGGCCGCCGCGTGCCGCTGGCGATCAAGATCGCCCCGGACATGACCGACGAGGAAACCGCCCTGGTCGCCGCGGCGCTGGTGGAGGCGGGGATGGATGCGGTGATCGCCACCAACACCACCCTGGGCCGCGAAGGCGTCGAGGGGCTGCCGTTCGGTGACGAGGCCGGCGGCCTGTCGGGCGCGCCGGTGCGCGAGAAGAGCACTCACACGGTCAAGGTGCTGGCTGGCGAACTGGGCGGCCGCCTGCCGATCATCGCCGCCGGCGGCATCACCGAGGGCGCCCATGCGGCGGAGAAGATCGCCGCCGGCGCGAGCCTGGTGCAGATCTACTCGGGCTTCATCTACAAGGGGCCGGCGCTGATCCGCGAGGCGGTGGACGCCATCGCCCAGGCGCAGCGCGCGGGCAAATAAAAAGGGCTCCTTTCGGAGCCCTTGGGCTTACGCCCTGCCGCCCGGATGGGGCGTGCCTTGGGGAAATCGGTGTGATCCTTTGGTCAACTGGTGGCGTGTTGCATCTGATTCAGACGTTGAAGACCGGCGGTGCCGGTGAGGCCATCCCAGTTGTCGCCGCGACCCTCGCGCCAGCCGTTGAGCCAGGACTGCCGGGTGGTGGGATGGGTGAAAGGACAGAGATCGCGAGACTTGCCACTGATGCCGTACTGGTAACCGCGCATAAAGGCTCTTTCCAACGGATCACGCTTGAGTCTTCTCATAGGGTGTTGCCCTCACTTGTTGACTGTTATGTCCCGTTGGCCCCCTGGGGAGGCCTGGCGGACAGTTCCGCCAAAAAGGGGCCTGTTGCCGGCGTGACAGACCCCGCCCGACACCTTTGCGGCGACGGGTTAAGCTGAGTTCTAAACCATGGGCTTCGAGCCTGTGAACAACCAATTTGTCATAAAGACTTAACTCTTATGGGTTCAAGCCATAAGTTTTTCCCCCAGGCAGGTCGGGCAAATTGCCCGAAACCGCATGTTCAGGGGCTTGTGCGAGGCAGCCTGGCGAACTGCCAGGAAATTGAGAGGTTCTCTCATCCCGACGAGCGGGCAAGTACCTGCGACCTCGGGTCGCAGGTTTTGTGAAACCTTTTGAAATGAACCATGGCCGGGTGCCAGCGTTTTCACGCGGCATCCGCTCAACAGGGGCCGAGGCCCCTCTGGAAAGGGCTGCGGCCCGGGAATGGCGATGTCGGAACACTACGAACTCTTCCTCACCTGCCCCAAGGGCCTTGATGGCCTGCTGCTGGACGAGGCGCAGGCGCTGGGCCTGAGCGATGCCCGCGCGCAGGTGTCCGCCGTGCGCGGCCGCGGCGACCTGGAGACGGCCTACCGGCTGTGCCTCTGGTCGCGCCTGGCCAACCGCGTGCTGCTGGTGCTGGCGCGCTTCCCGGTGGCCAACGCCGAGGAACTGTACCTGGGCGTGAACGCGGTCAACTGGAGCGATCACCTGGACCCCGGCGGCAGCCTGGCGGTGGAGTTCAGCGGCAAGGGCTCGGGCATCGACAACACCCACTTCGGCGCGCTCAAGGTCAAGGACGCCATCGTCGACAACCTGCGCGCCGAGTTCGGCCGGCGGCCGACGGTGGACAAGGTCAACCCGGACATCCGCGTCCACCTGCACCTGGACCGCGGCCAGGCGGTGCTGTCCCTGGACCTCTCCGGGCACAGCCTGCACCAGCGCGGCTACCGCCTGCAGCAGGGCGCCGCGCCGCTGAAGGAAAACCTCGCCGCGGCCATCCTCATCCGCGCCGGCTGGCCGCAGCTGGCCGCCGAGGGCGGGGCGCTGTCCGACCCCATGTGCGGCGTCGGCACCTTCCTGATCGAGGCCGGCCTGATGGCCGCCGACATCGCCCCCAACCTCAAGCGCGAGCACTGGGGCTTCGACAAGTGGCTGGGCCACGTCCCGGTCCTCTGGCGCAAGCTGCTGGCCGAGGCCGAGCAACGCGCCGCCGTCGGCCTGGCGCGGCCGCCGCTGTGGATCCGTGGTTACGAGGCGGACCCGCGGCTGATCCAGCCGGCGCGCAACAACATCGAGCGCGCCGGTCTGGGCGAGTGGGTGAAGGTCTACCAGGGCGAGCTGGCCACCTTCGAACCGCGCCCGGACAAGGGCCAGCGCGGCCTGGTGATCTGCAACCCGCCCTACGGCGAGCGCCTGGGCGACGAGGCCAGCCTGCTGTACCTCTACCAGCACCTGGGCGAGCGCCTGCGCCAGGCCTGCCTGGGCTGGAACGCCGCGGTCTTCACTGGGGCGCCGGAGCTGGGCAAGCGCATGGGCATCCGTAGCCACAAGCAGTACGCCTTCTGGAACGGCGCGTTGCCGTGCAAGCTGCTGATGTTCGAGGTGGAGCCGCGCCAGTTCGTCACCGGCGAGCGCGGTGCCGAGGCGCGCCAGGACGGCGCCGTGCAAGCTCCGGCGGAGCCGGCGCGCCTGAGCGAGGGCGGGCAGATGTTCGCCAACCGCCTGCAGAAGAATCTCAAGCAACTGGGCAAATGGGCCAGGCGCGAGAAAATCGAATGCTACCGCGTGTATGACGCGGACATGCCCGAGTACGCCCTGGCCGTGGACCTGTACCGCGACTGGGTGCACGTGCAGGAATATGCCGCGCCCAAGTCCATCGACCCGGCCAAGGCCCAGGCCCGCCTGCTCGACGCCCTGGCGGCGCTGCCGCAGGCCCTCGGCATCCCCAGCGAGCGCATCGTCATCAAGCGCCGCGAGCGCCAGGCCGGCAGGAAGCAGTACGAACGGCAGAACAGCGAAGGCCGCTTCATGGAAGTGGAGGAGGGCGGCGTGCGCCTGCTGGTCAACCTCACCGACTACCTGGACACCGGGCTATTCCTCGACCACCGGCCGATGCGCCTGCGCCTGCAGCGCGAGGCCGCCGGCAAGCGCTTCCTCAACCTGTTCTGCTACACCGCCACCGCCACCGTGCATGCGGCCAAGGGCGGCGCGCGCAGCACCACCAGCGTCGACCTGTCGAAGACCTATCTGGATTGGGCGCGGCGCAACCTGTCGCTCAACGGTTTCTCCGACAAGCAGAAGCTGGTGCAGAGCGATGTCATGGAATGGCTGCGGGCGGACCGCGGCGAGTACGACCTGATCTTCATCGACCCGCCGACCTTCTCCAACTCCAAGCGCATGGAAGGCGTGTTCGACGTGCAGCGCGACCAGGTCGAGCTGATCGACCTGGCCATGACGCGCCTGGCCAAGGGTGGCGTGCTGTACTTCTCCAACAACTTCCGCAAGTTCGAGCTGGAGCCGAGCCTGGCGGCGCGCTACCAGGTCGAGGACATCAGCGCCCAGACCCTCGACCCGGACTTCGCCCGCAACCCGAAGATCCACCGGGCCTGGCGCATCAGCGCTCGCTGATTCGCCAGGGCCTCGCGGCTGGTTTCACTGGCCGCGGGTGGAGGCGTAGAGGTCCAGCAGCACCTGGTCGAGGATGGACGAAGCGCCCCACGGCCGGTTGCTGTTGAGGATGGCTACCACCACCCAGTTGTTGCCGCGGGCGTCGCGGCTGAACCCGGCCAGGGCGCGGACGGTGTTGAGGGTGCCGGTCTTGACGTGGGCCTCGCCGGTCATGGGCGTGTGGCGCAGGCGCTTGCGCATGGTGCCGTCGACGCCGACGATCGGCAGCGAGGAGATGTACTCCGCGGCGTAGGGGCTGTGCCAGGCGGCCTGCAGCATGGCGGCCATCTCGCGGGCGCTGACGCGCTCGTCGCGGGACAGGCCGGAGCCGTTCTCCATCACCAGGTGCGAAGCGGTGATGCCCTTGCGCGCCAGCCACTGGCGGATCACCCGCTGTGCCGCCAGGCCATCGTTGGCGTCCGCGCTGGTGCGGTTCTGCGCACCGATGCTGAGGAACACCTGGCGGGCCATGGTGTTGTTACTGTACTTGTTGATGTCGCGGATGATGTCCACGGTGTCCGGCGACAGCGCGCGGGCCAGCAGGGTGGCGTTCTTCGGCACCGTGCCCTGGCGGTCGGCGCCGCTGATGCTGCCGCCCAGTTCCTGCCAGATGCCGCGGATGGCGCCGGCGGTGTAGCCCGGATGGTCGAGCAGCGACATGTAGGTCTGCGCGCTGCAGCCGCGCGGAATCTCGCCGGCGGCCACCAGCACGGTGCCCTCGGCGCGGGTTTCCGGGACGAAGCGCAGCTTCGGCCAGGCCGGGCAGTTGGCCGGGCCGCTGACCTTGATCTGGTTCTCCAGGCGCACGTTGGCCAGCGGCGGGTCCATCATCACCGAGGCCTGGTTGCCCTCGCTGCGCACCACCAGGCGCACGCTCTTGAGGTTGACCATGGCGGCGTCGGGGCCGACCAGGAACGGCTTGTTGTCGTCGCCGCCGTCATCGTTGAACACCGGCAGCTGCGGCTGGTTGAAATAGCTGCGGTCCAGCACCAGGTCGCCGTTGACCTTGAGCACGCCGTTGGCGCGCAGGTCGCGCATCATCAGCCAGAGCTTTTCCAGGTTCAGCTTGGGGTCGCCGCCGCCCTTGAGGTAGAGGTTGCCGTTGAGCACGCCGTTCTGCAGCTTGCCGTCGGTGTAGAACTCGGTCTTCCACTGGTAGGTGGGGCCCAGCAACTCCAGGGCGGCATAGGTGGTGAACAGCTTCATGGTCGAGGCCGGGTTCACCGAGACGTCGGCGTTGAAGTAGGTGGGCGTACCCGGGCCGTCCAGGGGAATCATCACCAGCGACAGGGCGTCGTTGGTCAGCTTGCTGGCCTTGAGCGCCTTCTCCACCCGTTCGGGCAGGGCGGACTTGATCGGGGCGGCCAGGGTGGGCAGGGCGAAGGGCAGCAGGGTAGCGAAGGCGAGAACACGCAGTGACTTGAACATATTTGAAGTGAAATCCCGGTTCAGGGCATTGACATGACGAAGGTGACGAAAGAAGACACTGACGATAGACGATTGCGCCAGTGACGCGGCAACGCGCCGGCGCATTATGCCGCAAGCCGTTGCGGGATGCGCTGGGGTTTGTGAGCCGATGCGCGTGGGAGCGCCGCGCCCGAGCTGCTAGAGTCTGTGCGGGGCGGCCCTTGCCCGGCCCCGCATGCCGTCATCAATCGAGGAGATCCGCCACATGGCCAGCAACCGTTCCCGTCGTCTGCGCAAGAAACTCTGCGTCGATGAATTCCAGGAACTGGGGTTCGAGTTGTCGCTCGACTATCGCGAAGGGCTCCCCGAACAGGAGCTGCAGGCCTTCCTGAAGCGCTTCGTGGAGCAGGCCATCACCGCCAACGGCCTGGCCTATACCGGTTGCGACGATTTCGGCTTCGTGTGCCTGGCGCGCCGCGGCTCGGTCACCGAGGAGCAGCGCAAGGCCGTGGAGGACTGGCTGAAGCAGCAGGGCGAGCTGAGCGGCAGTTCGGTCAGCCCCCTGCAGGATGCCTGGTATCCGGAGCAGCCCATTCACCAGCCTGGCTGAGAACGGGCTGAGGGTGGGCGCCCGCCCCGGGTTCAGCCCGGTGGATTCTGCGCGCCCTCCAGCTCCAGCGCGGAGCCGGCTTCCGCCTCCGGCGGTTGCAGGTCGACGCCCGTCCAGTGGCGATAGGCGTCCTCCGACATCGGCCGGGCGAACAGGAAGCCCTGGCCGAACCGGCAGCCCAGTTCGCGCATGCGCTGCAGTTGCTGGTAGGTCTCGATGCCCTCGGCGATCACCCGCAACTGCAGGTGGCGCGCCAGCACCAGGGTGCTGGCGACCGACTCGTGGGTGCGCGGGTTGTGCTGCATGTCGCGGATGAAGGAGGCGTCCAGCTTGATTTCGTTGCAGGGCAGGTCGCAAAGGCGCTGCAGCGAGGAGTAGCCGGTGCCGAAGTCGTCGATGGCGACGTTGCAGCCGAGCAGGCGCAGGCGGGTGAGGTTCTCCAGGCTGGCCAGGGGCGTGGTCGCCAGCCCCCCTTCGATGATCTCGATGGTCAGGCTGGCAGGGTCGACGCCGGTCTGCCGCAGTTTTTCCTTCAGGTGGCCGGCCAGGTCGCGCTGCTGCAGCACCTCGAGGTCGATGTTGATCGACAGCGCCCGCTGGGTGCCGTGACGCAGCTCGCGCCGGGCGAAATCCAGGGCCTGGTCCAGGACCAGGTCGAAGAGGTCGGGCAGCAGCTTCATCCGGCGGATCGCGGCGAGGAAGTAGGCCGGGCGCAACAGCCCGTGGACCGGGTGGTCCCAGCGCACCAGCACCTCGGCGCCGATCTCCTGCAGGGTGTCGAGGTCGACCTTGGGCTGGTAGTAGGCCCTGAGCTCCCGGTTGCGCATGGCCTGCCAGACCTCCAGCGCCGATGGCGTCGGCCGCGGCAGCGGCGGGGCGGCGGCGGGCGCAGGGCTGTAGTGGCGCAGGCGTGCCTGCAGGCTGGACATCTGCAGCGGCTTGGTCAGCTCGCCGAGCACCGACAGGCCGTACAGCGTGGCGATGTGGGCGATGGCCCGGCGCAGGTCGGCGGGGACCTCGCTGACCACGATGATCGCCCGCAGCAGCTTCTCCTGGGCCGCCAGGCGCAGGAACCCGAGCAGGTCCATGCCCGGCGGCAGCACGTCGCAGATGCAGATGTCGACTCCGCCCTTCTGCCTCAGCAGTTCGATGGCGCTGTCCCCGTCGCCGGCGGCCAGGACCTGCTCGTAGCCGAGGACCCGCAAGCCGTGCACGGTGGCCTCGCGCAGAAATGCATGGTCCTCCAGCACCAGCAGGCTGGATGGGATCGATATGTTCATGGTCGCGCGTACCGAATTGGATAACGGCCGCAGTGTGCCGGCTGGCGGGTGCCATTTATTTAAAAAACTTCCATTTCCGTTGTAGGAAATTGCATTAGGAGGTGTTGAAAAAGTCCGGCTTGAAAGTTAACGGAAGTTGGTCGATCAAGTTTGTGTAGGAATTTATACTTTGATGTATGGGAATTTACTTAAGATGTTAAAAGTGGCACCAGTTAATCTCGACACTGATTTCCTAGACGATATCTTACGGCGCACTCTTGGGAAGTCTGTCGGAGATTGAAAATTGAGCAAGGTTCTTATCGTCGATGATCATCCGGTGATACGGATGGCAATGCGCGTTCTGCTGGAAAAGGAAGGTCATACCATCATCGGGGAAACCGACAACGGCGTGGACGCCCTGTCCCTGGTGAAGGATCTGCTGCCGGAGCTGGTGGTGCTGGACATCGGCATCCCCAAGCTGGACGGGCTCGAAGTCATCAGCCGTCTGACCGCGTTCAACCTGCCCCTGAAGATCCTCGTGCTGACCGGCCAGAGCGCCTCGCTCTATGCCATGCGCTGCATGCAGGCCGGGGCCTCCGGGTTCGTCTGCAAGCAGGGCGGGCTGGCCGAGTTGATCAGCGCGGTCAATGCGGTGATCGCCGGGTACAACTATTTCCCCAGCACGGCCGTGCGCCCGGCGCGCAAGAACAACGGCAGCATGGATGACCATGAACTCATCCAGCGCCTCTCCGACCGGGAAATGTCGGTATTGCAATACCTGGCCAATGGTTATTCGAACAAGGACATCTCCGAGCAGATGTTCATCAGCAACAAGACCGTCAGTACCTACAAGACGCGCCTGCTGCTGAAGCTCAATGCCCATTCGCTGGTCGACCTGATCGAGTTCGCCAAGCGCAACGCACTGGTCTGAGACAGCCGCCATGGGCTCGAAGTGCAGGGCGCTGCTGGGTGCCGTTCTCGGTGCGATGCTGGCGATGGGGGCCTGGGCCGCAGAGGTCCAGGCCCCCGCGCCCTGGACGCAACTCGCCTTGCTGGCCCGTACCGCGGCGCTTCCCGAGAGGCCGCGGGTCGAGCTGCCTGAGTCGGACTGGCAGTGGCTGCGCGAGAAGCGCACGCTGGTGGTGGGGGTGGCCGCGCCGGACTATGCGCCACTGATCGTCACCGTCAGCGGCAGCGAGCTGGAGGGGGTCACCGCCGACTACCTCGGGCTGGTCAGCGAAGCGCTCAACGTCCGCATCGAGATGCGTCGCTACCCGTCCCGGCGCCAGACCATCCAGGCGCTGCAGGATGGCGAGATCGACCTGATCGGCCGCGCCACCGGCTTCGAGGCCGAGATCCCGGACCTGCTGCTGTCGCGCCCGTATTCCCTGAACCAGCCGGTGATCGTCGGGCAGCAGGACATGCGCCTGGAAGGCGACCTGCAACTGGCCGGCCGGCGGCTCGCCGTGGTGGGCGACTACTTCTCGCCGAAGGAGCTGGCCGACCATTTCCCCGATGCCGAGGTGGTGCATTTCGACTCGCTGCGCCGCGCCCTGGAATCCGTCGCCCTCGGGCAGGTGGACGCCTACGTCGGCGACGCCCTGAGCGCGCAGTACCTGATCAGCCAGGGTTACCTGGTCAACCTCAAGCTGCTGAACTTCGCCAACTTCAACGGCGTCGGCTTTTCCTTCGCCGCGCGCAAGGACGGCAGCCCGCTGCTCTACAGCGTCAACGAAGTGCTGCAGAACATCAGCGCTCAGCAACACCTGTCCATCCAGCGGCGCTGGAGCGTGGGCGGCGTGTTCTCCATCTCCAACCACCGGCTGAACCTCACGCCCCAGGAGCTTCGCTGGCTGGAGCACAACCGGCGGCCGCGCCTGGGCATCGACCAGTCGCTGGCCCCGCTGACCTTCTTCGACTCCCAGGGCAATTTCCGCGGCATAGTCGCGGACCTGCTGGACCTGATCCGCACCCGTACCGGCCTGCAGTTCGAGGTGGTGCCGACCTCGTCGATCACCGGCATGTTCACCCAGGTGCGCCGGGGCCAGGTCGATGCCCTGGCCACCATGTCGCCCACCGTCGAGCGCGAGGCGCACGTAGACTTCACCCGGCCTTACCTGAGTACCTCCTTCGTGCTGCTCACGCACAAGGACAACACCCGGCTGAACAACCTCGCGGACCTCAACGGCAAGCGCGTGGCGGTGGCCCATGGCAGCTCGCTGGTGTCCTACGTGCGCGAGCAGTTCCCGCGGGTGAAGCTGGTCGAGGTGGACAACTACAGCGATGCCCTGCCGTTGCTGCAGGAGGGGAAGGCGGACGCCGCGCTGCAGCCGATGCTCACCGCCACCTTCCTGGTCAATCGCTACTACCGCGACCTGCGCATCGCCGCGACCCTGGACCTGGAGCCGGCGCAGATCTCCCTGGGCGTCTCGCGGGCCGACCCGGAGCTGCTGAGCATCCTCAACAAGGCCCTGCTGGCGATCTCGCCGGAAGACATGGCCAGTATCATCAGCCGCTGGTCCACCAGCGGCGCGTCGCCGGACAGCGTCTGGGAAGGCTACCGCTCGCAGTTCTTCTGGCTGCTGTGGGGCGGGCTGGCGCTGCTCGGGCTGATCCTGCTGTGGAACTGGTACCTGCTCCTGCGGATGCGCGCGCGCCGCCGCGCCGAGCTGGAGCTGCAGGACCGCCTGGCGTTCAAGCGCGCACTGATCGACGGCATTCCCCAGCCGGTCACGGTGCGCGACGCCGATGGGCGCCTGATCACCTGCAACAGGGCGTTCCGCGAGGCCACCGGGCTGCCGGAGGACCTGGCGGTGGGCTCGCAGTTGACGGACTGCACCTGGCTCTCGGCGGAACAGGCCGAGGGCCTGCACCGGGAATACCTCCAGGTGATGGCCAGCGGGGAGCCGGTCGCCGTCGACCGCATGTTGGAGATCAACGGCGAGACGCGCCAGGTGCACCATTGGCTCACGCCCTACCACAGCGCGTCCGGCAAGCTCCGCGGCGTGGTTTCCGGCTGGGTCGACGTCACCGAGCGCGAGCGCCTGCTCCAGCAACTGGAGATCGCCAAGGAGCAGGCCGAGGAAGCCAGCCGGGCGAAGAGCACCTTCCTGGCGACCATGAGCCACGAAATCCGCACGCCGATGAATGCGGTGATCGGCATGCTCGAACTGGCGTTGACGCGCAATCGCTGCGGCGGTTGCGGCGAACAGGGGCCGATCGAGGTGGCCTACGAGTCGGCCAAGTCGCTGCTGCTGTTGATCGGCGACATCCTCGACGTCGCCAAGATCGAGTCCGGCCGCCTGACGCTGCTGCCTGAACGGGCGCGCCTGCGTGAACTGATCGAATCGGTGGCCCGCGTCTTCGACGGCCTGGCCCGGCAGAAGGGCCTGCTGCTGAAACTGGAGATCGAAACCGAGGCCGCTTGCGACGTACTCATCGACCCGCTGCGCTTCAAGCAGATTCTCTCCAACCTGGTGAGCAACGCCATCAAGTTCACCGACGCGGGCAGCGTCTGGGTGCGGGTGTCGGGCGAGCCGCTGCCGAACGAGCGGCTGGCGCTGGAGGTGTGTGTCGAGGACAGCGGCATCGGCATCGCCGAGGAAGACCAGAAGCAGCTCTTCGAACCCTTCAGCCAGGTGCAGCGCGAGGGGCGCACCAACCATGGCGGCACGGGGCTGGGGCTGACCATCTGCCGCAAGCTGGCGGAAATGATGGGCGGCTCGGTGCGCCTGGAGAGCGTGGCCGGCATGGGCACCAAGGTGCACGTCAGGTTGGTGCTGCAGGTGCTGGAGCCCCTGGCGCCGGAAGACGATTCGATCATCCTGCGCAGTGCGGTGGTGCAGAGGACGCTGCGCGTACTGGTGGTGGACGATCACCCGGTCAACCGCCTGCTGCTGGCGCAGCAGCTGGAACACCTCGGGCATACCGTGGCCATGGCCACGGACGGCGGCGAGGCGCTGCAGATGTGGCGGCCCGGTGAATTCGACCTGGTCATCACCGACTGCAACATGCCGGTGCTCAGCGGCTACAGCCTGGCCCGGCGAATCCGCGAGATCGAGCGGGAGAGCGGCGCGGCGCGTTCCCCCATCCTCGGTTTCACGGCCAATGCCCAGCCCGACGAAATCGTTCGTTGCAAGGAGGCCGGCATGGACGACTGCCTGTTCAAGCCAATCAGCATCGAGCAACTGCGTGAGCAGCTGGAGCAACTTCAGCGCGGCGAGATCATGCCGCCGGAGCCGGTTCCTGAAAAACACCCGCAGGAGGAGGGCGACCTGGACATCGGCGCCCTGCTGGAGATGACCGGCGGCAACGCCCAGCTGACGCGCAACCTGATGGCCGAGCTGGTGTCGAGCAACGAGGCGGACGCCGAACAGCTCGAACCCTTGTTGCACGCCCAGGACCGGCGGCGCCTGGCCGAGCTGGCCCACCGCATCAAGGGCGCGGCGCGGCTGGTGGGCGCCATGGCCCTGCATGATCGTTGCGCGGAGCTGGAGAAGGTCTGCACCGAGCGCGCCGAGTTCTCGACCTTGCGCAGTGCCGTGGAGCAACTGCGCAGGGCGCTGGATGCGCTGCAGGCCAGCCTGCATGGCCACTTGAAGCGACTGGACGAGGAAGGCCAGATCCGCCCGGCGCAGTCGGCCACCGAGGACGATCCGGCCTAGCGCCGTAAGGATGCCGTTTCTCCGTCTGGGAGAAACGGCATTTTTCATTTGGGCTCATGGCGTGGTCCGGGAGCCCGGCCGAATCGCGGACGGAGTCCGCTCCTACCCCCGGTAAACACCACACCCCGTGCCACCGCCGCATGGGTTTCGCAGGCTCAACCCATCCTACGGGGCTGCCTTGCCGGCCATGCCGTGGGGCTCTTCGTAGGCGGACCCTGTCCGCGATAGCCGGACATATCGGCGCGATTCGCGGATGAGAGCCGCTACGCTGCCCACCCGCACCATTCCCATGTAGGAGCGCGCCCTGCGCGCGAAATCGCGGGCAGGGCCCGCTCCTACAGTTCCAGGAAGGTACGGACGTAGGACTCCGTCCGCGATTGGGCTCACCGGCCACGCCGGAAATCCCGGCGGCACGGATGGCGGTGGAGGTCATGCGCCCTACGCTCCTGCCTTCGCCAACTCAAAGCATCGCTTAAATGAACGGCATTGGGCCTCGCGCCGGGGTTTCGTCGCGGCCGCGACGAAACCGGGCCTCACACCGGGCTGGAGCGCCCGGTCATCTCCCGCGCCATTTCGGTGGCGTAGCTGTCGGTCATCCCGGCGATGAAGTCGATGACGCGCAGGAAGGCCTTGTGCAGCGGCCAGTCGGGGTCCGGTGCGTTGTGCCCGAGCAGGTCGAGGATGCGCTGGTTCTTGAACGACGGGCTGCGCCCGCCATGCTGTTCCAGGGCCGCGCCGCAGAAGGAGTTGAGGAGGATTTCCAGGGTGGTGTAGGCGCCGATTTCGTGCAGCGTCTTGCGCTTGTCCTGGAAGATTTTCTGCCGCGCCAGGGCCTTGGCCTGCTGCACGCAGCGCTTGGCCGGGCCGCTCATGTGCTCGACCAGGTCGCCGCCCAGGCGTCCGTCCAGCAGGGCCTGCTTCTGCTCGACGAAGGCTCGTGCGGCGGCATTGCTCAGGTGCTCGATGGCCTTGCCGCGGAGGATAGCCAGGCGCCGCCGGCGGGAATCGCTGGGGCCGAGCTGGCGGTAGGTCTCGGGGATGTCGTCGCCGACCAGGTCGAGCAGCAGGGCTTCCACCTCGGGGTAGTCGAGAAGTTCCATTTCCAGGCCGTCTTCCAGGTCGATCAGGCCGTAGCAGATGTCGTCCGCCGCCTCCATCAGGTAGACCAGCGGGTGGCGCGCCCAGCGCTCGTCGTCGAGCTTGGGCATGCCCAGCTTCTCGGTGATCTGTTCCAGCAGCGGCAGCTCGCTCTGGTAGCAGCCGAACTTGTGCTTCTTGTAGCCGAGGGAGTCGGCGTGGCGCGCGGTCCAGGGGTACTTCAGGTAGCTGCCCAGGGTGGCGAAGGTCAGGCGCATGCCGCCGTCGAACTGGTGGTACTCCAGCTGGGTGAGCACCCGGAAGCCCTGGGCGTTGCCCTCGAAATTGAGGAAGTCGGCGCGCTCGTCGGCGTCCATGGCGTCCAGCCAGCCGCGCGCGGCGGCCTGCTGGAACCAGTGACGGATGGCGTCCTCGCCGGAATGGCCGAAGGGCGGGTTGCCGATGTCGTGGGCCAGGCAGGCCGACTGCACGATCACCCCGAGGTCGCTCGGGTCGCACCATTCCGGCAGTTCGCCGCGCAGCATCTCGCCGACGCGCATGCCCAGCGAACGGCCGACGCAGCCGACCTCCAGGGAGTGGGTCAGGCGCGTGTGGATGTGGTCGTTGCTCGACACCGGGTGGACCTGGGTCTTGCGCCCCAGGCGGCGGAAGGCGCCGGAGAAGATGATGCGGTCGTGGTCCTTGTGGAAAGCGCTGCGGCCGAGTTCCGCGCTGCTGTGCACGGGTTTGCCGAGGCGCTCGCGGGGGAGCAGGGTATGCCAGTCCATTCGCTCGTCCGATTGCTCGTGGTGCAGCCAACGCTACCCCTTGCCCGCGGCAATCTCAATCGCGGCCTACAGGCCTTCTGCGTCGATGTCGATCAGCAGCAGGCGGCGGCCCTGGTCGATGAACTGCCCGGCGGTCATGCAGTACTGGTTGGAGGTGGCGTCGCGGTAGGTGTTGGACAGCGTCAGCCGGCGCTCTTCCCAGCCCTCGGCGAGCAGTTGGTAGAAGTAGGGGCGCCAGGACCAGTTGTGGCCGACGTAGCGCCGGTCCTCCTTCCAGAACAGGCCGTTCCATTCCAGGTTGGGCGAGATCTGCGTGCCGTGGCGGTCGCACTGGTAGACGCGCAGCAGGCGCGGGAAGCCGTCGGGCGTGGGCAGGCTGGCCAGGCGTGCGCCGCCCTCGGCCCAGGGGCGCAGGTTGGCGACCAGCTCGGCCAGTTGCTGGCGCAGCTGCACCAGCCGGGCGCGTTCGCTCAGCTTGCGCTGCACGTAGCGGTCGCGCCACTGGCCGAAGGCGTCGAGATAGGCGTCGCTGGCGGGGAAGTCCAGGGCCGGGCGGGCGAACAGGTAGCCCTGGACGAAGCGCGCGCCGCATTCCAGGGCGAAGTCCAGTTCCGCCTCGGTCTCCACGCCTTCGGCGATGATCCAGCAGCCGGTCTTCTCGGCCATCTGCGCCAGGGCCTTGACTACCTCGCCGCTGGGGCCGCCACGGGCGGCCTGCTGGAACAGGCGCATGTCCAGCTTGAGGATGTCCGGCTGCAGCGCCAGCACGCGGTCGAGCTGGGAGTAGCCGGCGCCGAAATCGTCGATGGCGATGCGCGCGCCGGCGTCGCGGTAGCGCGCCACCACCTCGGGCAGGCGCTGGTTGCCGCCGCCCAGCTCGGTGATCTCGAAGACCACCCGGTGCGGGTCGACGCCGTGCTGTTGCAGTTGCTTGAGGCTGGGCAGCGGCTGGTTGGGGCGCAGCCGGCTGATCCAGCGCGGCGAGATGTTCAGGCTGAGGAACCAATCCGCCGGCGCTTCCGGCAGGCGCGCCAGGGCGTCGTCGCGGATCTGCCGGTCGAGGCGGCGCAAGGTGGCCGGGGGAATTTTCGGATCGACGAACAGCGGGCCCACCGAGAGCAACTGGCCGTCGGCCTGGCGCATGCGGCCGAGGGCTTCGACCCCGGCGATGAGGCCGGTGGCGGTATCGATGAAGGGCTGGAAGCAGGCGATCGGTTGCCCGTCGATCAAGGGACACATCCTTAGTGGGAGGAAAAGGAAGGCGTTGCCGCCGGCCCGGGATTGCCTCCTAGCAAGAATGCAGCCAGGGCGCTCAGCCGCCCTGGTCCGCAGTCGGTTTCGTCGGTTTGCCCGCCGTCTGCCGCAGCTTGAGCAGCAGGGGCGCCAGCACCACGGCCAGGCGCAGCAGACGCACCAGGCCGCGTTTGCGACGCAGCATAAGGGCGGCCGCGGCTGCTGCGCCGCCGGCGGCCCACAGGGAGGCGCCGCCGCTAAACTGCTGGCGCACGCCCTGGCCCAGGTCGCGGGCCTGGCGCAGCGGCTGCAGGAGCTTCTCGCTTTCCTGGCGCAGTTGCTGGCGCTGGACTTCCAGGCGCAGGCGCAGCACCGCCTTGCGCAGTTCCCGCCGCGAGGGGCGGGGGGAGAGTTGCGGCAGTTCACTCATGGCAGCAGTTGCTCCCGGTCGCGGGCCAGTTCTTCCAGGGTGGCGCTGAACGGCGAGCTGTCGTCGTCCACCAACTGGTACAGGCGCCAGGCGCACAGCCCGCCGCCCAGTGCATAGAAGGCGCACAGGCCGAGCACCGCGGCCAGCCGGTCGCTGTCCCAGAACAGCACCAGCACCAGCAGCGACAGGCCCAGTATCAGCAGCAGGGCGAACAGCAACGCCAGCCCGGCGAACAGCAGCAGCGCCAGGGTACGGCTCTTCTGTTCCTGCAGTTCCAGGCCGAAGAGTTCGACATGGCCATGCAGCAGGCCCAGCAGTGCGGCGCCGAAGCGCCGCACGGAAGGGCCATGGTGTTGCGGGGCGTCCGTGGCGTCGCTCATCGGTCAGCGCCGTCCGACCAGCAGGCCGAGCAGGAAGCCGACGCCAGCGGCCACGCCCACGGCCTGCCAGGGGTGTTCGCCGACGTAGTCCTCGGTGGCGTCCACCGCGGCGCGGCCCTGGTCGCGCACGGCGCTCTGCGCCGCATCGATGCGTTCGCGGGCCCGGCCAAGGCCGGAGCGCAGCTGCTCGCGCAGGGCGTCGGCTTCCTCGCCGGCCAGTTCCGCGGAGGTCTGCAGGAGTTTCTCGGTATCGGCCACCAGGGCCTGGAACTCGGCCAGCAGTTCGTCCTTGGTGGTATTCGCGGTGCTCTTGCGGGGCATTGTGAGGCTCCTTGTGTTTGCGAGGGGTTCACTGGTTTCTGAGCCCCGTGGCGTTGGGAAGTTTCCCATAAATCGCCGGCGAAGCGGCGATGCAGAGCAGGGCCCAGGCCCGTTCATTGAAGACCAGTCCGCGCCGCTTCGCCCGTTTCACGCATGGTATGCCGCTTGCAACGCCATGGTGCGTCATCCGGTGCGAGTGCCCCAGAGAGGGGCGTTCAGGGACGTCCGAAGACCGCCGGAAAATCCATTAACCATATGAAAGACAACAGAAAAATCAAAAAAACAGAGGTGCCCCCGCGCATCCTCGTGTGCTGTGTGGAGCAGTGGGGTGGACCTTATCGGTGCGCCTGCGCTTCATGCTGGTGCGGCACGCTGGGGCGATGAGCTGTTTTGGTGCTTTTTCGGTCTGAGCCGGGGCTGCCTGATTCATGGAAAACCTCAACAGTGCCGTGGAAACCCTGATCCACGGTTCCAACACCCTGTTCATCCTGCTGGGCGCCGTGATGGTGCTGGCCATGCATGCCGGCTTCGCCTTCCTCGAGGTCGGCACGGTGCGCCTGAAGAACCAGGTCAACGCGCTGTCGAAGATTCTTTCGGACTTCGCCGTGTCCAGCCTGGCGTATTTCTTCATCGGCTACTGGATCGCCTACGGCGTGGATTTCCTCAAGCCGGCCAGCGAGCTGAGCGCGGAGAACGGCTACGCGCTGGTCAAGTTCTTCTTCCTGCTGACTTTCGCCGCCGCCATCCCCGCGATCATTTCCGGGGGCATCGCCGAGCGTGCCAGATTCGCCCCGCAGCTGTGCGCCACGGCGCTGATCGTGGCCTTCGTCTACCCCTTCTTCGAGGGCATGGCGTGGAACGGCAACCATGGCCTGCAGGCCTGGCTGGCGCTGAAGTTCGGCGCGCCTTTCCATGACTTCGCCGGCTCCGTCGTGGTGCACGCCTTCGGCGGCTGGCTGGCGCTGGCCGCGGTGCTGCTGCTGGGCCCGCGCAACGGCCGCTATCGCGAGGGCCGGCTGGTGGCCTTCGCGCCCTCGAACATCCCGTTCCTGGCCCTGGGCGCCTGGATCCTGGTGGTCGGCTGGTTCGGCTTCAACGTGATGAGCGCACAGACCCTGGACCACGCCAGCGGCCTGGTGGCGGTGAACTCGTTGCTGGCCATGGTCGGCGGCACCATCGCCTCGTTGCTGGTGGGGCGCAACGACCCCGGCTTCCTGCACAACGGCCCGCTGGCCGGGCTGGTGGCGGTGTGCGCCGGTTCCGATCTGATGCACCCGGTGGGCGCCCTGGCCACTGGCCTTGTGGCTGGCGCGCTGTTCGTCTGGGTGTTCACCGCGGCGCAGACGCGCTGGAAGCTCGACGACGTGCTCGGCGTATGGCCGCTGCACGGCCTGTGCGGCGCCTGGGGCGGCATCGCCTGCGGCGTCTTCGGCCAGCAGGCGCTGGGTGGTTTGGGTGGGGTGAGTCTGGTCAGCCAGGTGTTGGGCACTCTGCTGGGCGTGGTCATCGCCTTCGTCGGTGGGCTGTTGGTCTATGGCGGGATCAAGGCGGTGGTGGGTATTCGCCTGAGCCAGGAGGAGGAGTATTACGGCGCGGACCTGTCGATCCACAAGATCGGAGCGATCAATCACGATTGAATGCTGTCCGCGCCATCTGGGGCATCCGGCGTGGCCGGCGAATCCGCTCCTACGATCGCGCTCAACGTAGCCGCGTAGGATGGGTTGAGCGAAGCGATACCCATCACCCTGGCCCGATGGGTATCGCAAGCTCAACCCATCCGTTGAGGCGCGCCTTGGTGCAGGTGTCGGGGTTCAAGAGCGCCCTCTCCCCAACCCTCTCCCGCAAGCGGGAGAGGGGGCAGTCCGTGCCGAGAAAAGAATTGGCTCCAGCCGGACATCACCGAGGCTGCCGGCTAACGCCATAACATCAAGCCCTGCCCAACGGTTCCCTCTCCCTTCAGGGCGGGGCGCGCAGCCGAGGGTTAGGGAGAGGGGCGGAGTTGAACCCGTGCGCGGATGTCACCGGCCAGTTCGCGAGCAAGCTCGCTCCTACGAAAAGCAAAAGCGCGTCCGCTCTGGCTTTTGCTCTTGAGACTTCCAGAGAAACCTCCGCGCACTCCGAAACGCCCCTTCAGCAGGCCGAGCGAAACCCGCGCTCAGGAGGTCATGCGACATGGATGTCGCGAGAGCCCCGATGGGCTACAGGGACGTACCCTCGGGGCGGGCCTCCGTGGCGGGGGAGTTCGCGAGGGTAGCCCGGCTCCATCGGGCCCGTATGCGGAGCAAGCCTTTTTGGTTCCTTTTGTGGCATTTGACAAAAGGGACTCGCCCGAGGGGGCGAAACGAGAGACATCAGCGCACTCGGAGCGGCGCGCTACACCAAGCCCCCACGCCACTGGGTTATTCCCCTTCGGGCCAGCGCAAGCGCTGTTCGCGATGGAGCCGCGTCCCGCGTTCGCGGGAATGGCGGGGATGAGTTGGGCGCCACAGAGCAAACTCGTATAGCCCACATGAAAATGCCGTTTCCCCCAGGGAGAGAAACGACATTTTCATGAGTGGCCCAAATTACCACCAAGGCCACTGGCACCAGGCCGGAAGGCCACTACGCATGGCCCCCCGCCGGCAGTCCGCTACCAGAGCGGCATGGTGTAGCTGAGGATCAGGCGGTTCTCGTCCGCGGCATTGCCGGCAGCAGAGTTCCGGCTGAAGTTGCTGCGGGTAGTCGCGTTACGCCATTTCACGCCAAAGCCTTTGAGCGCACCGTCCTGGAACACGTAGGCGATGTCGGTATCGCGTTCCCATTCCTTGCCTTCACCGCTGGTGGTCAGCAGGTCGATGTTGTCGCCCTTGACGTAGCGGGTCATGAAGGTCAGGCCGGGGATGCCGATGCCGGCGAAGTTGTAGTCGTAGCGGGCCTGCCAGGACTTCTCGTCCTTGTTGGCGAAGTCGTTGATCTGTACGAAGTTCACCAGGTAGGGATCGGTGCCGTTGATGTAGGCGAAGCCGGTGTCGCCGCTCATCTTCTGGTAGCCGAGGCCGAAGGCGTGGTAGCCCAGGCTGTAGGTGAACATGGCGTTGAGCGCCTTGTTGTCGACATTGCTGGTGCCGTCGTCGTTGGACTTGGCCCAGCGCAGGTCGGTCTTCAGCGACTGGCCCTCGGTGATCGGCAGGACGTAGGTCGCGGTCAGGAAGTGCTGCTTGTAGAAGTCCTCCAGCTGGCCGTAGTGGTAACCGGTGCTGAAGTTCTTGGTCCAGGCGTAGGTGCCGCCGGCGAAGTCGAATTCGTTGGTGGTGGTGCCGGTGCGGAAGCTGATGTTCTTCTTGCCGCCGCCGGTGATGGTCATCTCCTGGTAGTCGGAGGAGTCACGCAGGTTGGTCTGGTTCAGGCGGCCGGCGTCGAAGGTCAGGCCGTCGAGCTGGGTAGAGTTGAAGGCGCCACCCAGGAACACCTGCGGCAGCAGGCGGCTGTCGTTGGGCATGATGACCGGCAGTTTCGGGATCAGGGTGCCGACCTTCAGGGTGTTCTTCTCGTAGCGCAGCTTGGCGGTCATGCCCAGCTTGCTGTAGTCGTCGGCGGCGTCGCCGCTGGCGGTCTTGGGCAGCAGGCCGGTGCCGGTGCGGTCCGCGCTGGAATCCAGCTTCAGGCCGAGCATGCCGATGGCGTCTACCCCCACGCCAATGGTGCCCTCGGTATAGCCGGACTCGTAGCGCAGGATGAAGCCCTGCGCCCACTCTTCGGCCTTGCTCTGCTGGGCCGGGGTGGAGGTGCGGAAATCGCGGTTGAAGTAGAAGTTGCGCAGTTCGACGCTGGCCTTGCTGTCCGAGATGAAGTCGGCGTGAGCCAGGGCGGGGATGATGCAGGTGGAACCCAGCGTGGCCATGGCCACGGCGCGGGCGATCGGAGTCTTGCTCATTGTTATTGTCTCCTCGAGCGCTTTGAGCAGTTCGGTGATGCCTGGACTACGCCGGCATGTCGATCTGTTACAGCCTGCCTACTAAATCATTACAGGCTTTTTCCGACTCTTAGACCTTAGTCGCTGTTCTCCGAGTTATCCCGCTGATTTGCCTGGAGTTGGCCTACCCCCTGTGCCCTGCACCAAAGGAGGGCCTTTCACTGGACCCAGCGCGGGTAGTAGCCGAGGCGGTCCTGTACCTGCGCGTCGTGGGCCGGGACCACGGTGATTTCCGGGTGCGCCAGGAGCATTTCGTGGACCTTCGCCAGTTGCGCCAGGGTCTGCCCGCGGTCGCGGTCCACCAGGCGGCTGCTGACCCAGAACTTCTGCCGCGGGCCGGTGAAGCCTTCCAGGCGCCAACTGGTGTCGCCGCTGAAGAAGAAGCGGCGGCCATCCTCCAGCGTCAGGAACAGGCCGACCGAGCCGGGCGTGTGGCCGGGCATGGGCACCAGCACCAGGCTGCCGTCGCCGAACAGGTCCAGGCTCTCGTCGAAGGCCAGGAAGGGCGTGGGCGAGAACGCGTAGGGCCGCCAGGGCGTCGCCGCGCTGAACTGGCTGGGGAACACCGCCGGCGGCGTGGCGATGTGGGCATAGTCGATCTCCGCATAGGGCGCCCATACCGGCACCTCGGGGAAGTCCACCAGCGCCGAGGCATGGTCCCAATGGGCATGGGACAGGTAGATGCGGTCGATGCGGATGCCGCTGCCGGCCAGTTGCTCGCGCACCGGATGCACCTCGCCGAAGCGGAACAGCGGCTTGTCCCACCAGGGCATGTCCCGGGCGAACTGCGCCTGCGCCTGGCTGCCCAGGCCGGTGTCGAACAGCAGCGTGGCCGCGTGGTGCTGGATGAGCAGCGCTGTGTGGTTGACGCGCACCTTTCGCGTCCAGTCGCCGTCGGCCAGGGTCAGGGCGTCGAGGGTGGTGAGCCCGGAGGTGCGCACCAGGGCGAAACGCAGCCCGTCGGCGTGGCCGGGCAGGCTGGCCAACCCCAGCAGCAGGGCAAGGAAGCATCTGGCGAGGCGCATGGTCGGCATCCTTTTCGACGGCTCAGAGCGTGGGCAGGGGAAGGTAGCCGGGGAGGGCGCGGATGCGTTCCTGCCAGGCCTGCACGTGGGGGTAGGCAGTGGTGTCCAGGCCGCCTTCGGGGGCCAGGGCGACGTAGGGGTAGACCGCGATGTCGGCGATGCTCGGCCCGGCCGTACGGGCCAGCCAGGGCTGCCGCGACAGTTCCCCGTCGAGCAGTTCCAGGGCCTGGCGCGCCTTGGCCTGGGCCGCGCCGAGGTCGCCGGGGCGTTTGAACAGCTGGATGACCCGCGCCTGGGCCGGCCCGTGCTGGATCTCGTTGGCGGCGAAGCTCAGCCAGTGGGCGATGCGCCCCTGGGGCTCGGCGTCCAGCGGGTACCAGGAGGGCTCGGCATAGCGGCGCGCCAGGTAGACAAGGATGGCCTGGGAGTCGCCCAGGCCGAAATCGCCGTCCTCCAGGGTCGGCACCTGGCCGCGCGGGTTGATGGCGAGGAAGGCGGGGCGCTTGTGCACGCCGCTGCGCAGGTCGACGTTGACCAGCTCGGCGCTCTGGCCGATCAGGCTGAGGAACAGGCGGACCTTGTAGGCATTTCCGGAGAGCGGGATGTCGTGCAGTTTCATGGCGGTGTTCCTGCGGGCTGTCGTTGTGAGGGAACGGCTCCGGCAAATATTAGACAGACAAGTCTGTATAGTTCAAGCTCGAAATACGGCCATCCCGTGCCCGCCGGTTCAAGAGCGCCGACGCCTCGCGCATAATGACCGCCCAGGAGGTGCCCATGACGTCCAGCAAGGCTTCCAGCAAGCGCGAGCAGTTGCTCAATACCGCCCTCGAGCTGTTCTACCGCGAGGGCTACCACGCCACGGGCATCGACCGCATCCTGGCCGAGTCCGGGGTGGCCAAGATGACCCTGTACAAGCACTTCAAGTCCAAGGACGAGCTGATCATGGCCGCCCTGGAGGAACGCCATGCGCGCACCTTGCGGCGTTTCGGCGATGCGCCGCGGCGGGCGCCGCGCGAGGCCATCCTGGCGGTCTTCGATAACCTGCACGGCTACCTGCACGAGGACGGCTTCAGCGGTTGCGCCTTCATCCACGCGGCCGCCGAGTTCCATGACCGCGGCCACCCGATCCACCGCCAGGCCGCCGAGCACAAGGGCTTCGTCGAGGCGTTCTTCCGTCGCCAACTGGAGGACCTCGGCGTGCACGAACCGGGCAAGCTGGCGCGGCAGCTGCAATATTTGCTGGAAGGGGTGCTGGTCATGGCGCACATGCACGGTCCGGCCGACCAGGCCCTGGAAGCGCGCGAGGTGGCGGAAACCTTGCTGCGCCAGGCCGGCCATTGACGGGGGAGGAGACGATGGGCCCTGAATGCCAACTGTTCGGAACCCTGGGCTGCCACCTGTGCGAGGTGGCGGAGGCGGTGCTGATGCCTTTCGTCGAGCACGGCCTGCTGGTGGAACTGGTCGACATCGCCGACCGCGAGGACTGGGTCGAGCGCTACGGCCTCAGCATCCCGGTGCTGCGTCGTTGCGACACGGGGGCGGAGCTGAACTGGCCGTTCGACGCCGAACAGGTAGCTGCTTTCTTGCGCTGCTGATTTTTCCTCCGACGTTTCTGCTCCTGGCGCTGCTCTGTGTCAGTCTTGCGCTGTCGTACCCTTTCGTAGGAGACAGCACTATGAAAATCGGATTCCTCGGCCTTGGCGGCATGGGCGCCGGCATGGCCGCGAACCTCATCCGCGGCGGCCACCAGGTGCACCTGTGGAACCGTTCGCCGGCGGCGCTGGAGCCATTGCTGGCCCTGGGCGGCCTGGCGGCAACTGATCCGCTCGCGGCCTTCGATGCCGACGTGGTGATTTCCATGCTCGCCGACGACACCGCGACCCGCGCGGTGCTTCTCGACAGCGGCGCCCTGGACTCGGCGCGGCCGGGGCTGATCCACCTGAGCATGGCCACGCTGTCGGTGGCCCTGGTGGGCGAGCTGGCCGAGCGCCATCGCCAGCGCGACGTCGCCTTCATCGCCGCGCCGGTGTTCGGCCGCACCGACGTGGCCGCGGCCGGCAAGCTCAACATCCTCGCCGCCGGGCCCGCCGAGGCCATCGCCGAAGTGCAGCCGCTGCTGGACCTGATGGGGCAGAAGACCTGGCCGCTGGGCGACGATCCCCTGAGTGCGGCGGCGGTGAAGATCGCCGGCAACTTCATGATCGCCAGCGCCATCGAGGCCATGGGCGAGGCCTCGGCCCTGGCCAAGGGCTTCGGCGTGGAGCCGGCGCAGTTGCTGGACATCATGGGCAGCACCCTGTTCAACGCGCCGGTGTACCGCAACTATGGCGCGTTGATCGCCGAGCAGCGCTACGAGCCGGCGGCGTTCCGCCTGGTGCTCGGCCTGAAGGACGTGGGCCTGGCCCTGGCGGCGGGGCAGAGCCGTCACGTGCCGCTGCCGTTTGCCAGCGTGCTGCGCGACAACCTGCTGGAAGCGGTGGCCCAGGGCGACGGCGAACGGGATTGGGCGGCGCTGGCGCAGGTGGCGATGCGCCGTTCGGGGCAGGCCTGAAGCCAGACACGTGTAGGAGCGGACTCCGTCCGCGATGGCATGAACGCCGGCCTTGCCGGCGGAATCGCGGATAAATCCGCTCCTACGCTCTCCCGGACAGCATGTAGGCGCGCGCCTTGCGCGTGATTCGCGGGTGGGGAAATGCCTGCCGGGAAAAATCGCAGGCAATAAAAAACCCGCCGGTTAAGGCGGGTTTTTCGGGATTTGGTCGGAGCGACTGGATTCGAACCAGCGACCTTCTCGTCCCGAACGAGACGCGCTACCAAGCTGCGCTACGCTCCGTTTGATGGCGCGCATTCTACCGAAAAACTTTTGATGCACAAGGGGTTAGCGAAAATTTTTTCAGAAATATTTTCCGCCCCCCGAAAAAGCCGACGCCCCGCGGGACTCTGAGTCCGGCGGGGCGCCCGGGTGCTGGCGGTCGGGGATCAGAGATCCTTGACGGTACGCACCTGGTCCTTGTTCACGCGTACGCGTTTGCCGTCCAGTTGTTCGAATTCATAGAAACCGGTGTCGTCGTCGTACTTGGGCGTGTCGACGGACTGGATCTCGCGGCCGTCGTTCAGGGTGATGACGCTGGGGCTGGAGCAGCCAGCGAGTGCGCCAAGGCCCAGGACGAGCAGGAAAGCTGGGAGCGCGCGATTGATCATTCGTATATCTCCTGTACGAATCGAAGTTTGTTCGGAGTTTCCGACTGGGAGAGTAGTGGCAAAGTTCCCAGTAAATTCTCGAAAGGCAGTGTATCGGCTGTCTAGCCCGGGCCGTTCAGCAGTTCGGGGGAGTTCAGGTTGGCCAGGCGGGGGTCCCCCTTGGCGCAGGCCACGGGACGCGCGCCCAGGGGCAGCAGGACCTGGCGCGGGCTGCGCTCGCCGCGTTGCCAGGCGGCTTCCAGCTGCGGCGCCAGGGCCTTGGGCAGGATGCAGAACAGCGGTTCCCAATGGTCGCCGTCGTGCAGCATGTGCGGCGCCTGTGGTTGCGCCGCGGCGGCCTGGCGCAGGCGTTCGATGAGCTCTTCGTCGAACAGTGGGGCGTCGCAGGGCAGCACCAGCAGCCAGGGGTGGCGGGCGGCCTGCAGGCCGGCGCGGATGCCGGCGAGCGGGCCGGGGTAGTCCGGGGTGTCGTCGTGCACCAGTTGATCGGCGTAGGCCCGGTAGATGTCGGCGTTGCGGTTGCAGGAGATGATCAGGTCGTCGCTCAGCGGGCGCACGCGTTCGTGCAGGTAGCTGATCAAGGGCCGCCCGCGCCATTCCAGCAGGCCCTTGTCGCGTCCCCCCATGCGTTGGCCGCGCCCCCCGGCGAGCAGCAGGACGGAACAGGGCGGCAGGGTGGCGTCAGGCATGGCGAGGTCTCCGGAACGGGCCTGTGATATAACACCGGCATCCCCGTCTCTCAAGCAAGGACACCGTCCATGAGCCATTTGGCCACGCCCGAATTCGTGCCGCTGAACATCGCCGTGCTCACCGTCAGCGACACCCGCACGCTGGAGACCGACACCTCCGGCCAGCTGTTCGTCGACCGCCTCACCGCCGCCGGGCACAACCTGGCCGCGCGGGTGCTGCTGAAGGACGATCTCTATCGCATCCGCGCCCAGGTCGCCGCCTGGATCGCCGAGGAGCAGGTGCAGGTGGTGCTGGTCACCGGCGGCACCGGCTTCACCGGCCGCGACAGCACCCCGGAGGCGGTCACCTGCCTGCTGGACAAGCTGGTGGACGGCTTCGGCGAGCTGTTCCGGCAGATCTCGGTGGCCGACATCGGCACCTCCACCGTGCAGTCCCGCGCCCTGGCCGGGCTGGCCAACGGCACCCTGGTGTGCTGCCTGCCGGGTTCCACCAACGCCTGCCGCACCGCCTGGGACGGCATCCTCGCCGAGCAACTGGACGCCCGCCACCGCCCGTGCAACTTCGTGCCGCACCTGAAGCAGGCCGCGCCCTGCGAGAGCCGCGGATGAGCGGCTGCGACAAGCCCGGCCTGCTGCCGGTCGAGGAGGCCCTGGCGCGGCTGATGGCGCTGGCGGCCCAGGCACCGATCGCGGAAGTGGAACAGGTTCCCCTGGGCGAGGCCGAGGGCCGCGTGCTGGCCGCGCCGTTGCTGGCCGGCCTGGACCTGCCGCCCTGGGACAACAGCGCCATGGACGGCTACGCGCTGCGCCTGGCCGACTGGCAGGGCGAGCCGCTGGTGGTGAGCCAGAAGATTTTCGCCGGCATCGCCCCCGAGCCGCTGCAACCCGGCACCTGCGCACGCATCTTCACCGGCGCGCCGGTGCCCCATGGCGCGGATTGCGTGGAGATGCAGGAAAACGTCGAGGTGCTGGCGGACGGCCGCGTCCGCTTCCGCGAAGCGCTGCGCTTCGGCCAGCACATCCGCCCGCAGGGCCAGGAGACCCGCCAGGGCGACCAGGTGCTGCCGGCCGGCACGCGCCTGGGCGCCATCGAACTGGGCCTGGCCGCCTCGCTCGGCCAGGCCGTGCTGAACGTGCGGCGCAAGCCAAGGGTGGCGCTGCTGTCCACCGGCGACGAGCTGGTGGAGCCGGGCCAGCCGCTGCGCACCGGGCAGATCTACAACAGCAACCGCGCCTTGCTGAAGGCCTGGCTGCTGCGCTCCGGTTGCGAGGTGCGGGATGCCGGCATCCTCCCCGACGACCTGGCGACGACCCGCGAAGTGCTTGGCTCGCTGGGCGGCGCCGACCTGATCCTGACCACCGGCGGCGTTTCCGTGGGCGAGGCCGACTTCCTCGGCGCGGCCCTGCGCGAGGCCGGCGAGCTGGCGCTGTGGAAGCTGGCGATCAAGCCGGGCAAGCCGCTGACCGTGGGCCACTACCAGAGGACGCCGGTGATCGGCCTGCCGGGCAACCCGGCCTCCACCCTGGTCACCTTCGCCCTGCTGGCGCGCCCCTACCTGCTGCGCCGCCTGGGCGTCGAGGCGGTGACGCCGCTGCGCTTCGAAGTGCCCGCCGGCTTCGCCTGGAAGCACGCCGGCAACCGCCGCGAATACCTGCGCGCGCGGCTGGAGAACGGCCGTGCGCTGATCTACCCGAACCAGAGCTCCGGCGTACTGCGCAGCGCCGCCTGGGCCGACGGCCTGGTGGAAGTGCGCGAAGGGCGGACGCTGGAAGAGGGCGAGATGGTGCCCTTCATTCCCCTGAGCGAAGTGCTGTTGTAGGTGCAACTGTCTTGCCGGCTGCGCCGTGCTCGCCGGTAATGTAGGAGCGGACCTTGTCCGCGATAGCCGGAACCCCCGGCGCGATTCGCGGATAAGATCCGCTCCTACGCCGCCCCACCCGCACCATTCCATGTAGGAGCGCGCCCTGCGCGCGAATCGCGGGCAGGGCCCGCTACACCTCCGGTAAACACAAGGCCCCGTAGTATGGGTTGAGCGAAGCGATACCCATCACCGCCACCGCATGGGTTTCGCAAGCTCGACCCATCCTACGAAGAGCACCCCGGCGCGGCCGGCAAGACAGTTGCTCCTACAGGGGGCATGCCGTGCCTCCCGGCATTTGCCCGCGAATCTACTCACCCCGCCGCCGGCCGATGGCGCTGGCGGTATTCCCCCGGCGTCTCCCCGGTCCAGCCCTTGAAGCTGCGGTGGAAGGAGCGCGATTCGGTGAAACCCAGGTACTGGGCGATGTCCTGGATCTGCAGGTCGCTGTGCAGCAGGTAGTGCTCGGCCAGCTCCTGGCGCAGCGTGTCGAGGATCTGCTGGTAGCTGGTGCCGGCCTGCTGCAGGTGGCGCTGCAGGGTGCGCACGGTCATGTCGAAGCGCTCGGCGACGCGTTCCTTGCGCGGCAGGCCGTCCTTCATCAGCAGGCGCAGGGCGTTCTTCACCCGTAGCGGCAGCGGTTCGTCGTCGTCCAGTTCGGCCATCATGGCCAGGGCGTGTTCTTCCAGGGTGCGCAGCAGGTTGGCGTCGGCCTGGCGTAGCGGAAAAGCCAGCAGGGGCAGCGGCACCAACAGGGCGCTGCAGGGTTTCTCGAAGCGCACCGGGCAGCCGAACAGCCGCTCGTACTCGGCCAGCTCGGTGCCGGCCGGCTGCGGGTGCTCGAACCAGACTTCCTCGGGCGAGCCCTCGAAATCGGCGATCCAGCGCGCGTAGAGCAGCCAGGAGGCCAGCACGTTCTCCACCATGTGGCGGCGGATGTCGGCGGCCTGGTGGCGGCAGTTCCAGACCAGGCGCACGTGGCCGTCGCCCGGTTCGACGCGGCTCACGCCCATGTCCCCCACCAGCTTCTCGTAGGGGATGATGCGGTTCATCGCCTCGCCCAGGGTGGCGCAGTTCATGGTGATGTAGCCGAGCACGCTCCAGGAGCCCGGCTGCACGAAACGCGCGGCATGCAGGCCGAACAGCGGATCGTTGGCGTGTTCGCAGAAATACCCCAGCAGGCGTTCGTGGGCTTCGCTGGGCAGGCGCTGGCTGTTGTCGGCCAGTTGCGCACGGGTGAGGTCGGCGGCCCGCAGGGCGGCGTCGACGTCCAGGCCGAGGTGCTCGGCCTGGCGCAGGTACTTGAGCAGGGCGGGTACGGAGGTATAGCCGAGGGCGTGCATGGTGCGCTCTTGTTCTGGTGGCTCTATTGGCGACTGGCGCTGGCCCGATCCGACAGTGACAGGCCCGGGCGGCCGACTAGTATAGGCAGCCATTGCGAGCGACCGGAACAGGAGCACGGCAGGCATGCGACGCTGGAATGGCTGGGGTGAGGAAAGCACTTCGATGGAACTGCCCGGCTCGGGCCGGACCTTTCTCGCCGAGCAGATCGGCCCCGGCCTCGCGCTGCCCGATGCCAGCCTCGACGCCGTGCTGGCCAAGGTGCCGGCCTCGCGCCTGGCCGAGCACCCGCTGCTGCTGCGCGAACCCATGGACCGCCTGTTGCACGCCCGCGGCCAGAGCCTGCCGGACTGGCTGGCCATGCGCGAGGGCGAGTTCGGCCGCTTCCCCGACGGCGTGGCCTACCCGCAGAGCGCCGAGCAGATCCGCGAACTGCTGCGCTACGCCGAGCGCACCGATTGCCTGCTGATCCCCTACGGCGGCGGCACCTCGGTGGCCGGGCACATCAACCCGCCGGCCTCCGACAAGCCGGTGCTGACCGTTTCCCTGGCGCACATGAACCGCCTGCTGGAGCTGGACGAGGAAAGCCTGGTGGCCACCTTCGGCCCCGGCGCCAACGGCCCGCAGGTGGAAAGCCAGCTGCGCGCCCGCGGCTACACCCTCGGCCACTTCCCGCAGTCCTGGGAGCTGTCGACCCTCGGCGGCTGGGTGGCCAGCCGCTCCAGCGGCCAGCAGTCGCTGCGCTACGGGCGCATCGAGCAGCTGTTCGCCGGCGGCACCCTGGAGACCTTCGCCGGGCCGCTGGAAATCCCCACCTTCCCGGCATCCTCCGCCGGCCCCGACCTGCGCGAGCTGGTGCTGGGCTCGGAGGGCCGCTTTGGCGTCATCTCCTCGGTCAAGGTGCGCGTCTCGCGGCTGGCCGAGCAGGAGCGCTTCTACGTGGTCTTCCTGCCGTCCTGGGAACAGGGCCTGGCGGCCATCCGCAGCCTGGCCCAGGCGCGTGTGCAGCTGTCCATGCTGCGCCTGTCCAACGCGGTGGAAACCCGCACCCAACTGACCCTGGCCGGCCATCCCGGGCAGATCGCCTGGCTGGAGCGCTACCTGAAGTGGCGCGGGGCGGGCGAGGGCAAGTGCATGCTGACCTTCGGCGTCACCGGCAGCCGCGCGCAGAACGCCGCTTCGCTGAAGCTCGCGCGGCGCCTGCTGAAGGGCTTCGGCGGGGTGTTCACCGGCACCCTGCTGGGGCGCAAGTGGGAAGCCAGCCGCTTCCGCTCGCCCTACCTGCGCGAGACGCTCTGGCAGGCCGGCTACGTGGTGGACACCCTGGAGACCGCCACCGACTGGAGCAACGTCGACAACCTGATGCAGCGCATCGAGGCCAGCCTGCGCGACGGCCTGGCGGCGGAAGGCGAGCGGGTGCACGTGTTCAGCCACCTGTCCCACGTCTATGGCGAAGGCTCCAGCATCTACACCACCTACGTGTTCCGCCCGGCGTCCAGCTATGCTGCCACCCATGAGCGCTGGCGCCGGCTCAAGCAGGCCGCCAGCCGGACGATCGTAGAGAACCGCGGCACCATCAGCCACCAGCACGGCGTGGGCCGCGACCACGCGCCCTACCTGGCGCTGGAGAAGGGCGAACTGGGCATGGCCACCCTGCGCGCCCTGGCCGGCCATTTCGACCCCGCGGGCCGGCTCAACCCCGGCACCCTGCTGCAGGACTGACGCCATGTGGAACGCCGCCTGGCGTCGGCAGGCGCTGGCCGAACTGGCCGGGCGCGACTGGGACCTGATCGTGGTCGGCGGCGGCATCACCGGCGCCGGCATCCTCCGCGAGGCCGCGCGGCGCGGCTGGCGCTGCCTGCTGCTGGAGCAGCGCGACTTCGCCTGGGGCACCTCCAGCCGTTCCTCGAAGATGGTCCACGGCGGCCTGCGCTACATCGCCAAGGGCCAGTTCGGCCTGACCCGCGACTCGGTGCGCGAGCGCCAGCGCCTGCTCGGCGAGGCGTCGGGGCTGGTGGAGCCGTTGAGCTTCATCATGCCGCACCACCGCGGCGGCTTCCCCGGGCCGAAGGTGTTCGGCGGCCTGCTGGCCGTGTACGACGCCCTGGCCGGCAAGCGCAACCACCTCTATTACCCGCTGCAGCAACTGCGCTACCTGGCGCCGGGGCTGAAGGAGGACGGCCTGCTGGGCGGCACGCGCTTCGCCGATGCGGTGGTGGACGACGCCCGCCTGGTCATGCGCGTGCTGGACGAGGCCCGCGCCGACGGCGGCGAGGCGCTCAACGGCCTGCGCGTGCTGGAACTGAGACGGGAAGGCGGCCGGGTGAGCGGCCTGCTGGCCGAGGACCGGGAGAGCGGCGAGCGCTTCGTCTTGCGCGCCGGCGTGGTGGCCCTGGCCACCGGCGCCTGGGCCGACGACCTGCGCCGCAGGGAAGGCGACGAGCACATCCGCCCCCTGCGCGGCAGCCACCTGTTGCTGCCGGCCTGGCGCCTGCCGGTGGCCCACGCCTTCAGCTTCATGCACGCGGTGGACCGGCGCCCGGTGTTCGTCTTCCCCTGGGAAGGCGCCAGCGTGGTCGGCACCACCGACCTGGACCATGGCGACGGCCTGGACAGCGATGCCTGCATCAGCGAGGAGGAAGTCGACTACCTGCTGGCCGCCTGCGCGCAGCAGTTCCCCGCCGCGCGCATCGGCCGGGCCGACATCCGTTCGACCTGGGCCGGCGTGCGCCCGGTGGTCAGCAGCGGCGCGACGCGGAAGAAACCCTCGGACGAAAAGCGCGAGCACGCCCTGTGGCAGGAGCCCGGTTGCGTGACCCTGGCCGGCGGCAAGCTGACCACCTTCCGCCTGCTGGCCCTGGAGGTGCTGCAGGCTTGCGCTCCCATGCTCGGCAAGACGCTGGAAGACAGCGGCTCAGCAATTTTTGCCGCAGTGCCCGAGGTCGACCTGCCCGGCCTGGGCCCGCAGCAGCGGCGGCGCCTGGCCGGCCGCCACGGCCGCAACCTGCCGCAACTGGCCAGGTTGCTGGTGGAAGTCGGCAACGGGCGAGTGGGCGACAGCGACTGCCTGTGGGCCGAACTGGCCTGGGCCGCCGAAGGCGAGCTGGTGCTGCATCTGGACGACCTGCTGCTGCGCCGCACGCGCCTGGGCCTGCTGCTGGAGAACGGCGGCGCCGGCGAACTGCCGGCCATCCGCGCGCTGTGCCAGGCGCGCCTGGGCTGGGACGATGGGCGCTGGCACGAAGAAGAGTGCGCCTATCTGGAGCTTTGGCGGCGCTGTTATAGCTTGCCGGGTGAAGCGTGATGGGTATCGCAGGCTCAACCCATCCTACGTGGAGCCCGTGCCATCGGCGCGGCGATACCCATCACCGGCAAGGCCCTCTGACGAGAAGGATCGCACCTTGAGCGAACAGAGCTACCTGCTGGCCATCGACAACGGCACCCAGAGCGTGCGGGCGCTGCTCTTCGACCTCGCCGGCAACCTGGTGGCCAAGGGCAAGGTCGAGCTGGAGGCCTACTATTCCAGCCAGCCCGGCTGGGCCGAGCAGGACCCGGAGTATTACTGGGCCAAGCTCGGCGAGGCCTGCCAGCTGCTCTGGGCGCAGAGCGGCATCGACCGCAGCCTGATCCGCGGCGTGTCGCTGACCACCCAGCGTGGCACCGTGATCCACGTCGATGGGCAGGGCAAGCCGCTGCGTCCGGCGATCCTCTGGCTGGACCAGCGCCGCGCCGAGGTCGAGGGCCGCATCAAGGGGCCCTGGGGCTGGCTGTTCAAGCTGGCCGGCGCCGAAGGCGCGGTGGATTACTTCCGCAGCCAGGCCGAGGTCAACTGGGTCGCTCAGCGGCAGCCGGAACTGCACGCGGCCACGCACAAGGTGCTGCTGTTGTCCGGCTTCCTCACCCATCGGCTGTGCGGGCGCTTCGTCGATTCCCTGGCGTGCAGCGTGGCCTACCTGCCGTTCGACTACAAACGCCTGAAGTGGGCCGCCCCGCGGGACTGGAAATGGCAGGCGGTGAAGGTGCGCCAGGAGCAGTTGCCGGAGCTGTTCAAGCCCGGCGCCAGGCTCGGCACGATCAGCGCCGAGGCCAGCCGCCACACCGGCATCCCCGAAGGCCTGCCGCTGATCGCCGCCGGCGCCGACAAGGCCTGCGAGGTGCTCGGCGCCGGGGCCATCGAACCCAGCGTGGCCTGCCTGTCCTACGGCACCACCGCGACCATCAACACCACCCGTGCGCGCTACCTGGAAACCATCCCGCTGATCCCGCCGTACCCGGCGGCGATTCCCGACCATTTCAACACCGAAGTCATGATCTACCGCGGCTTCTGGATGGTCAGCTGGTTCAAGCGCGAGTTCGGCCTGCGCGAGATGCAGCGCGCCGCCGAGCTGGGCGTGGAGCCGGAGAAGCTGTTCGACGAACTGGTCGAGCAGGTGCCGCCTGGCTCCATGGGCCTGATGCTGCAACCCTACTGGACGCCGGGCATCCGCGAACCCGGCCTGGAAGCCAAGGGCGCGGTGATCGGCTTCGGCGACGTGCACACCCGCGCGCACCTCTACCGCGCCATCCTCGAAGGCCTGGCCTATGCGCTGCGCCAGGGCAAGGAGCGCATCGAGAAGCGCTCCGGCACCCGCATCGAGCGCCTGCGCGTGGCTGGCGGCGGCTCGCAGAGCGATGCGGCCATGCAGCTGACCGCCGACATCTTCGGCCTGCCGGCGGAGCGCCCGCACGTTTACGAGGCCTCCGGCCTGGGCGCGGCCATCGACTGCGCAGTGGGGCTGGGGCTGTACCCGGACTTCGCCGCCGCCATCGCCGCCATGACCCGCGTCGGCCAGGTGTTCCAGCCGCGCCCGCAGGCGCAGCGCACCTACGAGCGGCTGTACCGCGAGGTCTACCAGCGCATGTACCGGCAACTGAAGCCGCTGTACCGGAGCATCCGCGAGATCACCGGCTACCCGGCCTGAACTTCGCGCCCCGCTTCGATGGTCCATAGTGAATGGACTTCAAGGAGGGGAGAGGGACCATGGCGAAACCCGAAGCGATGCTCATCCTGCACGGCAAGCAGGCGGCCAACGACGAGGTGCGCGCGGCGGTGCTGGCGCGCCGCGAGGCCGGCTGGCGGCTGGACGTGCGCGTCACCTGGGAGGAGGGCGATGCCGAGCGCCTGGTCGGCGAGGCCCTGGCGGCCGGCTACCCGACGCTGGTCGCCGGCGGCGGCGACGGCACCGCGCGGGCCGTGGCCGAGGCGCTGTACCGGGCCGATGCCGAGGCCAGCCTGGCGCTGCTGCCGCTGGGCACGGCCAACGACTTCGCCCGCGCCGCCGGCATCCCGCTGGAGCCGGCCGCGGCGCTGGGCCTGCTGGAGGAGGCGGCGCGGCCCATCGACCTGGGCGAGGTGGAGGGGCGCATCTTCCTCAACATGGCCACAGGCGGCTTCGGTTCCACGGTCACGGCCAACACCTCCGAAGACCTGAAGAAAGCCCTGGGCGGCGCGGCCTACCTGCTGACCGGGATCAGCCGCTTCTCCGAGGTGCACTCGGCCGAAGGCCACTTCCGCGGCCCGGGTTTCGACTGGCAGGGCGAATTCCTCGCCCTGGGCATCGGCAACGGCCGCCAGGCCGGCGGCGGGCATCCGCTGTGCGCCCAGGCGCTGGCCGACGACGGCCTGCTCGACGTCAGCATCCTGCCGGCGCCGGGCGACATGCTGTCCGCCCTGGGCAGCCTGCTCGGCAGTGGCGGCGGACTGCAGGAACTGTTCGTCCGCGCGCGCCTGCCGTGGCTCGAACTGGAGGCCGGCGAGGGCCTGGCGATCAACCTCGATGGCGAGCCCCTTCAGACCAGCCGGGCGCGTTTCGAGGTGCGCCCGGCGGCGTTGCGCCTGCATCTGCCGGCGGACTCGCCGCTGCTCGGCGGCTGATCGCCGGGGCTGGCCCGGAACGGGCTTCTGAGGCATGATGGCGTTGCGCCAGTATTTCGTCGCCGGAATTCTGGCCGATACAGCGACACGCTATTCATCCCGATTTCAGGAGCCCCCATGGCCGGCATTCTCGACAGCGTCGATCAACGCACCCGACTGGTGGGGCAGAACCGCCTGGAGATCCTGGTGTTCCGCCTGGCCGGCCGGCAGCAGTTCGCGATCAACGTGTTCAAGGTCCAGGAGGTGCTGCAGCTGCCGCGCCTGACGCTGATCCCGCAGCGCCACCCGATGATCTGCGGGGTGATCAATCTGCGCGGCCAGACGCTGCCGGTGATCGACCTGTCCCACGCCATCGGCATGTGCCCGCTGCGCCCCGAGGAGCGCAGCACCATCATCGTCACCGAGTACAACCGCTCGGTGCAGGCCTTCCTGGTCGGTGGCGTGGAGCGCATCCTCAACCTCAACTGGGAGGCGGTGCAGCCGCCGCCCGGCGGGGCCGGGCGCCAGCACTACCTGACCGCCATCACCCGCATCGACGAGCGCCTGGTGGAAATCATCGACGTGGAGAAGGTGCTGGCCGAGATCGTGCCGATGAACACCCGCGTCTCCGCCGAGCGCCTGGACGACGACCTGCTGGCGCAGACCAGCGGCCGCGAGGTGCTGGTGGTGGACGACTCCAGCGTCGCCGTCAACCAGCTGCGCGACACCCTCGGCCAGCTCGGCCTGAAGCTGCACGTGGCCACCGACGGCCTGCGCGCGCTGCGCCAACTGCAGGCCTGGGCCAACGCCGGCGAGGACATGGACGAGAAGCTGCTGATGGTCTTCACCGACGCCGAGATGCCGGAGATGGACGGCTACCGCCTGACCACCGAGATCCGCAACGACCCGCGCCTGGCCGGGCTCTACGTGGTGCTGCACACCTCGCTGTCGGGCAGCTTCAACGAAGCCATGGTGCGCAAGGTGGGCTGCGACGACTTCCTCTCCAAGTTCCAGCCGGACCTGCTGGTGGACGTGATCCGCCGGCGCCTGGAGAGGTTGCCGGCCTGAGCCGTGACCGCCCGGCACGGCTGGGTGGTTCGGCGTCAACCTGTCTTGCGGGTCGCGCCGAGGTGCTCTTCGTAGGATGGGTTGAGCCTGCGAAATCCATGCTGCCACGGCGATGGGTATCGCTTCGCTCAACCCATCCTACGGTGAACTACCATGCCTCCCGTGTAGAGCGGGCCCTGCCCGCGATTCGCGCGCAGGGCGCGCTCCTACAGGCGGCCCCTGGCTTCCATCCGCGATGCCCGATTGCGAGGCGCCGGCCCGCCCCGTATAACGGCTTCTTTGCCCGTAACAAGGAAGCCGCCAGCATGATCACCCTCAGCGCCCTCTACCGTTACCCGCTCAAGTCCGGGCAGTTCGAGCCCCTGGAGCGCATCGGGCTGGACGCCCTCGGCCTGCAGGGCGACCGTCGCTGGATGGCGGTGGAGGCTTCCAACGGGCGCTTCCTCACCCAGCGCCTGCTGCCGCAGCTGGGCCGCATCGAGGCGCGCTGGCAGGACTCTGGCAAGGCCCTGCGCCTGCGTGCGCCGGGGATGGAGGACCTGCTGGTGGCGGTGCCCGGCGTGGACGATGCGTTGCGCGGCGTGACCATCTGGCGCGACAGCCTGCAGGTGCCGGATGCCGGCGAGGCCGCGGCGGACTGGCTGAGCCGCTTCCTCGGCCGCCCGTGCCGGCTGGTGGAGATTCCCGAGCAGCGCGCGCGGCAGGTGGACACCGCCTATGCCGAGCCGGGCGAGAAGGTGCATTTCGCCGATGGCTTCCCGCTGCTGCTGATGAGCCAGGCCTCGGTGGACGACCTGGCCGCGCGCGTCGGCCATCCCCTGGAGATGCTGCGCTTCCGCCCCAACCTGGTGCTGGAGGGCAGCGCGCCCTATGCCGAGGACGGCTGGAAGCGCATCCGCATCGGCGACGTCGAATTCCGCGTGGCCAAGCCCTGCGGCCGCTGCATCCTCACCACCATCGACCCGCACACCGGCGAGCGCGACCCCAACCGCGAACCCCTGGCGACGCTGCTCAAGTACCGCCAGGTGGACGGCGAGGCGCTGCTGGGGCAGAACCTGCTCCCCCTCGGCCGCGGCGAACTGCGCGTGGGCATGCCGGTGGAAATCCTGGAGTGATCCAGCTCCCGCGGATGGGCTTTCGCCCGCACCTGTAGGAGCGGGCCCTGCCCGCGATTTCGCGCGCAGGGCGCGCTCCTACAGAAGAGCGGCGAGGAGCGGATCTCATCCGCGAATCGCGCCGGTGGTTCCGGCTATCGCGGACAAGGTCCTACCCCCTTCGGCAGGCACAAGACCCGTAGGATGGTGTTGAGCGAAGCGATACCCATCAGCGCAACCGCATGGGTTTCGCAAGCTCAACCCATCCTACGAAGAGCATCTCGGCGCGGCCGGCAAGACAGTTGCTCCTACATTCTTCGGTAGACACAACCCTAGGATGGGTGGAGCGAAGCGATACCCATCGCCACGATTCTGGAAGGCGCTCCGGCCCGCGCTCGAAGTGCGCGGATGCGAAGGTCAGGCGGCGGATAACCGCGAACGGTTATCCGCCCTACGCCAAGCGTGCGGGAGGGGCGGTCAGAGCTCGTCGAAGAAGCGCTCGTGCCAGTCCACCAGCGGCTGCGGCACGCCGATCTTCTGGCCGTAGATGACCGCGTAGGACAGCACGTTCTGCACGTATTGGCGGGTTTCGTCGAAGGGGATGCTCTCCACCCAGACGTCGAAGGACAGGTGGCGGGCGTCCTTCAGCCACTGGCGCACGCGGCCGGGGCCGGCGTTGTAGGCGGCGGTGGCGAGCACGCGATTGCCGTTGAACTGGCCCTGCACCTGGCTGAGGTAGGCGGCGCCGAGGCGGATGTTGAGGTCCGGCACTATCAGCTGCTGCGGCCCGGCCAGGGGAATGCCGAACTTCTTCGAGGTTTCCTTGGCGGTGGCCGGCATCAGCTGCATCAGGCCGGTGGCGCCGACGCCGGAGCGCGCATCGGACATGAAGGCGCTTTCCTGGCGGGTGATGGCGAACACCCAGCTGGGGTGCAGGTCGCGGTTGCGCGCTTCGCGCAGCAGGCTGTCGCGGTGCGCCACCGGGAAGCGGATGTCGAGGTCGTCCCAGTACTGCGCCTGGCTGATGGCGCGGATGGCCGGGAAGTACCACTGCATGTCGTAGGCCATGCGGGCCTGGGCCAGCAGTTCGTCGCGGTTGAACACCCGCGCGGCGTAATACCACTCGCGGCGGGCGCTGATCACGTCGCCGCGGGCGTAGAACTCCAGGGCGCGACGGGTGCTGGCGGCGTTGCGCACGCGCTGCATCACCTGCGGGCTGATGCTCACCGGGCGGTTGTTCAACTGGTAGGGCGCGTTGATCCGGTCGGCGGCGAGGAAGCCGTAGAAGTCGCGCTCGCGCGCCAGAGGCTGGTACAGCGCCATGGCCTGCGGGTTCTGCGGCTGGGCCAGCTGCAGGGTGCGCGCCTGCCAGTAGCGCCAGCGGTTGGTCTCGGCGAGGTCCTTGGGCAACTGGCGCGTCAGCTGGTAGGCGTCTTCCCAGCGGCCCAGGCGCATCAGCAGGCGCAGGCGCCATTCGCTGACGGTGTTGTCGCGCAGCTCGGGATCGTAGCGGGTCATCAGCGGCAGGGCGCGCGGGTCGTAGCGGCGCGCCAGGCCCAGGCCGATCTGCCGGGCGATGTTGACCTTCTCCTCGCCGGTGAACGGCAGGCTGCTCTCGTAGCCGTCGAGCAGGCCCAGGGCGCGTTCCGGGTCCTGCTTGGCCAGGCGCCGCAGGCCCAGGCCGACGACGTCGGCCATGGCGTGGGTGCGCAGGCTGAAGCGTTCGGTCTGGCTCAGCTGGGCGGGGTTCTGCGCCACCTTGACCATCAGCTCGCCGAGGCTGCCGAGGGTCGGCAGGCGCTTGGCGAGGGTGGTGGCCAGGCCGTAGTTGCCTTTCTCGGCCGCCAGCTTCAGGCGCCTCCAGACCATGTCCTCGGTGAGCTGGCCGTCGGCCTGCCAGAGGTCGAACAGGGTGTCGCAGGCGTCGGGTTGCGATTTGCCCACCAGCCACAGCTTCTGCGCGGTCTCGTAGCCGGCGGCTTTCTGCCCGTGGGTGAGCTGGTACTGGCCGTATAGGCAGTCCAGCTCGGTGAAGTTCATCTTCGGGTCGTAGTAGTCGAGGAAGGTTTTCCAGTCCTGGCGGTCGGCCAGTTGGCGCAGCCAGCGCAGCTTCAGCCAGTTGATCTGCGGCAGGTCGCCGTGTTCGGTGAGGAAGCCTTCGATCTCGGCGTCGCTGGCGCTTTTCAGACGGTTGGTCAGGTCGTCGTAGCCCAGGTAGGGTTCCAGCGGATAATCCGCCAGGGCCTGGCGGTAGCGCAGGTAGGGGCCGTTGTCGTTGCGCGCCAGGGCGGCCTTGGCCTCGTCGTACATCTGCCGCTGTTGCTGCAGCGGGGCAGCGTGCGCCGGCGCGGCGCTGGTCAGGGTGAGGATCAGGCAGGAGAACAATAGTGAAAGGCGACCGCGCATGACTCTTCCGCAAAGTGATTCGTGGCGCGGTCTGGCCGGCGCCGATAGGCACAAGCTTAGCCTGTTGCGCGGCGATGGCGGAAGCGTTGCGGCGGTACCGTCGGGCACAAAAGATGACAGCCGCGGCGCTCGTGCAAGGCTCTGACTTTTTTCGAGTTTCCCTTACACTGCGGCCCCAGTTTCCGGAGATGCCCCATGACCCTGCTGAAGTTCACCGATGTATCCCTCGCCTTTGGCACCACGCCGCTCCTGGACAAGGTGTCCTGGCAGATCGAGAAGGGCGAGCGGGTCTGCATCATCGGTCGCAACGGCACCGGCAAGTCGAGCATGCTCAAGCTGGTCAAGGGCGAGCAGATGCCCGACGACGGCGACATCTGGCGCGCCCCGGCGCTGAAGATCGGCGAGCTGCCGCAGGAGCTGCCGGTGGCCGACGAGCGCACGGTCTACGATGTGGTCGCCGAGGGTTTGGCCGAGGTCGGCGAGCTGCTCAGCCGCTACCACCACCTGAGCCAGCACATCCAGGGCGACGACGACCTGACCCAGCTGGCGCGCGTCCAGCAGGCCCTGGAGGCCCGCGACGGCTGGCGCCTGCAGCAACTGGTGGAAACCACCCTGACGCGCCTGCAACTGCCGGCCGACAAGACCCTCGCCGAGCTTTCCGGTGGCTGGCGCCGCCGCGTGCTGCTGGCCCAGGCGCTGGTCGCCGAGCCGGACCTGCTGCTGCTGGACGAGCCGACCAACCACCTGGACATCGGCGCCATCGCCTGGCTGGAAGAGGCGCTGTCCGGCTTCCCCGGCGCGGTGCTGTTCATCACCCACGACCGCGCCTTCCTGCAGGCCGTGGCCAACCGCATCCTCGAACTGGACCGCGGTCACCTGATCGACTGGAAGGGCGACTACGCCAGCTTCCTGGTGCACAAGGAGCAGCAACTGGCGGCGGAAGAGGCGGCCAACGCGCTGTTCGACAAGCGCCTGGCCCAGGAGGAAGTGTGGATCCGCCAGGGCATCAAGGCCCGGCGCACCCGCAACGAGGGCCGCGTGCGCGCGCTCAAGGCCATGCGCAACGAGCGCGCCGAGCGCCGCGAGCGCACCGGCAAGGCCAGCTTCCAGATGGAGACGGCGGAGAAGTCCGGCAAGCAGGTGATAGTCGCCGAGAAGGTCGGTTTCGCCCATCCCGGCGGCGAGCCGCTGATCCGCGATTTCTCCCTGGTGCTGCAGCGCGGCGACCGCATCGGCCTGCTGGGCGCCAACGGCACCGGCAAGACCACCCTGCTCAAGCTGCTGCTGGGCGACCTGCAGCCGACTTCCGGCAGCATCAAGGAAGGCACGCGCCTGGAAGTGGCCTATTTCGACCAGTTGCGTCACCAGCTGGAGCCGGAAAAGACCGTCATCGACAACATCGCCGAAGGCCGCGAATTCATCACCATCAACGGCCAGAATCGCCACGTGCTGAGCTACCTGGGCGACTTCCTGTTCTCCCCGCAGCGCGCCCGCACGCCGGTCAAGGCGCTGTCCGGCGGCGAACGGGCACGGCTGTTGCTGGCCAAGCTGTTCAGCAAGCCGGCCAACCTGCTGGTGCTGGACGAGCCGACCAACGACCTGGACGTGGAAACCCTGGAGCTGCTGGAAGAGGTGCTGCTGAGTTTCGACGGCACCGTGCTGATGGTCAGCCACGACCGGGAATTCCTCGACAACGTGGTGACCAGCACCCTGGTGTTCGAAGGCGAGGGCCGCGTGCGCGAGTTCGTCGGCGGCTACCAGGACTGGCTGCGCCAGGGCGGTTCGCCGCGCCTGCTGGGCGTGGGCGAGGAGAAGGCAGCGAAATCCGAGCCCGCCCCGCAGGCAGCTGCGGCACCGGCCGCGGCGCCGGAGGCGGCGAAGAAGAAGCTCAGCTACAAGCTGCAGCGCGAACTGGAGGCCATCCCCGGGCAGATCGACGCCCTGGAGGCCGAACTGGCCGGCGTGCAGGAAGAAATCTCGGCGCCCAGCTTCTACCAGCGCCCGGCGGAGGAGACCCGCGTGGTGCTGGAGCGCCTGGACAGCCTGCAGGCCGAGCTGGACCGGCTGATCGAGCGCTGGGCCGAACTGGAAGAATGACCCGCCCCGTCGGGAAGGTGCCCGGGGGCTGCCGCTGCGGCGGCGATCGGCGAGTTGGGGAAGGGCATGGCGATCGAGTACCGCATCAATCTGGATGACGAACAGGGCTTCAGCTACCGCATCGAGCTGGAGCGCCGCTTCGATGGCGAACAGGCCGTCGGGGCGCCGGCGTGGACGCGCCTGGAGCACAACCAGTGCAGCAACTGCCCGCTGTCCCGCGAGCAGCACAGGCATTGCCCGGCGGCGGTGGACCTGCACCGGGTGATCGAGGATTTCCGCGGCCTGCCGGCGCTGAAGAAGGTGGATGTGCTGGTGCGCACCCCCGAGCGCGAGTACCGCAAGCAGGTCGGCCTGGAGGAGGGCCTGCGGGCGCTGCTGGGGGTGATCATGGCCACCAGCGCCTGCCCGCTGCTGGGGCGGCTCAAGCCCATGGCCCAGCAGCACCTGCCGTTCGCCAGCAACCAGGAGTTCATCACCCGCGCGGTGTCGCTATACCTGATGCGCCAGTACTTCAACTACCGCGAGGGGCGCCACGCCGACTGGGAGCTGAAGGGGCTGGTGCGCCTGTACCAGCAGCTGCAGCTAGTCAACCAGGCGTTCTGGCAGCGCATCCACGACAGCTGCGTGGGCGACTCCAACCTCAAGGCCTTCCTCAGCTTCTTTTCCATGTCCTCGAGCATGAGCTATTCGCTGGAGGCACAGTTGCAGAAGGTTCGCCCGGTCCTGATGAGCGGGGGAGAGGTGTTCTGAAACCGGGCGCCCGCGCTGGCGGGCGCCCGGGCTGCCTCACTCGGTCTTCTGCAGGCGCACCGCCAGCACGTCGCAGGGCGCGCCGTGCAGCACGTCGTTGGCGGTGGAGCCCAGCAGCAGGGCCAGGCCGTGGCGGCCGTGGCTGCCGACGATGATCAGGTCGCAGCCCTGCTCCTTGGCCAGGCGGTGGATTTCCTGGCGCGGCTGGCCGTAGACCAGGTGGCTCTGGGCGATGGACACCTGCGGGTAGCAGAGGGTGAACTGGTGCATGCGCTCCTTGGCCTGGTCGAACTGCTGTTGCTGCAGCATCGACAGGTCCATCGGCACGTCACCGCCGAAGGCCATGGCCATGGGCTCGACCACGTGCACGGTGGACAGCTGCGCCTGGGTGCTGGAGGCCAGCGCCACGGCGCGCTTCATCACCGGATCGCATTCGTCGGTGAGGTCCACGGCGACCAGGATGTGTTGGTAGGGCATGAGCGTCTCCTCCGGGGGACAGTTATGAATGCAAGTATGGCTCTTTGGGCCGAGGTATACCCGATATGACGGTCTGGTGGTCGATTCTGCTCCTGGCGCTGGTGCTCAGCCCGCTGGCCTGGCTGATGCCCTCGCGCGGCCAGCGCGGGCAGATGGACCTGCGCCTGCAGGCGCGGCGCCTGGGGCTGGCCATGCAGATGGCGCGCCAGGAGTGGCCGCACTGGCTGGAGCGGCAGCCGCCGCAGAGCTGCGCGCAGTACCACCGCGGCCGCAGCCGCGGGCGTAACGACGAGTGGCGCTACTGGCAGAGCGCACCGGGCGTGTGGCTGGACCGCTGGCGCGAGCCCTGCGCCGATGCGCAGCTGCTCGCCGACCTGGCGACGCTGCCGGGCGACGTGTACATGGTCGAGGCTTCGGCGCAGTTCATCGCCCTGTACTGGGGCGAGCGCGGCGACGCCAGCCACCTGCAGCGCATCGCCGAGTTCCTTTCCCGGCGCGCCTGAGCGCCGTGGCGCTGCCGTCATTCAGAGCTGCGCCGCGGCATAGCGGCCGGAGACCTGCTCCAGGTCGGCGATGATGCCGTCAGAGTACTTGTCGATGAGGAAGGGCACGTTGCTCTGCGCGGCGCCCTGCAGCGATTTCTCGATGAATCGCCACTTGGTGGAGATGGCCCGCAGCTCGCGGCCGATCTCCGGGCTGGTCTGCGGCGCCTGTTGCAGTTGCAGCAGGTTGATGGCGAAGCGGTTGGTCAGGTCGTCGAGGGCCTGCTGGTCCTCGCTGCGCACCGGGTTGGCGCCCACCGAGGCGTTGCGCGACACGTAGTTCCAGGTGATCGACTGCATCAGCAGGCTCTGCTCGCGACTCTGCTGGGTGAGCGGCGGCACCTGCTGGCCGCTGTCCTTCTGGATGCCCTCGTAGAGCTGTTCGGCGGTATCCAGCAGCTGGCTGTTGCGGCGGGCCAGGTCGCCCAGGGGCTGGAAGTCGTTGTAGCCGTTCTGCTTCTGCGCTTGCAGTTGCTGCTCCAGGGCCTGGCGGTAGCCGTCCCACTGTTCCTGCAGCTTGCCCCTGAGCTGCGCCGAGGCGCTGCCGGGCATCTGCCCCAGGCGCTCCAGGGCGGCGTCGGCGTCGGCCGTGGAGCTGGCCACCAGGCCCGCGTAGCGCGGGTCCCCGGCCATGGCGTTGAGCAGGAACAGGTCGCTCAGGCTGCGCTGGGCGGCCAGGCGCATCTGGTGCAGCGCCAGCAGGTCGCCGGCGGGCTCGGCGTGGGCCAGAAAGGGCAGGGCGGACAGGACGAACAGGGACAACAGGCGGGCCAGCGGTCGGCATGGCATGGGCGCGTCTCCTTGGGGCCGTGGGGCTTCTTGTTGTTCTTCGCGATGCTCGGCGACAAGCGATTCGCCGGACTCTAACCCGCGTCCGGGCATTTTGCCAACGACGCGGCTGGTACCAGGCCAGACAGCGGCACGGGGCGCCATGGTTTTGCTGAATGTCGCGGCAGAACCTCGCTGAATGCGGCGAACCAGAGGCCTTTCGGACAGCCGTCCGCGATTGACAAGCGCAGGCTTTTCGAAGAAGGTGTGCACACCCGAATCAAACGGGCGTATGAATCGAGCGTTTGCCATGTACGAACGGTCGAACCAAGGCCCCGACTATCGCATCGGCGGGTGTGCCGCAGGCTTTGGGACTATGCTCCGCGACTGCGGAACGGTCCCGATACACGGCGTCCGATGCGTGAGTTCAAGCTTCCCTAGCGTGGAGATCAGTTGATGATTTACCAAGGTAAAGCCATCACGGTTAAGGCTCTTGAGAGCGGCATCGTCGAGCTGAATTTCGACCTCAAGGGCGAGTCCGTCAACAAGTTCAACCGGCTCACCCTGAACGAACTGCGTGAAGCAGTCGATGCGATCAAGGCCGATGCGTCCGTCAAGGGCGTGATCGTGACCAGCGGCAAAGGCGTGTTCATCGTCGGCGCCGACATCACCGAATTCGTCGACAACTTCAAGCTGCCGGACGAAGAACTGCTGGCCGGCAACCTCGAAGCCAACAAGATCTTCAGCGCCTTCGAGGACCTCGAGGTCCCGACCGTCGCCGCGATCAACGGCATCGCCCTGGGCGGCGGCCTGGAAATGTGCCTGGCCGCGGACTTCCGCGTGATGAGCGCCACCGCCAAGATCGGCCTGCCGGAAGTCAAGCTGGGCATCTACCCGGGCTTCGGCGGCACCGTGCGCCTGCCGCGCCTGATCGGCGTGGACAACGCCGTGGAATGGATCGCCTCGGGCAAGGAAAACCGTGCCGAGGACGCCCTGAAGGTCGGCGCCGTCGACGCCGTGGTCGCCCCCGAGCAGCTGCAGGCCGCGGCCCTGGACCTGGTCAAGCGCGCCATCGCCGGCGAGCTGGACCACAAGGCCCGCCGCCAGCCCAAGCTGGAAAAGATCAAGCTCAACGCCATCGAGCAGATGATGGCCTTCGAGACCGCCAAGGGCTTCGTCGCTGGCCAGGCCGGCCCGAACTACCCGGCCCCGGTCGAAGCCATCAAGTCGATCCAGAAGGCTGCCAACTTCGGCCGTGACAAGGCGCTGGAAGTCGAGGCCCAGGGCTTCGTCAAGCTGGCCAAGACCTCGGTTGCGCAAAGCCTGATCGGCCTGTTCCTGAACGACCAGGAACTGAAGAAGAAAGCCAAGCAGTACGACGAAGTCGCCAAGGACGTGAAACTGGCCGCCGTGCTCGGCGCCGGCATCATGGGCGGCGGCATCGCCTACCAGTCGGCGGTCAAGGGCACCCCGATCCTGATGAAGGATATCCGCGAAGAGGGTATCCAGATGGGCCTGAACGAGGCCTCCAAGCTGCTCGGCAAGCGCGTCGAGAAGGGCCGCCTGACCCCGGCCAAGATGGCCGAGGCGCTGAACGCCATCCGCCCGACCATGTCCTACGGCGACTTCGGCAACGTCGACATCGTCGTCGAAGCCGTGGTCGAGAACCCCAAGGTCAAGCAGATCGTGCTGGCCGAGGTGGAAGGCGTGGTCAAGGAGGACGCGATCCTCGCTTCCAACACCTCGACCATCTCCATCAGCCTGCTGGCCCAGGCCCTTAAGCGCCCGGAAAACTTCGTCGGCATGCACTTCTTCAACCCGGTGCACATGATGCCCCTGGTCGAAGTCATCCGCGGTGAGAAGTCCGGTGAAGTGGCCGTCGCCACCACCGTGGCCTACGCCAAGAAGATGGGCAAGAACCCCATCGTGGTGAATGACTGCCCCGGCTTCCTGGTCAACCGCGTGCTGTTCCCGTACTTCGGCGGCTTCTCCAAGCTGCTGGGCTTCGGCGTCGACTTCGCGCGCATCGACAAGGTGATGGAGAAGTTCGGCTGGCCCATGGGTCCGGCCTACCTGTCCGACGTGGTCGGCATCGACACCGGCCACCATGGCCGCGACGTGATGGCCGAAGGCTTCCCGGACCGCATGGCCGTTGAAGGCAAGACCGCCGTCGACGTCATGTACGAGGCCAACCGCCTGGGCCAGAAGAACGGCAAGGGCTTCTACGCCTACGAGACCGACAAGCGCGGCAAGCCGAAGAAAGTCAGCGACCCGCAGGCCTACGAATTGCTCAAGGCCATCGTCAGCGAGCAGCGTGAGCTGAGCGACGAGGACATCATCAACTACATGATGATCCCGCTGTGCCTGGAGACCGTGCGCTGCCTGGAAGACGGCATCGTCGAAACCGCCGCCGAGGCCGACATGGGCCTGATCTACGGCATCGGCTTCCCGCCCTTCCGTGGCGGTGCGCTGCGCTACATCGACTCCATCGGCGTGGCCGAATTCGTCGCCCTGGCCGACAAGTACGCCGACCTGGGCCCGCTGTACCACCCGACCGCGAAGCTGCGTGAAATGGCCAAGAACGGCCAGAAGTTCTTCGGTTGAGTGCGAACGAATAGAGCGAGAGTGAATTTATGAGCCTGAATCCGAGAGACGCCGTCATTGTCGACTTCGGCCGCACCCCGATGGGCCGTTCCAAGGGCGGGATGCACCGCAACACCCGTGCGGAGAACATGTCCGCGCACCTGATCAGCGGCGTGCTTGCACGCAACCCGAAGGTCGACCCGGCGGAAGTCGAGGACGTCATCTGGGGCTGCGTGAACCAGACCCTGGAACAGGGCTGGAACATCGCGCGCATGGCCTCGCTGATGACCCAGATCCCCCACACCAGCGCCGGCCAGACCGTCAGCCGCCTGTGCGGCTCGTCGATGAGCGCCCTGCACACCGCCGTGCAGGCGATCCAGACCGGCAACGGCGACGTCTTCGTCGTCGGCGGCGTGGAGCACATGGGCCATGTCGGCATGATGCACGGCGTCGACCCGAACCCGCACCTGTCGCTGTACGCCGCCAAGGCCTCCGGCATGATGGGCCTGACCGCCGAGATGCTGGGCAAGATGCACGGCATCACCCGCGAGGCCCAGGACAAGTTCGGCGTGCGTTCGCACCAGCTGGCGTGGAAGGCCACCCAGGAAGGCAAGTTCAAGGACGAGATCATCCCGATGGAAGGGTATGACGAGAACGGCTTCCTGAAGGTCTTCGACTTCGACGAGACCATTCGTCCGGAAACCACCCTGGAAGGCCTGGCCTCGCTGAAGCCGGCGTTCAACCCCAAGGGCGGCACCGTGACCGCGGGCACCTCCTCGCAGATCACCGACGGCGCTTCCTGCATGATCGTCATGAGCGCCCAGCGCGCCAAGGACCTGGGCATCCAGCCGATGGCCGTGGTCCGCGCCATGGCCGTGGCGGGCGTCGACCCGGCGATCATGGGCTACGGCCCGGTGCCCTCGACCAACAAGGCGCTCAAGCGCGCCGGCCTGACCATCGACGACATCGACTTCGTCGAGCTCAACGAAGCCTTCGCCGCCCAGGCCCTGCCGGTGCTAAAGGACCTCAAGCTGCTCGACAAGATGGACCAGAAGGTCAACCTGCACGGCGGCGCCATCGCCCTGGGTCACCCGTTCGGCTGCTCCGGTGCGCGCATCTCCGGTACCCTGCTGAACGTGATGAAACAGAACGGCGGCACTCTGGGCGTGTCCACCATGTGCGTGGGCCTCGGCCAGGGCATCACCACCGTCTTCGAACGCGTCTAAGCTTTCGTCGATGGACGAGCCGGGGCCTTGTGCCCCGGCTTTCGTTTTTCCGGGCGTGGGGGATTGCCCCGATCGCCCGGGGCCTGGAGAATCGCGGCTTTTTTGCCGAGGAGGGCAGCGTATGGAACTGCAGACCGGCCTGTACCGTCACTACAAGGGCCAGCACTACCGCGTGCTGGGCGTGGCGCGGCATTCGGAGAGCGAGGAGACCCTGGTGGTCTACCAGGCGCTGTACGGCGAGTTCGGCCTCTGGGTGCGCCCGCTGGGCATGTTCACCGAAGCGGTGGAGGTGGACGGCGAGCTGGTTCCGCGCTTTGCTCTGGTGAGCGCCGAAAACGACCCGCTGGGATTGACCCAGGTCGGTTTCGGCGAATCCTGAACTTGACCTTGGGCGGACCACCACTATATATAGCGGTGCCGTTCCGGGCGCCTCCCTCCTTATATTCATCTTCTCGAAGCAGGAATCTTCCGATCCATGGGTAAATCGCTGGTCATCGTGGAATCACCGGCCAAGGCCAAGACCATCAACAAGTACCTGGGCAGCCAGTACGTGGTGAAGTCGAGCATCGGCCACATTCGCGACCTGCCCACCAGCGGTTCGTCCAGCGCGAAGGAGCCGGCCGCGGCCAAGGCCCGCAAGAGCGCTGCCGAAGCCCCTGCGCTGTCGCCTAAGGAGAAGGCCAAGCGCCAGCTGTTCACCCGCATGGGCGTGGACCCGGAGCACGGCTGGAAGGCCAAGTACGAGATTCTCCCCGGCAAGGAGAAGGTGATCGAGGAGCTACGCCGCCTGGCCAAGGATGCCGACACCATCTATCTCGCAACCGACTTGGACCGCGAAGGGGAGGCCATCGCCTGGCACCTGCGCGAGGCCATCGGCGGCGACGACAGCCGCTACAAGCGCGTGGTGTTCAACGAAATCACCAAGAAGGCCATCCAGGAAGCCTTCTCGCAGCCCGGCGAGCTGGACATCAACCGCGTCAACGCCCAGCAGGCGCGGCGCTTCCTCGACCGCGTGGTGGGCTACATGGTCTCGCCGCTGCTGTGGTCGAAGATCGCCCGCGGCCTGTCCGCCGGCCGCGTGCAGTCGGTGGCGGTGAAGCTGGTGGTGGAGCGCGAGCGCGAGATCCGCGCCTTCGTTCCCGAGGAATACTGGGAAATCCACGCCGACCTGAACACCCCGCGCGGCGATAAGGCCCGCTTCGAAGTGGTGCGCGAGAAGGGCGAAGCCTTCAAGCCGCTCAACGAAGCCCAGGCCATGGCCGCCCTGGAGAAGCTCAAGGCCTCCAGCTACAGCGTGGCCAAGCGCGAGGACAAGCCGACCTCCAGCCGGCCCTCTGCGCCCTTCATCACTTCGACCCTGCAGCAGGCCGCGAGCAACCGCCTGGGCTTCGGCGTGAAGAAGACCATGATGATGGCCCAGCGTCTCTACGAGGCCGGCTACATCACCTATATGCGTACCGACTCGACCAACCTGTCGGCCGACGCCATCGACATGGTGCGCGGCTTCATCGACAGCGAGTTCGGCAAGAAATACCTGCCGGCCAAGCCGAACTTCTATTCCAGCAAGGAAGGCGCCCAGGAAGCGCACGAAGCGATTCGTCCGTCCGACGTCAACCTGCGTCCGACCCAGCTGTCGGGCATGGAGCGCGACGCCGAGCGCCTGTACGATCTGATCTGGCGCCAGTTCGTGGCCTGCCAGATGCCGCCGGCCGAATACCTGTCCACCACCGTCAGTGTCGCCGCCGGTGACTTCGAGCTGCGCGCCAAGGGCCGCATCCTCAAGTTCGACGGCTACACCAAGGTGCTGCCGCAGCAGAGCAGGCCGGGCGAGGATGACGTGCTGCCGATGATGGACCAGGGCGATGCGATGAAGCTGCTCAAGCTCGACCCGAGCCAGCACTTCACCAAGCCGCCGGCGCGCTATTCCGAAGCCAGCCTGGTCAAGGAGCTGGAGAAGCGCGGCATCGGCCGCCCGTCGACCTACGCGGCGATCATCTCGACCATCCAGGAGCGCGGCTACGTCACCACCCACAACCGCCGCTTCTACGCCGAGAAGATGGGCGACATCGTCACCGACCGCCTCAACGAGAGCTTCTCCAACCTGATGGACTACGGCTTCACCGCCGGCATGGAAGAACACCTCGACGACGTGGCCCAGGGCGAGCGCGACTGGAAGCACCTGCTCGACGAGTTCTACGGCGACTTCAAGAAGAAGCTCGAAGTGGCCGAGGTCAGCGAGAAAGGCATGCGCGCCAACCAGCCGACGCTGACCAGCATCCCCTGCCGCGAGTGCGGCCGGCCGATGATGATCCGCACCGCCTCCACCGGCGTGTTCCTCGGCTGCTCCGGCTACAGCCTGCCGCCGAAAGAGCGCTGCAAGGCCACCATCAACCTCATCCCCGGCGACGAGATCGCCGCGGACGACGAGGGCGAGTCCGAATCCCGCGTGCTGCGCGGCAAGCACCGCTGCCCGATCTGCAGCACGGCGATGGACGCCTACCTGCTGGACGAGAAGCACAAGCTGCACATCTGCGGTAACAACCCGGACTGCCCGGGCTACGAGATCGAGGAAGGCCAGTACCGCATCAAGGGCTACGAAGGCCCGAGCCTGGAATGCGACAAGTGCGGCAGCCAGATGCAGCTCAAGACCGGCCGCTTCGGCAAGTTCTTCGGTTGCACCAACCCGGCCTGCAAGAACACCCGCAAGCTGCTGAAGAACGGCGAGCCGGCGCCGCCGAAGATGGACGCCATCCGCATGCCCGAGCTCAAGTGCGAGAAGGTCGACGACGTCTACGTGCTGCGCGACGGCGCTTCCGGCCTGTTCCTGGCCGCCAGCCAGTTCCCCAAGAACCGCGAGACCCGCGCGCCCCTGGTGAGCGAGCTGATCCCGCACAAGGACGAACTGGACCCGAAATACCACTTCCTGCTCGCCGCGCCGCAGAAGGACCCGGACGGCCGCCCGGCGGTGATCCGCTTCAGCCGCAAGACCAAGGAGCAGTACGTGCAGTCCGAGGTGGACGGCAAGCCCAGCGGCTGGCGCGCCTTCTTCGACGGCGGCAAGTGGAAGGTCGAGGACAAGCGCTGATGGGCGGCGTGCCCCGCGCAGGCGGGGCGCGCATATACTGCCGAGTGACCGCATGAGGGCGCGCTGATGGCTCAGGAACTCTACACCCGCACCAACCAGAAGCTGTATTTCGCCGGCCTGGCCCTGGAAGCCTGGCGCAAGGCGGAAGAGGCGCGGCCGATGAACGCCCAGGCGCTGGTGCAGGCCGAGCGCGAGGCGGCGTTGTTCCACCTGTATGGCGCGGTGCTGGGCGTAGCCCATGAGATCGCCGGCTACTACCGCCTGCCCGAGGCCAATGCGCCGCGCGTCGAGCTGCTGCTCAACGCCGAGGTGCTGGCGGCCTCGCCGAGCCCGGAACTGGCCGAGCTGGTGGAGCTGGCGCAGCAGCCGGAAACCTGGCTGGCGCAGCTGCTGGCCGCCTACGCCGAGCTGTTCCAGCCGCCGCGCGAGCCGCGCAAGGCCAAGGTCGACCCGACCCAGCCGCTGATCCAGGCCGTCAGCCTGGACGAGGAAGAGCCGCAGCTCCTGGGCAACGCCGAACTGGAAGCCTGGCGCAAGTCGCTGAAGGAAATGGTGTTGCGCTTCCGCGGGGCGCTGACCGAGCTCTGAGCCTGCCGGAAGTCGGTTGGGCTAGGGGAGAGCGGCCATGACTGTTACAATGGCCGTTCTGCTGTGAGAGAACCTAGCCATGCCGACCTCATTCCTGGAAATCGTTGAACTGCCCGATGGGCGCATCGTACTGCGCCGCGCGGAAGACGAGGAGGCGCTGGTGACCCTGGAGTTCTCCAACGACGCCAAGGGCTTCCTGCAGGGCCAGCACATCGAGATCGCCAAGGCGATGTTCAACGTCGGCGTGCAACTGGCCGGCCGCCTCGCCGAAGGTGGCGAAGTCGAGCAGGACGGCCCGCGCGTCCTGCACTGATTCCTTTCTTTTCTACCCCAGACGGATATTCAGGCTCTGCGCCTGCCCGGCGAGCGCCGCGCGGGACAGTTGCGCGCGTGCCTTGCCGCTGAGCGCCGGCAGCCAGCTGACCACCGTGTGGCTGTGGCCCAGGCGCAGCGCCTCGCAGGCCAGGCTCAGGGCGGAGGCCTGGTCGCGCGCCGGCAGCAGCAGGATACGCTCGCGGTTCAACCCGGCCTTGCGCAGCCAGTCGTGGGTGAGGCTGGCCGGCGGGGCGATCAGCGTCAGCCAGCGGGCGTCCTGCTCTTCGCTGAGTTCGCGCAGGATGGGCGCCAACAGGCTCTGGCAGTGGCCCGGCAGGCCGCGCAGCGACAGTTCGCTGAAGGCTTCGTCCTCGACGGCGTCCGGTTCTGCCAGCTTGGCCAGCAGGGGCTCTTCGGCGTTGGCCCAGAGCGCCTCCTGGAACAGCGGCAGTTGGGGTAGGTCCAGCGGCTGGGGATACTGCATGGGGCCTCCTGTCAGCGGCGGATGACGCCGACGCTCAAACCTTCGATGGTCAGTTCCTGTTCCTCGAGGTCGACCTCGATGGGCGCGAACTCGGGGTTCTCGGCGATCAGCCAGACCTTGCTGCCCTCGCGCTTGAAGCGCTTCACCGTGACCTCTTCGCCAAGGCGGGCGACGACGATCTGGCCGTTGCGCGCCTCGCGGGTGACGTGCACGGCGAGCAGGTCGCCGTCGAGGATGCCGACGTCCTTCATGCTCTGCCCGCGCACGCGCAGCAGGTAGTCGGCGCGCGGGTTGAAGAAGGCCGGGTTGATGCGGCAGGCGTCCTCGACGTTCTGCTCGGCGAGAATCGGCGCGCCGGCGGCGACGCGGCCGATGATCGGCAGTTCGTCCTCGTTGGCGGCGGCCTTGGGTTCGAAGCCGGGAATGCGGATGCCGCGCGAGGCGCCGGGGGTCATCTCGATGGCGCCCTTGCGGGCCAGGGCCTTGAGGTGCTCCTCGGCGGCGTTGGGCGACTTGAAGCCGAGCTCCTGGGCGATCTCGGCGCGCGTCGGCGGGTAGCCGTTGTCTTCCAGGCAACGCTTGATAAAGGAGAGGATCTCGGCTTGGCGCGGCGTCAGCTTCTGCATGTCCCTACTCTGTCTTTTTGTACAGTTGCTGGGATTATATACAGTGGTCGGCCACTGGCAACGAATTATTTTATCGGCCGGGGGCTGTAATTCGGCGGATTCGGCCAATGTCCCGCTGGCATCGTTCGTCGTATTGCCTGAAAATCCGCAACAATCCCCCCGCGCCAGGCTTGACAATGGATTGATTTGAAACGTAAGTTTCAAACAAGTGTTTGTCAGGTGAAATCATCCATGGCCCAGTCGGAAACCGTCGAACGTATCCTCGATGCTGCTGAGCAGCTGTTCGCGGAAAAAGGCTTCGCCGAGACCTCGTTGCGTCTGATCACCAGCAAGGCCGGGGTCAACCTGGCGGCGGTGAACTACCATTTCGGCTCGAAGAAGGCGCTGATCCAGGCGGTCTTCTCGCGCTTCCTCGGGCCCTTCTGCGCCAGTCTGGAAAAGGAACTGGACCGGCGCCAGGCCAAGCCCGACGCGCCGCGCGCCAGCCTCGAGGAACTGCTCGAGCTGCTGGTGGTGCAGGCCATGGCGGTGAAGCCGCGCAGCGGCAACGACCTGTCGATCTTCATGCGCCTGCTGGGCCTGGCCTTCAGCCAGAGCCAGGGGCACCTGCGCAAGTACCTCGAAGAGGTCTACGGCAAGGTGTTCCGCCGCTACATGCAGCTGGTCAACGAAGCCGCGCCGCGCCTGCCGCCCATCGAGCTGTTCTGGCGCGTGCACTTCATGCTCGGCGCCGCCGCCTTCAGCATGTCCGGGATCAAGGCGTTGCGCGCCATGGCCGAGAACGACTTCGGCGTGAACACCTCGATCGAGCAGGTGATGCGCCTGATGGTGCCGTTCCTCGCCGCCGGCATGCGCGCCGACAGCGGCGTCAGCGACCCGTCCCTGGCCGGCGCCCAGCCCAAGCCGCGCAGCAAGGCGCCGGCGCCGGCCAAGGTCTGAGCGCGCTGGGCCTGCCACGGCCGATCGGCTAAAGTAGCGGGCCATTCCTGCTGTCGCTGGCGGACGATGCCCGATCTCGACCTGCTGCACATTTCCCTCGCCGACCAGGTGCTCTACGGCTTCGCCGCGCAGCGTCTGGTGCTGCGTTTGCCCGTTTCCACCGCGCTGAACGGCGCCGGCGAGCGCCAAGGCTCCGGCTGCACGCCGCGCGGCCTGCACCAGGTGCGGGCGAAGATCGGCGAAGGCCTGCCCTGCGGCGCGGTGCTGCGTGGCCGGCGCTGGACCGGCGAGGTGTGGAGCCCGGCGCTGCACGAGCAGTTTCCCGGGCGCGACTGGATCCTCAGCCGCATCCTCTGGCTGAGCGGCTGCGAGCCGGGCGTCAACCGCCTAGGCGAGGTGGATACCTTCCGTCGCTACATCTACCTGCACGGCACGCCGGATTGCGAACCCATGGGCGCGCCGTTGTCCCATGGCTGCGTGCGCCTGCGCAACGCCGACCTGCTGCAACTCTTCCCCCGTGTGCCGCTGCACTGCCCCGTGCGCCTCGACGAGGCGCCGCAGCCGCAGTGGCGCGCGGCCGAACTCTGTTAAGGATTCCCCCATGCAAGGCTCCCTGATGCTCGACATCGGCGGCACCTGGCTCACCGCCGAGGACCGCCGGATCCTGCGCCACCCCGAAGTGGGCGGGCTGATCATCTTCGCCCGCAACATCGAAAGCCCGCGCCAGGTGCGCGAACTCTGCGCGGCCATCCGCGCCCTGCGCCCGGACCTGCTGCTGGCGGTGGACCAGGAGGGCGGCCGCGTGCAGCGCCTGCGCCAGGGCTTCCTGCGGCTGCCGGCGATGCGCGCCATCGCCGATAACGACAATGCCGAGCGCCTGGCCGAGCAGTGCGGCTGGCTGATGGCCACCGAGGTGCTGGCGGTGGGCCTGGACCTGAGCTTCGCTCCGGTGCTGGACCTGGACCACCAGCGCAGCGCCGTGGTCGGCAGCCGCGCCTTCGAGGGCGACCCCGAGCGCGCCACGCGGCTGGCCGGCGCCTTCATCCGCGGCATGCACGCCGCCGGCATGGCCGCCACCGGCAAGCACTTCCCCGGCCACGGCTGGGCCGAGGTGGATTCCCACGTGGGGATTCCCGAGGACGAGCGCAGCCTCGACGAGATCCGCCGCAGCGACCTGGTGCCTTTCCAGCGCCTGGCCGGCGAGCTGGATGCGGTGATGCCCGCCCACATCATCTACCCGCAGGTGGATGCCGGCCCCGCCGGTTTCTCGCGGCGCTGGCTGCAGGACATCCTGCGCGGCGAACTGGGCTTCGACGGGGTGATCTTCAGCGACGACCTGTCCATGGCCGGCGCCCACGTGGTGGGCGATGCCGCCAGCCGTATCCAGGCGGCGCTGAATGCCGGCTGCGACATGGGCCTGGTGTGCAACGACCGTGGCTCGGCGGAACTGGCCCTGGGCGCTCTGCAGCGCCTGAAGGTGAAGGCCCCCGAGCGCCTGGCGCGGATGCGCGCCAAGGCCTGGCCGGGCATCGAATACAAGCAGCTGCCGCGCTGGCAGCAGGCCGTGGGCGAACTGCGCGCGGCACAACTGATCGACTGAGGATTCGCCATGACCGTCTACGCCATCATCGGCGGCACCGGCCTGACCCAGCTGGAAGGCCTGACCCTGAAGGATTCGCTGAACCTGGACACGCCCTACGGCGCGCCCTCGGCGCCGATCCAGCGCGGCGAGTACGCCGGCCGCGAGGTGCTGTTCCTGGCCCGCCACGGCCACCCGCACCGCTTCCCGCCGCACCAGGTGAACTACCGCGCCAACCTCTGGGCGCTCAAGCAGGCCGGCGCCCAGGCGGTGCTGGCGGTCAACGCGGTGGGCGGCATCCACGCTGCCATGGGCAGCGGCCACCTCTGCGTGCCGCACCAGATCATCGACTACACCTACGGCCGCGAGCACACCTACTTCGCCGGCGACATCGATCACGTCACCCATATCGACTTCAGCCATCCCTATGACGAGGGGCTGCGCCAGAAGCTGGTGGCGGCGCTGCAGGCGCTGGGCCACCCGCACAGCAGCCATGGCGTCTACGCGGCGACCCAGGGCCCGCGCCTGGAGACGGTGGCGGAAATCGCCCGGCTGGAGCGCGACGGCTGCGACATCGTCGGCATGACCGGCATGCCCGAAGCCGCCCTGGCCCGCGAGCTGGAACTGCCCTACGCCTGCCTGTCGCTGGTGGTCAACCCGGCGGCCGGCAAGTCCAGCGGCATCATCACCATGGCCGAGATCGAGCAGGCCCTGCACGAAGGCATCGGCAAGGTACGCGAGGTGCTGGCGCGGGTGTTGGTGGGCTGATAGGCCTGCCGCCGCGATTCGTGCTGATCGCGGACAAGGTCCGCTCCTACCGCATGAGCGAGCATGGCTTTTCGTAGGATGGTGTTGAGCGAAGCGATACCCATCAGCGCAACTGCATGGGTTTCGCAAGCTCAACCCATCCTACGAGGAGCCCCTCGGCGCGCTCCTACAAGGGTATGGTGTGAGGGCGTACCTCTTATCCGCGAATCGCGCCGGGACGTCCGGTTATCGCGGACAAGGTCCGCTCCTACAATGGAACGCCATGCCTCCCGGCGGCTGTAGGAGCGGGCCCTGCCCGCGATTTCGCGCGCAGGGCGCGCGTATGGTGTGAGGGCGTACCCGTAGGAGCGGATCTTATCCGCGAATCGCGCCGGGAGGTCCGGCTATCGCGGACAAGGTCTGCTCCTACAATGGAACGCCATGCCTCCCGGTGGGCTGTAGGAGCGGGCCCTGCCCGCGATTTCGCGCGCAGGGCGCGCTCCTACATGAGAATCGTGCGGCAGGTCAGGCTTTCGGCAGCGGCGCGAAGAGGGCGTCTATATCGCTGTCCTGCAGTTGAAGACCACTGTCCTTGCCTTCTTCCAGTACACCGGCGGCCAGCGCCGCCTTCCTTGCCTGTAGCTGCTGGATCTTTTCTTCCAGAGTGCCGCGGGCGATCAGCTTGTAGACGAACACCGGCTTGTCCTGGCCGATACGGTAGGCGCGGTCGGTGGCCTGCTGTTCCACCGCCGGGTTCCACCAGGGGTCATAGTGGATCACGGTGTCGGCGGCGGTGAGGTTGAGGCCGGTGCCGCCGGCCTTCAGGCTGATCAGGAACAGCGGCACGCGGCCCTGCTGGAAGTCTTCCACCGGCTGGCGGCGGTCGCGGGTGTCGCCAGTGAGCAGGGCGTAGGGGATGCCGCGTTGCTCCAGCTCCGCCTGGATCAGTTCGAGCATCGAGGTGAACTGCGAGAACAGCAGCACGCGGCGGCCTTCCTCCAGCAGTTCGTCGAGCATTTCCAGCAGGCCGGCGAGCTTGCCCGAGCCCGCCGCAGGCAGGGTTTGGTCCAGCAGGCGCGGGTCGCAGCAGACCTGGCGCAGCTTGAGCAGGGCTTCGAGGACCACGATGTGGCTGCGCGCCAGCCCCTTGCGCTGGATTTCCGCGCGGACCTTGCTGTCCATGGCCAGGCGCACGGTTTCGTAGAGGTCGCGCTGGACGTCGCTGAGTTCCACCCAGTGGGTGATCTCGCTCTTGGGCGGCAGTTCGTTGGCCACCTGTTCCTTCTTACGCCGCAGCAGGAACGGCTTGATGCGGGCGTTGAGGTGGGCCAGGCGCTGGCTGTCGCCGGCCTTTTCGATGGGGGTGCGGTACAGGCGGGCGAAGCTGCGCGCATCGCCCAGCCAGCCGGGCATGACCAGGTCGAACAGCGCCCAGAGCTCGCCCAGGTGGTTTTCCAGCGGCGTGCCGGTCAGGCACAGGCGCTGGCGGGCGTCGAGCTTCGCCGCGGCCCGGGCCGACTTGCTGCTGGCGTTCTTCAGGTACTGCGCCTCGTCGAACACCGCCAGGTGCAGCGGCTGGCGGCTCAGCGCCTCGATGTCCCGCGGCAGCAGGGCGTAGGTGCTGAGCAGCAGGTCGTACTGGCCGAGTTCGTCGAAGCCCTTGTGGCGGTCGCTGCCGTGCAGGGTGAGCACGCGCAGGTCCGGGGCGAAGCGTTGTGCCTCGTCCTGCCAGTTGGCCACCAGGCTGGTGGGCATCAGCACCAGGGCCGGGCGGTCCAGGCGCCCGGCGCGTTTTTCCGTGAGAACGTGCGCCAGCACCTGCAGCGTCTTGCCCAGGCCCATGTCGTCGCCGAGGATGCCGCCCACTTCCAGTTCGCGCAGCGCCTGCATCCAGGCCAGGCCCTGCAGCTGGTAGGGGCGCAGCTCGGCCCGCAGGCCCTCGGGGGGCTGGCACGCTTGCTGGTGGTGGTCGCGCAGGCGCTTGGCGAAGCGCAGCAGGCGTTCGCCGCCCTGCCAGTGCAGGGGATGTTCGTCGAGCGGGGCGAGCAGCCCGGCGTCGGCGCTCGACAGGCGCAGGCTGTCGCCGTTGTTTTCCGGGCTGGCGAGGTACAGCCCCTCCAGAACCTGCAGTATCGCCTTGACCCGCTCCAGCGGCAGGCTGACCTTCAGCGGCTTGCCGTCGGCCTGGCGATGCGCGTGGAGCCGTATGGGCAGCTCGGCTCCGGGGGCGTTGGCTGCGCCATCACGCAGCGCCTCGGGGCGCTGGCGGAGCAGTTCCAGCAGCGGTTGCAGCAGGCTGACTTCCTGGCCGTCGACGCGGATGCCCAGCTCCAGGTCGAACCAGGCGTTGCCGGCCTCTTCCTCTATGTGGACGAACCAGTCCTCGACTTCGCTGAAGTCGAGGAGGAACTCGTCGGCCATCTCCACCACCCAGCCCTGTTCGCGCAGTTTCGGCAGGCCGCGGAGAACCGCGGGCCAGCGCTCGGCATCCGCCGAGAAGACTTCGGACTTGTACTCCAACTGGCGGGGAGTGTCGTATTTGCCGAGTTTCTCCAGGCCCAGCTTCTGCAAGCTCTTGCGCAAGGCCTGCTCGATCTTGGGTTGGCGCTCGATGGTGACGAAGCTGCCATCGACGTGGAAGCGGATCGGCTGGTCCTTGCGTGCAGGGCCATGCACCCGCTGCCCCTGATAGGCGAAGTCCAGGGCGGCGAGGTGGCGCAGTTCCTCGACGAAGCCATAGCGTTCCCTGCTGTAGGAGCGCTGGGTCAGGCTGGTCAGGTACAGGTGGGGAACGGGGCGGACGTCTTCCAGGCGCTGTTCCGCGTAGCTCACCGGCAGGGGCGCCTGGGGCGCCAGTTCCTTCAGTTGCAGGGCGAACAGCATGGCCTCTTCCTCGCTCACCGGCGGTGCGCTCGGCAGATAGCTGGCCAGGGCCTCGGGCAGGCCGTGGTGCAGCGGGCCCACGCGCAGGTTCTTGCGGTCGAGGTACCAGGGTGGCGTCAGTTGCGTCAGCAGTTGTGGCCGGGGCTCGGCGTCGGTATCCCAGGCGACCCTGTAGTCACCGTACTCGTCCCTGCGCCAGGCGAGCCGAGCGGGCAGTTCCGGGCCTGCGAGCAACTGGCTGGCCGGCGGGCCCAGGTCGAGGAACAGGCGCCCGCTGCGCAGGATCAGCTCCAGCAGCTCGGCGCCCTTGCGGCCCTTGAGCGCTATTTCGCTGGTGTGGGGCTGGGTGCCCGGGGCGTCCAGTGCGCGGACCAGGATTTGCTGGTCCACGGCATCCACGCAGGGCAGGCTCTGGGCTATCGAGGAGATGCGCAGGTAGCCCTGGAGTTTGCCGCCTGCCGTATGGGCGGCGGTGTGGATCAGTATTCGGCCGCTCTTGGTCAGGCGGTAGTACAGGGGCGACTCGTGCAGCGCCGTGCCGGGCGGCTGCTCCCTGAGGACGGCGGGCAGCTTCCTCAGCCAGTGCTGCAGGTCGTAGGACAGCTCGGTGGCGGTCCTCTGGGGTGGGCGGGCGGCTGGCGCGGGCTCCGCGGAGGTCGAGGGGGGCAGGCCTTCCAGCAGGTGCAGCAGCGCCGCCGCGCAATGCTTGCAGTCGAAGCCGACCGGGCAATCGCACTGGCAGTCGAGGGTGTCGCCGCTGGCGGAAAGGCCGATGCGCTGGCGGTAACGATTGCTGCCCGAGCCATCGCACACGCTGTCCAGTGTGCGCTCGGTCAGGCGGGTGATCTGTATCCGGCCCTCGCGGGCGTAGGCTTCGCCGCGGACCAGGGTGACGCTGGGGAACAGGCGGCGCCAGGGAATGCGTCGCAGATGCTCGATGAACGGCGGCATGCTGCCCCCCTTTGCGTTTACTGTTGGTCTGGCTCGCTCGCCGGCGGGGCGTCGAAGCCGCCGTTGGCCGGGGCTTCCGGGGCGGGTTGCTGCGGTTGCCCGGCCGGCGCCTCTTCCTGCATTTCCGCCGGCGGCGGGGTGGTCGGCTTGGCGTTGAGCGGGCTGACGCGGATCAGCATGCCCAGGCTGGGGTGGTCGAGGTAGGCCAGCACGTCGTTCTTCAGGCTGACGTCCTGGACCATGTGCTGGCTGTTGGCGAGCAGGCCGTCGGCGCCGAACTGGTTGATCCAGAAGTCCACCTGGGTGTCGACGAAGCGCTGCTGGCGCAGGCTGATGGTGCCTTCCACGGGGAAGTGGTCATCCTGCTGGCGGCCTTCGCTGAGGGCGATCTTCACCGGCGTGTCGCCGATGGACTGTTTCCAGGCCTTGTGCATCAGCACGTGGTAGCCCTGGGCCTGGGCCAGCTTGTTGGCCTGGGCGTCCATCGCCGTCGGCCGGCGGGCGTCCTCGCCCAGCGGCTGGGCGCCCTTGGCCCAGTCGTCGGGCGCCGGCTGGCTGGAGTAGACGACGTCGCCTTCCTGCTGGAACAGGATCAGTTCGACCTGGTAGAGGTCGTCGGCGAAGCTCGCCGGGGCGATAAGGGCAAGCAGCAGCGGCAGGTAGCGGAACATACTGGTCCTTTCAGGATGCGTTGGGCGCGAGGCGCTCGAACAGCGCCTCGAGGGTGTTGAAGCGTTCTTCCGGGCGCTCCATGGGCACCTGGAACTTGAACAGGGTCGCGCCTTCGAACCTGTAGCGGTTCGGCTGGCTCTGGATCAGCTTGATCAGCACCAGTGGGTCGACGCAGGTATCGGCGGCGAATTCTACCCGGCCTCCCTGGGGGCCGGCATCCACCTTGACGATGCCGAGCTTCTCCGCCTGCAGTTTCAGGAGCGTCAGACGCACCAGGTTCTTCGCCGGCTCGGGCAGCAGGCCGAAGCGGTCGATCATCTCCACCTGCAGTTCGCGCAGGCCGTCCTCGTCCAGCTGGTTGGCGATGCGCTTGTAGAGGATCAGCCGCGCGTGCACGTCGGGCAGGTAGTCCTCGGGGATCAGCGCCGGCACCCGCAGGTTGATGTCCGGGCCGCCGCCCAGGGGCTGCTCCAGGTTGGGCTGCTCGCCCTTGCGGATGGCTTTCACCGCGCGTTCGAGCATTTCCATGTAGAGGGTGAAGCCCACCGCCTGGATCTGCCCGCTCTGGCCTTCGCCGAGCAGCTCGCCGGCGCCGCGGATCTCCAGGTCGTGGGTGGCCAGGACGAAGCCGGCGCCCAGGTCCTGGGCGTTGGCGATGGCCTCCAGGCGTTTCTCGGCGTCGGGCGTCATCTGCTTGCGCGGCGGCGTCAGCAGGTAGGCGTAGGCCTGGTGGTGGCTGCGGCCGACGCGCCCGCGCAGCTGGTGCAGCTGGGCCAGGCCGAACTTGTCGGCGCGCTCGATGAGGATGGTGTTGGCGCTGGGCACGTCGATGCCGGTCTCGATGATGGTCGAGGCCACCAGCACGTTGAAGCGCTTGTGGTAGAAGTCGCTCATCACCCGTTCCAGATCGCGTTCGTGCATCTGCCCGTGGCCGATGCCGATGCGCGCCTCGGGCACCAGCTCGGCCAGGTCGCGGGCGCACTTCTCGATGCTTTTCACCTCGTTGTGCAGGTAGTAGACCTGGCCGCCGCGCAGCAGCTCGCGCAGCAGCGCCTCCTTGATCACCGCGTTCTGCTGTTCCATGACGAAGGTGCGCACCGACAGGCGGCGCGCCGGCGGCGTGGCGATGATCGACAGGTCGCGCATGCCGGCCACGGCCATGTTCAGGGTGCGCGGGATCGGCGTGGCGGTGAGGGTGAGGATGTCCACCTCGCTGCGCAGGGCCTTGAGCTGCTCCTTCTGGCGCACGCCGAAGCGGTGTTCCTCGTCGATGATGACCAGGCCGAGGTTCTTGAAGCGCACGTCCTCCTGCAGCAGCTTGTGGGTGCCGATGACGATGTCCACCTTGCCTTCGGCGAGCTGGCCGACCGCGCCTTCGACTTCCTTGGCGGTCTTGAAGCGGCTCATCACCTCCACTGTCACCGGCCAGTCGGCGAAGCGGTCGCGGAAGCTGTTGTAGTGCTGCTGGGCTAGCAGGGTGGTGGGCACCAGCACCGCCACCTGCTTGCCGCTGTGCACGGCGACGAAGGCGGCGCGCATGGCTACCTCGGTCTTGCCGAAGCCGACGTCGCCGCACACCAGGCGGTCCATCGGCTTGTCGGCGAGCATGTCGGCCACCACGGCGTCGATGGCCGCCTGCTGGTCCGGTGTCTCCTCGAAGGGGAAGCCGGCGGAGAAGGTGGCGTAGTCGGCCTGCGGATCCTTGAATGCGTAGCCCTTGCGCGCGGCGCGGCGGGCGTAGATGTCGAGCAGTTCGGCGGCGACGTCGCGGACCTGCTCGGCGGCCTTGCGCTTGGCCTTCTGCCAGGCCTCGGAGCCGAGCTTGTGCAGCGGCGCCAGGGCGTCGTCGCTGCCGGTGTAGCGGGCGATCAGGTGCAGGTTGGCCACCGGCACGTAGAGCTTGGCCTCGTCGGCGTACTCCAGGGCCAGGAACTCGGCGTTCTGCCCGTCGATCTCCAGGGTGATCAGGCCCATGTAGCGGCCGACGCCGTGGTCGATGTGCACCACCGGCGCGCCTTCGCGCAGCTCGGTGAGGTTCTTGATGACGTTCTCGCCGCCGTCGCGGGTCTTCTCGCGGCGCCGGCGCTGCATCACGCGCTGGCCGAACAGCGGGCTCTCGGCGATCAGCGCGACTTCGCCGCTCAGCAGCAGGCCGTCGTCCAGCGGCGCGATGGTGATGGCCAGGCGCTCGGGCTGGGCGAGGAAGGCCGGCCAGCCGTCGACTTCGCCGGGGCGCAGCTTCAGCCGTGCCAGCAGTTCCAGCAGCACCTCGCGGCGCCCGGCGGATTCGGCGCTGAACAGGATGCGCCCGGGGAATTCCTCGATGAAGCGGCGCAGCCGGGCCAGCGGCTCGCTGGCCTTGGCCTCGATGGCCAGGTCCGGCAGGGGCTCGGCGGGGAAGCTCTCGCGGCCCACGCCCGGCTCGACCGGCTCGGCGCTGACCACCACGCGCGGCCAGCTCTTGAGGCGGGCGAAGCAGTCCTCCACCGGCAGGAACAGCTCGGCCGGCGGCAGCAGCGGCCGCTCGGGGTCGTAGCGGCGGTCCTCGTAGCGGCTGCGCACGTCGTTCCAGAACTGCTCGGCGGCCTGCTCGATGCCCGGCAGGGAGAACACCTGGGTGTCCTGGGGCAGGTAGTCGAACAGGGTGGAGGTCTCGCCCTCCTCGAAGAACAGCGGCAGGTAGTACTCGATGCCGGCCGGGGTCAGGCCGCTGGCCAGGTCCTGGTAGATCGGGCAGCGCCGGTAGTCGACGTCGAAACGCTCGCGGAAGCGCCCGCGGAAGCCGGTGACCGCCTCCTTGCGCAGGGGGAATTCGCGCGCCGGCAGCAGGCGGATGCTCTGCACCTTGTCGATGGAGCGCTGGTTCTCCGGGTCGAAGGTGCGCAGCGTCTCGATCTCGTCGTCGAACAGGTCGATGCGGTAGGGCAGCTCGCTGCCCATCGGGAACAGGTCGATGAGCGCGCCGCGCACGGCGAACTCGCCGTGTTCGTAGACGGTGTCCACGCAGCGGTAGCCGGCGGCTTCCAGGCGCAGGCGCATCTGCTCGACGTCGAGCTTCTGGCCGACGTCCAGCACCAGGCTGCCGCCCAGCAGGAACTTCACCGGCGCCAGGCGGTGCAGGGCGGTGGCGATGGGCGCCACCAGCACGCCGCGGCGCAGCTCGGGCAACTGGTAGAGGGTGGCGACGCGCTGGGAAATGATGTCCTGGTGCGGCGAGAACACGTCGTAGGGCAGGGTTTCCCAGTCCGGCAACTGCAATACCGGCAGGTCCGGGGCGAAGAAACGCAGCTCCTGTTCCAGGCGCTCGGCGCTCTGGCTGTCGGTGGTCAGCAGCAGGGTGAAACGGCTGGCCCGGGCGGCGGCCTCGGCCACCGCCAGGCTCAGGGCGGCGCCGGGCAGGTTGCCCCAGGTTTGCTTGCCGGCCGCGGCCGGCAAGGCGGGAATACGCAATACGGACACGGGCGTAGCGGGCTCCGGTCGGAAATTTGACCGGGTGGATTGTAACTATCCCGATTGACGGCTGTCAGTCTTTGCAGCGCTGCAGATTGCCGGCGATGGCCTGCACCGTCATAATGTAGCCCCTTTTTTCTTCTCCTACATGTGGAAGGTAATGCCCGTGAATCAGAAGCCCGACCAGTGTCTCGGTGAGTGGATCGATCGTGAAGCCCTCGCGGAAGCCATGATTCCGCTGATCGGCCAGCTCTACCGCAACAACAACGTGGTGACCTCGATCTACGGCCGTGGCCTGATCAACCGTTCGGTGATCGACATTCTCAAGGCGCACCGTTTCGCCCGCCACCGCCTGGCCGACGAAGCCGAGCTGTCGGTTCACGACACCTTCCCCGTCCTCAAGGCCATGAGCGAGCTGAAACTCGGCGCCGCCTCGGTCGACCTGGGCAAGATGGTCGCCAAGTTCAAGGCCGAGGGTAACGGCCGCAGCATCGAGCAGTTCACCAAGGACGAGCTGGCCGACGTGGTCGGCAAGCAGAACGGCGCCGCCCGCGAAGGCACCGACGTCGTGCTGTACGGCTTCGGCCGCATCGGCCGCCTGCTGGCGCGCATCCTCATCGAGAAGACCGGTGGCGGCGACGGCCTGCGCCTGCGCGCCATCGTCGTGCGCAAGGGCGCCGAGAACGACCTGGTCAAGCGCGCCAGCCTGCTGCGCCGCGACTCCGTGCATGGCAAGTTCGACGGCACCATCACCATCGATGAGGCCAACAACACCATCACCGCCAACGGCAACCTGATCCAGGTGATCTACTCCAACGATCCGTCCTCGGTGGACTACACCCAGTACGGCATCAAGAACGCCCTGCTGGTCGACAACACCGGCAAGTGGCGCGACGCCGACGGCCTCGGCCAGCACCTGAAGTGCCCGGGCGTCGACCGCGTGATCCTCACCGCTCCGGGCAAGGGCGCGCTGAAGAACATCGTCCACGGCATCAACCATGGCGACATCACCGCCGACGACAAGATCGTCTCCGCCGCCTCCTGCACCACCAACGCCATCGTGCCGGTGCTCAAGGCAGTCGATGACCAGTACGGCATCGTCAACGGCCACGTCGAAACCGTTCACTCGTACACCAACGACCAGAACCTGATCGACAACTTCCACAAGGGCAGCCGCCGCGGCCGCAGCGCTCCGCTGAACATGGTGATCACCGAGACCGGTGCCGCCACCGCCGCCGCCAAGGCCCTGCCGGTGCTCAAGGGCAAGCTGACCGGCAACGCCATCCGCGTTCCCACCCCGAACGTGTCCATGGCCATCCTCAACCTGAACCTGAACAAGTCGACCTCCCGCGAGGAGATCAACGAGTACCTGCGCCAGATGGCCATGCACTCGGACCTGCAGAAGCAGATCGACTTCGTCAGCTCGCAGGAAGTGGTCTCCACCGACTTCGTCGGTTCCCGCCACGCCGGCGTGGTCGATGCCGAAGCCACCATCTGCAACGACAACCGCGTCGTGCTGTACGTGTGGTACGACAACGAGTTCGGCTACAGCTGCCAGGTGGTCCGCGTGATGGAAGAGATGGCTGGGGTCAACCCGCCGGCCTTCCCGCGCTAAGCCAGGCCTGAAAATCGAAAACGGGAGCTCTCGGGCTCCCGTTTTTCGTTAGTCTTCGCGCTTACCCGCGCACCATAACGATAAAAATGCCAACCCCTCTACCGAGGAACCCCGCAATGGATGGACACCCCCATCTGCATGAAGGCTCGCTCAAGCGTGGCCTGAAGAACCGCCACATCCAGCTGATCGCCCTGGGTGGCGCCATCGGTACCGGCCTGTTCCTGGGCTCGGCCGGTGTACTGCAATCCGCCGGCCCGTCGATGATCCTCGGCTACGCCATCGGCGGCTTCATCGCCTTCCTGATCATGCGTCAGCTCGGCGAGATGATCGTCGAGGAACCGGTCGCCGGTTCCTTCAGCCACTTCGCTCACAAGTACTGGGGCGGCTTCGCCGGCTTCATGTCCGGCTGGAACTACTGGGTGCTGTACATCCTGGTCGGCATGTCGGAACTCACGGCGGTCGGCAAGTACATCCAGTTCTGGTGGCCGGAGTTCCCCACCTGGGCCACGGCGGCGATCTTCTTCGTGCTGATCAACGCCATCAACCTGTTCAACGTGAAGGCCTTCGGCGAGACCGAGTTCTGGTTCGCGATCATCAAGGTCGCCGCCATCATCGGCATGATCGTGCTCGGCGTCTGGCTGCTGGCCAGCGGCAACGGCGGCCCGCAGGCCTCGGTGAGCAACCTGTGGAGCCACGGCGGCTTCTTCCCCAACGGCATTTCCGGCCTGGTGATGGTCCTGGCGATCATCATGTTCTCCTTCGGCGGCCTGGAGCTGGTGGGCATCACCGCGGCCGAGGCCTCGGAGCCGAAGAAGGTGATCCCCAAGGCGATCAACCAGGTGATCTACCGCATCCTGATCTTCTACATCGGTGCCCTGGCCGTGCTGCTCTCGCTGTACCCGTGGGACGCGCTGCTGCAGAGCATCAACAGCTCCGGCGACCCCTACAGCGGCAGCCCGTTCGTCAAGGTGTTCTCGCTGCTGGGCAGCGACGTGGCGGCCAACGTGCTGAACTTCGTGGTGCTGACCGCGGCGCTGTCGGTCTACAACAGCTGCGTGTACTGCAACAGCCGCATGCTCTTCGGCCTGGCCGAGCAGGGCGACGCCCCGCGCGCTTTCGCCAAGGTCGACGACCGCGGCGTGCCGCTGCTGGCCATCGGCGTCTCGGCCTTCATCACCCTGGCCTGCGTGGTGGTCAACTACGTGATCCCGCACCAGGCGCTGGAGCTGCTGATGTCCCTGGTGGTGGCGGCGCTGGTGATCAACTGGGCGATGATCAGCCTGGCCCACCTGATGTTCCGCCGCGCCAAGAACCGCGAGGGCGTGCGCACCAGCTTCCGCGCCCTGTGGTACCCGTTCGGCAACTGGCTGTGCCTGGCCTTCGTGGTGTTCATCCTCGGCATCATGCTGCAGATCCCGGGCATCGACGTGTCGGTGTACGCCATCCCGGTATGGGTGGTGCTGATGGGCATCTGCTACCTGCTCAAGCGCAAGGGCGAGGCACGGGCTACCGCCTGATCCCGCCGGCGCTGGACGAGAAAGGGCCGCATTCCTACCGGGGTGCGGCCTTTTTGTTTGCAGCGGCGGATAACCGCGAACGGTTATGCGCCCTACGTCATGGTTGGGCATTGCGTAGGGCGGATAACGCCTACGGCGTTATCCGCCGTTTGGCCGTGATTCCAGGCGCGTTCCGGGTCACCTGTTCCCGGGCACTCCGGGCCCGACCCGCCATGGCGATGGGTATCGCTTCGCTCAACCCATCCTACGAAAAGCCGTGCTTCCTGGAACCGTAGGAGCGGACTCCGTCCGCGATGGGCCCCACCGGCGGCTCTGTAGGCCGGCCAGCGCCGTACTACAGCTGCCCGTCGCGATAATCCCGCGCCACCGCCTCCAGCCCCGCCTGGGCGAACAGCTGCAGGTGGCGGGCGAGGTCTTCCGGCGGCTGTTCGAACAGGCCGGTCAGCGGCGTGGGGATTTCCCGGCTGATCACCTGCAGCGTCAGGTAGGGCGCTATCACGCTGAACAGGCAACGCAGCAGCGCCGGCTCCTGGGCGGGGATGCCGGTGACCTCGCCGAGCAGTGCCAGCACCAGGCGCACCTTGGGCATGGCCTCCCGGTCGATGAGTTCGGAGAGGAAGGGCGAGGGCGTCAGCAGCTCGCGGGCCCACAGGCGCGCCTGCCAGCGCTGGCCGTTGGCGACGTTGAGGGTCAGCGCCGCGATCAGGTCGGCGAGCTTGTCGCGGGCCGGGCGCTGGCCGCAGGTCAGTCGTTCGAGCTGGTCGTAGCCGATCAGGTGCTTGTGCATGTCCTGCAGCACCGCGCGGTAGAGGCCGTCGCGGCTGCCGAAGTGGTAGTTCACCGCGGCCATGTTGCACTGCGCGCGCTGGCAGATGGCCTTGCTGGTGGTGTCGGCGTAGCCACGCTCGGCGAACAGTTCGCCGGCCGCCAGGAGTATCCGGCGACGAGTGGCTTCGCCGTCCTGGCGGGGGGCGCGTTGCGGCGCTGGGCGGGGCTTGGAAGGAGAGCTAGGCATGACTGCACCCTGCTGGATCAGGTGTAGCAGACTAAAGCCTGCATAGATCAAATTCAAATTTGAATTACTGGTCTATGCTTGTATGCTTGTTTCTCGTCGCCACTGGCTAGCGGGTCGTCATCATGCGCAAGAAGCTCATCGTTGTCCTGGCATTGCTCGCCGTAGCGGGCCTGGGGGCCTGGTACTACTTCCACTCGAAGGCCGAGCAGGGCGGCGACCTGGTGCTCTACGGCAACGTCGACATCCGCCAGGTGTCCCTGGCCTTCACCGGCAGCGAGCGCATCGCCGAGATGCGCGTGGAGGAGGGCGACGCGGTCAAGGCCGGGCAGGTCCTGGCCAGCCTCGACAGCCGCACCCTGAAGCTGCAGATCGACCAGGCCAAGGCGCAGATCGCCGCCCAGGAAGCCAACGTCCTGCGCCTGCACAACGGCTCGCGCCCCGAGGACATCGACCGCGCCAAGGCCCAGGTGGACGGCGCCAGGGCCCAGGTCGAACTGGCCGGCATCCAGCTGCGCCGCCTGCAGGGCATCCGCGCCAACAGCCCCGGCGGGCGCGCCGTCAGCCAGCAGGACCTGGACAACGCGAGCGCCCAGCTGAAGGTCGACCAGGCCCGGCTGGAGGATGCGCAAAAGGCCCTGCGCCTGGCGAAGATCGGCCCGCGCGCCGAGGACATCGCCCAGGCCGAGGCCCAGCTGCAAGGCGCCCGCGCCCAGCTCGCGCTGCTGCAGCACAACCTCGACGAAACCCAGCTGCGCGCCCCGCAGGACGCCACGGTGCGCTCGCGCCTGCTGGAGCCGGGCGACATGGCCTCGCCGCAGCGCGCGGTCTACGCCCTGGCCATCACCGATCCGAAGTGGGTGCGGGTGTACGTCAACGAAACCCAGCTCGGCCACATCAAGCCGGGCATGCGCGCCAGCGTCAGCACCGACAGCCATCCGCAGCAGCCGGTGCAGGGGCGCGTCGGCTACATCTCCGACGTCGCCGAGTTCACCCCCAAGGCCGTGCAGACCGAGGAGCTGCGCACCGCGCTGGTCTACGAGGTGCGGGTGATAGTTGAGGACAAGGACAACCGCCTGCGCCTGGGCATGCCGGCCACGGTGCGCATCGCCGAGGGCGACCAGCTGCGCGACGGGAAGGCCGACTGATGGACCTGGTGATAGACGCCCGCGGCGTCGCCAGGCAGTTCCTGGTCAAGGAGTCCGGGCAGATCGTGCAGGCCCTGCACGGCCTCGACCTGCAGGTGCGCAAGGGCGCGCTGACCGCGCTGGTTGGCCCGGACGGCGCCGGCAAGACCACCTTCCTGCGCCTGGTGGCCGGGCTGCTGCGCGTCGATAGCGGCGAGCTGGAGGTGCTCGGCATCGACGTCAAGGCGCACCCGCAGCGCGTGCAGGACCTGATCAGCTACATGCCGCAGCGTTTCGGCCTCTACGAAGACCTGAGCGTGCAGGAAAACCTCGATCTCTACGCCGACCTCCACGGCGTCGGCGCGCAGCAGCGCCGCCAGCGCTTCGAGCGCCTGCTGCAGATGACCGACCTGGGACGCTTCACCGACCGCCCGGCGGGCAAGCTGTCCGGCGGCATGAAGCAGAAGCTCGGCCTGGCCTGCACCCTGGTGCGCTCGCCGCAACTCCTGCTGCTCGACGAACCGACCGTGGGCGTCGACCCCCTGTCGCGCCGCGAGCTGTGGGAAATCGTCCAGCAGTTGGTGGAGGAGGAGAGTCTCAGCGTGCTGCTGACCACCTCCTACATGGACGAAGCCGAGCGCTGCTCGGAGGTGTACCTGCTGCACCAGGGCCAGTTGCTGGCCCAGGGCCTGCCCGAGGACATCCGCCGCCACGCCGACGGCCTCTGCCGCATCGCCGTGCCGCCGGCCGGCGAGCCGGCGCGCAAGCTGCAGGCGCGGCTGCTGGACGATCCGCAGAACATCATCGACGCGGTGCCCCAGGGTGGCGAGGTGCGCTTCATCCGCCAGCGCGATGCCGATGAAAAGCGCCTGGACGAACTGCTCGACGGCGCCCCGGTGCGCGAGGTGGAAGCGCGCCTGGAGGACGGCTTCATGGTCCTGCTGCGGGCCAGGAGCGGCGCCGAGCAGGTGGATACCGAGGCGCTCAAGGCCGCCGCGCCGGGCGGTACTTCCGGCAACGGCGAGGCGGTGATCGAAGTGAAGGACCTGGTGCGCAAGTTCGGCGACTTCACCGCGGTGGACCGCACCAGTTTCAGCGTGGCCCGCGGCGAAATCTTCGGCCTGCTGGGGCCCAACGGCGCCGGCAAGACCACCACCTTCCGCATGCTCTGCGGGCTGCTGCCGGCGTCTTCCGGCAGCCTGCAGGTGGCCGGCGTCAACCTGCGCCACGCCCGCGCCCAGGCGCGCCGGCGCATCGGCTACGTGTCGCAGAAGTTCTCGCTGTACGGCAACCTCTCGGTGCGCGAGAACCTGCAATTCTTCGGCGGCGCCTACGGCCTGGCCGGCAGGCAGTTGGGGCGGCGCATGGACGAGGTGTCGCGGCAGTTCGACCTTTCCGGCCACGAGGGCGAGCCCAGCGGCCAACTGCCCGGCGGCTACAAGCAGCGCCTGGCCATGGCCGTGGGCCTACTCCACGAGCCGGAAATCCTCTTCCTCGACGAACCCACCAGCGGCGCCGACCCCCTGGCCCGGCGCGGCTTCTGGCAGCGCATCACGGCGCTGGCGGCCGGCGGCACCACCATCATCATCACCACCCACTTCATGGAAGAGGCCGAGTATTGCGACCGCATCGTCATCCAGGACGCCGGGCGCATCCTCGCCATGGGCACGCCGCAGCAGGTGCGCGAGCAGGCCGGCGGCCAGGGTAGCTCGCTGAACATGGAGCAGGCCTTCATCGAGATCGTCGAGCAGGCCCGCCAGCACCAGCAGGAGGCGCGCGCATGAGCGGTTCGTTCTGGCGCCGGCTGCTGTCGCTGACGCGCAAGGAAGTGCGCCAGCTGTTGCGCGACCGCAGCAACCTGATGATCGGCATCGGCCTGCCCATCGCGCTGATCCTGATCTTCGGCTACGGCCTGTCGCTGGACGTGCGCCACAGCCTGGTGGCGGTGGTGCAGGACGACCCGGCGCCGCAGGCCCGCGACCTGCTCGCCAGCATCAGCGACTCGGAATACCTGCGGCCGCTGCCGCTGAAATCCTTCGAAGAGGGCCGGCGGCTGTTGGAGTCGCGCCAGGCCGACGCCCTGGTCTACCTGCCCGCCGACTTCAGTCGCCGCCTGCAGGACGGCGATGCCCAGGTGCTGGTGTTGGTGCAGGGCTCCGACGCCACCCGCGCCTCGGGGGTGAGCAACTACCTCAACCAGGCCCTGGCGCTGTGGGGCGAGAAGCAGGCGGCGCGCAACGCCGGCCTGCAATCCGGCGGCGTGCGCATCGAGCAGCGCATGTGGTTCAACGCCGCCAACACCAGCACCTGGTACCTGGTGCCAGGGCTGATCGTGCTGATCATGACCCTGGTGGGCGCCTTCCTCACCGCGCTGGTGATGGCCCGCGAATGGGAGCGTGGCACCCTGGAGGCGCTGTTCGTCACCCCGGTGCGCTCGGTGGAAATCCTCCTGGCGAAGATCATCCCCTGCTTCCTGGTCGGCCTGCTGGGCCTGGCGCTGTGCCTGCTGGCGGCGCGCCTGCTGTTCCACGTGCCCATGTACGGCTCGCTGCTGGCGCTGCTGGTCAGCTCCATGCTCTACCTGTTCGTCGCCCTGGGTATCGGCCTGCTGATCTCGGCGGTGACCAAGAACCAGTTCCTCGCCAGCCAGATTTCCCTGCTCGCCAGCTTCCTCCCGGCGATGATGCTCTCGGGCTTCATCTTCGACCTGCGCAACGTGCCCACCGCCGTGCGGCTGATCGGCAACCTGCTGCCGGCCACCTACTTCATGGAGCTGGTGAAGTCGCTGTTCCTGGCCGGCGACTTCTGGCCGCTGATCATCCGCAACTGCCTGATCCTCGCCGGCTACGCCGTGGTCCTGCTGGGCCTGGCGCAGCTGGCCACGCGCAAGAGGCTGGACTGAGATGGGCGCCTTCGCCGAACTGCTGCGTCGCCTGGCCAATCTCTGGCGCAAGGAGCTGCTGGTGATCCTCAAGGACCCGGCCAACCGCATCGTGCTGCTGGCGCCGGTGCTGATGCAGAGCCTGCTGTTCGGCTACGCGGTGACCTTCGACCTCAACGACGCGCCCTACGCGCTGCTCGACCAGAGCCACAGCGAGTCGTCCCAGCGCCTGGCCAACCGCCTGGACGGCAGCGGCATCTTCCACCGCGTGGCGACCCTGCGCGCGCCGCGCGACATCGCCAGCGTGATCGACGCCGAGAAGGCGCTGCTGGTGATCCAGATTCCCGCCGACTTCGAGACGCGCCTGACCCGCGGCGAGCCGGCGCCGCTGCAGGTGATCCTCGACGGGCGCAACTCCACCACCGCCGGCGCCGCGGCGGCCGGGCTGGCCAGCGTGGTCAACGACTTCAATCGCGAGCGCGGCCTGGTCCAGGCGCCGGTCAGCGTGGTCACCCGCGCCTGGTACAACCCCAACCTGGAGACGCGCTGGCCGCTGATCCCGGCGCTGATCGCCTCGCTGAGCATGCTGCAGACGCTGATGCTCAGCGCGCTCTCGGTGGCCCGCGAGCGCGAGCAGGGTACCTTCGACCAACTGCTGGTCACGCCCTATTCGCCCATGGAAATCATGCTCGGCAAGGCCCTGCCGCCGATCCTCATCGGCCTGGTGCAGGCGTCGCTGGTGCTGCTGATGGCGCTGTACTGGTTCCGCATCCCCATGGCCGGCTCGCTGCTGGATTTCTACGGCGGGCTGCTGGTGTTCATGGTCTCCTGCGTCGGCCTGGGCCTGTCGATCTCGGCGGTGTCGCTGAACATGCAGCAGGCAATGCTCTACACCTTCGTGCTGATCATGCCGATCATGCTGCTCTCGGGCCTGGCCACGCCGGTGCGCAACATGCCCGAGGCGCTGCAGATGGCCACTTACATCAACCCGCTGCGCTTCGCCATCGACCTGATCCAGCGCATCTACCTGGAAGGCGCCAGCCTGTTCGAGGTGGCCCATGACCTGTTGCCGATGCTGGTGGTGGCGAGCGTGACCCTGCCGCTGTCCGCCTGGCTGTTCCGCAATCGACTCGCCTGACCGGAGGCCGCCATGCCGTCGTCGCCCAATCCCTACTTCCTCCTGCCGCTGCTGCTGGCGCTGGGCGCCTGCGCGGTGGGGCCGGACTACCAGGCGCCGCAGCCGCAGGCCCCGGCCGACTGGCGCGCGGCCCATGCCGGCGATGCCGCGCTGCTGAGCGCGGGGCAGGGCGGCCAGGCCATCCCCGCGCAGTGGTGGACGCAGTTCGCCGACCCGGCGCTGGACTACCTGCAGCGCCGCGCCACGGCGGCCAGCCCGGACCTGCAGAGCGCCGCGCTGCGCTTCGCCCAGGCGCGCATGCAGCGGCAAATGGTCGCTGCCCAGCGCGGGGTGAACGTCGACGGCAAGGCCGACGTGCAGCGCCAACGACAGAGCGAGCGTGGCGCCAGCGCGCGGATGATCTCCAGCCTGGCGCCGGGCGAGAGCGACGAGCTGGCGAAGACCCTGGCCCAGCCCTTCACCCTCTACGAAGCCGGCTTCGACGCTTCCTGGGAAATCGACTTCTGGGGCCGCGTGCGTCGCTCCATCGAGGCCGCCGACGCCCGCGTCGAGCAGCAGCGCGCCTTGCTGGAACAGGCGCGCTTGCTGGTTGCCAGCGAGGTGGCGCGCGGCTACTTCGAGCTGCGCCGGGTGCAGCAGCAGATCGCTGTGACCCAGGAAGACCTGCGCGCCACCGAGGAATCCCTGGAACTGGTGCAGGCCCGCGCCGACGGCGGCCTGGTGGACGACTTCGATCTGGTGCGCCAGCGCAGCCAACTGGAAGAGCTGCGCTCGCGCCTGCCGCAACTGCAGGCGGCCGAGGGCCAGGCGATCAACCAGCTCGGCGTGCTGGTCGGCGCGCAGCCGGGCGAGTTGCAGGCGCAGCTGAAGACGCCGCCCGCGCAGCCCGCCGTCTTGCCCGACCTCAGCCCCGGCCTGCCATCGGAAGTGGCGCGCCGGCGCCCGGACATCCGCGCCGCCGAAGCGCAATTGCACGCCGCCACGGCCAACATCGGGGTGGCGGTGGCCGAGCTGTACCCGAGCATCCGCCTGGGCGCCAGCTTCGGCTATTCCTCCTTCGAGAGCGGCGACCTCTCCGACTGGGGCAGCCGCCAGTGGGCGGTGGGGCCGAGCCTGAGCGTGCCGATCTTCGACAACGGCCGGCGCCGCTCCCAGGTGACCCTGCGCAAGCTGGAGCAGCAGGAAGCCGCGGTGAACTACCAGCAGACCGTGCTCAAGGCCTGGCAGGAAGTCGACGACGCCCTCAGCGGCTACGGCGCCGAGCGCCAGCGCAACGCCCAGTTGCAGGCGCGGCTGAACAGCGCCGGGCAGGCCTACGACATGGCCAAGGCGCGCTACGCCGGCGGCATGACCGATTTCCTGGTGGAGCTGGACGCCCAGCGCAACTACCTGCAGGCGCGCCGCGACCTGGTGGACAGCGACGGCCAGCTGCGCCTGGACCTGGTGGCGCTGTACAAGGCCCTGGGCGGCGGCGCGCCGCTGGAGGGCGGCGATTCGGTCAACGAACCTTTACCGCCTGGGCAACAGTAAGCCCTGCCGTTTCCGGTAGAATGTGCGCCGCCCGTGCCGGGGCAGGGGAATGGAGGTGGTGCGTTGCGAGGCATCTGGCTGTGCTTGGGGCTGTTGGCGTTGGCCGGTTGCGGCGAGCGTGTCGAGCGCTTCGGCGGCCCGACCATGGGCAGCAGCTATTCCGTGCAGTACCTGCCGACGGCGCAGAGCCCCGCGCCGCAGCGCCTGCAGGCGGAGGTCGAGGGCATTCTCGGCGAACTCGACCGGCAGTTCTCCACCTACCGCGACGACTCCGAGGTCTCGCGCTTCAACGCCCTGCCGGCCGGCGCCTGCCAGGCCATGCCGACCGAGCTGGTGGAGCTGCTGCGCTACGGCAACGAGCTGTCCGAGGCCAGCGCCGGCGCCTTCGACCTCAGCGTCGAGCCGCTGCTGAACCTCTGGGGCTTCGGCCCGCAGTCCCGCGGTGAGCTGGTGCCGGCGCCCGAGGCGCTGGAGCGCGAGCGGGCGCGCGTCGGCTATCGTCATGTGCGGGTGGACGGCAGCCTGGTGTGCAAGGACGTGGCGGCGCAGTTGGACTTCGACAGCATCGTCGCCGGCTACGCGGTGGACCGCGTCAGCCAGCGCCTGGCCGAGCTGGGCGTGAAGAATTACCTGGTGGAGATCACCGGCGAACTCAAGGCCGTGGGCCACAAGTCCGACGGCTCGCCCTGGCGGGTGGCGCTGGAGGTGCCCAGCGGCGAACGCGAGCGCAGCGTGGCGCGCTCGCTGGCTGTGGACGGCTACGGGGTGTCGACCTCGGGCGACTACCGCAACTATTTCGAGGAAGGTGGGCAGCGCTACTCGCACACCTTCGACGCGCGCACCGGCACGCCGGTGCGGCATAGGCTGGCGGCGGTGACCGTGGTCGACCGCTCGACGCTGCACGCCGACGGCTTGTCGACCCTGCTCATGGTGCTGGGCCCGGACGAGGGCTACCGCTACGCCGAGCAGCACGGGCTGGCCGCCTGGTTCGTCGTGCACCAGGGGCAGGGCTTCGCCATGCGCGCCAGTACGCGCTTCGCCGAGCTCTTCCCCGATCCGGCGCGGCCATGAAAGCCGCACCAAATGTAGTGATGGCAAAATTCGCCTACCGCACGACCAAGCGCTAATGTGCAGCAATTTGTCACGCGGCTAAGCTGCCAACATCGATTCGATCGCTCCCGGCGCCAGGCGCGCCGGGACTTTGCCGGAAGCGCCACAGGGGCGCCCCGGCCTGTTCTGAAGGAGTACGCATGGCTGTCTACAACTACGACGTGGTGATTCTCGGCACGGGCCCGGCGGGCGAGGGGGCAGCGATGAACGCCTCCAAGTACGGGCGCAAGCTGGCGGTGGTGGACAGCCGTCGCGTGGTCGGCGGCAACTGCACGCACCTGGGCACCATCCCGTCCAAGGCGCTGCGTCACTCGGTGAAGCAGATCATCGAGTTCAACACCAACCCGATGTTCCGGCAGATCGGCGAGCCGCGCTGGTTCTCCTTCCCCGACGTGCTGAAAAGCGCCGAGAAGGTGATCAACAAGCAGGTCTCCTCGCGTACCGGCTACTACGCGCGCAACCGCATCGACATGTTCAACGGCACCGCCAGCTTCGTCGATGAGCGCACCGTCGAGGTGGTCACTCCCAGCGGCGCCGTGGAACGCCTGGTCGCCGACCAGTTCGTCATCGCCACCGGCTCGCGCCCGTACCGCCCGGCGGACATCAACTTCAACCACCCGCGGGTCTACGACAGCGACACCATCCTCTCGCTGAGCCACACCCCGCGCCGCCTGATCATCTACGGAGCCGGCGTTATCGGCTGCGAGTACGCCTCGATCTTCAGCGGCCTGGGCGTGATGGTCGACCTGATCGACACCCGCGACCAGTTGCTGAGCTTCCTCGACGACGAAATCTCCGACGCCCTGAGCTACCACCTGCGCAACAACAACGTGCTGGTGCGCCACAACGAGGAATACGAGCGCGTCGAGGGCCTGGACAACGGCGTGATCCTGCACCTGAAGTCGGGCAAGAAAATCAAGGCCGACGCCCTGCTGTGGTGCAACGGCCGTACCGGCAACACCGACCGCCTGGGCCTGGAGAACGTCGGCATCAAGGTTAACAGCCGCGGCCAGATCGAGGTGGACGAGAACTACCGCACCTCGGTGTCGAACATCTATGCCGCCGGCGACGTGATCGGCTGGCCGAGCCTGGCCAGCGCCGCCTACGACCAGGGCCGCTCGGCCGCCGGCAACATCGTCGAGCAGGACACCTGGCGCTTCGTCAACGACGTGCCCACCGGCATCTACACCATTCCGGAGATCAGCTCCATCGGCAAGAACGAGCACGAGCTGACCGCGGCGAAGATTCCCTACGAAGTGGGCAAGGCGTTCTTCAAGGGCATGGCCCGCGCGCAGATCTCCAACGAGCCGGTGGGCATGCTGAAGATCCTCTTCCACCGCGAGACCCTGGAAATCCTCGGCGTGCACTGCTTCGGCGACCAGGCCTCGGAGATCGTCCACATCGGCCAGGCGATCATGAACCAGCCGGGCGAGCTGAACACCCTGAAGTACTTCGTCAACACCACCTTCAACTACCCGACCATGGCCGAAGCCTACCGCGTAGCGGCATTCGACGGCCTCAACCGGCTTTTCTGAAATACCCCGACCGGCGGCCTGAGCCGGCCGGGGGCGACCCGCTCAGCGATTCCCGAGCGTGGCAGTGGCCAAACCGGGAAAGTCTGTAATCAGGCTGTCCACGCCGAAGTCGGCGAGCCGGCGCATCAGCGCCGGTTCGTTGACCGTCCACACCGACACGTGCAGCCCCTGCTTCTGCGCCTTGAGCAGCCGCTCCGGGGTGCACAGCGTCCAGTTCAGCGCCAATAGCTCGCAGCCATAGTTCGCCGCCACCTTCAGCGGATCGAGCCAGGCGTATTCGGCCACCAGCCCGCGGGACAGGTCCGGCGTCAGCTGCTGCAGCGCGCGCAGCACGGTGCGTGAACTGGACGTGACGGTGATGCGCTCGCGCAGGCCGAAGCGCCCGACCAACTGGTGGATGGCCTGCACGGTGCGCGCCGCGCGCTCGCGCGAAGCGCTCTTCACTTCCAGTTGCCAATGCTCGAATTCGCAGCGCTCGAACAGCTCGGCCAGCCGCGGGATGGGGCAGGGGCGCACCCAGCCCGGGCCGCCCTGGCGCGCGTCGTAGGTGACCAGGTCCTCGGCCAGTTGCTCGGACACCTTGCCGCGGCGCCCGGTGGTGCGCTTGAGCGTCGGGTCGTGGATCACCATCAGTTCGCCGTCGCGGGACAGGTGCAGGTCCAGTTCGCAACGCGTCACGCCGTGTTCCAGGCAGCGCTGGAAGCTGGGCAGGGTGTTTTCCGGCGCTTCGCCTTTGGCGCCGCGATGGCCATAGATGAGAGTCACTGGGGCTCCTTGGGAGAGGGAAGGATCGGGTTCTGCGGGCGATGCGCGCGAACCGCGTCGACCACGTGATCGTATTCGAAATAGACGCTGAATTCGCGGTAGTCCCAGCGGGTGATCGGCGGGCTGCCCACGGCCGGGTGCTCCTCGTCGGGCAGGCCGAAGCGCTCCAGCACGGCGCGCCGGCTCTCGCCGCGGGCGGGCAGGGCGATGCTGGCGTCGCCCTGGGCGCCGACGGGGATTTCCAGGGTGTCGGCCGCGGCCGGCAGGGCCATGCCCAGGCACAGCAGCAGGAAGGGGATGTGCAGGGCCTTCATGGGTCGTCGCGGTCCTTCGCCTGGCGCCGTTCGGCCGCCTGTTTCTGCAGGATGTGCCGGGCCAGCAGTTGGCGCTGCGGCTCCTCGAGGTTCTCGAACAGGGTGCCGATCTCGTACTCGCCCAGCCCGCGCGACTCGCAGTGGGTGACCCGCGCGCGCAGGCTCAGGCCCAGGGCCTGGGGCAGCAGCACCAGCTTCAGCGCCAGCAACTGCCCGGGGTGGAAGGGCTCGGGGGCGATGAAGGCGATGCCGCCCTCGGAGAGGACCACCGGCTGCGCCGGGACGACCTGCTCCAGCAGCCCGCGGGCGAGGGCGCCGGCCACCAGGTCCAGGCGCTTGTCGAGCAGCTTCAGGTAGTTGGCCAGGGGGCGGTCGCGCTCGGCGATCTGCCGCAGCAGGTGCTGCGCCTCCACCTCCAGCAGGTGCAGGTCGCCGAGCAGGTTGAACAGCGGCGAATCATCCTGTAACGCTTGCGCCACCTGCTCCGCGTCCTCCGCAAGAGGGCGAAATTCCAGTGCGAGGTGATCCTCGATACGGTAGTATTCGCGGCGGTCATCCGCGTCTGGAGTGGACATGGCGAACCCACGGCGGCAGTGATGGTCTGAGTGTAAAGCCGCCCGCCGTAGCTCGCCACAACGGCCTCCGCAAACCCTTGCGCGGTAGCGGACGCCGGCCGGACCGACGCCCCAATCCCCTGACAACGGCCCCACATGTTCAGACCTCTTTCCGTCTATATCGGGACGCGCTACACCCGCGCCAAGCGCCGCAGCCACTTCGTTTCCTTCATCTCCCTGACTTCCATGATCGGCCTGGCGCTCGGCGTCATGGTGATGATCGTGGTGCTCTCGGTGATGAACGGCTTCGACCACGAGATGCGCACCCGGGTGCTGGGCATGGTGCCGCACGCCACCGTCGAGGCCTACCAGCCGATCGACGACTGGCGCGGCCTGGCCACGCAGATCAAGGCGCAGCACCCCAACGTGCTGGAAGTGGCGCCCTTCATCCAGATGCAGGGCCTGCTGAGCAACAACGGCGTAGTGCAGAAGATTCTCATCAACGCCGTGGACCCGGCCGAGGAAGGCAAGGTCTCGATCATCGGCGACTTCTTCAGGCAAGGCAGCCTGGCCAGCCTCAAGCCCGGCGAGTTCGGCATCATCATCGGCGACAAGGCCGCGGCCAACCTGGGGGTGAAGGTCGGCGACAAGGTCACCTTCGTCGCCCCCGAGGTCTCGGTGACCCCCGCCGGCATCTTCCCGCGCATGAAGCGCTTCACCGTGGCCGGCATCTTCCACGTCGGCGCCGGCGAGCTGGACGGCTACGTGGCCCTGGCCAACGTCGAGGACGCCGCGCGCATGCAGCGCTTCAAGGACGGCGAGGTGCAGGGCCTGCGCCTGAAGCTCGACGACCTGTTCCAGGCGCCGCGCACCGCCTGGGAAATCGCCCAGACGCTGAAGGGCAACGACTTCTACGCCCGCGACTGGACGCGCACCCACGGCAACCTCTACCAGGCCATCCAGATGGAGAAATCCATGATCGGCCTGCTGCTGCTGCTGATAGTCGCGGTGGCGGCGTTCAACATCATTTCCACGCTGGTGATGGTGGTCACCGACAAGAAGTCGGACATCGCCATCCTCCGCACCCTGGGCGCCACGCCGGGGCAGATCATGGCCATCTTCATGGTCCAGGGCAGCGTGATCGGCGTGATCGGCACCCTGATCGGCGGCGTGCTCGGCGTGCTCGCGGCGCTCAAGGTGAGCGACGCCATCGCCCTGCTGGAGAAGCTGATCGGCCACAAATTCCTCAGCTCGGACGTCTACTTCATCGATTACCTGCCCTCGCAGCTGATGCGCGAGGACGTGATCCTGGTGTGCGCCGCCGCGCTGATCCTGAGTTTCTTCGCCACCCTGTATCCGGCCTGGCGTGCCGCGCGCACCCAGCCCGCGGAGGCCCTGCGTTATGAGTGACAAGACCGTCCTGAGCTGCCGCAACCTGCGCAAGAGCTACGAGGAGGGCCCGCAGTCGGTCGAGGTGCTGGTCGACGTGCAACTGGAGCTGTTCCCCGGCGAGCGCGTGGCCATCGTCGGCAGCTCCGGCTCCGGCAAGAGCACCCTGCTGAACATGCTCGGCGGCCTCGACATCCCCAGCAGCGGCAGCGTCTGGCTGGCCGGCGAGGAGCTGTCGGCGCTCAACGAGAAGCAGCGCGGCCTGCTGCGCAACCGCGCGCTGGGCTTCGTCTACCAGTTCCACCACCTGCTGCCGGAATTCACCGCCCTGGAGAACGTCTGCATGCCGCTGCTGATCGGCCGCATGCCGATCCCTGAGGCCCGCGAGCGCGCCGCCGCGCTGCTGGAGCGGGTGGGCCTGAAGCCGCGCCTGCAGCACAAGCCGTCCGAGCTGTCCGGCGGCGAGCGCCAGCGCGTGGCCATCGCCCGCGCCCTGGTCAACCAGCCGCAGTTGGTGCTGCTCGACGAACCCACCGGCAACCTCGACCAGCACACCGCGCATTCCATCCAGGAGCTGATGCTCGAACTGTCGCAGTCGCTGCAGACGGCTTTCCTGGTGGTAACCCACGACCCGCACCTGGCGCAGCAGATGGACCGCGTGCTGCGCCTGGAGGACGGCCGCCTGATCGCTGCCTGATCGAGCCGCAGACGCCATGTTCAGACCCTTATCGATCTTCGTCGGCACCCGCTACACCCGGGCCAAGAAGCGCAACCACTACATTTCCTTCATCTCCCTGACCTCGATGATCGGCCTGACCCTCGGGGTGCTGGCGATGATCGTGGTGCTCTCGGTGATGAACGGCTTCCAGAAGGAAATGCGCTCGCGCATCCTCGGCATGGTGCCCCACGCCGTGCTGCAGAACGCCGACGGCAAGCCGCTGGCAGACTGGCAGGCGGTGGCCGCCGAGGCCTCGAAGCAGCGCGAGGTGGTCGGCGCGGTGCCCTACACTGAGCTGGACGGCATGCTCTCGTTCAAGGGCATGATGCAGCCGATCGAGGTGGACGGCGTCGACCCGGCCCTGGAGCCGAAGGTCTCGATCATCGGCTCGCACATGGTCCAGGGCAGCCTGGACGCGCTGAAGTCCGGCGAGTCCGGGGTGGTGATCGGCCAAATCACCGCGCGGCGCTTCCGCGTCAACGTCGGCGACAGCCTGCTGCTGATCGTCCCCGAGTCCACCTCCGCCGCCGGCGGCGTGACGCCGCGCATGCAGCGGTTGAACGTGGTCGGGGTATTCAAGGTCGGCGCCGAGCTGGACGGCACCCTGGCGCTGGTCCACGTCGACGACGCCGCGCACCTGCTGCGCTGGGAGCCGGGCCAGGTGCAGAGCGTGCGCATCGCCCTGAAGGACCTGTTCCAGGCGCCGGAAGTGGGGCAGCGCATCGCCGCCGACCTGGGCCCGGGCTTCCGTTCGGTGGACTGGACGCACACCCAGGGCAGCCTGTTCGGCGCCATGAAGATGGAAAAGACCATGATCGGCCTGCTGCTGCTGCTGATCGTCGCGGTGGCGGCCTTCAACATCATCGCCACGCTGATCATGGTGGTGGCCGACAAGCGCACCGACATCGCCATCCTCCGCACCCTGGGCGCGACGCCGGGGCAGATCATGACCATTTTCATGGTCCAGGGCACGGTGATCGGGGTGATCGGCACCCTGGTCGGCGGCACCCTGGGCGTGCTGGCGGCGTTCAACGTCACCGCCATCGTCTCGGCGATGGAGAAGGCCCTGGGCACCCACGTGTTCAGTTCCGACGTCTACTTCATCAACTACCTGCCCTCCGACGTGCAGGTGACGGACGTGGTGCTGGTGTGCTGCGCGGCCCTGCTGATGAGCTTCCTCGCCACGCTGTACCCGGCCTGGCGCGCCGCCAGGACGCAGCCGGCCGAAGCGCTGCGCTACGAATGAACGAAGCCGCCCCGAGGGGCGGCTTCTTCGTTCCGTGGGCGCTGTCTTGCCGACTGCGCCGATCTGCTTTTCGTAGGATGGGTTGAGCTTGCGAAACCCGTCGGGCCATGGTGATGGGTATCGCTTCGCTCAACCCATCCTACGGGAATGGCGTGGGTGGGGCAGCGTAGGCGGATCTCATCCGCGAATCGCGCCGGAATGTCCGGCTATCGCGGACAAGGTCCGCTCCTACGAGGGAATGCCATGCCTCCCGGCAAATTGTAATTGCTACCCGGCATTCTGTAGGAGCGGGCCCTGCCCGCGATTCGCGCGCAGGGCGCGCTCCTACAGGGGAATGGCGTGGGTGGGGCAGCGTAGGAGCGAATCTCATCCGCGAACCGCGCCGGAATGTCCGGCTATCGCGGACAAGGGGGGCTCACAACCCCTGCCGCAGATTGCGCAACGCCTGGCGCCGCCGCCAGCTGCGGCCTATCCACCAGCGCCAGTAGGCCTGGGTGGCCAGGTAGCCGAGCAGGCCCACCAGCAGCCCGCAGATGATCGAACCGAGCAGGAACGGCTGCCAGAGCAGCGACAGCTCGCCGCTGGTCCATTCCCAGGTGAGGTTCTCCGGCAGCGTGCGCGCCGGCACGCCCATGACCCAGGCGCCCATCTTGTAGGTGCAATAGAACACCGGCGGCATGGTGATGGGGTTGGTCAGCCAGACCAGCCCCACCGAGATCGGCAGGTTGGCGCGCACCCACACCGCCAGCGTGGCGGCCAGCAGCATCTGCAGGGGAATGGGCACGAAGGCGGCGAACAGGCCCATGCCCATGGCGCGGGATACCGACCTTCGATTCAGGTGCCAGAGGTTGGGCGAGTGCAGCAGGGACCCGAAGCAGCGCAGGGACTTGTGGTTCCTGATCAGCTCGGGGTCCGGCATGTAGCGCTGGAAAAGTCGGCGCGGCATGGGGAAATCTCTGGCAGACGAACACCGGCCATTATGCCTAGCTAGATGACAGCTTCTGTTCACCAACTATGTCCATGTGTAACCGGGCGCGGTGCACCGGACTTCGCTGCCAGGGAGGCAACCCGTGCGCACAGGGATGATGGCGCTGGCCTGCGGCCTGGTGCTGCTGCGTTTCCTGCCCCAGTTGCCACCCCTGGCAGCCTTGCTGCCATTGGTCGGAATGGCGCTGCTATGCCTGTATCGGCGACATCGCGCGGTGGCGCTCTTCCTGCTCGGCTTCGCCTGGGCCTGCCTGTTCGCCCATGACTCGTGGGAAGGGCGCCTGGCTCCCGAACTGGATGGGCGGACGCTGTGGCTGGAAGGGCAGGTTGCCGGCCTGCCGGCTACCGCGGGTGGCATCGTCCGCTTCGAGCTGGAGGACGTCCAGGCGCGCCTGGACCTGCCCGGGCGCATCCGCGTGTCCTGGTATGGCGGCCCGGAGGTGCGGGCCGGGGAGCGCTGGCGCCTGGCGGTCACCCTGCGTCGCCCCCATGGCCTGGCCAACGACTTCGGTTTCGACTATGAAGCCTGGCTGGCGGCCGACGGCATAGGCGCCACCGGCAGCGTCAAGGATGGCCGGCGCCTGGCCGAGGCCGCCGGCCCCATGGCCTGGCGCGAAGCCTGGAAGGACCGGCTGCTGGCGGTGGATGCCCAGGGACGCAACGCCTACCTGGTGGCCCTGGTCCTAGGCGACGGCAGCGGCCTGGGCCGGGACGACTGGGACATGCTGCAGGACACCGGCACCCTGCACCTGATGGTGATCTCCGGCTCGCACATCTCCCTGCTGGGCGGCTTGCTCTACGCCCTGGTGGCGGGTCTGGCGCGCCTGGGAGCCTGGCCGGCGCGCGTGCCCTGGCTGCCCTGCGCCTGTGCCGCCGCACTGGCTGGCGCCTGGGGCTATGGCTGGATCGCCGGGCTGCAGGTGCCGGCATTGCGCGCCTGCCTGATGCTCAGCATGGTGCTGCTGTGGCGCCTGCACTTTCGTCGCCAGGGCGTCTGGCTGCCGCTGCTCGGCGCTCTGCTGGTGGTGCTGCTGGTCGATCCATTGGTCAGCCTGACGCCCGGCTTCTGGCTGTCCTTCGCCGCCGTGGCGCTGCTTGTCTACGGCTTCGCCGGGCGCCTGGGGCGGGGGGCCGGCTGGCTGGCCTGGGGGCGCGCGCAGTGGCTCATGGCTCTCGGCCTGGCACCGGTGTTGCTGGCCCTGGGCCTGCCGCTGAGTCCCGCCGGCGCGCTGGCGAACCTGATCGCGGTGCCCTGTGTCGAGTTGCTGGTGGTGCCCCTGGCGCTGGTCGGCAGCCTGCTGCTGTGGCTGCCGGCGGTGGGCGAGGGGCTGCTATGGCTGGCCGGTGGCGTGCTCGACGTGCTGCTGGGCCTGCTCGGGCGCCTGTCGCTGTATTCCCCGGCCTGGCATCCCATGGCGCCGCCGGCCTGGAGCATCGCCCTGGCCCTGTTCGGCGCGCTGCTGTGCCTGGCGCCGGCCGGGCTGCCGCTGCGTCCGCTGGGCCTGGCGTTGCTGTTGCCGATGTTCTGGCCGCATTCCAGCGCGCCGCCCCATGGCCATACCGAAGTGCGGGTGCTGGACGTGGGCCAGGGGCTATCCGTGCTGATCCGCACCCGCCAGCACACCTGGCTGTACGACGCCGGACCGCGCCGGGGCGATTTCGACCTCGGCGAGGTGGCGGTGCTGCCGACTCTTCGTGGCCTGGGCATCGAGCGCCTGGATATGCTGCTGCTCAGCCACGCCGACAATGACCACGCCGGCGGCGCCCGCTCGGTGGCGGCGGCCGTGCCGGTAGCGCGGATCATCAGCGGCGAGCCCGGGCGTTTGCCGGACAGCCTGCCTGCCGGCCCCTGCGGCAACGAGGCATGGCAGCTGGACGGCGTGCGCTTCTCCACCTGGCAGTGGCCCGATGCGACGGACAGCAACGGCCGCTCCTGTGTGTTGTACGTCGAGGCCGGCGGCGAGAGCCTGCTGCTCACCGGCGACCTGCCGGCCGCAGGCGAGGCCGCCTGGCTGGCCAGCCATCCTGGGCTCGGCGTCGACTGGTTGCTGGCCGGCCACCATGGCAGCCGCAGCGCCTCTTCCGAGGCCTTCGTCAGGCAACTGGCGCCCCGCGCGGCGCTGGTTTCCCGCTCGCGGCACAACGCCCATGGCCATCCGTCCAGCGAGGTGCTGCAACGCTTTGCCGAGCAGGGGACGAAGGTGCACGATGTGGCCCGGGAGGGCGCCCTGCGCGTGCTCCTGGGCCAGCGTGGAACGCTGCGCGGCGTGCGCGAAAATGCCGGATTCTGGAGGGAAAAATGAGAACGGCGACGGTCGGCGGGGCAGGGGCCCTGTGCTAGAGTGTCGCCACTTTTTTTCAGGGGATTCGCCACTGTGTGGGAACTGGTCAAAGCCGGCGGCTGGATGATGCTGCCGATCATTCTGAGCTCCATCGCCGCCACCGCCATCGTCGCCGAACGACTCTGGACCCTGCGCCGCAGCCGCATCGCCCCGCCGCAGCTGCTGGGCCAGGTGTGGAAGCAGATCAAGGACAAGAAGCTGAACAGCCAGGCGCTCAAGGAGCTCAAGGCGTCTTCCCCGCTGGGCGAGGTGCTCGCCGCCGGCCTGGTCAACTCCAAGCACGGCCGCGAGATCATGAAGGAGTGCATCGAGGAAGCCGCCGGCCGGGTGATCCACGAGATGGAGCGCTACCTCAACGCCCTCGGCACCATCGCCGCCATGGCCCCGCTGCTCGGCCTGCTGGGCACGGTGTTCGGCATGATCCAGATCTTCAGCGCCTTCATGGGCGACGGCATGGCCAATGCCCCGCAGCTCGCCGGCGGCATCTCCAAGGCCCTGGTGACCACCGCCTCCGGCCTGATCGTGGCCATCCCGGCCGTGTTCTTCCATCGCTACCTGCTGCGCCGCGTCGATGAGCTGGTGGTGGCCATGGAGCAGGAAGCGATCAAGCTGGTGGAAATGGTCCAGGGCGACCGCGAGGTCGACCTCTCCGAGGATGGCAAAGCGTGAAATTCCGCCGCAGAAACGGCAGCGCCGCCCGCGATGACGTGTTCATCAACCTGGCGTCGCTGATCGACGTGATCTTCGTCCTGCTGCTGTTCTTCGTGGTCACCACCACCTTCAGCCGGCCGACGCAGCTGAAGGTCGAGCTGCCCGAGGCGGTCAGCGGCACGCCGCCGGAAGCCACCGACATCAAGCCGCTGGAGCTGGACATCGACGCCGCCGGCCACTATGCGCTGAACGGCCAGACTCTGGTCAACGGCGACATCGCCACCCTGATGGCGGCGATGCAGAAGGAATCCGCCGGCGACAGCAGCCTGCCGCTGGTGATCACCGCCGACGGCAAGGCCACCCACCAGTCGGTAGTCACCGCCATGGACGCCGCCGGCAAGCTCGGCTTCAGCCACCTGCGCATCACCACCGTCGAGGCGCAGCCGGCGGCCAAGCCCTGATGGCGTTTTCCGAGCGCCTGCTGCAGGCCTGGTACCAGGGCCACCCGGCCCTCGGCCTGCTGCGCCCGCTGGAGGCGCTGTACCGGCGCATCGCTCAGCGCAAGCGCGCCGACTACCTGGAAGGCCGGCGCCAGGCCTACCGCGCGCCGGTGCCGGTCGTCGTGGTCGGCAACGTCACCGTCGGCGGCACCGGCAAGACGCCGATGATCCTCTGGCTGATCGAACACTGCCGCGCCCGCGGCCTCAAGGTCGGCGTGGTCAGCCGTGGCTACGGCGCCAAGCCGCCGAGCCTGCCCTGGCGGGTGCGCGCCGAACAGAACGCGGCGCAGGCCGGCGACGAGCCGCTGATGATCGTCCAGCGCTGCGGCGTGCCCCTGGTCATCGACCCGGACCGCCCGGCCGCGGTGCGCGCGCTGCTGGCCGAAGAGCCGCTGGACCTGATCCTCTGCGACGACGGCCTGCAGCACTACCGCCTGGCCCGCGACCTGGAGCTGGTGCTGATCGACGCCGCGCGCGGCCTGGGCAACCGCCGCTGCCTACCGGCCGGCCCCCTGCGCGAGCCGGCCGAGCGCCTGGAGTCGGTGGACGCGGTGCTCTACAACGGCGCCAGCAGCGATCCGGCCGGGGCCTTTTCCTTCGTCCTGCGGCCGAGCGCGCTGGTCAACCTGCGCAGCGGCGAGCGCCGCGACCTGACACACTTCCCGCCGGGCCAGCAGGTCCACGCCCTGGCCGGCATCGGCAACCCCCGGCGTTTCTTCGCGACGCTCGAGGCGCTACACTGGCGGCCTGTTCCGCACGCCTTCCCGGACCACGCGGCCTACAGCGCCGAGCAGCTGCAATTCAGCCCGCCGCTGCCGCTGCTGATGACCGAGAAGGACGCGGTGAAATGCCGGGCCTTCGCCGCCGCCGACTGGTGGTACCTCGCGGTCGACGCGCAGCCATCCCCGGCCTTCGTCGCCTGGTTCGACGCCCAGCTCGAGCGTCTGATCGCGCGCTGACGGGTGGCGCCGCCACCCATTGCTTTCCAAGGATTCCGCCATGGACCCGAAACTCCTCGACATCCTCGCCTGCCCGCTGTGCAAGGGGCCGCTGAAGCTCACCGACGACAAGTCCGAACTGATCTGCAAGGCCGACGGCCTGGCCTACCCGGTGCGCGATGGCATCCCGGTGATGCTCGAGGGCGAGGCCCGCACCCTGAACGTCGACGAACGCCTGGACAAGTGACCGAGACGCAGCGATGAGCCAAGCCTTCACCGTCGTCATCCCGGCCCGCTTCGCCTCCACCCGCCTGCCCGGCAAGCCGCTGCAGGACATCTGCGGCAAGCCCATGGTCCAGCACGTCTGGGAGCAGGCGCGCAGGAGCGCCGCATCTCGCGTGGTGATCGCCACCGACGATGCGCACATCCTCGAGGCGGCCAACGTCTTCGGCGCCGAGGCGTTGCTGACCCGCGTCGACCACAACTCCGGCACCGACCGCCTGGCCGAGGTGGCCGATGCCCTGGGCCTGGCCGACGACGCCATCGTGGTCAACGTGCAGGGCGACGAGCCGCTGATCCCGCCGGCCATCATCGACCAGGTGGCGGCCAACCTGGCGGCCCACCCGGAAGCCGGCATCGCCACCCTGGCCGAGCCGATCCACGAGCTGGCTGCGCTGTTCAACCCGAACGTGGTGAAGGTGGTGACCGACCTCAACGGCCTGGCGCTGACCTTCAGCCGCGCGCCGCTGCCCTGGGCCCGCGACGCCTTCGCCAAGGAGCCGGACGGCCTGCCCCAGGGCGTGCCCTACCGCCGCCACATCGGCATCTACGCCTACCGCGCGCGCTTCCTCCGCGACTTCGTCGCCTGGGGCCCGTGCTGGCTGGAAGACACCGAGTGCCTGGAGCAGCTGCGCGCGCTCTGGCACGGCGTGCGCATCCACGTCGCCGACGCCCTGGAGGCGCCGCAGGCCGGGGTGGACACTGTCGAGGACCTGGAGCGCGTCAGGCGCATCCTGGGGGGCTGATGCGGGTTCTCTTCGTCTGCCTGGGTAACATCTGCCGTTCGCCCACCGCCGAGGGCGTGTTCCGCCACAAGCTGCGCGAGGCCGGGCTGGAGGCACGGGTGACCGTCGACTCCGCCGGCACTGGCGACTGGCACGTGGGCAAGGCGCCGGACGCCCGCACCCGCGTCGCTGCCATGCGCCGTGGCTATGACCTGTCGGCGCTGCGCGCGCGCCAGGTGAGCGCTGCCGATTTCGCCGACTTCGACCTGATCCTGGCCATGGACCTGAGCAACCTGGCTCATCTCGAACGCCTGCGGGGAAGTGGCCCGGCCGAGCTGGACCTGTTCCTGCGCCGCTACGCCGGCGCGCTGGACGAGGTGCCCGATCCCTATTACGGCGGCGAGGCCGGTTTCGAGCAGGTGCTGGACCTGCTCGAAACCGCCTGCGACGCCCTGCTGCTGGAAGTGAAGGGGCGCCTGTGAGCCTGGTTTTGCAGAAAGACGTTTCCCTGAAAGCCTTCAATACCTTCGGCATCGAAGCGCGCGCGCAGTTGTTCGCCGAAGCCCGCGACGACCAGGAAGTGATGCAGGGCCTTGCCCTGGCGGTGGAACACGACCTGCCGCTGCTGGTGCTCGGCGGTGGCAGCAACCTGCTGCTGACCCGCGACGTCGAGGCCCTGGTATTGCGCATGGCCAGCCGTGGCGTGCGCATCCTCGAAGACGACGGTGATCGGGTGCGTATCGAAGCCGAGGCCGGCGAGGTCTGGGACGACCTGGTGCGCTGGAGCCTGGAGCAGGGCTTCGCCGGCCTGGAGAACCTCAGCCTGATCCCCGGCACCGTCGGCGCCGCGCCCATGCAGAACATCGGCGCCTACGGCGTGGAGCTGAAGGACGTGTTCGACAGCCTGGTGGCGCTGGACCGCCACAGCGGCGGTCTGCGCGAATTCCACCTGGACGATTGCGCCTTCGCCTACCGCGAGAGCCTGTTCAAGCGCGAGCCGGGGCGCTGGGTGATCCTGCGCGTGCGCCTGAAGCTCGCGCGCCGGGCCAGCCTGCATCTGGACTACGGTCCGGTGCGCCAGCGCCTGGCGGAGGAGGGCATAGATGCCCCTGGCCCCGCCGACGTGGCGCGGGTGATCTGCGCCATCCGCCGCGAGAAGCTGCCCGACCCGGCAGTGCTGGGCAACGCCGGCAGCTTCTTCAAGAACCCGCTGGTATCCGCCGCCGTGGCAGAGCGCCTGCGTGGCGAATACCCGGACCTGGTGGCCTATCCCCAGGCCGACGGCCAGGTCAAGCTGGCCGCCGGTTGGCTGATCGACAAGGCCGGCTGGAAGGGCTTCCGCGACGGCGCCGCCGGCGTGCATGCCCAGCAGGCGCTGGTGCTGGTCAACTACGGCGGCGCCAGCGGGGCGCAGATCCAGGCGCTGGCCGAGCGCATCCGCGAGGACATCCGCCAGCGCTTCGGCGTGGAGCTGGAGATGGAGCCCAACCTCTACTGAGGTGTGCGGGCTTGGAAAAAGGCGCTTGCCGTTGCCGGCAAGCGCCTTTTTTGTCCGTGCTGCTTTTCGTAGGAGCGAGCCGTGCCCACTGGTATGGGTGTAGGAGCGGACCCTGTCCGCGATAGCCGGACATCCCGGCGCGATTCGCGGATGAGATCCGCTCCTACTCCGCCCCACCACTCCATTCCCCTGTAGGAGCGCGCCCTGCGCGCGAAATCGCGGGCAGGGCCCGCTCCTACAGTTGTTGTCGTGAGGCATGGCGATCCACCTCCACGCAACCCAGGAGCCATAAAAAAAGGGGATGCCTAGGCATCCCCTTTTTCAGCACGCGGGCGATCAGCCGTGGTGCTTTTCCACTTCTTCGCGGTGCTGCTCGGCCTTGTCGGCTTCGACTTGCTCCTCGACGGCCTGGATGGCCTGCTCGCCTTCGGCAGCTTCGGCAGCGGGTGCTTCGGCAGCTTCGGTGGCGGCAGACGCTTCGACAGTCTCCTGGGCCGCTTCCACGACGTTTTCTTCCGCGGCCTCGACTTGCTGCTCGGCGATGGCTTCCACCTCGGCGGCCTGTTCGACCACGGCGGTTTCCACTACGGCCGGAGCGGCAGCGGCGGCTTCCGCGGCTTCACGGGCCAGGCGCTCGGCTTCGCGCTGCAGGCGACGACGCTCGCGCGGGTCGTTCAGGGCGCGGCCGCTGGCGTTGGCTGCCGGCTGGGCTTCGTCCTGGCTCGGCGCGGCAACAGCAGGCTCGGCCTGGGCGACCGGGGCTTCGACCACCTCGGGTTCGACGTGAGCGGTCTCGACGACCGGAGCGGCTTCGACCACGGCTTGCGCAGCAGGCTGCTCGACCGATTCGGCGGCGGCCGGGGCGGATTCGCTCGGCTGCAGGCTGAACTCGACGATCTGCTCGCCGGCGCTTTCCTCGCGGGTCTCGGTGACCACGACGGTGTCGGCGCCGGCTTCGACGGCAGCGGCCGGCTCGGCGGTTTGCTCGCTGGCGGCTTCGACGACCTGCTCGGCGACCACGGCTACCGCGGCGACACCGGTTGCGGCCAGGGCCGGAGCGGACGGCGACTCGCTGCCTTGCTGCTGCGCACCGGCCTCCGGGCCTTCCACGCCGACTTCGCGCTGACGCTCGCGGCGGTTGCTGCGGCGGCGCTGGCCACGGGAACGGCGGCGCGGACGATCGTCATCGCTGCCTTCCTGGTCATCCTGCTCCAGCAGTTCCTCGTTGTTCGGCAGCTCTTCGGCTTCCAGCGCGGCTTCGCGGGCCTGGCGCTCCTCGCGGGGCTGGCGTTCGCCACGTTCGCGACGCTCACCACGCTCTTCGCGCGGCTGGCGTTCTTCACGGGGCTGACGCTCTTCGCCCGGCTGGCGCTCGGCACGTTCTTCACGCGGTTGGCGCTCCTCGCGGGGCTGACGCTCGGCGCGCTCTTCACGCGGCTGGCGTTCCTCGCGGGGTTGACGCTCGGCACGCTCTTCACGCGGTTGGCGCTCCTCGCGGGGCTGGCGCTCGGCACGCTCTTCGCGCGGCTGACGTTCCTCGCGGGGCTGACGCTCGGCGCGCTCTTCACGCGGCTGGCGTTCCTCGCGTGGCTGACGCTCGGCACGCTCTTCGCGCGGTTGACGCTCCTCGCGCGGCTGGCGTTCGGCGCGTTCTTCGCGGGGCTGGCGTTCTTCGCGGGCCGGGCGCTCGGCGCGCTCTTCACGACGGCGCTCGTTGCGCTCGCCACGCTCCTCGCGGGGCTTGCGCTCGTCGTCGCGACGGCCGCCATCACGGCGACGGTTCTGCTGACGGCCGTTGCGGCGCTCCTCCGGCGTCGAACTGCGCTCGCTGGCGGGTTTTTCCGCGCTGACGGCCGGCTTGGCTTCTTCTTCCTTGCCGGCGAACAGGCTCACCAGCGACTTGACCAGGCCCTGGAACAGGCTCGGCTGCGGCATCGGCTTGGCGGCTTCCACCGGTTGCGGCGCGGCGGCCTGTTCGGCCTGCTGCGGAGCGGGAGTCTGCGGGGAAACGGTCTTCACCGCGGCTTCCTGGCGTACCAGGGTGCGGGTGGCGCTGACCGGCTGGACTTCCTCGTGCTCGACCTGGGCCATCTCGTAGCTGGTGTGGCCGACCAGCAGGTCCGGGTTGTCGTCACGCAGGCGCTGCACTTCGAAGTGCGGGGTTTCCAGGTGCTCGTCCGGCAGGATGAAGATGCGCGCGCGGGTGCGCAGCTCGATCTTGGTGATGGCGTTGCGCTTCTCGTTGAGCAGGAAGGCGGCGACCTGGAAGGGCACGCGGGCGCGGACTTCCGCGGTGCGGTCCTTCAGCGCTTCTTCCTCGATCAGGCGCAGGATGGCCAGCGACAGGGATTCCACGTCGCGGATGATGCCCTGGCCGTTGCAACGCGGGCAGACGATGCCGCTGGTCTCGCCGAGGGACGGACGCAGGCGTTGGCGGGACATTTCCAGCAGGCCGAAGCGCGAGATTCGTCCGACCTGCACGCGCGCGCGGTCGGCCTCGAGGGCTTCGCGCACGCGCTCTTCCACGGCGCGCTGGTTCTTCGCCGGGGTCATGTCGATGAAGTCGATGACGATCAGGCCGCCGATGTCACGCAGGCGCAGCTGGCGGGCGATTTCCTCGGCCGCTTCCAGGTTGGTCTGCAGGGCGGTTTCCTCGATGTCGCCGCCTTTGGTGGCGCGCGCCGAGTTGATGTCGATGGACACCAGGGCCTCGGTCGGGTCGATGACGATGGAGCCGCCGGAGGGCAGCTTCACTTCGCGCTGGAAGGCGGTCTCGATCTGGCTCTCGATCTGGAAGCGGTTGAACAGCGGAACGCTGTCCTGGTACAGCTTGACCTTGCTGGCGTACTGCGGCATCACCTGGCGGATGAAGTTCAGGGCTTCTTCCTGGGCGTCGATGCTGTCGATCAGCACTTCGCCGATGTCCTGGCGCAGGTAGTCGCGGATGGCGCGGATGATGACGTTGCTTTCCTGGTAGATCAGGAAGGGTGCGCCGCGCTCGCCGGAGGCTTCCTTGATGGCGCCCCACAGTTGCAGGAGGTAGTCCAGGTCCCACTGCAGCTCTTCGGAGCTGCGGCCCAGGCCCGCGGTGCGGACGATCAGGCCCATGTCGGCGGGGGCGTTGAGGCCGTTCAGGGCTTCGCGCAGTTCGTTGCGCTCTTCGCCCTCGATGCGGCGGGAGATGCCGCCGGCGCGGGGGTTGTTAGGCATCAGCACCAGGTAGCGGCCGGCCAGGCTGATGAAGGTGGTCAGGGCCGCGCCCTTGTTGCCGCGTTCTTCCTTCTCGACCTGGACGATGACTTCCTGGCCTTCGCTGAGCACATCCTTGATGTTGATGCGCCCTTCGGGGTTCTTCTTGAAGTACTCGCGGGAAATTTCCTTGAGGGGGAGGAAACCGTGGCGCTCGGCGCCGAAGTCGACGAAGGCGGCTTCCAGGCTGGGCTCGACGCGGGTGATGCGGCCCTTGTAGATGTTGGCCTTCTTCTGTTCGCGCGCGCCGGACTCGATGTCCAGGTCGAACAGACGCTGGCCATCTACCAGCGCTACACGCAACTCTTCGGGTTGAGTTGCGTTGATCAGCATTCTTTTCATGTAGTACCAATGGTTTCCGGGGCCACCGGAAACGGCAATCGGCACCCACGACTCTCACGGTCGGTGCTCAGGCGCGTACTCAGGAACGGCGGACCATTCCCGTGTCCAGCGACGTCCGGCCAGCAACGGGCCGGGTCGCGACTACGTCTCCTGCTTGTCCTGCGAACAAGCAATCAACAGGAGGAGGAATCAGCTGTCGGAGGCGGACGAAAGAGTGCGTCTGAAACAAGGCTATGCCAGCTACGCGGTCCGACAGTTGTGCATCTCCACCCTGCACGTTTCCTATTGAAGAAGCGGGTGCCGCTCGCAGAATCCGGGAGCGGGTTGGCTTTTCACGGCTACCGAGGCAGCCGTGCGTCATGTCTCAAGGCTCGGGTTCCGAATCGTTGCGGCGAGGGATTCATGGGTCCGCCACGGCAACGCTTCGCAGGACTGCCTCACGTCCGTTCAATGTGCTTGCAGGCAGCGGGGATGGCGATTTCGCTGACATCCGCGGGCCCGGCCACTTTTGGCGGCCTCCCGAATATAGCAGCAATGATTAAGTGCTTCAATTGAATGAAAAATTGCTATGATGGGCGGATGACGACTTCCTCCCCTCCGACTTCCGGCGTCCAGCTGCTTGAAGTCGCGCCGGAATATGCCGGCCAGCGCATCGACAATTTCCTCAGAACTCAGCTCAAAGGCGTACCCAAGACCTTGATCTATCGCATCCTGCGCAAGGGCGAGGTGCGGGTGAACAAGGGGCGGATCAAGCCCGAGTACAAGCTGCAGGCCGGGGACGTGGTGCGTGTGCCGCCGCTGCGCCTGGCCGAGCGCGACGAGCCGGCGCCGCTGGCCCAGGGGCTGCTTGAGCGCCTGGGGGCCGCCATCGTCTACGAAGACAAGGCGCTGATCGTGATCAACAAGCCCGCCGGCATCGCCGTGCACGGCGGCAGCGGCCTCAGCTATGGCGTGATCGAGGCCTTCCGCCAGCTGCGCCCGGAGGCCAAGGACCTGGAGCTGGTGCACCGCCTGGATCGCGATACCTCCGGCCTGCTGATGATCGCCAAGAAGCGCAGCATGCTGCGCCACCTGCATGATGCGCTGCGCAACGAGCATGTGGTGGACAAGCGCTACCACGCCCTTGTGCGCGGCAGTTGGCCGGCGGCGAAGAAGCAGATCCGCGCGCCGCTGCTGAAGAACAATCTGCGCTCCGGCGAGCGCATGGTGGAGGTCAACGTCGAAGGCAAGGACGCGCTCACCGAGTTCAAGGTGCTGCGCCGCTTCGGCGACTTCGCCACCCTGGTGGAGGCGCGGCCGATCACCGGGCGCACCCACCAGATCCGCGTGCACGCCAAGCATGCCGGGCATTCCATCGCCGGCGACGCCAAGTACGGCGACGACGAATTCTCCCGCGAGATCCGCGAACTGGGCGGCAAGCGCCTGTTCCTGCATTCCGCGCAGCTGCGCGTGCCCATGCCCGACGGCTCCACCCTGGAGCTGGAGGCCGAGGTGGACGACATCTGGCGCAGCACCCTGGAGCGCCTGGATGCCTGATTACGCGCTGCTGGTCTTCGACTGGGACGGCACTCTGGTCGATTCCGTCGGCCGCATCGTCGAGTCGATGCGGGTGGCGGCCGAGCGTTCCGGCCTGCCGCGGCGCAGCGACGAAGCCATAAAAGGCATCATCGGCCTGGGGCTGCCGGAGGCGATCCAGACGCTGTACCCGGAAGTCGACGATGAGGCGGCGCTGACAGTCTTTCGTGGCGATTACGCCGAGCATTATCTGATGCTGGAGGTCGAACCTTCTCCTTTGTTCCCCGGCGTGGCCGATGCGCTGGAGCATTTCCGCCAGTCCGGCTACCGTCTGGCGGTCGCCACCGGCAAGAGCCGCCGCGGCCTGGACCGGGTGCTGAAGGGGCAGGGCTGGGAAGGCTTCTTCGACATCACCCGCGCCGCCGACGAGTCGGCGAGCAAGCCCGACCCGCGCATGCTGCATGAAATCCTCGCGCATTGCCGGGTCGAGCCGGGCCGCGCGCTGATGGTCGGGGATGCGCCCTTCGACCTGGAGATGGCGCGCCGGGCGGGCATGGACTCGGTGGCGGTGTCCTACGGGGCGCAGCCGCTGTCCGTGCTGCGCGAGTACGGCCCGCGCCTGGAAATCGGGCATTTCAACGAATTGCGCGCCTGGCTGGATGGCCGGGCGCAGGACCTACGGATCGAGGTGAACGAGCATGTCGGATGAGTGGAAGGCCGAGGAGCCCGGCAAGGAAGACGCGAAGAGCTGGAAGCTGCTGGAGAAGGCTGTGCTGGCGGGCGTGCAGGAACAGCGCCGGGCCCGTCGCTGGGGCATCTTCTTCAAGCTGCTGACCTTCGTCTACCTGTTCGGCGCCCTGGCGCTGTTCACTCCCTTGAGCGGCCTGTCCAAGTCCGCCTCGCGCAGCGGCAGCCATACCGCGCTGATCGAGGTGAAGGGCATGATCGCCGACGACGAGCCGGCCAGCGCCGACAATGTCGTCGGGGCGCTGAAGGCGGCCTTCGAGGACAGCGGCACCAAGGGCATCGTCCTGCGCATCAACAGCCCGGGCGGCAGTCCGGTGCAGTCCGGCTATATATATGACGAGATCAAGCGCCAGCGCGGCCTGCATCCGGACGTGAAGGTCTACGCGGTGATCAGCGACCTGGGAGCATCCGGCGCCTACTACATCGCCAGCGCCGCCGATGAAATCTACGCCGACAAGGCCAGCCTGGTCGGCTCCATCGGCGTCACCGCCGCCACCTTCGGCTTCGTCGGCACCATGGAGAAGCTCGGCGTCGATCGCCGCGTCTACACCTCCGGCGAGCACAAGGCCTTCCTCGATCCCTTCCAGCCGCCCAAGGCCGAAGAGACGCAGTTCTGGCAGGGCGTGCTGGACACCACCCACAAGCAGTTCATCGACAGCGTGAAGAAAGGGCGCGGCGATCGCCTGAAGGACAAGGATCATCCCGAGCTGTTCTCCGGGCTGATCTGGTCCGGCGAGCAGGCGCTGCAGCTCGGCCTGATCGATGGTCTGGGCAGTACCAGCTACGTGGCGCGCGATGTGATCAAGGAAAAGGAAATCGTCGACTACACCGTGCAGGAAACGCCGTTCGACCGCTTCGCCAAGAAGATCGGCGCCAGCGTCGCCGAGCGCCTGGCGCTGTGGATGGGCTGGCAGGGGCCGGCGCTGCGCTGAGGTCCTGGTGTTCGAAACGAGCCGCTGCCTTATATAGAGAGAGGCAGCGGCTTTTTCGTTTCCGGGCGGGCCTTGTCGACCTCCGCTCCTACACCGCCCGCCCATGCCATTCCCCTGTAGCGGGCCCTGCCCGCGATTCGCGCGCAGGGCGCGCTCCTACATGTTCCGGAAGGGGGCCGATTGTAGGGGGGGCGGACTCCGTCCGCGATGCTCAGGGAACCTGTACACCTTCCGCCAGCAGCATATCCACCAGGCGAATCAGCGGCAGGCCGACCAGGCTGGTGCCATCCTCGCCCTCGGTCGCGCGGAACAGGCTGACGCCCAGGCCCTCGGCCTTGAAGCTGCCGGCGCAATCGAAGGGGCGTTCGGCTTCCAGGTAGCGGCGGATGCGCGCCTCGTCCAGTTCGCGGAAGTGCACGCGGAAGGGGATGCAATCCACCTGGCAGCGGCCGCTGGCGCTGTCCAGCAGGGCCAGGCCGGTGAGGAAGCTGACGCTGCTGCCGCTGGAGGCCTTGAGTTGCTCCATGGCCCGCTCCAGGGTGTGCGGCTTGCCGAGGATCGCCTGGCCCTGGACGGCGGCCTGGTCCGAGCCGATGATCAGGTGCTCGGGAAAGCGCGCCGCCAGCGCCCGCGCCTTGGCTTCGGCGAGGCGGCGCACCAGTTGTTCGGCGCTTTCGCCGGGCAGCGGGCTTTCATCTATATCCGGGCTCGCGCATTCGAAGGGCAGGCGCAGGCGTTGCAGCAATTCGCGGCGGTAGGGCGAGCTTGAGGCGAGAATCAGTGGGCGCATCGGGAGTCTCCTGGGCGAAGTCCGCGATTCTAGCGAAAAGGCTGTCCATACAGCGGTTTATGCCTAATTTCCTTTGACAGAGGCGGGTGCATCCCTATAATGGCGCGCTTATGTTGAATGGGCCGATACCACCTCACGTCGATCCGCGCAAATTGGTAGAGCGCGAAGCCACCCTCGAGGGTGTGCTGCCGCTCGCCAGTATGCCGCGGGTTTGCGAACAGCTGACCAGCAGCGACGGCAACGTCCGGGCGAAGTTCTTCTTCCACCGCGACGAGCAGAAGCTGGCGGTCATGCATGTCGAAGTCGACGCGCAGGTGAGCATGGTATGCCAACGCTGCCTCGAGCCGGCGACCTTCCAGGTCACCAGCGAGTCCGACTTCGCCATCCTCTGGGAAGGCCAGTCTGCCGAGGGGCTGCCGAAGGGGTACGATGCGCTGGAAGTGGGGGAGGAACCCCTCGACCTGCCGCCTCTGGTCGAGGACGAGCTGTTGCTCGCCTTGCCCATCGTTCCGGCCCATGACCCTGAAGAATGCCAGCATCCGGCGGGATTTGCAGCAGCGCCCGAGCCGAGCGAGAACGTGGAAGAACGTCCCAACCCGTTCAGCGTACTGGCGCAGTTGAAGCGTGACCCAAACGTTTAGGAGTTAATCAATCATGGCTGTTCAGCAGAACAAAAAATCCCGTTCCGCTCGTGACATGCGTCGTTCCCACGATGCGCTCGATGCGAACGCTCTGTCCGTGGAAAAGAGCACCGGTGAAGTCCACCTGCGCCACCACGTCTCCCCGGACGGCTTCTATCGCGGCCGCAAGGTCGTAGACAAGGGCTCTGACGAGTAATCCTTGTCCGCACCAATCATCGCGATTGATGCAATGGGTGGGGACTTCGGTCCCCACTGCATTGTTCCGGCCAGCATTTCCTTCCTGGCCCAGCACCCCGCTCTGCAACTGGTCCTCGTCGGCCAGGCTCCCCTTCTCGAAGAACTCTGCGCCCGCGTTCCCGCGGTCGACCGCCCGCGCCTGCACATCCAGCACGCCAGCGAAGTCATCGGCATGGACGAACGCCCGTCCCAGGCCCTGCGCAGCAAGCCCGACTCCTCCATGCGCGTCGCCCTGGAACTGGTCCGTGACGGTACGGCCCATGCCTGCGTCAGTGCCGGCAACACCGGCGCGCTGATGGCCCTGTCGCGCTATCTGCTCAAGACCTTGCCGGGCATCGACCGGCCGGCCATGGTCACCGCCGTGCCGACCCAGACCGGGCATTGCCACCTGCTGGACCTGGGGGCGAACGTCGATTGCAGCGCCGAGCACCTCTACCAGTTCGCCGTGATGGGCGCGGTGGCGGCAGAGGCGCTGGGCAAGGCCAACCCGAGGGTGGCGCTGCTCAACGTCGGCACCGAGGAAATCAAGGGCAACCAGCAGGTCAAGCTGGCCTCGACCCTGCTGGAACAGGCGCGCGGCATCAACTACATCGGCTACATAGAAGGCGACGGCCTGTACCGCGGCCTGGCCGACGTGGTGGTATGCGACGGTTTCGTCGGCAACATCCTGCTGAAAGCCAGCGAGGGGCTGGCGGCCATGGTGGTCAGCCGCCTGGAGCAACTGTTCGCGTCCAGCCTGTCGGCGAAAGCCATCGGCCTGGTGGCCATGCCGCTGCTGCGCCGCCTGCGCAGCGACCTGACGCCGGCCCGGCACAATGGCGCGAGCTTCCTGGGGCTGCAGGGCATCGTGGTGAAGAGCCACGGCAGCGCGGCCGAGGAGGGCATCCAGAGCGCTCTGCGCCGGGCCCTGGCGGAAATCCGCGAGAACCTGCCGCAGCGGCTCCATGGGCGGCTTGAGAGCCTTCTCTAAGTAACTGAATAGAAAGGAAATAGAGATTTCTGGCGGTAATGGAAGTATGCTTGCGCACCGCGCTCGCAAGGCTGCCCGACGAGATGAAGTGCTCGCCCTGGCGATGTGACCGCGCGGTCGAGGCCGTCATCCAACTGTCAGTTCCATGCGCCAGGCTGCTGCTGGCGTTACCCTTCGACGAAACAGACACAAGGGACCCGTTGCAATGTCCGCATCCCTCGCATTCGTTTTCCCCGGCCAGGGCTCGCAATCCCTCGGCATGCTGGCCGAGCTGGGCGCGCAGCACGCACTGGTGCGTGACACCTTCGCCGAAGCCTCGTCGGCCCTGGGCTACGACCTCTGGGCGCTGGTGCAGGAAGGCCCGGAAGAGCGCCTGAACCAGACCGACAAGACCCAGCCCGCCATCCTCACCGCCTCCATCGCCCTGTGGCGCCTGTGGCAGGCCGAGGGCGGCGCCGCGCCGGCCTACGTCGCCGGCCACAGCCTGGGCGAGTACTCGGCCCTGGTCGCCGCCGGCAGCCTGGGCTTCGCCGAGGCGGTGAAACTGGTCGAGCGCCGCGGCCAATTGATGCAGGAAGCGGTGCCCGCCGGTACCGGCGGCATGGCCGCGATCCTCGGCCTGGAAGACGCCGACGTGCTGGCCGCCTGCGCCGAAGCCGCGCAGGGTGAGGTGGTCAGCGCCGTCAACTTCAACGCTCCCGGCCAGGTGGTGATCGCCGGCGCCGCCGCCGCGGTCGAGCGTGCCATCGAGGCCTGCAAGGCGCGCGGCGCCAAGCGCGCCGTGGCGCTGCCGGTCAGCGTGCCGTCGCACTGCGCGCTGATGCGCCCGGCCGCCGAGCGCTTCGCCGAAGCGGTGGAAGCCATCGCCTGGCAAGTTCCGCAGATCGCCCTGGTGCAGAACGTCAGCGCCCAGGTGCCGGCGGACCTCGACACCCTCAAGCGCGACCTTCTGGCGCAGCTGTACAGCCCGGTGCGCTGGGTCGAGACCGTGCAACTGCTCGCCGCCAAGGGCGTGAGCGATCTGGTAGAGTGCGGCCCTGGCAAGGTCCTGGCCGGCCTGAACAAGCGTTGCGCCAAGGGCGTGAACACCCACAATCTGGATTCGGCGGACGCCTTCGCGGCGGCTCGTGCGGCTCTGGCTTGAACAGGAGATAAGAGCATGAGTCTGCAAGGTAAGGTTGCCCTGGTCACCGGCGCGAGCCGCGGCATCGGCCAGGCCATCGCCCTGGAACTGGGCCGCCTGGGCGCCATCGTCATCGGCACCGCCACCAGCGCCTCGGGCGCCGAGAAAATCGCCGAATACCTCAAGGCCAACGGCATCGAAGGCGCCGGCCTGGTCCTGGACGTTTCCAGCGACGAATCCGTCGCCTCCACCCTCGAACACATCCAGCAGCACCTCGGCCAGCCGCTGATCGTGGTCAACAACGCCGGCATCACCCGCGACAACCTGCTGATGCGGATGAAGGACGACGAGTGGTTCGACGTGGTCAACACCAACCTCAACAGCCTCTACCGTCTGTCGAAAGCCGTGCTGCGCGGCATGACCAAGGCTCGCTGGGGTCGCATCATCAACATCGGCTCGGTGGTCGGCGCCATGGGTAATGCCGGGCAGACCAACTATGCCGCGGCGAAGGCCGGCCTAGAGGGCTTCACCCGCGCCCTGGCGCGCGAAGTGGGCTCCCGTGCCATCACCGTCAACGCGGTGGCCCCGGGCTTCATCGACACCGACATGACCCGCGAGCTGCCCGAAGCCCAGCGCGAAGCGCTGCTCGGCCAGATTCCGCTGGGGCGTCTCGGCCAAGCCGAAGAGATCGCCAAGGTGGTAGGATTCCTCGCCTCCGATGGTGCCGCCTATGTGACCGGCGCCACGGTACCGGTGAATGGCGGAATGTACATGAGCTGAATGTGACCTTACTCTTCGCGGATGTGTCATATGCGCTGTCTAAAATCCGTTATATAGATGCAACTGGGTTATAGACAGAACATCGTGGTGGTCGCGAAGGGGCGTCGGCGTTCAGCTTGAAATGCAGAAAACCCTTTCTATACACTTACCCGCAGCCCAGCTGTACGGATTGTCCATAGGAGTGAAAACAAGGTATGAGCACCATCGAAGAACGCGTCAAGAAGATCGTTGCTGAGCAACTCGGCGTTAAGGAAGAAGAAGTCACCAACAGCGCTTCCTTCGTCGAAGACCTGGGCGCGGACTCCCTTGACACCGTTGAGCTGGTGATGGCTCTGGAAGAGGAATTCGAGACCGAAATCCCCGACGAGCAAGCCGAAAAGATCACCACCGTGCAGGAAGCCATCGACTACATCGTTGCCCACCAGCAATAAGTAGCCGTTTCCGACGGAAGAAGCCGCACGGCCTGCAAAGGCGTGCGGCTTTTCTTTAGCATGGCGCTGGACAGCCCTGGTCGCGGTCCGGCGCCTATGCCGTGTATTCGCAAAATGAGGAAGTCGTAGTGTCGCGCAGACGCGTCGTCATCACTGGCATGGGTATGCTCTCGCCGCTGGGCGTGGACGTGCCGAGTTCCTGGCAGGGTATCCTGGCCGGCCGCAGCGGTATCGCCCCGATCGAGCACATGGACCTTTCCGCCTTTTCCACCCGCTTCGGCGGTTCGGTGAGGGGGTTCGACGTCGAGCAGTACATGTCCGCCAAGGAAGCCCGCAAACTCGACCTGTTCATCCAGTACGGCCTGGCCGCCAGCTACCAGGCGGTGCGCGATTCCGGTCTGGAAGTCACCGACGCCAACCGCGAGCGCATCGGCGTCGCCATCGGCTCCGGCATCGGCGGCCTGACCAACATCGAGAACACCTGCCGTTCTCTGTTCGAGCAGGGGCCGCGGCGCATTTCGCCGTTCTTCGTGCCCGGCTCGGTCATCAACATGGTTTCCGGGTTCCTGTCGATCAACCTCGGTCTGCAGGGCCCCAACTACGCCATCACCACCGCTTGCACCACCGGCACCCACAACATCGGCATGGCCGCGCGCAACATCGCCTACGGCGAGGCTGACGTGATGGTCGCCGGCGGTTCGGAAATGGCCACCTGCGGCCTGGGCATCGGCGGTTTCGGCGCCGCCCGCGCGCTGTCCACCCGCAACGAAGAGCCGGCCAGGGCCAGCCGCCCGTGGGACAGGGACCGCGACGGCTTCGTGCTCTCCGACGGCGCCGGCGCCGTGGTGCTGGAAGAGCTGGAGCACGCCAAGGCCCGCGGCGCGCGCATCTACGCCGAGCTGGTCGGCTTCGGCATGAGCGGCGACGCCTTCCACATGACCGCGCCGCCGGAAGATGGCGCCGGCGCTGCCCGTTGCATGAAGAACGCCCTGCGCGACGCCGGCGTGAACCCGGAGCAGGTCGACTACATCAACGCCCATGGCACCTCCACCCCGGCCGGCGACATCGCCGAGATCTCCGCGGTGAAGTCGATCTTCGGCGAGCACGCCTACAAGCTGTCGATGAGCTCGACCAAGTCCATGACCGGCCACCTGCTCGGTGCCGCCGGCGCGGTGGAAGCCATCTTCTGCATCCTGGCGCTGCGCGACCAGGTGGCGCCGCCGACCATCAACCTGGACAACCCGGACGAAGGCTGCGACCTCGACCTGGTGGCGAACCGGCTCAAGGAGCGCAGCATCGAAGTGGCGGTGTCCAACTCCTTCGGCTTCGGCGGCACCAACGGTTCCCTGGTGTTCCGCCGGTTCAACGGCTGATGTCCGCCTGGGTCGACGGCCGGCCCGCCGAGGCCCTGTCCGTGCGCGATCGCGGGCTGGCCTACGGCGATGGCCTGTTCGAGACCATTGCCGTGCGCGCCGGCCGACCACGCCTGCTGGCGCGGCACCTGGCGCGCCTGGAAGAGGGCGCCCGGCGCCTGTTCCTGCCGGTGTCGCTGGCCCAGGTCGAGCAGGAACTGCTGGCCTTCGCCGCGCAACTGGGCGAAGGCGTGGCCAAGCTGATGCTGACCCGCGGCGAAGGCCTGCGCGGTTATGCCGCGCCGGCCGACGCCCAGGTGCGGCGCATCCTCATCGGCTCGCCGGCGCCAGCCTACCCGGCGGCCCATTTCGACGAGGGCATCGCCCTTTTCCCCTGCGCCACCCGCCTGGCCGAGCAACCGCTGTTGGCCGGCCTCAAGCACCTCAACCGCCTGGAGCAGGTCCTGGCCCGCAGCGAATGGAGCGACCCGGCCTTCGCCGAGGGGCTGATGCGCGACCAGGGCGGGCGCGTGGTCGAAGGCGTATTCAGCAACCTGTTCCTGGTCCGCGACGGCCAATTGATCACGCCCGAACTGAGCCGCTGCGGAGTGGCCGGGGTGATGCGCGCCGAACTGCTGGAGTGGGCGGCGGGGCAGGGCATTCCCACTGCGGTTCGGGATGTTGCCTACGTCGAACTGTTGCAGGCCGATGAGGTCTTTCTCTGCAACAGCCTCTATGGTGTCTGGCCGGTGCGTCGACTCGAAGCCCATGCCTGGCCGGTCGGGGCGATCACCCGTAAACTGCAAGCCCACTTCCGCGAACGCCTGGATTCCTGACCTGTGATGCGCAAATTGCTGGTGCTGCTGGAAAGCGGCCTGCTGTTGGCCGGGCTGTTGCTCGGCCTGGCCGGCTGGGAGCAGCGCCGGGCCCTGCAGCAGCCGCTGCAGCTGACCGAAGAACGCCTGCTGGACGTCCCTTCCGGCGCCACCCCGGGGGCGCTGCTGACGCGCCTGCAGGACGAGGAAGTGCTGCACGGCGCCTTCTGGCTGCGCCTGTACTGGCGCTTCAACCTGGCCGGGCAGGCCCTGCACAGCGGCGAATACCGGCTCAAGCCGGGGATGAGCGGCGACGACCTGCTGGAGCTGTGGCGCGAAGGCGACGTGGTGCAGTACAGCCTGACCTTGGTAGAGGGCTGGACCTTCCACCAGTTCCGCGAACTGCTGGCGCGTCAGCCCAAGCTGGAAGCCACCCTGGCCGGCCTCAGCGACGAAGAGGTGATGAAGCGCCTGGGCAAGGCCGGCGTCGTGCCCGAGGGGCACTTCTTCCCGGACACCTACCGCTATGTCCGCGGCATGCGCGACATCGACCTGCTCAAGCTGGCCTACCAGCGCATGGAGCGCATCCTCGACCAGGAGTGGCAGGGCCGCAGCGGCGACCTGCCCTACAAGGACCCGTACCAGGCGCTGATCATGGCATCGCTGGTGGAGAAGGAAACCGGCGTGCCCCAGGAGCGCCCGCAGATCGCCGGGGTCTTCGTGCGCCGCCTGCAGAAGAACATGCTGCTGCAGACCGACCCGACCGTGATCTACGGCATGGGCGAGCGCTACAGCGGCAAGATCAGCCGCGCCGACCTGCGCGAGCCCACCCCCTACAACACCTACGTGATCGCCGGCCTGCCGCCGACGCCGATCGCCATGCCCGGGCGCGAGGCGATCCATGCCGCGCTCAATCCGGCCGATGGCCAGAGCCTGTATTTCGTCGCCCGTGGCGATGGCAGCCACGTGTTTTCCGACAACCTCGACGACCACAACAAGGCGGTGCAGGAATACCAGCTGAAGCGGCGCGCGGACTACCGGTCCAGCCCCGCGCCGATTCCCGCACCGGCGCCGGCGGAAGCTCCCGGGCAACCGCCGGCGCAGCAGTAGCACAGACAGAAGGAGAGCCGAGTGAGCGGCCTGTTCGTCACCCTGGAAGGCCCCGAAGGCGCGGGCAAGACCACCAACCGCGAGTACCTGGCCGAGCGCCTGCGCGAACGCGGCGTGGAAGTGCAGCTGACCCGCGAGCCCGGCGGCACGCCGCTGGCCGAGCGCATCCGCGAGCTGCTGCTGGCCCCCAGTGACGAGCCGATGGCGGTGGATACCGAGCTGCTGCTGATGTTCGCCGCCCGCGCCCAGCACCTCGCCCAGGTCATCCGCCCGGCCCTGGCCCGTGGCGCCGTGGTGCTCTGCGACCGCTTCACCGACGCCACCTACGCCTACCAGGGCGGTGGCCGAGGCCTGCCGGAGTCGCGCATCGCCGAACTGGAACGCTTCGTCCAGGGCGACCTGCGCCCGGACCTGACGCTGGTCTTCGACCTGCCGGTGGAAGTCGGCCTGGCCCGCGCCGCCGCCCGCGGCCGCCTGGACCGCTTCGAGCAGGAAGGCCGCGAATTCTTCGAGGCGGTGCGCCAGACCTACCTGCGCCGCGCCGCCGCCGAGCCACAGCGCTATCACGTGCTCGACGCCGCGCAGCCGCTGGCGCGCGTACAGGCCGACATCGAGGCCCTGCTGCCGAACCTGCTGGAGCGCCTGCATGGCTGAGATCTACCCCTGGCAGGCCACGCTCTGGCAGCAGCTCAGCGGCCGCCCGCGGCATGCCCACGCCTACCTGCTGCACGGCCCCGCGGGCATCGGCAAGCGCGCCCTGGCCGACAACCTGGTGGCCCTGCTGCTCTGCCAGCACCCGGCCGGCGGCCGCGCCTGTGGCCAGTGCAAGGGTTGCCAATTGCTGGCCGCCGGCACCCATCCGGATTTCTTCCTGCTGGAGCCGGAAGAGCCGGAGAAGCCCATCCGCGTCGACCAGGTCCGCGAACTGGTGGACTTCGTGGTGCAGACCGCGCAGTTGGGCGGGCGCAAGGTGGTGCTGCTGGAGCCGGCCGAGGCGATGAACCTCAACTCCGCCAACGCCCTGCTCAAGAGCCTGGAGGAGCCCTCCGGCGACACCGTGCTGCTGCTGATCAGCCACCAGCCCAGCCGCCTGCTGCCGACCATCAAGAGCCGCTGCGTGCAGCAGGCCTGCCCGCAGCCGAGCGCCGAGCAGAGCCGCGCCTACCTGGCCAGCGTGCTGCCCGGCGAGGACGCCGCCGCGCTCGACGAACTGCTGGTCCTGGCCGGCGGCTCGCCGCTGACCGCCCAGCGCCTGTACGGCCAGGGCGTGCGCGAACAGCGCGCGCTGGTGGTGGAGGGAGTGAAGAAGCTGCTCAAGCAGCAGATCGCCCCCGGCCAACTGGCGGAAAGCTGGAACGCCGTGCCGCTGCCGCTGCTGTTCGACTGGTTCTGCGACTGGGCGCTGGGCATCCTGCGCTACCAACTGACCCGCGACGAGGCGGGGCTGGGCCTGGCGGACATGCGCAAGGTGCTGCAGTACCTGGCGGAGAAGTCCACCCAGCCCAAGGTCATGGCGATCCAGGACTGGTTGCTGGAGCACCGGCAGAAAGTCCTGAACAAGGCCAACCTCAACCGTGCCCTGCTTCTCGAAGCCCTGCTCGCGCAGTGGGCAAGCCTGCCGGGGCCGGGCTAGAATCGGCCAATCGGATCATCGCTAGGACAGCCCAATGAGCTTGCCACCGAACCTGGGACCGCGTAACGGTATCCTGTCCCTGACCATCAAGGACAAGTCCGTACTCTATGCCGCATACATGCCGTTCATCCGCAACGGCGGGCTGTTCATCCCGACCAACAAGACCTACAAGCTGGGCGACGAGGTCTTCATGCTGCTCAACCTGATGGACGAGCCGGAGAAGATCCCGGTGGCCGGCAAGGTGGTCTGGATCACTCCCAAGGGCGCCCAGGGCAACCGCGCCGCGGGCATCGGCGTGCAGTTCAACGACGGCGACAACACCGCGCGCAACAAGATAGAGACGTACCTGGCCGGGGCGCTGAAGTCCGACAGGCCGACCCACACCATGTAAGTCGCGCGCCGCGGCGCGCATGAGCAGAACGCAGGAGGCGCCCGCAGGGGCGCTTCGTCATTTCCGGAGTACCCATTCGATGCTGGTCGATTCCCATTGCCACCTCGACCGCCTGGACCTCGCGGCCCATGGCGGTTCGCTGGACGCCGCCCTGGACGCCGCGCGCGCCCGTGGCGTCGGGCAGTTCCTCTGCATCGGCGTCAGCGCCGACAACGCCTGGGCGGTCAAGGCCCTGGCCGAACGCTACGCCGACGTGCACTGCTCGGTGGGCGTCCACCCATTGGACCTGGAACCCGGCGCAGCCCCGGCCCTGGACTGGCTGCTGGCCGAACTGAACCACCCGCGGGTGGTGGCCATCGGCGAGACCGGCCTGGACTACCACTACGAACCCGAAGCCGCCGAACTGCAGCAGGAAGCCTTCCGCCTGCACCTGGAAGCGGCGAAGCTCACCGGCAAGCCGGTCATCGTCCACACCCGCGAGGCCCGCGCCGACACCCTGGCGCTGCTGCGCGAGGCGGCGCTGCCCCAGGCCGGCGTGCTGCACTGCTTCACCGAGGACTGGGAAATGGCCAAGGCGGCCCTGGACATCGGCTTCTACATCTCGCTGTCGGGCATAGTCACCTTCCGCAACGCCGAAGCCCTGCGCGAAGTGGCCCGCCAGGTACCAGCCGACCGCCTGCTGGTGGAAACCGACTCGCCGTACCTGGCGCCGGTACCGCACCGCGGCAAGCCGAACCTGCCGGAGTACGTGCGCGAAGTGGCCGAGTACCTGGCGGTGTTGCGTGGGGTGAGCTTCGAGGTGTTGGCTGAGCAGACCACGGCGAACTTCAGGCGGTTGTTCCCGTTGGCGGCGTGATGCTCGGTGGTTCGTGCCACCGGATAGCTCCATGCACGGCGAGCCCAATCGCGGACGGAGTCCGCTCCTGCGCCCCGGCAAATATGACACCCGTAGGATGGGTTGAGCGAAGCGATACCCATCGCCGTGGCCGCATGGGTTTCGCCAAGGCTCAACCCATCCTACGAAAAGCGCCTCGGTGCAGTCGGCAAGACAGTTGCTCCTATGCCGCCCAACCCACGGCATTCCCCTGTAGGAGCGGGCCCTGCCGGCGATTTGGCGGATAACGCCCTGGGCGTTATGCGCCCTACGGGTTTCCAGGGTAACGTCAGCGGACGCCGGAATGGCCAAGGCTCGCGAGCAAGCTCGCGCCTACAGGCAGGAAAGGGTAAGCACAGCCCAATTATTTCACGCACATAAAAAAAACCCGGGTTCTGGGGGATGAATCCGGGTCAAGACCATTAGGAGTGTAACAATAAGGTACGCGATCCTCGGTACCTTCACTGGCGGGGCACTTGGGGGGAGATGCCGCACACCAGTAAGTTGAAGTATTGGCCAAGATGGCAGAGCTTCCACAACCACCCGGCGGTTTTTTAAACAGATTTGGAATACTGCCGCGCCCATGGCCTGCCATTTGCCGCTTGCCAGCGGGGCCAGGCCCCCTGGCTCGCGGGTTGCGGCTTATTCCCGGGCCAGGGCCGAGATGATGGCCAGTGTGTCCTTTATCACGTTTTCCGGGGTGTAGAAGTGCGGCGAGAAGCGCACCCCGGCGCCGCGCTGGATGCACACCACCTGTTCGGCCTTCAGCCGCTCGTGCAGGCGGGCGTTGTCCCAGCCGTCGAGACTGAAGGTCAGGATGCCGGCCCGGCGCTCGGGTTGCTGCGGGCTGTGCAGGCGCGCTCCGGGGATGCCTTGCAGGCCATCCTGCAAGGCCTGTACCCGTTCGGCCAGGGCCGCGCCGACCGCCGGCATGCCGAATTCCTCCAGCAGCCCCAGGCTGGCGTCCAGGGCCACGGCGCCGAGCATGTTCGGGCTGCCGCATTCGAAGCGCCGTGCGCTGCGCGCCGGCTGCCAGTCGGTCTGGTTGTAGTTGCCGGCGTTCTCCAGCATGTGCCAGCCGTATTCCTGCAACGACAGCAGGTCGCGCTCGGCGGCGCGGCAGTAGAACACCCCCAGGCCCTCGGGGCCGAGCATCCACTTGTGGCCGTCGGCCATGGCGAAGGCGCAGTCGTAGGCCTGGGCGTCGAAGGGCAGGGCGCCCAGTTGTTGGATGGCGTCGATGCAGAACAGCACGCCCCGCTGGCGGCAGCCGGCGCCGAGGCGCTCCAGGTCCATGCGCAGGCCGCTGGCGTACTGCACGGCGCTGATCGACAGCAGGCGCGTGCGCGGCCCGCAGGCGGCCAGCAGGTCGGCCTCGGGATCGGCGCCTTCCAGGCTCACCTGGATGACCTCCACCCCGCGCGGCTTCAGGGCTTCCCAGACGACGCGGTTGGAGGGGAATTCCTGGTCGCTGATCACCACCTGGTCGCCGGGGCGCCAGTCGAGTCCGAAGGCCACGAAGGAAAGGGCTTCGGACGTATTCTTCACCAGGGCGACGTCGCCCGTGGTGGCGGCGCCGACCAGCTGCGCAAGGCGCTGGCGCAGGCGGTTCTCCACCTGCAGCCACTGCGGATAGTCGCGCGCGCCCAGGCGGATGTTCTCGCTGGCGAAGGCGGCGACGGCGTCGGCGCTACGCTTGGGCCAGGGCGCCACGGCAGCGTGGTTCAGGTAGCGCAGGCCGGGTTCCTGGGGAAACTCTAAAGAAAGCGGATTCATGGCGGATGTTCCGTGCATTTTGTCGCTGAATAGGCATAATACGCGGCTCCGGATTTTGACTATTTTTGACCGAACAGTCTTTTTATGCAGAAAGAGCCACGCAAGGTTCGCGAATTCCGTCGTCGCGAACAGGAGATCCTCGACACCGCCCTCAAGCTGTTCCTTGAGCAGGGCGAAGACAGTGTCACGGTCGAGATGATCGCCGATGCCGTGGGTATCGGCAAAGGCACCATCTACAAGCACTTCAAGTCGAAGGCGGAGATTTACCTGCGCCTGATGCTCGACTACGAGCGCGACCTGGCGGCGCTGTTCCACTCCGAGGACGTCGCCCGCGACAAGGAACGCCTGTCGCGCGCCTACTTCGAGTTCCGCATGCGCGATCCGCAGCGCTACCGCCTGTTCGACCGCCTGGAAGAGAAGGTGGTGAAGAACAGCCAGGTGCCGGAGATGGTCGAGGAACTGCACAAGATCCGCGAATCCAACTTCGAGCGCTTGAGCCAGTTGATCAAGGAGCGCATCGCCGCCGGCAAGCTGGAGGACGTGCCCGCGTACTTCCACTACTGCGCGGCCTGGGCCCTGGTGCACGGCGCCGTGGCGCTGTACCACTCGCCCTTCTGGCGCGAGGTGCTGGAGGACCAGGAGGGCTTCTTCCAGTTCCTCATGGACATCGGCGTGCGCATGGGCAACAAGCGCAAGCGCGACGGCGACACCCCTGCCGCCTGAGCCAATGCCGGCGGCGCTTTCGGGCCGCCGCCGCGGCCCGGCGGGGATATACTGACAGAACCACTCTCCGCCGGAGTCGATCGATGATCGTCGACCGCCAGGGCAGGCGCTTCCGCAACCTGCGCGTCAGCCTTACCGCCGCCTGCAACTACGCCTGCACCTATTGCGTGCCGGACGGCAAGCGCCTGGTCGCCGCGCAGGACGAGCTGTCCGCACAGAGCCTGGTGCGCGGCGTGGCCTACCTGATCGAGGCCGCGGGCATCGAGCGCCTGCGCATCACCGGCGGCGAACCCCTGGTCAGCCCCAAGCTCGACGAATTCCTGCATGGCGTCAGCCGCCTGGGCCTGAAGGACATCAGCCTGACCAGCAACGGCCAGTTGCTTTCGCGCAAGCTGCCGCTGCTGCTGGAATGCGGTATCCGCCGGCTGAACGTTTCCCTCGACACCCTGGACGCCGCGGCCTTCCGCGGCATCGCCCGCGGCGGCGACCTGGCCACTGTGCTCAAGGGGCTGGACGAAGCCAGCGCCGCGGGCATGAAGGTCAAGGTCAACATGGTGCCGCTGCGCGGGCAGAACCTCGACCAGGTCGTCCCGCTGCTGGACTACTGCCTGGCGCGCGGCTTCGAACTGCGCTTCATCGAGCTGATGCGCATGGGCCACCTGGCCCGCGACGGCAACGCCTTCGCCAGCCAGTTCGTCGGCCTGCGCGAGCTGCTCGAACTGATCGGCCGCGACCATCCCTACGTCCAGGCCGACGCCCCGGTGGATGCCACCGCGCTGCGCTACGAAGTGCCGGGGCAGGGCTTCTTCGGCGTGATCGCCAACGAAAGCGTACCCTTCTGCCGCACCTGCTCGCGGCTGCGCCTGTCCTCCACCGGCTGGCTGCACGGCTGCCTGTCCTCCAGCAACCGCCACTACGTCGGCGATCTGCTCGACAAGCCGCGCCACCAGGCCCTGCCGGCCCTGCAGCGGCTGCTGGTGAAGGCCCTGGCGGACAAGCAGGAAGTGGCCTTCTCCGGCGGCGTCACGGTGATGAAGATCATCGGCGGCTGAAACCCGACATTCCCCAAGCCAAGCGATCCATGCACGACTTCCCCATTTCCTATATCGAACCGGTGTTCCGCCCGCCGAGCGAGGCGCATTCGCTGATCCTGCCGGTGACCAACGGCTGCTCCTGGAACCAGTGCGGCTTCTGCGAGATGTACACCCAGCCGCAGAAGAAATTCCGCGCCCGCGACGAGGCCGAGGTGCTGGAGGAGATCCGCCGCTGCGGCGAGCGCCTGATCGTCCAGCGCGTGTTCCTCGCCGACGGCGATGCCCTGGTGCTGCCGACGCGGCGCCTGCTGAACGTCCTGCGGGCGATCCGCGAGCACCTGCCGGAGGTGCGGCGGGTGTCCAGCTACTGCCTGCCGCGCAACCTGCGCAAGAAGTCGGTGGCGGAACTGAAGGAACTGGCCGACGCCGGGCTGGGCATGGCCTACGTCGGCGCCGAGTCCGGCGACGACGAGGTGTTGGCGCGGGTGAACAAGGGCGAGACCTACGCCTCGACCCTCGACGCCCTGGACAAGCTCGGCCAGGCCGGCATCAAGCGCTCGGTGATGATCCTCAACGGCCTCGGCGGCCAGGGCCTGAGCGAGCAGCACGCGGACAACTCGGCGCGCCTGATGAACGCCGCGCAGCCGGAGTTCCTCTCCACCCTGGTGGTCAGCTTCCCCACCGGCGAGCAGCGCTTGCGCGAAGGCTTCCCCGACTTCCAGCCGCTGGGCCAGGCCCAACTGTTCGCCGAGGTCGAGCGCCTGCTGCAGGGTCTGGAGTTGCGCGACACCGTGTTCCGCAGCGACCACGCCTCCAACTACCTTGTGCTCAAGGGCGTGCTCGGCGCCGACAAGCCGCGCCTGCTGGCCCAGGTGCGCGAGGCCATCGAGCGGCCGCAGCAGGCGAAGCTGCGCCAGGAATGGCAGCGCGGCCTGTGATGGCGCGGAAGCTGCATCCGTCCGGCCAACGCCGGTTTTTCGACGCCGGCCGCGGAGAGATCGAATGCGCTACCTGTTGTTGACCCTGGCCCTGGCTGCGCTGGCCGGCTGCATGAAGCCCAGCGACATGGCCGAACGCACCGGCTACTACATGGGCGACGCCGGCTTCCTCGACCACAGCCACACCCACCGCACGGGGAACTGGCGGGTGCAGCCGGACTCCTTCATCTACATCGCCCAGGGGCACTTCGTGCCGCCGGGGCATCCCTACGCGCGGCCCAACGTGGTGGCGGAGGAGGCCTTCAAGGGCTTCGTCGAATACTTCCCGCAGGTGCGCCGGGCCAAGGCCCCGGAGGGCCTGGACGAGGCCATGCAGGAGGCGCGGGCGGCCGGCGCCGACTACCTGCTGTACACGCGCTTCGCCCGCGGCGAGGACAATGTGGGAAACTGGGAAGAGTACGAAGACACCGACAACGACGTCGGACGCGACCGCAGCGTGATCCAGGTGATGCTGATCGACACCGGCAACCGCTTCCTGCTGGACAGCGCCACCATCCGCAGCCGCGGCGGTTTCCTGACGTTCTATGACGCCCGGCCCGAGGATCTGATCGGGCCGCCGCTGGAAGACTATGCCCGCAGCCTGCTGGGGGTGAAGGCGACCGAGGAGTTCCAATGACCGATACAGGCAAGGCCGGCGACCTGCTGGCGCAGATTCCCGCCGGCAAGGGCCTGCCGCCCGTGCACCTGTGGAACCCGCCGTTCTGCGGCGATATCGACATGCGCATCGCCCGCGACGGCACCTGGTACTACCTGGGCACGCCCATCGGGCGCAAGCCGATGGTCAAGCTGTTCTCCAGCATCATCCGCCGCGATGGCGACGACTACTTCCTGGTCACCCCGGTGGAGAAGTGCGGCATCCGCGTCGACGACGCGCCTTTCGTCGCCGTGACACTGAGCGTGGAAGGGCAGGGCGAGGCGCAGCGACTGCGCTTCACCAGCAACGTCGAGGACGAGTTCGTCGCCGGCCCCGACCATCCGATCCGCGTCGACATCGACCCGCAGACCCAGGAGCCGGCCCCCTACGTGCTGGTGCGCAGCAACCTGGAGGCGCTGATCCACCGCAACGTCTTCTACCAGCTGGTCGAACTGGCCGTGCCGCGGCTGATCGATGGCCAGGAATGGCTGGGCGTGTGGAGCGGCGGCGAGTTCTTCGCCATCGGCCCGCAGCCGTGACCGGCGGGTCCCGGAGCGGCCGGTAGTTCGCGGAAGGTGTCGCTACAGCGGTTGGGGCCTCAAGCCCCTGCGCCCGTACTCCTTGTAGGAGCGCGCCCTGCGCGCGATTCGCGGGCAGGGCCCGCTCCTACGAAAAGCCGTGCTCGCCTGCAATGTAGTCGTAGGATGGGTTGAGCGAAGCGATACCCATCACCACGACCGCATGGGTTTCGCAGGCTCAACCCATCCTACGAAGAGCACCTCGGCGCAGGCACAAAAAAACGCCGTTTCCTGTGAGGGAAACGGCGTTCTTCATTACACGGCGGCCTTACATGTTGGGCTGATTTACATGTTGGGCTGATTTACATATTGGGATAGTTCGGCCCGCCGGTGCCTTCCGGGGCGATCCAGGTGATGTTCTGCGCCGGATCCTTGATGTCGCAGGTCTTGCAGTGCACGCAGTTCTGCGCGTTGATCTGGAAGCGCTTGCTGCCGTCGTCGTTGCTCACCACTTCGTACACGCCGGCCGGGCAGTAGCGCTGCGCCGGTTCGTCGTAGAGCGGCAGGTTCTTGGCGATCGGCACGCTCGGGTCGGTCAGCTTGAGGTGGATCGGCTGGTCTTCCTCGTGGTTGGTGTTGGAGAGGAACACCGAGGAGAGCTTGTCGAAGCTCAGCTTGCCGTCCGGTTTCGGGTAGTCGATCTTCGGCGCTTCGCTGGCCTTCTTCAGGCAGGCGTAGTCCGGGGTGGTGTCGTGCAGGGTGAGCGGGATCTTGCCGCCGAAGAAGTTCTGGTCGATGAAGTTGAAGGCACCGCCGCCGATGGCGCCGAACTTGTGGATGGCCGCGCCGAAGTTGCGGCTGCGGAACAGCTCGTCGTACAGCCAGCTGGCCTTGAAGGCGTCCACGTAGTTGCTCAGCTCGTCGCCGCCTTCACGGCCGGCGGCCAGGGCTTCGGCGATGGCCTCGGCGGCCAGCATGCCGGACTTCATGGCGGTGTGGCTGCCCTTGATCTTGGCGAAGTTCAGGGTGCCCAGGTCGCAGCCGATCAGCGCGCCGCCGGGGAAGACCATCTTCGGCAGCGAGTTCAGGCCGCCCTTGCAGATGGCGCGGGCGCCGTAGGCCACGCGCTTGCCGCCTTCGAGGTACTGCTTGATCACCGGGTGGTGCTTGTAGCGCTGGAACTCGTCGAAGGGCGACAGGTGCGGGTTGCTGTAGGACAGGTCGATGATCAGGCCGACCACCACCTGGTTGTTCTCCAGGTGATAGAGGAAGGAGCCGCCCGGGTTGTCGTCGTTCAGCGGCCAGCCGGCGGTGTGCACCACCAGGCCCTGGTCGTGCTTGGCCGGGTCGATGTCCCAGATTTCCTTGATGCCGATGCCGTAGTGCTGGGCGTCGGCGTCGCTGTCGAGCTTGTACTTCCTGATCAGCTGCTTGCCGATGTGGCCACGGCAGCCTTCGGCGAACAGGGTGTACTTGGCGCGCAGCTCCATACCGGGGGTGTAGTACCCTTCTTTCGGATTGCCTTCGCGGTCGACGCCCAGGTCGCCGGTGACGATGCCGCGGACCACGCCGTTCTCGTCGATCAGCGCTTCCTGGGCGGCGAAGCCCGGGTAGATCTCCACGCCCAGGCCTTCGGCCTGCTGGGCCAGCCAGCGGCACAGGTTGCCCAGGGAGATGATGTAGTTGCCCTCGTTGTGCATGGTCTTGGGCACGAAGAAGTTCGGCACCTTGGTGGCGGCCTGGTCGTTCTTCAGGACGTAGATGTCGTCGCGCTTGACCGGGGTGTTCAGCGGGGCTTCGAGTTCCTTCCAGTTGGGGAACAGCTCGTTCAGCGCGCGGGGCTCGAACACGGCGCCAGAGAGAATGTGGGCGCCTACTTCGGAACCCTTCTCGACCACACAGACGCTGATTTCCTGACCCGCGTCGGCGGCCTTCTGCTTCAGTCGGCATGCGGCGGACAGACCGGCAGGGCCGGCGCCGACGATGACGACGTCGAATTCCATGTATTCGCGTTCCACTTCTCGATCTCTCCTAACTCAAGGCTCTACAGGCTATTTGTTGGTATGGGGCCGGGGGCGCTACCCCGGACAGAGCGGGGCGCAATTATAGCGACAGGGCCCAGCATAGTTATACCCCTCGTTTTGGGCAATACAAACGTTTGTTTGAAATGCGCGGAAGCCTGATAGAATCGGCTTCCGCGCCTTATGAACGGGCATTCACGCGTATTGACCCGACAGGGCGATGCGGTCAAGATAGCCACGGTTTTGCGGTCGCGGTCTCGCTGGATGTAGTCGCAGATGGCGTGCACTACCGGCCAGGCCTGTCTGGCGACATTCCTATTCACCGGAGAAAAACGAGGAATCCATGAAGGTTCTTGTAGCTGTCAAACGAGTGGTTGACTATAACGTCAAGGTCCGCGTCAAGGCGGACAACTCCGGCGTCGATCTCGCCAACGTGAAAATGTCCATGAACCCCTTCTGCGAAATCGCCGTGGAAGAGGCCGTGCGTCTGAAGGAAAAAGGCGTCGCCACTGAAATCGTCGCCGTCTCCGTCGGCCCGACCGCGGCCCAGGAACAACTGCGCACCGCCCTGGCCCTGGGCGCCGACCGCGCCATCCTGGTCGAGACCAACGAAGAACTGAATTCCCTGGCCATCGCCAAGGCCCTGAAGGCCGTGGTCGACAAAGAGCAGCCGCAGCTGGTCATCCTCGGCAAGCAGGCCATCGACAGCGACAACAACCAGACCGGCCAGATGCTGGCCGCGCTGACCGGCTACGCCCAGGGCACCTTCGCCTCCAAGGTCGAAGTGGCTGGCGACAAGGTCAACGTCACCCGTGAAATCGACGGCGGCCTGCAGACCGTTGCGCTGAACCTGCCGGCGATCGTCACCACCGACCTGCGCCTGAACGAGCCGCGCTATGCGTCGCTGCCGAACATCATGAAAGCGAAGAAGAAGCCGCTGGACGTGGTGACCCCGGACGCCCTCGGCGTTTCCACCGCTTCCACCGTGAAGACCCTGAAAGTGGAAGCTCCGGCTGCCCGCAGCGCCGGCATCAAGGTCAAGTCCGTGGCTGAACTGGTCGAGAAACTGAAGAACGAGGCGAAAGTAATCTGATGGCTATCCTGGTAATCGCTGAGCACAACAACGGCGTCCTGGGCGCTGCCACCCTGAACACCGTCGCTGCCGCGCAGAAGATCGGTGGCGATGTCGCCGTGCTGGTCGCCGGCCAGAACGTCGGCGCCGTGGCAGAAGCCGCCGCCAAGATCGCGGGCGTTGCCAAGGTGCTGGTCGCCGACAACGCCGCCTACGCCCACCAACTGCCGGAGAACGTCGCTCCACTGGTGGCCGACCTCGGCAAGGGCTACAGCCACATCCTGGCCGCCGCCACCACCAACGGCAAGAACTACCTGCCGCGCGTCGCCGCGCTGCTGGACGTCGACCAGATCTCCGAGATCATCGAAGTGGTCAGCGCCGACACCTTCAAGCGCCCGATCTACGCCGGCAACGCCATCGCCACCGTGCAGTCCTCGGCTCCGGTCAAGGTCATCACCGTGCGCACCACCGGCTTCGACGCCGTCGCCGCCGAAGGCGGTTCGGCTGCCGTCGAGCAGGTATCCGGCCCGGCCGATGCCGGCAAGTCCGCCTTCGTCGGCGAAGAGCTGGCCAAGTCCGACCGTCCGGAACTGACCGCCGCCAAGATCGTGGTCTCCGGTGGCCGCGGCATGGGCAACGGCGACAACTTCAAGATCCTCTACGCCCTGGCCGACAAGCTGGGCGCCGCCGTCGGCGCTTCCCGCGCCGCGGTCGACGCCGGCTTCGTGCCGAACGACATGCAGGTCGGCCAGACCGGCAAGATCGTCGCCCCGCAGCTGTACATCGCCGTGGGCATCTCCGGCGCCATCCAGCACCTGGCGGGCATGAAGGACTCGAAAGTCATCGTGGCCATCAACAAGGACGAAGAGGCGCCGATCTTCCAGGTCGCCGACTACGGCCTGGTTGGCGATCTGTTCGAGCTCGTACCGGAGCTGGAAAAGGCCGTCTGAGCCTGAACCGCTGACGAAGGAACCCGCTCCCAGGAGCGGGTTCTTTCATTTCCGGCCCCGGGTTTCCCGTGTTCGCCGCAGGGGATGACCCATTGGTCACGAATCTTCTCCCGGTTGCGCCCAAGAGAAGGTGTCTCATCTACAATGCGCGACGTCTTCAGTACCTGAACCTGTTCTAACGGCACCTGGCAAACGAGGTTTTCATGATCATCAAACCGCGCGTGCGTGGCTTCATCTGCGTCACTACCCATCCGACCGGCTGCGAAGCCAACGTCAAGGAACAGATCGAGTACGTCGAGGCGCATGGCCCCATCGCCAACGGTCCGAAGAAGGTCCTGGTGATCGGCTCGTCCACCGGCTACGGCCTGGCCGCGCGCATCAGCGCCGCCTTCGGCGCCGGCGCCGCCACCCTGGGCGTATTCTTCGAGCGCCCGGGCAGCGAGACCAAGGCCGGCACCGCCGGCTGGTACAACTCGGCGGCCTTCGAGAAGTTCGCCCACGCCAAGGGCCTGTACGCCCGCAGCATCAACGGCGATGCCTTCTCCGACGAGGTGAAGAAGGTCACCATCGAAACCATCAGGCAGGACCTGGGCAAGGTCGACCTGGTGGTCTACAGCCTGGCCGCCCCGCGCCGCACCCATCCGAAGACCGGCGAAGTCTTCAACTCGGTGCTCAAGCCGGTGGGCAAGACCGTCAACTTCCGCGGCCTGGACACCGACAAGGAAGTGATCAAGGAAAGCGTGATGGAGCCGGCGACCCCCGAGGAGATCGCCAACACCGTCGCGGTGATGGGTGGCGAAGACTGGCAGATGTGGATGGACGCGCTGCAGGAGGCCGGCGTGCTGGCCGATGGCGCCAAGACCACCGCCTTCACCTACCTGGGCGAAGAGATCACTCACGACCTGTACTGGAACGGCTCCATCGGCGCCGCCAAGAAGGACCTGGACCAGAAGGTCCTGGGCATTCGCGAGAAGCTGGCCGCCAGCGGTGGTGACGCCCGCGTATCGGTGCTCAAGGCCGTGGTCACCCAGGCCAGCTCGGCCATCCCGATGATGCCGCTGTACCTGTCGCTGCTGTTCAAGGTGATGAAGGAGAAGGGCACCCACGAGGGTTGCATCGAGCAGGTCGACGGCCTGTTCCGCGACAGCCTCTACGGCAGCCAGCCGCACCTGGACGCCGACGGCCGCCTGCGCGCCGACTACAAGGAGCTGCAGCCGGACGTGCAGGACAAGGTGAAGGAACTGTGGAACCAGGTGACCAACGAGAACCTGTACCAACTGACCGACTTCACCGGCTACAAGACCGAGTTCCTGCGCCTGTTCGGCTTCGAGATCGCCGGGGTGGACTATGAGCAGGACGTCAATCCGGACGTGCAGATTCCCGGTCTGATCCAGCTTTAAGCGCTGATCTTCGCTCCGCACAGAACCGGCGCCCAGGCGCCGGTTCTGCATTCCGGCTTCAGCGAATCGCGGTGCGCTGGGCCCTGGCCTGTTCGAGGAAGTCCAGGTAGCGGTTGGCGGTCTCTTCCGGGCGCTCGATCATCGGCACGTGGCCGCAGTCGCGCAGGATGGCCACGCTGGGATGCCTGAGCAGCGGCTTCATCACCTCGATGCTGGAAACGTCCAGCACGCGGTCGCGGTCGCCCCACAGCAGCAGGGTGGGCGCGGTGATCTTCGGCAGCTCCGGCTCCAGCGGGATGTAGCGCTCGCGCAGCTGGCCGAAGATGTAGGCGTTGAGCTGGCTGCGCTGCACGCCGCGCTCGCCCAGGTACAGTTGCAGGCGCTCGGGCATCGGCGGGCGCTGGTAGAAGACGAAGTCCATCAGCCCGGAAAAGTCCTCGGGGCGGCTCAGCACCAGCGGGTTGGACTGCCCGCCGAGCACGCGCCTGAACAGCTCGCTCTGCTGCGGGGCCATGATCCCGGCGTTGTCGAACAGGCCCACGGAGAAGGCCATGTCCGGATGCCGCGCGGCCATCAGCGCGACTATCTGCCCGCCCATGGAGTTGCCCACCAGGTGCAGGCGGCCGATGCCCAGGGCCTTGGCGAAGTCCACCAGGCGCTCGGCCTGGGTGCCGACGTCGTAGCTGATGGCCTGGGGCTGGCTGCTTTCGCCGAAGCCGGGCAGGTCGGGGATGAGCACGTGGTAGCGCGAGGTCAGGAAGCGGGCGAAGCGCGGCCAGTTGTCCTTGTCGGCGCCGAAGCCGTGGACCAGCAGGACGGTCTCCGCCTCGCGCGGGCCACCCTCGTAGTAGCGGATGTCCAGGCCGTCGACGCGCACGCTCTGCTCGTCCAGGCCGGCGCGGGTGCGCTCGACGAACTGGGCGCTGGCCAGCAGGGTGGAAGGGAAGGCGTAGAGCACGCCGGCGCCGGCGGCCAGCAGCAGGACGAGGGCGAGCAGGACTTTCTTCATCGGTGATCCTTGTGACCGTGGGAGCGGAAATCGAGGGGCGGGAAGGGAACGCGACGGTTCCCGGCTTGGCGTATCCACCTGAACAGTGACATGCTGCACTGGCGTCCGAATTCGCCTAGTCTGACCCTTCGCTCAGAACTTTTTCTTACAGAAGCTAGCATGTCGTCGTCATACGCACCGCCCTCCCTTTCGCCGGTTCGCGAGGACCGCGCATGATCAGGCGCAGCCGCGTCCTGCTGGCCATGGTCGGCCTGCTGGCGCTGTATGCCCACGCCCAGAGCAGCCAGTGTTCGGTGCTGGTGGCCAGCGGCAACCCGGAATACCCGCCGTTCCTCTGGCGCGACCCCGCCCAGCCGGAGCGCCTGGTCGGGGCCAGCGCCGAGCTGCTGGAGCAACTGGGCAAGTCCATGGGCGTGAGCATCCGCGTGCGCTACACCGGCTCCTGGGCCCGCGCCCAGGAAGAGGCGCGCCTGGGCCGCGTCGACCTGCTCGCCGGCGCCTTCCTCACGCCCGAGCGCGAGGCGATCATGGACTACATCCGCCCGGCCTTCCTCAGCACCGACAACGTGGTCTGGGTGCACAAGGGCGAAGGCTTCCCCTACGCCCGCTGGGAAGACCTGCGCGGCCACAAGGGCGGCACCCTGGTGAACAACAGCTTCGGCGCCGCCTTCGACGACTTCGCCGAGCAGCAGCTGACCCTGGAAGAGGTGCCCAGTGTGGCCCAGGCCTTCCAGAAGCTGGCCCTGGGGCGCACCGACTACGTGCTCTACGAGCGCTTCCCCGGCCTGGCCACGGCGGCCCGGCTGGGCCTGCAGCAGCGCCTGCAGCCGCTGGAGCCGCCGATCTCCAGCGAAGGGCTGTACCTGACCCTGGCCCACGCCTCGCCCTGCTACGGCCCGGAACTGCGCGGACAACTGCAGGAAAAGATGACAGAATTGATTGCCGCCGGCGTACCGCAGCGCCTGTTGCAGCGCAACCTGCAGCGCTGGCAGGCCGAGCAAGCGCGGTCCGCCGCCTCTCCCACGCAGTAGAGAAGATTTCGTGAGCAAGCCAAGCATGACCCTCCCCGGGCTGTTGCTGTGCGCCCTGGCGGGATGCGCCAACGACCCGCTTCCCAACGAGCAGATGCGCCTGACCGAGCAAGCCCTGGACCAGGCCCGGGCGGTCGGCGCCACGGACGAGGTGGCCGAGTTCAAGCTGGCCGAGGACAAGTACCAGGCCGCCCGCGAGGCCCTGGCCGGCGCCGCCAACAAGCGCGCCCGGCAGCTCGCCGAGCAGGCCGAGCTGGACGCGCGCCTGGCCGAGGCCAAGGTGCTGACCGGCAAGAGCGCCGCGCAACTGGCCGAGCAGGGCAAGAGCATCCAGCGCCTGCGCCGCCAGCTGGGGGAAGTGAAATGAGCCCGCGCCGGTTGATGCCATGCGGCCTGGTCGCCGCCGCCCTGGCCCTGGCGGGCTGCACCCACGGGCAACTCGCCGAGCAGTCCCTGGAGCGCGCGCGCAGCGAGTTCCAGGCGGTCAAGGACGACACCGGCGTGCTGCACAGCGCGCCGCGCGACGTGATCCGCGCCGGCGAGTCCCTGGCCCGCGCCGAGCGCCTGTCCAGCTACTGGGGCAGCAACGACGACGTGCTGCAGTACGCCTACCTCAGCCAGCGCTACAGCGAGATCGCCCGCGAGCGCAGCAACCTGGCGCTGAACCAGGAGCGCCTGGCCCGCCAGCAGCTCGACCGCGAGCGCCTGCAGCTGGCCCTGCGCGAGGCCAAGCTGGCCAGCGTGCAGGAGCAGAGCAAGTGGCTGGAAGAGCAGATGGTCAGCCTGGCCACCGACCAGACCGAGCGCGGCCTGGTGCTGACCCTCGGCGACGTGCTGTTCGACAGCGGCGAGTCCGACCTCAAGCCCGCCGCCAACCGCACCGTGCTCAAGCTGGTGCAGTTCCTCCAGCTCAACCCGCGGCGGGTGATCCGCATCGAGGGCTACACCGACAACCAGGGCGACGAGCAGGAGAACCAGCAGTTGTCCCGGGACCGCGCCCAGGCGGTGGCCGACGTGCTAACCGACCTCGGCGTGGACGCCAAGCGCATCCAGGTGCAGGGCTTCGGCGAGGCCTACCCGGTGGCGGACAACGCCTCGTCCCTGGGCCGCGCGCAGAACCGCCGCGTGGAAATCGTCTTCTCCGACGACAAGGGCCAGCTCGGCGCCCAGCGCTGAGCCCCTGGCGCCGGGCGGGCCGGCCCGGCGCTGCTAACCTGTTGGCAGGGTGGCATCTCGAAGCTGTTCGAGGGTCGCCTTGGCGAAAATACGCCGATGGGACCACCCCACTCCGGGGCGTCCGCCAGCAGGAACCCGCAATGCCCTTCAAACGTGAAACTCTCAAAGCCCTCGTCGCCGATGCCCAGCCGCTGACCGGCTGGGGGTTGCAGCGCTACCTGGCCGACCAGAGCCAGGTGCAGGTGCTGGACTGGGTCACCGATACAGATTCGCTGCTGCGCCAGTTGAGCGAACGCCCCGACCTCGATCTGCTGATCACCGAGATGGCCTTGCCCGGCTCGCGCGGGCGCGATGGCGTGCACTTGCTCGAATGGCTGCAGCGCAACTACCCGCAGCTCAAGGTGCTGGTCTACTCGGTATCGGGGGCGCCGCTGATGGCGCGGGCCTCGCTCAAGTGCGGCGCCAGCGCCTATGTCTGCAAGCGCAGCCCGTTGTCGGTACTGGACGAGGCGGTGACGCGGATTCGCCAGGGGCTGGCCTACACCGACCCCACCCTGCGCCCGCAGCGCCATACCGGCCAGCCGCTGAGCCCCACCGAGATCGACATCCTGCTCCGCCTGTCCCATGGCGCCACGGTCGGCGAGATCGCCGAGCGCACCAGCCGCAGCGTTTCCACCATCAGCACCCACAAGCGCAACGCCATGAGGAAGCTGGGCGTGACCAACGACGCGCAACTGGTGATCGCCGGCATGCTGGACTGGCTCGGGGAGTTCTGAGGCGCTCTGGCGCGCGGCCTGCGCCGATCATCGGCGGCGGGCTGTATCGGCATGTTTCCCTGCTACTGTTCTGGAACAGTTTCGAGTTTTTGGCTACTGTTTCGGTCCAATGCCCGAGGGATCGCCGCCATGAGCAATCTGCTTCTGTACCAACGCATCGCCCAGCAACTCGCCGAGGACATCCGCCGCGGCGTCTACCAGCCGGGCGAGCGCGTGCCCTCGGTACGCAAGCTGAGCACCCAGCTCAACGTCAGCCACGCCACCGTGCTGCAGGCCTACGCCACCCTGGAGGACCAGGGGCTGATCCGCGCGCGCCCGCAGTCCGGCTTCTACGTGCATCACACCCCGGCGCTGACCGCCTCGACCCCGGACATCGCGCGGGTCGAGCGCCCGGGCCTGGTGACCCGCAGCAGCATCATCAACCAGGTGCTGGCCGAGGCGCGCCGCGAGGGCGTGTTCCCCCTGGGCGCGGCGGTGCCCCACGTGGACTACCTGCCGGTGCGCGCGCTGCACCAGCAACTGGCCAAGGTCACCCGCTTCTCCAGCCCGCGGGCCTTCAGCTACATGTTCAGCCCCGGCTACGAGCCGCTGCGCCGCCAGGTGGCGATCCGCATGCGCGACGCCGGCGTGGTGGTCGATCCCAGCCAGGTGACCATTACCCACGGCTGCGTGGACGCCATCCACATGGCGCTGCGGGTGATGACCCGCCCCGGCGACCTGATCGCCACCGAATCGCCCAGCTACTACGGCCTGCTGCAACTGGCCGACATCCTCGGCCTGAAGGTCATCGAGATCCCCAGCGACCCGCTCACCGGCATCAGCCTGGAAGCCCTGCAGCTGGCCGCCAACCAGTGGCCGATCAAGGCCCTGGTGCTGACCGCGCGGCTGTCCAACCCGCTGGGCGGGACCATCCCCGAGGAGCGCCAGAAGCAACTGCTCAAGCTCACTTCCGAGCACAACATCGGGGTGATCGAGGACGACATCTACGGCGAGCTGATGTTCGACGAGGGCCAGACCAAGTCACTCAAGGCCCACGACCGCGAGGGCAGGGTGGTGTACTGCTCGAGCTTCTCCAAGACCATCTCGCCGGGGGTGCGCATCGGCTGGATCATCGCCGAGCGCTACCAGGAGGAAATCCGCCGCCTGCAGACCTTCACCACGCATTCGGCATGCACAGTGACGCAGATGGGCGTGGCCGCCTACCTGGAGAACGGCGGCTACGACCGCCACCTGCGCTACATCCGCCAGGAGTACCGCAAGAACATGACCGCCTACCAGCTGGCGGTGCAGCAGTACTTCCCGGAGGGCACGCAGATGACCCGGCCCAAGGGCGGCTTCATCCTCTGGGTCAGCCTGCCGGCCAAGGTGAACACCAAGGAACTGCACGTGCGCGCGCTGGAGCAGGGCATCAGCATCGCCCCGGGGCTGATCTTCAGCAACACCGAGCAGTTCAACAACTGCCTGCGCCTGACCTGCGGCATCCCGTGGAACCGCGAGGCGGAGCGGGCGATCATGACCCTCGGCATGCTGGCCTGCCAGCTGTGCCAGGAGGAGCAGATCGCTGCCTGAAACACCTGGGGTTGAATAGGGTTGATGCTTAACCCGTTTTGGCTGACGGCCTCGTCTGAAGGTTTGACTCCTTCACCGAGGCCGCCGCCATGTTCCTTCCCGCTTCCGCCTTCCGTCCCCTCGCCATCGGCCTGCTGCTGGCCGTGGGCGGTTGTGGCCAGTCCACCCAGCAACAGGCCGCCCAGCCTTCGATGGCGAAACAGGCGCCGCGCGCCGACCTGGCCGCCAAGAGCGAGGCCCGCCGTGCTGCCACGCCGATGCTGGAAAGCTACGCCCTGCCCGTGGCGCCCGAGCCGTTGCCGGCCGGCTATCGCGACCAGGACCGCGAGCAATACCAGAAGCTGGCGCAGAACCCGGTACACAGCGTCGCCGAGGCGCCGGTGTCGACCTTCAGCATCGACGTGGACACCGGCAGCTACGCCAACGTCCGCCGCCTGCTCAACGAGGGCCGCCTGCCGCCCCAGGGCGCGGTGCGCCTGGAAGAGATGCTCAACTACTTCCCCTATGCCTACGCGCCGCCCAGCGACGACAGCCCCTTCGGCATCACCACCGAGCTGGCGCCCACGCCGTGGAACCCGCACACCCGGCTGCTGCGCATCGGCATCAAGGCTTCGGAGCGCAGCGTCGAGCAACTGCCGCCGGCCAACCTGGTGTTCCTGGTGGACGTCTCCGGCTCCATGGACCGCCGCGAGGGCCTGCCGCTGGTGAAGGGCACCCTCAAGCTGCTGGTGGACCAGTTGCGGCCGCAGGACAAGGTGTCGCTGGTGGTCTATGCCGGCGACTCGCGGGTGGTGCTGGAACCCACCTCGGGCAAGGACAAGGCGAAGATCCGCGCGGCCATCGAGCAATTGCAGGCCGGCGGCTCCACCGCTGGCGCGGCAGGCATCGAACTGGCCTACCGCATGGCGCAGCAGGGCTTCATCGACAAGGGCATCAACCGCATCCTGCTGGCCACCGATGGCGACTTCAACGTCGGCGTCAGCGACTTCGATAGCCTCAAGGCCATGGCCGCCGAGAAGCGCCGCAGCGGGGTGTCGCTGACCACCCTGGGCTTCGGTGTGGACAACTACAACGAGCGCCTGATGGAACAACTGGCCGACGCCGGCGACGGCAACTACGCCTACATCGACAACCTGCGCGAGGCGCGCAAGGTGCTGGTGGAACAACTCGGCTCGACCCTCGCGGTGCTGGCGAAGAACGTGAAGCTGCAGCTGGAATTCAACCCCGCGCAGGTCAGCGAGTACCGCCTGCTGGGCTACGAGAACCGCGCGCTGAAACGCGAGGACTTCAACAACGACCAGGTCGACGCCGGTGAGATCGGCGCCGGGCATACGGTCACCGCGCTCTACGAAATCGTCCCGAAAGGGCAGAAGGGCTGGCTCGAGCCGCTGCGCTACCAGGTCGAGGCCAGGCCCGCCGACAAGGGCGACGAACTGGCCTGGCTGCGGGTGCGCTGGCAGAAGCCGGAGGGCGGGCCCAGCCAGCTTGTCGAACGCCCGATAGCCACAACCGGCGCTACCGATCTGGCCCGGGCCAGCGACGACCTGCGCTTCGCCGCGGCGGTGGCGGCCTTCGCCCAGCAGCTCGACGGCGCGCGCTACACCGGCGGCTTCGACCTGGGCGATACTCTGGCCCTGGCCCGAAGCGCGCGCGGCGACGACCCGTTCGGCCTGCGCGGCGAGTTCCTCCAACTCGTCGAGCTGGCGCGCAGCCTGCAAACCCCCTTGGCACGGAACCCCTGACTTGACCACGGACGAAGACGACGCCGCGCTGCTGCGGCGCTACCGCAAAGGCGATGCCGAGGCCTTCGCCACGCTCTACGCGCGCCATCGCCTGGGCCTGTACCGCTTCCTCTGCGGCCTGGGCGGCGACGTTGCCCAGGCCGAGGAAGTGTTCCAGGAAACCTGGCTGAGCCTGATCCGCAGCGACAGCGAGCCCGAGGGCCGGGCCAGCTTTCGCACCTGGCTGTACCGGATCGCCCGCAACCGGCTGATCGACCACTGGCGGCGCAACGGCCGGCGCAGCGCGCAGCACGAGGCCTTCGACGAGCAGTTGCACGGCGAGGCGCTGCCCGGCGAGGCCGAGGACCCGCTGCGGCAGCTGAGCCTGAGCCGCGACCGCGAGCGCCTGCAGCAGGCCCTGGAGGCATTGCCCGGCGAGCAGCGCGAAGTGTTCCTGCTGCGCGCCCACGGCGACCTGGAGCTGCAGGAGATCGCCGAACTGACCCGCACGCCCGCCGAGACGGTGAAGAGCCGCTTGCGCTACGCGTTGCAGAAACTGCGCCGGTTGCTCGCCGACCCGGCGGCGACCCAGGAGGTAGCCCCATGACCCGCCATCCGCAGCGGCCGGACGCCGAGGAAGCCGAGCTGCTCGAGCATTTCCGCCGGCACGGCGGCGAGCAGCCCCCGGCGCAGCTGGACGCCCGCATCCTGGCCGCGGCCCGCGCCGCCGTGCAGCCGCGCGCGAGTGCCTGGCAACGCCTGGGCCGCTGGCTGTTCGGCCGGCCACAGCGCTGGTCGGTGGCCCTGGCCGGGGTGGCGACCCTGGGCATCGGCCTGAGCCTGGCCTTGCGCACCTTCGAGGAAGCCCCGCGCTACGACGCCGTCGCGCCGGCCATGGTCCCGGCGCCCAAGGCCGAATCCATGGCCCGCTCCGCCCGCCAGGCCGCCCCGGCGCTGTATTCGGCGCCAGCCGTCCCCGCCGCGGCGCCGGCGCCGCAGCTGGAACAGCGCAAGCAGATGGCGGAAAGCGCGGTAGCCGCCGACGCGGCAGCGCCCATGGCCAAGCGCAGCGCCGAGCCGGCCCCGGCGGAACCGCAGGCCAGCCTGCGGCGCCTGGCCGAGCTGCGGCGGCAGGGCGACCAGGCGGCCGCCGCGAGCCTGCGCGAGGACCTGCAGCGGCGTTATCCGCGCTTGGATATCGACGCCGAGCTGCGGCGCCTGGAGGCCCGCCCTTGAGAGCCTGAGCGCGTCCATCGGAATTGCCTTCGGATTGATCCGAGCCTCTTGTCTTACAGATCAACTAAGGCGAGGATGGCGCGCCTCTGGCCATTTGCCTGCCCCGTGATGTTGCGACGCTTCGTTCTGCTGACCCTCCTGCCGCTGTTGCTGAGCGCCTGCGGCGATGCCGACAAGACGCCACCGGCCAAGGCCGGGGCGCCCGCGGTGGCGCCCGCCGCCCCGGCGGAAAAGGCCCCGCCGCCCGAACCCGCGCCCAGGCCGGCGCCCGCCGCCAGCGCGAAGCCGGCCGCGCCCAAGGCGGAACTGGGCAAGCCCCTGGCCCCCGAGCGCCTGCCGGTGGCCGACGCCAAGCCGAAGAAAGCCGCCGAGCCCAGCGTGAACAAGCCGCTGCCGCCCTCCAAGCTCGACCTGCGCTTGCCCAGGGACGTGCTGCACGGCCTGGAACCGGGCCGCGCCCTGCGCGAGGACCTGGACAAGCCGCTGCTGCCGCCGATGTTCGAGGAGAAGGAGAGCCCGTTCCAGGTGGGTGGCCGGTTGATCCAGCGGGAGCGCGGGGAGCGTAGCGATCCCAGTGACGACAGCTGGCATTCGGAGATTCGTGGGGCGGAGGTGCAGTTTCAGTTTCGCAATTGAGTCGGGGGGCTCTTCGTAGGAGCGAGCTTGCTCGCGAATGGAGTTTCCCTGTAGCTGCGGTGCTTTCGCTGGACTCCGTACCCTCTCCCCAGCCCTCTCCCTGAAGGGAGAGGGGGCTTGTTCGTGCCGGCTGAAGGTATGGTTTCAGCCGGATGCCGTAACGTCCGGCTGACTCAGGAATATCCAAGCACTCCGAACGGTCCCCTCTCCCTTCAGGGAGAGGGTTAGGGAGAGGGCGCTCTTCAGGCCCAGCACCGAAGCCACCCGCAGCCCCCCTTCGCGAGCAAGCTCGCCCCTACGGAAAGCCCGTCAGAACCGATGTTCCCCGCGCTGGATGGCCCCGAACACCCCCTCATCCAGCGGCCGATAATCCACCTCGCCCGGCAACCGCACGAACAGCGCCTCGCCAACCTGCCGCGGATCGAACCCGGCGCTCTTCAGGTCGGCCTTCTTGTACTTGAAGGTCCCCGTGGTCTCCACCTGCTGCAGAAGCCGCAGGAACAGCGGCACGGCATAGGCCGGCAGCTCGCGGTCCAGGTGTTCGGCCAGTGCCTTGCCGTCCAGCGCCTGGCCGGGCGCCAGGCGTAGCGCGGCCATGCCGCAGCGGCCGTCGGTGCCGGGGATTTCCACGCCGTAGACCACCGCGTCTTCCACGCCGGGGAAGGCGCCGAGGACGTTTTCCACCTCGGTGGTGGAGACGTTCTCGCCCTTCCAGCGGAAGGTGTCGCCCAGGCGGTCGACGAACTGGGTGTGCTTGAAGCCCAGGTCGCGCATCAGGTCGCCGGTGTTGAACCAGGCGTCGCCCTTCTTGAACACGTCGCGGTAGATCACCGCCTGGGTCTTGGCCGGGTCGGTGTAGCCGTCGAACGGCCACTTGTCGCTGATCTCGCTGATCAGCAGGCCCGACTCGCCCTTGCCGACCTTCTCCATGAAGCCCTTGGCGTCGCGCAGCGGCCGGTCGTTTTCCAGGTCGTAGCGGACGATGGCGTAGGTGGCCGGGGAGAAGCCCACGGTGTTGTCGAAGTTGAAGACGTTGGTGAAGCCGATGTTGCCTTCGCTGGCGGCATAGAACTCGGTGATCCGCTCGATGCCGAAGCGGTTCTTGAACTCGCCCCAGATGGACGGGCGCAGGCCGTTGCCGATCATGCAGGTCAGGCTGTTGTCGCGCTCTTCCTCGCAGGGCGGCTGGTTGAGCAGGTAGCGGCACAGTTCGCCGATATAGCCGAAACAGGTCGCGTTGTAATGGCGCACGTCCTTCCAGAAGGCCTTGGCGGAGAACTTGCGGCGCAGGGCGATGGCCGCGCCGCCAGCCAGCACCGCGCTCCAGCACACGGTGACGGCGTTGTTGTGGTAGCAGGGCAGGGTCAGGTAGAGCACGTCTTCGCGGCTCAGGCCCAGGCCGGAGTGGCCGAAGCCGCCGTAGGCCTTGATCCAGCGCCCGTGGCTCATGATCGAGGCCTTCGGCAGGCCGGTGGTGCCGGAGGTGTAGATGTAGAAGCAGGCGTCCTTCAGGCGCACCTGGGCGGTTTCCGCCAGGTTGTCGGAGCTTTGGGCCTGGGCCAGGCGCATCAGGTTGGCCCAGCCCGCCGGGGCCTGGCCGGGGTCGCGCAGGGTATCGTCGTCGGCCACCCAGTACAGGCGTTCGGCGCCGCCTTGCAGGTTGGCGCGGACTTCGTCGAAGGCCTCGCGCAGTTCCTCGCCGACCACGAAGTGGCCGGGGCCGACCAGGTTCAGGCTGTGGGCCAGCACCTGGCCGCGCTGGGTGGTGTTGATCAGCGCGCCCACGGCGCCGAGCTTGGCCAGGGCGGCGAGGGTCACCAGCAGTTCGGCGCGGTTCTCCAGCATCACCGCGACCACGCTGCCGTGCTTCACGCCCTCGGCCTGGAAGGCGTGGGCCAGGCGGTTGGCCCAGCCGTTGAACAGGGCGTAGGACAGGCGCCGCTGGCCTTCCAGCAGGGCCGGGGCGTCCGGGTACAGGCGCGCCGCGCGCTCCAGGGCCCAGCCCAGGGACAGGTTCTTCTCGCGGTTGCGGATGCCGGTGTAGTAGAGCCCGCGCAGCATGCGCGGCACGCGCCCGAGGGTGGCGGGCAGGTGGGCGATGAAGCGGGTGGGGGTGATCAGGTCGGCATGGCTCATTGACGCGGGCCCTTGTTGTCGTTGTTGTCTGGCGTGTGCACGCCCGTTCGACTCTAGGGCGCTGGCGAGGCTGGGGCTATGACTCTGGCGCGTTTTGCGGGGGGCAGTTGGGTCAAGGGGAGCTGGAAGCTTGAAGCCGGAAGCTGGCAGTCAAAAGCTGCGACGCCTCCAGCCTTTAGTCCAGAAACAGATCCGGCACCAGCGGGCCGCCCTGCGGATCGAAGCGATATTGCTCGAAGTCGGTCTGGCCCTGTTCACGGAGGATTTCCTCGTCGATCAGCAGGCGCCCGCTGATGCTGCGGCCCGTGCTGTCGAGGATGGCGTGGGCGGCGTCGGCCATGATCGCCGGGGTGCGGGCGCGCTTGAAGGCGTCGCGGCTGCCCAGCTCGAACTCGATGGCAGCGGTGGCGATCATGGTCTTCGGCCACAGGGCGTTGACGCTGATGCCGTACTTCCCGAACTCCTGGTGCATGCCGAGGGTGAGCATGCTCATGCCGTACTTGGTGACCGTGTAGGGGCCGTGCTGGGCGAACCATTTTTCGGCCAGGTTCAGCGGCGGCGACAGGCTGAGGATGTGGCCCTGGCTCTGCTTCAGGTAGGGCAGGGCGGCCTGGCTGCAGACCATCACCGCGCGGGTGTTGATCTGGTACATCAGGTCGAAGCGCTTGGGCTCCAGGCGCTCCACGCCCACCAGCTTGATGGCGCCGGCGTTGTTGACCAGCCCGTCGATGCCGCCGAAGTGCTCGGCGGCGCGGGCCATGGCCTCGCGCACGGCGTTCTCGTCGCGCACGTCCAGCTGCAGGGCCAGGGCCTTGCCGCCGGCGGCCTCGACTTCCTCGGCGACGCTGAAGATGGTGCCGGCGAGCTTCGGATGGGGTTCGGCGCTTTTCGCCGCGATCACGATATTGGCGCCGTCACGCGCGGCGCGCAGGGCGATCTCGCGGCCGATGCCGCGGCTGGCGCCGGTGATGAAGAGGGTCTTGGCGTTCAGGGACATGGTTCGGCTCCGTGTTCTTGTTGTGTTCGGACTGCACTTCTTGTAGGAGCGAGCTTGCTCGCGAATGGGGTTTCCCGGTAGCTGCGGTGTTTTCGGTGGACTCCGTACCCTCTCCCCAGCCCTCTCCCTGAAGGGAGAGGGGGCTTGTTCGTGCCGAGAGAAGGTATGGTTTCAGTCGGTAATCACTGTGCTAGCCGGCTAACGTCGAACTATCAGCATCTGCCCAACGGTCCCCTCTCCCTTCAGGGAGAGGGTTAGGGAGAGGGCGCTCTTCAGGCTTTGCACCGAAGCCACCAGCAGAACCCCCTTCGCGAGCAAGCTCGCTCCTACGAAAAGCGTTTCAGGCGTCTTCGGCCTCCACCTCCACCAGCAACTGGCGGCTCTTGACCTGTTCGCCCTTGCTCACCTGGATGCGGCGGATAATGCCGTCGACCCCGGCCTTGAGCGGATGTTCCATCTTCATCGCCTCCAGCACGAGCAGCAGTTGGCCCTTGCTGACCCGCGCGCCTTCGCTGACCAGCACGTCGACGATGGCGCCGTCCATCGGCGCCTTGACCGTACCCGACGCCGCGCCGCCCTGGACGCCGGCGGGCTCGTGGGTGACGTCGCGCAGTTCCAGGTTGCCGTCGGCGCCATACAGCCAGACGCGCTCGCCCTGGGTATGGTGGGCGATGCGTCGGCGGATGCCGTTGACCTCGGCGACCACCCAGCGCTCGTCGATGGCGATCAGGCTCAGCGCCACCACCGATTCGCCGATGTAGGCCAGCAGCTTGGGCTGCGCGCCGGGTTCCAGCACGTCCAGTTCCACCGCGTGTTTCTGTTCGCCGTCGTGCAGCTGGTAGCGCCAGGGCAGGCTGCCGGCGTTGCGCCAGCCGGCCAGGCCGCCCTGGTGCGCGCGGGCGCTGGCCGAGGCCTGGTAGAGCAGGGCGGCGGCCAGGGCCAGTTCGGCGGGCTGTGGCGCCTGCGGGCGCAGGCTGGAGTCGTCGGCGAAGTGTTCGGCGATGAACGCCGTGGTGGCGTTGCCGGCGGCGAATTCGGGGTGCCGGAGCAGGTTGGCGAGGAAGCGCTGGTTGGCCTTCACGCCGAGCAGCACGCAATCCTCCACGGCGCGCACCAGCTTGCGCCGGGCCTCGTCGCGGGTGGCGCCGTAGGCGATCACCTTGGCCAGCATGGGGTCGTAGAAGGGCGTCACCGTCTGGCCTTCCACCAGGCCGTGGTCGATGCGGATGCCGTCCAGCAGTGGCGGCTCCCAGCGCAGCACTTCGCCGGTCTGCGGCAGGAAGCCGTTGCCGGCGTCCTCGGCGTACAGGCGCACCTCGATGGCGTGGCCGCGCAGCTGGATTTCCTCCTGCTTCAGCGGCAGCGGCTGGCCCTCGGCCACGCGGATCTGCCAGGCCACCAGGTCCTGGCCGGTGACCAGTTCGGTGACCGGGTGCTCGACCTGCAGGCGGGTGTTCATCTCCAGGAAGTAGAAGGCGCCGCTGGCATCCAGCAGGAACTCCACGGTGCCGGCGCCGACGTAGTTCACCCGCGCCGCCGCCTTCACCGCCGCCTCGCCCATGGCCTGGCGCAGTTCGGCGCTCAGCACGGGGCAGGGCGCTTCTTCGATGACCTTCTGGTGGCGGCGCTGCACCGAGCAGTCGCGCTCGCCGAGGTAGACGAGGTTGCCGTGCTGGTCGCCGAATACCTGGATTTCCACGTGGCGCGGGCGGATCACCGCCTTCTCCAGAATCAGCTCGTCGCTGCCGAAGGCGTTCAGCGCCTCGGAGCGCGCGGTGCGCAGCTGCGCGGCCAGCTCGTTGGCCGCCTGCACCAGGCGCATGCCGCGGCCGCCGCCGCCGGCGCTGGCCTTGATCATCAGCGGGTAGCCGATGCGCTCGGCCTCGCGGGCCAGGGTGGCGTCGTCCTGCTCGGCGCCTTCGTAGCCGGGGATGCAGGGCACGCCGGCTTCGAGCATGGCCAGCTTGGACAGGCGCTTGCTGCCCATCAGGTGGATGGCTTCCACGCCGGGGCCGATGAAGACGATGCCGGCGGCCTCGCAGGCGCGGGCGAACCCGGCGTTCTCCGAGAGGAAGCCGTAGCCCGGATGCACGGCGCCGGCGCCGGTGCGCTGAGCTGCGTCGAGGATGGCCGCAGCCTTCAGGTAGGACTGGCCGACCGACGCCGGGCCGATGCACACGGCCTCGTCGGCCAACTGCACGTGGCGCGCCTCGGCGTCGGCCTCGCTGTACACCGCCACCGTGCGGTAGCCCAGGGCCTGGGCGGTGCGGATCACCCGGCAGGCGATCTCGCCGCGGTTGGCGATGAGGATCTTGTCGAAGCTGGGCATGCTGGTTTCCCTCTCCCCAACCCTCTCCCTGAAGGGAGAGGGGGCTGTCTGTTGCGGACGGCGGCTACTGCGCCCACTGCGGTTTGCGTTTCTGCACGAAGGCCAGGGTGCCTTCGGCGCCTTCCGCGCCGGTCACGGCAGCGGCGAACTGTTTTGCGGCCTCGTCCAGCAGCGGGCCCAGGGCCTCGGTCTCGCTGGCCAGCAGCAGCGCCTTGGTCTGCGCGTTGGCGCCGGGGGCGCAGCGGCGCACCTGCTCCAGGCATTCCGCCAGGCGCTGGCCGAGCGCATCGGCGCTGGTTTCGCTGAAGTGCACCAGGCCCAGGCGCAGCGCCTCGCGGCCGTCGAAGCGGGCGGCAGTGAGCGTCAGGCGGCGGGCCTGGGTCAGGCCGATGCGCTTGACCACGAAGGGGGCGATCTGCGCCGGCAGCACGCCAAGGCTGGTTTCCGGCAGGCCGAACTGGGCGCCGTCGGCGGCGATGGCGATGTCGGACACGCAGGCCAGGCCGAAGCCGCCGCCGAGCACCGCGCCTTCCAGCACCGCGACCAGCACCTGCGGCTGCGCCTGGGCCTCTTCCAGCAGGGCGCCGAAGGCGCGGTTCAGCGCGGCGTAGGCGTCCGGGCCGGCGGCGCGGGCGCCGGCCATGTCCTTGATGTCGCCGCCGGCGCAGAAGTGCCCGCCGGCGCCGCGCAGGACGATGGCGCGCACTTCGCGTTGGTCGCGCACCGCGGCCAGCACCGCGCGCAGTTCGCCGACCATGGCCAGGCTCATGGCGTTGCGGCTGTCCGGGCGGTCGAGGGTGACGTGCAGCACGCCGCCTTCGCGTTCCAGCAGCAGGGTTTCGCAGTTCGGCAATTCGTTCATGCCGGAAATCCTCATACGATCGCTTCAGGCTTCAGGCTTCAGGCTTCAGGCCAGGGCGACGCATCGCCTGTAGCCTGCCGCCTGCCGCCGCTCTCAGCCCTTCTTCTTGCCCGGCAGGGTGCCCATCAGCTTGCAGATGATGCCGAGCATGATCTCGTCGGCGCCGCCGCCGATGGACACCAGGCGGGTGTCGCGGTAGGCGCGGGAGATCGGGTTCTCCCACATGAAGCCCTGGCCGCCCCAGTACTGCAGGCAGGCGTCGGTGACCTCGCGGGCCAGGCGGCCGACCTTGAGCTTGGCCATGGAGGCCAGGCGCGTCACGTCCCTGCCGCGGATGTACTGTTCGGTGGCCTGGTAGGTGAGGGCGCGCAGGCACTCGATCTCGGTCATCAGCTCGGCCATGCGGAAGTGGATGACCTGGTTGTCGATCAACGCCTGGCCGAAGGTCTTGCGCTCCTTGCAGTAGTCGATGGTGGCGTTGACGCAGTACTCCATGCCCTTGATCCCGCTGGCCGCGCCGAACAGGCGCTCCTCCTGGAACTGCAGCATCTGCATCATGAAGCCCGCGCCCTCGGCGCCGATGCGGTTGCGCTGCGGCACGCGCACGTCGTCGAAGAACACCTGGGCGGTCTCCGAGCTGCGCATGCCGAGCTTGTCCAGGTGCGGGCTGACGCTGATGCCCTTGCTTTTCATCGGCACCATGATCAGCGACTTGTTGACGTGGGGCTTGTCGTCGGAGGTGTTGGCCAGCAGGCAGATGAAGTCGGCCGACGGCGAGTTGGTGATCCACATCTTGCTGCCGTTGATCACGTAGTCGTCGCCATCCTTGCGCGCGGTGGTCTTCAGCCCGGCCACGTCGGAGCCGGCGCCGACCTCGGAGACGCCGATGCAGCCGACCATCTCGCCGGCGATGGCCGGGCGCAGGAACTCCTCGCGCAGCTCGTCGGAGCCGAAGCGGGCCAGGGCCGGGGTGCACATGTCGGTCTGCACGCCGATGGACATGGGCACGCCGCCGCAGTGGATGGTGCCGAACTCTTCGGCGGCGACCACCGAGTAGCTGTAGTCCAGGCCCATGCCGCCGAATTTCTCCGGCTTGGAGATGCCCAGCAGGCCGAGGGCGCCGGCCTTCTTGAACACTTCGTGGATGGGGAAGCGGCCGTCCTTTTCCCATTGGTCGACGTAGGGGTTGATCTCCTTGTCGACGAAGTTGCGGACGGTGCGGCGGAGTTCTTCGTGTTCCTGGGTGAAGAGCATTTTTGTTGTACTCCTTGAGCCTTGTCTGGTTCCCCACCTCTGGCCCTCTCCCCAACCCTCTCCCTGAAGGGAGAGGGGGCTGTCCGGAGTGGCCGGGTGGTCCGTTGCATGCCGGGTTGCTTTGGCTCCCTCTCCCTTCAGGGAGAGGGAGCCTGTATCAGGTCAGAACCTCGCTACCCCGAAACTGTTGCCCTTCAGCGGTCGTACCGCCGCCTCCGCGCAGATGTCCAGCAGATAGCCCAGCAGCCGGCGGCTGTCGCGCGGGTCGATCAGCCCGTCGTCCCACAGGCTGGCGGTGCCGTAGAGCGCGGTGGACTGGGCGTCGAGCTTCTGCGCGGTCATCTGTTCGAGCATGTCGAGCATCTTCGCGTCGGCTTCCTTGCCCTCCTTGGCGTGCTTTTCCTCGGTGACGATGCGCAGCACCTTGCCGGCCTGGGCGCCGCCCATCACCGCGGTGCGGCTGTTGGGCCAGGCGAAGATGAAGCGCGGGTCCAGGCCGCGGCCGCACATGGCGTAGTTGCCGGCGCCGTAGGAGCCGCCGACGACGAGGGTGAGCTTGGGCACCGTGGCGTTGGCCACCGCCTGGATCATCTTCGAGCCGTGCTTGATCACGCCCAGGCGCTCGGACTCGGTGCCGACCATGAAGCCGGTGGTGTTGTGCAGGAACAGGATCGGCGTATTGCTCTGCTCGCACAGCTGGATGAACTGCGCCGCCTTGGCCGCGCCCTGCGGGGTGATCGGGCCGTTGTTGCCGATCAGGCCGCAGGCGTGGCCCTCGATGTGCAGATGGCCGCAGACGGTCTGGGCGTCGAACTCGTTCTTGAAGGCGAGAAAGCGCGAACCGTCGGCGATGCGCGCGATGATCTCGCGCACGTCGTAGGGCTTGCGGGCGTCCGCCGGGACCACCCCGAGCAGTTCCTCGGCCGGGTACAGCGGCTCGTCCCACTGCCTTGCCGGGCGCGCCGGCAGCTGGGCGTTCCACGGCAGGGCGGCGAGAATCTCGCGGGCCAGGCGCACGCCGTCGGCGTCGTTCTCGGCCAGGTACTCGGCGGTGCCGGCGACCTGGGCGTGCAGCTCGGCGCCGCCCAGTTCCTCGTCCGTGGCCACCTCGCCGGTGGCGGCCTTGAGCAGCGGCGGGCCGGCGAGGAACATCTTGGCCTTGCCGCGCACCACCACCACGTAGTCCGACAGCCCCGGCTGGTAGGCGCCGCCGGCGGTGCTGGAGCCGTGCACCACGGTGACCTGCGGGATGCCGGCGGCCGACAGCCGCGCCTGGTTGGCGAAGCCGCGGGCGCCCTCGACGAAGATTTCCGCCGCGTAGTTGAGGTTGGCGCCGCCGCTCTCGGTCAGGGCCACCAGCGGCAGTTTGTTCTCCAGCGCCACCTGTTGCAGGCGCAGGGTCTTCTTCAGCCCGGTGGGCGAGATGGTGCCGCCCTTGATCGCGCTGTTGCTGGCGCTGACCAGGCAGCGCACCCCGGCCACGTAGCCGATGCCGGAGATGATGCCGCCGCCGGCCTGGGTGCCGTCCTTGTCGTCGTGCAACTTGTAGCCGGCCAGGGAGCAGAGTTCGAGGAAGGGCGCGCCGGGGTCGAGCAACAGGTTCAGGCGTTCGCGCGGCAGCAGTTGGCCGCGCTTGTCGAACTTGGGTTTGGCCTCGGCGGCCTTGTCCAGCACCTTCTGCTCGACTTCGCGGAAGCTCGCCACGGCGGCCAGCATGGCCTCGCGGTTGCGGGCGAAGTCCTCGCCCTGGGTGTCGATTTCCGACTGGATCAGCGGCATGGCTTACTCCTGGCCCTTCAGCACGTCGGGCAGGTAGGCGCGGTGGAAGCCGTTGTAGGAGCGGCTCTGCCCGGGCTTGGCCTTGCTCAGCGGGAAGGCGCGGCTGCCCTGGCTGGCGGCGCCGTCGATGCGGATGGTGTTGCCGCTGATGAAGGCGGCGCCGGGGGAGAGCAGGAAGACGATGGCGGAGGCCACTTCCGACTCGGTGCCGATGCGCTTGAGTGGCACGTGCTCGCGCAGGGTCGGGATCACCGCCTTGAACGCGCCCTCGTAAGTGTCCATGCCGCTGGAGGCGATCCAGCCCGGCGCCACGGCGTTGACCCGCACCCCGGCGTGGCCCCACTCGACGGCGGCGGTCTTGGTGAAGTTCTCCATGCCGGCGCGGGCGGCGCCGGAGTGGCCCATGCCGGGCATGCCGCCCCACATGTCGGCGAGCATGTTGACGATGCTGCCGCCGGTCTTGCTCATGCTCTGGTTGAACACTTCGCGGGCCATCAGGAAGCCGCCCACCAGGTTGGTGCGCACCACCGCCTCGAAGCCCTTGAGGTTGATCGAGGCCAGCGGCGCGGGGTACTGGCCGCCGGCGTTGTTGACCAGGTGGTGGATCGGCCCGCGCTCGACGAGCACCTGCGCCACCAGCGCCTTCACCGCCTCCTCGTCGCGGATGTCGCAGCTGTGCCAGCTGGCGCTGCCGCCGTCCTCGACGATTTCGCCGGCGGTCTTCTCCAGCTTCTCGGCCTTGCGCCCGACCAGCACCACATGGGCGCCCAGGGCTGCCAGCTCATGGGCGGTGCAGCGGCCGATGCCGCTGCCGCCGCCGGTGACGATTACAGTCTGGCCGGCGAACAGGCCGGGCTTGAAGATCGAGTCGTATGCCATTGTTCTTGTCGTCCTGCTCAGGCGTTCGTTCTTGTCGTAGAAGAGCTGAGTTCATCGGCGATGTGCTGCGGCACCGCCACCGGGAATTCCAGCAACTGCTGGGCGAAGGCCTTGCCCTGCGGGTCGATGCGCAGGCTGGCCACGCCGCCGCCGCCCAGGGCGTGCTCCAGCAGGAAGTTCAGGCTGTGGCTGGCCGGCAGGTACCAGCGGCTGACGCGGCCCAGCTGCGGATCCAGCACGTGCTGCATCCACTCGGCCACCGCGCCTTCGCTCAGCGCCTCGGCGATCCACGGCAGGTATTCGGGCTTGCGCGCCATCACGCCGATGTTGCTGTGGTCGCCCTTGTCGCCGGAGCGCGCCACCGCCAGCTTCACCAGCGGCACGCTGGCCGTGGCCTGGCCGGTGGCGGTAGGGGCTTGCGCGGCTTCGGCCAGGTTCGCCGGGTCGAAGTGCTCCAGCTGTGGCAGGACGACGGCATGGCTGTCCTCGCCGATGCGCACCGCCAGTTGGCAGCGCGCCTTGTCCACCAGGAAGGAGAACAGGCGGATCACCGGGTAAACCGTGGGCCGCCCGCCGACGATGCCGGTCAGGCCCGGGGCCATGCCGGTGGCGGCCTGGGCGATCTCGCGGGAGAACAGCACCAGCGCCTCCTTGCGGGCGTGGCGCACGGCGAGCTTGACCACGATCTCGCGGCTGTCCTGGCGGCGGCCGTGGGGGCCGTAGGTGGCTTCGCTGCCGAGCAGTTCGATGCTGGTTTCGCGGTAGGGGCCCCAGCCGCGTTCGGCGAACATCTCCTCGGTCCTGGCGATGATCGCCCGGCTCACGCGCTCGGCCTTCTTCACCGCGTCGATGCCGGCGATCAGGCAACTGGCGGTGCAGCGGAAGCCGTCGGGGTAGGTGGCGCTGACCTTGTACTGGCCGGTGGGCGGCAGGCCGCGGGCGCCGCTGAGGGCGACGCGGTCGGCGCCGGCCTGGCGCAGTTGCACGCCGGTGAAGTCGCAGACCACGTCGGGCAGCAGGTAGGCGCGCGGGTCGCCGATCTCGTAGAGCATCTGCTCGCCGACGCTCAGCGGGGTGACCAGGCCGCCGGTGCCCTGCGGCTTGGTGACCACGAAGTCGCCGCTGGCCTGCACTTCGACGATGGGGAAGCCGATGTGCTCGTAGTCCGGCACGCTTTCCCAGTCGGTGAAGTTGCCGCCGGTGCACTGCGCGCCGCATTCGATGATGTGCCCGGCCAGCGCGGCCTGGGCCAGTTTGTCGTAGTCGTTCCAGGCCCAGCCGAACTCGTGTACCAGGGCGGCGCTGACCACCGCGCTGTCCACCACGCGGCCGGTGATGACGATGTCCGCGCCCAGCGCCAGCGCTTCGACTATGCCGGGCGCGCCCAGGTAGGCGTTCATCGACACGCACATCGGCGGCAGCGGGGCGCCGCTGAACATTTCCACGGTCCCGGCCTTGGCCAGCTCGCCGGCCTGGGGCAGCAGGTTGTCGCCCTCCAGCACGGCGATCTTCAGCTGCACCCCGGCCTTCTCGCAGGCGGCTGCCAGGGCCTTGGCGCAGGCCTGCGGGTTGACCCCGCCGGCATTGCTGACGACGCGGACGCGCTTGCCGGCGATCTCGCCCAGCAGCGGCGCCAGCACTTCGACGAAGTCGGTGGCGTAGCCTGCCTCGGGGTTCTTCAGGCGCGCGCCGGCCATGATCGACAGGGTGATTTCGGCCAGGTAGTCGAACACCAGGTAGTCCAGCTCGGCGCCCTTCACCAGCTGGGCGGCGGCGCTGCAGGTGTCGCCCCAGAAGGCCGAGGCGCAGCCGATGCGTACGGTCTTGGTCATTGTTCTGCCCGTGACGGTCGAGAGATGTTTCGACATTACCAAGCAAGCGCTTGGTTGAAAAGAGGGCATAAGCGCCAGACAACCCAACCAAGTGATGGCCAAGCGCTTGCTTGGTTGCCGCTGCAGGCATACATTTCACCTGTATGCACAAGTACTTGCGTGGCGATCATGGAATCGCCCTGAACAGTGGTGGCCGGATGGCGGACGAGGGGAGAGCAGAGCGTGGATGACCAGAAAGCGCGCGAAGTGATGCTGGAGCTGGTGGCGAACGGGCAGGTCACCGACCCGGAGAGCGCCCGCGGCAAGCTGCTGCAGACCGCCGCCCACCTGTTCCGCGCCAAGGGCTACGAACGCACCACGGTGCGCGACCTGGCCGGCGCCGTGGGCATCCAGTCCGGCAGCATCTTCCACCACTTCAAGAGCAAGGACGAAATCCTGCGCTCGGTGATGGAGGAGACCATCCTCTACAACACCGCGCTGATGCGCGCCGCCCTGGCCGACGCCGAGGACCTGCGCGAGCGCCTGCTGGCGCTGATCCGCTGCGAGCTGCAATCGATCATGGGCGGCACCGGCGAGGCCATGGCGGTGCTGGTCTACGAGTGGCGCTCGCTGTCGCCGGAGGGCCAGGCCTACATCCTCGGCCTGCGCGACATCTACGAGCAGATGTGGCTGGACGTGCTCGGCGAGGCGCGCGCCGCCGGCTACTGCGAGGGCGACCCGTTCATCCTGCGGCGTTTCCTCACCGGCGCGCTGTCCTGGACCATGACCTGGTTCCGCCAGGACGGCAGCATGACCCTCGACGACCTGGCCGAGCAGGCCCTGCTGCTGGTCTACAAGGTCGCCTGATCAGCCCAGGCCCAGGTGCAGCGGGTAGCTCAGCAGCAGCAGGTGCACGCTGTTGACCACCCCGTGCAGGAGGATGGGCACCAGCATGCGCCCGCTGAAGTGCAGCGCCAGGCCGTAGCCGAGCCCGGCGATGCCGGCCACCACGGCGAACTGGCCGCTGAAGGGCAGATGCGCCAGGCCGAACAGCAGGCTGCTGACAATGATCCCGGCGGGGGCGCCCAGGCGCTCCACCAGCGAGGTCTGCAACAGGCCGCGGAAGATCAGTTCCTCGGTCAGGGCGATCACCGCGAAATTCACCAATAGCCAGATCCACAGGCCGTCGGGCCATTTCGGCCGCCACACCACCAGGCCCAGGGCGGTGGCCAGCAGCGGCACGGCGAACAGGGTGGCGACCACGGTGATGCCGGCATAGTCCGGCGAGGCCCCTGCCAGCGGCGGCCGGCGCAGCCACCAGGCGAGCAGGGTGACGCCGGCCAGCGCCTTGTCCCAGGACAGGCGCAGCGCGTAGGCCGGGGCGTCGGCGGAGAGCTGCCGCGGCGGCCAGAGCGTCCACGACTGGGTGCCGGGCAGCAGGTGCGCGGCCAGGGCGAAGCTCGCCAGCAGGCACACCGGCCACCAGAGCAGCCAGGGCAGGCGTTGTTCGCCGTAGAGTGTCCAGGCGACGAAGAGTGCGCCTATCAAGAGCCCCAGGGGTTGGACGAATCCGAGGGCGAAACCGCCGAGCAGGAGCAACCCTGGCAGCAGCGGGAGTAGCTTCCTGAGCATCGTGTCCTCCATCCACCGGCCGCAGTCTAGGCAATTCGCCCTGCCTGATCCATGCCTGCGGCGGTGAATGAGGGAAATGACCTCGGGCGCCGGGGCGGCCGGCTGCGCTCAGCGCTTGTCGTCGCGGGCGTCCTGGGCGTCCATTTCGGCGTTGCGCTGATGGATGCGCTTGAGCTGCTCCTCGGTCAGCGGCAGCTTGCGGGCGCTGTCGCGCAGCAGCAACAGGCCGCCGAGGATGGAGCCCAGGGCGAGGGCGATGATCAACCAGGCGTACCAGGGCATGGCGTTCTCCTTGGGATGCGAGCTTTCACCATAAACCCGCGCGCCCGGCTTGTCAGTGCGTGGCGGTGGTCGGACGCAGGCTTGTTGCCGGCGTATGACCTTCCCGTGAAGGATGCGTGGCGCGCGACCGCTGTCACATGATGGCAATCTGGACCTGATTGACTGGCGGACATTTCAGCCAGCGGAGTCCGCCGATGACCACCAGCGCCCTGCACGCACTCCTGCGCGCCGTGGAACCGCTGCAGGCGCAGATGAGCCTCAGCGACGTCGCCGACCGCCTGCTCACCGCCGAGCACCGCGCCTTCCTCTCGCTGCCGGTGGTGGACGGGCAGGGCCGCCCGCTGGGGCTGATCAGCCGCTACACCCTGCAGGACATCTTCATGCAGCGCTTCGGCCGCGACCTCTGGGGCCGCCGCCCGGTCAGCGAGATGATGAACGCAAGCCCCTTGCGGGTGGACATCGAGTGGAGCCTGGAGCAGGCGGCGCAGCAGGTCACCGCGCAGCTGAAGTACCCGATCACCGAGGACTTCATCCTGGTCGACGGCGAAGGCGCCTACCTGGGCCTGGGCACCGTGCTCGACCTGCTCAAGGCCATGGAGGCGCGCATCGCCCAGCGCAACCGCGTGCTGCGCAAGGCCCTGGTCGACCTGCGGGAATCCCAGGCGCAGCTGGTGCAGTCGGAGAAGATGGCTTCCCTGGGGCAGATGGTCGCCGGCGTCGCCCACGAGCTGAACACTCCGCTGGGCTACGTGCGCAACAACCTGGAGCTGATCCGCGAGCAGCTCCTGCCGCTGCTGCAGCTGGCCGAGAGCCAGGCCGAGCTGGCGGACTGCCTGAACGACGCGGCCTGCGACGAGGCGCGCCTGGCCCGCGCGCTGCAAACCGCCGGGCAGGTGCGCGCGGAAGCCGCCCTGGAGCAACTGCTGGGCGACCTCGACCAGCTGTTCGGCGACACCACCTACGGCCTGGCGCAGATCGGCGAGCTGGTCGGCGGGCTCAAGGACTTCGCCCGCCTGGACCGCGCCATGAGCGAGGAGGTGGACCTCAACGAGTGCGTGAAGAGCGCGCTGCTGATCGCCCGCAACAGCATCAAGGACAAGGCCGAGATCATCCGCCAGCTCGGTGAGCTGCCGCCCATCGCCTGCGCGCCCTCGCAGATCAACCAGGTGCTGCTCAACCTGTTCACCAACGCCGCCCAGGCCATGGACGGCTACGGCCACATCCACGTGAAGACCTGGGCCGACGAGGCGGCGGTGTACGTCTCGGTGCAGGACAACGGCAAGGGCATGCCCGCCGAGGTGCTGGCGCGCATCTTCGACCCCTTCTTCACCACCAAGCCGCCGGGCCAGGGCACCGGCCTGGGCCTGTCGATCAGCTACAAGATCGTCCAGGACCACGGCGGCAGCATCCGCGTCGCCTCCGAGCCGGGGCGCGGCACGCGATTCCTCATCCGCCTGCCGCGCGCGCAGGCCAGCGACCTGAAACGGAGTGCCTGACATGACCCAGCCGCTCAAGGCCCTGCCGCAGTCCGGCCAGGCCCGGCCCACCGGCCTGACCCGCATCCTCTTCGTCGACGACGAGGAACGCATCCTGCGCAGCCTGGCCATGCAGTTCCGCCGGCACTACGAGGTGCTCACCGAGTCCGACCCGCGGCGCGCCCTGGAGCGCCTGCGCAGCGAGCCGGTGCAGATTCTCGTCAGCGACCAGCGCATGCCGCAGATGAGCGGCGCCGAGCTGCTGGCCCGGGCCCGCGAGATCGCCCCGGACTGCCTGCGCATCCTGCTCACCGGCTATTCCGACCTGGACGCGGCGGTGGAAGCGCTGAACAACGGCGGCATCTTCCGCTACCTGACCAAGCCCTGGGACCCGCAGGAAATGGCCTTCACCCTGCGCCAGGCGGCGGAGATCGCCGGGCGCCAGGCCGCCGTGCCCGACCTGCAGGCCATCAGCCGGCTGGCCGCGCCGCTCAACGTGCTGCTGCTGGACGACGACGCCGACACCCTGGCCTGCGTCGGCGACTTCTGCGCCGCCGGCAACCACCAGCTGCACCGCGCGCGCAACCTGGCCGAGGCATTGCTGCGGCTCAACGCCGAGCCCATCGACATCCTGGTCAGCGACCTCAAGCTCGCCGGCGAGGACACCGCGCCGTTGCTCAAGTCCCTGGCCCAGGCCCATCCGCGCCTGCTCAGCCTGGTGGTGACGCCGTTCCGCGACACCCAGGACCTGCTGGCGCTGATCAACCAGGCGCAGATCTTCCGCTACCTGCCCAAGCCGATCCGCCGCGGCCTCTTCGAGAAGGGCCTGAAGGCCGCCGCCGAACAGGCCCAGCTGTGGCGCGCGCAACCGCAGCCGCAGGTGGCACGCCTGGCCGAGGCGCCGCGCGAAGAGCGCGAGCGGGAGAAGGTCGGCAGCCTGCTGGGCATGCTCGGCCGCCTGCGCGAGCGCCTGAGCGTATAGGACGGGCAACGCGTCGCCGGAAGCTGCCGGCGGCGGCGCTTTCTGCGACAATGCGCGGCGTTTTTCAGAATCCCCCCGCGAGAGAGCCCATGTCCGTCTGCCAGACCCCGATCATCGTCGCCCTGGATTTCCCCACCCGCGAGGCCGCCCTGGCGCTGGCCGACCAGCTCGACCCGAAACTGTGCCGGGTGAAGGTGGGCAAGGAACTCTTCACCAGTTGCGCCGCGGGTATCGTCGAGACGCTGAACGGCCGCGGCTTCGAGGTGTTCCTCGACCTGAAATTCCACGACATCCCCAACACCACCGCGATGGCCGTGCGCGCCGCCGCCGAGATGGGCGTGTGGATGGTCAACGTGCACTGCTCCGGTGGCCTGCGCATGATGGCGGCCTGCCGCGAGACCCTCGACGCCTTCGATGGCCCGAAACCGCTGCTGATCGGCGTGACCGTGCTGACCAGCATGGAGCGCGAGGACCTGGCCGGCATCGGCCTGGACGTCGAGCCCCAGGAGCAGGTGCTGCGGCTTGCCAGTCTCGCGCAAAAGGCTGGCATGGACGGCCTGGTCTGCTCGGCCCAGGAAGCCCCGGCCTTGAAAGCCGCGCACCCGGCCCTGCAACTGGTCACCCCGGGCATCCGCCCGGCCGGCAGCGCCCAGGACGACCAGCGCCGCATCCTCACCCCGCGCCAGGCGCTGGATGCCGGCTCCGACTACCTGGTGATCGGCCGCCCGATCAGCCAGGCCGCCGATCCGGGCGCGGCGCTGGCGGCGATAGTCGCGTCCCTGGCTTGAACGAGGGGGCTGTTCGTGCCACAGGGGCGTCCGGCGTGGTTGATGAACCAATCGCGGACGGAGTCCGCTCCTACGTCCGTGCTTCCCTGAACCCTAGGATGGGTTGAGCGAAACCCATGCTGCCGTGGTGATGGGTATCGCTTCGCTCAACGCCATCCTACGAAAAGCCGTGCTTCCTGGAACCGTAGGAGCGGACTCCGTCCGCGATTCGGACTTCCAGAGAAACCTCCGAGCGCACCGGAACACCCCTTCAGCAGGCCGATTTGGTTCCTTTTTGCGGGGGTGGCCTTCCACCGTTTGACAAAAGGGACTCGCCCGAGGGGGCGAAACAAGACGGTCGGGCAAACCCGGCGCGGCGCAGAAACACCCAAGCCAAGGCAGCGCAAGCGCTGTTCGCGGGAATGACGAGGGTGGGAGGATGGCGCCTGACCGACGCATCGCTCAGGACAGCCCCCTCTCCCGCTTGCGGGAGAGGGTTGGGGAGAGGGTGCTCTCGAATTCAGCACCGAAAGTCCCCGGCAAACACCGTTCGCGGGCAAGCCGCCCCTCAACGCACCAAAACCTCCCGCGGCCGCTCCACCCACCGCGCCCGCAGCGCGTCATACACCCAGTTGAAGGCAATGGTGTACGGCAGGAAGAACAGAATCAGCCCGATATCCAGCACGAACGCCTCCACCAGACCGATACCCAGCCACCAGGCCGCCAGCGGCACCAGCATGAAGATCAACCCCAGCTCGAACAGCGAGGCGTGCAGCACGCGCACCGGCAGGGTGCGGGCGAACTGCAGGCGCCGCTGGGCGCGGTCGAACAGGGTGTTGTAGACCATGTTCCACAGCGTGGCGATCAGCGAGAACATCAGCGTCAGGGCGCCCATGTGGCCCAGCGGCTGGTCCATCAGCCAGGCCAGGGTCGGGGCGCAGATGGCCAGGGCGATGAATTCGAAGAGCAGGGCGTGGAACAGCCTTTCCTTCAGCGTCTTTTGCATGCTCATGGGTTTTCTCCAGATAAAGAGGGGCCCCACCGGGCCGGCTGGCGGCTATTCTCATCGGTTGAAGGGTTGTTTCGAAGTTGGCTAGCATCGGCAAAACCGATGGACGAGGCCCCCCATGCAATATTCCCCCGAATCCCTCCAGGCCTTTGCCGAGGCCGCCTGCCTGGGTTCCTTCAGCGCCGCCGCGCGCAAGCTGGGCAAGAGCCAGTCCACCGTCAGCGAGGCCATCGCCCGCCTGGAGATCGACCTGGGCCTGGAGCTGTTCGACCGCAGCGCGCGCCAGCCGAAACTGACCGAGGCCGGCAAGGCCCTGCTCGGCCGCGTCGAGGAAGTGCTGATGGCCAACGACCGCCTCGGCCAGTTGGCCGGGCAGCTCTCGGCGGGAATGGAGCCGCGGCTGACCCTGGCGATGTCCGATACCTACCAGTCCGAACCCTTCGAGAAGCGCCTGACGGAAATCGACCAGCACTTCCCGGACATCGAGTTCGAATGGCTGATCGCCGAGCACGGCGACGTCATCGACCTGGTCGGCCAGGGCCGCGCTTCCCTCGGCCTGCTCGCCGCGCAGCCGAACTACCCGCCGGACATCGGCTCGGCCACCCTCGGCGAATGCGCCGAGTTCGGCCTGTTCGTCAGCCGCGCGCACCCGCTGGCACAGCTGGAGAAGGTCGAGCGCAGCGACCTGCTGGGCCACCGCAACCTGCGCCTGAACACCTTCATCGACGACGCCGAGCCGCCCCTGGGCGGGCGCTGCTGGTCGGCGCCGACCTACCTGTTGCTGCTGGACATGGCAGTGCTCGGCTTCGGCTGGGTGGAGCTGCCGACCTGGATGAACCAGCGCTTCGCCAACGGCCGCCTGCACCCGCTGCAGGTGCCCGGCTGGCCGCGCAGCGTGGCGGTCGACGTGGTCTGGTCGCGGCAGCGCAGCCTGGGTCCGGCGGCGCGCTGGCTGGTGGAGCGGCTGCTGGCCAGTTGAGCCGGCCCCGTCACAGTTTGTGGCGAAGCGGCCTGTTCGCTGCCGCGGCGGGCCAGTAGGATCGGACTTTTCGTCTGCACGGCACGAGGTGAGGATGCGCGGCAAGCTGGAGCAATGCCTGGAAGCGGTGGACCGGATCCTGCTGGGCAAGCAAGTCCAGGTGCGCCTGGCCATGACCTGCCTGCTGGCCCGCGGGCACCTGCTGATCGAAGACCTGCCGGGGATGGGCAAGACCACCCTCAGCCACGCCTTGGCGCGGGTGCTGGGGCTGAGTTTTCAGCGCATCCAGTTCACCTCCGACCTGCTGCCCGGCGACGTGCTCGGCACCTCGGTGTTCGACAAGGACACCGGGCAGTTCGTCTTCCACCCCGGGCCGATCTTCGCCGAGCTGGTGCTGGCAGACGAGATCAACCGCGCCACGCCCAAGGCGCAGAGCGCGCTGCTGGAGGCCATGGAAGAGGGCCAGGTGACCATCGAGGGCGCCACCCGGCCGCTGCCCGAGCCCTTCTTCGTGATCGCCACGCAGAACCCGGTGACCCAGGGCGGCACCTTCGCCCTGCCCGAATCCCAGCTCGACCGCTTCCTCATGCGCCTGTCCCTGGGCTACCCGGGGCGCGCGGCGGAGAAGGCCCTGCTGCTGGGCGAGGCGCGCCGCGACCTGCTGCCGCGGCTGGAGCCGATCCTCACCCCCGCCGAGCTGGCGGCGCTGCAGGCCGAGGTGCCGAAGGTCCACGTCAGCGACGCCCTGGTCGACTACGTGCTGCGCCTGGCCGAGGCCACCCGCAGCCAGCCGGCCTTCGCCCTCGGCCTGTCGCCGCGCGGCAGCCTGGCGCTGCTGGCCGCGGCGCGCGCCTGGGCCCTGCTGGCCGGGCGCGACTACGCCATCCCCGAGGACGTCCAGGCGGTGCTGCCGTCGGTGGCCGGGCACCGCCTGCGCGACCAGGCCGACCCTTCCGGGCACGGCGGCGGCGCCCTGGTGCAATGGCTGCAGCGCGAAGTCCCGGCGCTGTGAGCGGGGCCCGGCCATGCTGGTGAAGGTCCGCCCGCTGTGGCAGAGCTGGATCGCCCGGCGCATCCCGCCGTCGCCCTCGCTGCAGCTGAACCAGCGGCGCATCTTCATCATCCCCTCGGGGCAGGGCGTGGCCTTCGGCGTCGCCGTGGTCCTGCTGCTGCTCACCGCCATCAACTACCAGAACAGCCTGGCCTATGGCCTGACCTTCCTGCTGCTGTCGCTGTTCATCGTCGCCATCCTGCACACCTACCGTAACCTCGGCGGCCTGCGCCTCACCGCGCTGGGCGCGCTGCCGGTGTTCGTCGGCGAGCAGGTCTGCTTCCGCGTGCGCCTGGAAGGCGAAGGCCGCGAACGCCGGGCCATCGGCCTCGGCTGGTCGGAACAGGCGCTGCAGTACGCCGACGTGCGCGCCAATGGCGCCGAGGAACTGCTGCTGACGCTGCCGGCCGAGCGCCGCGGCTGGCTGCGCCCGGGCCGCCTGCGGGTGGAGAGCCGCTTCCCCCTGGGCCTGCTGGTGGCCTGGAGCTGGCTCGACCTGGACCAGGCCGGCCTGGTCTACCCGCGCCCGCTGCCCGCCGACCTGCCCCTGGAAGGCGGCCGCGCCGACGAGCACGATGAAGGCCTGCGCGCCAGCGGCAGCGGCGCCGACGACTTCCAGGGCCTGCGCCCCTACCAGAGCGGCGACTCGCGCCGGCGCTTGCACTGGAAGGCCTACTCCCGCGGCCAGGGCCTGTTGGTGAAGGACTTCGCCGCGCTCAGCGGGCGCGACCTCTGGCTGGACTTCGAGCTGCTCGGCGGCGACGTCGAGACGCGCCTGTCCTGCCTCTGCCACTGGGTGCTGCAGTTGTCCCTGCGCGGCCAGAGCTTCGGCCTGCGCCTACCCGGCGTGCAGCTGCCGCTGGCCAGCGGCGACGCCCACCGCGGCGCCTGCCTGCGCGAGCTGGCGCTGTTCGGAGTACGGCCGTGAGCCAGCAGCCGATCCCGCGCATCGCCCTGACCTGGCTGCTGGTGGCCCAGGCCCTGGTGATACTGCCGCACCTGGAGCACCTGCCGTTCTGGGTGGTGGGCTTCTGGCTCGGCTGCGCGGCCTGGCGCGTGCAGGTCTACCGCATGCGCGCGCGCTACCCCAACGGCCTGGCCAAGCTGGCCCTGGTGATCGCCGCCGGCATCGGCGTGTGGCTGTCGCGCGGCTCGCTGATTGGCCTGGACGCCGGCGTGGTGCTGCTGATCGCCGCTTTCGTCATCAAGCTGGTGGAACTGAAGACGCGCCGCGACGCTCTGGTGCTGATCCTGCTCGGCTTCTTCGCCGTGGCCACCAGCTACCTGTTCGACGCCAGCCTGCTGGCCGCGGCCTTCAGCCTGCTGCCGGTCACCGCGCTGCTGGCGGCGCTGATTGGCCTGCAGCAAAGCAGCTTCGCCGAGGGGCCCTGGCGCACCCTGCGCCTGGCCGGCGGCCTGCTATTGCAGGCGCTGCCGCTGATGCTCCTGCTGTTCCTGCTGTTCCCGCGCCTGGGCCCGCTGTGGTCGCTGCCGCTGCCCGGCGGCCAGGCCACCACCGGGCTCAGCGACTCGATGATGCCCGGCGACTTCGTCGAGCTGAGCCAGTCCACCGAGCTGGCCTTCCGCGTCAAGTTCGACGACGCCGCGCCGCCCCAGGAGCAGCTCTACTGGCGCGCCTTGACCCTGGAGAATTTCGACGGCCAGCGCTGGACGCAGTCCTGGCAGGGGCGCAGCGAACGGGCGCCGGACTGGCGCAGGCAGGGGCCATCGCTGAGCTACCAGGTGATCATGCAGCCCAGCTCGCGGCCCTGGCTGTTCACCCTCGACGTCGCCGAGGGCGGCCCGGACGACGCGCGCATGATGAGCGACTTCCGTCTGGAGCGGCGGCGCCCGGTGCAGGACGTGCTGATGTACCGCGCCAGCTCCTGGCCCCGGGCCCTGCGCGAACCGGACAGCAGCGCCACGGCGCTGCGCCGCGACCTGCAGTTGCCGGCCCGCGGCAACCCGCGCGCGCGAGCCTGGGCCGCAGAGCTGCGCGAGCGCTACCCGCAGCCCGAGGCGCTGGTGCAGGCGGTGCTGCGCCACTTCCACGACCAGCCCTACGCCTACACCCTGCGTCCGCCGGCCACCGGCGAGGAGCGCATCGACGGCTTCCTGTTCGACACCCGCCGTGGCTTCTGCGAGCACTACGCCGGGGCCATGACCTTCGTCCTGCGCGCGGCGGGCATCCCGGCGCGGGTGGTCACCGGCTACCAGGGCGGCGAGCTGAACCCGGCCGGCGACTACCTGCTGGTGCACCAGTTCGACGCCCACGCCTGGGTCGAGTACTGGTCGCCGGGCGCGGGTTGGCGCAGCGTCGACCCGACTTTCCAGGTCGCCCCCTCGCGCATCGAGCGCGGCTTGCAGGCGGCGCTGGCGGAGGAGGGCAGCTTCCTCGCCGACTCGCCCTTCGCCCGCCTGCGCTATGGCGGTTTCGGCCTGCTCAGCCAACTGCGCCTGAGCTGGGACAACCTCAACTACGACTGGCAGCGCTGGGTGCTGGGCTACCAGGGCGAGCAGCAGGCGGGCCTGCTGCGGGCCTGGTTCGGCGAGCGCGACAGCCTCTGGACCGGCGTGCTGCTGGTGGGCGGCGGGGCGCTGTCGCTGGGCCTGCTGGCGCTGCTGCTGTTCAAGCCCTGGCGGCGGACGCGGGATGCGCAGCTGCGCAGCTTCGAGCGCTTCGAACAACTGTTGGCCGGCCAGGGCCTGCAGCGCCACGCCGGCGAAGGGCCGCGCGCGTTCGCCGAGCGGGCGATGGCTGCGCTGCCGGCCCAGGCCGCGAGCATCCAGGCCTACCTGGCGGCGTTCGAACGCCAGCGCTACGCCGGCGCCGGTTCCGCGCCGCAGGAACTGCGCGGGCACCTGGCGCGGCTGCGCCGGCAACTGCCCTGGCGGCTGACCCGGCGTGGCCGCTGAAACGCCTTGCGACCATCGGCCACGGGCGGCGGCTTGCCGCCGATGCGCCGCCAGCTAACCTCATAGATTCCAGGCCCCGACGGACGGAGTTCGCCGTGTCATCCTTCAGCGACTATCTGGTTTCCCATGTGATCGAGCAGGAGGTGGCCCTGTTCGCGGCCTCCGAGCGCCTGCGCGCGCGCTCCGACAGCGAGGCGCTGCACGACCTGCGCATCGCCGTGCGGCGCCTGCGCAGCCTGCTGCATCCGGCCCAGGGCATGCCCGGCATCGACGAGATCGAGGCGGCGCTGAGCGAACTGGGCCGCCTGAGCGGGCCGCTGCGCGACCTCGAAGTGCTGCTGCCGGTGCTGGAAGCCGAAGGCCTGGAAAAGGCCGCCGCATTGCGCCGGCCGGCGCTGACCTCCGGCTACCTGGCGCTGCTCGCCAGCCCGCAGTGGGACCGGCTGATGCGCCTGCTCGACGGCTGGCCGATGCTCTGGCGCACCGCCGAACGCCACGGCGTGCTCGAAGGCCTGCACGCCCAGGTGCGCAAGCGCCTGGCCAAGCAGTGGCACAAGCTGCGCGAAGCCCTCAAGGACCCGGCCCACGACCGCCATCGCCTGCGCCTGCTGATCAAGCGCGTGCGCTACGCCCTGGAGGCCTACCCGAAGGATTCGCCCTTGCCGCAGAAGGTGCTGGCGCCGCTGAAGGAGGCCCAGTCCACCCTGGGCACCTGGCACGACTACGAGCAGTGGCTGATCCGCAGCGAGCGCGAACTCGACCTGATGCCCCTGCAGCCGCACTGGAACGCTCTGCACGACCTGGCCGAGCGGGATGCCGACGAGAGCCTGGAGCGGCTGCTCAAGGCGCTGGGCTGAGCGCCATCCGCCGTTTTCAACGACGGATGATCGCGGACGGAGTCCTACCTTGCGCGGAGGTGCTCTTCGTAGGATGGGTTGAGCTTGCGATACCCATGCTGCCGTGGTGATGGGTATCGCTTCGCTCAACGCCATCCTACGAAAAGCCGTGCTTCCTGGAACCGTAGGCGCGGACTCCGTCCGCGATTGGTTCATCAACCACGCCGTTTGACCATGGCATCCGGCCGCTCCGGGTTCGGCCTTGGCGCGGCTCATGGCTTGGGTATCTCGGCGGATAACCGCCACAGGGTCATGCCTCACTCCCATCTATGAACGAACATTCGCCCCTTGAGTGGACCCGCGTTCAGCCCTAAGGATGGTTGCCAGCCCCGCCGCCTTTCCCCCTAAGATGCCCCCTGACCCAGTCAGCAGGAGGCGACGATGACCTTTCCCGAACTCATCCAGGCGGTGCGCAATGCGCCGGAAAAAGTGGTGATCCCGGCGCAGTGGGGCCAGGGCCGCGCCAGTTTCGGCGGCCTGGTGGCGGCCATGGCCTACGAGGCGATGGCCGCCGTCGCCGAGGCCGGGCGGCCATTGCGTTCGCTGGCCGTTACCTTCGTCGGCCCCGTCGAGCCGGAGGTGCCGGTGAGCTTCCAGGCCGAAGTGCTGCGCGAGGGCAAGGCGGTCAGCCAGGTGTTCTGCCGCGCCGTGCAGAACGGCCAGGTGCTGACCCTGGCCCAGGCCAGCTTCGGCCTGCCGCGCGAATCGGTGGTGCAGGTCGAGGGCCTGCCGGCGCCGGCCTTCAAGGCGGTGGACGACTGCCAGGAGCTGCCCTTCATCCGCAAACTGATGCCCGAGTTCACCCGCCACATCGCCATGCGCTGGGCTGTGGGCGGCATGCCCTTTTCGTCGAGCACTTCACGGGAGATGGGTGGCTGGATGCGCTTTCGCGGCGACGGCGTGGGCGACGAGCCGATGGAGGTCGGCCACCTGCTGGCGCTGATCGACGCCTGGCCGCCGGCGACCCTGCCGATGCTCAAGACGCCGGCGCCGTCCAGCTCGCTGACCTGGACCATCGAATTCGTCCAGCCGCAACCGGCCCTGCCGGCCAACGGCTGGTGCCAGTACCTGGCGACCATCGAACACGCCCGCGACGGCTACGGGCACATCGCCGCCCAGTGCTGGACGGCGGACGGCCAGTTGCTGGCGATCTCGCGGCAGACCGCGACCATCTTCGGCTAGGGCTCAGCGCCGGCGGTTGCGCCAGGCGCGCCACCAGGCGCCGCTGAGGACGAAGCGCGGGAAGGTGACGAACTGCTCGGCGAGCAGGCGGCTCACGGCGTCCTTGCGGTCGCTGAACGGCTCGGGGGCCTGTTCCTCCAGCTTGTGTCCGCGGCCCTGGATGGCCAGCGCCGCGACCATGCCGATGATGCCCAGCAGGATGCTGCCCAGGCTCAGCTTGAACAGCCCGCCCAGCAGCACCAGGGCGGCGACCACGAACAGCGGCACCGCCACCAGGTGCAACGCCAGGTTGGTCGGGTTGCGGTGGTTGGCGGCGTAGCCTTGCCATTGCCAGGCGAACAGGTTGGGATGACGTTTGCCCATAGGCGGACTCCTTTTCCGGTCTTGCCCGTTTTCACGGACGCTTGCACAAAGTCTAGGTCTCTGGCGGGCGCTCGGCGAGTGACTATCGCCTATGGCTTCGATAGCCGGAAACGACGCGGCCCGGACAATGCCGGGCCGCGTGGCAGGGCGGGGCGATTACAGGCGCAGCTGGCGGATCGCCCGGCTCAGCTCGCCGGCCAGCTCGGCCAACTGGTGGCTGGTGCCGGCCGAATCCACCGTCTGCTGCACGGTCAGCTCGGTGACGTCGCGGATGCCCACCACCGAGCGCGTCATCTCCTCGGCCACCTGGCTCTGCTGCTCGGCGGCCACGGCGATCTGCGTGTTGCTCTCGCGCATCAGCGCCACCGCCCCGGCGATGGCCGCCAGCGCCTCGCCGGCCTCCTGGGCCTGCTCGACGCAGCCGTCGGCCTTGATCGAGCTTTCCTGCATGAATTCCACGGCGTCGCGGGTGCCGGACTGCAGGGCGTTGATCATCTGGGTGATCTCGTCGGTGGAGTCCTGCACGCGCTTGGCCAGGTTGCGCACCTCGTCGGCCACCACGGCGAAGCCGCGGCCCATCTCGCCGGCGCGGGCGGCCTCGATGGCGGCGTTGAGGGCGAGCAGGTTGGTCTGCTCGGCGATGCCATGGATGACGCTGACCACGCTGCTGATCTTCTGGCTGTCCTCGGCCAGTTGCTGGATCATCTGCGCGGTCTGTTGCACACCCTGGGACAGCCCGGCGATGGACTCGCCGACGCGGCCCACCACCTGCTGGCCGGCGCCGGCCAGGCGGTCGGCTTCCTGTGACTGGTCGCGGGTGTCGGCGGCGTGCTGGGCGATGTGGTGCACGGTGGTGGACATCTCGTTGATCGCGGTGGCGGCCTGGTCGGTCTCGCTCTGCTGGCCGAGCATGCCCTGGCGCACCTGGCCCATGCTCTGGGCGAGGGTGCGCGCGCCTTCGTCGAGGCGGCCGGCGGCCTGGGCCACGGTGCCGACCACGCGCTGGTAGCCGGCCTGCATGGCGTTGAAGGCAGTGGCCATCTGGCCCACCTCGTCGCGGCTGTCCAGCGGCACGCGGGCGGAAAGGTCGCCGCTGCGCTCCACGTGCTGCATCACATCGCGCAGCTTCAGCAGGTGGGTGAGGATGAAGCGGATCAGCAGTTGCGAGGCGGCCAGCAGGGCCATCATCAGCACCAGCACCGCGCCGGCGTAAGCCAGGGCGCGCTCGCCGAACACCTGCCAGAGGTCGGCCCCGGGGGCCAGCACCGCGATGCGCTGGCCGTCGCCGGCATCCCGCACCCAGGCGCCGGCCAGCGGGCCGAGGCGGCTGGAGGCGCCGCCCAGGTCGACCCAGCCGTTGCCGCGAGCCAGCGCGCCGGTGTCCACGCCCGGCAGTTGCGGGGCACTGCCGCTGGCGAAGCTCAGCAGGTTGTCGGCGCTGGGCAGCGCCGTGCCGGCCGGCCAGTTCTGCAGCAGCCGGGCCTGGGCCTCGGCGCCCTGGCGGGCGGCCTGGTTGCGTGCGTCCACCTCCTGGTGCATGGCGAACAGCACGAGCAGCAAGGTGGTGAAGAAGGCGACCGCGTTCACGGCCCAGAACTTGTACTTCAGAGAGATATCGCGGATCCAGGCGCCCATGGGGATGCTTCTTGTAGTGGGAATGATGGCTTTTGGCCTTCATTCTCGTTGAAGAGAAGAAGTCTGTCTTGATGAGGGTCAAGACAGCTTCGCCTCCCAGGTTAGCGTCGCTTTCCGGACATTCTTGAGGGGTATTCGTCAGCCTTGTTCGGCAATTTCCGACAGGCCAAAGAAGCGCCGGGCGCAGGCCGTGGTATGGGCCGCCAGGTCCTCTTCCGTCTCGCCGCGATGCAGGGCGGTGACGCGCAACACCTCGGGGAGGAAGGCCGGCTCGTTCTGCCCGTGCTTCGGCTTGGGCCGCAGGCTGCGCGGCAGCAGGTAGGGGGCGTCGCTCTCCAGCATCAGGCGGCCGCGGGGGATTTCCCGCACCAGTTCCTGCAGGTGGGTGCCGCGGCGTTCGTCGCAGATCCAGCCGGTGATGCCGATGTGCAGGTCGAGATCGAGATAGTTGTAGAGCGTGCGCCGCTCGCCGGTGAAACAATGCACCACGGCGGCGGGCAACTGGTCGCGGAAGCCCTTGAGGATGGCCAGCAGGCGCTCGCCGGCGTCGCGCTCGTGGATGAACACCGGGCGCTGCAGCTCCACGGCCAGGGCCAACTGCTCCTCGAAGGCCTTTTCCTGTTGCGGCCGCGGCGAGAAATCCCGATTGAAGTCAAGGCCGCATTCGCCCACCGCGCGTACCCTGTCTTCCGCCAGCAGGCCCCGCAGGGTGGCGGCGCTGGCGCTGTTCCACTGCGAAGCATCGTGCGGGTGGACACCGGCGGTGCAGAACAGCCGTTGGCCGCTTTCGTCGCGTTCTCGGCACAGGCGCAGGGCGGCTTCGCTCTCGTCGAGGCTGGTGCCGGTCAGCACCATCTGCACCACGCCGGCGCCGATGGCCTGCTCGATGACCGCCTGTAGCCGGTTGGCGAAAGTCGGATGAGTGAGGTTGACGCCAATGTCGATCAGTTGCATGGTTCTTCCCTTCGGGCGGGCAGCATAGCAGAATCTTCTGTTTTCTTAAGAAAGCCTTAAAAAACAGCCTGTTGAATGCACTTGTGAAAGTGCTTCGGGAATTTTGGATTGGCATCGATCTCCGCTTGTGAGACGCTCGCGCCCCTTTTTTCGGGGCCGGGAACTTGTAAGGGACGCCGGTTTCTCAGGACCGCCGGCGAATCACCAATCCTTGGAGACCTGGATGACGCGACTGCTGCTGCTCACTCTCTGCTTGCTGGCATGGCTGCCGCAGCCGGCGGCCGCGCGCCTGACCAGCCAGCCGGACAACTGGCAGCGCGAGAGCGCCGACACCCGCGACCTGGCCAGCATCCGCAGCAGCGGCGTGTTGCGCGTGCTGGTCAACCAGAGCCGCAACAGCTCCGGCGAGATCAAGGGCGAGCCCATCGGCGTCGAGTACAACCGCCTGCGCGCCTTCGAGCAATACCTCAACGACAACGCCCCCGGGCGCAAGCCGCTCACCCTGAAGTTCATTCCCAAGGCCAAGGACCAGTTGCTGGCCGCGCTGCTGCGTGGCGAAGGCGACCTGGTCGCCCCCGGCGAGGTGCTGGTGGCCCGCGACGGCCAGGACGTCGCCGCCAGCCTGCCGTGGCGCCAGGATGTGCCGCTGGTGCTGGTTTCGCGCCAGGGCAACAAGCGCTATGCGCGCCTGGAGCAACTGGCCGGCAAGCGCATCGCCCTGGCCCCCGGCAGCGCCGCCGGCGAGGCCATCGGGCAGGTCAACGAGCGCCTGGCGCAACGCCATCTGGCGCCCATCGGCATCGACTGGGTGGACCCGTCCCTGGCGGTGGAAGACGTGCTGGAGATGGTCCAGGCCGGCATCTACCCCTGCACCGTGGTGGAACAGCCGATCGCCGAGCGCTGGGCCAAGGTGTTCAAGAAGATCCGCATCGACCGCCACCTGGTGCTCGACAACCGGCGGAACATGACCTGGTACGTGCGCCGCGACGCCTCCATGCTGCACGCCAGCGTCGACCGCTTCCTCAAGGACTACCACGCCCCGGCGGAGCAGGACGGCAACTTCCAGCGCCTGTACCGCCACGCCTACCAGGTGCGCAACCCGTTGGAGAAGGGCGACCGCAAGAAGCTCGAAGCGGTGCGCCCGACCCTGCAGCGCTTCGCCGAGCAGTACCGCCTCGACTGGCTGGCCCTGGCCGCGGTGGCCTACAAGGAATCCAACCTCACCCCCGGCGCCCGCGGCGCGTCCGGCGCCACCGGGCTGATGCAGGTCACCCCGGCGGCGGCGCGCAGCGTCGGGCTGCGTTCGGTGGAGGGCAAGGAGAACAACGTGCAGGCCGCCAGCAAGTACCTGGCCATGCTGCGCCGCAGCTACTTCAACAGCCCGCGCATGGACGAACACGAGCGCCTGGGCTTCATCCTCGCCGCCTACAACATCGGCGCCGAGCGCGTCCAGGGCCTGCGCGCCCAGGCCCGCCGCCAGGGCCTGAACCCGGACCGCTGGTTCTTCCAGGTGGAGCGCGTGGCGGCCCAGGAAGTGGGCATGGGCGTGGTGAACTACGTCAGCAGCGTCAACAAGTACTATCTTGCCTATCAGCGGGAGCGCGATGGGTTGGAGTCCCGGCAGCGGGTAGCTTCCGTCCAGAAGTAATCGGTCTTTCCGATATGTTTTAGCGTGTTTTTGCGCTTTTTATATCGATTGAATGATCTATATTGCTTCTCACGCAACGACGGTTGCCTCACCCACTTTCCTCTGCACAAGGACGCACCATGAACGCTCTGGTCAAATCCATTCTGTCCACCAACGCCGGCGTCGGCCTGGCCGTGCTGCGCATCACCACCGGCCTGACCTTCATGGCCCACGGTTCGCAGAAGCTCTTCGGCCTGTTCGGCGGCCCGGGCCTGTCGGGCATGGCCCAGTGGCTGGAATCCCTCGGCGTGACCCCCGGCTACCTGATGGCCACCCTGGCGGGCAGCGCGGAGTTCTTCGGCGGGCTGTTCCTGGTGCTTGGCCTGCTGGTGCGCCTGGCCAGCATCCCGCTGATCGTCGCCATGCTGGTGGCCGTGTTCAGCGTGCACATCGCCAACGGCTTCTTCATCACCAACAACGGCTTCGAATACGCCTTCACCCTGATCATGATCAGCGTGGCCCTGCTCATCAGCGGCGCCGGTCCCTTCTCCCTGGACCGCAAGCTCTCCAGCTGAGCGACCCCGCGGCCATGAAAAAGGCGGATGCCCAGCGGCATCCGCCTTTTTTATTTTCATTGTGCTTCAGCCCAGCAGGTGCTGCACGCCGCTGTTGATCAGGCCGCCGCCCACCAGCAGGAAGACGAACAGCCCGGCGCCCAGCAGCAGCGGTTTGGGGCCTTCGCGGCGCAGGTCGCCGAGGCGGGTGGCCAGGCCCAGGGCGGCCATGGCCATGCCCAGCAGCACGTCGTCCAGCTGTTGCAGCGGCGCCAGCCAGGCGTGCGGCACCAGGCCCAGCGAACGCAGGCCGGTGACCAGCAGGAAGGCCACGGCGAAGCCGGGGATGTGCAGGCGGCGCTTGCCTTCGGCCGCCTCCTCGCTGGCGGCGAAGCGCCCCAGGCAGAGCAGCGCCGGGGCCAGCAGCAGGACGCGGAGCATCTTGCTGATCAGCGCGGCGTCGGCGGCGGCCGGGTCCATGGCGCGGCCGGCGGCGACCACCTGGGCCACCTCGTGGATGGTCGAGCCGCTGAAGATGCCGAAGGCCTTGGCGCTGCCGAACAGGTGCGGCAGGTGGGCGAACAGCAGCGGGTGCAGGAGCATGGCCAGGGTGCCGAACAGCACCACGGTGGCCACCGCCACGGCGGTGTGCTCGGCGCGGGCGCGCAGCACCGGGCTGCTCGCCATGACCGCGGCGGCGCCGCAGATGGCGCTGCCGGCACCGATCAGCAGGGCGCTCTCGCGCGGCAGCTTGAGCCAGCGCACGCCGACCCAGCCGGCGACCAGCAGGGTGCTGGCGACCATCAGCACGTCGATCACCAGCGCCGCCGGGCCGAGGGCGGCGATGTCCTGGAAGGTCAGGCGCAGGCCGTAGAGCACCACGCCCAGGCGCAGCAGTTGCTGGCGCGACAGCTCGACGCCGGGGCGCAGGCCGCCGAAGCGGGCCAGGCCGAGGTTGCCCAGCAGCAGGCCGAGGAGGATGGCCAGGGTCAGGCTGCCCAGGCCGAGGTGACTGATGGCGGGGATGCGCACCAGCAGGTTGGCGGCGCCGGCGATCAGCAGGCAGAGCAGGGCGCCGGGGACCAGGTAGGGCGTGCGGCGCAGGCGGGTAAGCATGACGGGCTCCTTGTGTAAGGTGCTGCCATGGTGCGCGGCGGGTGCTTAGTGTAAAAACGGATTGTTCTTATTGGATCAAACGGTTTTATCGATATGGCCCCGCGAATCACCCTGCGCCAGCTCGCCACCTTCACCGCCATCGCCGAGCACGGCAACGTGACCCAGGCGGCGGCGGCCATCGCGCTTTCGCAATCGGCGGCCAGCCAGGCGTTGCAGGAGCTGGAGCGCACCCTGCAGACGCGCCTGTTCGACCGCAGCGGCAAGCGCCTGGCGCTCAACGACAACGGCCGCGCCCTGTATCCCCGGGCCTGCGCCCTGCTGGCCCAGGGCGCCGAGCTGGAGACGTTGTTCCAGCACGCGCCGGTGCAACTGGCCCTGGGCGCCAGCCGCAGCATCGGCGGCTACCTGCTGCCGCGGGTGATGGCCGGGTTCCTCGCCGAACTGCCGGACAGCCGCCTGCAGCTGCAGGTGGCCAACAGCCGCGAGATCCTGGCCGCGCTCTGCGAGTTCCGCCTGGACGTGGCCTACATCGAGTCGCCCATCCAGCATCCGCAGGTGCAATTGTTGCCGTGGATCGAGGATGAGCTGTTGCTGGTCGCGGCGCCCGAGCATCCGCTGGCGCGGGCGGCGCAGGTGACCTTCGAGCAGTTGGCGGCGACACGCTGGATCCTCCGCGAGGCCGGCTCCGGCACCCGGGTGACCTTCGAGCAGCAGGTGCTGCCGCGCCTGGGCAGCCTGGCGGCGCCGCTGGAGGTGAGCAACGCCGAGGCGATCAAGCACCTGGTGGCCAGCGGGGCCGGCATCAGCTGCCTGTCGCGGCGGGTGGTGGCCGACGAGCTGGCCAGCGGCGAGCTGGTCGCCCTGGACAATCCCCTGGGGCCGCTGCGGCGCACCTTCTTCCGCGCACTGCACGTGGACAAGTACCCGACCCAGGGGCTACGCCGCTTCCTCGATTACGCCGAGGCGTGGGCGGCGCTCAATCGCTGAGCGTCCGTTCGCCGTCCAGGGGCCAGCGGCCGATGGCCCGGTAGTGCACGCCGTGGGGACCGTTCTCCGAGCTGTACAGCACCAGCTCGCGGGCCGGCCAGGCGAATTGCGCCTCGGCATCGGGTGCATGGCGGCAGTGACGGGCCAGGGTCAGGTGCGGGCGGAAGGGCCGCCGCTCGATCTCGAAGCCGCTGACCTGCAGGGCATCTTGCAGGGCCTGGACCAGGCTGGGCAGCGCCGGTGGGATGGTCGTCGGCGCCAGGTGCAGGATGCCGTTGCGCCAGCGTTCCACGCGGTCCAGCAGTAGTTCGAAGGGCGTGCGCGGCAGGCTTGCGCCCAGGGCCAGCAGCTCGGCCTTGCGGGCGCGCGGCACCGAACCGAGGAAGGCCAGGGTGAGGTGCAGGTTGGCCGCCGCCACCGGCTGGCCGTCGATGACCAGGCCGTCGCGCCAGGCGGCCAGGGGCGCGCGGATTTCCTCCGGGCAGGGCAGGGCGAAGAACAGGCGCAGGGGTGGGGTGCTCATCGGGGCTCTCTCGTCGGCCGGAAGTCGCCTTGACAGTATCGCCGGGGCTTCTCTAGGATGCCGCACAGCGCCGATTTAAGTAGCAACTTGCGGGGCGCTGATGCCTCAGGGGCATCGAAATACCGCTAAAGCGCTGGTTCGGTGTGCCTCTCGCCGCGTCCAGCAGGACCCCAGAGGCGGAGACATGACACCATGACCTGTCCCAATCCCCAGGTGCGCCTGGCCCCCATCACCACCGGCCTGCTGCGGCGCAACCCGCGCATCCTGCTGTGCGGCCACCATCAGCCTACCCTGGTTCGCTACCTCGAAGGCTGGCCGAAGCGCTGGCAGGGCTCGCGCACCTTCCTTATCCAGTTCGCCGCCGACCTCGCGGAAATCGCCCGCTTCCCCCGCGACCATTTCGACTTCGCCGTGATCCAGTCGCCGCGCGCCGAGGAACTGCAGCCGCTGGTCCACGAGCTGACCCGCGTCGCCCGCCAGGGGCTGATCACCCGCCGGCCGCCGGTGTTCTGAGGCCGCGATAGCCGGAACCACTGGCGCGATTCGCGGATGAGATCCGCTCCTACGCTGCCCCGCCCGCGCCATTCTCATGTAGGAGCGCGCCCTGCGCGCGAAATCGCGGGCAGGCCTGTGGCCCCCTCACCCTAACCCTCTCCCGGAGGGAGAGGGGGCCGTTCGGAGTGCGTTGGTGTTTCGGCGTTAGCCGGCTAGCACAGGGATCGCCGGCTGAAACCAGGCCTCCTCTCGGCACGGCCTGGCTCCCTCTCCCTCCGGGAGAGGGCTGGGGTGAGGGGAAAGCCCGCGCGCCGATGCCATTCCCCTGTAGGAGCGCGCCCTGCGCGCGATTCGCGGGCTGGGCCCGCTACAGGTTGCACGGCATTCTTCCCCCCGTAGGAGCAACTGTCTTGAGCCGAGCTGCTCTTCGTAGGATGGGTTGAGCTTGCGAAACCCATGCGGTTGCGCTGATGGGTATCGCTTCGCTCAACGCCATCCTACGAAAAGCCGTGCTTCCTGAGACCGTAGGAGGGGGCCTTGTCAGCGATTGCACCGCGGGACTTCGCTCAGGGATAGTCGATCTCGACCACGAACCAGAGCTTCTCGCCCGCCGGTGTGCGCACCACTACTTCGGCGTCCAGTTCCTTGCCCACCAGGGCGCGGGCCAGGGGCGAGTCGATGCTGATCTGGTTGCTGCGCAGGTCCAGTTCGTCCGGGCCGACGATGCGGTAGCGGGCCTGTTCGCCGTCCTCGTCCTCCAGCGTCACCCAGGCGCCGAAGTAGACCTTGTTCGGGTCGCCCGGACGGTCGCGCACCACCTTGAGGTTCTCCAGGCGCTTGCGCAGGAAGCGCACGCGGCTGTCGATCTCGCGCAGCATCTTCTTGCCGTAGATGTACTCGGCGTTCTCCGAGCGGTCGCCGAGCGCGGCCGCCTCGCTCACCGCCTGGGTCACCTGGGGGCGGCGCACGTTCCACAGTTCGTGCAGTTCGGCGCGCAGGCGCGCCTCGCCTTCGGGGGTGATCAACGGGGTTCCGGCGGTGCGCGGCGGGCGATAGCGGCTCATGGGGTTCCGGCTGTGGCTGGGCAGGCCAGGGAGTCTATCAGCCTTCGCGGAGCAGGCGCAGCGGGCTCAGGGTCAGCGCCCGGCGCGTGCCGAACAGCCCGGCGCCGCCCACCAGCAACGCGCCCAGCAGCGGCAGGCCGAGCAGCCAGGGGTGCGGATGCCAGGGCAACTGGAACACCAGGCTGTAGAGCAGGTAGCTGATCAGCTCGCAGCCCAGGGCCGCCAGCACGCCGCTGACCGCGCCGAGCAGGGCGAACTCGCTGCGCCGGGTGCGTTGCAGCAGCTCGCGCTCGGCGCCCAGGGCGCGCAGCAGGGCGCCCTGGCGCAGGCGCTCGTCGAGGGTGGCCTGCAGGCCGGCGAAGAGCACTACGAAGCCGGCGGCGAGGACGAACACCAGCACGTATTCCACCGCCAGGGTGACTTGGTCGAGGATGCTGCGCAGCTGCGCCAGCAGCACGTCCACCGGCAGCAGGGTGACGGTGGGGAAGGCGCGGGCCAGCTCGATGGCGCTGCGCTGGTCGCTGGCGGGCAGGTAGAAGCTGGTCAGGTAGGTCACCGGCAGGTCGGCGAGGGTGCCGGGCTGGAAGACCATGAAGAAGTTCGGCTGGAAGTTGTCCCACTTCACCGAGCGCAGGCTCTGCACCTGCACCTCGCGGGTCTGCCCGGCGACGTTGAAGCTCAGGCGGTCGCCGAGCTTGATGCCGAGGTTGCCGGCGAGCTTTTCCTCCACCGAGACGCCGGGTAGTTCGCCGGCCGGCGCGTCGCCCCACCAGCGCCCGGCCACCAGTTGGTTGCCGGCGGGCAGCTTCTGCGACCAGGTCAGGCCGAGGTCGCGCTGCAGGGCGCGCTCGCTGCGCACGTCTTCGCTGAGCGCCTGCACCGGCTGGCCGTTCACCGCCACCAGGCGCCCGGGGACCATGGGGAACAGCCCTTCGGCGTTGGGCGAGACCTGGCGCACGCGGGCTTCGAAGGCGTCCTTTTCCGCCGGCAGGATGTTCAGGGCGAAATAGTTGGGCGCGTTGGCCGGCAACTGGGCGTGCCAGGTGTCCAGCAGTTCGCCGCGCAGCAGGGCGATCAGCGCCATGGCCAGCAGGATCAGGCCGAAGGCCAGGCTTTGCCCGGCGGCGGCCAGCGGGTGGCGCAGCAACTGGCCCAGGCCCAGGCGCCAGGGCAGGCTGGCGCGCGACAGCAGGCGGCGCAGGCCGTTCAGGGCGAGCAGCAGCAGGGCGCCGAGGATGGCCGCGGCGACCACGCCGCCGCCCAGCAGGGCCAGGGTCAGGCGCAGGTCCAGGCTCAGCCGCCACATGATCAGGCCCAGCGCCAGCAGCGCGCAGCCGTAGGCCAGCCAGCTGCGCATGGGCACCGGCAGCAGGTCGCTGCGCAGCACCCGCAACGGCGGCACCCGGCCCAGGGCGGCCAGCGGCGGCAGGGCGAAGCCGGCGAGGGCGACCAGGCCGGTGGCCACGCCGGCCAGCGCCGGCACCGGCCCGGCCGGCGGAATCTGCGGCGGCAGCAGGTCGCCCAGCAGCGTTACCAGGCCGAGCTGCGCCAGGTAGCCGAGCGCCGCGCCCAGCAGGCTGGCGGCCAGGCCCAGGCTGAACAGTTGCAGGCCATAGAGCAGCAGTGCTTCGCGGCGCGTCAGGCCCAGGCAGCGGAGCAGGGCGCTGGCGTCGAAGCGGCGGGCGGCGAAGCGGTTGGCCGAGAGCGCCACCGCCACGCCAGCGAGGAGGATGGCCGCCAGGCTGGCCAGGTTCAGGTAGCGCTCGGCGCGTTCCAGGGCGTCGCCGATCTGGCGGTTGCCGTGGTGCGCGTCGAGCAGCCGCTGGTTCGCCGCAAGCCCCGGCTCCACCGCGCGGCGGTAGGCCTGCAGGGCCTGGCCGTCGCCTTCCCAGAGGTCGCGGTAGCGCACCCGGCTGCCGGGCTGGACCACGCCGGTGGCCTCCAGGTCGTGCAGGTTCATCATGACCCGCGGGGTGAGGCTGTAGAAGTCGCCGGCGCGGTCCGGCTCGTAGGTCAGCACGCGGGCGATGCGCAGGGCCTGGCGGCCGATCTCGATGCTGTCGCCGACCTTCAGGTCGAGGCTGGTGAGCAGCCGCGACTCCACCCAGACTTCGCCGGGTTGCGGCCGGCCGCCGGCGCGTTCCGGCTCCAGGGGCGCAGCCGCGCTCTTCAGCTCGCCGCGCAGCGGGTAGCTGTCGTCCACCGCCTTGACGCTGCTCAGCTGGATGCCCTGGTCGGTGGCGATGACGCTGGAGAACTCGACGCTGTAGGCATGTTTCAGGCCCAGGCGATTGCCGCTGTCGATCTGCTCCGGGGCGGCCGGCTGGGTGCCGCTTAGGACCAGGTCGGCGCCGAGGAATTCCGAGGCGCGCACCAGCATGGCGCCGTTCAGCCGTGCGCTGAAGTAGCCGATGGCGGAGCTGGCGGCCACCGCCACCAGCAGGGCGAAGAACAGCACGCGCAGCTCGCCGCTGCTCCACTCGCGCAGCAATTGGCGCAGGGCCAGGCCGAACAGGCGCGTCAGCGGCAGCGACTTCATCGGCTCAGGGCTCCGCGTGGTCGATCAGGTGGCCGCTTTCCAGGCGGATCTGCCGCTGGCAGCGGTGCGCCAGGCGCTCGTCGTGGGTGACCAGGACCAGGGTGGTGCGGCGCTCGCGGTTGAGTTCGAAGAGCAGGTCGCTGATGCGCTCGCCGGTGGTGCTGTCGAGGTTGCCGGTGGGCTCGTCGGCGAACAGCACGTCGGGTTCGGCGGCGAAGGCGCGGGCGATGGCAACGCGCTGCTGCTCGCCGCCGGAGAGCTGGCGCGGGTAGTGGGTGAGGCGCTGGCCCAGGCCGACGCGCTCGAGCAGGACGCGGGCGCGCTCGCGGGCGTCGCTGCGGCCCTCCAGCTCCAGGGGCAGCATGACGTTTTCCAGGGCGTCGAGGCTGTCGAGCAGCTGGAACGACTGGAAGACGAAGCCGACGTGGGCGGCGCGCACCCGCGCGCGCTGGTCCTCGTCGAGCTCGCCCAGGCGGTGCCCGGCCAGTTCCACGCTGCCGCCGCTGGGCTCGTCGAGCCCGGCCAGCAGGCCGAGCAGGGTGGACTTGCCGGAGCCGGAACTGCCGACGATGGCCAGGCTGTCGCCGCGCTGCAGGGCCAGGGAGAGGTCGTGGAGGATGGTCAGCTCGCCTTCCGCGCTGGGAACGACCTTGCTAAGGTTGCGCGCGGTGAGAATGCTTTCGCTCATGGAGGGTCCGATGCGTGCATGGCTATCGAGCGTCTGCCTGGCGTTGCTGCTGGTCGCCCAGCAAGCCGCGGCGCAGACGCTGCTGGTCGTCGGCGATAGTATCAGCGCCGGTTTGGGAGTGGATACCGGCCGCGGCTGGGTCAGCCTGCTGGAGCAGCGGCTGAAGGACGAGGGTTTCGACTACCGGGTGGTCAATGCCTCGGTCAGCGGCGACACCAGCGCCGGTGGCCTGGCGCGCCTGCCGGCGCTGCTTTCCGGGGAGAAACCCAGCGTCGTGGTGATCGAGCTGGGCGGCAACGACGGCCTGCGCGGGCAGGCGCCGCAGCAATTGCAACAGAATCTTGCTTCGATGGTCGCGGCCTCGCGCCAGGCCGGGGCCAAGGTGCTGCTGCTGGGCATGCGCCTGCCGCCCAACTACGGTGAACGCTATACCCAGGCTTTCGCCCGGGTGTTCCAGCAGGTCGCCGAGCAGGGCGGGGTGCCGCTGGTGCCGTTCTTCCTCGACGGCGTTGGCGGCGTGCCGCAGATGATGCAGGCTGACGGCATCCATCCGGCCGTGGCCGCGCAGCCGCGCCTGCTGGACAACGTCTGGCCGCAGCTCAAGCCGCTGCTCTGATCGCCGGGCTGTCGGAAGGCTTCCCCGCGCGGGGGCTTTCCGCTATGTTTGCGCACCCTTCAGGAGCCGCCATGTCCCGCCCCGCCTGGACCCTCTTCGCCTACCAGCTGATCGAACCCGATTCCCAGCTCGATCTGTTCGCCTGCCGCGAGGTGCGCGTGCATCTCGTCGCCCGGCAGCTGGAGCTCGGCTCCCCCGCGGACCGCACCCTGTGCGGCGGCCTGCTGCCGGCGCAACCGCTCTGGCGCGAGGCCCGGCGGCCGCAGCTGCGCGACCGGCGGCTGTGCCCGGAATGCCTGAAACGCCTGGAACAGGAAAAACGCGGGCAACGATTTTCCTGGGTATTGTGAACTCTCCCGGAAAATAGGGTCTGAGTGGTACACTACCGCCCCCTCTGTCAACTGTGCTCTCGCCAAGGATCTCCGGATGTTGTCGCGTGTTATCGCCGCCTGCTCGCTGTCTTTTGCCGCGCTGCTCTCGGCCGGCCCCGTTTCCGCCCTCGAGCTGCCGCTGCCGGCGCCCGGCGAGGATATCGTCGGCCAGGTGCAGGTCATCAAGGCCAAGTACGAAGACACCTTCGCCGACCTCGGCCAGACCTATGACCTGGGCTACCAGGAGATGCTCGCCGCCAACCCGGGCGTCGACGCCTGGCTGCCCGGCGTGGGCACCGAGGTCATCATCCCGACGCGCTTCATCCTGCCGCCGGGCCCGCGCGAAGGCATCGTGATCAACATCGCCGAGTACCGCCTGTACTACTTCCCCAAAGGCAAGAACGTGGTCTACACCTACCCGCTGGGTATCGGCCGCGAGGGCTGGGGCTCGCCCATCGCCCACACCAGCATCGTCGCCAAGACCAAGGACCCGGCCTGGTACCCGCCGGCGTCGATCCGCGCCGAGCACGCCGCCGACGGCGACCCGCTGCCGACCGTGGTGCCGCCGGGGCCGGACAACCCGCTGGGCCCGTTCAAGATGTCGCTGGGCGTTCCCGGCTACCTGATCCACGGCTCGAACAAGAAGTTCGGCATCGGCACCCGCACCAGCCACGGCTGCTTCCGCATGTACAACGGCGACGTGACCGAGCTGTTCCCGATGGTGCCGGTGGGCACTTCGGTGCGCATCATCAACGAGCCGTACAAGTTCGGCCGCAGCGAAGGCAAGATCTACCTCGAGGCCCATACGCCGATCGACGACCACGGCAACCCCTCGGTCGTGGACAAGCACACCGCGGTGATCAATGCGCTGCTCAAGCGCGAAGACATCGCCAACCAGATGCAGATGGACTGGAACGTGGTGCGCGAAGTGGTGGCCGCCGAAGACGGCCTGCCGGTGGCCATCGCCATGCCGCAGCAGCCCGGTTCCTCGGTGGCTGCCAGCGAGAACACCACCGTGCAGATGCCCTGACGCCTGCGCCGTTGTGCCGAGCCCGCCGACCGCAAGGTCCGCGGGCTTTTCATTGCCTAGGAGAAAGTCCGGGCAATAAAAAAGCCGACCTCGAGAGGTCGGCTTTTCGAATAGATCCGAGGATCTATTACTTGCGGCTGGCTTTGTCCAGCATACGCAGAGCGCGCTCGTTAGCCTCGTCAGCAGTCTGCTGGGCTTTCTGAGCAGCGGCCAGAGCTTCGTCAGCGTGACGATAGGCTTCGTCAGCGCGGGCTTGGGCACGGGCAGCGGCGTCTTCAGTAGCGGTCAGACGGGCTTCGGTTTCTTTCGAGTGGCTGCTGCAACCGGTGGCCAGAACAGCAGCCAGAGCCAGAGCAGAGAATTTCAGAACGTTGTTCATCGTGTTCCCCTTAAGGTGGACATTTCCATTAAAGCAATTCCCCATGGGACTGGGAAATTAGCCGGACTACATAGTACTCATTACTTGTAGTAAGTAAACTGACCAAGCGCAAGTACGGCACTTTTTTTTCATGCCGGGCCTGCTTGAACTCTTAATTGCCCGGTAGTTGTGCAAAAAATGTGCAAGTGTCCGCGACTGCCCTACAGCGGGGCTGTTGGGAGGAGCCGAGGCGAGGGCGGAATATCCGAGTATAGACGTCCGAAGTAATGCTAAAACGCGATAGGACGAAAGTCTGCTGGGAACTAATGGCGACTAACTGTGTCGCCAATTGCAAGGGTGCATTGCGAGTGCAACGCGCTGGAACGAAAAAGCCCGGCTAACTTCATCAGTCAGCCGGGCTTTTTGATCTGGCGGTGAGGGAGGGATTCGAACCCTCGATACGGTTTCCCGTATACACACTTTCCAGGCGTGCTCCTTCAACCGCTCGGACACCTCACCAGGGTTTCGACAGCGCTGTGTCTGTCGAGGCGCGCACTTTACTCAAAGGTTTTCCGAAAGGCAAATGTTTTTTCAACGGATTCATCGGCTTAAGGACGTCGAGGGGAAACCGGGGCGGCCCGCCTTGCTAAACTGGCGGCTTCCTTCCAAAGGCGAGTGCGATGGCGAGCTGGGACATCTTCTGCTGCGTGGTGGACAACTATGGCGACATCGGCGTGACCTGGCGCCTGGCGCGCCAGCTCGCCGGCGAGCATGGCCAGGCGGTGCGCCTGTGGGTGGACGACCTGAATGCCTTCGCGCGGCTGTGCCCCGGGGCCGATCCGGCGCTGCCCGGCCAGCGCCAGGCAGGCGTCGAAGTCCGCCACTGGCCCGCGCTGTGGGAAGACACGCCGGCCGCCGACGTGGTCATCGAGGCATTCGCCTGCCCATTGCCGCCGGCTTACGTGGAGGCCATGCGCGAGCGCGCCGTGCCACCGCTGTGGCTGAACCTGGAATACCTCAGCGCCGAGGACTGGGTGGCTGCCTGCCACGGCCTGCCTTCGCTGCAGGCCAACGGCCTGCAGAAGTACTTCTATTTCCCCGGGGTGCAGCCGGGCGTCGGCGGCCTGCTGCGGGAGGCGGGGCTGCTCGAGCGGCGCCGGGCCTTCCAGGCGGACGACGCCAGCCGCCGGACATTCCTGGCCTCTCTTGGCATGGAAGTGGAGGGTAGGGAGCGTCTGATTTCCCTGTTCGCCTACGAGAACCCGGCGCTGGCGCCCTGGCTGGACGCGCTGGCGCAAGACGTGCAGCCGACGCTGCTGCTGATCCCCGAAGGGCGGGTGCTGGGCGATGTCGCCGACTGGCTGGGCCTGCCGGGGCTGGCGCCGGGCGACCGCCATCGGCGCGGCAACCTGCGCCTGCAGGTCTTGCCGTTCGTCCGCCAGGAGGACTACGACCTGCTGCTGTGGAGCTGCGACCTCAACGCGGTGCGCGGCGAGGATTCCTTCGTCCGCGCGCTCTGGGCGGGGCGGCCATTCGTCTGGCACATCTACGAGCAGGAGGAGGGCGTGCACCTTGAGAAGCTGGACGCCTTCCTCTCTATCTATACCCAGGGCATGGAGCCCGGGCTCGAGGCTGCCCTGCTGGCCTACTGGCACGCCTGGAACGGCCTTGGCGATGCGGCGACGGCCTGGGCGGCGCTGCAGCAACGGGCCGGAGCCTGGCGGGAATGGGCGCTGCGCTGGAGCGAAAAGCATGCCGCACAGCCGGATCTCGCCGCGGGGCTGGTGCGTTTTTATACAAATTGGCTATGATACGTCCCCTGTTTTTTGTCTCCAATCCAAATCGGATATTCGTATGAAAACCGCTCAAGAGTTCCGCGCAGGCCAGGTTGCCAACATCAACGGCGCCCCCTGGGTCATCCAGAAGGCCGAGTTCAACAAGTCCGGCCGTAACAGCGCCGTCGTCAAGATGAAGCTGAAGAACCTGCTGACCGGCGCCGGCACCGAGACCGTGTTCAAGGCCGATGACAAGCTGGAACCGATCATCCTCGACCGCAAGGAAGTGACCTACTCCTACTTCGCGGACCCGCTGTACGTCTTCATGGACAACGAGTTCAACCAGTACGAGATCGAGAAGGGCGACCTGGAAGGCGTGCTGACCTTCATCGAAGACGGCATGACCGACGTCTGCGAAGCGGTTTTCTACAACGACAAGGTGATCTCCGTCGAACTGCCGACCACCATCGTCCGTGAAATCGTCTACACCGAGCCGGCCGTCCGTGGCGACACTTCCGGCAAGGTCATGAAGACCGCCCGCCTGAAGAACGGTGCCGAGCTGCAGGTTTCCGCGTTCTGCGAAATCGGCGACTCCATCGAGATCGATACCCGCACCGGCGAGTACAAGTCCCGCGTCAAGGCTTGAGCCTTCGCGTGATGTGAAAAGCCCGGCAGATGCCGTAGAGCTTTTCACTCAAGAAAGAATGCCGTTTCTCTGCCTGGGAGAAACGGCATTTTTTCATTCGCGAACTCCCCGCCACGCAGGCCCGAACCAGGCGCCCCCGGGCGTAGGAGCAACTGTCTTGCCGGCTGCGCCGAGGTGCGCCTCAACGCATGGGTTGACCATGCGGTCGTGGTGATGGGTATCGCTTCGCTCAACGCCATCCTACGGGTCTTGTGTTCGCCGGAGGGGGTAGGAGCGGACCCTGCCCGCGATTCGCTCCCCTTGTAGGAGCGCGCCCTGCGCGCGAATCGCGGGCAGGGCCCGCTCCTACAAGTTGCCGGGAAGGACTCCGTCCGCGATTGGAACCACCGGCCACGCCGGACGCCCCGGTGGCACGAACTGCCCCCTCTCCCTTCGGGAGAAGGCTGGGGTGAGGGGGCAGATGCCGGGCCTTTTCGGTTCTGGCGCGGGTTATTTCAGGTGCGCCTTCAACTCCTCGCCAGCCTGGCGCATGGCGGCCTGTACGGCGGGCACCTTGGCCAGCGGGTTGAGCAGGCCGTAGTCGTGGATCATGCCGTTGTAGCGCGTGGCGGTGACGGCCACGCCGGCGGCGTCCAGCTTGCGGGCGTAGGCTTCGCCTTCGTCGCGCAGCACGTCGAACTCGGCGGTCTGCACCAGTGCCGGCGGCAGGCCTTTCAGTTGCTCGGTGCTGGCGCGCAGCGGCGAGGCGTAGATCTCGGCGCGCTGCTTGGCGTCGGTGGTGTAGCTGTCCCAGAACCACTGCATCATCGGCTTGGTGAGGAAGTGCCCCTGGGCGAACTGGCTGTATGAGCCGGTCTCGAAGCTGGCGTCGGTCACCGGCCACAGCAGGGCCTGGAAGCGCAGCTTCGGTGTGCCCTTGTCCTTGGCCATCAGTGCGACCACCGCGGCCATGTTGCCGCCGACGCTGTTGCCGGCCACCGCCAGGCGCGCGCCATCGACGTCGATTTCCTTGCCGTGCTCGGCTACCCACCTGGTGGCGGCGTAGGCCTGGTTGATCGCCACCGGGTAATGGGCCTCGGGGGAGGGCGTGTAGTCGACGTACACTGCCACCGCGCCGGAGCTCACCACCAGGTCGCGGATCAGCCGGGCGTGGGTCGGGTAGTCGCCCAGCACCCAGCCGCCGCCGTGGAAGAACATGAAAGCGGGCAGGGTGCCCTTGGCGCCTGCCGGGCGCACGATGGTCAGCCTGATGCGCTGGCCGTCGGCCTGGATGGTCTTCTCGCTGACGTTGGTGCCGGAAAGGTCGACCTTCACCGAGGCCTGGGCGCCGCTCAGTACCGCGCGGGCGTCCTTCGGCGACAGGGTTTCCAGGGGCTTGCCGCCGCCGGCCTCCAGGGCTTCGAGGAAGGCCTGGGTGTCGTGCTGCACGCCGGGGCTGCCGGCGGCGAAGGCGTTGCCGATGGCCAGGGCGAGCAGGCTGCCTGCGAGGGTTTTGCTGAGCGCTTTCATGTTCGGGTCTCCTTGGGGTGCGTGGGTCAGACTGCGATGTTCAGGCGCACGTCGATGTTGCCGCGGGTGGCGTTGGAGTACGGGCAGACCTGGTGGGCCGCGGCCACCAGTTCCTCGGCGATGGCGCGCTCCAGGCCCGGCAGGGCAATGTTCAGTTCCACTTCCAGGCCGAAGCCGCCGGGGATCTGGCCGATGCCGACCTTGCCGGTGATGGAGGCGTCGGTGGGCAGTTGACGCTTGCTCTGACTGGCGACGAACTTCAGCGCGCCGATGAAGCAGGCCGAGTAGCCGGCGGCGAAGAGCTGTTCGGGGTTGGTCGCGGCGCCGCCCTGGCCGCCCAGTTCGCGCGGGGTGGTCAGTTTCACGTCGAGGTTGCCGTCGGAGGAGACGGCGCGGCCGTCGCGGCCTCCGGTCGCGGTGGCAGTGGCGGTGTAGAGGGCTTTGATGGTTTGCATGGCGGTGTCTCCGGATGTCTGTTTGTCCGTTAAAATTTTGCGAACTAACTAAGTGCGTGAGGCAGAAGTTAGTCCTGAGTTATTTTGCGCGCAAGATATTTATTGGAAGAATTCGCGATAAGGTATTCGCGATCCTGGAATAAGCGCCTAGTCCGAGCCTTGCAGGCTGCCGCGCAGGTCCACCAGTTCGTTCTTCAGCCTGCCCAGTTCTTCGAGGGACAGGCCGCTGGCGGCGAGGATGCAGGCCGGGATGCTCTCGGCCTGCTGGCGCAGCTCCCGGCCCTTGTCGGTCAGGCGCAGTTCGACCACCCGCTCGTCGCTGGCGCTGCGCTTGCGGGTGATCAGGCCTTCGCCTTCCAGGCGCTTGAGCAGCGGGGTGAGGGAGCCGGGGTCGGTGAGCATGCGCGCGCTGATCTCGCCGACGGTGATGTCGTCCTGTTCCCAGAGCACCAGCATGGCGATGTACTGCGGGTAGGTCAGGCCCAGTTGCTGGAGCAGGGGCTTGTACACCTTGGTCATCTGCAGCGAGGTGGAGTAGAGGGCGAAGCACAGCTGGTTGTCGAGCTTGAGCGATTCGCAGGCGTCCTTGGGTTGGCTCATGACGGGCCTCCGAATAGATGATTGCGCCTTAATTTAGCGCGCTGGCTATTTCTTCGCCAGTTCCTTGCCTGCCAGGTGCGCGGCGAGGGCGCTGTCCCAGGGTGGCGGGAAGCCGAAGCGCTCGACGAGGAAGGCCAGCAGGCGCTGGCTGCGCGGGTGGGTGCCGCGCTCCAGGCGCAGGGCGTGGATGCCGCCCGGTTCGGCTTCCGGCAGGCCCGGCTCGCAGAACAGCGGCTGCAGTTCGCCGCGCATCAGGTATTCGCTGCACAGCCAGGTCGGCAGGTGAGCCACGCCGAGCCCCTGCAAGGCGCCTTCGACCAGGGTTTCCGCGTTGTTGGCGGTCAGCCGCAGGCGCCGTGGGCGCAGGTGCTGCAGGCGCCCGTCGACGGCGAAGCGCCAGGCCAGCGGCGGCGCCAGGCCTTCCCAGTCCAGGCCGATGTGCTCGGGCAACTGCAGCGGCGAGCTCGGCCGGCCGTGGCGGGCCAGGTAGTCGGCGCTGGCGCAGACGATGCGGCGCATGGGCGCCAGCGGCGTGGCCACCAGGCGGCTGTCCGGCAGCGGGCCGATGCGCAGCACCAGGTCGACCTGGCCGAGGTTGTCGCCCTGCAGGTCGGTGAAGCTGTCGATCAGGCGCAGCTGCACGTCCAGGCCGGGGTTGGCCTTGAGGAAGTCGGCGATGGCCGGTGCCAGGTGGCGGCGGCCGAAGGGCACGGGCGCGTCGATGCGGATCAGGCCTTCGGGCGCGGTGCTCAGCGATACCGCTTCGGCGCGGGCCTGGCGCAGTTCTTCGACTATGCGCCGGGCGCGTTCGGCGAAGGCCAGGCCCGCCGGTGTGGCGCGGACTACGTGGGTGCTGCGGGCCAGCAGCGGGCTGCCGAGGCCGCGTTCGAGGGCATCCATGCGCCGCGCCACCGCCGAGGGCGTGAGCTGGCGCAGGCGCGCGGCGGCGGAAAAGCTGCCGCTGTCGAGCACGTCGAGGAACAGGTCCAGCTGGTCTTCCAGGGCGGTGGGAGTCATGGTGCTTGCCTATGCGTAAAGCGCAAAGCCATTGTGCTGGGCTTTGCGTTTCCCATCCAGCGGCGGTTTTCTAGCATGGCCTCGACGTATTTGGAGGTTCGCATGCTGGAGATGGGGCTGGATTTCGTCCTGGGGTTGGTTCTGGGTTGCCTGGGCGGGTTGTTCGGCATCGGTGGCGGCCTGCTGGCGATCCCGGCGCTGGGCGTGCTGTTCGGCCTCGACCAGCAACTGGCCCAGGGCACGGCATTGGTGATGGTGGTACCCAACGTGCTGCTGGCGCTGCGCCGTTATCACCAGCGCAATCGTATCGATCCCGGCCAGGCGGCGGTGCTCGCGGTGACCGGTCTGTTCTGCGCCTTTCTCGCCTCCAGCCTGGCGCTGCGCATCGATGCGGCGCACATGCGCACGGCCTTCGTGGTGTTCCTGCTGGCCCTGGCCGGCTACCTGCTGCTGCGCCAGCGCAGCGAGGCGCAGCCGCGCGAGGAAACGCCGGGCCTGCCCTGGTTCGCCGCCCTTGGCCTGGGCGCGGGCTCCCTGGGCGGGCTGTTCGGGGTGGGCGGCGGTGTGCTGGCCACGCCGGTGCTGACTTCGCTGTTCGGCTTCACCCAGGTGGTGGCCCAGGGGCTGGCCCTGGCGTTGGCCGCGCCGAGCACCGCGGTGGCGCTGGGCACCTATGCGCTGCATGGCCACGTCGACTGGCGCATGGGCGCTTGCCTCGCGGCTGGCGGCCTGCTGAGCATCTCCTGGGGCGTGAAGCTGGCCCATGCGCTGCCCGAGCGCGCCCTGCGCTTCGCCTTCAGCCTGTTCCTGGTGGTTTGCGCGCTGCTCCTGCTGCGCCAGTGAGCCGGCTCAGGCGGCGAAGCCTTCGACGATGTAGTCGGCCAGCTTGTCGGTGACCGGCGACTGCCGCGCCGGGTTGCGCAGCAGCACGATGCTCGCCGAGGGCAGGGCCGGCAGGCCTTCCTCCTCGCCGATGATGCGCAGGTTGCCGGTGAGCAGGCTGCGCAGCTGGGCGGTGACCGCCAGGCCCGCGCTGGCCACGGCGAACAGCGCCGAGAGGCTGGGGCTGCTGTAGGCGATGCGGTAGTCGATCTCCAGCGCTTCCAGGGCGTTGCAGGCCCAGGCGCGGCAGAAGCAGGTGGTGTTGAACATCGCCAGCGGCAGTGGGCGCTGCTCCTGCGGGCAGAAGCTTTCCGCGGCCATCCAGACGAAGGGCTCCTGGCGCAGCAGCTGGCCGATCTCGGTGCCCGGCTCGCGGGTGACTATGGTCAGGTCCAGGTCCTTGCGGGTGAGCAGTTGCGAGGAGCTCTCGCAATGCACTTCCACCTGCACCAGCGGGTAGGCCTGGGCGAAGCGCGAGAGGATTTCCGGGAGGAAGCGCATCACGTAGTCGTCCGGCGTGCCGATGCGCACCGCGCCGACCATGTGCGGCTGGCGCAGGGTGTTGAACACCTCGCCCTGCAGCCGCAGGATGCGCCGCGCGTAGCCCAGCAGCACCTGGCCTTCGGGCGTCAGGCGCACCTGGCGGCCGTCGCGCTCGAACAGGGTGCGTTCCAGCACGTCTTCCTCCAGGCGCTTCATCTGCATGCTCACCGCCGACTGGGTGCGGTTGACCACCTCGGCGGCGCGGGTGAAGCCGCCGTGGTCGGCGATGGCGACGAAGGTGCGCAGCAGTTCGCTGTCGATGCTGGGGAAGGCGCTCATACATCAATCTCCAAGATGGGATGCATAAGAATGATTCGTTGGATTGATCTTATGCCCGGCGCGAGACTGGTGCCAACCCCACAGGGAGGACGACACGATGAAAGCGCAATTCGGTTTCGTGATGACACCCTCGGTATTCACCCGCCGGCATGCCGGCGCGGCCTTCTGGCAGCGCCTGCTGGGCCGCATCCGCCGCTGGCGGGAACTGGCCCGGCAGCGCGAGCAGTTGGCCAGGCTCAGCGATGCGGCGCTCAAGGACATCGGCCTGAGCCGCGCCGACATCCTGCAGGAGGCGGAGAAGCCCTTCTGGATCGACCACCTGCGTCGCTGAACCCCTTCTATATTGCACGAGCACAAGGAAAGGCCCATGCCGCACCGCTACCACCTGGCCCAGGTCAACATCGCCCGGGCCAGGGCTCCCCTCGACCACCCGCTGATGCAGGATTTCGTCGACCAGCTGGCGCCCATCAACGCCCTGGCCGAGGCCAGCCCCGGCTTCGTCTGGCGCCTGCAGGACGAGGCGGGCGACGCCACCGGCGTCCAGGCCTTCGCCGACCCGCGGATCATCGTCAACCTGTCGCTCTGGGAATCCCTGGATGCGTTGCGCGACTATGTCTATGGCGGCGAGCACCTGAGCGTGCTGCGCCGGCGCAAGGAGTGGATGGAGAAGCTGCCGGGGCCGAGCCTGGCGCTCTGGTGGCTGCCGGCCGGGCAACTGCCGACCCTGGAGCAGGCCCGCGCGGCCTTGCAGCGCCTGGCCGAGCACGGGCCGAGCGCCGCAGCCTTCAGCATCGCCCGGCCGTTCCCCGCGCCCAGCGCGCAAGCCCTGCCGGCCTGATGTCGGCGCTGGTGGCTTTGGCGTAGGATCGGGGGCTTCGATCCAGCCGGCAGGAAGTGCCCATGACCGACAGCCTGTCCCTCAAGCAAGCCCGCCGCCTGGCCCTGGCGGCCCAGGGCTTCGCCAGCCGGCGCCCGCGCAGCCAGGTGCAGCGCCGGCACCTGCAGCAGGTGCTGGAACGCCTGGGCGTGCTGCAGATCGATTCGGTCAACGCCCTGACCCGCTCGCACTACCTGCCGCTGTTCTCGCGCCTGGGCAGCTACCCGCAGGCGCTGCTGGACGAGGCGGCCTGGAGCGCCGGGCGGCATCGGCGGATGTTCGAGTACTGGGGGCACGAGGCATCCCTGCTGCCGCTGGAGCTGTATCCGCTGATGCGCTGGCGCATGCGTCGCGCGGCCGTGGGGCAGGGCATCTACAAGCAACTGGCACGCTTCGGCGAGGAACGCCGCGAAGTGATCGAGCGCGTGCTGCAGGCGGTGCGCGAGCAGGGCGCCCTGGGCGCCGGCAGCCTGACCACCCGCAGCGAGCGGGCCGGCCCCTGGTGGGACTGGAGCGACGAGAAGCACGCCCTGGAATGGCTGTTCGCCGCCGGCGAGGTGACGGTGGCCGGGCGCCGAGGTTTCGAGCGGCTGTATGACCTGCCGGAGCGGGTGCTGCCCGCCGCTGTGCTGGATGCGCCCGAGCTGGATGCCGGGCAGGCCCAGCGCGGCCTGCTGTTGCACGCCGCCAACGCCCTGGGCGTGGCCAGCGAGACCGACCTGCGCGACTACTTCCGCCTGGAGCCGGCGGACAGCAAGGCGCGCCTGGCCGAACTGGTCGAGGCCGGCGCGCTGCGCCAGGTGCGCGTGCAGGGCTGGTCGCAGGCGGCCTACGTCGCCGGCGAACCAGTCATTCCGCGCAAGGTGGCGGCCAGCGCGCTGCTGTCGCCCTTCGACTCCCTGGTGTGGGAGCGCGCCCGCACCGAGCGGCTGTTCGACTTCCGCTACCGCCTGGAGATCTACACCCCGCAGCACAAGCGGGTCTACGGCTACTACGTGCTGCCCTTCCTGTTCGGCGAACGCCTGGCGGCGCGCATCGACCTGCGCGCCGAGCGGGCGGCGGGGCGCCTGGCGGTCCATGCCGTGCACGAGGAACAGCGGCCGCTGGGCGAGGAGGGCATGCTGGCGCTGGCCGGCCAGTTGCGCGAAATGGCCACCTGGCTGGGCCTGGAGGATGTGCACGTGAACTGCCGCAAGGCGGAGGGCGTCCGCCTGCGGGCGATGCTAGGCGCCGGGGCTGGCGCCTAGCTGTCAGGCCTTGGCCGCCAGCTCGTCGAGGTGGGCGATGACTTCGTCCGGCTTGAGCACCAGCACGTCGCTTTCCAGGGCATCGAGCACCACCTCGGCGGTGTTGCCGATCAGCGCGCCGGAGAAGCCGGTGCGCGCCACGGTGCCGATCACCGTCACCGCCGCGTCCAGCTGGTGCGCGGTACGCGGGATGAGCACGTCGGCCGGGCCTTCCTCGATGTGCAGGTGCTGGTCGTCCACCCCGTATTCGGCCTGGAACGCCTTGCAGGCCTCGCGGTAGCGGGCCTCGATGGTCTCGCTGAGCTGGAAGGTCGGGTCGGCGGCGGACAGCATCGGCGAGGGGTGGGCGCTGATCACGTGCAACTGGCCGTGGGTCAGCCCGGCGATGTCGTAGGCGTGGCTGACGATATTGGCGTGCAGCGCGTGGTGCTCGGCGTCGTTGTTGCCGACGTCGACCGCGGCGAGGATGTTGCGCCCGGCCCAGGGCGTGGCGCTCTTCACCAGCAGCACGGGAGCGGGGCAGTAGCGCAGCAGCTTCCAGTCGTCGGGGGTGAGCAGCGCCTTCTTCAGCGGGCTGTCGGGGTGGTGCTGCTTGACCACCAGGCCGCAGCCTTCGGCCTGCTGCTCGGCGATGATGGTGGCGTGCAGGCTGTCGTGCCAGGCCTGCCGGCAACTGCTGCTGTAGCCTTCCTCGCGCAGGCTGGCGGTCAGCTCCTCCAGCCGGGCGCCGGCGTCGCCTTGCTTGCTGCAGGCCAGCAGGTGCAGGTGGGATTGAGTGACGCTGGCGATCAGCTTGGCGCGCTTGAGCGCCAGGCCGTCGGGCTGGTCGGGGGCCACTACTACGAGAATGCTGCGGATGGCTTGCATGGTCGTCTCCCTTGGCACTTGCCGTTGCTTTGCAGCAACTGTAGACGCGATCCGGCCGCGCGGTTCTTGAGGTGCATCAAGTGTGGCGCTGGCCGTGCGCCGCTGCATTCGTATAATGCTCCGCCTTTGGCCGCCGGCGAACCCTTTTGCGCGGCGGCGCTGAGTGACTGGAGCCCGTCATGTTGTCCGAAATCCGCGAATTCCTCGGTTGCGCCACGCCCGATGCCTGGGTCGAGGCCGCCTTGCGGGACCAGGAAGTGCTGCTGATCGACCACAAGAACAACGAGTTCAAGGCCGCCAGCACCGCCCTGGCGCTGATCGCCAAGTACAGCGCCCATGAGGAGCTGGTGAACTTCATGTCGCGCCTGGCGCGCGAGGAACTGCGCCACCACGAGCAGGTGCTGGCGATCCTCAAGAAGCGCGGCATTCCCCTGCGGCCGATCTCCGCCGGCCGCTACGCCTCGGGCCTGCGCGCGGCGGTGCGCAACCACGAGCCGCACAAGCTGGTCGACACCCTGATCGTCGGCGCCTTCATCGAATGCCGCAGCTGCGAGCGCTTCGCGGCCCTGGTCGACCACCTGGATGCGGACCTGGCGAAGTTCTATGGTTCGCTGCTCAAATCCGAGGCGCGGCACTTCCAGGGCTACCTGGCGCTGGCGCGGCGGTATGGCGACGAGGCCGATATCCAGCGGCGGGTGGAGGATATTCGTGAGGTCGAGGCGGCTCTCATCAGTTCGCCGGATGGGGAGTTCCGCTTTCATAGTGGTGTGCCGCAGGAGGCTTGAGGCTTTTGGCTTTTTTGTAGGAGCGAGCTTGCTTGCGAACGGGGTTTGCCGGTGGCTGTGGTGTTGGGGGGAGGAGCGCCCTCTCCCCAGCCCTCTCCCTGAAGGGAGAGGGGGCTGTCCTGAGCTGCCGGGAAGCCCAGAGTCATCCTGATACTCCTCACTCCCCCTCGCCATTCCCGCGAACGCGGGAACCCAGTGACGGGCGGTTCGCGAGCAAGCTCGCTCCTACGAAAAGCAAAAGCGCGTTTGCTCTTGGACTTCCAGAGAAATAGCCGAGCGCACCGGAGTGCCCCTTCAGAAGGCCGAACGAAACCCGCGCTCAGGAGGTCATGCGACATGGATGTCGCGAGAGCCCCGATGGGCTACAGGGACGTACCCTCGGGGCGGGCCTCCGTGGCGGGGGAATTCGTGAGGGTAGCCCGACTGTGTCGGGCCCGTATGGCGGGGCAAGCCTTTTTGGTTCCTTTTGTGGCGTTTGACAAAAGGGACTCGCCCGAGGGGGCGAAATGAGAGATATCCGAACACTCGGAGCGGCGCGATACACCGAGCAAGAAGGCAGCTGGATTCCCGCGTTCGCGGGAATGACGGGGTGGCGATTGGTGCGTAGGGCCAGGAGGGTTGGCGAGCAAGCCCGCTTACCCCTCCAATCCCCCCTCAGCGCTCGATGATCTGCCGAATCTGCGACTGCGGAATCATCTGCTCCTTGCCCTCGGAATCCTCGAAGCGAATCATCCCGCTGGCCTTGTCCAGCTTCGGCTTGTTGTCGGTAGTGATCATCTGGCCATCGGCAGTGCTGATGATGTACTCGCTGGAACAACCGGCGAGGGCGAGTAGGCAAGCGGCGAGCAGCAGGTGTTTTTTCATGGCGATCCCGGACGATGCGGCTATGGATGGATTGAGCATAGCTGCTGGCCCGGGGCCATGAAGTTGATCCGCGTCAGTGGCCGGACGGCTCCGCTTCGAGACTGAAGGGCGCCTGGTGCAGGCCGTTGGCGTCGGCCTGCAGGGCCCAGCCTTGACGGTCCCAGTCGCCGAGGACGATGCGCCGGGCCGGCTGGCCGTCGAGCTGCAACTCGTGCACCGCCGGGCGATGGGTGTGGCCGTGGATCAGGGTGCGCACGCCATGCTGGCGCATGACCTTGAGCACCTCGTCCGGCGTCACGTCGACGATCTCGCTGGCCTTCATGCGCGTCTGCGCGCGGCTTTCCTTGCGCAGCTTGCGCGCCAACTGGTGGCGCCTGGAAAGCGGCAGGTTGCGCAGGATGAACAGCGAGACCGGATTGCGCAGCCAGCGGCGCAGCTTCATGTAGCCGACGTCCAGGGTGCACAGGCTGTCGCCGTGCATCAGCAGCACCTTCTCGCCGTTCAGGCGGATCACGCTGGGGTCGCGCAGCAGGGTGCAGCCGGCTTCGCGGCAGAACGCCTTGCTGATCAGGAAGTCGCGGTTGCCGTGCATCAGGTAGATGCGCGTGCCGCTGTCGGCCAGTTCGCGCAGGGCGCGGGCGATGGAATGCTGGAACTCGTCCATGCCGTCGTCGCCGATCCAGGCCTCGAAGAAGTCGCCGAGGATGTAGAGCGCTTCGGCCTGGCGGGCGCGGCTGCGGAGGAAATGCAAGAACGCCCGGGTGATGTCCGGGCGTTCCGCTTCCAGATGCAGGTCCGAGATGAACAGGACGCTCATCGACTCACTCGACGATCTCGGCCTTCTCGATGATCACGTCTTCGCTGGGCACGTCCTGGTGGCCGGCGCGCATGGTGGTGGCCACACCCTTGATCTTGTTGACCACGTCCATGCCGTCCACTACCTGGCCGAACACGCAGTAGCCCCAGCCCTGCACGGTCGGCGCGCTGTGGTTGAGGAAGTCGTTGTCGGCGACGTTGATGAAGAACTGCGCGCTGGCCGAATGCGGCTCCATGGTGCGGGCCATGGCGACGGTACCGACCTTGTTGCCGACGCCGTTGTTGGCCTCGTTCTTGATCGGGGCGCGGGTGCTCTTCTGCTTCATGCCCGGTTCGAAACCGCCGCCCTGGATCATGAAGTTGTTGATCACGCGGTGGAAGATGGTGTTGTCGTAATGACCGCTCTTCACGTACTCCTTGAAGTTGGCCACGGTCTCTGGGGCCTTGTCTTCGAAGAGTTCCAGGGTGATGACGCCATGGTTGGTGTGCAGCTTGATCATGAGGGGATTCCACTCTGTCGGGAAAATCGAAGGCCTGTCAGGGGGTTGACAGCTTCGGCTATGATAAGCGCTTTGGTTTGGCCGGCCTACCCTGGCCGAACGTCAGTAACGATCAAGGACACCATGAGCAAGCCCACCGCCGATTCGAAAGAAGCCACTGTCGCCGCCAACTTCCTGCGCCCCATCGTCCAGGCAGACCTGGACAGCGGCAAGCACCAGAAGATCGTCACCCGCTTCCCGCCGGAGCCCAACGGCTACCTGCACATCGGCCACGCCAAGTCGATCTGCCTGAACTTCGGCCTGGCCCGTGACTTCGGCGGCGACTGCCACCTGCGCTTCGACGACACCAACCCGGCGAAGGAAGACCAGGAATACATCGACGCCATCGAGGCCGACGTGAAGTGGCTGGGCTTCCAGTGGGCCGGCCCGGTGCGCTTCGCCTCCGACTATTTCGACCAGCTGCACGCCTGGGCGGTGGACCTGATCAAGGCCGGCAAGGCTTTCGTCTGCGACCTCAATGCCGAGGAAATGCGCGAATACCGCGGCAGCCTGACCGAGCCGGGCAGGAACAGCCCGTTCCGCGAGCGCTCGGTGGAAGAAAACCTCGACCTGTTCGCGCGGATGAAGGCCGGCGAGTTCCCCGACGGCGCCAAGTCGCTTCGGGCGAAGATCGACATGGCCTCGCCGAACATCAACCTGCGCGACCCGATCCTCTACCGCATCCGCCACGCCCATCACCACCAGACCGGCGACAAGTGGTGCATCTACCCCAGCTACGACTTCACCCACGGCCAGTCGGACGCCATCGAGGGCATCACCCACTCCATCTGCACCCTGGAGTTCGAGGACCATCGCCCGCTGTACGAGTGGTTCCTGGCCAACCTGCCGGTGCCGGCGCAGCCGCGCCAGTACGAGTTCGCCCGGCTGAACCTGAACTACACCATCACCAGCAAGCGCAAGCTCAAGCAGCTGGTCGACGAAGGCCACGTGGACGGCTGGGACGACCCGCGCATGTCGACCCTCTCCGGCTACCGCCGCCGCGGCTACACCCCGGCCTCGATCCGCAACTTCTGCGACATGATCGGCGTGAACCGCGCCGGTGGCGTGGTCGACATCGGCATGCTGGAATTCGCCATCCGCGACGACCTGGACGCCAACGCCGCGCGCGCCATGTGCGTGCTCAAGCCGCTGAAGGTGGTCATCACCAACTACCCCGAAGGCCAGGTCGAGAACCTCGAGCTGCCGCGCCATCCGAAGCAGGACATGGGCGTGCGCGTGCTGCCGTTCAGCCGCGAGATCTACATCGACGCCGGCGACTTCGAGGAGGTCCCGCCGGCCGGCTACAAGCGCCTGGTCCCCGGTGGCGAAGTGCGCCTGCGCGGCAGCTACGTGATCCGCGCCGACGAAGCCATCAAGGACGCCGCCGGTAACATCGTCGAACTGCGCTGCAGCTACGACGAGAACACCCTGGGCAAGAACCCGGAAGGCCGCAAGGTCAAGGGCGTGATCCACTGGGTGCCGGCCGCCGAGAGCGTCGAGTGCGAAGTGCGCCTGTACGACCGCCTGTTCCGCTCGGCCAACCCGGAAAAGTCCGAAGAGGGCGGCAGCTTCCTCGACAACATCAACCCCGACTCCCTGGTGGTGCTCAAGGGTTGCCGCGCCGAGCCGTCGCTGGCCGGCGCCGGCGCCGAGGACCGTTTCCAGTTCGAGCGCGAAGGCTACTTCTGCGCCGACAGCAAGGATTCCAAGGCCGGCGCCCTGGTCTTCAACCGCACCGTGACCCTGCGCGATTCCTGGGGGCAGTAAATGGCGCTTTCCCTCTACAACACCCTGAGCAAGGCCAAGGAGCCGTTCCAGCCGCTGGTCGGCAACCAGGTGCGCATGTACGTGTGCGGCATGACCGTGTACGACTTCTGCCACATCGGCCACGCCCGCGTCATGGTCGCCTTCGACGTCATCGCCCGCTGGCTGCGCCAGCGCGGCTATGAGCTGACCTACGTGCGCAACATCACCGACATCGACGACAAGATCATCCGTCGCGCCCAGGAGAACGGCGAGCCCTTCGACGCCCTGACCGAGCGCATGATCGCCGCGATGCACGAGGACGAGGCGCGCCTGTCGGTGTTGCGCCCGGACATCGAGCCGCGCGCCACCGGCCACATCGCCGGCATGCACGCGATGATCCAGACGCTGATCGATAAGGGCTTCGCCTACGCCCCGGGCAACGGCGACGTCTACTACCGCGTCGGCAAGTTCGTCGGCTACGGCAAGCTGTCGCGCAAGAAGATCGAAGACCTGCGCATCGGCGCGCGCATCGAGGTCGACGAATCCAAGGAAGACCCGCTGGACTTCGTCCTGTGGAAGGCGGCCAAGCCGGGCGAGCCGAGCTGGGAGTCGCCCTGGGGCGCCGGGCGCCCGGGCTGGCACATCGAGTGCTCGGTGATGTCCACCTGCTGCCTGGGCGAGACCTTCGACATCCACGGCGGCGGCCCGGACCTGGTGTTCCCGCACCACGAGAACGAGATCGCCCAGAGCGAGGCGGCCACCGGCAAGCCCTACGCGGCCACCTGGATGCACGCCGGCGCGGTGCGCGTGGACGGCGAGAAGATGTCCAAGTCCCTGGGCAACTTCTTCACCATCCGCGAGGTGCTGGAGAAGTACCACCCCGAGGTGGTGCGCTTCCTGCTGGTGTCCAGCCACTACCGCAGCCCGATCAACTACTCCGAGGACAACCTCAAGGAAGCCAAGGGCGCGCTGGAACGCTTCTACACCGCGCTGCGCGGCCTACCCGAGGTCGAGGCGGCCGGTGGCGAAGCCTTCGCCGAGCGTTTCGCAGCGGCCATGGACGACGACTTCAACACCCCGGAAGCCGTCGCCGTGCTGTTCGAGATGGCCCGCGAAGTGAACCGCCTGCGCGAGGCCGACCTGCAGGCCGCAGCGGCCTTGGCGGCGAAGCTTCGCGAGCTGGCCGGCCTGCTCGGCGTACTGCAACTGGAGCCGGATGCCTTCCTCCAGGCCGGCGCCGCCGGCAAGGTCGACGCCGCCCAGGTGGAAGCGCTGATCCAGGCCCGCCTGGAAGCCCGCGCGGCGAAGAACTGGGCCGAGTCGGACCGCATTCGCGACGAGCTGACGGCCATGGGCGTGGTTCTGGAAGACGGCAAGGGCGGCACCACCTGGCGTTTGGCCGAGTGATCCACCGCTGATAAGGAAAGAAGGCCGCTGATGCGGCCTTTTTTCTGCCGATTGCGCCGAGGTGCTCTTCGTAGGATGGGTTGAGCTTGCGATACCCATGCTGCCGTGGTGATGGGTATCGCTTCGCTCAACGCCATCCTACGAAAAGCCATGCTTCCTGGAACCGTAGGAGCAATTGTCTTGCCGATTGCACCGAAGCGCTTTTCGTAGGATGGGTTGAGCCTTGGCGAAACCCATGCTGCCGTGGTGATGGGTATCGCTTCGCTCAACGCCATCCTACGAAAAGCCATGCTTCCTGGAACCGTAGGAGCAATTGTCTTGCCGATTGCACCGAAGCGCTTTTCGTAGGATGGGTTGAGCCTTGGCGAAACCCATGCGGTCACGGCGATGGGTATCGCTTCGCTCAACCCATCCTACGGGGCTGTAACGTAGGACCTTGTCCGCGATAGCCGGGCGTTCCGGCGCGATTCGCGGATGAGATCCGCTGCCCCACCGCTCCATTTCCATGTAGGAGCGCGCCCTGCGCGCGAATCGCAGGCAGGGCCTGGGCGCGCCATGAAAAAAGGCCGCAGATGCGGCCTTTTTGCTGGAGCAAGGCTGTTACGCGTGCAGCTCTTCCGCAGCGTACAGGGTGTTCTCCAGCAGGCAGGCGCGGGTCATCGGGCCTACGCCGCCCGGCACCGGGGTGATCCAGCTGGCGCGCTCGGCCGCCACTTCGTATTCCACGTCGCCCACCAGCCGGCCGTCGGCCTGGCGGTTGATGCCCACGTCGATGACGATGGCGCCTTCCTTGATCCACTCGCCCTTGACCAGGCCCGGCTTGCCGGCGGCCACCACCACCAGGTCGGCGCGGCGCACGTGGTCAGCCAGGTCGCGGGTGAAGCGGTGGGTGACGGTCACGGTGCAGCCGGCCAGCAGCAACTCCAGGGCCATGGGGCGGCCGACGATGTTGGAGGCGCCCACCACCACCGCGTCCATGCCGTACAGGTCGGCGCCGGTGCTTTGCAGCAGGGTCATGATGCCTTTCGGGGTGCACGGGCGCAGCAGCGGGATGCGCTGGGCCAGGCGGCCGACGTTGAACGGGTGGAAGCCGTCCACGTCCTTGTCCGGGTTGATGCGTTCCAGCAACTGCGAGGCGTCGAGCTGGGCGGGCAGGGGCAGCTGGACCAGGATGCCGTCGATCGCCGGGTCGGCGTTGAGGCGGTCGATCAGGCCCAGCAGTTCTTCCTGGGTGGTGCTTTCCGGCAGGTCGTAGGCCTGGGACAGGAAGCCCACTTCCTCGCAATCCTTGCGCTTGTGCGCGACGTAGACTTGGGAAGCCGGATCGCTGCCGACCAGGATCACCGCCAGGCCGGGAATGCGCAGCCCTTGCTGGCGGCGCTCGGCGACGCGTTGGGCTATCTGCTGGCGGAGGCTGGCGGCGATCGCTTTGCCGTCGATCAGTTGTGCGGTCATGTCGGAGGAGCAACCATAGAGACGGGGAAAAAAGGACGCGCATTTTCGCACGCCGTCCACATAAGGCAAAGGCGGGCCGTCCCCGATTTGCCGTAACTCCTTTATCTCTTTGAAATTTTTTTGAAAAAACCGTTGACGAGGGTAGGGCTCGTCGCTAACATGCGCCCCGCTTGCCGAGCACAGCCTGAAGCAAGAAAGCCAAGGCAGTGCAGACCGGTTCAGTGGTTTCCACTGATCTGCTTAGCAAGGGTTGCAGCCACTAAAGCGCCCGTAGCTCAGCTGGATAGAGCATCCGCCTTCTAAGCGGATGGTCGCAGGTTCGAGTCCTGCCGGGTGCGCCATACTGGCGTTCGGTGAAGCATGTAATATGGTGGGCGTAGCTCAGTTGGTAGAGCACAGGATTGTGGCTCCTGGTGTCGTGGGTTCGATTCCCATCGTCCACCCCATATTCCGAAGCGCCAGGCCCCGAGCCTGGCGTTTTCGTTTCTGCGGTTCCCTGCGGACGTGGTGAAATTGGTAGACACGCCGGATTTAGGTTCCGGTGGCGCAAGCTGTGAGAGTTCGAGTCTCTCCGTCCGCACCATTCTTTTCCAGAAGCTCTCGCAGCCCGAGTATTTCCGCCGCTTTCAGCCTGGGTGACTTCTGCATTTCTTGTGACTAGAATGCTTGCCCTTGATTCTGGGAGCCGGAAGGACCGGCTTACGTCTGTGCCACGAGGAATATCCATGCAAGTTTCCGTTGAAAGCACCTCCGCTCTTGAGCGCCGCATGACCGTTGGCGTGCCGGCCGAGCGCATCGAGACCGAAGTCAACAAGCGTCTGCAGCAGACCGCTCGTCGCGCCAAGGTTCCCGGCTTCCGTCCCGGCAAGGTGCCGATGAGCGTGATCCGCCAGCGCTACGAAGCCGCCGCTCGTCAGGAAGCCCTCGGTGACCTGATCCAGGAAACCTTCTACGAAGCCGTGGTCGAGCAGAAGCTGAACCCGGCGGGCGCTCCGTCCGTCGAGCCGAAAGTGTTCGAGAAGGAGAAGGGCCTGGAATACGTGGCCACCTTCGAAGTCTTCCCGGAATTCCAGGTTGCCGGCTTCGATGGCATCGAGGTCGAGCGCCTGCAGGCCGACGTGGCCGACGCCGACGTCGACAACATGCTGGAAATCCTGCGCAAGCAGAACACCCGCTTCGAGGCCGTCGAGCGCGCCGCGCAGAACGACGACCAGGTGAACATCGACTTCGTCGGCAAGATCGACGGCGAAGCCTTCGCCGGCGGTTCGGCCAAGGGCACCCTGCTGGTGCTGGGCTCCGGCCGCATGATCCCGGGCTTCGAAGAAGGCCTGGTTGGCGCCAAGGCCGGTGAAGAGCGCGTGCTCAACCTGAGCTTCCCCGAGGACTACCAGAACCTCGACCTGGCCGGCAAGGCCGCCGAGTTCACCGTCACCGTGAACACTGTCAGCGAGCCCAAGCTGCCGGAACTGACCGAAGAGTTCTTCGCCCTGTTCGGCATCAAGGAAAGCACCCTGGAAGGCTTCCGCGCCGAAGTTCGCAAGAACATGGAGCGCGAACTGCGCCAGGCCATCAAGTCCAAGGTGAAGAACCAGGTGATGGAAGGTCTGGTGGCCGCCAACCCGATCGAAGTGCCCAAGGCCCTGATCGGCAACGAAGTGAACCGTCTGCGCGTGCAGGCCGTCCAGCAGTTCGGCGGCAACATCAAGCCCGAGCAACTGCCGGCCGAGCTGTTCGAAGAGCAGGCCAAGCGCCGCGTGGTCCTGGGCCTGATCGTCGCCGAGCTGGTCAAGCAGCACGAGCTGAAGGCCGACGAAGCCCGCGTTCGCGAGATGATCGAAGAGATGGCCTCGGCCTACCAGGAGCCCGAGCAAGTGGTCGCCTGGTACTACAAGAACGACCAGCAACTGAACGAAGTGCGCTCGGTTGTACTGGAAGAACAAGTTGTAGATACTGTCCTGCAGAAGGCCAAAGTGACCGATAAGCAGGTATCCTACGAAGACGCGGTCAAGCCTGCTGAAGCTCCTGTAGCGGCCTGATCCAACCCTTCGTTCGATCGTCATAAGCCAGCCCTCGGGCTGGCTTATGTCTTTGAGACATATCTATTTCATTAGGGAGTGATCGTCGGACATGCCGAATACCTTCATGCCGCAAGTTCCGAACATCCAGGCCGCCGGTGGCCTTGTGCCGATGGTGGTGGAGCAGTCCGCCCGCGGTGAGCGTTCCTACGACATCTATTCGCGCCTGCTGAAGGAGCGGATCATCTTCCTGGTCGGCCAGGTCGAGGACTACATGGCCAACCTGGTGGTGGCCCAGCTGCTGTTCCTCGAAGCCGAGAACCCGGACAAGGACATCCATCTGTACATCAACTCGCCGGGCGGTTCGGTGACTGCCGGCATGTCCATCTACGACACCATGCAGTTCATCAAGCCGGACGTGTCGACCATCTGCGTCGGCCAGGCCTGCAGCATGGGCGCGCTGCTCCTGGCGGGCGGCGCCGCCGGCAAGCGCTACTGCCTGCCGCACTCGCGGATGATGATCCACCAGCCGCTGGGCGGCTTCCAGGGCCAGGCCTCGGACATCGAGATCCACGCCAAGGAAATCCTCTTCATCAAGGAGCGCCTGAACCAGGTGCTGGCGCACCACACCGGCCAGCCGCTGGACGTCATCGCCCGCGACACCGACCGCGACCGCTTCATGAGCGGCGAGGAAGCGGTGCAATATGGTCTGATCGATCAGGTTTACACTCAGCGCCCCTCGGCCGCCTGAGTCTTTCCGCTCGAACGCGGCCGGGCGACCGGCCGTTTCGCGGGCTTGAAAATGCCCGCATTTGCCTTCATCTTGTGTTTCAAGCCCTATCCGACTGGAACGATCTAATGACTGACACCCGCAACGGCGAGGACAACGGCAAGCTGCTGTATTGCTCCTTCTGCGGCAAGAGCCAGCACGAAGTGCGCAAGTTGATTGCCGGCCCCTCGGTCTTTATCTGCGACGAGTGCGTCGACCTGTGCAACGACATCATCCGCGAGGAGGTGCAGGAAGCACAGGCGGAGAGTAGTGCGCACAAGCTTCCGGCGCCGAAAGAGATCCGTTCCATCCTCGATCAATACGTGATCGGCCAGGAACGTGCCAAGAAAACCCTGGCGGTAGCGGTCTACAACCACTACAAGCGCCTGAATCAGCGCGACCGCAAGGACGACGTCGAGCTGGGCAAGAGCAACATCCTGCTGATCGGGCCGACCGGCTCGGGCAAGACGCTGCTCGCCGAGACCCTCGCGCGCCTGCTGAACGTGCCTTTCACCATCGCCGACGCCACCACCCTGACCGAAGCCGGTTACGTGGGCGAGGACGTCGAGAACATCATCCAGAAGCTGCTGCAGAAGTGCGACTACGACGTAGAGAAGGCCCAGATGGGCATCGTCTACATCGACGAGATCGACAAGATCTCGCGCAAGTCGGACAACCCGTCCATCACCCGTGACGTGTCCGGCGAAGGCGTGCAGCAGGCCCTGCTGAAGCTGATCGAGGGCACCGTCGCCTCGGTTCCGCCCCAGGGCGGCCGCAAGCACCCGCAGCAGGAGTTCCTGCAGGTCGATACCCGCAACATCCTGTTCATCTGCGGTGGCGCGTTCGCCGGCCTGGAAAAGGTCATCCAGAACCGTTCCACCAAGGGCGGCATCGGCTTCAGCGCCGAAGTGCGCAGCCAGGAGATGGGCAAGAAGGTCGGCGAGGCCCTGCGCGAAGTTGAGCCCGAAGACCTGGTCAAGTTCGGCCTGATCCCGGAATTCGTTGGCCGCCTGCCGATCATCGCCACCCTCGACGAGCTCGACGAGGCGGCGCTGATGCAGATCCTCACCGAGCCGAAGAACGCCCTCACCAAGCAGTACGCCCGGCTGTTCGAGATGGAAGGCGTGGACCTGGAGTTCCGCCCGGACGCCCTCAAGGCCGTCGCCCGCAGGGCCCTAGAGCGCAAGACCGGCGCCCGTGGCCTGCGTTCGATCCTCGAAGGCATCCTGCTCGACACCATGTACGAAATCCCCTCGCAGACCGAGGTCAGCAAGGTGGTCATCGACGAGAGCGTCATCGACGGCTCGTCCCAGCCACTGCTGATCTACGAGAACAGCGAGCAGCCTGCCAAGGCTGCGCCTGAGGCATAAAGAAAAGGGGGCCTTCGGGCCCCCTTTTTCCTTCCCGTCTACCGCGCTTGTTTTTTCCCTGGCCTAACCCCATCTTAGGTCCAAGGGTCTAACCCCATCTTTTTTGGCCAAGTGCCGCTGTAGAGCCGAATATCATGAAAACACTCGTCGAGTTGCCCCTGCTTCCCCTGCGTGACGTAGTGGTCTATCCGCACATGGTCATCCCCCTGTTCGTGGGGCGCGAGAAATCCATCGAGGCCCTGGAGGCCGCGATGACCAGCGACAAGCAGATCCTCCTGCTGGCGCAGAAGAACCCCGCCGACGACGACCCGGGCGAAGACGGCCTGTACCGCATGGGCACCGTGGCCACCGTGCTGCAGCTGCTGAAGCTGCCCGACGGCACCGTGAAGGTCCTGGTGGAAGGTGAGCAGCGCGGCCATGTCGAGCGTTTCATCGACGAAGACGCCCATTGCCGCGCCGAAGTGTCGATCATCGACGAGGCGCCGGTCGGCGAGCGCGAGTCCGAGGTCTTCATCCGCAGCCTGCTGAGCCAGTTCGAACAGTACGTGCAACTGGGCAAGAAGGTCCCGGCCGAAGTGCTGTCGTCGCTGAACAGCATCGACGAGCCGGGCCGCCTGGTCGACACCATGGCCGCGCACATGGCCCTGAAGATCGAGCAGAAGCAGGAAATCCTCGAAATCACCGAGCTGGCCGCCCGCGTCGAGCACGTGCTGGCCATGCTGGATGCCGAAATCGACCTGCTGCAGGTCGAGAAGCGCATCCGCGGCCGCGTGAAGAAGCAGATGGAGCGCAGCCAGCGCGAGTACTACCTGAACGAACAGATGAAGGCCATCCAGAAGGAGCTGGGCGACATCGACGAGGGCCACAACGAGGTCGAGGAGCTGAAGAAGCGCATCGACGCCGCCGGCCTGACCAAGGAGGCGCTGGCCAAGGCCAACGCCGAGCTGAACAAGCTCAAGCAGATGTCGCCGATGTCCGCCGAGGCCACCGTGGTGCGCTCGTACATCGACTGGCTGGTGAACGTGCCGTGGAAGGCCGAGAGCAAGGTGCGCCACGACCTGGACAAGGCCGAGGACATCCTCGACACCGACCACTACGGCCTGGAAGAGGTCAAGGAACGCATCCTCGAATACCTCGCCGTGCAGAAGCGTGTGAAGAAGGTCAAGGGCCCGGTGCTCTGCCTGGTCGGCCCGCCTGGCGTGGGCAAGACCTCGCTGGCCGAGTCCATCGCCCGCGCCACCAACCGCAAGTTCGTGCGCATGGCCCTGGGCGGCGTGCGTGACGAGGCCGAGATCCGCGGCCACCGCCGCACCTACATCGGTTCCATGCCCGGCCGTCTGATCCAGAAGATGACCAAGGTGGGCGTGCGCAACCCGCTGTTCCTGCTCGACGAGATCGACAAGATGGGCAGCGACATGCGCGGCGACCCGGCCTCGGCGCTGCTGGAGGTGCTGGACCCGGAGCAGAACCACAACTTCAACGACCACTACCTGGAAGTCGACTACGACCTCTCGGATGTGATGTTCCTCTGCACGGCCAACTCCATGAACATCCCGGCGCCGCTGCTGGACCGCATGGAAGTCATCCGCCTGCCGGGCTACACCGAGGACGAGAAGGTCAACATCGCCTCGAAATATCTTGTACCGAAGCAGACTGCGGCCAATGGTCTCAAGAAGGGCGAGCTGACCTTCGACGAAGCGGCCATCCGCGACATCATCCGCTACTACACCCGCGAGGCGGGCGTGCGCAGCCTGGAGCGGCAGATCGCCAAGGTCTGCCGCAAGGCGGTGAAGGAGGGGGCCAGGGCCAAGCGCATCGAGGCCAAGGTCACCACCGAGACCCTGGAGAACTACCTGGGCGTGCGCAAGTTCCGCTATGGCCTTGCCGAGCAGCAGGACCAGATCGGCCAGGTCACCGGGCTGGCCTGGACCCAGGTGGGCGGCGAACTGCTGACCATCGAGTCGGCCATCGTCCCCGGCAAGGGCGCGCTGACCAAGACCGGTTCGCTGGGCGACGTGATGGCGGAGTCCATCACCGCTGCGCTGACCGTCGTGCGTAGTCGTGCGAAAAGTCTGGGAATTCCGGCGGACTTCCACGAAAAACACGATATCCATATCCACGTCCCGGAAGGCGCCACGCCCAAGGACGGCCCCAGCGCCGGCATCGGCATGTGCACCGCGCTGGTCTCGGCGATCACCCAGATCCCGGTGCGCGCGGACGTCGCCATGACTGGCGAGATCACCCTGCGCGGCCAGGTGCTGGCCATCGGCGGGCTCAAGGAAAAACTTCTGGCGGCCCACCGCGGGGGAATCAAAACCGTGATCATCCCGGAAGAAAATGTCCGTGATCTCAAGGAAATTCCGGATAACATTAAGGCAGATCTCGTTATTAAACCGGTTAAATGGATTGACGAGGTCCTGCAAATTGCGCTGCAATACACGCCGGAGCCCTTGCCCGATGCGGCTCCCGAGATGGTTGCAAAGGATGAAAAACGCGAGTCTGATTCCAAGGAGCGAATCAGCACGCATTAGCCGGGGGGCTTTCTTGACACTGTTTTTGGGCCCTTGTTATAAAGCGGCACTTGCTTTGTCAGTTGGCAAACCAGCACCTGCTTTTGCTTACACCTAACACATAGAAACATACTCAACAGAAATAAGGGGACTTAGAGTGAACAAGTCGGAACTGATCGATGCAATTGCCGCATCTGCTGATATCCCGAAAGCTGTTGCCGGTCGCGCTCTGGACGCGGTAATCGAGTCCGTCACTGGCGCCCTGAAGGCGGGTGACTCCGTCGTACTGGTTGGCTTCGGCACCTTCGCTGTCAAAGAGCGTGCTGCCCGCACCGGTCGCAACCCGCAAACCGGCAAGCCGATCAAGATCGCTGCCGCTAAGATCCCGGGCTTCAAAGCCGGTAAAGCCCTGAAGGATGCTGTCAACTAAGCGTCTTTCTGGACTTGACCTGTCCGGTCCGGCCTAGCGTCGGATCGGCCGCGGAGCGGCGCTCGGGATGGGTTACCATCCCGCATCGCCGGGGGTCGCGGGCCTGGCCCGCTAGCTCCGCCAGTTGCGAGAAGGCGCATCCTCGGATGCGCCTTTCTCATATCCGCATATTAAATACCCACGCCTCGCCGCCACTGACGGCAGGTGCGTGGCCGCTTTTGGGGGCCGCATGCTGCAAAACATCAGGGACAATTCCCAGGGCTGGATCGCCAAGACCATCATCGGTGTCATCGTCGTGCTGATGGCGCTGACCGGTTTCGATGCCATCATCCGGGCTACCCATCATGAGAATGTCGCTGCCAAGGTCAATGGCGATGACATCAGCATCCCCGAGCTGCAGCAGGCTCAGGAAATGCAGCGCCGCCAGCTGCAGCAGCGCCTGGGCAAGGACTTCGACGCCTCGACCCTGGACGACAAGCTGCTCAAGGACGCCGCACTCAAGGGCCTGATCGAGCGCAAGCTGCTGCTCCAGGCCGCACAGAACGACAAGTTCGCCTTCACCCAGCAGCAGGTCGACCAACTGATCCTGCAGACTCCCGAATTCCTGGTCGACGGCAAGTTCAACGCCGACAAGTTCGACCAGGCGCTGCGCCAGAACGGCTACACCCGCATGCAGTTCCGCCAGATGCTCGAGCAGGAAATGCTCATCGGCCAACTGCGCGCCGGCATCGCCGGCTCCGGCTTCGTCACCGACAACGAGCTGCAGGCCTTCGCCCGCCTGGAGAAGCAGACCCGCGACTTCGCCACCCTGACCTTCAAGGCCGATCCGTCCAAGGCCAAGGTCGAGGACGCCGACATCAAGGCCTACTACGATGCCCACAAGGCCGAGTTCATGAGCCCGGACCAGGTGGTGATCGACTACATCGAGCTGAAGAAGTCGTACTTCTTCAACCAGGTCGTCGCCAAGGACGAAGACCTGCAGGCCCAGTACCAGAAGGAAATCGCCGGTCTCTCCGAGCAGCGCGACGCCGCGCACATTCTCGTCGAGGTCAACGCCAAGCAGACCGATGCCCAGGCCAAGGCCAAGATCGAAGAGATCAAGGCGCGCCTGGCCAAGGGCGAGGACTTCGCCAAGCTGGCCAAGGAGGAATCCAACGACGTCGGCTCCGCCAACAATGGCGGTGACCTGGGCTATGCCGGCCGTGGCGTCTACGATCCGGCCTTCGAGGACGCGCTCTACGGCCTGAAGGCCAAGGGCGACGTGTCCGAGCCGGTGCGTACCCAGTACGGCTGGCACCTGATCAAGCTGCTGGGCGTGCAGGCGCCGGAAGTCCCGAGCTTCGCCAGCCTGAAGCCGAAGCTGGAACAGGACCTGAAGAGCCAACTGGTGGAGCAGCGCTTCGTCGACGCCACCAAGCAACTGGAAAGCTCCGCCTACGAAGCCTCCGACCTGGCCCAACCGGCCCAGGAACTGGGCCTGAAGGTCGAGACCAGCAAGCCCTTCGGCCGTGAGGGCGGCGAGGGCGTCGCCGCCAACCGCCAGGTCGTCCAGGCCGCCTTCAGCACCGAGGTGCTGGAGGATGGTGCCAACAGCGGCGCCATCGAGCTGGACCCGGAAACCGTGGTGGTGTTGCGCGTCAAGGAGCACCACAAGCCGCAGCAGCAGACCCTGGAGGAAGTCACCGCTTCCATCCGCGAAGTGCTGCAGCGCCAGCATGCAGCCGATGCCGCCAAGGCACAGGGCGAAGCCCTGCTGGCAGGCCTGCGCGACGGCAAGACGCCGCTGGCCCAGGCCCAGAACGGCCAGACCTGGAAAGTGGTGGAGGCCGCTTCCCGTGGCCAGGACGGCGTCGATCCGCAACTGCTCCAGGAAGTGTTCCGCATGGCGCGTCCGGCCAAGGCCGGGCAACCGACCTTCGCCGGCGTGACCCTGGGCAATGGCGACTACGTGCTGATCCGCCTGAACGGCGTCAGCGAGCCGAGCGCCACCCTGAGCGACCAGGAGAAGGCCATGTATCGCCAGTTCCTCGCCTCGCGCAGCGGCCAGGAAGACTTCGCCGCCTTCCGTCGCCAACTGAGCGACAAGGCCGAGGTCGAGAAGTACTGATCCATCGGCTGTGAGAAAAGGCGGAGCAGGGTGACCTGCTCCGCCTTTTTCGTATCCGCCGCATACCGACGCCATCCCATGTAGGCGCGAGCCGTGCTCGTCTGCAACGTAGGAGCGGACCTTGTCCGCGATAGCCGGACGATCCGGCGCGATTCGCGGATGAGATCCGCTCCTACGCTGCCCCACCCACGCGATTTCAATTGTAGGAGCGCGCCCTGCGCGCGAAATCGCGGGCAGGGCCCGCTCCTACAGGGTGCCTTGAGGCCCGGCATTCTCACCCGTAAGTCGATCTCGATTGGTGGATAACGCCGCAGCGTTATGGCCCTACGGGGCCGCTACGTAGGATGGGTTGAGCGAAGCGATACCCATCGCCATGGCCGCATGGACTGCCCCATCCTTCCCGCCGTGGCGATAGTCAACCGAAGCGGTAGATGTCCATGCCCAGGGCGCCCAGGGTGAAGCCAGCGTGCTCGACGTGCATGGCGGGGCCGCCGGCGCCGCGGGCGAAGTACAGCGGCAGCAGGTGTTCGTCGCTGGGGTGGTTTCGCGTTGCCGACGGTGCCTGCTGGCGATAATCGAAAAGCGCGGCTTCGTCGTTGCGCGCCAGCTTCTCGACGATCCAGTCGCGGAAGGCCCGGGCCCAGGGTTCGACCACGTCGGGGCCGGCGTGCCAGTCCAGTTCGCCGAGGTTGTGGGTGATGCTGCCCGAGCCGATGAGCAGGATGCCTTCCTCGCGCAACTGGCGCAGGGCCTTGCCGACATGGTCCTGCAGGCGCGGACCGAGGCGGCTGGGCAGCGACAGCTGCAGCACCGGGATGTCCGCGGCCGGGTACATCAGGCTCAGCGGCACCCAGGCGCCGTGGTCCAGTGGCCGCTCGGCGTCCAGGCTGGCCGGGATGTTCTGGCTGGCCAGCAGTTCGACGACGCGTTGGGCCAGCTCCGGGGCGCCGGGCGCGGGGTACTGGACCTCGTAAAGGGCGCGGGGGAAGCCGTAGAAGTCGTGCCAGGTCTCCGGCCGGGGATTGGCGGTGACGCGCAGGTCCGGCGTTTCCCAGTGCGCCGATACCACCAGGATCGCCTTCGGCCGGGGCAGCTCGGCGGCCAGGCGCTGGAGAGGCGCCGCGCTGGCACCGGGCTCCAGCGCCAGCATGGGGGAGCCGTGGGATATGAACAGGGTGGGGAGCATGGAACACCTCCAGGGGAATGGCGTTATGTTCCCGCTGGGATAGATCGAAATCCAGTATGGGTTTTCGACCATAACAATCCGTTAATTCGATGCCATCAAGCTGTGCCGCGAAGCGACGGTCGGGCGGAACCTGGATGGCCAGTGGCCGCTCCAATACCAGTGGTCGCTCTCGACTGTGACGGGGTCGAGGCGTTTTTGCCGGCTGCGTCGCAAAGCCATCTATTCTCGGAAAAGAGCCACAGCAAGTTGCGGCTTGCGTCTCTTTGGCTGAGGGGCGGGGGTGAGGATAATTCGCGCCCCGCGGTGCAGTCGTCGTTTCCAGCGTTCGAGGTTCCATCCATGCAAGCCTTCAGGCAAGAGCTGATCCTTCGGGAAGGCGATCGTTTCGTGCTCGACGACGGTACCGAACTCATCGTCCGCCGCATCCGCGCGGGGCGGGTGAGCCTGGGGGTGGTCGAGCAGCGCGAGCAGGCCGAGCGCCACGGCTGGCTGCACTGGCCGCTGCGGCCGGCGTTGCTGCGCGGTCGCTAGCGGCAGACGCCCGGCTGGGCGATCATGGGCATTCGGCGGAGCCGCTCCGCCGATTCCGTGCAGGCAATCCAGCCTGCACCGCAGCAGGAATGGAGCCCATGCACGAAGACTTCTGGCAGGCGCGCTGGTCGCGCAACGAAATCGGTTTCCACCTCGCCGAGGTCAACCCCTACCTCGTTCGTCACTGGCCGGCGCTGGCCCTGCCAAGGGGCGCGCGCGTGCTGGTGCCGCTGTGCGGCAAGTCGCGCGACCTGGTCTGGCTGGCGGAGCAGGGCTACCGGGTGCTGGGGGTGGAGCTGGCCGAGCGTGCGGTGAAGGATTTCTTCGCCGAGCAGGGCTGGCAGCCCGAAGTGGAGCAGCGGGGCGTGCTGTGCTGTTACCGGCATGGCGCCGTGGAAATCCTCCAAGGCGACTTCTTCGACCTGACGGCCGAACATCTGGCCGATTGCCAGGCGCTCTACGACCGCGCCGCGCTCATCGCCTTGCCGCCGGACATGCGCGAGGACTACGCGCGGCACCTGTCCGCCATCCTGCCGCGGCCGCTGGATGGGCTGCTGGTCACCCTGGAATACCCCCAGGAGCAGATGTCCGGGCCGCCGTTCGCGGTGCTGGCGGATGAAGTGAGGGAGCGCTTCGCGCAGTGGCAGGTCGTGGAGCTGGAGCGCCTGGACGTGTTGGGCGAGAACTGGAAGTTTCTCGACCGCGGGGTGAAGCGCCTGGAAGAGGTGGTGTTCCGGCTGCACCGGGACTGAAAGAAGAAGGGCGGCCCTGGGGCCGCCCTTGTTTCATCAGCGCGCGTTGCGCAGCGCCTCGATGCGTTCTTCCAGCGGCGGGTGGCTCATGAACAGGCCGGCGAGGCCGTGCTTGAGGCCGCCGTTGATGCCGAAGGCGGTCAGGCTGTCGGGCATGTGCACCGGCACGCCCTGCTCGGCGCGCAGGCGCTGCAGCGCGGCGATCATCGCGTTGCTGCCGGCCAGGTGGGCGCCGGCGGCGTCGGCGCGGAACTCGCGGCGGCGCGAGAACCACATGACGATGATGCTGGCGAGGATGCCCAGCACCAGTTCCGCGACTATGGTCGCGATGTAGTAGGCCGGGCCGCGGCCTTCCTCGGTCTTGAACACCGCCTTGTCGACGAAGTTGCCGAAGATGCGCGCGAAGAACATGACGAAGGTGTTCACCACGCCCTGGATCAGCGCCAGGGTGACCATGTCGCCATTGGCCACGTGACCGATCTCGTGGGCGAGCACCGCGCGCACCTCGTCCGGCGAGAAGCGCTCGAGCAGGCCCTGGCTGACGGCCACCAGGGCGTCGTTGCGGTTCCAGCCGGTGGCGAAGGCGTTGGCCTCGTAGGCCGGGAAGATCCCCACCTCGGGCATCTTGATGCCGGCTTCGCGCGAGAGCTGCTCGACGGTCTGCAGCAGCCACTGCTCGTGGCGGGTGCGTGGCTGGCTGATGATTTCCGTGCCGGTGGTGGTCTTGGCCATCCATTTGGACAGGAACAGCGAGATGATCGAGCCGGCGAAGCCGAAGACGGCACAGTAGACCAGCAGCGCTTGCAGGTTGAGGTCGACGCCGTTGGCGGCCATGACCCCGTTGAAGCCGAGCAGGCTCAGGGTGATGCTGGCGACGAGCACGACCGCCAGGTTGGTGGCCAGGAACAGCAGGATGCGCATCATGGGTAAGACTTCTCCTCGCGACTTGGGCGCACGGCGCGCAGGGGCGCGCCGGTGCCCCGGGCGTGCGCGCTCCGGGGCCGGGCTGGATTATGCGGGGTATATACGGTCGGCCCCTAGGCGATTCAACGTGGGGACTATTTCAAACTATGTCTCTTTTTCCACGCCAGCACATTCGAAGAGTAGCCGGGCCAGGCGCGAGATGCGTTCGCTGTGCGCATCGGCCAGCGCGTCGCGCAGTTGCTGCGCGAGGGTGGCCTGCTGGCGCCGCACGCTGGCGGGCAGCTGCGCGTCGTCATCGCTGCCGCGGGGCAGGGCGCGGCTCAGGCGCAGGAAGCCTTTTTCGCTGAGCACGGCCTGGTCCAGGGCTTCGTGGCGGATGCAGCTGTCGTAGCGCAGGTAGCCTTCCTCGGCCAGCCACAGCAGCGCGCCCAGGCAGGCCTGGTGACGCTTGCTGGGCAGGCCGAACTCGTCATGTTCTTCGCGGCCGATGAGGTCTTCCACGTACAGGGCGATCTTGCGCGGGAAGGCCTGGTAGAGCAGGAGCATCCCGGCGGCGGCGTCCTTGTAGAAGTCGTCGATCTGCAGGTCCATGGTTACTGACGATAGCTGCCGAGGAAGTTGCCGATGCGCCCGATGGCCTGCTCCAGGTCGTCGACGCGGGGCAGGGTGACCACGCGGAAATGGTCCGGCCAGGGCCAGTTGAAGGCGGTGCCCTGGACGATCAGCAGCTTTTCGGAAAGCAGCAGGTCGAGGACGAACTTCTCGTCGTTGTGGATCGGGCAGACCTTGGGGTCGATGCGCGGGAAGGCGTAGAGCGCGCCCATGGGCTTGACGCAGCTGACCCCGGGGATGTCGTTGAGCAGCTCCCAGGCGCGGTTGCGCTGTTCCAGCAGGCGGCCGCCGGGCAGCACCAGGTCGTTGATGCTCTGGTAGCCGCCCAGGGCGGTCTGGATGGCGTGCTGGCTCGGCACGTTGGCGCACAGGCGCATGTTGGCCAGGATGTCCAGGCCCTCGATGTAGCTCTGCGCCTTGTGCTTGGGCCCGGAGATGGCGATCCAGCCGGAGCGGAAGCCGGCCACCCGGTAGGCCTTGGACAGGCCGTTGAAGGTCAGGCAGAGCACGTCCGGCGCCAGGGAGGCGGTGGAGATGTGCACGGCCTCGTCGTAGAGGATCTTGTCGTAGATCTCGTCGGAGAAGATCACCAGGTTGTGCTGGCGCGCCAGTTCGACGATGTCCAGCAGCACTTCCTTCGAGTAGACCGCGCCGGTGGGGTTGTTCGGGTTGATCAGCACCAGCGCCTTGGTGTTGCTGGTGATCTTCGCCTTCATGTCGGCGATGTCGGGGAACCAGTTGGACTGCTCGTCGCACAGGTAATGCACCGGCTTGCCGCCGGCCAGCGATACCGAGGCGGTCCACAGCGGGTAGTCGGGCGCGGGGATCAGCACCTCGTCGCCGTTGTTGAGCAGCGCCTGCAGGGCCATGACGATCAGCTCGGAGACGCCGTTGCCCAGGTAGATGTCCTCGATGCCGACGCCTTCCACCTGCTTCTGCTGGTAATACTGCATCACCGCCTTGCGCGCGCTGAACAGGCCCTTGGAGTCGCTGTAGCCCTGGGCCGTGGGCAGGTTGCGGATGACGTCCTGGAGAATTTCGTCAGGGGCTTCGAAACCGAACGGCGCCGGGTTGCCGATGTTCAGCTTGAGGATGCGATGGCCTTCCTCTTCCAGGCGTTTGGCGTGCTTGAGCACCGGCCCGCGGATGTCGTAGCAGACGTTGGCGAGCTTGTTCGATTTGCTGACCTGCATGATGTGGCGTTCCCGAAATGAAGGTTCCCGCGCTCCGGCCCTGGCTTGGCAGGCTGTAACGCGGGTGACAGACTGGCGTCTATACGAGGTGCGGAATGTCGCGCGTCCTGGCGGTAAAACTGAAAAAACGCCTGGTTGACGGAGAAACGAACGAAAAAAAGCCCATAAAAAGGCTTTTTTATCGTCGATGATCCCTTGTGCGGCAGATTCTGCATCCAACGATGACGTCACGCATCATACGTGCGGCCCGTTTTCCGCGAAAGGGCGCGGACGGGCTTTTTTCAAGCTTGCGAGGTACAGCGATGGAAAAGATCGAGAAGCCCCTGGAAAGCTGGCGCGAAGAGCTCGACGAACAGCAGTTCCACATCTGCCGCCTGGGCGGCACCGAGCGTGCCTTCACCGGCGAGTACTACGCGACCAAGACCCCCGGCATCTACCACTGCGTGTGCTGCGGCGCGGCGCTGTTCGACTCGGACGCCAAGTACGATTCCGGCAGCGGCTGGCCGAGCTACTTCCAGCCGGTGTCGAAGCAGGCCATCGCCGAGCTGGAAGACTTCAGCCATGGCATGCACCGCATCGAGGTGCGCTGCGCAGCCTGCGAAGCCCACCTGGGCCACGTGTTCCCCGACGGGCCGCGGCCGACCGGGCTGCGCTACTGCATCAACTCGGCGTCGCTGAAGCTGGTGCCGCGCGACGGGGCTTGAGTGACGCAAGGCCCGCCGGTCGCCGGCGGGCCTTTTTTCGATGTAAATAAATTGTGTGCAATTTAATTGCGGGCTATCTTGATCGCTCCCACTTTCCTGGAGCCGGTTCCATGAGCGACGCATTGCTGGATATCCCCTGCACGACCATCAAGGGCGAGCAGAAGACCCTGGCCGATTTCGGCGGCAAGGCCCTGCTGGTGGTGAACACCGCCAGCCAGTGTGGCTTCACCCCGCAGTACAAGGGCCTGGAGGCGCTGTGGGAGAAGTACCGCGACAAGGGCCTGGTGGTGCTGGGCTTCCCCTGCAACCAGTTCGGCAAGCAGGAGCCGGGCGACGAAGGCGAGATCTCGCAGTTCTGCGAGCTGAACTTCGGCGTCAGCTTCCCGCTGTTCAAGAAGATCGACGTCAACGGCGCCGACGCCCACCCGCTCTACGTGCAGTTGAAGAAGCGCGCGCCGGGCGTGCTGGGCAGCCAGGGCATCAAGTGGAACTTCACCAAGTTCCTGGTCAGCCGCGACGGCAGCCAGGTCAAGCGCTTCGCCCCGCTGACCAAGCCGGAGGAGCTCACCGCCGAGATCGAAGCGCTGCTGCGATGAGCCGCCGCGAACCTGAACAGGCGCTGCTGCTGGACAACCAGCTGTGCTTCCGCCTGTACGCTGCCTCGCGGGCGATCATCCGCGGCTACCGGCCGATGCTCGACGCGCTCGGCCTGACCTACCCGCAGTACCTGGTGATGCTGGTGCTGTGGGAATGGCAGGACAAACCGCCGGCGCAGCCGACGGTGAAGGCCCTGGGCGAGCGCCTGATGCTCGACTCCGGCACCCTGACGCCGCTGCTCAAGCGCCTGGAGCAGCTCGGCCTGGTGCAGCGGCGGCGGGCGCGGCAGGACGAGCGCGAGGTGCACCTGGGCCTGAGCGGGGAGGGCATCGCCTTGCGCGAGAAGGTGGCGCCGCTGCGCGAGGCGCTGCTGTGTGCCAGCGGCCTGGACCTCAATGCGATGGATGAGCTGCGCGGACGCCTGGACGACCTGCTCGGGCAACTGCTGGCGCTGGAGCCGTAAGGCGCCGCCGGCCTCAGGCATCCAGCCGGGGCTGCGCCCAGCGCTCCAGCATCGCCGCCATCTCATCGCGGTGGAAGGGCTTGGCCAGGTAGTCGTCCATGCCGGCCAGGCGGCAGCGCTCGCGCTCGTCGGGCAAGGCGTTGGCGGTCAGGGCGATCACCGGCAGATCCTTCCAGCGCGGCGCCTGGCGAATCCGGCGGGTCGCCTCGTAGCCGTCCATCACCGGCATGTTGCAGTCCATCAGCACCAGCTCGAAGTCTTCCTCGGCCAGGGCATCCAGGGCCTCCTGGCCATCGGCGGCGACCCGCACCCGGCAGCCGAGCTTCTGCAACAGGCCCCGGGCCACCAGTTGGTTGACCGGGTTGTCTTCCACCAGCAGCACGCGCGCGGCGAACTGCTCCGGGGCCTCGCCCGGCAACTGCCGCTGGGGCTGTATGGCCGGGCGGCGGAGGGCCTGCTGCAGGGCCTGGTGCAGGGTGGCGCGGCTGAGCGGGCGGGCCAACTGGCGCAGGGGCGCCAACTGCTGCGCCAGTTCGGCCTCGAGGAAGCTGCCGTAGGCGGTGACCAGCAGCACCGGGCGGTCCTTGAGGTGCTGGCGCAGGCCGACCAGGCAGTCCGGGCAGTCGGACACCAGCACGTCCAGCTCCACGCCCAGCAGGCTGGCGTCGATGTCCAGGCGCCGGTAGTCCAGGCCCCAGCGCGGCAGCCAGGTCTGCAGCAGTTCGGCCAGGCCGCTGCCGGCCGGGCACTGCGCCACCACCTTGCCGCTCAGGGGCTCCAGCGCCTGCGCGGGGTCCAGGGCGGGCAGCGGCAGGGTCGCGGCGAACTCGCTGCCCAGGCCCGGTTGCGAGCTGACGCTCAGCTCGCCTTGCATGGCCTCGCAGAGCTTGCGCGTCAGCGCCAGGCCCAGGCCGGTGCCGCCGAACTGGCGGGTGATGCCGGCATCCGCCTGGGTGAAGGGCTGGAAGATGCGCTGCAGGGCGTCGGCGGCGATGCCGATGCCGGTGTCGCGGACGCTGATGCGCACGCCGTCCTCCCAGGGCTCGACGCGCAGGTCGACGCGGCCCAGGCGGGTGAACTTGAGGGCGTTGGAGAGCAGGTTGCTGACGATCTGCCGCACCCGCGTCGGGTCGCCTTCCAGCTGCGCCGGCAGGTCGGGGCTGACCAGGCAGGTCAGCTCCACCGCCGGGGCGGCGTTCTGCGACAGCAGGCTGGCGGTGTCCTCCACCAGGGTGGCGAGGTCGAAGGGAATCTTCTCCAGCTCCAGCTGGCCGGACTCGAACTTGGACAGGTCGAGCACGTCGTTGAGCAGGTCCACCAGCACCTTGCCCGAGTCGTGGGCGATGGACAGCTGCTGACGCTGTTCCGGGCTCAGCGGGCCGTCCAGGGCCAGGCCGAGCATGCCCAGCAGGCCGTTGAGCGGGGTGCGGATCTCGTGGCTCATGTTGGCCAGGAAGGTGGCGCGGGCCTGGGCCATGTCCAGGGCGTTGAGGCGGGCGCGCTCCAGTTGCTGGTTGGATTGCGTCAGGCGGGCGTTGGCCGCCTTCAGCTCGGCGGTGCGCGCCGCCACTATGTTCTCCAGCTCGGCCAGGTAGCGGGTCAGGCGGTCCTCGGCCTCGCGGCGCTGCTCCATCTCCACGGCGATGTGGCTGAGCTGGCGGTTGGTCACCTCCACCAGCACGCCGATCTCGTCGCGCTCGTGGCCCTGGGGGCAGGGCAGGCGCAGGCGCGTGGGCGAGCGCGGGTCGTGGCGGGCGAGCACCTCGATCAGGCTCACCAGCGGCTTGGTCAGCAGGCCGTAGAACAGCACCAGGAGGATCAGCGACAGCAGCAGGCTGCGGACGAAGCCGGAGATCAGCGTCATGCCGGCGCGGCGCAGGAAGTCGTTGCCGAAGACGAAGGTGTCGATCTCCAGGCGCAGCACGCCGAGGGATTCCTTGGGCTGGTGCTCTATATATAGCGGCTCCTCGTAGACGCGCATGTGCCCGAAGAGGAAGTCGCTGAGCGGGCGCAGGCGGCTCTCCGCCGGTGGCCGGCCGGCGCTGGCCAGGGCGACGTCGGCGCTGTCGATGATTTCCGCGCGGATCACCGCCGGCGAGCGCAGCAGGCCCACCACCAGTTCCTGGGCCAGTTCGGCGTCGATGTTGTAGGCGATGCGCGCCGCCGGGTTGTGGCTGACGTCCAGCAGGGCGCGTACTTCGCGGTTGATGGAGGCGTCCTGGCTGGCATAATCGACGCCCACCTGGATGAGGCTGAGCAGGGTGCCGAGGATGAAGGCGACCAGCACCGTCAGGCTGGCCTGCTTGAACGAGAGGCGATGGGTGAGCGCAATATCCATGAGGTGCGGTACTTCGCCTCGAGAATGCTTTCCAGGCGCGTAGCATAGCCCAAGCCGGCAGGCTGTCGGCAGAGGCGATGCCATCCATGTGACATGACCGAACGACAGCGTCGCTACGCTGAAGATCCCAGGGAGAAAGCCGTGGATTCCCGTCTGAATGATTTCCTGGCCCGCGCCGAAAGCGTGCTGGCCCGGCTGGAGCCGTTGCTCCCGGCGCTGCGCGAGCCCATCGACTGGCAGCGCTGCCTGGCCGCCCGCTGGCACCGCGATGGCCGCAGCGGCTACCTGCAGGCGCTGCAGGTGAGCCTCGACCTGCGCCTGGACGACCTGCTCGGCGTCGACAAGCAGCGCGAACAGCTGGCCCGCAACACCCGCCAGTTCGTCGCCGGCAGGCCGGCCAACCATGCTTTGCTGTGGGGTGCCCGGGGGACCGGCAAGTCCTCGCTGGTGCGTGCGCTGCTGGCCGAGCTGGCCGGCGACGGCCTGCGCCTGATCGAGATCGAGCGCGACCACCTGGCCGACCTGCCGCGGGTGGTGGAGCAGTTGCACGGCCTGCCGCAGCGCTTCGTGCTGTTCTGCGACGACCTGTCGTTCGACGCCGGCGAGGGCGACTACCGGGTGCTCAAGAGCGTGCTCGACGGCTCGCTGGAGCAGGCCCCGGACAACGTCCTGCTGTACGCCACCTCGAACCGCCGCCACCTGGTCTCGGAGAAGCAGAGCGACAACGAGAACTGGAAGATGGTCGACGGCGAGCTGCACCCCAGCGAGGCGGTGGAGGACAAGATTGCCCTGTCCGACCGTTTCGGCCTGTGGCTGTCGTTCTACCCCTTCACCCAGGAGCACTTCCTGGACGTGGTGCGGCACTGGGTGGAAGTGCTGGCCGGTCGTTCGGGGCTGGCCTTCACCTGGGACGAGCCGCTGGAGAAGGAAGCCATCCGCTGGGCCCTCGGGCGCGGCAACCGCAACGGCCGCTGCGCCTATCAATTCGCCCGCCAGTGGGTGGGCCGTCAATTGCTCGAAGGAGAAGAACCATGATCGACCTGCAACAGACCGGCGCCGGGCTGGGTGGCTACGCGCTGCTGGCGGCGCAGGCCGAAGCGCTGTTCGCCGACGAGCGCGACTTCATCGCCAACGCCTCGCAGTTCGCCGCCCTGCTGTTCCATGAGCTGGGCGACCTGAACTGGGCCGGCTTCTACCTGAACAAGGACGAGGAACTGGTGCTGGGCCCGTTCCAGGGCAAGGTGGCCTGCGTGCGTATTCCCTTCGCCAAGGGCGTGTGCGGCGCCGCGGCGCGCACCCGCCAGACGCAGCGGGTGGAAGACGTGCACGCCTTCCCTGGGCACATCGCCTGCGACAGCGCCTCCAACAGTGAGTTGGTGGTGCCCCTGGTCAAGGACGGCCGGCTGATCGGCGTGCTCGACCTGGACAGCCCGAGCGTCGGCCGCTTCAGCGCCGAGGACCAGGCCAGCATCGAGCGCCTGGCCGAGATCTTCCTGCGCCTGACCGATTGCTGAGGCACGAATTGTAGGAGCGGGCCCTGCCCGCGAAATCGCGCGCAGGGGAATGGCATCGGCGCTCGGGCTTTCCCCTCACCCCAGCCCTCTCCCGGAGGGAGAGGGGGCAGTACGTGCCGGTTGGGAGTGAGGTTTCAGCCGGAGAATCCTTACTCTCCGGCTAACTCCAATCTCCCCGAGCACGCCGAACGGTCCCCTCTCCCTTCGGGAGAGGGTTAGGGTGAGGGGGCCGCAGGCCTGCTCGCTCGATTCCGTGCCCCTATGCGCTTCGTGAGGCACGGCATTTCCCCCGCACCTGTAGAGCGGGCCCTGCCCGCGAAATCGCGCGCAGGGGAATGGCATCGGCGCTCGGGCTTTCCCCTCACCCCAGCCCTCTCCCGGAGGGAGAGGGAGCCAGTCCGTGCCGAGAGAAGGCCTGGTTTCAGCCGGCGATCCCTGTGCTAGCCGGCTGACGCCGAAACACCAACGCACTCCGAACGGTCCTCTCCCGGAGGGAGAGGGAGCCAGTCCGTGCCGAAAGAAGGCCTGGTTTCAGCCGGCGATCCCTGTGCTTGCCGGCTGACGCCGAAACACCAATGCACGCCGAACGGTCCTCTCCCGAGGGAAGGAGCTAGTCCGTGCCGAGAGAAGGCCTGGTTTCAGCCGGCGATCCCTGTGCTAGCCGGCTAACGCCGAAACATCCATGTACTCCGAACGGTCCTCTCCTGGAGGGAGAGGGAGCTAGTCCGTGCCGAAAGGAGACCTGGTTTCAGCCGGCGATCCCTGTGCTAGCCGGCTAACGCCGAAACACCAACGCACGCCGAACGGTCCCCTCTCCCTCCGGGAGAGGGTTAGGGTGAGGGGGCCGCAGGCCTGCTCGCTCGATTCCGTGCCCCTATGCGCTCCGTGAGGCACGGCGTTTCCCCGCACCTGTAGGAGCGGGCCCTGCCCGCGAAATCGCGCGCAGGGCGCGCTCCTACAAGGGAATGGCGCGGGTGTGGCGGCGTAGGATCTCATCCGCGAACCGCGCCGATACCTCCGGCTATCGCGGACAAGGTCCGCTCCTACGGGGGATGTACGCCGTGCCTCGACCGACGGCGTCTTTCTATTCAGGCCGGCGCCTGGGCGATGCGTGCGCGGATCTTCTCGACGACCCGCTGTTCACCCTCGAGAAGCGCCTGCAGGGCAGGGCGCTGCAGCATGCGCTGGAAGTGCGCGGCCAGACGCGGCCAGCGCCCGGCATCCAATACTTCCCCGCCGTGGCGCATGTTCACCAGTTGGCTGGCCACGGCGATGTCCGCCAGGCTGAAGCGGTCGTCGACGAAATACTCGGCTTCGCCCAGGCAGCCTTCCAGGTAGTCGAAGTGCGGCGGCAGTTTCTCCTGCAGCGCGGCTTCCACCGCCGCCTCGTCGCACGGCTTGCCCAGCAGCGGCTTGAGCAGGCGGTTGCGGAACACGGTGAAGGTGGCCAGGGGCGCCACTTCGTAGTCGGCGTATTTTTCCAGCCAGTTGATCCGCGCGCGGGCCAGGGCGTTGCCGCCGCACAGGGGCGTGGCCTGGGGATCGCGGTCGTCCAGGTAGTGGCAGATGACGCTGGAGTCGGCCAGGGTGACGTCGCCGTCGCGCAGGGCAGGGATGCGTCGCAGCGGGTTGAGGTCGGCGTACCAGTCCGGCTGGTTGAACGGGTCGACGTTCTCCAGCTGGTAGTCCAGGCCCTTCTCCGCCAGGCACAGGCGGACCTTGCGGACGAAGGGGGATAGGGCGGCGCCGTAGAGGGTCAGGCTCATGCGGGTCTCCTCAGTCGTAGAGATTCTTCTTCTTCCAGATGTCGTCTTCGTCCAGCGCCTTCAGGCCTTCGGTCAGCTCGGTGTTTTCCTCGGCGGAGGGCTTGCTGCTTTCCAGGACCAGGGCGTTGGCGCGTTCGAGCTGTTGTTCCAGTTGCTTCAGCTGGGCCTGGTAGCGGCCGAGGTCGGCCTGCTTCTGCAGGTACTGCACGCCGCGCTCGAAGGCCAGGCGGGCCTGGCGGGGCTGGCCCTGCTGCAGCGCCTGCTGGCCGATGTTGGTGAAGAACTCTATATGCAGCTGGGTGAGCAGGTGGCGGATTTCCTTCAGCCAGCGCTGGGCGTCGTTGCGCGACAGCAGGCCGTCCTGGGCGAAGCGGTTGATCTGGGCGTGCAGGCCCTCGAAAAGGAAGCGGACTTCCTTGGCCTTGGCTTCGGTGAGGATCAGCTGCGGGGCGTTGCGCACTTCCATGGCGCTGCCCTGGCTTACCAGACGGTTGAGTTCGGCGACGCGCTCGGCGACCTGGGGCGTCTTTTCCAGCTTGAGCAGGCGTTCGCCCAGGGCGAGTTCGAAACGGCTGAGCAGCAGCTTGAGGTCCGCGGAGATGAACTGGCCGGGCAGGCTCTCGGCGATGGCGCCGCAGCGGCGGAAGCGATCCTGCAGGTCGGCTTTCTCCCGGGCCTTCTCCAGCTTGCGGTTTTCCAGCTGCTGGTTGATGAAGACGATGGCGATCAGAATGACGATGCCGGCGACGACCAGGGCGGTGATGACGAGTGGCGACACCTTGGAAACTCCCTGAAGGATTTTTCCCGAGTGTAATGGCTCGCTGACACCGGTCATAGCGGCGGCGCAAAATTTGACCAGAAGTCTTTGATTTAAAAAAATTTTTCCGGAAGGGTTGACGCCCCTCCAAAGGCTCCATAGAATGCGCGCCACTTCGACGCGAAAGCCGAAAGGCAGAGCGAAGAAGCCGGAAAGAATGTTGTAAGTTCCGGGCCGCGTCCCCTTCGTCTAGTGGCCTAGGACACCGCCCTTTCACGGCGGTAACAGGGGTTCGAGTCCCCTAGGGGACGCCAGTGCGGGAATAGCTCAGTTGGTAGAGCACGACCTTGCCAAGGTCGGGGTCGCGAGTTCGAGTCTCGTTTCCCGCTCCAGATTCCCGATCATCGCCCCGGCGGTGAACGGAAAGCGAAATGGCGTTACCCTCCGGCCGAAAGCTGGAGGTTGCAACAAGTTGATGCGGGAATAGCTCAGTTGGTAGAGCACGACCTTGCCAAGGTCGGGGTCGCGAGTTCGAGTCTCGTTTCCCGCTCCAATTCGGATCGCCTTCGCGGTGATCCACACAAAAAGGCTGCCTCAGGGCAGCCTTTTTGCGTTTCCGTCCCCTCGCTTATCCGCAGGCGCCGGCTCGCTGCCCCGCGTTTCCCGCTCCAGCGCCTGGCGCAGGCTGGGCATGGCCGGTTGCGCGAGGTCGTCCAGGCGCCAGGCTCCCCCGCGCCTGACCAGGCGCAGCAGCACGCCGCGGCGCCACTGCTCGTGCACCAGGATCACCCTGGCCGTGGCCCGGCCCTCGCCGGCCAGGCTGACGTGCAGTTGCTCCAGTTCCAGGCCAGGCGAACGCCGGCAGACGCAGAGCGGGTCGTTCTCCAGCAGCCCCGCGCCTTCGTGGCGGGCGGCGCGGTAGGCCTTCAGCGCCCGCGCCAGCGCCGGGCTCAGCCAGCGCCGGGCGCGCGCCTCGCCGATATCGCCGGACAGCGCCCCGGGGCCTTCGTCGCCGTACAGCCGGCGCACGAAGCTTTCCACCTCGACCTTCGCCGTCCGCTGCCCGCCCTGGCTCTGGCCCTGGCTGCTGGGCGCCAGGCTCGCCAGCAGCACCAGCAGCAGGGCGAGGATGCTGCCCGAGCGCAGCCGCAGCCCTCCATGGCTGGTGGTCATCGGTGGGAGGTGCGGCATGGGGAGGTCCTGCGATAGCGCCTTGGCGAAGTGTTCCGGCCAGCTTGGCAAGGCTTGCCCGGCCGGTGGAATAAGGCGCAGGCGCGGGCGCCGGTGAGACGTTTCCTCGCCCCCGGGCAATGCCGGCGCCGGGCAGCGAATTCGGATTGCCCTTATTGGGTCCGCCGGGGGGGATTTGCTCTGATAGCGCCGGCTTCCCCGGCGCCCCCATCATCTATCCACCGGAGCCCCGCTCGCCGGCGCACCGGCAGCGGCGCGGCCACGGGCGAGCCAGTAGTACAGCAGGCCGCTGGTTGACATGCCGACGAAGAACGAGAAGTTCGCCAGCAGGTTCAGGGCAGGGAGGGTAACGCAGAGAATGCCGAGCGACGCTGCCGGCACCAGCGCCTTGAGCGCGACGGGGTTGACGCCCCCGCAGTACCAGTAGCGCCCCCCGGGAGCGTTGCTGAACAGGTCGGCGACATCGATCTTTCGATGCTGGACCAGCCTGTAGTCGACGATCAGAATCCCGTACAGCGGGCCAATGAAAGCCGCCAGCATGTCGATGGTGTAGTGGATGATCGCCGGCGAGTCGTACAGGTTCCAGGGCGTCAGGAGCGCCGAGGCCACGGCGGCTATCAGGCCTGCGCCACGCCAACTGATTCGATCCGGCGCGACGTTGGAGACATCGAAGGCGGCGGAGACGAAGTTGGCCACGATGTTCACCCCCACTGTCGCCGTGACGAAGGTGAACGCCAGCAGTACCACCATGGTGGTGTTGTCGATCAGGCCGATGGTTTCCATCGGGTCTTCGATCATCCGGCCGAAGACCGCCGGGGTGCCCGAGATGATCACGACCGAGATCAGCGAAAACACCGTGAAGTTGACCGGCAGCCCCCAGAAGTTGCCGCGCCGCACATCCTTCATCGACCGGCAATAGCGTGAGAAGTCTCCGAAGTTCAGCGTCGGCCCGGCGAAGTAGGCCACGATGAGCGAGGTGCCCACCAGGGCCTGCCCCAGTGTCTCGAGGGGCGTCAGGGTCTTTTCGGACAGGGACAGGCTGATCTCGCTCCAGCCCGCCTGGTAGACGATCCAGCCCATCAGCATGAACATCACCAGGTAGACGGCGGGCCCCGCCCAGTCCATGAACACCTTGATGGCATCCATCTTCATCAGGAACAGGGCGGTCTGCAGCGCCCACATGCTCAGGAAGCCGATCCAGCCCAGGTAGGACAGGTTCAGGAAGCTGTGCTCGGTCAGCACCGCCAGCCCGGGGAAGACGCGCAGCAGGATGATGCTCAACGCCACCGATGCCAGGTAGGTCTGGATGCCGTACCAGACGATGGCGATGATGCCGCGGATCAGCGCGGGGATATTGGCCCCGTAGACGCCGAAGGAAAGCCGCGCGATCACCGGGAAGGGCACGCCGCTCTTCTGGCTGGGTTCGGCTATCAGGTTGGCGAGCAGCATGACGATGCATATTCCGCCCACCAGCACCAGGAAGATTTGCCAGGACTGCAGGCCCAGCGTGAACAGGGTGCCGGCGAAAACGTAGCCGCCCACGCTGTGCACGTCGGACATCCAGAAGGCGAAGATGTTGTACCAGTTCCAGGTCTGCTTCGTCGGCAACAGGTCCTCGTTGGCCAGGGAGGTGTCCGTGTCGCTCGGCGGCCGGGATGGATCGGAATCGGGCGAGTGTGCGCGGTGCTGCGAGTCGTGCTGGGTCATTGCGGCACTACCTCCATGCTGGGGCGAGCGAGCACCCCGTATGCTTGTGTGGCCCAGTCTATGGCTCTTGCCGGTCCATCCACCTGTCGCTCGCTGACAAGCGCCTGGCTTTGGACGCCAATCGTGGTGACGCCCGCTAGACGGTCACGCACAGCATTCGCTGGCGGAATTGCTGCGGGCTGCAGCCGAACCAGCGGTGGCAGGCGCGGTTGAAGTTGCTGGGATCGGAAAAGCCCAGCAGGAAGCTGATCTCGGTGACGCTGGTCTCGCTGTGCGCCAGCAGGTCGTAGGCCATTTCCTTGCGGCCGTTGTCCACCAGTTGCTTGTAGCAGCAGCCGGCATCGTCGAGCCGACGCTGCAACGTCCTGGGCGACAGGTTCATGACCCGTGCCACCTGGCACAGGGGCGGCTCGCCCGCGGAAAGCATGCGTTGAATGTGGGCGCGCACCCGGTTGAACACGTCATTCTCGCGAAAGTGCGACAGGTAGCCGTTGATCAGCTCTTCATTGACCTGGACCAGTTGGGGATTGCCGCCGGCATAGGGCTCGATCACGTTCTCGTAGTGGAAGGTGATGGAGTCGCACTCCGCGCCCAGGCATACCTCCGTTCCGAAGTACGCATCCAGGGCCCGGGCCTGCGGTCCGGCCGCCATGACCGAGGTGACACCCAGCGGCACCACCGGATGTTGGGCGAGGGAACAGGCCTGGCGGCTGATGAAGGCCAGCATCGCCAGGCTGAGCGGGCGCTGGCGTATGTCGTCCTCGTCGGTGTGCAGTATCACCCGCGTGCGCCGGCGCTCGTGCTGCAGTTCGATGCTCAATGAGGTGCAGACGAGCCTGCTGTAGTTCGCGAACAGTTCCAGCAACTGGGCCAGCGAGCCGCTGGCCATCAGGGCCAGCCCCAGGGAATGGAGCGCGGGAGCCTGCACCTCCTTGCCTACCCGCAGGCCAAGCAATGGGTCTGCGCTGGCGCGGATGGCGAGGCGCCAGAACCACTTGACCGCCTCTCCGTCATAGCGCGCCGCGGGGACGTTCAGCAGCCGGACCTCCAGCCCGGCCGCCTCCATCAGCGCGATCGGGTCCACGTCGTATCCCCTGAGCGTCTGGCAGACCGATCGAACCAGGCTGGAAAGCACCGAGGTTCTGACGCCAAGGCGACCCCCGTCGCCTGGTTTCCTCTCGTTGGTGACTGCTGCTTCTGACATTTGTCACATGCCCCTGTACATGGGAAAGGGCATCCCGGGCGCCTCAGGCCGCTGCGTAGGTCGCACCCGAGGCTTGCGTCGAAATACGCGTGCCGGCCTGCCCGGCGATGATCCGTTCGATGTCCTGCAGCGCGCCGATGACCGCCGGGCATCCCGTGGCGCGGGCGAAGTCCACCGCTGCCTGCACCTTGGGGCCCATGGAGCCCGCGGCGAATTCGAACTGCAGGATCGAGTCGGGGTCGGCAGCGGTGATCCGTCGCCGCGTGGGTTTGTCCCAATCGACGTAGACACCATCGACATCGGTGGCTATGACCAGCAGATCGGCCTGGACCGACTGCGCCAGGAGCGCCGTGGCCAGGTCCTTGTCGATCACCGCTTCGGCTCCGCACAGCATGCCTTGGGCGTCATAGTAGGCCGGAATGCCCCCTCCGCCCGCGCAGATCACGATGCAACCATGCTCAATGAGCAGTTTCAGCGGGGTCAGACCGAATATTCTTACAGGGCGCGGGCTGGGGACCACGCGCCGGTAGTGGCCGTTGTCGCGGGCCATCGTCCAGCCCTTCTCGGTGGCGATCCATTCGGCCTCTTCCCGCTCGTATACCGGGCCGACCGGCTTGCTGGGGCACTGGAAGGCCGGGTCGTCGGGCGCCACCTCGGTTTGCGTCAGTATGGTCGCCAGCGAGGCGCTCCTGGGCACGAAGTTGGCCAGCTCCTGCTGGATCATGTAGCCGATCATGCCCACCGATTCGGCTCCCAGCACGTCCAGCGGGTACATGGGCACGTCCTTGTAGGCGTTGCTTTGCAGCGCCATCAGGCCGACCTGCGGGCCGTTGCCGTGGGTGACGATCAACTGGTTGCCCTCATAGGCCCTGGCGATCTGCTCGCAGGCCGCGCGGACGTTCTGCCGCTGGTTCTCCGAGGTCATCGGTTCGCCGCGCTTGAGCAGGGCGTTGCCGCCCAGTGCGATCACGATTCTCATGTCTTGCCCCCTGTGTTCAGTATTTGCAGACACGCATCGGTTCGCCGATGGGCTCGCCCTGGATGCCCGTGTCGGCCTGGTACACCAGATGGCCGCGCACCAGCGTGTGGGTGATGCGGCAACCGATCCGCATGCCCTCGTAGGCGCTCATGCGGTTCTTGTAGTGCAACTGCGCAGCCGTGACGGTATAGCTCTGGCAAGGGTCGAGAATGGCGATGTCGGCATCCTTGCCCAGGGCGATTTCCCCTTTCGCCGGCAGGCGGAAGCGCCGTGCCGGTTCGGTCGCCAGCGCGTTCATCAGGATCGTCGGGCTGATGCTGCGTTTCAGAACGGCCGCGTCGAACATCGCATCCACGCTGTTCTGGCAACCGCTGATGCCTCCCCAGGCATCGAAGGCGTTGGGCGATGCCTTGAGCTGCGGCGTACAAGGCGAATGGTCCGAACCCAGGATGGCGATCCGCCCTTGCTCCAGCAGTTGCCACAGGCGCGCTTGGTTCGCGCGGTCGCGAATGGGCGGGGAGCATTTCGCGCGGGGGCCTATGGCGTCCAGGTCCTCGGTGGCCAGCAGGAAATAGTGCGGGCAGGACTCGCAGGACGCATCGACGCCCTCCGCCTGTGCCCGCAGCACGGCCTCGATGGCTTCCGGGCAGCTGCAATGGGCGATGTGCACACGGCAGCCGGTTTCCCTGGCCAGCAACAGTACCCGCTGCACGGCCTCCACCTCGGTGAACACCGGCCGCGTCGCGACATAGTCGGACACCAGTGTCTTGCCCTGCGCCCTGGCCTGCTGGCCGAGCCCGTCGGTAATGGCCGCGTTCTCGCAGTGGACCACCAGCAGGTCACCGGTACGCGCCAGTGTCCGCATGCCGAGGTAGAGCTGGTAATCGTCGACGTTCCTGAAGTCGCCCGGCTCGTCCGAGCCGCAGGTGGCGACGAAGCACTTGTAGGCCGCGACGCCGGCCGCGGACAGCGGCTCGAGGTCGGCCAGGTTCCAGGGCACCAGCCCGGCCATCGCTGCGTAGTCGACGTAGCATTGGCCGCGAGCCGCGGCCAGCTTGATCTCCAGGGCGGCGAGGTCGGTGGTGGCGGGGAGGGTGTTGAGCGGCATTTCCACGAAGGAGGTCGTGCCTCCCGCCGCCATGGCCCGGGTACCGGTGCGGTAGCCTTCCCATTCGGTGCGCCCGGGTTCGGAAATGTGCATGTGCACATCGACCATGCCCGGCAGCACGTAGCTGCCCTGGGCGTCGATCGTCCGCGCCGCCTCGCCCAGTTCGGTGCCTATGGCGGCGATCCGCCCGTCGTGCAGGCCCAGGTCGAGCCGTTTCACCTCGTCCCGGAGTACCACCAGTCCATTCTTGATCAGGGTGTCGAACATGCTCGGATCTCCCTACAGGCCTAGCGAGAGGCTTTGCATCAGATACAGCGCTGCGCTGGCGATCGCGCCCAGCATCAGCATCAGGGGCGTATAGAACCGCAGCCATTTGCCGTACTCGATACGGGCGATGCTCAGCGTCGCCACGAAGAACCCGGAAGTGGGGAAGAATACGTCGGTGAGCTGGCCGCCCCAGGCATTGGCCGAAACCACCGCCTGCTGCGAGATATCGAGCAGCGAGGCCAGCGGGGAAATGATCGGCATGGTCAGCACGGTGAGCGCCGTCGCGCTGGGGATCAGGAAGTTGAAGAGCGACTGCTCCCAGAAGATGGCGATCGCACTCAGTTCCGGGGGGACCGAGCGCATCATGTTCTCCAGCCAGTACACCAGCGTATCGGTGATGACGCCCTGGTCCATGACGACCGCGATGGCGCTGGCCACGCCGCACAGCAGGGCCGCCACCATCATGTCGCGCATGCCGGCATTGAGGTCGTCGCAGATCTGCTGCGGCCGCTTGCCCGCCACCGCCGCAGTGATCACGCCTATGCACAGGAACAGGCCGCCGATGGCTTCGAAGCCGAGGTTCTGCGTCAGGATCAGGGCGATGGCGATCGGGAACATCGCCAGGCAGGCGATCCCGGCCAGCTTCTGGCGGGCGCTGAAGGTCAGCTTTCGATCCTCGCCTTCTTCCTCGGCGATCTTCGCGCGGATTTCCCGGTCGGACTCGAGGCTCAGGCTGGATGCGGGGTCGCGTTTGACCCGCGCGGCATAGCGCATCACATAGGCGATGCCGACCAGCAGGACGACCAGCAGCACCAGGGCTCGGAAGGCGGAACCGGAAAACATCGGCAGCTGTGCGATCTGCTGGCCGACGCCGATGGAGCTGGGAATGGTCAGCCCGAAGGTGAAGCCCAGGCAGGGGCCGAGCAGGGCCACGGCCGTCGCCGTCATGCCGTCGTAGCCGAGCCGATAGAACAGCGGCAGCAGCACCGGCAGGTAGGCCAGCGACAGCTCCGGGGTGCCGATGAAGGCCGCCAGGCTGGTGAAAATGCCGATCAGGATCGGGATCACCATGAAGCCTTTGTCGCCGACGGCCCTGTTCAACTGCAGCACGCCCATGTCGATCAGGCCCGCGCGTTTGATCAGGCCCATGCACCCGCCCATCATGAAGGTCAGGAACACGACCCCGGCACCGCGCTTGAGGCCGTTGGGGATCGCCGATACCAGGTCCATGACGCCCACCGGCTGCTGCTCGATCCGATGGTAGGTGCCGGCGATCACCAGCGTCTGCTGGCCCCGTGAGGTTTCCACGGTCTGCCTTTCGTACTGCCCGGCCGGGATCACGTAGGTGAGCGCGGCCACGGCCAGGATGAACAGCACCAGCACGATGTAGATGTCCGGCATGCGGAACTTCGGGCGTCCCCCGTCTATGGGGGGCGGGGCATGGGGCGTCATCATCAGTTCACTCCCACGACTGCGCACAGCAGCGCCATGCGGATGGCGACGGAGAAGCCGATGGCGCGGAAGTACAACTGGTGTTCGGTGTTATCGATGGCGAAGTCGAACTCGCCGGGATTGCGCGGCAGTGAGTGGTGTACGCCAACCACCTTGCCGGTCTTCTGGCGGATCTCCTGCAGCATTTCCATGCTCAGGTAGTACTTGGCCATGGTCTTGACGAAGTCTTCGCGGTTCGGATCGTCCTTCTTGACCGAGCAGCCGGGCAGATAGATCAGGTCCACGTCCCTCTCGATGTACAGCTCCTTGTTCTGGCTTTCGCTCAGGTCGAAGTGCTCCTCGAATTGCGCGCCCATGCGCACCAGCTTGTCGCGTACCACTGCGGGAGTGCGCAGTTCGCTGGTGCCGGTGTAGATGATCTTGGCGCCCATCGCCGCCAGCGCCAGGGCGAACGACTGCCCGGAGCGGGCCCGCGACAGGTCGGGCGTGGCGATGGCCACCGTCACGCGGCTGAGGTCGCCGAAGGCGCGCCAGCAGGTGTAGCAGTCGAGCAGGCCCTGCGTGGGGTGGGTCACGTGCCCATAGCCGCCGGAGATCACCGGCGACGCATGGCCCTCCAGCTCGGCCAGCGTCTCCAGCGCTTCGCGGTCATCGGGATGGCGCATGACGATCACGTCGGCATATTCCGAGGTCACCCGCAGGCTGTCGTACAGGCTTTCGTTCTTGGCGGCCGATGAGTTGTGCAGCGGGTCCGACTCGGTGATGACGCTGCCGCCCAGGCGCAACATCGCATCCTCGTGGCTGCAGCGCGTGCGGGTCGATGGCTGGAAGAACAGGGTATAGAGCACCTTGCCCCGCAGCAGGTCCAGCCCGGTGCGCATGAAGGGCTCCAACTGCCGCGCAGCCTGGAAGAGCGCGCCGAGCTGGTTGCTGCTGAAGTCATCCAGGAAAGTGATGTTCCGGCCTCGCATTTGCGTGGCGGCGAGGTGGTCGCGGATATCCAGTGTCTTGAAGTTCTGATCGAGTGCCATGAGATGCTCCTACTGTGTCGTTGCTGATTCGTAGGGAAGCCGGGCGGCCTCGTTGGCGGGACTGGTGGCGTCCGGCGCGGGATTGCTCAAACCTCGACGTCGCGGTGGCAATCCTTGGAGTAGATGTAGGTGAACGGCTCGCGTCCGACGCCGTAGGCGGCCTGCTTGCAGTACGGGCCGAACCAGATGAAGTCGTCCTTCTGGATCAGGTACCAGTCCTCGTCCAGCAGGTAGCAGCCCTGGCCCTCGTAGACGTAGGCGCCGTGTTCCTGGACGTGGGTCTCGATGATGTTGTGGCTGGCGCCCGGGTCGAAGCTGAGGATGTGCATGTTCATGTCGAAGCACGGCTCGACGGGCAGCAGGTCCTTGATATGGACGTTCGCCATGCCTTCGTAGTCGGTCCAGGCGATGTCGTTGGCATTGGCGAACACCGCGTATGGGCACGAGCCGGCCGGGTGGGGGATGAAACGCTGCTTGTAGAGCAGGATGCGGCCGGGCTGGCCGTTGGCATTCTCGAAAGCGATGCCCGTTCCCGGTGGCGCGTAGGCGTATCCGCCCTGGCGCAGGGTGGTGCTGTCGTCGCCCACGCGAACCTTCAGCTGCGCCTCGCCGTCGAGCAGATAGAGGAAGGCTTCCTCGTGGGGTAGCCCGCCGTAGGCCTGGGTGGTGCGAGCCTGCGGGCCCAGCGTGCCGATCAGTTGCACGAAGCTCGCACCTACCTTGGGCGTGGCCAGCAGCGTCATGCAGCAGTCGACGATGCCGGGGATGCTGTTTATGACGCGCCCGTCCGGCGAGATGACGGCGTAGTTGCCGTGCTTGACGACGGAGCGGTTCTTCAATAGTCCCTCGGGATACCCTCGCATGACGCATTCTCCTTTTCCGGTGGTGCGCGGTTCGCTTGGTGCGTTGCGGAAAAGGTACGGCGCGGGGTTTTCGGCGGGGATAGCCGGGCATGACAACGACCTGTCTTTTGATGCCAAAAGCGCGGCGGCCCCATTTTTCGCCCTTTTCAGGGCCTCCGCTGCGTGCATTCGGATTGTCCCTATAGGCCCCGTCCGGGGCCTTTGTTGAGATGGCGCCTCCCGCAGGAAGGGCGCGCGCCATGGTCCGCCTTTCTCCGCCAGGCGGAGCGACAGCGCGCTCCGTCCCATGGCGTGCGCGGGTTGGCCGTTCATCTGTGGACTATTTCGATCATGCAAAACGATTTCGTAGGGCCGCTTCTAGAGGAAGTCTGCCGCCGCTTCGACATGGCGCCGGAAAACGCCGGGAAGCTCCTGGGCCTGCTGGCTCACCTGGTGCTCGACGAGCAGCGCGGCGGCTGGGCCGGTTTCGTCCAGCACCTGCGCCGGCAGGGACTGGGCGCCTGGCTGCAGGGTGGCCCCCCTGCGCAGGCGCCCGACCGCGCCCAACTGGAGCAGGTGTTCGACGCCGAGACGCTGGGCCGCTTCGCCCGGCAACTGGGGCTGTCCGACGAGGGACTGGAGGAGGCGGTCGCCGCCTGCCTGCCGGAGCTGCTGGCCGGGCTGGACGCTGCCGGTGGCGCGGCGCAGGCCGGGGCCGAGGGTCTGACTGTGCTGATGGCCGACACCGCCGAATTGCTGCCGGCGCTGCGGCCGGAGGCGATCGGCGAGCCGGCCGGGCCGCGACCGGAGGCGAAGCGTGGGCTGGCGCCCTGGTTGGGCGCGCTGCTGGTGCTGTCGTTGCTCACCATGGTGCTGTCGTTTCGCCATTGCTCGTCCACGCCCGTGGCCCAGGCGCGGGTGGCGGCAGCCGTGGAGGTGGCTCCGCAGCCCGAGGCCAGCCCGGTGCTGGAGGCGCCGCGCTTCATGCTCGAACTGCGCGAGGGCAAGGTGCGCATCAATGGCCAGCTCACCAGCATCGACGAGCGCGCGGCGCTGCTGGGGCGGCTGAAGGAGGTCTTCGGCGCGGAGCGCCTGCGGGGCGACATCCTGGTCAAGCGGCAAACCAGCCCCGCGGCCTGGCTCGACGGCCTGCTGGAGCTGCTGCCGGAACTGAAGGTCGAGGGGCTCAAGCTGGGCTTCAACGGCGAGCGCATCCGCATGGATTCCACCGCGCTGAGCCAGGGGCAGCGCATCGAGCTGTCGCAGAAATTGCGCGAGACCTTCGGCGGCTTCGAATTCCTGGGGCTGTGGAACCGCACCCTGGCCGCCCTCAACGGCCTGCCGCCGGGCTCCGGCGCCCGGCAACTGGCCGATGCCCTGACCCAGTTGGGGATTCGCTTCGACAACCGCTCGAGCACCATCAGCCGCGACAGCGACGAAGTGCTGGCCGAAGCCGCCGAAGCCATCCGCCAGGCGCCGCCGGGCACCCTCGTGGAAGTGGGCGGGCACACCGACGACAGCGACGATTCGCAAAGCAGCCAGCAGGCCTCCCGCGTTCGGGCCGAGGCCGTGGTGGCGCGCCTGGTGGAACTGGGCGTGGCCCCCGACCGCCTGCAGGCCAAGGGCTACGGGCGCAGCCAGCCGCTCTTCAGCAACGCCACCGAGGCGGGCAGGGCGCGCAACCAGCGCATCGAGTTCAGCGTGCTGGAGTGAGCCGGCCCTTGCCCTGGCGCGCCCGGCTCAGCGCACGGCGCGCAGGGCCTGGCCCTGGGGCTGCCGGAGCAGGCCGAACAGGTCCTTCGGGTCCTGCGGCCGCGGCACCAGCTCGATGTCGCGGCCGATGCCGCGTTCGCGCGCCGCGTCGTGCTGCCAGCGCAGGGCGGAGAAGTCTTCCAGGGCGAAGCCCACCGAGTCGAACACGGTGATCTGCTCGGCGTTCTGCCGGCCCTCGGCGGCGCCGGCGAGGATGCGTTGGAACTCGATCACCGGGAAGTCCGCCGGCATCTGCTGGATGTCGCCTTCGATGCGGGTCTGAGGTTCGAACTCGACTATCACCCGCGCGCGCTCCAGCACTTCGGCCTGCAGTTCGGTCTTGCCCGGGCAGTCGCCGCCCACGGCGTTGATGTGCATGCCCGGTTCGAGCATGTCGGCCGTGAGGATGGTGGCGTTGGTCTTGTCGGCGGTGACCGTGGTGACGATGTCGGCGCCGCGCACCGCTTCACGCACCGAGTCGGCGACTATCAGCTTCAGGCCGGGAAGGCCGGCGAGGTTGCGCTGCAGCTTGGCGGTGGCCGCCGGGTCGATGTCGAACAGGCGGATTTCCTCGATGCCCAGCAGCTCGTGGAAGGCGATGGCCTGGAACTCGCTCTGCGCGCCGTTGCCGATCAGCGCCATGCGGCGGGCGTCGGGGCGGGCCAGGCAGCCGGCGAACAGCGCCGAGGTGGCGGCGGTGCGCACGGCGGTGGTCAGCGTCAGTTCGCCGAGCAGCAGCGGGTAGCCGGTGTCCACCGTGGCCAGCACGCCGAAGGCCATCACCGTGGGCAGGTCGACGCGGTGGTTCTTCGGGTGGCCGTTGACGTACTTGAAGGCATACAGCTTGCCGTCGTCGGCGGGCATCAGTTCGATCACGCCGAGGGCGGAGTGGTTGGCGACGCGGGCGCACTTGGTGAATTCATCCCAGCGTCGGTAGTCGGCCTCGATGTAGCCGGCCATGGCGCGGATGGCCGCGCCCGGGCCGATCTCGCCGAGCAGTCGGCCAACGTCCTGCACATCCAGATAACGGGTCATGCTGCCATCCTCCTGAGTGGGAGCGCCGCGCGTTCATCGGGCGCCTGGGGTCAGTCTATGCCGCTGGCCGGGAATAACTGTGCTTTCTGACTGCATGGGCTAGGCTTCTGCGCAAAGACAGACTCAGGATGAGAGGAATGAAGAAAAGAAATTCCAGCGTGGCCGACCTGGATGCCACCGACCTGGCGATGCTGCGCCTGTTGCAGGAGGACGCCAGCCTGTCCAACGCCGAACTGAGCGAGCGCCTGGCGCTGAGCGTGACGCCCTGCTGGCGGCGGCGCAAGCGCCTGGAGGAGGAGGGCTACATCCGCGACTACCAGGCCAACCTCGACCGCCGGCGCCTGGGCCTGGATATCCTGGCCTTCGTCCACGTGCGCTTCGCCGCCCACTCCGACGATGCCTCGGACCGCTTCGAGGCGACCGTGCGCGACCTGCCGGAAGTGCTGGCTTGCCATAAGATCACCGGCGATGCGGACTTTCTCCTGCAGGTGCTGGAGAAGGACCTGGACGCCTATGCGGAGTTCGTCGAGAAGGTGCTGCGCAAACAGCCGGGCATCGCGTCGATCCAGTCGACCCTGGCGCTGCGGGAGATCAAGGATTGCCACCGGATACGGGTGCCGGAGGAGGGGTAGGGCGGCCTGGCGGCCGGATCGCGGACGGAGTCCTCCTACGGTTCCAGGAAGCACGGCTTTTCGTAGGATGGCGTTGAGCGAAGCGATACCCATCGCCGCAACAGCATGGGTTTCGCAAGCTCAACCCATCCTACGAAGAGCACCTCGGCGCAAGACAGTTGCTCCTACGATCGTGCTTCCCTGCCAATGCCCAGGCCAACCCCGGAACCGCCGGGGGCCGAGGCCAAACGGCGGATAACGCCGTAGGCGTTATGCGCCCTACGCGGTGTCCCCGTATCCGCGATTGCGCCGGCTCAATGCTTGGCCGAGTCTTCCGGCAGCGCCAGCAAAGCCTTTTCCTTGTTCCAGTCGAAGGGCTCGCCGTTTTCCTCGGCGGCGAAGCGGCGTTCGTCCAGTTGCTGGTACAGGTCGATCTCTTCGTCGGGCATGAAGTGCAGGCAGTCGCCGCCGAAGAACCACAGCAGGTCGCGCGGCACCAGGTGGGCGATCTGCGGGTAGCGGTGGAAGGTCTGGGAAATCAGGTCCTGGCCCAGGTACTGGGCGCCCACCGGGTCGCGCGGCAGTTCCTGCAGCAGTTCGTCGAAGCGTTCGAGGAACAGGCCGTGGTTCTCCTCCGGGACCTGCTCGGCTTCGCCCAGGGCGCCGAGGATCATGCGCAGGTGCTGCAGCAGGGCGAGGTGGTGGTCAAGGTAGGCGCTGGCCATGGTGGGGTCCTCTGCGGAAACGGCTGAAACGGGGGCGGAGTATATAGGGGTTTCACCGGCCCCGCCGCGCGGCGCCGTTCAGCGCAGCGGCCGCGACTGCGTCTGCCGGCGCTGGTTGTCGATCATCCGCCGCTGCATGTCGAGCTGCTGCTGTTGTTGCTGCAGGCGGAACTGCTGCAGGTCGGTGCGCTGGCGCTCGATGGTCTGGTCCTGCAGGCGCTGTTGCTGGCGCTGGCGCTCCAGGGCCTGCTGCTGGTCCTTGAGCTGTTGCTGCTTGAGCTGCAGGCGCTGGTCTTCGTACTGCAGGCGCTGGTCCTGCTGCTGCGCGCGGCGCTGTTCGGCCTGGCGCTGCAGGTTGTCGATCTGCTGCTGTTGCGCGTCCAGGTCGACCAGCGGCGCCGGTGGCGGGCTGTTGCGGCTGGGGTAGAGCCAGGAATCGGCCTGCGCCGTGGTTGCCAGGGCCAGGCCGACGAGAAGGATGGGCAGGATGCGCATGGGCGTTCTCCCGGTTGCCTTTGCCTGCCAGTGTGCACCCATCCGCCGGCACTGGCAGCCCCCGGGGCGAAAACGCCAAGGGCGCCGTGTCGGCGCCCTTGGCGTACTGCTCCCTTCATGGGGTAGGGAAGGGTTCTGGCTGGTCAGACCTTGCCGGGCTGGCCGAGTTCCTCCTTGGCGAAGTCGTCGACGTCGATCACCTGGCGCCGGGCCTTCTCCGCGGCGTGCAGCTGCTGGCCCTGGTCTTCGTCCAGCACACGCGCGGCCACCGCGGCGTCGATCGGCGACTGGCCGGGCACCGGGCGCACCTTGCCTTCCTTGAGCGCCTTGTGCAGCTGTTTCTGCAGGGGCGCTACCTCGCGCAGGGCGGTGAAGGCGCGCTCCAGGTCGGCCAGCGGGTCGTCTTGCGCCGTGGGCAGGAAGGCGCCGTAGAGGATCGCCTGCAGCGCCGGGTCGTCCAGCGGGCGGCCGAGGATGCCGGCGATCTCCGCGTCCAGCGCATCGCTCGGGCCCTTGTGGCGGCGGCCCAGGGGGAACACCAGGAGCTTGAGCAGGCAGCCGACGCAGCGGTTGGGGAAGTTCTCCAGCAGGGCGGCCAGGGCTTCCTCGGCCTTCGCCAGGTTCTCCTCCAGGGCCCAGCGCAGCAGCGGTTGCAGGTGCTCGGCGTGGTTCAGGTCGTGGTAGCGCTTGAGCGCCGCCGAGGCCAGGTAGAGGTGGCTGAGGGCATCGCCCAGGCGCGCCGAGAGGCGTTCCTTGCGCTTCAGTTCGCCGCCCAGCAGCATCATGCTGAAGTCGGCGAGCATGGCGAAGCTGGCCGCCAGGCGGTTCACCGCGCGGAAGTAGGGGCGCGTCAGGCGGTCGCCGGGCACGTGGTCGAAGCGGCCGAAGCCCAGGCCCAGCAGCAGGCTGCTGGCGGCGTTGCTCACCGCGAAGCCGATGTGCCGCAGCAGCAGGCGGTCGAACTCGTGGGCGGCGTGGGCCTGGTCTTCCTGCTGGGCCAGGGCCATCTCCCTGAGCACGAAGGGATGGCAGCGGATGGCACCCTGGCCGAAGATCATCAGGTTGCGCGAGAGGATGTTGGCGCCTTCCACGGTGATGAAGATCGGCGCCGTCTGCCAGGCGCGGCCCAGGTAGTTGCGCGGGCCGAGGATGATGCCCTTGCCGCCGTGGATGTCCATGGCGTGGCTGATGCATTCGCGGCCGCGCTCGGTGAGGTGGTACTTGAGGATGGCCGACAGGACCGAGGGCTTCTCGCCCAGGTCCACCGCGTGGGCGGTGAGGATGCGCGCGCAGTCCATCATCCAGGCGTTGCCGCCGATGCGCCCGAGGGCTTCCTGGATGCCCTCGAAGGCGCCGATGGGCACGTTGAACTGCTCGCGGATCTGCGCGTAGCGCGCGCTGCTGTAGCTGCAGCCCTTGGCCGCGCTGGTGCCCACCGCCGGCAGGGAGATGGAGCGGCCCACCGACAGGCAGTTCATCAGCATCATCCAGCCTTTGCCGATCATCGCCTGGCCGCCGATGATGCAGTCCAGCGGCAGGAACACGTCCTTGCCCGAGTTCGGCCCGTTCATGAAGGCCGCGCCCAGGGGCACGTGGCGCCGGCCGATCTCCACCCCGGGGGTGTCGGTGGGCACCAGGGCCAGAGTGATGCCCAGGTCTTCCTCGCCGCCCAGCAGGTGGTCCGGGTCGTGGCACTTGAAGGCCAGGCCGAGCAGGGTGGCCACCGGGCCCAGGGTGATGTAGCGCTTCTCCCAGGTCAGGCGCAGGCCGAGCACTTCCTCGCCCTGCCACTGGCCCTTGCAGACGATGCCGATGTCGGTCATGCCGCCGGCGTCGGAGCCGGCCTGCGGGCTGGTCAGGCCGAAGCAGGGGATTTCCTCGCCGCGCGCCAGGCCCGGCAGGTAGCGCTGGCGCTGCTCGTCGGTGCCGTAGTGCAGCAGCAGCTCGGCCGGGCCCAGGGAGTTGGGCACCATCACGGTGGAGGCCAGGTCGCCGCTGCGGCTGGCCAGCTTCATCACCACCTGGGAGTGGGCGAAGGCGGAGAAGCCCTTGCCGCCGTATTCCCTGGGGATGATCAGGCCGAAGAAGCCCTGTTCCTTGATGAAGGCCCAGGCCTCGGGCGGCAGGTCCATGCGCCGGGAAATGTCCCAGTCGTCGACCATGGCGCAGAGCTGTTCGGTGGGGCCGTCGATGAAGGCCTGTTCCTCCTCGCTCAGCTGCGGCGCCGGGGCGCCCAGCAGCTTGCTCCAGTCCGGGCGGCCGCTGAACAGGTCGCCGTCCCACCACACGGTGCCGGCCTCGATGGCCTCGCGCTCGGTGTCGGACATCGGCGGCAGCACCTGTTTGAACCAGGCGTACAGCGGGCCGCTGAACAGCTTGCGGCGCAGGTCGGGCAGGGCCAGGGCGGCGGCCACCGCCAGCCAGGGCAGCCAGAGCAGGATCATCCAGCCGTGGGCGTGGCTGAACAGGCCCATGAAGATGAGATAGACGGCGACTATGCCCAGCGCCGGGGCCGGCGCCACGCGCCGGTGGGCCAGCCAGGCGACGCCGAGCACGAGAACGATCAACCAGAGCAACGACATGCACTTTCCTCCATGACGAACGACGGGGCGATCCCTCACAGCTTAGCCGGGTGTTGGCGCCTTCCTCGGCGAGCTTGGCCGGATCGTCCTCCACGGTGCGCGGACGGGCTGTTTAGACTGGCTGGAACCGTGAAGGAGATTCCCCATGCAGGCTTACCTCGAACCCGGCCGCTACCTGGATAGTGACCACCCCGCGGTGATCGAGTTCGCCCAAAGGCACCGTGGCGACTCGCCGCAGCCGCGCGAGCAGGCGGTGGCGCTGTACTACGCGGTGCGCGACGGCATCCGCTACAACCCCTATGTGTTCAGCCTCGATGCGCAGACGCTCAAGGCCAGCCACGCGCTGCAGGCCGGGCAGTCCTACTGCGTGCCCAAGGCCGCGCTGCTGGCGGCATGCGCCCGGCATTGCGGCATCCCCGCGCGCATCGGCCTGGCCGACGTGAAGAACCACCTGGCCAGCGGGCGCATGGTGGAGATGCTGCGCAGCGAGGTGTTCGCCATGCACGGCTACACCGAGCTGTTCCTCGACGGCCGCTGGGTCAAGGCCACGCCGGCCTTCAACCGCGAGCTGTGCGAGGCCTTCGGCGTGCTGCCGCTGGAATTCGACGGGCGCCAGGACAGCGTCTTCCACGAATTCGACCAGGGCGGCCGGCGGCACATGGAGTACCTGTGCGACCACGGCCAGTTCGCCGACGTCCCCGAGGACCTGTTCTTCGGCCATCTGCGGGCCTGCTACCCGCACCTGTTCGACGCCGGCCCCACGCCGCTATCCGGCGACATGCAGGCCGAAGCGCCGAAGCATGAAGGCAATCGATAGTCATCATCAGTCCGCACGCCTTTCTTCTTGCCGCGCCGACCGGTAGGGTGCTTGGATTCACCGGCCGACCTGCCGCGGCCGCGTTCACCCGCCAAACAAGAAGAGGCTGCACGCCATGCTGAAAATCTGGGGCCGCAAGAATTCCTCCAACGTGCGCAAGGCGCTGTGGTGCGCCGAGGAGGCCGCGGTGGCCTACCAGCGCATCGACGCCGGCGGCGCCTTCGGCGTGGTGAACGAGCCGGCCTACCGCGCGCTCAACCCCAACGGCGTGGTGCCGACCCTGGAGGATGGCGACTTCGTGCTCTGGGAATCCAACGCCATCGTCCGCTACCTGGCGGCGAAGTACGCGCCCGACAGCCTCTACCCGCAGGACCTGCAGCAGCGCGCCAGCGCCGAGAAGTGGATGGACTGGACCACCTCGACCTTCGCCGGGCCCTTCCGCACGGTGTTCTGGGGTACCCTGCGCACCCCGCCGGAGCAGCGTGACGAAGCGGCCATCGCCGCCGGCATCGAGGCCTGCGTGACGGCCCTGGCGGTGCCCGAGCAGGCCCTGGGGCGCCAGCCATACTTGTCCGGCGAGCGCTTCGGCATGGGCGACATCCCCCTGGGCAGCTTCATCTACGCCTGGTTCGAGATGCCCATCCAGCGCCCGCCGATGCCGCACCTGGAGGCCTGGTATGCCCGCCTGCGCGAGCGCCCGGCCTACCGCAGCGCGGTGATGACCGAGCTGACCTGAGCCGACCGCGGCGCCGGTGAAGGTTGCAATTGCCGGCGCCGGCCCTTATCTAGCTGTTCCATTTTCATGCGCCGCCCAGCCACGGGAAATTCCATGAGTTCCGCGCTTACCCTCCGTCAACTGACGAAAACCTACGGCAACGGTTTCCAGGCCCTCAAGGGCATCGACCTGGACGTCGCCGAGGGCGATTTCTTCGCCTTGCTCGGCCCCAACGGCGCCGGCAAGTCCACCACCATCGGCATTCTTTCCACCCTGGTGAACAAGACCAGCGGCACGGTCACGGTGTTCGGCCACGACCTCGACCGCGAGCCGCTGAAGGTCAAGCGCTGCCTGGGCGTGGTGCCCCAGGAGTTCAACTTCAACCAGTTCGAGAAGGTCTTCGACATCGTCGTGACCCAGGCCGGCTACTACGGCATTCCGGCGAAGATCGCCAAGGAGCGCGCCGAGAAGTACCTCAACCAGCTGGGCCTGTGGGACAAGCGCAACTCGGCCTCGCGCGAGCTTTCCGGCGGCATGAAGCGCCGGCTGATGATCGCCCGCGCGCTGATCCACGAGCCGCGCCTGCTGATCCTCGACGAGCCCACCGCCGGGGTGGACATCGAGCTGCGCCGCTCGATGTGGAACTTCCTCACCGAACTGAACCAGCAGGGCATCAGCATCATCCTCACCACCCACTACCTGGAGGAGGCCGAGCAGCTCTGCCGCAACATCGCGATCATCGACCACGGCACCATCGTCGAGAACACCAGCATGCGCAAGCTGCTGACCCAGCTGCACGTGGAGACCTTCGTGCTCGACCTCAAGGGCGCCGTGGCCCAGCTCCCGCAACTGCCCGGCTACCCGGCGCGGCTGCTGGACGACCACACCCTGGAGGTGCAGGTGGACAAGGCGGCCGGCATCAACGGCCTGTTCGCCCAGCTGAACGGGCAGGGCATCGAGGTGCTGAGCCTGCGCAACAAGACCAACCGTCTGGAGGAGCTGTTCGTGTCGCTGGTCGAGAAGAACCTGTCGAAGGTGGCGGTATGAGCGAGCTGCGCGCCAACTGGGTGGCCCTGAACACCATCGTCTACCGCGAAGTCCGCCGCTTCACCCGAATCTGGCCGCAGACCCTGCTGCCCCCGGCGATCACCATGGTTCTGTACTTCGTCATCTTCGGCAACCTGATCGGCCGGCAGATCGGCGGCATGGGCGGCTTCAGCTACATGCAGTACATAGTGCCGGGGCTGATCATGATGTCGGTGATCACCAACGCCTACGGCAACGTGGTGTCGAGCTTCTTCGGCAGCAAGTTCCAGCGCTCCATCGAGGAGCTGCTGGTGTCGCCGGTGTCGCCGCACACCATCCTTCTCGGCTACACCGTGGGCGGCGTGTTGCGCGGGCTGGCGGTGGGCGTCATCGTCACGGCGCTGTCGCTGTTCTTCACCAAGCTGCAGGTGCACCACCTGGGCATCACCGTGCTGGTGGTGGTGCTGACGGCCACCATCTTCTCCATGGGCGGCTTCGTCAACGCGGTGTACGCGCGCAACTTCGACGATATCTCGATCATCCCGACCTTCGTGCTGACGCCGCTGACCTACCTGGGCGGGGTGTTCTACTCCATCCACATGCTGCCGGAGTTCTGGCAGACGGTATCGCTGGCCAACCCCATCCTGCACATGGTCAACGCCTTCCGCTACGGCATCCTCGGGGTGTCGGACATCCAGATCGGCACGGCGCTGATCTTCATGCTGGTGGCGACGGTGATCCTGTACTTCTTCTGCATCCGCCTGCTGGTGAGCGGGCGGGGGATGCGGCAGTAACGGCGCGGTTTTGCGCTTGAACGAAGGCCCCGGTTTCGTGAGGAACCGGGGCCTTCTGTTTTTGCTCGCGAACCAATGGTTCAGGACAACGCCGAACGGCCCCCTCTCCCTTGAGGGCCGGGCGTGCAGCCGAGGGCTGGGGAGAGGGAGCGGCGTCAATCCAAGACGCCGATGCCGCCGGGTAGCCCCCATCGCGGGCAGGGCCCGCTCCTACAGTTCGCGGTGAGGCACGGCATTCCCCTGTAGGAGCGGATTCATCCGCGATTGCGCCGGCAGGGCCGGCGATGGGTATCGCTTCGCTCAACCCATCCTACGAAGAGCGCCTTGCCGCGCTCCATCAGAACGCCACCTTCACCCCCGCCTCGATGCCCCGACCCGCCGCCGGCACGCTGTCGCGCAGGATCGAGCTGGCGTAGCGCACCGTCTGGTTGGTCAGGTTCTCGCCCTTGACGAAGGCCAGCCACTGGCTGCCGCCCATGTCGAACCTGTAGCCGACGCTGGCGCCCAGGGTGGTGTAGCCGTCGGTGGAGAGTTCTTCGTCCGGCACGCGGTGCTGGGAGGCTGCGTGTTCCACTTCCAGGCGCGCCTGCCATTGCTGCAGTTCCCAGATCAGCGCGCTGTTCAGGCGCAGCGGGGCGATGCGCGGCAGCGGCTGGCCGGTGTCGCGGTTCTTCGCCCGGGTGTAGTCGCCGGACAGTTCCAGGTCGAAGTTGCCGTAGGGGCTTTCCAGCAGGTGGATGCGGTCCTGCGCCTCGACGCCGTAGAACTCCGCGCGCACACCGCTGTAGAGGTATTCCGGCAGAGCCTCGTCGCTGTCGGCGGCGACCACCTCGCCTTCCTCGTCGCGGTAGCGGCCGCTGGCGAGCAGGCCGATGTAGTTGGAGAAGCGGCTGTAGAACACGCCGACGCTGCCCTTGTGGATGCCGTTGTCGAAGCGCAGGGCCAGGTCGGTGGACACCGCCTTTTCCTTGTCCGCATCGGCGTCGCCCACCTCGTAGGTGCCGGTGGCCGCGTGCGGGCCGTTGGCGTACAGCTCGTAGAAGGTCGGCGCGCGTTCGGTGTAGCTGAGGGTAGCGGCCAGCGCCCAGATCGGCGTCAACTGGTACACCGCGCCGGAGGACAGGCTGCCGGCGGTGAAGCTGCGGCTGCCGTCGTTCTCGGCGAAGCGCTCGTTGTCCTTGGCGTCGGGGTCGATGCGGCTGTGTTCGACGCGGCCGCCGAAGCTCAGCGCCAGGCGCTCGGTGGCCTGCCAGTTCTCCAGGAAGAACAGCGCCGCGCTGTCGGTTTCGGTATGCGGCACGAAGGCCTCTTCGCCCAGGGCCGAGAAGCGGCTGTTGGCCACCTGCGCGCCGACCACGCCTTCGAGCGGGCCCAGCGGCTTGTGGCGGGCCTCGATGCGCGCCTCGTAGCCGTCGTTCTTGAAGGTGGTGCCGGTCTCGCCGCCCTCGATCTCCTTGTGCTGGTACTCGGTGTAGGCGGCGTCCAGCTTCACCGAGCTGAACGGGCCTTCCAAGTCGCGGATCTCCGAGGCGAAGGCGTAGCGGTCCTGCTGCATCTTCAGGCGCACGTCGTCCTCGGCGGGGGAGCCGTAGTTGCCGTCGTAGCCGCTGTAGGAAAGCCCGGCGTAGCCGTGGTCCCAGTGGTAGCTGCCGCCGATGGCGCCGCTGTCCTGGCGGCCGTCGCTGTTCTCGACGCGGTGCCTGGAGTCGTCGCCGTCGATCGCGCGCTGGGCGCGGGAATGGGCGTAGCCGGGGATGCGCAGGTCGTTGAACTCGCGGGAGCCGGCGTCCAGGTGCAGGGCGAAGTTGCCGTCGCCGGCTTCCACCGCGCCGGCGGCGCTGCGGGTGGTGTCGGCGCCGCCGTAGCGCAGCTCGCCGCGGCCGTGGACGCCGTCCACCGCTTCGCTGGGGATGCGGTTGTCGAAGCTGTTGACCACCCCGCCGATGGCGTTGCCGCCGTAGAGCAGGGCGGCCGGGCCACGGACCACTTCGATGCGCTCGACCACGTTGGGGTCTTCCGGCACCGCGTGGTCGTAGGACAGCGACGAGGCATCCAGCGCGCCCACGCCGTTGCGCAGCAGGCGGATGCGGTCGCCGTCCATGCCGCGGATGATCGGCCGGCTGGCGCCGGGGCCGAACCAGGTGGAGGACACCCCCGGCAGGCCGTCGAGGGTCTCGCCCAGGCTGCCTTTCTGGCGCAGCGTCAGGTCGTCGCCCTGCAGCACGCTGCTGGGCGCGGCGGGTTGCACCTCACCCAGCGGGTTGGCGGTGATCACCTGGGGCTGCAGCTCGGCAGGGCGGGTGTCGGCGAGCGCGGGAACGGCAAACAGCGCGAGGGTCAGCGGCGCGAGTGGCCAGCGGGGCAGGGGGCGGGACGTGGACATCGGGGGCTCCTTGGTTTTTTCGGGCAGAACGCGCCCCTCCCGTGGCGATCCGGGCTGCGCGAAGGCTCTAGGCAGGGGCTTGGCGGGTCGCTCGGTGGGGTGGCCTTGATTTATATTGTTATAACATAACATTCCCTGTGGTTTGAAAATCAAGTGCTTTCAGATCCGAAAGTGCTAGCCGTTGGCTGTGAAGGACGGGCGTCCTGGAGTTTTTCGCAACAAGTCCAGAGCTTTTCGCAAGAATGCCGGGGCAGGGTGCCACTAGATTCCGCCATTCGTCCATCCGGGTTGCACCTTGAGTGCAACCGTTCGGCGATTCGGTGCAACAAGGGCTTTTCCTTGCGCTAGAATCCGCCGCCCGCGCGTGTCCCCGGACGTGCGCCGGGCAATGTGGCGACGGCTGCCCCGGGACGGTGAGGGGGCGCCGAAGAATCAGCCGCCCGCGTGGTGCAACCGCGACGGGTGGCGACAGGGGTGGTAGCGGAGCTTGCGCAGGGCCGCTGCCGCCCCGCCGTGCCGAAGGGCACGGCAGGGGGACCGACGCCAACCGCGCCGGCCCCGACGAGCAAGGGCCCGGATTACCCACCGGGCCTGGATAAAAACAAGCTTCAGGGGAGCCCCCATGAGCGTCAACACGCCAACACTGGTCACGTTCGTGATCTACATCGCGGCTATGGTCCTGATCGGATTCGCCGCCTACCGTTCCACCAACAACTTCTCCGACTACATCCTCGGCGGCCGCAGCCTCGGCAGCTTCGTCACGGCCCTGTCGGCCGGTGCCTCGGACATGAGCGGCTGGTTGCTGATGGGCCTGCCGGGGGCGATCTACCTCTCCGGCATCTCCGAAAGCTGGATCGCCATCGGCCTGATCGTCGGCGCCTACCTGAACTGGCTGTTCGTCGCCGGGCGCCTGCGCGTGCACACCGAGCACAACGGCAACGCGCTGACGCTCCCCGACTACTTCACCAACCGCTTCGAGGACAACAGCCGCATCCTGCGCGTGCTCTCGGCGGTGGTGATCCTGGTGTTCTTCACCATCTACTGCGCCTCGGGCATCGTCGCCGGCGCCCGCCTGTTCGAAAGCACCTTCGGCATGTCCTACGAGACCGCCCTGTGGGCCGGCGCCGCCGCGACCATCGCCTACACCTTCGTCGGCGGCTTCCTGGCGGTGAGCTGGACCGACACCGTGCAGGCCTCGCTGATGATCTTCGCGCTGATCCTCACCCCGATCATCGTGCTGTTCGCCACCGGTGGCGTGGAGCCGACCTTCGCCGCCATCGAGCTGAAGGACGCGGCCAACTTCGACATGCTCAAGGGCGCCTCCTTCATCGGCGTGATCTCGCTGATGGCCTGGGGCCTGGGCTACTTCGGCCAGCCGCACATCCTGGCGCGCTTCATGGCCGCCGACTCGGTCAAGTCGATCCCGGCCGCGCGCCGCATCTCCATGACCTGGATGATCCTCTGCCTGGGCGGCGCCGTGGCCGTGGGCTTCTTCGGCATCGCCTACTTCCAGGCCAACCCGGAGCAGGCCGGCGCGGTCACCGAGAACCATGAGCGCATCTTCATCGAGCTGGCGAAGATCCTGTTCAACCCGTGGATCGCCGGCGTGCTGCTGTCGGCCATCCTCGCCGCGGTGATGAGCACCCTGAGCTGCCAGCTGCTGGTGTGCTCCTCGGCGCTGACCGAAGACTTCTACAAGGCCTTCCTGCGCAAGAACGCCAGCCAGCTCGAGCTGGTCTGGGTCGGCCGCGCCATGGTGCTGCTGGTGGCGCTGATCGCCATCGCCCTGGCGGCCAACCCGGAAAACCGCGTGCTGGGCCTGGTGTCCTACGCCTGGGCCGGCTTCGGCGCCGCCTTCGGCCCGCTGGTGCTGTTCTCGGTGCTGTGGAAGCGCATGAACCGCAACGGCGCCCTGGCCGGCATGCTGGTCGGCGCGGTGACCGTGATCGTCTGGAAGCAGTTCGGCTGGCTCGGCCTGTACGAGATCATCCCCGGCTTCCTGTTCGCCAGCGTCGCCATCGTGGTCTTCAGCCTGCTCGGCCCGGCCCCGTCCAGGGCCATGCAGCAGCGCTTCGACGAAGCCGAGGCGGAGTACGGCGAGGCCCACCTGCCGGCCTCGGCTCCCGCCGCCGGCCGCTGATCCGCTGAGCGGTAGCCAAGGCCGCGGTCCCGCAAGGGGCCGCGGCCTTTTTCATGGGTGCCCGTTGCGCAGCGCCTCGGCATAGCGCCAGCAGGCGAACAGGCACAGCGCCAGGCCGGCCATGGCCAGGGCGCCGCCGACGTTGCCGATCTGCGCCAGGCCGATGCCGCCGACCACCCGGCTGCCGAGCAGCGCGCCGCCGCCGATGCCGACGTTGTACAGCCCGGAGAACATGGCCATGGCCACGTCGGTGGCGTCGTGGGCCAGTTGCAGCACCTTGGCCTGCAGGGCCAGGCCGAAGCACAGAATGGCGGCGCCCCAGAACAGGCTCAGGCCGAGCAGCGCCAGGGGCTCGCGGGCCAGCGGCAGGAGCAGCAGCAGGCAGCTGCCGAGCACGGCGATGGTCAGGCACGGGAAGCCGCGCGGGAAGCGTTCGCTGTAGCGGCTGAAGAGGATCGAGCCGAACAGCCCGGCGCCGCCGAACAGCAGGAGCAGCAGGGTGGTGCGCTGGCTGTCCAGGGCGGCCACTTCGCGGGCGAAGGGCTCGATGTAGCTGTAGGCGGTGAACTGCGCGGTGATCACCAGCACGGTGAGCACGTACAGCGCCACCAGCGCCGGGCGCCGCAGCAACAGCGGCAGGCTGCGCAGCGAGCCGGAGTTCTGGCTGGGCAGCAGCGGCAGCGCGCGGGCCAGCCAGAGCACCACCACCAGCGAGACGCCGGCGATGGCCAGGAAGGTCGCGCGCCAGCCCATGGCCTCGCCGAGCACGCGGCCCAGGGGAATGCCCAGGACCATCGCCAGGATGGTGCCGGTGGCCAGCAGGCCCAGGGCCTTGGCCTGCTGGCCCGGCGGCGCCACGCGCACCGCCAGGGATGCGGTGATCGACCAGAACACCGCGTGGGCGAAGGCGATGCCGAAGCGGCTGAGCATCAGCGTGGTGAAGCTCCAGGCGACGCCGGAGAGCAGGTGGCTGCCGATGAACAGGCAGAAGATCGCCACCAGCAGGCGCCGCCGCTCCATGTTGCGCGTGGCCAGCATCAGCGGCAGCGAGGTGAGCGACACCACCCAGGCGTACAGGGTGAGCATCAGCCCGGCCTGTTCCGGGCGCATGTCGAAGCTGCGGCCGATGTCGCTGAGCAGGCCCACCGGGACGAACTCGGTGGTGTTGAAGATGAAGGCGGCGATGGCCAGGGCGATGACGTTCAGCCAACTGCCGGTGCGGGTGTCTTGCGCGGTGTGCATGGGAATCCTGAGTGAGGGTGGGGCTCAGGCCGAGTCCCCCGGCCACGCGTGATGCCCCGGCGGCAAAGGGCCGGGTGCGGGCGGGCGAAGAGGAGTCGTTGTTGGTATGGGGGCTGCGGCGGTCGCGGCGGCCATTCTACGCCGCGCGCCGGGCGCCTGTCTGCGCCCGGGCTGCGCGCCTGGTGGCTTGCTGCTAAGGTGCGCGCACTTACGCACCGACGACGAAGCCCGACCATGAGTGAGAAACCCAAGGACCCGCTGCACGGCATGACCCTGCAGACCATCCTCGAACGCCTGCTGGAGCAGTACGGCTGGGAGGGGTTGGCCAAGCGCATCGACATCCGTTGCTTCAAGAGCGAGCCCAGCATCAAGTCCAGCCTGACCTTCCTGCGCCGCACGCCCTGGGCGCGGGAGCAGGTGGAGAAGCTCTACGTGCAGATGGTGCGTAGGAAGGGTTGAGCGGATGGCCCGGCCCCCGGCGACCTGTAGGAGCGGGCCCTGCCCGCGAAATCGCGCGCAGGGCGCGCTCCTACAGGGGAATGACGCGGGTGGGGCAGCGTAGGGGATCTCATCCGCGAATCGCGCCGGGGCGTCCGGCTATCGCGGACAAGGTCCGCTCCTACGGGGGGAGGAATACCGTGCCTCCCGGCAACCTGTAGGAGCGGGCCCTGCCCGCGATTTCGCGCGCAGGGCGCGCTCCTACAGGGGAATGGCGCGGGTGGGGCGGCGTAGCGGATCTCATCCGCGAATCGCGCCGGTATGTCCGGCTATCGCGGACAAGGTCCGCTCCTACGGGGGGATACCGTGCCTCCCGCGGGCCTTGCCCGCGATTCGCGCGCAGGGCGCGCTCCTACAGGGGAATGGCGCGGGTGGGGCGGCGTAGGATCTCATCCGCGAATCGCGCCGGGGCGTCCGGCTATCGCGGACAAGGTCCGCTCCTACGGGGGGCGGATACCGTGCCTCCCGGCAACCTGTAGGAGCGGGCCCTGCCCGCGATTTCGCGCGCAGGGCGCGCTCCTATGTATGGACTCACCCCCACCGTCAACCCGCTTTTGAACATGAAAACCCGACTGCATCTATGTATTAGGCCTGTTCGAGGAAGCCACGTCGGGCTTCTGGCCAACATTGGGTAAGCCCGCGGAATGCCGATTACAAAGAGGCCTCGAAGGCCGGTAGGAGCGTAGGCATCGATCCGCGACGGTCTGACCAGGGGTCAATGTTCTTCAGCAAGGGTTGGAGCGACTTGGCGCCCCGTTGGCGGGAACTCGTTGATCAGTGGCTCATTTCCATCTCCCGGCAAGCATTCGGCTTGCGCTGGTAGGTTTGTTCGCTGCACAGCAGCACCCAGGCGATACGCAGGTTGCGGTTGGCCAGTCGCACTGCCGCGCCCTTGCGCCCCAGACGTTGTAGCCAGCGCTGCAGGCGCCGATCATCCGGGTGTTCGGAATCGGGCCGCAGTTGCTTCAACACCGCATGCGAGCCTACGACCATCAGGCTGCGCACATAGGCGTCGCCACGTTTGGTCATCTTGCCCAGCCGCACCTTCTGCCCGCTGCTGTGCTGGTCGGGCACGATGCCGAAGTAGGCAGCGAACTGACGCGCATTGGCGAAACGTTCCGGCTCGACCTGTTTGGCCAGCAAGGCCGTAGCCGTGATCGGACCGATACCACGTACCGTCATCAGCCGTTTGGCTGTCGGGTCGGCGGCGGCACAGGCTTCCAGACGCCCGGTCAGCGCGGCGATACGCTCGCCCAGCCGTTTCCATTCGTTCAGCATCTCGTCGATCAGCTCGCGCAGCAGCGCCGGCAACGGCTGTCTAGCGTCTTCCAGCACCCGGGTGACACCTTGCTTCAAGCCCACATCCCCCTGCGCCAGGGCGATACCCTGCTCCAGCAGCAGCCCGCGGATCTGATTACCCATGGCGGTGCGCCGCCGCACATAGCCCCGCCGGACACGGTGCCAGGCCTGCATCGCCAGTGCCGCGACGCTCTTCACCGGCACCGACGCAATACTGCTATCCCGGCCCGCCCGCAGAATGGCGTGGGCATCATTGCGATCATTCTTCGCTCCGCTCCGGTGCTCGGCCACCCGCTGGGCCGGCAGGATACGCACCAGGTTGCCCTGCGCCTGCAGCAGCCGGGCCCAGGCTTGTGCTCCAGGACCGGTCTCCATCAGCACCGTCACGCCCTCCGGCAGCTTCTGCAGAAACACCTGAAACGCTTCACGCGACTTGATTCGCTGTTCGTATGCCAGTTGACCCTGGGCGTCTTCCCCCGCCACCTGGAAGACCTTTTTCGCCAGATCCACGGCGACTGTCGTGCACACCGATACATCGGTTGCAGACACCGGCTTATTCATCGTCGTATGCTTTTTCATGGATTCACCCTCACTGTCGGTGGCTTCTTAGACCGCCACCGTGGCGCCTCGACGCCTCGGTGAGGGTGAGTCCATCCAATTACAGGGGAATGGCGTGGCGTAGGATCTCATCCGCGAATCGCGCCGATACCTCCCGGCTATCGCGGACCATACCGGTGCACATGGCTTCTCGTAGGAGCGAGCTTGCTCGCGAACCGCATGGCACCGTGTTTGTTCGCGAGCAAGAACTAGGCGTCCCCCTCGATCCTACGAAGAGCACCCCGGCGCCACCTCAATTGGGCTTCGCCTGCGCCGGCAGCCAGAACTCGATGACCCCGGGCGAGGCCTGCAGGCTTGCCGCCAGCGGCAGGGCCACGGCCTTGTCGCTGAACTTCTGCGCCAGCCAGCGGGCGCATTCGCCGTCGCGGCGGGCGTGGTAGATGAAGGTCGGCCGCGGCCAGGGCAATGGCGGCGGCGAACCGCGGCGGGCGGCGGCGCTGACCACGTTCTCGATGCCCGGGGTGCTGATGCCGCTGCCTTCCAGCAGCTTGAGGAAGTCCCGCGCCGTGCGTTGCTCGTCGGCCGAGTAGATCTGCGTGTAGAGCACCACCGGCCGCCTGCCTTCGCGCATGCAGGGGTTGGTCATCGGCTCTGCTGCGGGTGCGGGTGCGGGCGGGGCGCCGGCCGTGACGGCGGGTGGTGGCGTCATCTCGGCGCTGACAGGCGGTGATGCCGGCGCCGCGGCTGGCGGCGGAGGGGGCGGCGGCGGGGCGCTGGCCAGCGCCGGGTTGTCTTCCGGCAGCGGGGTGAAGCCGAACCAGTATTGCTGCACCGGGCTGTTGGGGTGCGGGTCGCTGGTGAGCTGGCGCAGGTAGTTGCAGTCGGCCGACTCGGCGCCGCTGGCGCAGGCCGTGCTGGCGCGCTCGAACAGGGTGCGCATGTCGCTGGCGAACTCCACCGACAGGCCGTTGCGGCTGGCGAAGTTCTCCAGGTGGCCGATGCGCGTGCGCAGGGCGTCGCTGACCTTGTTGCCCTTGGCGTAGAGGTCGGCGATGGCCTCCAGTTGGCTGGCGTACTTCGACTCGCTGTCGGCGATGTTGCCGCGGTATTGCTCCAGGCCCTGCCAGAGCGCCACCACCAGGCTGGCGGAGAGGCCCACGCCGAGGGTGGTGCGCACGTTCTGGGCGATGCGCTGGCGGCGGTTCGGGCCGTTGGCCGGGGCCGGCTGGCCGACCGCGGTGAGGGTCACGATGCTGGCCAGGTCGGCCCAGCCCGGCAGGCGCTGGAGGAAGTCGCGGCTGAGCACCGAGCCCAGCGCCAGGCCCAGTTGGTGGTAGGCCTCCCACTGGCTTTCGTCGAAGAACTGGTCGTCGGTGCCCTGCTGCGGGAAGGCCGGGTTGCGGTCGGCGTAGCCCACCAGATCGAAGGGCAGTTCCAGCAGCGGCGAATCGCAGCGGTGCGGCTTGACCACCAGCAGGGTGCCGCGCCTGTGGCTGGCGTAGGTGATGCGCGCCAGCAGCAGGTATTCGCGGCCGCAATCCGGCGAGATGGACTCCGGGGTGCCGAACAGCAGGGTGCGCGCGTCGCCGGCGGAGACCCGTGCCAGGCTGGCCGGGTCGATGAACTCGATGTCGGCGTCGTAGTCGATCTTGGCCTTGCGCACCAGGTTCTCCAGGTCCTCGAACAGGTAGCGCGGGTCGGCGCCGCAGTCGCTGGCGACGATCAGGTCGACCTCGCGCTTGAGCAGGGCGTAGACGCCGCTGTTGTCGAAGTGGCCGCCGTCGGACAGGTACCAGAAGGGCGCGCGCAGGCCGGGGAACTGGGCGAGCATCTCGGCGCGGGTGGCCAGGTACTTGGCCAGGCGCGCGCGCCAGCCGGTCTCGGCGGCGCGGGTCGGGTTGGGCAGCCAGAAGCCCAGGCGCAGGCCGGTCATGAACACCAGCGCGGCCAGCCCGGCGCTGGTGCGCGAGCCCATGCCGGTGCTCAGCGCGGCGCCGGAGATGGTCGCCCATTGCGCCAGGCTGCTGCGCTCCAGGCCCTGGGGCGGCCGCGGGCCGTGGGTGCCGGTCTCCACGCCCAGGGCGCTGACGGTCAGGGCCACGCCCTTGCGGTCGGCGTTGTAGCTGTGGGTGCGATCGTCGAGGGTCTGGTTGATGCAGCAGTTGATCAGGTGCAGCGGCCCGCCGTAGGCGTGCGGCTGGTAGTCGGCCAGGGCCACGTCGTCGCCGGGCAGTATCTCCCGCAGCGACTCGATGCCCTCGATCAGCCGGCGCTCGGCCGGTACCAGCAGCGAGGCCGGGAAGCGCGCCTCGGGGCCGCCGTGGTTGGCCACCGCGACGTAGGTGCGGGCCAGGCGCGAGCGGTAGAAGTAGTGCAGCGAGGCGAGGTTCAGCTGGGTGAGGTTGGCGCCGCTGATGCCGATGTAGAAGCCCAGCGCGGCCAGCACCAGGGCCCAGTACAGCAGCGGCAGCCAGGGCTGCATGGCTGCGCCGGGGCTGAGCAGGTTGCCGCCCAGGTAGAGGAAGGCCTGCAGCAGCGTCAGCCAGGCCAGCAGCAGGAACGCCAGCAGGGCCAGGCCCAGCAGGTTGGCCAGCTGGCTGCCGTAGGCGCTCGGCAGGCCCTGCTGGCGCAGGCGCTCCAGCAGCGTCGGCAGCAGGGCGCGCAGCAGCACCACGGCAAGGCCCGTGGAGCCCAGCACGCTGGAGGAAATGAGGGTGAAGTTGCCGCTCTCGCGCAGGCGCACGACCAAGTGCCAGGTCGCCGCCTCGCAAACGCCCAGCAGCAACACCCCGGCGCCGCCCAGCAGCACCCAGCCCAGCCAGTGGGTCAGGCGCAGGCGCTGCTGCTCCGGCGGGCAGGCGCGCAGCGGCAGGCGCAGCAGCCAGCCCAGCGGGGCGATCAGCAGCGCGCCGACCAGAACGGCGTAGGCCAGCAGCCGCGGACCCAGCTCGATGTCGCTCTGCAACTGCGGCCACAGGCCCTGCACCGCCAGGGCCAGCGCGGCGAGCAGGGCCAGCAGCACCGAGAGCAGGTCGCGCAGGGCGTGGTCCTGGCGGTCGCGGCTGAACCAGTAGGCCCAGCACAGCGCCCCGGCGGCCAGCAGCAACAGCGGCACGGCGAGGAACCACAGCGACCAGAGGTTGCCGAGGAACACCGGCGGCGTGCCCAGCAGCGCCAGCAGCACGTGGGGCAGCACCGTGAACATGCCGATGCACAGCAGCAGGATGCCGATCTCCAGTTGGGTGGCCATGAAGCCACGGAGCATCGAGGCGCCGGCCATCAGCAGGTCGCGGCCGCCGGCCGGGGCCAGGTAGCGGCCGTTGTTGCGCAGCCACCAGAGCAGCAGCGAGTCGTCCGCCGCCAGGCCGTTCTCCACCTCGCGGGCGCCCTGGGCGGGGCCGTACAGGCGGCCGAGCATGGCGCCGACGTAGCCGCCGCCGGACACCGTGGACAGGTAGTCGAAGCGTTTGAGCACGTGGTTCTTCGCCAGCGCCCGCAGCAGGCCGAAGTTGAAGGTGGCGCTGCGCACGCCGCCGCCGGAGAGGGCCAGGCCCCAGCTGAAGTCGCTCGGCACGTCGATGCCGGCCTGGGCGCGGCGCTGGCGCAGCAGCGCCTGTTCCTGGTCCCTGAGGTTCCCATGGCGGCGCGGCATGGCGGTGCCCTCCGGCTCCGGACCCGCGCGGCAAGGGGCGCCGCGCCAGGTCATGCTGACGGCCGGCCGGACCTCCCGGCGCCGAACCCTTGGCGCCGTGCTTCCCTGGCCTTTCCCGGGTTCAGGCCGCGGCGGCGCGCGGCCTCATAGCCAGCTCACCCGCAGGGTGTCCTGGGGCGCGTGGCACTCGGTGCCCGGCTCCAGGTAGTGCTGCAGCATCGGCGCCATGCCCTTGAGCACCTGCACCGGCAGCGCCGAGGTGAACTTGAAGTTGCTCGACGCGCTGCCGGCCACGTAGGCGGTGAGGGTGCCGAAGTGCCGCGGGCCGAGGTAGAACACGAAGGTCGCGGTGCGGTTCAGCGAGCGCGAACTCTTCACCGCCCCGCCGCGGGTGAAGCTTTCGATGCGGTTGTCGCCGGTGCCGGTCTTGCCGCCCATCACCAGCGGGCTGCCGTCGTCGCGGCGGAAGCTGCCGGACAGCCGCCGCGCGGTGCCCTGGTCGACCACCTGGGACAGCGAGTCGCGCAGGGTGCTGGCCACCTCCGAGGTCATCACCCGGGTGCCGACGTTGGCCTGCGGCGCCAGGCTCACCTCGTAGGGCGTGCCGGCGGCGAAGTGCAGGCTGTCGATGCGCAGGGTGGGCAGGCGGATACCGTCGTTGAGGATGATGCCCATCAGCTCGGCCAGCGCCGCCGGGCGGTCGCCGGAGCTGCCCAGGGCGGTGGCCAGCGAGGGCACCAGGTGGTCGAAGGGGTAGCCCAACTGCTTCCACTGCTGGTGGATGTCGAGGAAGGCCTCCACCTCCAGCATGATGCGGATGCGCTTGTCGCGGGCGGCCTTGTAGCGCGACTTGTACAGCCAGCCGTAGACCTGCTTGCGCTCGGCATTGCTGGCGGCCACCGCGTCGGCGAAGCTGGCCTGGGGCTGGCGCTGCAGGTAGCCCAGCAGCCACAACTCCAGCGGGTGCACGCGGGCCACGTAGCCCTGGTCGTTGAGGTCGAAGGCGCCGGGGCCGTAGCGCTTGTAGAGGTCGGCGATGCGTTTGTCGGTGAGCTTCTCGCCGGTGTAGTGGCTCTGCTTCAGGCGGTCCTGGAGGAAGGCGGCGAAGGTCGCCTGGTCGGCCTGGGGCTGCAGGTAGCGGTGGATCGCCGCCAGGCGCACCGGCCACGGGCGCAGGCCGTCGAGGAAGGTGTCCAGGCGCTCGGCGGCGTTCTGCCCGCGGTACTTCTGCCAGAAGCGCAGCAGGTAGACGCGGCTCTCCTGGTCGACGAAGCGGTCCAGGTACAGCTGGCGGCGCGGGTCCTTGTCGTCCTGCAGCACGGTCAGCTTGTTGCCGTCCTTCTGGTACATGTCGTGGCGCACCAGGTCGCGCAGCAGGCGCACGAAGGGCAGGTTGATGGATTCGCGCAGCGCTTCGAGCAGGGTGGGGATGCGCCCGTTGTCCTCCCGGCGGAAGTTGGAGAAGGTGTGCACGCCGCCGCCGGTGAAGAAGCTCTCGTAGGGGCTGGCCGAGTACTTGCGCTGCATGGCCGCGGCGAGCATGGCCGAGAGGTCGGCGTTGGGGTTGGCGATCAGGTAGTCGATGGACCAGCGGCTGATGAAGTCCAGCGGCTCCACCGGCACCTTGCGCAGCTCGGCGGCGGGCTTGCCGTTGTAGGCGCGGTACTGGTCGGCGATGCGCTCCAGGTAGTTGGACAGCACCCGCAGCTTGGCGGTGGAACCCAGCTCCAGCTTGCTGCCCTCGTTGATGTCGAAGGGCTGGTCGGTGCTGTCGGTCTGCACGCGCACGCGGTTGCCGTCGGCGGTGCGCTCGAACAGCACGAAGCTGTAGCGCACGTCGGCGGTCTTGTCCTTGGACAGCAGGTGCTCGCCGAACAGGCCGATCTGCGAGGCGAAGTCCGCGTCGGCCAGTTGCTTGAGGTAGGCGCTGACCTTGTTCTGCAACTCGTCCTGCAGGGTGGTGCTGAAGCTCAGGTCGAGGCGGTCCAGGTCATACAGCGGCACGTTGAGCATGCCCGCCAGGCGGGTGCGGGCCAGGCTCACGCCCTTGTTCGGCTCCAGCGGCTGCACCGTCGGCTGGTTCTGCGGGTCGCGGAACTCCAGGCGCTGGGCCAGGGCGGCATCGCGCAGCGGCGCCTCGATCACCCCGGCCTGGGCCAGCAGGCGCAGGTAGCTGTCGGTCAGCTCGCCCAGCGGCTTGCGCCCGCGCGCCAGGTAATAGGACGGGCGGCGGTGGGCGATCATCAGCGACACCACCTGGCGCAGCGCCCGGCCCTGGGCCTCGAGCTCGGCGCCCTGGCCGACGGGCGAGGAGAGCAGGCGGTTGACCTGCTGGTAGTCGGCGCCATACCAGATCCACAGGCCGTCGGGCAGGCCGCTGACCTCGCCGTAGCCCGGCTGCGCCGAGAGCGGCACCGAGTTGAGGTAGGTGAGCACCACGTTGCGCCGCGCCGGCAGGTTCTCGGCGCCGCCCTGGTAGGCGCGCACGCTGGCCGAGGCCATCTGCCGCAGCTTGTCGCGGATGGAATTGGTGCGCCCGTCCACCGAGTGGCGGTACTTCTCGATCTGCGTGGCCAGGGTGCTGCCGCCGGGGGCGTGGTTGCCCATGCCGACCAGGCGCCCGGCCTGGGCCACGGCGGCCTGGGTGAAGCGGCTCCAGTCGATGGCCGGGTTGAGGTAGGGGCGGCTGGCGTCGAGCAGGTCGCGGTTCTCGATGTACAGCAGGCTCTGCACGATCAGCGGGGCGATGGCGTCGTAGCTGGCGTAGAGCCGCTGCGGGTAGCGGAAGTTGTAGATCGGCAGGCCGCGGCAGTCGCTGATGTCGACGCCGGCCTGGGCCTTCTCGGCGTAGGGCGGGAACATGCCGTAGCCGGCGTATTGCAGCAGGGCAGGGGAGAAGCGCGCCTGGTCGAGGGTGACGAAGTCGCGGTCGTGCAGGCGCTGCAGGAAGTCCGGCAGTTGCAGGTAGCCCAGGCGGCGGTCGAAGGGGCCGTCCTTCGGGTAGACCACCTGGTCGCTGGAACCGGCGCCGACCTGCCAGGTCAGCTCGCCGGCCAGGCGCGCCAGCTCGCGGGCCTGCAGCTTGGAGGTATGCGCCTCGTATAGCAGCGCCGCGCCCATCGCCGCCAGCAGTGGCAGGACGAACAGGAACAGCAGCAGGAAGCGGTGGTGGCTGGGTTTTTTCGGGGAAAAGCCAGGCTCCGGCACGCCCGGTTGAGAATGCAGTTGACCGGTATGCTCCGTATGCGCCATATCACGACCTGCCCATGCTTGCGAAAGCCTGAGTAAGCGGTCTCCGCCGACGTGACGACCGGCACCCATCCCGGTGCCGCGAAAGCCCCCGTGCCAGCGGCCTCCCCTTTCTTTGAGCGTAGTAGGCGGGGAAAATTCTGCTGAATGTCGTGCCTTCGTCCGGCCCAAGCCGCGACAATGCCCGACGAGTGACCTGGAAAACGACCCGATGCGCCTGTTCCTGCTGTTCCTGCCGTTGATCGCCAGCCTGAGCGCCCAGGCCGCGCCCATGCCGTTCTACCTGTGGCAGAGCCGCGTGGACGGCCACCTGACCTGCAGCCAGACCTCGCCGGGGGAGGGCTGGACGCGGCTGTCCGGGCCGTTCGGCGATGCGGGGTGCCGGCAGCCGTTGAAGAGCGGGCCCTCGACCAAGGGGCTGGCGGTGCCGAAGGGGTTGTGAGGGGCGGGCTTTTCTTTTGTAGGAGCGAGGGGGACGCCCAGTTCTTGCTCGCGAACGAGGTAACCGGCGGCTTCGGTGCTTTCGGTGGACTCCGTACCCTCTCCCCAGCCCTCTCCCTGAAGGGAGAGGGGGCTAGTCCGCGCCGAGAGAAGGCTTGGTTCCAGCCGGAAACCTTCGGTGTTGCCGGCTAACTCCAGAGCCTCCGTTTCTGCCCAACGGTCCCCTCTCCCTTCAGGGAGAGGGTTAGGGAGAGGGCGCTCTTCGGGGCCTGCGCCGCAGCCACCGGGAAACACAGTTCGCGAGCAAGCTCGCTCCTACAACCTAAAATGGAATCTTCCCTTTCCCCTCGGACCCCCACCATGCCCGACAACCCCACCCGCATCCGCCACAGCTGGGACAGCAACGCCAGCGCCTGGACCCGCGCAGTACGCGAGCAGCGCATCGACAGCCGCCGTCTGGCCACCGACGAGGCCATCGTCCGCGCCGTGCTGGAAGGTTCGCCGCATCGTGTGCTGGACATCGGCTGCGGCGAAGGCTGGCTGTGCCGGGTGCTGGAGGCCCGGGGTTGCGAAGTGGTGGGCATCGACGCCTCGCCAGCCCTGATCGAGGCCGCGCGCCAGGCCGGCGAAGGGCAGTACGAGCTGCTGAGCCAGGCCGAGCTGGTGGGCGAGGCCGGGGCGCACCTGGGGCGGTTCGACGCGCTGGTGTGCAACTTTGCCCTGTTCGACGAGGACCTCGCGCCCCTGCTGCGCGGCCTGCAGCAGCGCCTGGCGCCGGGCGGGCGGCTGCTGATCCAGACCCTGCACCCCTGGAGCGCCTGCGGCGACGAGCCCTACGAGGACGGCTGGCGCCTGGAGACCTTCAGCGCCTTTGGCGACGAGTTCCGCGAGCCCATGCCCTGGTACTTCCGCACCTTCGAGTCCTGGCTGGCCCTGCTGCACGCCAGCGGCTGGCGCCTGCTGGCCCTGCGCGAGCCGCGGCGGCCGGATACCGGGGCGGCCTGCTCGCTGTTGCTGGTGGCCGCGCCGGCCGGGTAAGCCTTTGGTCTCGTTCGCACCATAAGGGGGCAGACGCCCCGGCAATCTTGTGCAACACTCCGCGGCGACCTCAGTGGTTCACTCCCGCAATGCCCACGTCCGCTCCACAAGGGCGGGCAGCCTCTTCCGGTGTGCAGTCCCGGAAGGCCCCAGACGAATCCTCCCCGTGCCCACCGGCGCGGTGGCGGCGCTTTTTCCGTCGCGGGCCTTCCTCATCCCGATTGCGCTTCGAGTCGCCGCTGATATACCCAACAACAAAATCGAGGTTGCACCATCATGTCGTCCCACGATCTCCAACGGGATCTCAACGAGCGGCACATCCGTCTCATGGCCCTCGGCGCCTGCATCGGCGTCGGCCTGTTCCTCGGCTCCGCCAAGGCCATCCAGATGGCCGGCCCGGCCATCATGCTCTCCTACATCATCGGCGGCCTGGCCATCCTGGTCATCATGCGCGCCCTCGGCGAAATGGCCGTGCACAACCCCGTGGCCGGCTCCTTCGCCCGCTACGCCCAGGACTATCTCGGCCCGCTGGCCGGCTACCTGACCGGCTGGAACTACTGGTTCCTGTGGCTGGTGACCTGCGTCGCGGAGATCACCGCGGTGGCCATCTACATGGGCATCTGGTTCCCCGAGGTGCCGCGCTGGATCTGGGCCCTGGCGGCCCTGGCGAGCATGGGCACCATCAACCTGATCGCGGTGCGCGCCTTCGGCGAGTTCGAGTTCTGGTTCGCCCTGATCAAGGTCGTCACCATCCTCGCGCTGATCCTGGTGGGCGGCGGCATGATCGTCTTCGGCCTGGGCAACGGCGGCGTGGCCACCGGCATTTCCAACCTGTGGAGCAACGGCGGCTTCATGCCCCATGGCATCACCGGCGTGCTGATGTCGCTGCAGATGGTGATGTTCGCCTACCTGGGCGTGGAGATGATCGGCCTCACCGCCGGCGAGGCGAAGAACCCGCAGAAGACCATTCCCGGGGCGATCAACTCGGTGTTCTGGCGCATCCTGCTGTTCTACGTCGGCGCGCTGTTCGTGATCATGTCGATCTACCCGTGGAGCGAGATCGGCACCCAGGGCAGCCCCTTCGTGATGACCTTCGAGCGCCTGGGCATCAAGACCGCCGCCGGCATCATCAACTTCGTGGTGATCACCGCCGCGCTGTCTTCCTGCAACGGCGGCATCTTCAGCACCGGGCGCATGCTCTACAGCCTCGCCCAGCACGGCCAGGCGCCGGCGGTCTTCGCCAAGACCTCCAAGGGCGGCGTGCCGCGCAATGCGCTGATCCTGTCCATAGTCGCGCTGCTGTTCGGCGTGCTGCTGAACTACCTGGTGCCGGAGAAGGTGTTCACCTGGGTGACCTCCATCGCCACCTTCGGCGCCATCTGGACCTGGGCCATGATCCTGCTGGCGCAGCTGAAGTTCCGCCGCGGCCTGAGCCCGGCCGAGGCCGGCAAGCTGCAGTTCAAGATGTGGCTGTACCCGCTGAGCTCCTACCTGGCCATGGCCTTCCTGGTGCTGGTGGTGGCGCTGATGGCGTTCTTCGAGGACACCCGCATCGCCCTCTACATCGGCCCGGCCTTCCTGGTCCTGCTGGTGGTGCTGTACCGCGTGTTCGACCTGGCGCCGAAAGGCGAGCGGGGCGCGGTCGCCAGCGGCGCGTGAGCCTGATGGCGAAATGACAAAGGGCCTCTTCGGAGGCCCTTTTCTTTTGTGTGGCGAATCGCGGACGGAGAGGAAACTCCATGCCTCACGACAACTGTAGGAGCGGGCCCTGCCCGCGAAATCGCGCGCAGGGCGCGCTCCTACATGGGAATGGCGCGGGTGGGGCAGCGTAGGAGCGGATCTTATCCGCGAATCGCGCCGGAACCTCCGGCTATCGCGGACAGAGTCCGCTCCTACGAAAAGCCGTATCCGCCAGCAACGGCGGCATCGGGCAGTCGAGGATGTCGGCCACCGCGCGCAGCAGTTCCGCCTCGGCCACGCTGATGCAGCCGTCGTATTCGCCGCAGCGGACCATGGCCTTGAGCAGCTGCGGCTTCTGCAACGGGCGCAGTTGCGCCAGGCGCCGCAGCGCCGCTTCCAGCTCGCGCAGGGTGCCGGCCTGCGGCGGCTGCCGCACGGCGAAGGGCAGGGTGGCCCAGGCCTGGGCGAAGGCCTGTTCGGCGTGGGCCGCTTCGGCCTCCTCGACGCCGGCGAGGAAGGCCAGCAGGACCGCCGCCTCGTCGCCCAGCTCGGTCAGCGGCAGGTTGCCGATGCGCGCCGGGGCCGGGCGCAGGTTGCGTTCGACGATGCGCAGCAGCGTCCACTCCAGCAGTTTCACCCGGCGGTCGGCCTTGATCAGCAGCGCCATGTTGCCCAGCAGGCTCGCCACCTGGGTGGCGTCCAACTGCTTCAGCGCCGGCATGGCCAGGTCCAGCAGAGGCAGGCGCTGGCCCGGATCGAGGGTGTGCAGGTGCTCCTCCAGGCGGTCGAACTGGAAGGCCACGCCCAGCTCCAGGCGCGGCTTGAGCAGCTGCAGTTGCTGGGCGCGGGCCAGCGCTTCGGCGTCCAGCAACAGGCCGTAGACCAAGGCCTGCGCGCCATCGACCTTGTGCGCCGCCGCCCGCAGGCTTTCATCCAGCCGTTGCAGGGTGTGCCGCGCTTCCGCCAGGTGCGCCCCGGCCGGCTCGCCGATGGCCTCGACCGACGCCAGCGCCGCGCCCGAGGGGTAGCCGCGCAGGGCGGCGTTCCAGGTCTCGCGGTCCACCAGCGGGATGTCCAGGCGCGGTTCCAGCTTCGGGTAGCGGCCGTCCCAGCCCGGCTCGATGCGGCGGATGCGCGCCTCCAGCGGCGGGTGGGTGGCCAGGCCGAACCAGTGGCTGGCCAGGCCGTCGCTGAAGTACAGGTGGCTGAACTCGGCGCGGTGCAGGGCGCCGAGCAGCGAGCCGTAGCCGCCGACCTTCTTCAGCGCCCCGGCGATGCTGGCTGGGTTGCGGGTGAACTGCACGGCGGAGGCGTCGGCGAGATATTCGCGCTGGCGGTTCACCGCGGCCTTGATCAGGCTGCCGAAGAAGGTCCCGACCGAGCCCAGCCCCCACAGGCACAGGCCGGCGACGAAGGCCAGCGCGATGAAGCCCAGGGCCGAGCCGGAGCCGCTGTCGTTGCCGGCGTTGCTGCGCTGCATGCGGATGCGCGCCACGTCGTCGGCGCGGTGGCTGTCCCACAGGCCGCGGACCATGGTCTCGCCGATCAGGCCCAGCAGCAGGATGCCGTGCAGCAGCGCCACCAGGCGGGTGTTCAGGCGCATGTCGCCGTGGTGGATGTGGCTGAACTCGTGGGCGATCACCCCCTGCAGCTCGTCGCGGCTGAGCAGGGCGATGGTCCCGCGGGTGACGCCGATGACCGCGTCGCGCGGCGTCAGGCCGGCGGCGAAGGCGTTGATGCCGCTGTCCTCCAGCAGGTACACCGGCGGCACCGGGGTGCCCGAGGCGATGGCCATTTCCTCGACCACGTTGAGCACCCGGCGTTCATCGGCGTCGCGGGCGTCCAGGTTGATCAGCCGGCCGCCCAGGCGCTCGGCCACGGCGCGGCCGCCCAGGCGCAGCTGGTGGTGCTTGTACCAGGCGCCGACGATCACCACGCCGACCACCACCAGCGCCACCCACAGGTAGAGTTCGAAGTCGGGCAGGCGCTGCGGCGAGGTCCAGTGGCTGGCGGGCTCGCCGATGTGGCGCCAGAGCCAGCCCAGGACCAGGCTGGTGAGCGTCACCAGGCAGGCCACCGCCGCGGCCAGGAGCAGGATCAGCCGGCCGGTCTGGCGGCGGGCACGGTCCTGGTGCTGGAAGAAGTTCATCGCGCGCACCGCTCGTCAGAAGGCGATCTTGGGTGCGTCCTGGATCTGCTTGCTGTCGGCGAACTCCAGCTGCGCGACCTCGGTCTTGTGGCCGAAGTTCGCCGCCAGCACCACGGCGGGGAACGACTGGCGGTAGGCGTTGTACTCCATCACCGCGTCGTTGTAGGCCTGGCGGGCGAAGGCCACTTTGTTCTCGGTGCTCGACAGCTCCTCGGTGAGCTGCTGCAGGTTCTGCGAGGCCTTCAGGTCCGGGTAGGCCTCCATGGTCACGTTGAGCCGCCCCAGCGCGCCGCCCAGGGCGCCCTCGGCGCTGGCCAGCTGGGCCAGGCCGGCGGCGGCGCCGGGTTGGCTGGCGGCGGCCTTGAGCCCGGCCACCGCGGCATTGCGCGCGGCGATCACCGCCTCCAGGGTTTCCCGCTCGTGCTTGAGGTAGGCCTTGGCGGTTTCCACCAGGTTGGGGATCAGGTCGTAGCGCCGCTTGAGCTGCACCTCGATCTGCGCGAAGGCGTTGCGGTAGCGGGCGCGCAGGTTCACCAGGCGGTTGTAGATGGCGATGACGCCGAAGAACAGCACGGCGAGGACGAGCAGGGTGACCAGGGAGGAAACCGACATGGGAGGTCCTTTTCGAGCGTCGGGAAAGGTCCGCCGATGATAGCGGAAAGCTTCCACGGCGGAAGGAAAGGCATCACGGGCTGTGCCCGGAAGCGGAAGCATGCTGTAAAGGGCTGCCCTTGACGCCCCGCCGCACCGATGGTCAGATGCGGGCCGTTCCAGGTGCTTCATGCCGCCGTGCATGAGGTGAAACGGGAAGCCGGTGCGTCGCCCTTGGCGATCAGTCCGGCGCTGCCCCCGCAACGGTAAGCGAGCGGGGCATCCACGAGGCCACTGTGCTCAGGCATGGGAAGGCGGATGCTCCAGAACCCTCGCAAGCCCGGAGACCGGCCTGGAGCGTTGTTGGCAAACCCGCGGTGGGCGGGCGTGAGCCGGATTCCGGACGCGCTCGCGCCGGAACTCGCTGCGCCGCCTGCGAAATTCCCGTTTCGAGGCGATCACCTTGCACTTCCCTTCTTCCGAATCCGCACTTCGGCTTGCCCCCTGGCTCGCCGGCCTGTGCCTGAGCCCCTGCCTGAACGCCGAGCCCCTGGGCCTGCGCGACGAAATCGTCAGCGCGCCTTCGGTGGAATCCACCACCGTCGCCGAGATGGCCCGCTACGGCAGCAAGCTCGAAGTCATCGAGCGCGAGCAGATCGAGCGCGCCGGCCCCAGCGCCGACATCACCCGCGTGCTGCAGATGTACGTGCCGGGCCTGTTCGTGGCGCCGAAGAACGGCCCCTTCGACTACGGCACCTACTCGCTGCTGGGCGGGCGCAACGACGACACCCTGATCCTGCTCGACGGCGTGCGCCTGAACAACCGCCTGTATGGCGGCCTCTACCTGGACACCCTGCCGACCACCGCGGTGGAGCGCATCGAGGTGCTCAAGGGCGGCCAGGGCCTGCTGTTCGGCACCCAGGCGGTGTCCGGGGTGATCAACATCGTCACCCGCAGCGCGCGCAGCCGCGAGGCTTCCGGCGAGGTCAACCTGGGCCTGGACAGCTTCCGCGGGCGCAATGGCGATGCGCGGGTGGAGAAAGTGCTGGAGAACGGCCTGGGCGACCTCGGCCTGCTGGCCTACGTCAGCCACAACCGCTCCGACGGCTACAAGCCGTTCCGCGAACAGGACATGACCGCCACCGTCAGCGACAAGCGCCGCTCCTACGACGTCAACGTGTTCGGCGCCAAGGCCATCCAGGCTTTCGGCGACAGCTCGCGGCTGGAGCTGTTCTACCAGTACGCCGACGCCGACCTGGACTTCGCCCGCCCGGCCGACAACCACCACACCAGCAACGACCGCATCCAGCAGATCGCCACGGCGACCTTCGAGCAGCGCCTGAACGACGACTTCAGCTGGTTCGCCAAGGCCCACCTGAACGACTGGGACACCCGCTACACGCGCATCTACAACCTCGCCGGCGGCGGCACCCGCACGCTCAACCACAACGACTACTGGGGCTTCACCGACTGGGGCGCGCAACTGGAGGGCAAGGCGCGCCTGGCCGGCGGCCACGAGCTGGTCTTCGGCAGCGACAACCAGTGGTACAAGGGCCAGGACGACGTGCTGATCATCGACAACGACAAGGCCGAGTCCCACGCCCTCTATGCCCAGTTGCGCCCGCAGCTGGACCTGCTGCCGAACTGGCACCCCAGCCTGGGCGTGCGCCGCGAGGAAATGAGCGGCGGCGAGGGCGCCACCGTGTGGATGCTCACCTCGCTCTACGACCTCAGCGACCAGCTCAAGCTGCGCGGCCAGCTGGGCACCGCCTTCAAGCTGCCCAACGCCGAGCAGCTGTTCGTCAACGAGCCGGGCAGCGAGATCGGCAACCGCGACCTCAAGCCCGAGCGCAGCCGCAACGCCGAGCTGGGCCTGGACTACAGCGGCGCGCTGTTCGGCCAGCCCTGGAGCGGCAGCGTCACCCTCTTCCGCCGCGAGATAAAGGACCTGATCACCCTGGCCGGCGACCAGTGGGTGAACGGCGACGGCGAGATCGAGGTGCGCGGCATCGAGGCCAACGGCCAGTGGCGGCTGGGCGAGCACTGGCAACTGGACGCCGACGCCACCCGCAACCTGGTGGACACCCGCGAGGGCGTGACCGTGAACAACATCCCGCACTTCTTCGCCCGCACCCGCCTGGGCTACGACCAGGCCCCGTGGGGCTTCGGCATGGCGCTGCGCTACGTCGGCTCCATCGTCAGCCCCCAGGGCGACGACTACGGCCACTACACGGTGCTCGACGGCGACGCCTACCGCTACCTGGACGGCGCCCGCCGCCACCGCCTGAGCCTGCTGCTGGAGAACCTGCTGGACCGCGACTACGCCACCAGCCGCACCACCAACGGCATCCGCCAGGTGGACAACCTGGGCCGCCCGCGCACCGCCGAGCTGCGCTACACCTTCAGCTTCTGAGGTGGCCATGGACCAGGCGCTGCTGATCGTCGGCCCCCTCGCGGGCGCCCAGGGCGAGGCCTTGCACGCCGAGCTGGCGGCGTCCCACCGCGCCGTGACGCTGGTGGATACCAGCGACGGCTTCGACGCCCTGTGGCCGGCCATCCGCGCGCAGCTGCGAGCGGGCAGGGCGCTGCTGCTGGTGGACCTGGAGCCGGCCAGCGATGGCGCCTACCTCGACTGGCTGCGCGGCGAGGTGGCGCAGTTGGCCGGCGACTTTCCCCAGGCGCCGTGCCCGCGGGTGACCGCCTCGGCCCTCGGCCGCCGTGGCCTGGACGCCCGGCTGGTCGGCGCGGCCATCGACGACGGCCGCCAGCAGCTGGAATGCCGCACCGTCGGCCCGGTGCCGGAACAACCGGACTGGTCGGCGCCGCCGCCGCACAAGCGCCAGGTGTTCCTCTGCACCGGCCCGCGCTGCGTGCGCCGCGGCGCTTTGCCCTTGTGGAAGGCGCTGCGCCGCGAACTGGCCAGGCGCGAGCTGATCGAAACCGCCGAAGGCGTGCTGCTGACCCGCACCGGTTGCCAGTTCCCCTGCAACCGCGGGCCGCTGCTGACCGTCTACCCGGACCGCTGCTGGTACGGCGTGCATGACGAGGCCCAGGTGCTGCGCGTGGTGGAGCAGCACCTGGCGGGCGGCGAGCCGGTGGCCGAACTGCTGATCGAGGGCGCGCCATGAAAGGCTTCGCCCTGCTGCTGGGGCTGTTGGTGGCGGCGCCGGCCCTGGCCGCCGAGGACTACCGCAACTGCGGCGAGACCTGGCACCTGGCCAAGGCGCCCGAGCGCATCCTCGCGCTCAACCAGCACGCCGCCGACCTGCTGCTGGAACTGGGCGCCGGGGCGCGGCTGGCGGGCGTGGCCTATCTGGACGACCCGGGGCCGCAGTTGCAGGGCGACCGCTACCGCGGCGTGCCCGTGGTGTCGGCGCGCTATCCGTCCACCGAACTGCTCTATGCGTTGCGCCCGGACCTGGTGGTGGGTGGCTTCGCCACGGCCTTCGACCCCGGGCGCGGGCGCGCCGAACTGGCCGCCGCCGGGATCGCCAGCTACCTGCTGGAGGCGGCCTGTGCTCAGCGCACGGGAGATGGCTTCGGCAACGTGCGCGACGACCTGCGCACCCTGGGCCGGCTGCTCGGCGCCGAGCCACGGGCCCAGGCGCTGATCGACGCCCAGCAGGCCGACCTGCGCGCGGCGGCCGCCAGGGCTGACGGCCGCGCGCCGCTGCGGGTGTTCTACCTCGACAGCAGCGACGCCGGCCTGGCCAGCCAGGGCGGGCGCGGCTTCGTTAGCGAGCTGCTGCGCGCCGCCGGGGCGCGCAACCTGTTCGAGGCGGTAGCGCTGCGCGGCTACCTGGCCAGCCCCGAAACGCTGCTCGCCGGCGACCCGGACGTGATCCTGCTGGCCGATGCGCGCTGGTCGCCGGCGGCGGAGAAGGTCCGCTACCTGCGCGCGCACCCGCTGCTCTCGCGGCTGCGCGCGGTGCGCGAAGGGCGCTTCGTGACGCTGCCGTTCAGCCAGTTGGTGCCGGGCGTGGAAAGCGGCCGTGCGGCGCGGTCGCTGGCCGAGGCCCTGTATCCCTGAGCCCGCTCAGAAGCGCACATCCACCACCACGCTGTCGCTGTAGGTGCCGGCTGGCGGCGTGGGCTGGTCGGGGAGGACTTCCGCGCGGTAGTCGAAGCCCTGGTAGGTGAGGCCGTCGAGGCTGCCGGGGTTCAGTTCGGCGCTGCTGCTGGGGCGTCTCTCAGTACCTGTCGAGCCCCAGCGCTCGCTGCCGCTGCTCGACTTGTACAGCTCGTAGGCCAGGCGGTTGCCGCCGCTGGCCATGTGCCGCTGGCCGCCGCTGGCGTTGACGCCGTCGCTCAGGCCGACGTCGTAGCTCGTGCCCTTGGAGCAGCGCACCTGGATGCGCTGCTGCACCGGGCGGAAGCCGGCGATCAGCGGCGCGCTGCCGAAGTTCACGGCGGGCGCGTTGAGCTGGCAGTCGCGGCGGACCTGCACCGTCAGTTGCAGGCTGGTGAGCACGCCCGTGCCCCAGTCGGTCGGCGCCGAGGTGCAGACCTCCAGCAGGCAGCCGCCGCTCACGCCGGGCGTGATGTCCCAGCCGGGGAAATAGCAGGCGCCCAGCACCCGGCCGGCCACGCAGATGCGCCAGTGCCAGCGCAGCTGGATGGTGGCGGTGTAGGTGCCGGGCGCCACGTTGGCCGGGCGCAGGCGGGCGTGCAGGGGGAATTGCGAGACGTCCGGCGTGCCGCCGGGAAACGGGAAGCGGGAATAGTCGTAGAACAGGCCCTGCTGCAGGCGCTGGGTCAGGCCGGCGTCGCCGTACAGCTCGAAGGGGATGGCGTCGCCCGTGGCGGCGTTGCGCAGCACGCCGCCGTTGAGGTTCTCCGGGAGCAGGCGTATCCAATTTTCGCGGATCGGGTAGCCCTTGAGGCTGCACCGGGCGCCGCCGGAGAGCTGCATGGCCGGAACGCCGTTGGCGATGGTCATCGAGCCGTGGCTGCCGAAGCTCGCCCTGCCGGGGTTGATCGTGCATTGCTCGGTCTCGGTATGGGCCAGGCCGGTGAGTGGCGCCAGGGCCAGGAGGGGGAGCAGGTAGCGCGGTATGGTCATGGTCGACTCCGGGGTTCAGCGGCAGGGCAACGGGCCCAGCTGCGCCAGTTCTTCGGCCTGCGGGTCGAGGTCGAAGACCAGGCTGCAGGCCTGGCCGTCGGGCAGGCTTACGCGCAGGCGGTTGTGCGCCTGCAGGTGTTCCAGGTAGACCAGCCCGTCCCAGCCCACGGGCACCGGCGGGCCACCGTTGACGCGAGCCTGGGCGCCGATCGGCAGCGGCCGGCCGTGGCTGTCGTGCAGCAGCAGGCTGGCGGCCAGCACCCGTTGCAGCGGGAAGCGCAGCAGGTAGCCGCTGCCGGAGCGCACCGCCACGCGCTGCTCCACCAGCGGCGCCACGACGTTGGAGGCCAGGCCCAGCGGGTCGATCTCGTACTTGCCGGCGTAGTAGGCGCTGCTCCAGGGCACCAGCAGGTGGCCGTCGGCGTTGGTGTGGCCGACCAACTGGTTCTCGTAGCGCACCGGAACGCCGGCCTGGCCGTCGGTGCTGACCAGCACGAAGGCGTCGTGCACGCGGTTGGCGGGGAACAGCGCGCCGTCCATCCAGGCCAGCGAACCGCTGGCGTCGGCCCAGTGGGTCTGCTCCCGCGCGCTGCCATAGACGCCGCCCTGGAGTTGCAGGCGGTCGCCGCGCCAGTTCAGCGCGGCATGGCGCCAGTCGTCGGCCCGGCCGTTGTCGACGTAGCCGAGGTTCCAGCCGAAACCGCCCTCGCTGGGCGCCGACTCGCTGTAGTCGACGCGGCGGCTGCCGTCCCCGCTGGCGCTGCGTTCGACGCCGACGCTGAGGGTGCCGCGCAGGTCGAACGGCACCACCAGTTGCACGGCGCTGCTCCATTTGCCGTTGCCCAGCTCGCGGTTGGCGGACAGGTAGAGGCTGGCATCGCCCCACAGCGGCCGGCTCCAGGACAGGTTGAGCAGGCGGGTGCGGCTGCCGTCGCCGGCCTCGACGTCGAAATAGCCGGCGCCCAGGCTGCCCCAGTCGTCCAGCGTCACGCTGGCGGTGGCCTGGGTGCTGCTGCGGCTGGGGCGTAGGCGCCAGTAGCGGTCATCGTCGTCGTCCTGGCGGCGCCGGGGGCGCTGCCGGGTGTCGTCGTAGCGGGCCAGGTCGCTGTAGTCGGCATCGCGCTGCAGGCGTTGCACGGTGAAGCTGAAGCGCCGCGCGTTGTACTGGTAGCCGAAGCTCAGCTGTCGTCCGCCGTCGCCGCCGTGCTGGCCGTGGCTGATGGCGCCGTTGAGCACGCCCAGGGTGCCCAGGCGCAGCATGCCGCCCAGGCCGGCCTGGGCGAGGCCGGCGGCGGCTTCGGCCTGGGCCTCCAGGGTGAAGGTGTCGCTCAGGCCGTGGCGCAGGGCGCCGGTGAAGGCGCCTGGCCCGTAGGCGAAGTTGTCCTGGCCATAGCCGCGCCGGAGGTTGCCCAGGCCCAGGGAGAAGTCGCTCAGGCCCGGGCGCAGCAGGTCGCTGCTGACGTAGAAGGGCACGCTGGTGGAGATCTGGCGGCCCAGGGCGTCGGTGGTCTGCAGCACCGCCTGGCCGGCGCCGTTGATGTAGGGCAGGTTGCCGATGCTGAAGGGGCCGGGCTGCAGTTGGTAGCTGCTGTTGCGGTAGCCGTCGATTAACAGGTCCAGGGTGCTGGGCAACGCCGCTTCGCCGGCGAAGCGCGGCAGCGGGTAGGTCAGCACATCGGGGCGGATGGCGAAGTTGCGCGACAACTGCAGCCCGCCCAGGCGCACCGGCGTGCTCCAGGCCAGGGAGCGGCTGACCAGATCGCCGGCCTCGTAGGTCAGCAGGCGTTCCTCGTCGTCGTAGCGCCAGTTGCTGTCGTAGCGCAGGTAGCGGCTGGGCTGTGCCGAACCGCCATGGACCTGCTGGTAGACGCCGCTGTGGCTGAAGACGCCGAAGCCGCCGAACAGGCGCAGGTCGGCCCAGGCCGTGCTCGTATCCTGGCCGCGTCGCGGGCTGCTGGCGTAGAACTGGTAGTTGAGCAGAGCGCCGAAGCTGCTGCGTGCCGGCACGTAGCCGGTGGCGCGCGCCTGGCCGAGCTGCTGCTCGGGCAACCACTGCGGCGGCACCTGCAGCAGCAGGCGCTGGCTGGCGGCCTCGTAGCGCACCTCGACGCCGGGCAGGCCGCCGACGTCGACCTGGCCGCCGCGCGGCACCGGCAGGCCGGCCGCGCGCAGCTCGGCGGCCTCGACCCAGAAGCGGCCCTGGCGCAACGTCACCGCCACCACCTGGCCGCTCGTGCGCAGGTTCACCAGCAGCTCCAGGTAGAGTTGCTGGTCGTCGGACAGGGCGCCCGCATCCCGGGGCGGCGGTGGCAGCGGCGCACTCGACAGGCGTTCCGCCTCGAACAGCAGGGTGGCGCCGGTGAGCAGCGGCAGCCAGGGGCGCGTCTGCCTGCCCATGCTTCAGGGCGCCGCGGCGGGAATCTCGCCGCGCACGCCATTGATCTCGGCCCACAGGCGCCCGCCGCTGGCGGGCTTGCGCGGCATTGGCCAGCGCATGGCGCTGCCGGCCAGCACGTAGCCGAGCAGGTCGTCGCCCACCGGCAGGGTACCGTCGCCCTGTTCGATGGCCGCCCGCGTCAGGCGGACATGCACCGCGCCGCGGTTGCGCACCTCCAGGTAGGTGCGGCCGCCTTCGTCGACCAGGCGCCAGTCCAGCCGCGCGGCCGTCGCGTCCTTCGCGCCGAGCCCGTCGCCGTAGAGGAACAGCGGCACCGAATAGCGCAGCTGGAAGCGGATGTCGCTGCCCTCGGCCGCTGGCTGCTGGGCCTGCGGCGCGGGAATCTCGTCGATGACGATGCGGTAGGCGCGCTCGCTGCCGGGGGCGGTCGGCGCCAGGCGGGTGAGGCGCACCAGTTGCCTGGCCCCCGCCGGGATGCGCAGCATCGGCGGGCTGCCGACCACCTCGCGCTGCGCCTGGAAGTGCTCCTCGCCGCCGGCCTGGCTCCAGGCGAAGATGCGCAGTTGCAACTGGGCCGGCTCGGCGCCGCGGTTTTCCAGCCAGAGCGCGCTGGCCCGCTGGTCGTGTTCCAGCACCGGGTCGATCGGCTAGATCAGGATCGAGCTGGCGGCGCGGGCTGTGGCGGCCGGCAGGGCGAGGGCGGCGAGCAGGGCCGCGACGAAGCGCAGGCGGGTATCGGGCAAGGGCATCACGGGGCTCCTGGCGCGCTCACCATGACAGGGTCACGGTGAGCCGGTCCTGGTAACGCCCGGCGGACTGGTTGCCGGGCAACTGGAGGGCGGCATGGATCGGCAGGCGGATGTCGTCGGGGTTGCCGTAGTCGATGCTCAGGTTGCCGCCGATGGGGATTTCCCGGCTGAGGCCGGCATCGGCGTACAGGCGATAGGCCAGCCGCGCGTTGCCCGCGCCAAGGTGGCGCAGGCCGCCGGTGGCGTGCTGGCCGCCATCGACCGTCATGCGCAGGGCGATGCCGGGGGTGCAGGCGAGAGTGATGGCGCCATTGGGCGTCAGCTGGGCGCCGATCCTGGCCGTGGAAGTGGCCGGATGGCGGCCGAAGTCCAAGCGGCCGAGGCTGCCCAGGTTGCCGCCGTTGCCGGGCGGCGCATGGTTGACCAGGCAGCCCTGGGTAACGCTGGCGGAGACGCGGAAGCCGGCCCGGGTGGCGGCATCGCTGCCCGGCGCCTGCAGCAGGCTGGCGAGCAGCAGGGCCAGCCCGGTCGCCGCGGCGCGGGGCAGCAGGTGAGGAAGCGTCATGGCGGGGAAGGACCGGCCGGTTTCGCCCTGGGCGATTGCGGCAGCGGCCTCAGAATTCCAGGGTGAGGGTCAGCGTGTCCCTGTAGACGCCGCTGCCCTTGGCGTTGGCGTTCGGTGCGATGGTGCCGTAGATCGGCACATCCACGGCCTTGCCGTCGGCGGGAACCCTGAAGGTTGCCCCTCTGTTGATGACATAGGGGCTCTTGCCGGCGGAGTCCCGGTACAGCAAGTAGCTGACCGTGTCGGTGCCGCTGCCGTTGAGCAGTGAGCGGTCACCGCGCAGGCCGCCGTCGATGATGACATTGAAGAAAGTGGTGACCGGGTCGCAGGTGACCTGAAGGCTGTTGCCGTCCGGGCCGGCCAGGCGTGCCTTGAGCGCGCGGGTCCAGGTCGGGCTGGTCCGGGGGAAGTTGAGCGTACCGAAGTTGAGGATGCCTTCGCTGGAGGCGCTGCCCTGGGTCACCTGGCAGCCTTTGGAAACCTCCAGGACGACACCCACCTGGCCCTTGATGTCCGCCGCGGCCTGGCTCAGGGGCAGGGCGAAGGCGGTGGCTAGGACGTACTTGAGCTTGTGATGCGGCATGGTCTTGGCCTCGCTAAGGGAATTGCGGAAATTTTCCCCAGGAATGACCAAGTCGAACTATCTGAAACTGCTGCTGGGTTCGTAGGCTTATTCGTCAGATCGAGCAGGTGTTTTTTGTAGGCCGATGTAGGTCTTGCAGGCCTCAAGAATCGACGGCTTTGTCTACAGTGCCGATGGGGGAGGGTGTCTGGAAAAAGCGGGGAGATGGCGGGGTAGGAAAGCGGGTCCCGATGACGGGACCCGCGGCGGAAAATGGCTGGCCGGAAGCGGTCAGGCCTTTCCTATGAGCGATTGACTCGGCGGCCGGGATTCGATCCACCAGCCGAACACCAGCCCGACGGTGCTCCAGAGGATCGCCTGGATGCCCAGGGACACCAGGCGGAACTGCCACAGCAGGTCGGCCGGGAAGTCCGCCGGCACTTCGCGCACCGCCGGGAACAGCAGGCCGGCGACGGCGCAGATGCCCAGGTACACGGCGATGCCGGCGACGGCGCCGGTCCAGGCGCCGTGCTCGGCGAGCAGGCGGCGGCCCAGGTTCAGCGAGATGACGGCGGCGGCGATGGACAGCGCGATCATCAGGAAGAACAGCGCGGTGCGCTGGCGGATGCTCTCCGGGTCGCCCACCGACGGCGGGTTGGCCGGGTACTTCAGGCTCGGCACCAGGTACAGGGTGACGAAGGCCGCCAGGGCCAGCAGTGCGCTCAGCGCGCGCGGGCTCAGGCGCCCGGTGCGGCCCAGGCCGTAGGCGAACACCAGGGCGAACAGCCCGCCCATGGCGGCGCCGTAGACCACCACGCCGGTGAGCAGGCCGAAGCTGGCCTGGACCTCGCGGCTGACCAGCTCTTCCTCGTGGTCGTGGGCGGCCCCGCCGCTGGTGGCTTCCTCGGCCTCGTGCAGGGCCGACATCTGTTCTTCGAAGGCGATGGCGCGGTCCACCTGGGGCTCGCCGAAGACGAAGGCGAACGCGAAGACGATCAGGCCCGCCAGGACGCCGACGAGCATCCCGCGCAGCAGGAGTTTTCCAGTCATGTCAGGGAGTCCCCGGGTCAGTGGCAGGGGAAGCCCAGCAGGTGGCGGCCGTCGTGGACGAATTCGTGCACGTACATGCCCTTGAACATCGAGGTGGCGCCCTGTTCGGCGCCGACGAAGTACAGTGCCAGGAGTAGCAGCAGGCCGCCGAAGATGGCCCAGGGCAGCAGCTCGGAAAGCGGGATGACGGGGAGCGATGTGCCGGTATCGGCGTGGGTGGCTGAATGAGCCATGGAAACCTCCTAGGATTGCGCGTCCTGAAACGGTTGGCGGTTCGTTTTGTGGGGAAGGGTCTGACTCTCGGTGCCGGGACCGAATACAGTGGCGCGACCGTGCCGGGTTTTCACCGGCTTCCTTCCAAGTAACAAAGTGCTACGAGAGCGTCGGGCAGTGTAAACCCCGGCGCCTGCGAATGGGAGAGAATTCGATGCCGAGCCGCCTGAGCTTCGTCTGCCATGGGCGCACCGCCGCCCAGCGCCAGGGCTGCTTCGCCCAGGCCGACGAGCCATTGGAACCGGGCCAGGACGAACGCCTGGCCGAGCGCCGCGCCGGGCTCAAGGCGCCGCGCCGGGTGCTCTGCGCCCCCGAGCTGCGCGCCCGGCAGACCGCCGCCGCCTGGGGCGCCGAGCCGCAGCTGCTGGAAGCCCTGCGCGACTGCGACTACGGCGCCTGGCGCGGGCAAAGCCTGGAGGCCCTTCAGGCCACGGCAGCGCAGGACCTGGCCGCCTGGCTGACGGACCCCGCCGCCGCGCCCCACGGCGGCGAATCCCAGGTGCAGTTGTGCGAGCGCGTGGGCGCCTGGCTCGACGCCTTCGACGAGGACGGCCACTTCATCGTCGTCAGCCACCCCGCGGTGCTGCGCGCCGCCGCGCTGCACGTGCTGCGGGCCGGCGCGGCGGCGTTCAACGCCATCGATGTCGAACCGCTGGGCGTGCTGCGCCTGGTCCGCAACGGGCGCTGGCGCCTGCGCCTGTGACGGGCCGCGGTCTATGCTGTGTGGGCCCCAGCGCCACGAGGAGACCGCCATGGCCAGCCATCCCCGCCTGATCCCCTGCCTGCGCTACCGCGACGCGCCGGCGGCCATCCAATGGCTGTGCGACACCTTCGGCTTCGTCCGCCAACTGGTGGTGGACGACGGCGAAGGCGGCGTAGCCCATGCCCAGCTGTGCCTGCCCGACGGCAGCGGCATGCTGATGCTGGGCTCGGCGGTGGACAACGAATACGGCCGGCTGATGCGCCGGCCCGAGGACGTCGGCGGCTGCACCCAGAGCCTGTACCTGCTGGTGCCCGACGCCGAGGCCCTGTATCGCCGCGCGCTGGACGCCGGCGCGCGGATGGTCATCGACATCCGCGACGAGGACTACGGCGGCCAGGGCTTCACCTGCCGCGACCCCGAGGGCCACGTGTGGAGCTTCGGCACCTACGACCCCTGGCATTGAACGAAGAAGGAGCAAGGCATGAAAGAGGTGGTATTCGCCGATGGCGCGCGGGTTGCGGCCATCGGCCAGGGCTCCTGGCGGCTGGGCGAGGACAGGGCGGCGCGCAAGCGCGAGGTGGCGGCCCTGCGCGAAGGCGTCGAGCTGGGCCTGAGGCTGATCGACACCGCCGAGATGTACGGCGAGGGCGGCTCGGAAGAGGTGGTCGGCGAAGCCATCCGCGGCCTGCGCGAGCAGGTCTTCCTGGTCAGCAAGGTCTACCCGCACAACGCCAGCGCCCGCGGCGTGCCGGCGGCCTGCGAGCGCAGCCTGAAGCGCCTGGGCACCGACTGCCTGGACCTCTACCTGCTGCACTGGCGCGGCCAGTACCCACTGGAGGAAACCGTCGAGGCCTTCGAACGCCTGCGCCAGGACGGCAAGATTCGCCGCTGGGGCGTCTCCAACTTCGACCTCGACGACATGCGGGAACTGGGCGCCCTGCACTGCGCCACCAACCAGGTGCAATACAGCCTGGAAGAACGCGGCATCGAATGGGACCTGCTGCCCTGGTGCCAGGAACAGCGCATGCCGCTGATGGCCTACTGCCCGGTGGGCCAGGGCGGCCGCCTGCTGCGCAACGCCACCCTGCGCGAAGTGGCCGAACGCCACGGCGCCACTCCGGCGCGGGTGGCCCTGGCGTGGCTGATCCGCCAGGAAGGGGTGATCGCCATTCCCAAGGCGGTGGAGGCTGTGCATGTCCGCGACAATGCGGCGGCGCTGCAGCTGCGGCTGGATGGGGAGGACCTGGCGAAGCTGGATGCGGCTTTCCCGCCGCCAAGGCGCAAGATGCACCTGGCGGTGGTTTGAGGCTGGGCTGGCTTTTCCGGCTGTCCGTGCTTTCAGCTTTCAGCTTTCCGGCTTTTGGCTTTTCGTAAGCGAGTTTGCTCGCGAATGGTGTTTGCCGGCGGCGTAGGTGCTGTGTTCAAGAGCGCCCTCTCCCCAGCCCTCGGCTGCGCGCCCCGCCCTGAAGGGAGAGGGGGCTTGTCCGTGCCGAGAGGAGGAATGGTTCCAGCCGGAAACCTTCGGTGCTGCCGGCTGACTCAGGAATACCCACGCACTCCAAACGGTCCCCTCTCCCTTCAGGGAGAGGGTTAGGGAGAGGGGGCGGAGCCAAGCCCGAGCACCCAGGTACCCGGTAGGCACCCTCCGCAAGCTCTCTCACCCGACCACCGCTCCTGTAAAAATCCCCCCCACCATGATAAGAAGCGCCCATCAGCAAGCTGGAGGCAGTCATGGGCAAGTTGCGTGTCGGGGTGATTTTCGGTGGGCGTTCGGCGGAGCACGAGGTGTCGCTGCAGTCGGCGAAGAACATAGTCGATGCCCTGGACCGCTCGCGGTTCGAGCCGGTGCTGATCGGCATCGACAAGGACGGCCGCTGGCACCTGAACGACGCCTCCGACTACCTGCTCAACCAGGAGAACCCGGCGCTGATCGCGCTCAACCGCTCCAACCGCGAGCTGGCCGTGGTGCCCGGCAAGGCCGAGCGGCAGCTGGTGGAAACCGGTAGCCGGCAGTTGCTCGACCACGTCGACGTGATCTTCCCCATCGTCCACGGCACCCAGGGCGAGGACGGCTGCCTGCAGGGCCTGCTGCGCATGGCCGACATCCCCTTCGTCGGCGCTGACGTGCTCGGCTCGGCCATCTGCATGGACAAGGACGTCAGCAAGCGCCTGCTGCGCGACGCCGGCATCGCCATCACCCCCTTCATCACCCTGACCCGCGCCAACGCCGCGCGCACGCCCTTCGCCGAGGCGCAGCGTCAACTGGGCCTGCCGCTGTTCGTCAAGCCGGCCAACCTGGGTTCCTCGGTGGGTGTCAGCAAGGTCGAGGACGAGGCCGGCTACGTCGCCGCCGTGCAACAGGCCCTGGCCTTCGACGACAAGGTGCTGGTGGAGGCCGCGGTGAACGGCCGCGAGATCGAGTGCGCGGTGCTCGGCAACGACGAGCCCATCGCCAGCGGCTGTGGCGAGATCGTGGTGCGCGGCGGCTTCTATTCCTACGACAGCAAGTACATCGACGAAGACGCCGCCCGGGTGGTGGTGCCGGCGGACATCGATGCCGCGGCCTGCGAACGCATCCGCCAGCTCGCCGTGGAAGCCTTCCAGGTGCTGGGCTGCTCGGGCCTGGCGCGGGTCGACGTGTTCCTCACCGGCGATGGCCAGGTGCTGGTCAACGAACTCAACTCGCTGCCCGGCTTCACCCGCATCAGCATGTACCCCAAGCTCTGGCAGGCCGCCGGCATGAGCTACAGCGAACTGGTCAGCCGGCTGATCGACCTGGCCCTGGAACGCCACGCCGCGCGCCGCCGCCTGCAGACCAGCCGCTGAGGCGGGCGCGGCGGGGGCCGGTTACTCCGGGCGCTCCTCGTGGGTGCGCTGGTGCGCAGCCTCGAGCAGTGCCTGGGTGTCGGCGTGGAGCATGCGCAACGTCGCGCTCCAGCGCGCCAGGTCCCACTGCGAGGCACTGGCGGCGGGGTGCTCCTCCAGCAGGTCGAGCACGCCGCCGAGCGCCCGCAGGCGCTGCAGGGCGGTGTCGAGCAACTGCGTCGAGGGAGCCAGCGTGTCGATGTAAAGCACTTCGGAGAAGGCCTGAGAGCTTTCCGGAAGGGGTTTGAACTCACGAATCCTGAAAGGCTCTTGAATGCCCGGGCGGGCGTTCTTCGCGCGGAGGGGCGCGGGCTTGGAAGGGAACTGGTGCATTTCCTTACGCTCCTTGGACCGGATGGAACCCGCCGCTTCCGTTGCGACACGGAGGGCGGCGAGCCGTGCAGGGGTCGCAAACCGGAGGTCCAAGGAGAATCCGGCCAGGCGGAAGCCTGCCCTGCACGGCCAGCCATGACCAAGGCAAACGCTAGGCGCAGGTAGCGCCTTTGCTTTGAATGCTGCTGCTGTGCTGAAGGACCTTTGGGTTGCGACACCCTGTCATGGCAAACGCCATGACGGCGGGAAGACTATCGATCCGGCTCGTGGGAGCTGAGCGTTATGTGCTGTAGGGAAATTCCTTGATGAGGGTTTTCTCGATGGCGTTCCCGGTTTACCGAGGCCATGCCCGGTGGCTGCAAATTTGACCGTCCAGCCTCTACACTCCTCGAAGTCACATTGGCCAGCCTAAGGAGCCAGACGATGAGTTCTTCCTCGCGGACGGTATTGGCGGCAGCGCTGGCGGCGCTGCTGGTTGCTGTTGTTCCGGTCGCACACAACCCGGCCTGGGCCGAGGACGCCGCACCGCCCAGCGGCATGGAGGCCGACGACCAGCAGGGCCCGCTGGGCGACCTCAGCGAATACGGCCGCCTGGCCGAGGAGTCGCTCGACGCGGTGGGCGCCGACGACTTCGCCACCGCCCGGGCCAAGGTCGACGCCCTGCAGACCAAGTGGCGCGCCGCCGCCGCCGAGCTCAAGCGCAAGAGCCCGGAGGACTGGAAGGCCGCCAACGCGGCGGTCGAAGGCGCGGTGCGGGAACTGCACGCCAAGTCCCCGGACAAGGACCGCAGCCTGGACTCGCTGAACACCCTGCTGTCCACCTTCAACGACATCCAGGGCATCAGCGACTGACCCCCGCCCGGCCAGGGCCCGCCGACGGTCCTGGCCCTGCGGGTCGTCGGCCTCCCGAGCGGCGGCCGGCGCTCAACGAAATCCTCACATTCGCCTCGCGGAGTTTTCACCTTCGCCCGTGCAGGATGGCGGCCAGCATCCGGCAGCGTGCCGGGTGCGTCCCGAACCATCGAGCGCGAGGCCTGTGGCGAAGTGAGGCAGATTCCGGAAACCTGGCGGCGTCCATCCGGACGGGTAATGGCCCTGGCCTGCGGGCTGCTCGGCCTGCTGGCCGTGGCCCTGTGCGTCGCGGCGCAGCGCCCGCCGCTGCCGGGCGAGGACGACCTGGCCCGGCACTGGCGCCTGGGCGAGGTGGTGGTGCTGGTGCGCCACGCCGAACGCTGCGACCGCTCCGACGCCCCCTGCCTGGGCGCCGAGGACGGCATCACCGTGCGCGGCGGGGAACTGGCCACGGCCCTGGGCGACGACTACCGCAGCCGCTTCGGCCTGGGCAATGCCGACGTCTACGCCAGCCCGCTGACGCGCACCCTGCAGACCGCCAGCCTGATGTTCGGCGACGGCACCCTGGGCCAGGCCTGGGTCGCCGACTGCACCGGCAACCTGCTCAACCACGTGCTGGAACACAAGGCCAGCCACCGCAACCTGATCCTGGTCACCCACAGCGAATGCATGGAGCAACTGGCCCAGGCGCTCAGCCACCGGGACCTGGAAACCCCCGGCTACGGCACCTCGCTGGTGCTGTTCAGCGACGCCCGCGGCGGCCTGCAACTGGCCGGCGAGATCGCCCCGCGGGACTGGGCCCGCCTGCAATTGCGCTGAGCCGACGGCGCCGCTGCGCTTGCGGCATCGGCGGAAGCGGTCCTAGGCTTGCGGGGGAGGGCGGTGCCGTCGTCCGCCCCGGGAGCCGCCAATGCCACGCGTCCAGCTCGGCGGGGTCAAGGAAACCCTGCTGATCACCTTCTACGCCAAGGCCATGGAAAGCCGCCTGCCCGATTCGTTGCTGCAGGACCGCTTCGCGGCCGCCGCGCTGGCGCGCCTGGACTACGACTTCGCGCGCTTCCGCCTGGGCCGCAGCAGCTACGTCGGCATCGCCCTGCGCGCCTGGAAGCTCGATCGTTGGGCCGCCGAATTCCTCGCCGCCCACCCCGACGCCTGCGTGGCGCACCTGGGCTGCGGCCTGGACAGCCGGGTGTTCCGCCTGGACCCGCCGCCCAGCGTGGCCTGGTTCGAAGTGGACTACCCGGACGTGCTGGCGCTGCGCAGCGAGGTATACCCGGCACGCGAAGGCTGCACCCTGCTGCCCGGCGCCATGGGCGACCCGTCCTGGCTCGACGCGCTGCCCACCGGCCGCCCGCTGCTGATCGTCGCCGAAGGCCTGATGCCCTACCTGCGCGAAGCGGAAGTGAGCGCATTGCTGCGCGGCCTGCTGGCGCGCTTCCCCCAGGGCGAGCTGATCTTCGACGGCTACAACCGCTTCGGCATCCGCATGCTGGGGCTGTTCCTGCCCTTCTGGGCACGCGGCGCCCGGGTGCACTGGGCACTGGACGAGCCCAAGGAGCTGGAAGCGCTGGTGCCGGGCCTGCAACTGGTCGAGGAGCGCCTCACCTACACCCCCGAGGAATGCCGGCGGATGGCCTGGTCGTCCCGCGCATTCGTGCAACTGATGCAGCGCTGGCCCACCCTGGGCCGTATCGGACGGCTGCTGCGCTATCGCTGGTAGGTGACTGCATGGGTGTGACATCGGCGCTCGGGCTTTTCCCTCACCCCAGCCCTCTCCCGGAGGGAGAGGGGGCTAGTCCGTGCCGAGAAGGGAGATGGAGTCAGTTGGGAATCCCGTAGTTGCCGGCTAACGCCGAAACACCCGCGCACGCCGAACGGTCCCCTCTCCCTCCGGGAGAGGGTTAGGGTGAGGGGGCCGTAGGCCTGCTCGCTCGATTCGCTCCTACAAGAAGCCATGCGCACCGGTATGGAGCAACTGTCTTGTGCCGAGGTGCTTTTCGTAGGATGGTGTTGAGCGAAGCGATACCCATCACCACGGCAGCATGGGTATCGCAAGCTCAACCCATCCTACGAAGAGCAGTGCTTCCCGGAACCGGAGCGGGCCTTGCCCGCGATTCGCGCGCAGGGCGCGCTCCTACAGTGGGAATGACATCGGCGCTCGGGCTTTCCCCACACCTAGCCATCTAACGCCGAAACACCAACGCACTCCGAACGGTCCCCTCTCCCTTCAGGGAGAGGGTTAGGGAGAGGGCGCTCTTCAGGCCACACACCACAGGCCTCCCGGCTCCACCCCTCCTACAAAACCCCCGCCCACGCCGACAGCACCAGAAGCACCGCCAACCCCCGATTCAACCGCTGCAACGCCCGCGGCGAGCGCAACAACCGCGCACTGCCGGCGCCGAGCCCGGCCCAGGCGCTCAGGCACGGCACGCCGACCATGAAGAACAACAGCGACATCAGCTGGATTCGCAACAGTCGGTCGTCGCCCTGGCCGGCATAGACGCCGATCACCGCCAGGGCCACCGTCCAGTTCTTCGGGTTCACCAGTTGCAGCAGCACCGCATCCAATAAGCCGACGCGCCGTGCCGGCACGGCTTCTTCCAGCCCGGGCGGCGGGCTGCTCCAGATCTGCCAGGCCAGCCAGGTCAGCCACAGCACCCCGGCGGCGGCCATGATGCCCTGCACCTGCGGCCGCCCGGCGAGCAGCTCGCCCAGGCCGCTGCCCACCGCCAGCACCACCAGCGCCGCGCCGCCGCAGCCGCCGAAGACGATGGGCAGCGCCGCGCTCCAGCCGTGGCGGGCGCTGTTGCTGAAGATCAGCAGGTTGGTCGGCCCGGGGGTGATGGCGGCGACGAAAGCGAACAGCAGGAAGGGCAGCCATTGCTGCAGGGCCTGGATCATGGCGGGGGCTCCGTGGGACGTGGAGCCGCTATCCTCGCCGCGGCCCGGCCGTCAGTCTGGAAGCTTTGAGCAGCGCTGCCGGTAGTACGCCGGGGTAACGCCATAGGCGCGGCGGAACCAGCGCCCCAGATGGCTCTGGTCGGCGAAACCGAGGTCGGCGGCGACCTGCGCCGGAGCCAGGCCGCGGCCCAGCAACTGGCGTGCGCGGGCCAGGCGCAGCTGGATCAGGTAGGCGTGCGGCGGCAGGCCGAAGGCCTCCTTGAACGCGCGGCTGAGGCGGAAGCGGTCGCAGCCGGCGGCGCGGGCCAGGTCGTCGAGGTCGATGTCCCGCATCAGGTTGGCGTGCAGGTAGTCCCGGGCGCGCAGGGCCACCAGCGGCAGGCGCGGGGGGTCGTCGATGCGCTTGCGCCAGTGCAGGCGCTGGGTGAGGCCGCCGAGCAATTCGTCGAGGGCCGCCTGGCGCACGATGCGCAGATCCTGGTCATGCACAGCCTGGAAGGCGGCGTCGATGGCGGCGGCCATGCGCGTGTCGTCGAACAGCACCTGGGGCACGCTCAACTGGCAATCGGCCGGGGCCTCCTCGAACAGCGCGCCCACCTCGCGCTCCAGCCACTGCGGATCGAGATAGAGCATGCGATAGGTGAAACCGCCGGCGGTGGGCGCATCGCCATCGTGGATCTCCCCGGGTTCGAGGAAGAACACCTTGCCCGGCGTGCTGACGTTGCGCGCCTGGCGGCAACGGAACTGCTGCACGCCGGTTTCGGTGAAGCCGATCAGGTAGGCGTCGTGCCAGTGCGGATCGTAGGCATGGCCCTTGAAATGGGCGCGCAGCGTCTCGATGCCGGTGTCGGCATCCTGCGCCAGGTCGATCCAGTTGTCGCTGTGCATGCCGCGCCTCCGCCGCGCCCGCGAGTCGTTCAGCATACCGCGCGGGTGGGCGGCGTCTGGAAGATTTGTGCAGCCGGCCGTCAGGGCCAGGTGCCCTCCGGATTCCAGGTCGAGACCATCAACCGCACCTGCCCCTTGATGGCGGCGGCGTCGGGGTTGCCCTGGACGTCGCTGTCGATCGGCAGCAACACCTGGATGCCGCTGCCGTCCAGCTCGTTGGCCTGCAGCGGGAGGGTCGCGGTGTTCATCCCGGTGTTCTGCCAGGCGTAGCGGATGGTCCACTGGTCGCTGCCGTCGGTGGGGCGTTCCAGCTGGATGATCACGGTGTCGCGGTACAGGTAGCTGCCTTCGTAGTGGCTGTTGGGCCAGAAGCGCTTGTCGATCTCGTAGTCCGGCACCCGCACGCCGAGGGTGAGGCTGTAGGCCAGGCCGGGCAGTTCGGGGTCGACCTTGCCGAACTCGGCGAGGAACACGCTGGACAGGTACAGCTGCGTGCCCGGCTTCCAGTCCGCTTGGGTGAGGCAGGCCGCGGAATCCTCCTCCGCCGTGCGCCGCGACAGGTACCAGGGCTTGCTGCGCGGCGAGGCCAGCAGCTCGATCTGGTAGAGCGCGTTGACCGGGGCGCCATCGGCGGCGTCGAGCACCTCCTTGGGCAGGCGCAGCTCGTCGATGTCCAGCCAGATGTCGACGCGCACGTTGCCGAACAGGAAGCGCACCAGGTTCTGGAAACTCTCCTCGCTGTTGACGATCCCGAAGAAGCCGGAATGCGCGCGGTAGGCGAACGCCTTGGCGCATTCCTCGCCGAGCGTGCCGTCGGCGTTCAGGCCGTGCAGCGTGGCGTTCTCGATGCGCACCAGGCCGTCGCTGCCGTGGCCGACGAAGGTGCGCGACAGGCCCGCGGCCACCTCGTAGTCGCTGCGGTTGGTGCCCACCATGCAGAACACGCGGCTGGAGGGCAGGGCGCTTTCGGGCAGCAGGTCGACCTTGTCGTAGCCCTTCGGCAGCTTGGGCAGGCGCAGGTAGTCGCGCATGCGCTTGTCACGGTTGAAGTTGTCGATGTCGAACGGTAGCGAAAAGGCCGGGACATTGAGGCCTGCGACGTCGATGCCGTTGTGCGGCGTGGCGTAGGTGAAGAACTTGTCCACCGCCGCGCGTGCCTCCGGCGAGCCGCAGGCCGGGTTCTGCAGGAAGGTGCGGCACACCAGGCCGCCCATGGAGTGCGCCACCAGGTGGCAGCGGAAGTCTTCCTTCTTCGCCAGCTCGTTGGCCGGGTTGGCGAAGGCCAGGTCGCGCAGGTGCAGGATCAGGTCGTTCAGGCCCTGGGCGAACTGCTCCATGCTCGGCGTCTTGCCGACGCCCAGCAGCGTGGAGGCCGGGTCGTAGTAGCGGTAGATGACGATGGAGCGGGCGGCCAGCTTGTTGTTCTTCTGCGTCAGCCAGTTGGGGTCGAGGACGTCATAGCCGTCCTCGTACACGTCGCCGTAGCCGAACTGGCTGGCCAGGCGGATCACCGGCGATTCGAAGACGAACTTGCGCGGCGGCGCGCCCGCGGTGGCCACCGCGCGCATCACCGTGGAGCCCAGGTTGAAGCCGCAGAAGGGGTCGGCGGTGGTCTCGTCGATTTCGCCGCGGCTCATGGCGTAGCCGCGCACGTAGATGATCGGGTAGAAGGGTGCCTTCATCGGTTGCTGTTCCATGCTCGGTCTCCTGCTCAGGGCCACTGGATCTTCAGTGCGCGCGCGGTGGCCGGGCCGACGACGCCATCGGCGACCAGGCGGTGGGTGGTCTGGAAGGCGGCCACGGCCGCGGTGGTGTGCGGGCCGTAGGCGCCATCGATCTTGCCGGGGTCGAAGCCGGCCGCCTTCAGCGCCTGCTGGATTTCCGTCACCTTCGGCCCTTTCACGTTCGGCTGCTCCAGGCGGATGACCGAGGGCGGCGGCTTGAGCCTGGGCGTGCCCGGGTTGCTGCTGTAGCTCACACCGGGCAGGCGGCAGTAATAGTCCCAGACGCGCCCGGTGACATTGCCGGCGCGCACGCCCAGGCCGGTGCCGGCGGCCTCCATGGTCTTGCCGGCGCCGTCGGTGATGGCGACGTGGCCCATGTGCCCAGGCAGCGGCGGCTTGCGCACCAGCACCACGCCGGCGGTGAGCATGGCGTCGGCCTCGTTGGTGGGGATGAGGGTGCCGTTGCTGGCGTCATGCACCCAGGCGCCGGAATAGGCCTCGGTGGTCGCCGGGTTGCCCTGGTTGTTCACGCAGCCGTAGAGCTTCTTCAGCTTCTGGTAGGCCACCCAGGACACGAATTCCGCGCAATCCCAGGGGCCGTTCCAGTTGGGGTTGTCCTTGGGGACCAGCACGTTGGCGTACTTCTGGTTCTTTTTCGTGGCGGCGAGCGTGTACAGATCCAGTCCGGTGACCATGGTGCGTTCCTCGGTAATGGGGCAGGGCTCAGGCGAGTTCCACCGTCTGCGGGGTGGCGCCTTCGCCGTTGGGGGCGTCGAGCGGGAGGATGCGCAACTCCAGGTCGATGAAGTCGTTGCCCTGCCGGTAGCTGCGGTTGATGTGGTAGGGGTTGGGCTGGTCGCGCAGGAAGGCGCCCTCGGTGCGGAACAGCTCGTCGTCGCCATCGCTGGCCAGGCGCCCGGCGGTGAAGGCGGTCAGTTCCTTGAGCAAGGCGACCACGGCGGCGGAGCCAGGGTTGGCCAGCATCACCGCCTTGAGTCCCAGGTCGGCGGCTTTGCTGCCGACCACGTCGCGGATGCGCTCGCCCGCCTCGCGCAGGTCGCGGTCGGATTCCATCATCAGCAACGACAGCGCGACGTACTCGCCGGGGTTGGCCGGGCCATACAGCAGATGGCCGTCGCCGAGCATGCTCACCGTCGAGCCCTGGCGAACTTTCGGGAAGGGCATGTAATTGAAAGTAAGGGCACCCTGCTGGATATTCGAAGTATCGATGGCGAGGGAAACTATATAGGGCTCGCTATAACGGTCGAATAACAGGTCGGCGCGTTTCAATAAAGTGAATTGGCCGAGGGTGATTGCAATACGGGAATTGAAGCGATCGAAGGCCATCTTCGTACTTCCCTGTGGATGGTGGAGGGTGCCAGGACTGCGGCGTTCAAGCTGAAGCTAGCTGTCGTTCGCCTACCTGTCCAAGGCGCCCGCAGAGTATTTTTCGATAATCTTGGAATGAAATCATGTAGGAAATTCTTATTTGATTTTGTTATTGGAATTGTAAATTCCAGGTGACAGTTTCCGTGGTCTTTTGAACCTCTGCCGAATATAAGGCGCCAGGAATTTACATACATTGTCGATAATAAAAAGCGACCACTGGACAACGCGTCGCCGGTCGGTTGGAGTGCAGCCCCCGGCAGGCTGTGCTACCACTTGCCGCTGGCACACCCACAGCAAACAGGCGGTCCGCCATGGCGCTCGTGCTCTACGGTCACCCGTTTTCCTCGTACACCCAGAAGGTGCTGATGGCGCTGTACGAGAACCAGACGCCCTTCGAATTCCGCTGCATCGGCCCCGATACGCCGCAGCACGCGGCGCAGTGGTTGCGGCTATGGCCGCTGGGCAAGTTCCCGCTCTTGCTGGACGGCGAGCGCAGCCTCGCCGAGAGCAGCATCATCATCGAATACCTGCAGCTCACCCACGGCGGCCCCGTGCGCTGGCTGCCGGACGACCCGCTGGCGGCCCTGGACGTGCGCTTTCTCGACCGCTTCTTCGACCTGCACGTGATGACGCCGGTGCAACACGCCGTGGGCGGCGCGCTGACGGGCGATGCGACCAAGCGCCAGGAAGCCCTGGCCGACGCGGTGGAAAAGCTCGAACGCGCCTACGCCTGGCTGGAAGGCCAACTGCCGGGCCGCACCTGGGCCGCGGGCGAAGCCTTCACCCTGGCCGACTGCGCGGCCGCGCCCTCGCTGTTCTACGCCGACTGGACGCACCCCATCGGCGAAGCCTACCCGACCCTGCGCGCCTACCGCGCCCGCCTGCTGGCACGCCCCTCGTTCGCCAGGGCGGTGGACGAGGCCCGGCCCTACCGCCCGCTGTTCCCGCTGGGCGCGCCCGACCGCGACTGAGCCCGCACGAAAAAGGCCGGCCCCGTTCGCACGGGCGCCGGCCTGGTCAGGCAGTGGAGCGGAGTTACGCGTTGGCGGGGGCCAGTGCGCGCTTGCGCGCCAGTTCGTACAACTGCCGGGCCTCGCCCACCAGCGGCACCAGGGCGGAGGCGACCCGCGCCGTTTCATGCACCAGCACATCATGGCCTTCGTGCACCTCCAGCACCCGCAGCAGGTCCTCCAGCGCGTTCAGCCGGCGCTCGGCCACGTCGTAGAGATGCTCCGCAGGGGCGGAAAGGTCGACATACAGCACGCCATCGAAGGCCTGGGATTGCAGCGGTACCAGCTTGCGATCAGGCATGACGCACCTCCGGGATGGAGGCGAAGGGGAGGGAGGACAGCAAGGCACGTACAACGAACAGTGGGTGTTTAGGCATTTCCGTTGCTCCTGTTTCGGAGGAAGGAGCCGCCCGCCCGGAAAGGGCGGCGGACCGTGCGGGGTCGCAGTACCGGTTGTCGGTGTGAGCAATAACCCGGCCAGGCAGAAGCCTGCCCCGCACGGTTCGCCATAGCTGCGCCAAGCAGCAGGCGATAAAAAGCGCCTTCGCTGGGAGCGCTGGCGCTTTTCAGCTCACTGGACAATTCCGGACTGCGATCCGGACCACGGGATCGACCGTGGCAGGAACGGAATCTATCTACGGGGTTTGTAGGCTCACAAGGGCGAATGTGGGTGGGAAATTTCGGGTGGTTTGGAAGGCCGCCGTCCATATTCAACGAGGCGTTACGAAGGGGCGTATGTGATTGGAGTAACTAAAAGCCTATTCAAAATTTTCTGAATCTTGAGATGGATGTGCGTAGTGGAGTTATTCTCCAACTTTCCCTGGATTCTCTTGGGGTACCGGGTTGGGGTTGAGAGAATAGGTCTCTATCAATTTCCTCTGGAGCTAAAAGAAAGATCGTTTCAATGAGCGGTCTTGTTTATGGGATGTGTCTCAGAGGCAAAAAGGAAGCTTCCTTCGTGCTTGCTACTTGCACAAGTATGCAGCGCCGCTAATCGTATTTCTTTGTTCATGGCAGTAATCAAGGAAATACCATGGGTAACCGAAGTTCAGGGCCAGGGCCAATGCCGCAGGTATGCAAACCTGCGATGCCCAATCCACCGCTCAAGAAAATGAAGTACAAGGAACAGGAGCCAGATTGGCCACGTGAGTCGTCATACCCCAGGAAAATTCCTATACCTGTAGAAACCCGTCCTACGATACCTGGGTTTGTGTTTGCGAAGTCCTGCAAGCTACCTGACGCTGTAATCGATCATGCCAATCCGATTCCTGTAGGAAACTTAGAGGATTACGGTAGCTTTGCGTTGCTGGGAGGGCGCGAAGTCGACGGTGAGGGAAGTCTCCTTCTAAAGAAAATCAGCGGGGATGTACCCTCAACCTTCGGTCGGCTGGTGTTGCAAGGGCTTTCGGTAAGAGGAGCATCTTGCGCAGGTCGTTGCACACCGCTCAGTGGGCCTGTTGTCACCACTGGCGTAGCAGCGGGCACATTCGTAGGGCTTGTTGCATTGCTGTGGCCTTCTAGCCTGGGAGATAGCGCCCTTTACAGTGAGGAACAATTGAGGTCGCTCGGCAAGGCCAGATCAAGGGTCAGGTTACGTATTGAAGAACAGCCAGATGGAAGCCTGAAGGGATATGGCTTCAATACACAGAAGAATCGCGATTGGGAAATGCTGGATGTTGTCCAGTTCAACGAGCGAAGGGTTGCTGATTTGGGCGACGGAATTACGCTGCTCTGGACTCCCGCTGTTGATTCTTCCAGCAGAATTCCTGCATTGGAAGCTCCTCCACGAGCGCCGCTTATCTGGATATTCCCGCCTACCGAAAAGGCGGAACAGATAATCGTCAATCCCATCTATCCTCCTGAATACAAGGACTTTATTCTTGTTTTTCCGGCGGATTCCGGAGTTGAGCCGTTATATATAGTTCTGAATGTCCGGCGCGAACCGGGAGTTGTTACAGGAACGGGCGAGGATGTGCAGGGCATCTGGTTGGCTGGGGCAGGAGAGGGAAGTGGGAGCCCTATTCCTACGCAAATTGCTGATACGTTACGAGGGATGAGTTTCAACAGCTTTGATAGTTTCAGAGAAATGTTCTGGAAGTCTGTAGCAAGTGATGCTGAACTGGCAAGCCAGTTCGGGCATGATAACCTTGAACGGATGCTAGGCGGCAATGCTCCAATTGCACGGAACAGGGATGCGATGGGGAAGCGCAAGTCTTTTGAGTTGCACCATGTAGAGTTGGTGTCCGAAGGCGGTGAGCTGTATGGGATAGATAATCTCCGCGTCGTTACGCCAAAAAATCATATTGATATTCATAGGTGAGTCATGAAGAGAATTACTGACTACACGGAAGATGAGTTTATTCGGCTCGTTGACGAGATACGTGCGGCGAATAAGTCGGCTTCAGATGGTGTGCTAGGAGAGCTTTTAGAGCACTTTTGTGAAATTACTGAGCATCCGGATGGTACAGACCTTATCTACTACCCAGAAGAGGGCGCGGATAATTCGTCTGCTGGTATCGCTCTCGCTGTAAAAACATGGCGTGAGGCCAATGGCCTGCCTGGATTCAAGACTTAGAACGGTATTGTTTATCAAAAGGTATCTTCTAAGCCTTACACCATTTTAATAATGTAGCTGGAACGATTGACCGGCTTCGGGAGAAAAATAAATCCGGTCTCATTGCGCAGCATAGTTACAACCTCTTAGACGTGACGGCCCAACGCGCCATAGCAGCTATACGCCTTTTCGAGGCGAAGCGAGCGAGGTCGTACGACCTCGCTCAGCCCTGGCTCTGCTGCTTGTTGAGCATCGACTGGATGTGCAGCACCGAGTCCTGGGTGCGCTTGGCCAGGTTGCGCACCTCGTCGGCCACCACGGCGAAACCGCGCCCCTGCTCACCCGCCCGCGCCGCCTCGATGGCCGCGTTCAGGGCCAGCAGGTTGGTTTGCTCGGCAATGCCCTTGATCACGCCCGCCATCTGCGAAATCTCGGCGTAGGTATTCTGGATGCTCACCTGCTCCCGCTCGCGCAGCGCCTCCGCAGCCTTCTCATCGGTGATTTCCCGGGTCGCGCCGGTCACCCGCAACAGCACGCCATTGGCATCGCGCAGGCAACGCCCGCGCTCTCGGAACCACAGGTCGCCGCGGGTCTTGTGACGCATGCGGTACTCGACGACATAAATGCGCTGCCCGGTGGGGTCGGCCATCATCTCGCCAAAGGCGCGCATGACGCGCTGCTGGTCCTCGGGCTGGGTGATGACGAAATAGCTGTCCCAGCCATCGGGAAACTCCTGGCGGTTGTAGCCGACCAACGAACGGAACTGATCCGACCAGCGAATAACGTTGTCGGGATGATCGGGGTTGCCATCGACCACACTGAGGTCCCAGCAGCCCTCGGTCAGTGTCTGCTTGGTCAATTCCCACACCTGCTGCTCCTCCAGCAACCGCGCCCGCTCCGCCTCGACCGCGGCGGCCCACTCCTCGGCACGCTTCAGCGCCTGCTCGGCTTCGGCCTGCTGTTGCTCGCGCAAGCTGAGCGCGGTCTGCAGTTCCTGCAGTTGGGTTTCATCGACGCGGTCGTGACGTTCCGCCAGGCGTGCGAGGGTGGCGCGGTCTTCCTGCCAATGGCTCTGGACATCCTGCAGGGTCAGCGCAAGCTCGCGATGACGGCTCAGCGCGGCATACTCGGCCGGGCTACGCCAGTTCCCCGCCAGCCACTGCCGACACAGTTCACCCACCTCACCCGCCAGTTCCTTCGCCCCCTTTGCGAACCACATGCCTCGCCACTCCTCGCCGCTTGCGGTGATGTCAAATTAGTATGAAATCATATTTTATATGTAAAAGGGGGTGGTGAGGGAAGGGGAGGGATGTTTTTGGGCGTGGGTGGGGGACTTCGTCTGATATCACCTGGCCTTGCTGAGCGAGGTGCTGGTTCCGAAGTTGGCAAGCTTCCCGGCCGGCTTGCACGCTGACCCGGCCATCGACAGGGTCCAAGATGTGGGGGGGAACATGGGTTAGTGGCTATCAGCCGTTCGCCATTGGCTGCAACCGGCCAAAAGCGGCCACTAGCGACCATCAAAAGTGGCTACAGAGCTAGGAGCAAATCAACCTGTGGATTCGCTCTTTCCAATCAGTTAGGTTTGATCGTATCGAACCCCCTCAAAGTCGTCCGCACCCAAGCAGGAGCTATGCAATGGCAAGGAATGTTTTCTTCAGTTTCCACTTCAAGAATGATTTTTGGCGCACCCAGCAAGTTCGAAACATCGGTGCCTTGGATGGTCAGAAACTCTATACGCCGAACGATTGGGAAGGGGTCAAAAAAAAGGGTAATGCAGCAATTGAAAAGTGGATTGATGACAGCCTGGTAGGGAAGACCTGTGTAGTCGTACTGGTGGGCTCCGAGACCGCAAGCCGACCGTGGGTGGTTAACGAAATCATCAAGGGTTGGAACGCGGGCAAAGGCGTCGTGGGCATTCGCATCAACAAGCTTCTAGATGCAAATGGAAACTCTTCAGTAGCAGGCTCCAACCCTTTCGATCTGGTCACACTAAAGAACGGTACGGTGAGCCTTTCGAACTATGCCAGACTGATCACCCCCGTAGGGGCCGACAGCAAAGCGGTCTACGCATCGATCCAGGAGAACATTGAGCAATGGATTGAGGATGCCATTGCAGTCCGGAAAAACTACAAGCCGTGAGGTCTGGATCAATCTCCGCACATTTGATGAGTGCTGACCATGACTAAAGCGGCTTTGAACCGATTCCTCAATGAGTACCCTGATGCGCTGAACGATGGCGTGGGGGCGATTTTCGTTGGTGCCGGCGTCTCGATGGCGGCGGGTTACCCTTCCTGGGCAGAGCTGCTCAGTGACATCGCTGTAGAGCTTGAGGTTGACTCGAAGAACGTCCACGACCTGGCGGCGCTGGCTCAATGGAGCATCCTGGAAAACGGTGGTGCCACACGTGTCCGCAATGTCATCAAGAACGAGATAGGCCCTGACAAACCTATCCCCGAGACAGTTGAGATCATCTCGCGGCTACCGGTCAGACATATCTGGACGACCAACTATGACCGCTTGATAGAGCGTGCGTTTGAATCCATTAGTCGCCCGCTCAATCCGATATCCAGCCCTAAAGATCTTGCCCTTAGGGTGACGCCTGGCGCAGTGCTGCTCTACAAGATGCATGGCTCTGTAGATCGCCTCGACGACGTCGTCATCTCCACGGACGACTACGAACTGTTTCGCTCAAAACGAGGCCAGTATCTGCCGCTGTTTCAAGCGCACCTGACCAGTATGTCCATGCTGTTCATCGGCATCAGCTTCACCGACCCTAATGTTCGGCATGTCCTATCGCTGATCCGAGAAAGCTTCACCGATGCGCCGCCTGAGCACTTTGCCATCGTGCGTGCACCGCAGAAGTCCGACTTCAAGACTGAAGGGGAATTCGCAGCGCGCAATGCCCAGCACAAGCTGTGGGCGAAAGATTTGAAGCGCTATGGCTTGTTGGCGGTAGAGGTCAACGACTATGCCGAGATCCCGGCGCTTCTGCGTCAGATTGGAAAGCGAGTCGCTTCGCGCAGAATCTGGGTGAGTGGCAGCTGGCCTCTTGAGCGGGGAGGTTCCGAGTCAGCCGACATCCATGCGCTGGCTGAAGACATTGGCCGGCGTATTGGTGAGACAGGTCGCCACCTGGTGACTGGTGCAGGCCGGCTGGTTGGATCGGCGTCACTGTCGGGGTTCTTGGGAGCCCTTCGGCAAGGTGGCGGATGGGATCTGGAGCGACGGCTAATCGCCAGACCATTTCCTCAACCCCTGGCGGGAGCCCAGCCCAACAACGAAGAATGGGCTGCGCTGCGGCAGGAGCTTGCTCGACAAGCTGGTATCGCCATTTTCATTGGCGGTGCGAAGCTGGCCGGCGACAAGTTGGAGGTCGCTCAAGGAGTGGAGCAAGAGTTTGAAGTTGCCAAGGCGGCAGGAGTATTTCTGCTCCCGGTAGGGGCGTCTGGTGGCGCTGCGAAGAAAATCAGTGACCTGCTGCTGGGATCAGAGCTCTCCTCATCTGGTCAGGACGCTGTAAGGCCCACGGATAAAGAACTGAAAGTACTTTCTGCTCCAGGGCTCCTGGATAGCAAAGAAGGGCGGCGCAAGCTCGTTTCCCAGGTGTTTGAGATCATTGATCGAATAGCTCGTGCTACCTGAGTGCCCCCAAGTAGGAAGGATTCGATGGCAAGGAACGTTACCAAAGCTGAACTTCGAGCTTTTACAGCAAACAGATCGCAGAGTGACCGCGAGAAGCTTCTGAAATCCAATGCATCAAGCAGTGGCACAAGCACATTCCTATCGCACTCCAGCAAAGATCACGAGCTGTTGGAGGGAGCGATGGAAGTGCTTCACAACCACGGCGCACGGGTCTATATCGATGAAATTGACCCTGAAATGCCGCCCTACACCTCAGCAGAAACTGCTGCCTTACTTAAGCAGCGCATTAGTCAAACAAGGCGCTTTGTTCTGCTGACGACCGAGAACAGCAAAGACAGTCGGTGGGTCCCCTGGGAGTTGGGCATTGCGGATGGCGAAAAGAGCTTGTTGAACATTGCGCTCTTTCCAGCATCCGACAGCACCTACGATGACAATTGGACGAGCTGGGAGTATCTCGGCTTGTACCATCGAATCGTCTGGGGAAAGCTTTCAGGGTACGAAAATGAGCTGTGGATGGTGCTTGATGCCAAAGCAAATACAGCCGTAACGTTGAGAAAATGGCTTACGGGATGCTGAATCTTGGTGGCCTATAGATGGCTATCGACACCCACGTCGCCGCAAAGCGCTTCAGAGCTTTAACGCCAACCAACTATGGATGCATATGCCTTGTGAACAGCAGAGGCCTCAATGAGTGGCGTTCAATGTCCACTTTTGGCCAAAAACTGAATTTTGATAAGGGTCGATAACAGCCAGAGTCAGATGCTTATCCCCGCAGCGATTAGATCACTATGGCTGATAAAAAGATTAAAAACTATCTCTTCGCTCTGGGTGTCTATTTATTTTCTTTCGCTCGAACAACTTATACACTAGGTTGGTATCCGAATAGATACTTACCTTTTCAATCGGCGGGTAAATTTCATGACAATTGTATGTGCATGGGTTAGAGCGTCTAAGAGAGGGGCTGAGGAGCTCATTGTATGCTCTGATAGCCGGCTATCCGGCGGAGGTACGCTGGATTGTTCGCCGAAGGTTTTCCAGCTTCCTAGAAGAGACGCCGTAATTGCTTTTTCAGGGGCGACTTATCTCGCGTATCCATTGCTCCTTCAAATGTCACAGGCAATAAATTCTCATGGCCCGATGAGAGATGGCGTGCTTGACTATGTCCGCCTAAAATCATTTCTACTGAGATTACTGAACGAACTGTTTGGCAGATTTGATACCTACTTGGATGCATTTAAAAAGCCAGAGCACAATTTTCTATTGTGTGGATACTCATGGTTCCATAAGGAGTTCATGATTGATCGATTTGAGTATAATCATCATGCAAAGAAATTTCAGGCGCATCCGGTTGTTAAAGGCATAGGTAATTTCGGGAAAATTGCATTTATTGGCGATGTGCGCAAGCAAGCAAATCACCAGCTTATAACCTTGCTGCGAGGTCGTTATGGGGATGCATCAGTCCTGCCTAGCAGCAGCTTGGTCAAGCGATATGACATGGAGCCTTTTGAAATTATTCGCGATATGCTACGACGTGCTAGGGCGGGGGACTCGATTGGAGGCGCCCCTCAGTTGACCTCGCTATGTCAACATATGATTTCAAAACCCTTAGGGGTGTTCTGGCCGAACAAAGAAAGTAATGAAATATATGTAAATGGAAGGCCTGTATTTTCATTTGAAAATATTGATAGCTGGATTATTGACCCGGATTCCTTGAAAAAAACACACAAGTACTTATCAAGAAACGAGCCGGCCTTTGAAGAATAGAAATAGCCTGTAAAGTTAGTCAGTTCAGCCACCGAATCAATTATTAACGCATCAGTGGCCGCTCCTGGCCGATAGCCCCCATTGGCTGAAGGCTCCCCTGCGGCAGCCTGAACAATCAACCCCCTTGCACCGATCTCGAATTCGTCAGGCGCAGTCCGGCGCCGGCGTGGACAAGCCCCATTGAGCGGCTTTGCACCGTCCTAGAACCTCCTGGCCGCGCAGGTGGAAAGCGCTCAGCCAGGCACGATCTTTCATCCAGTTGCCGTGCCGGCACGGCTCGCTCGACTAGCGACATGGCGATGATCGTGGTGACTACGAGCACAAGCCGCCCCCCTCAAAAAGAGCGTACCGCCGGGCTGGCCAGTTCCTGCAGGTAGGTGAGGTCGCACAGCCGCCATTGCCGGAGCCGGCCCTGGATGCGCCCCGCCTGCTGCCAGTCGGAGAGCAGACGGCTGAGGGATTCCGGGCGAATGCCCAGGTGGGTGGCGAGTTGGCGCTGGCTGATCGGCAGCATCAGGTTTTCGCCCTGGCGACGGTGCAGGCCCAGCAGGTAGGCGGCCAGGCGCTGGGAGGCGGAGCTGGCGGTCAGCCAGTCGACCTCGTTGACCTGGCGATAGAGACGCAGGCTGAGGCTTTCCAGCATGCGCATGGCCAATGGCGGATGGCCCTCGCAGGCCTTGTGCAGTGCGTTGCGGCTCAGTCGGAAGAATTCGCCGCTACCCTGGCAGCGGGCGTTCATCGGGTAGCGGCCGTGGGGCATGAACATGGCCGCCTCGGCGATCAGCTGACCTTCGCGGAACAGTTGGAAGACATGCTCTTCGCCGTCGCAGGTGAAGCGCAGCATTTCCACGCAGCCACGCCGCACCAGCAGGAAGTGCTCGGCCGGGTCGCCTTCGCGGAACAGCAGTTTGCCGCCCTCGGCGCGCAACAGACTGGCCGAGTCGCACAGGCTGGCCATGAGGCCCTGCGGCAGGTCGGCGAAGAGGGGGATGGCGCCCAGCAATCGCAGGCATTCGCCGCGGTCTGGCGCGAACTTAACATTTGTCATTCGTGGCGGGCGTGCGGGCTGCAATGATCTGCGAATGAAGATAAGTCTTATTCGCAAGTCAATCAATCGAAGGCTCCCCCGCCTGCTCCTTTCTTTCGTTCTGGCGGCCGGCGCGTGCCTGCAGGCGCCGGCCGGTATGGCCAGGGAAGCGCTGCTGCGGCTGGGCGGCCCCGGCGCCGTGGTGAGCTTCCCGTTGCTGCACATGGTGGAGAGCGGCGCTCTGCAGCAGTACGCCGAGCGCGTCGAATTCCGCCTCTGGCAGAACCCCGATCAGTTGCGCGTGCTGCTGGCCAAGAACGAACTCGACTACAGCGCCGCCCCGGTGAGCCTGCCGGCGCTGATGGCCGGGCGCGGGCAGCCCGTGCGGCTGCTCAACGTCTCGGTGTGGGGAATCATCTGGCTGGTGAGCCGCGACCCCCAGGTGAAGAGTTTCGCCGACCTGGCCGGCAAGGAGGTGGTGCTGCCGTTCCAGCGCGACCTGCCGGCGATCCTGGTCGATGAACTGCTGCTCAGCCACGGCCTGAAGCCGGGCAGGGACCTGACGCTGCGCCCGGTCCGCGATGGCCAGGACGCCCAGGCGCTGCTGCTGGCAGGCCGCGCCGATCATGCCCTGCTGGTGGAACCGGCGGTGTCCCTGCTGCTTTGGCGCAACCGCAGCCAGGGCGGGGCGCCGCTGTACCGCGTGCAAAGCCTGGAGAGCGCCTGGCGGCAGGCCTTCCCGCAGCAGGCCGAACTGCCTCAGGCAGGGCTGATGAGCAGCCCGCAGCGCGCCGAGGACGGCGAACTGGCGCGGGCGGTGGATGCCGCCTACGCCGAGTCCGCCCGTTGGTGCAGCGCGCACCCGCGGGCCTGCGCGGAGCTGGTCCATCGGCACCTGCCGCACCTGCCGGTGGAGGCGCTGGAAGAGTCCATCCGCGTCACGCGCCTGGAGCGTGTTTCCGCCAGCGCGGCGCGCGGACCGCTGGAGGCGCTGTTCGGGCTGATCGCCAAGCGCCATCCACAGGCAATCGGGGGCGCCCTGCCGCCCGCCAGCTTCTATGGGCCCTGAGATGAGACCCATGACTTCCCGACGCTGGGCCTTGCTGGGCGGCGCGCTTCTGCTGGTGGGCTGGCAGTTGCTGGCGCTGCGCCTGGGCCCGCTGCTCATGGCGACGCCATGGCAGACGCTGCAAGCCATGGTCCGCCTGCCTTTGGAGGCCGACTTCCGCCTCAACGCCGGCGCCAGTTTGCTGCGTATCGTCCTGGGCGTCGGCCTGGGCTGCCTGCTGGGCTTCTGCCTGGGGCTGCTGGCCGGGCTCGATGCCCGTGTGCGCGGTCTGCTGGAGCCGCTGCGCTGGCTGCTGATGTCGGTGCCGCCGGTGGTGGTCGTGGTGCTGGCGATGCTCTGGGTCGGGCTCGGTTCGGCCATGGTGGTGCTGATCAGTGTGCTGATGCTGGCGCCGGGCATGTACGTGAACACCGTCAAGGGCATGCAGATGGTCGACCGCGGCCTGCTGGAGATGGCGCGGGTCTACCGCTTCAGCCCCTGGCAGAAGCTGCGGCGGCTCTATATCCCCTCACTCACCGCGCCGCTGGGCGCGGCGCTGTTGATCGCCACCTGCGGCGGCGTGCGCCTGGTGGTGATGGTCGAAGTGCTGGGCGCGGAGAGTGGCGCCGGTTTCGCGCTGGCCAATGCGCGCAGCACCTTCGATAGCGCCGGGCTGTATGCCTGGACGCTGCTGATCCTGCTGCTGGTCGCCGCGCTGGAGTTTCTTCTGCTGCAGCCGCTGCAGCGGCGCATGGGCCGTTGGCAGGAGGCCGCCCATGCTTGAGTGGCACGGCGTCGATCTGGCGCTGGGCGAGCGTCGAGTGTTTGCCGATGCCTCCCTGCGCCTGCTGCCTGGCGAGCGGGTCGGCATTCTCGGGCCCAGCGGCGCCGGCAAGAGCAGCCTGCTGCGCCTGGCTGCCGGCCTTCTGAAGCCCCGCCGGGGGTGGGTGGAGAATGGATTCCGCCATCCCGTGCTGGCCTTCCAGGAGCCGCGCCTGCTGCCTTGGTGCCGGGTCGCGGAGAACCTGGAAATCCCCCTGCGGGCGAGCGGCCTCGAGCGTGCGGCTGCGCGGCGGATGGCCAGCCACTGGCTGGAACGTGTCGGCCTCGCCGGGCACGAGCGCACCTGGCCGCATCAACTGTCCGGCGGCATGGCCCAGCGCGTTGCCCTGGCGCGCGCGTTCTCGATCGAGCCGGACCTGCTGCTGCTCGACGAGCCATTCAGCGCGCTGGACCCGGCCCTGCGTGAATCCCTGCTCGACCTCTGCCGCGACTGGCTCGCCAGCTCGGGCGCGGCGCTGCTCTGCGTCAGCCACCATCCGGCCGAACTGATCGGCCTGGTGGAGCGCTTCGTGCTGGTCAACGACGGCGCGTTGCAGCCCTTCGACCTCACCGGATACGCCGCCGACCAGGTGGCGACGGTGCTGCATCAGACCCTGCTGGCCCTGGAGGCACCCGCGCCATGATCTATCCCATCCTGCTGACCCTGCACCTGTTCGCCGCGCTGATGTTCGTCGGCACGGTGTTCTTCGAGGTGCTGATCCTCGAAAGCGTGCGCAAGCACGTGCCGGCCGCGGTGATGCGCCAGGTGGAGCAGGGCATCGGCAAGCGCGCGCGGCGGCTGATGCCCTGGGTGCTGCTGGTGCTGTTCGGCGCCGGCCTGGGCATGGTCTGGACGCGCTACCTGCCGCTGCTGGCGGACCCGCTGGCATCGTCCTTCGGCACCTTGCTGAGCCTGAAGATCCTGCTCGCCCTGAGCGTGCTCGGGCACTTCTTCAGCGCCATGTTCCTGCTCCATAGCGGGCGCATGAATTCGACGTATTTCCGCCGAATCCACCTGAGCGTCTTCAGCCACATGGTCGGCATCGTGCTGCTGGCCAAGGGCATGTTCTACCTGAGCTGGTAAGCCAGATTTCGTGCAGACGGAGCTTGTCATGAGTCGTTGTCCTTCCCCCAAACGCCACTTTTCCCCAAAACTTTCACTTCCCCTGCTGGCCCTCGGCCTGCTGCCACTGGCGGTGGCGGCGGAGGACCGCCTCGAGCTGGAGCCGATGCAGATCAGCGAAAAAAGCCTCGCGCCGGTCAGCCAGTCCGCGCAGGCCGAGCGCCAGCGCCTGGCCCGCGTACCGGGCGGCACCAACCTCGCCGAGCCGCAGCAGGAGACACGCCTGGCGACCCTGCGCGATGCGCTGGACTACCAGCCCGGCCTGGTGATCCAGGACTTCTTCGGCGGCACCGACCAGCCGCGCCTGAACATCCGGGGTTCGGGCATCCAGAGCAATCCGGTCAACCGCGGCGTGCTGCTGTTGCAGGATGGGCTGCCGCTCAACGAGGCCGACGGTTCCTTCATCATCGGCCTGCTGGAGCCGCGCAACGCGTCGTGGATCAGTGCCCGCCGCGGCGCCAACGCCGGCAGCCCCGGCGCCACCGCCCTGGGTGGCGAACTGGAGTTCAACTCGCTGACCGGCGCCGACGAAGCCGGACGCGTCCGCCTGGAGGCCGGCAGCTTCGGCCGCCAGGGCCTGCAGGCTGCCGCCGGGCTGGATGAGGGTGGGTACGATGGACGGGTGAGCGTCAGCCACGACGAGTACGACGGCTATCGCCACCACTCCGCTTCCCATCGCACCATAATGCAGAGCAACTTCGGCCTGGACCTGGGCAACGGCGTACAGAATCGCAGCTACCTGTCCTACAGCGACCTGACTTTCGAGATTCCCAACGTCATCACCAAGGCGCGCCTGAAGGACGACCCGCGCAGCGTGCTGGGCGACGGCAACACGCCGCAGGACCGCCTGCTCAACGTCTACCAGCGTGACCCGCACCGCGATACCCAGCAACTGCGGCTGGCCAACCGTACGCAGTGGAGCGGGGCGGGCTGGCAGCAGAGCTTCGGCGTCTACGGGCAGAACACCCAGGACGATTTCACCGATCCGCTCAGCCACACCCTGACCGACAGCGACACGCTCGGCGCGCAATGGCTGCTCGAAGGCGAACAGCGCCTGTTCGGCTACCGCCTGGGTGCCAGTTGGTCCTACAGCGACATGACCCGCGAGCTGTACGCCAACAACCCCCAGAACGGAAGCCGCATGCAGCGTTTCGGCAACTTCGACCTCACGGCCTCCAACCTCGATCTGCTGCTCGGCCTGGACTGGAACCTGGCGGCGGACTGGACCCTGGTGACCGAGGTGAAGTGGAGCGACGTCAGCCGCGATGCGGATTCGCGCGATGGCGCCGGCCATCTCGACCAGGGCTGGAACTTCGCCACGCCGAAGATCGGCCTGAACTGGACGCCCAGCCCGGACCTGCGCTGGTACGCCAACATCAGCCGCAGCCACGAAGCGCCGACCTTCTGGGAAATCGTTTCCGCCGAAGTCTCGCCCGCAGCCCCGGCGACGGCGCAGGCGCAGCTGGTCGACCTCGACGTGCAGCGCGCTACCACCTACGAGATCGGCGGCGCCGGTCGCATCGCCCGCACCGACTGGAGCCTGACGCTGTACCAGAGCGACGTGGAAGACGAGCTGATCTCCACCAGCGACGCCTACGGGGTGAAGGTGGGAACCTACAACTACGGCTCGCGCACCCGCCACCGCGGCGTCGAAGCGGGGCTCAACGGCTTGCTGCCGACGGCATCCAACATCGGCGGCGACCTGGCCTACCGGGTGGCGTGGACCTTCAGCGACTTCCGCTTCCGCGGCGGCGAGTTCCAGGGCAACCGGATCGCCGGCGTGCCGCGCCAGCTCTGGTCGGCCGAGCTGCTCTACCGGCGCGGGCCGTGGAGCGTCGGGCCCAACCTGCGCTGGCTGCCCCAGGACACCCCGACCGACCACGCCAACACCCGCAACAACTATCAGGACGCTTACGCGCTCTGGGGCCTCAAGGCCGCCTACAAGGCGCGCGAGGGCCTGAGTGTGTACGTGCAGGGCGACAACCTGGCGGACAAGACCTATGCCAGCAGCTATGTGATCCGCAACCGCGCCGATGCCAGCCAGCCGACCTTTCTCAGCGGCAACGGGCGCAGCCTGACCGTGGGGGCGGAATACGCTTTCTAGAGACGGTTGCTCCCAGCCTGCTCGCCACGCCGCACCGCCAGCGCCTGCGGGTTCGCAACGTTCTTCGGCTTGCCTTCGAAGAAGGCCAGCACATTGTCGAAGGCATCGCCGAAGTACAGCTCATAGCCGTTCTTCTCCACGTACCCCAGGTGCGGGGTGCAGAGCGCGCGCGGGTGGTTCAGCAGGGGATTGTCGGGGGCGAGCAGGGGTTCCTGTTCGTAGACGTCCACGGCCGCGTAGCCGGGGCGTCCGGCGTCCAGGGCCTGGAGCAATGCGCCGGGGGCGATCAGCTCGGCGCGGCTGATGTTCACCAGCAGGGCGGTGCTTTTCATCCGCGTGAGGTCGGCGAGGGTGACGCCATGGCGCGTGCGTTCGGACAGGCGCAGGTTGAGGCTGAGGATGTCCGCTTCGGCGAAGAAGGCTTCGCGAGAGGTCGCTGCCTGATGGCCGTCGGCCGTGGCGGCCGCCCGGCTGCCTTCGCTGCCCCAGACCAGCACCGGCATGTCGAACGCCTGGGCGTAGCGCGCCAGGCGCCGGCCGATCTTGCCGTAGCCCCAGATACCCAGCGTTTGCCCGGCCAGTGCCTGGCCCACATTGACCTGCCAGTGGCCCGCCTTGAACGCTTCGATGGCCGGTACCAGTTGTCGACGCGCATCGAGGATGAGCGCCCAGGCCAGTTCGGCGGGCGCCACGGGCGAGCCGCGGCCTTCGGTCACGACGATGCCGCGTTCGGTGCAGGCGTCGAGGTCGAGATGGCCCGAGACCTTGCCCGTCTGGCTGATCAGCTTGAGTTTCGGCAGCCTGTCGAGCAGCGCGGCATCGATGCGTGTGCGTTCGCGGGTGAGCACCAGGGCGTCGGCGTCGGCGAACCGCGTCGCCAGTTCGTCCGGCGACGCCGGGCCCAGGTCGTGGATCAGGCTGACCTCGTGCCCGGCCAGGCGGGCGAAGCAGTCGAGCGTCTGGATGGCGTGTTGGTAGTCGTCGGGGATGACGATGTGCATGTGGGTTCGGTCCCTGCGGTCATGTGAGCGACCTCGGGACGATAGCCGATTTCCGGGGGGATTTCGTGGGTGACGGTTTGCAGCCCGGAGCGTGCAGCTTGCCATCAGCGCGCCTGTGCTAATGTGCGCGCACCCCACCTCCAGGTCCCGAATGCCCATGTCCATCGCCGACAGCCTGCTTGCCTTTACCTTCGCTGCCACATTGCTGGCGCTGACTCCCGGCCTGGATACCGCCCTGGTGCTCAGAACGGCCGCGGTGGAAGGCAAGCGGGAAGGGCTGCGCGCCGCACTGGGCATCAACGCCGGCTGCCTGCTTTGGGGCGCCGCTGTCGCTTTCGGGCTGGGCGCATTGATCGCCGTGTCCGAGTTGGCCTTCAACGCGCTGAAGTACTGCGGCGCCGCCTATCTGGCATGGCTCGGGTTGAACCTGCTGCTGCGGCCGCGGCATAGCCTGGCGCCGGTCGAAACCCAGGGCAGGGCGGAAACCAACTGGTTCCTCAAGGGCATGCTGGGCAACCTGCTGAACCCCAAGGTCGGTGTCTTCTACGTCTCGTTCCTGCCCCAGTTCATCCCGCAGGGCCAGCCCCTGGTGGCCTGGACCTTCGGCCTGGTCGGCATCCACGTGGCGATCGGCCTGCTCTGGTCGCTGGTCCTCATCGGCGCGACCCGGCCGCTGGCGGGGGTGTTGCGTCGCGAAAAGGTCATCAAGTGGATGGACAGGACGACGGGCACGGTCTTTGTCCTGTTCGCCGCGCGGCTGGCGTTGAGCCGGCGTTGAGGCCCGCCGCGCCAAAGATGGCGTTATCCGCCGAATCGCGGACAGAGTCCGCTCCTACAAGGTAGCCGGGAAGCACGGCATTCCTCCCCCCGAGCGGACCTTGTCCGCGATAGCCGGAGGTATCGGCGCGGTTCGCGGATGAGATCCCCTACGTAGCCCCACCCGCGCCATTCCCCTGTAGGAGCGCGCCCTGCGCGCGAATCGCGGGCAGGGCCCGCTCCTACGAAGAGCAGCGCATGCTCCTGCAGGCTGCCGGCAAGAGCCTGCCCCTACCACGCCCGTAGGATGGGTGGAGCGAAGCGATACCCATCGCCGCCGCAGAATGGGTTTCGCAGGCTCAACCCATCCTACGAAGAGCGCATCGGCGAGTGGCTCTTACGTTCCCCGTCCGCGATGGGATTCACCGGCCACGCCGAACGCCCCGGTGGCACGGCCTGCTGCCGAACCACGGTTGCGACGGGGCCTTGCGGTCAGATGCCCTCTGAAACCGGTGATAGACTGGGCCGTTTCAGCGCCCCTGCCTGGCCAAGGAGATTCATCCATGTTCGGAGTGACCGATTACGGCGCGTTCCTCGTTGCGTTCATCGTTCTGCTGGCCATTCCCGGGCCGGGTAACTTCGCGCTGATCACGGCCACCGGCAAGGGCGGCATCAAGGCCGGGCTGGCGGCGACCTGCGGGGTGATCCTGGGCGACCAGGTGCTGTTGTGGATGGCGGTGGCGGGCGTGGCGACCTTGCTGGCCACTTACCCCGCGGCCTTCCACGCGGTGCAATGGCTGGGCGCCGCCTACCTGGCGTGGCTGGGGCTGCGGATGCTGTTGAGCAAGCCGGGCGGCGCACCTCGCAAGAGCAGCATGCAAAGCGGCCATTACCTGCGCCAGACCATGCTGATCACGCTGCTGAACCCCAAGGCGATCGTGTTCTACATGGCCTTCCTGCCGCTGTTCATCGACCCGGTGAGGCACCAGGGCCTGGTGACCTTCGCCTTCATGGCGGTGACCGTGGCAGTGGTGACCTTCCTCTACGGCCTGGCGGCCGTCCTGCTGACCCACAAACTGGCCGAGCGCATGCGGGCCAATCCGCGCGTCGCCAATCTGCTGGAGCGCCTGGCCGGGGCCTGCCTGCTGGGGTTCGGCATCAAGCTGGCGGCAATGCGCTAGGCACCGGCCAGCGCAGGTGTCCGGCATTCGCCAGGTGCTCGGGAGAATTGCGCCGGGCAGGGCAAATCCAGTATTGTTGAGAACGATTATCATGTTTAACAAGACTGGAAGTTCATGGACCGCGAGCAGGCATTCGAACGGGATGTTGAACGGCTCTACATTGCCCACCACGGCTGGCTGAAGGGCTGGCTGCAGCGTCGCCTGGGCGGGCATGCCGATGCCGAGGACCTGGCTCAGGACACCTTCGTGCGCGTGATGCGTTCGCGCAGCCCCCTTGCCGACCTGCGCCAGCCGCTGGCCTACCTCGCCACCATCGCCAATAGCCTGCTGGTCAACCGTTGGCGACGCCAGGCAGTGGAGCGTGCCTACCTGGAGGCGCTGGCCGCGCGCCCGGAGCGGGTGGCGCCTTCCGAAGAAGAGCGCCTGCTGCTGATCGAAGCGCTGGTGGAGGTGGATGAACTGCTGCACGGCCTCGCGGCGCAGGTGCGAGAGATCTTCCTGATGTCGCAGCTCGACGGCCTGACCTACCCGCAGATCGCCGCGCACCTGGGCCTGAGCGTCAACCAGGTGCAAAAGGCCATGGGCAAGGCCTTCGCTGCCTGCTACGCCAGCCGCTTCGAGTGAGTGCCATGTCCCGCGATACCGACTCCCGTCCCATCCCCGCGCTCATCCGCGACCAGGCCATCGCCTGGTTCACCCTGGCCCAGTCGGGCTGCATGAGTGATGCCGAGCAGCGCCAGTTGCTGAACTGGCGCGAGGCGAGCAGCGAGCATGAGCGCGCCTGGCAGCGCCTGAGCAGCATTCCGCTCAGCCTGCAGCGCCACGCCGGCCCGCTGGCCGACCCACTGGCGCGGCAACTGGCCGGGCGCCGCCACTACAGCGAGCTGGACCGGCGCAAGGCGCTCAAGGTGCTGGTCGGCTTCGGCCTGCTCGGCGGGCTTGCCTGGCAGGGGCGCGACAGCCACTGGGTGCAAGGCGCCATGGCCGACTACCACACCGGCACCGGTGAACGCCGCCAGCGGACGCTGCCCGATGGCACGCGCCTCTGGCTCAATACCGCCACGGCAGTCGATGTGCGTTACACCGACAGCGCGCGCGAGTTGCACCTGCGCTATGGCGAAATCGAGATTCTCACCGCCAGCGATGCCGCGGGGCGGCCGTTCCGAGTGATCAGCCAGGAGGCGGTGCTGCAGCCCCTGGGGACGCGCTTCCGCGTCCGGCGGGAGAACGACGGGCAGGGCACCTTCCTGGCGGTCACCCAGGGACGCGTCGCCGCCAGTTCCCTGGCGGGCGGTGCGCCGACGGTGATCGAGGCGGGCTGGCAGGCGCGCATCGGCGCGGCTGGCGTGGGCACGCCGCAGGCGCTGGAGGTGAACGAGGGCGCCTGGGTCGATGGCTACCTGATCGCCGAGCGCATGCGCCTGGCGGACTTCCTCGCCGAGCTGGATCGCTATCGCCCCGGCCTGCTGCGTTGCGACCCGGCGGTGGCGGACATCCGCCTGAGCGGTTCCTACCCGCTGGGCGACACCGACCAGGTGCTGGCCATGCTGGCGGACAGCCTGCCGGTCAGGGTCCAGCGGCGTACCCGCTACTGGGTGACGGTGGGCCCTCGCTGAGGCGGATAGCCCCTCCAGCGTGGCGATGAAAATAATTCTCAGAAAAGTGGCAGGTTTTCGTTTCTCGCTTGGCCTAGGGAGAAATCCCTGCTCGCACACGCGGGCCCACAACGAGAAACGGACCCTCTGCCCATGACGCTTCACCCCATCGCTCGCGCTCTGCGCCAATCGCTCGGTTTGGCCATGCTCTCCTGTTCCGCGCTCGCCCTGCTGCCGGCCTTGCCGGCGCAGGCCGAATCCACGGCCACGCGGACCCAGCAATACGCCATCCCCGCCGGCCCGCTGGACCAGGTGCTGGGCGAGTTCGGCCGGCGCGCGGGCATTCCGATCTCGGTGAACGCCGGGCTGACCGAAGGCAAGCGCAGCGCCGGGCTCAACGGCGAGTACGGCATCGACGACGGCTTCGCCCGCATCCTTTCCGGCACGCGGCTGAGCGTGCGTCGCCTGGGCAACGGCGGTTACGGCCTGGTGCCCGCGCCGCAGTCCGGCGCGGTGCTGGAGATGGGCGCCACGACCGTCTCCAGCCAGCAGCTCGACCCGACCACCGAGGGCACCCAGTCCTATTCGGCCCGCGCGGTGACCATCGGCAAGGGCGCGCATACGCTGCGTGAAACGCCGCAGGCGGTGACCGTCCTGACCCGCCAGTACATGGATGACCGCAACATCACCACCATCGACCAGGCCATGGAGAAGACCCCGGGCATCACCGTGTACGAGTCGCCCATGGGCGGCAAGTACTTCTACTCCCGCGGCTTCATGATGCAGGGGCAGTACCAGTACGACGGCGTGCCGCTGGATGTCGGCGGCGAATACGTCCAGGCCAACAGCTTCTCCGGCGACATGGCCTTCTACGACCGCGTCGAGGTGCTCAAGGGGGCGGCGGGCATGATGAAGGGCTCGGGCAGCTCCACCGGCGGGGTCAACTTCGTGCGCAAGCGTGGCCAGAGCACGCCGGCCACCCACCTGACGCTCTCGGCGGGCTCATGGGACAACTACCGCGGCCAGGTGGACAGCGGCGGCCCGCTCAACGAGTCCGGCACGCTGCGCGGGCGCACCGTGGTGGCGCTGCAGGACCGGCAGTATTTCTACGACCTGGGCAAGCGCAAGGACCAGGTCCTCTACGGCGCCCTGGACTACGACGTGACGCCGGACACCACCGTCGGGCTGGGCGTCGCCTACGAGCGGCTAGACGCCAGGCCCTGCTGGCACGGCCTGCCGCGCTACAGCGACGGCTCGGACCTGAAGCTCAGCCGCTCGACCTGCCTGGGGGCGTCCTGGAACAGCTGGGACAGCGAGCGCACCACCGTCTTCGCCGACCTGTCCCACCAACTGAACGAGGACTGGGCCTTCAAGTTCGCCGGTGTCTGGACGCACAACGACCAGGACATCAAGTACGCCCTGTCCGAGACGCCGGGCGGCGTTACCCCGGGCGCGACCACGGCGCCTTCCTCGGTCTACTCCGGGCTGTTCGACTACGACCAGACCGACTACGGCTTCGATGCCTACCTGGACGGAAAATTCGATGCCTTCGGCCTGCAGCACGAGCTGATCGTCGGCGCCAACGCCAGCCGCGCGAAGACCCATGACCATTGGGCGCTGATCAACATGACCGGGCTGCTCGGCATCTCCCAGGACCCCTTCAACCCCAACCCGCACATGCCCGAGCCGGCGGACAGCTTCTACGCCTCCAACTCTTACCGGGGCGGCCCGGTTCCCACCGAGTCCGACACCCGGCAGTTCGGCACCTACGCCACGCTTCGGCTGAAGCTGGCCGAGCCTCTGACCTTCGTCCTCGGCTCCCGCGTCAGTTGGTACCGCAACGACCGCGACTCCTACACCCAGGCCTGGGACTACTGGCAGCACGACAAGAGCCAGGAGAACGGCCAGGTCACGCCCTTCGCGGCGCTCATCTACGATCTGAACGAGGAATGGTCCGTGTACACCAGCTACGCGGATATCTTCCAGCCCCAGAGCACCTACACCGACGAATCCGGCAGCCCGCTGCAGCCCAAGACCGGCGGCAGCTACGAAGTCGGGATCAAGGGTGAGCTGATGGACGGCCGCGTCAACACCGCCTTCAACCTCTTCCGCACGATCGAAGAGCACCGGGCCGAGGCGAACTACGACAGCGCCTGCCCCGGCTCTTCGGACGGCTACTGCTACAGCGACGCGGGCAAGGTACGGGCGCAGGGCTTCGAAGCGGAAATCAGCGGCGAGGTGATCGACAGGCTGCAGGTGCTGGCCGGTTATACCTACACCCAGACCAAATACCTCGAGAGCGCGGACGACAACCCGCAGGAAACGGCCTTCGCGGTCACCTATTTCCCGCGCCACCTGTTCCGCGCCTGGGCCGACTACCAACTGGCCGGCGAGCTGGATCGGTGGAGCGTGGGCGCCGGCGTCACGACGCAGAGCGACACCTCTGCCACGTCGTCCAGCGTGAAGTCGGTGCAGTCCGGCTACGCCATCTGGAGCGGCCGCCTGGGCTACCGCATCGACGACCACTGGTCGGTCGCCCTCAACGGCAACAACCTGTTCGACAAGAAGTACTACCAGAGCGTGGGGGCCATTTCCTGGGGCAACTTCTACGGCGAGCCGCGTAACTTCATGGTCACGCTGCAGGGCTCGTTCTGACCTCTGCCTCTTCAGGCGCCTCGCATTGTGAGGCGCCTTTCACAGGCACGGGAACGGAAGTTCGCTTCTGCTCGATGGAGGACGGTTGTTCATGGAGATGGGCAATGGTCACTGGCAGCTTCCGACCCAGGCTGGGTGAAAACGTCGTCCTCTCCTGCCGTAACTGGGCGACCGTCCTATCACCCCGCTGTACTGTTGAAGGTTTACATCTACGGTTACCTCAACCACATCCGGTCCAGTCGTCGCCTGGAGCGCGAATGCCAGCGCAACCTTGAACTGATGTGGCTGACTGGACGGCTGGCGCCGGACTTCAAAACCATCAGCCATCAAGCCAGGCCAGCCGCCCGGTGTCATCGCCGTCGGTTATTCGGACGGCAATGCACATTGGCGATTTTGCGCTAGCACCAGTTCAGAATTGGATTGGCATCGCCCCAACGAGTTGCTGGAAACTTTATAGTTTTCAGAACTTGCCTCTCAGGGTCACCATGAAGTTGCGCGGTGAGCCATACCAGTTGCCGTAGTCGCTGCTGGCCACGGTCTGGTAGTACTTCTTGTCGAACAGGTTGTTGCCGTTGAGAGCGGCGGTCCAGTGCTCGTCGATGCGGTATTCCACCAGCGCATTCCACAGTGCGTAGCCGGCCTGGGTGTACTCGAAGCTGTTGATGCTGGGGCTCAGTGATCCGTCTTCCAGGCGGCGCTGCACTTCACCGCTGACGTAGTTGCTGCTCTGAATAGTAGCGCCGGTGCCGACCTTCCAGCGCTCCAATTCGCCGGGCAGCTGGTAGGTGGTGAAGAACTTGAACAGATGCTTGGGCGTCTGTGTGCTGATAGGTTTGCCTACGGCGGTATCGTCGCCAGTCTTGCGCTGCTCGTTGAGGTTGAAGGTGTATCCGGCGGTGAGCTGCCAGCCCGGCGCCAGTTCGCCGGAGATTTCCGTGTCGAAACCTTTGCTGATCATCTTGCCGCCGGCTACATAGCAGCAGGCGTTGGTCGGAGTGTCCTCGTAGTACAACTGGATCGCGTTGTTCTCCTGCCTGGTGTAGTAGATCGCCGAGGACAGGTTCAACTGCCCGCCGAACAGCTCTCCCTTCACGCCCATCTCATAGGTGTCGCCGGTAATGGCCTTGAGCGGCTTGAGGTCCGCTCCAAGGATTTCCGGCTGCGGTTTGTAGATCTGCGCATAGCTGGTGTAGAGCGACCACTCGGGCGTGACGGAATACACTAGCCCGCCGAAGGGCGTGACGATGCCGCTGTCGCGGCCGCCATCCTTGCTGTCGGTGCCGAAGGAAGGCACCACGGCGTGGATGGTGTTGGAGTAGTCGGAGTAGCGTGCGCCGACGATCAGCTTGAGCGGATCGGCCAACTCCAGGCGAAGGGTGCCGTACGCGCCGCTCTTGCGCAGGTTCCAGTCCGGGTACTCGTAGTACAGATCCGGACTGGCTGGCTTGGGCAATGAGCCGATGTCGGTGGAGAACACGTCCACCGGTTGCCGTGACGCCCACTCGCTGTGGTCGGCATAGCTGCGCTGGATGTCCGAGTAATCGACGCCCATCAGGACTTCGTGACGGCGGCCGAAGGCGCTGAAGGCGCCTTGCAGGTTGGCGTCGAACAGGTCCTGGTCGATGGAGTAGTTGCGCACAATGCGCTGGAAGGTTGCGCCTTCGAGGGTGTCGGGATTGACCGGGCCGCTCACTGCACCCATGTCCTGCTCGGTGTCGTAGCGGCTGCGGGTGAAGCTGGAGTTGACCTTCCAGTTCTCGTCGAAGCTGTGCTCGACCTTGAGGAAGCCTTCCTTGCGCTCGTAGTTATTGCTCGACCAGTCCGCTGCCAGGGTAGTGCTGCGCGACAGACCCAGCGGGTCGCCGGTGGTGAAGCGTGGCAAGCCGTTTTCCCAGTAGCCGTCCATGTCGCGCCATTCGTAGGTGCCGCCGACGCTGACTAGGGTGTCGGGGGTGACGTCGGCTTCGAGCACGCCGAACAGGACATGCTTGTCACTGTTGGCGCCGCTGTAGAAGTAGCGTTTGTTCTCCTGGGAGGCGGCGAAGCGTCCGCGCAGGGCGCCGTCAAAGGCCAGCGGCCCGGTGACGTCGACTTCGCTGCGGTAGTTGTCCCAGCTGCCGGCGGACAGGTTGACCTGGGTCTGGGCATGGGGCAACGCGCGCTTGCGCACCAGGTTGATCACCCCGGAAGGCTCCCCGGTGCCGCCAAACAGGCCGTCGGAGCCGCGCAGTACCTCGATGTGGTCGTAGGCGGTGGTGTCGGCCAGGGAATCATAGGTCTGCTCGCGGAAGCCGGGTGTGCCGCCATCGACCTGCACGTTGGTCAGGGCGAAGCCGCGCGAAAGGATCTTGGTGTTGGCGTCGTTGCCGCCGACCAGGGTAATGCCGGTGGTCTGGTCGAGCGCTTCGCCGATGGTGGTGATGCCCTGGTCCTCCATGCGCTGGCGGGTGATGATTGAAATGGACTGCGGAATGTCCTTCAGCGCCCGGGCGCTCTTGCCGCCGATGTTGGCGGCACCGGTGGTATACGAGCCGGTGCCCTCGGTCATGCCGTCCAGAGACTGGCCGACCACCAGGGTGTCGTCCAGCGCCAGCGCCGCATTGGGGTTGCGCACCAGGCCGTAGACGCCATCGCCGCGGAACACCGCTTGCAGACCAGTGCCGCGCAGCAGGGCGGCGAGACCTTCTTCGACGCTGTAGTGGCCGCGCAGCCCGCTGGAGTTCAGGCCCTGGGTCAGGTCCGGGGAGAATTGCACGGTGATCTGCGCCTGGGCGGCGAAGCGGCTCAGCGCCTGGCCGAGGCTGCCGGCCTGGATGCTGTAGGTGTGCCCGGCGGCTTCCGGCGCGGCCTGGGCCGGCGGCATCGCCGACTGCAGGGCCATGGCCAGCGCGCTGAGCGCGAGCAAGCGGCGGGGTTGCGCCAGGCGCTGGCCGGGGGCGGCGCGCCGCGTTGTGGAGGCGGGGGTGATGCGGTAGGTCATGAATGGGTTGTCCTTTGTGTGTGGCAGTTCCACATCAAAGGACTGATGGCGGGAAAAAAGAGGCCAACATTTTTCAGCGCTTGCTGATGCTGATCCAGTAACGCGTGCGGTAGCTGACATCCACCGGCAGGGTGGCGGGCAGGGCGGCGAGGATCGCGTCGGTGTTGTCCAGCTGGAAGCCGCCGCTGATGCGCAGGCGCGCCGCCTCGTTGTCGCAACGCAGCCAGCCGTTGCGATAGCGCCCCAGTTCGCGGAGGAAGTCGCCCAGCGGCATGTCGTCGGCCACCAATTGGCCTTGGGTCCAGAGCAGGCTGTCTGCCTGGGCGGGGCGCGGCTTTTCCACGGCCCGTTCGCTGAACAGCACTTGGCTGCCCGCTTCGACGACCTGCCCGTCGCCTTGCCGCGGCATGACCAGCACCTTGCCCTGCAGTACCTGCAGTTGCGTCAGGCCGTCGAGCTGGCGGACGCTGAAGCGCGTGCCCAGCGCCTGCAGCAGGCCTTGTTCGGTGGCGACGCGCAAGGGGCGATGCGTCGGGCTTTGGCTGTCCGCGCCGCTCTCGACGAGGATTTCCCCGCGCAGCAGATGGATGAGGCGTTGCTCGTCGCTGAAGTCGAGGTCCACGGCGGTATCGGTGTTCAGGTCCAGCAGGCTGCCGTCGGCCAGGCGCAGGTGCTGGCGTTCGCCCACGGCCGTCTGGTAGTCCGCGGTCCAGCGCGTCCACGGGGCCTGGCGGTAGCCGAGGTAGCCGACCGGCAATAGCGCGGCCAGCACCAGCAGTTTTTTCATCGCCTGGCGCCGTTCGCGGTTGAGCGTGCCCATGGCCAGGTCGCGCGGCAGCAGGCCGAGGCGTTCCTGCACCCGTTGCACACGCTGCCAGGCTCGCTCGTGTTCCGGGTCGGCCGCGCGCCAGCGCCTGCAGGCCTGCTGCTGGCCGTTGTCCGCCGCGCCTTCGTGCAGGCGCATCAGCCAGTGCGCCGCCTGGCGGGCCACTTCGGGGCGGATCGGCGCGCCATTGTCGCCGCTCATCCCAGGTCGTCCTCGAACAGGATGCAGGCCTCGAAGGCGCTGACCATGTGGCGCTTCACGGTGCGTTCGCTGATGCCGAGCTGCTGGGCGATCTGGGCGTAGGTGAGGCCGTCGAGCTGGGACAGCAGGAAGACGCTGCGCACCATGGGTTTGAAGCGGTCGAGGAGGGCGTCGAGCTGCTGCAGGGTTTCGCGCATCAGCCAGAGGTCCTCGGCGGACAGCGCGAAGGCCTCGGGCACGCGGGCGAGCACATCGAGGTAGGCCTGTTCCAGGGAGTGGCGGCGGAAGTGGTCGTACACCAGGCGCCGACCGACCGTGGCCAGGTAGGCCCGCGGGCGTTGCAGGTCGAGGGCATCGCCGGTCTTGCGCTGGGCCTGGAGCAGGCGCAGGAAGGTGTCCTGGGCCAGGTCGGCCGCCTGGCTGGTGCAGCCCAGGCGACGGTACAGCCAACCCTTCAGCCAGCTGTTGTGCTCCATGTACAACAGCCCCATCTGATCCTTGCTCAAACCGACTCCCCCCACCCGGAAGTCGCGAACAATAATTGATAATTATTCTCACTTCAATGGGCGGCTGTCGGCTCGGCGTGCGGGCCTGTCTGGGGGGATCGCCGATGTCCTTTAAGCGCTTGCGCTCTTCTTCTGCAGGATCACCGACGCTTCGTTATAGGCACGCTGGAAGGCGTCGCTTTCGAGCCAGGTCAATGCCGTGTCTTCGTCTTCGCCGTGGAAGATCGCGCGATAGACGATCAGCAGGCCCATGATGAAATCGGTCGCAGCCTCTTCCGGCTCCTCGGCGACCACCAGCTGCAGCACCGGGTATTGCAGGAACACCAGGCACATGGCGAGCAGGCTGATGTCTTCTGCGTCTCTCATGGCCTGGAACAGATCGTCGAAATATGCCGGGTCGAAGCCGTTCTCCTTGATGTCCTCCAAGTCGAAGGCGTCCGGGTCGAAATCGAAGTCCTCGAACGGATCGTTGACCAGCAGATCGGTCAGAAGCGAATGGATGTCATGGGCTTTCGATTTGGCCATGCGGTTCTGCTTGGCCTTGGCTTTGGCCCGTCGGGCACGCTTCTTCTGTTTGTCAGGGGAGGCCATGGAGGCGGATTCCTTCTTGGCTGGGTTCTATCGTCGAATTTGGCGACTCAGAGCCCCCGAACCAGATCGGGGCTCGGACACAACGCACATTTTCACTTCTGGCCGTTCTCTGCCGGTCGTGACTGGCAGAACACGAAGGGACAAGGAGCGCCGGCAATGGCGTAGCCTACCTGGGATCGCGGCCTGGGTGGCGAACCAGACAAGAGCGAATGCATGAAGCTACTCAAGTACGCATGACTCCGGCCTGGCTCCGAACCCGTTCTTCGGCGTCTGTTCGCTGGCGCTCATCGCCCCGCAGGCAACCCGCTTGCCTGCCTGGCGAGGGTCCGTTCCACGAATGCCACGATCGCTTCGTTCATCTGCCCCAGGCCAGGCTCTTCCAGCGGATAGTGCCCGGCGTTGTCCAGCATCCGGGTCGTCACCTCGACGCGGCCGAGGCGCTGCAGGAAGGGTTGGCTGAGGGCGAGCGGGGTCCAGCGGTCGGCCGCTGGCTGTGTCAGCAGGACCGGGCACACGTCGAAGGCCTCCGGCTCGATGGCCGGTACATAGCCCATGTAGGCGCTGAGGAAGCGCAGGCTGGCCCAGTTGCCGGCCGAGGTGGGGTCCTTCAGGCAGGCCTTCAGCGCGGCGCGGTCGTTGACCAGCGTGTGCATCTTGCTGGCCAGCCACATCGGCATCTTCAGTCCGGCCAGTGGCGTGCGCGCCAAGGCGTGGATCATCGGAACGCCCAGTCGGCCCATCAGCGGGGTGAGCGCGGTCTGTTCGCGCACCCGCGGGACGCGCTGGTCGAGGAAGGTCATGCCGATGATGCCGGACACGTGCCCGTTCAGCGCGGCGGCGTGGTAGGTGAGCATGCCGCCCGCGCTCAGGCCGTAGAGGAAGATCGGCCGGGGATCACGGAAGCGCTCATGGTCGATGAAGGCGCTGGCGAGCTCCACCCAGGTGTCGTAGCGGACTTTCGCGCCGGCGGCGACCTTCGTTTCGCCGTAGCCGGGCATGTCGATGGCCACGGTTTCCAGCCCCTGCCGGAACAACGGCAAGCCGGCGATGGTGGACATCTGCCGGCCGTTGGTGCCGACGCCGTGGAAGAGGATGACCCTGGCCGCAGCCGCAGGATTGGCATAGCGGTCCAGATGCACCTGGTGGCCGCGCCAGGGCCAGTATTCTTCCTGCGGCGCGTTCGTGCTGTCGATGCGGTACTCGGGCGGCAGGAAGGCCTGGATCGCCTGCCATTGGGTCTGTTCTGCGTAGCTCATCGACGTCCTCGCACTGGACAAGAGAGGGTGGGTAAACCTATAAAGATGACATTTGTCACTTTCAAGAACATAACATATGTCTGATTTTCCGGATGTGCAAGCGCCGTTGCCGTCACCCAAGGGTAAGAGGGCGGGCCGGCTGCCCCAGCAGGAGCGTTCGCAGACGCGCATCGCCAAGGTGCTGGAGGCGGCGGAGCGGTTGCTGGGGGAGGTCGGGCCCGATGCGGCGTCGATCCCTGAAATCTCCAAGCTGTCGGGGGTACCGCGGGCGAGCATCTACCAGTTCTTTCCCGACAAGTACGTGCTCTTCGCCCACCTGGCGCGGCTGCAGATGGAGCGCATCGGTGCGCTGATAGTCGACCTGCAGCCGCTGGCGGACGAGGGCTGGAAAGGCGCGATCCACCGCATCGTCCGCGGCGTGGCCGAGTACTACAACACCCACCCGGCAGCCGCGGCGTTGCTGATGCGCGGCAACTTCACCCCCACCGACCGCAAGGCCCACGAGGAAAAGGACGCGATGATCGGCAACCTCCTGCGTGGCTACCTGCAGGCCCAGGGCGTGCTCGCCGGCCTGCCGCAGCAGCCGGACGCGGCGACGCTGTCGGTGGAGATCGCCTTCGCCTGCATGAAATACGGCTATCTGGCCCAAGGGCACATCAGCGAGGCGATCTGCGACGAGGCCGCCGCCGCCGCGATCGTCTATCTGTCGCGCTGGGAGTAGCGACAGCGGCGGGAGAGTGATGTCGCAGTGTCCCGTCCTCTCGATGACGGAAAACGACCATCGAGCCCGGCGGCGTGCTCGGGCGGGGGCACGGCCACAAGGACAGGCCGGGCACTGTCTACATCCTGCAGGGAATCATCACCGACCATCGCAACGGCGTCGCCACGGACTACGGGCCGGGCGTGGGCTGGCCCGAGGACAGGAACACCACGTACTGGCTGGAGAACACCAACTGCCGCGCGCCGGCGAGAGCGGCCAGCCCCGCCATTGCAGCGGGCGCTGGCCGGCAGGGGTTCAACGCCGGACCTTCGGCTTCGGCCGGCCCTGTACGCACTTGAAGCGCGGGTTGGACTTGCAGATCACGTACAGCCGGCCGCGCCGTTTCACCACCTGGCAATCGCGGTGGCGCAGCTTGGCCTTCTTCAGCGAGGCAAGGACTTTCATCACGCCCCCTTGTTGCCGACGAACCCGGCAAAGCGCTTGTTGAAGCCGGCCACGCGGCCCTCGGCCTTGGTCTTGCGCTGCTCGCCGGTGTAGACCGGGTGCGAGGCGCTCGATACGTCCAGGGTCATGTAGGGGTAGGTGTTGCCGTCGACGTAGGTGTGGGTCTTGTCCGTCTGCGCGGTGGAGCGGATCAGGTAGAACACGTCGGCGGCCGTGTCGTGGAACAGCACGGGGCGGTATTCGGGGTGGATGCCTGGTTTCATGGTGCCTCCTTTATGCAATGTAATAATATTACATTTAGGCGAGAAGGATTAGCAATACCGCATGTCCGGTGGCTCAAGGTCGGGCCTTTCAGAGAGGAGGAGGGCGGCAGCACGGACGTGCCTGCCCTTGTTGCACGTGTCTCCAACGATCAACGCGCGGGTGCGTTTGAATGCACCCGTGCTTGCCGCCGTCCAGCGTTCACAGGATGGAACGCTGAAGGCCATTTGGTGCGACTACCGGCAACATCGTTGCGGAATTACCGTGACTGCCGTCGGCTACGTCGAGAGCGCTGGAGGCCCCGGCCCCGGGCCGTTTCAGCTTCGACACCGGGACCGGCACGCGTCGCTCCCGGTCCGCATTCCCTTCGTATTTGCCGGCAGCCAGGGCAGGCGGCACGGGTTCGGCTTGTCCGCGCCCCGTGAATTGGGCCCAGGCCCGTGCGCCCGTCCTGGCGGGCACCTTTCCGATTTCAAGAACAAGAGTACGGAGTCACGCTCATGAACCCGCAAAACACCTCCCACGTCATCGAAGTCCCCGTCCTGATCGTCGGTGGCGGCCCCTCCGGCCTGACGGCTTCGCTGCTACTGTCGCGCTATGGCATCCGCAACCTGCTGGTCAACAAGTACCGCTGGACCGCCAACAGCCCGCGTGCGCACATCACCAACCAGCGCACCATGGAGGTGTTCCGCGACGCGGGCGTCGAGGCGCAGGTGGTGGCCGCCGCCAGCCCCCACGAGCTGATGGCCAACAACGTCTGGGCCACCAGCTTCAGCGGCCAGGAACTGGGCCGCCTGCTCACCTGGGGCAACGCCATCGAGCGCAAGTCCGACTACGAGCTGGCCAGCCCCTCGGCCATGTGCAACATCCCCCAGCACCTGATGGAGCCGATCCTCGCCAACGAGGCCCTGCGCGCGGGCAGCGAGATGCGCTTCAACAACGAGCTGCTGGACTTCACCCAGGACGGGGAGGGCGTCACCGCGCGCATTCTCGACCGCGGCACCGGGCGCGAATTCACCGTGCGCGCCCAGTACATGATCGGCGCCGACGGCGCCCGCAGCCGGGTGATGGAACTGCTCGGCATCCCCCTGGAAGGCGAGATGGGCCTGGGCTGCGCGGTGAACGTCTGGCTGCGCGCCGACCTGCGCCGCTACTGCGAGAGCCGCCCGGGCGTGCTCTACTGGATGGTCCAGCCGGGCAACGACTACTGGGTCGGCAGCGGCACCTTCATCTGCGTCCGCCCGTGGAACGAATGGGTGATGCTGTTCATGTACGACCCCGCCCAGGGCGAGCCGGACCTCAGCGAGGCCGCGGTGATCGAGCGGGCGCGGCGGGTGATCGGCGATGCCGACATCCCGGTGGAGATCCTGGCCACCAGCAAGTGGCAGATCAACCACGTGGTCGCCCAGCGCTATGCCGAGGGCCGGGTGTTCTGCTGCGGCGACGCCGTGCACCGCCACCCGCCGGCCAACGGCCTGGGCACCAACACCTCGGTGCAGGACGCCTACAACCTGGCCTGGAAACTGGCCCTGGTGCTCAAGGGCCAGGCCGGCCCCGGGCTGCTGGACAGCTACTGCGCCGAGCGCCAGCCCGTCGGCCGCCAGGTGGTGGACCGGGCCATGGAAAGTGTGCGCAACATGCTGCCGATCTCCAACGCCCTGGGCTTCAAGCCGGGCCAGAGCGAGGCCGAGGGCTGGAACAGCCTGCACGAACTGAGCGCCGACAGCCCGCTGGGCCGCGAACGCCGCGCCGCCCTGGAAAAGGCCATCCAGCTGCAGCACTACCAGTTCAGCTGCCACGGCGTGGAACTGGGGCAGCGCTATCGCAGTGGCGCGGTACTCGCCGACGGCAGCGAAGAACCGGCCTACACCCGCGACCGCGAACTCTACTACCACCCCACCACCTGGCCCGGCGCCCACCTGCCGCACGCCTGGCTGCACGACACCGCTGGGCGCAAGCTGTCCACCCTCGACCTCTGCGGCCAGGGCCGCCTGACCCTGCTCACCGGCCACGGCGGCGATGCCTGGTGCCGAGCTGCCGAGACGCTGGGGCGCGAGCTGGGTATCGACCTGGCGGTGCGCCGTATCGGCCTCGGTCTCGATTACGAAGACAGCTATGGCGACTGGGCGCGGCTGCGGGAGATCGACGAGGATGGATGCCTGCTGGTGCGGCCGGATCAGCATGTGGCTTGGCGTTTGCAGGGTGCGGCGGCTGATGCTGAGGCAGTGTTGCTAGGGGCGGTCAGGGCGGTGTTGGCGCGGGACTGAGGCTTCGTCCCACGTTCTGCGGGATAGCGGCCCAGGGAAGGGCCGCTGTGGTTAGTTGGCGAGTTGCTTGGTTTTTATTCGAGGGCAGAAAAGTAGATCTCTCTATTTCCCAGACTGTTTTTGACCGATAACTGCTTTTGGCGATGGGGTTGCTTCCGACCCAGGCTGTGTGAAAACCTCCGGATCGGTCCAGTTGGTTAAAAAACAACCTCGATTTCGCGTTTCTATGCGGGTTCTGGGTTGCTGAATAGCCAAGCCTTTTCAGATTTCACGTAGGAACGCGCTCTTCGAAGAGCCGCTCAGGTTTTCGCACAGCCTGGACCTATTGCTGCCCTTGGGAGAGAGCAGCTAGCGAAGAAGCTTGACTACCCTCGGCCATCACGACCATCTGCCTATTGCAGATGGTCGTGATGGCCTTTTAGGCTGCCTTTTCCCGCACCCCAGTAATTTCTAGAGATCCGCGATGGGCCAGTACCAAGGAATGCGATGGTTCAAAGCTGACTTTCAGGTTCAGACACCTGAAGACAGCAAGCACTGGAGCGACACAGACCTCCGACTAGGCAACCCTCGCAGACCAAAGGCCGAGGGTGTCTACGATGAGCGCGAAATCAGCAGCAAGGCGCAGGCTTTCCTCAGAAGGTGCCATGAGCTCGAGCTACAGATTATTGGCATCACTGACCACAACTTTTCTGGTCAGACTGACCCCAGAGATTGGTTTCTGACTCATCTGATTGAGCAGAACAAGTCAATCGCCGCAGAGCTGGGGCGCGAGGCGATTCACATCCTGCCCGGCTTTGAAGTTGATATCGGCTATCACGTGCTTTGCCTGTTCGAACCCGCCAAGAAATCCAGCGACCTTGAGCGTGTGAACAAAGTGCTCATTCAGCTGGGCCTGCCAGAGTCGCAACGGTTTGAAAGAGGTTTGCCGACGCCACTGAGACGTGAAGACTCTCCAATCAGCTTGGCGAAGTTGTTGAAAATCGTACAGGACGACAATGGCGGCATCGTGATTGCAGCCCACGCTGATCAAGAGGACGGCCTGCTTCAGCGCCCCAACTACCGCCAGGATTACCAACTGCCAGGTCTGTTGGCACTGGAGGTTACTCAGTACCCACCGGGGCAGAAGATCTCGGACATCTTGACTGGCAAAAATAGAGACTGGGCTCGCCCTGGAAAGCAGCCGGCCTACGTGCAGTCCTCAGACGCAAAGTCGCTGAAAGTGGATGAGCACGGTAACCCTAAGCCCAACTCTTTGGGCTACCGCCACACCTGGGTCAAATGCTCGCGTCCGTCCATCGCTGCGCTCAAGCAGGCCTTCCTCGATTCCGACTCGAGGATCAGCTTGGAGAAGAAGAGCCCCGGCGAGAGCGAGACTTTTCCGCGGATCGTCTCGATAACGGTGAAAGGGCTAAAGTACCTAGAAGACCAGACAGTCAACTTTTCGCGCAACCTCAATACACTAATTGGCGCTCGTGGTACCGGGAAATCGACGATTCTAGAGCTCTTGCGCATCATGTTTGCACGAGACGAGACGGACGCCATTTCTGAAAAAGCGAAGTTCAAGGCAGAGCGAGCAAAACAGACCTTCACTACTGACACTGAGATTCTGGTCGAGTGGGAAGGTATTCCGGGCCAGGTTGACGTGCTGCGCTATTCGCCCAGCGATGACCTGTCGCTGATAGTAGGGACTGCATACGATCTCTCAGCGTACCTGCGCCATCTGCCGATTCAGTTTTACAGCCAGCAACAGTTGAGTGAGCTCACCGCACCAGGCGGGCAATCTCAGTTGCTGGAACTGATCGACGAGATATGCGCAGCTGAGCTCGAAAAGCTTCAAGGCGAGGAACGTACAGTTGCTGCTGACATCAAGCGACTGTTCGCCGCACAGGATCAGATGCGCGCTATCGAGCATGAACTTGACGGCCTGAAGCAAGAGCTCGTCGAGATTGATCGACAATGGCAAGCCCGCAAGGAGGTTCAGGGTGAGGCGGCAGCCTACCAGCGCGCGACCCACGCTAAGCGCTACTTCCAAAATCTATGTGATAGTTTCGAAAAAGATGTCATTGCAGTCGAGAAAGCCCTGGAAAGTTTCACTTCTGCGGAAGGCTCCCCAGCTGCAGTTACTGAGGCCTGGCCACATTCTGGCTGGTTCACCGAGCAGACAGCCAAGGTAGCTACACACCGAGCGACCTATCAACAGAAACTGGATACGCTGCTCACCGAGATGCGGAACGATTTCGCCACTCTGTTCTCCGAGAACCCGCAATGGTGCGAGATATCTGCGGACCTGGACGCTGCTCATTCCAAATTCATCACGGCATGCGCGGCAAAAGGAGTTCAGCCTAGTGATGTCAGTCGCCTTCAGGATCTGGATCGAACCAGGCAAGCCAAGCAACGAAGCGTGGAAGATAAGGAGCTGCAGTGGAAGGCGCTGGAGAAGACTCCCGAGGAATTGGAACAATCGCTGAGTCGGCTTTTTGGGATCTGGGCGGAGCAGTGCAGGCTGCGCCAGCAGGCCGCATTGGATATCACGGAGAAAACTAAAAAGACCATTCGCGTCACCATCACCCCCATGGCCAATAGATTGGCGTTCATGTTGTTCTGGGGGACTTTGGAGCCCGACCGCCGATCGCGGGTTGGAAGAGAGTGGGACGGGATCGGCGAGTACTTGTTCAGTGGTTTCCTTGCCTCTTCTCCTCCTCAGAAGCCCAGTCCCTGGGAGTACATCGATTGGGTGATGGAGGATACCTCTAGGTTGCCGAGCATCCTGCAGCAATTCAAAACAGATCTACCCGCTTACCTGGCAACTGTTCAGGAAAAATGGCGCACGCTGCGTGTATCACGAGTGCCAGATCTGATCGACATCGAGCTCTACCGGCAAGATCACACCCTCATTGGCAGCGTTGAGGGCAACCAGTTGTCCGAAGGGCAGCGCAACACCGCAATTCTCAATCTGTTGCTGGTCCGAGGGGACGGCCCAATAGTCATCGATCAACCGGAAGACGAGGTCGACACCAGCTTCATCTACAAGGATCTGGTTCCGCTGCTGAGGCAGTCCAAAACCCAGCGCCAGCTCATTCTGGCAACCCATAACGCCAACCTACCAGTCAACGCGGACAGCGAATTTGTCTACGCGCTGATATCCGAAGGTGGGAAGGGTCGAGTCTTGGCGCAAGGAGGCACGGATCTCAAGCAGACCGCTGCGGCAATCCTCGACATAATGGAAGGGTCGGAGGAAGCATTTAAGAGGCGATTCGAGAAGTACCACTTCTAAGAGTCCACGAAACGGGACGGCGGTTGAGGTGGTGGCCAGGGCCGCTTAGCAGCTCTGCCTACCGGACGGGCGATACCGTGTTTTTCGATTCGCTAACTCCGCTTCGAGAAGTACAACCCCATGCTGAATGCATGAGCGAAAGTCTGTCTCTGGCCGTAGATCTCTTTTGGGGAGTGGCAGTTACTGGCCGAAAGCTGCCGCTCAACATGTCGAAATCAACGAGCCAGAAAGCCACGAACCCAGTTTTGGAGCCTGCGAAAACTCGAGCAACAGGACGCACTGGGCTGTTCTGTCATAGTGGTTTCAAGGGTTCGATTTTCTACACATGAAAGGTTTGCTTCCGGCTGTGGATTCAACCGGTGGTTCGGCTACTACGTGGTGACCTGGTATCCGAAGAAGACGAGGCAGGGGACCTTGGCAGGATCAATTCAACGGCGTTGTGCCGCAGGTAGGGCAGGGGCTGAAATGATGAAACCCCAGCTAGTAGCAGGGGTTTCATTATCGGTGAATTGTTGCGGTAGTCGGGGCCCGTGGTCGTTGGCTTGATTCAACGGCTTTGCATCGAAGGCCGGGATCTATGCCTCGGGGCTAGTCAACCGCCGCAGCCATGTCCGCATTGGCAGCCATCTTTCTTGCGCAGAATTTCGTAGAGATCGTCCTTGAGCTGCAGCTTCTGCTTCTTCAGCGACTCGATGGTGTCGTGGGTTGCGGGAGTGATGCCCGCTTCCATGTTCTTGATCTCCTGGTCGAGCTCGTTGTGGCTATGGAAGAGCTTTGCAAAGTGCGGATCCTCGGTCTTGAGGCGAGAAATCTTTTCGCGGAACTCGGGAAACATGAGGGTTCTCCAGGGGAGTGAAAAAGGCACTTTGCGGGATTCGAACCTGGCCAGTGTTGAGGTAGATCACTGAAGACGCCACACGAAAGGGCTTGTCCGCTCCTGGCGGATAACCATCCCCTTACGGCAATCTTCGGCCCACCGCTACCGCCGAAAAGCTCACCCTCATACTGACCGGCGACTGGAACCGCCTGACCCTGGGCGGCGGTGCCAGCTGGAACTCCAGCAACTCGCTGTACTTCAGCCGCTACAACAGCCGAGTGGGGCAGGACGACTACACCGTGGTCAACCTGATGGCGCGCTACCAGCTCACCGTCCAGCTTCTGGTCTTCCTGGTTTGGGAGGTCGACACACAAGCTGGTGCAGTAATGCGGCTTTTTGTACGCGCCCGGGATTCGCGCGCAGGGCGCGCTCCTACAAGAGGCTCGGTGTGTGGCCGCCCGTAGGAGTGGATCTCATCCGCGAATCGCGCCGGTGAGTCCGGCTATCGCGGACAAGGTCCGCTCGGTCTCAGGACGCACGGCTTCTCGTAGGAGCGAGCTTCAGCAAACACTGGACCTCGTAGGATGGGTTGAGCGAAGCGATACCCATCGCCATGACCGCATGGGTTTCGCAAACTCAACCCATCCTACGAAGAGCGCCTCGGCGCAGTCAGCACGACAGTTGCGCCTACGGGATTGAAGCGCCACCCACTCCTGGCGGATAGCGCTTCACGTCACGCCCCTTACGCCCGGCCGCGTTCCTCAGCGGCGGCATACAACCGCTCGGCATCGGCCGCCAGGTACTCCAGCGCGCAGAAGGCGCCGTCCAGCACATCCTCGGCGGGCGAACCCAGGTCCGGCGCGCCGGCCAGCAGGCGCAGCAGATTGACCAAGGCCGATTGGCGGGATTGGGCAGCGTCGTAAAGCTCCGACGGGGCGGTGTTCTTGAGAGGGTGGGGTAGAACAGCGGATGCGATATGCATGGGAAAATCTCCGAGTAGGCTGGTTTTCCGCGCCCTGACGCCAATCAGGGTGGGCGGACCGTGCAGGTTGGCGTACCGGACTCGGACCGGCGCATCCGAAGATGCCCCACACGGCCCTCCCATAACGCGGGTGCAGCCGTGCCAGGCGCAGGACAAAGTCTCCTGCGCCTACCGAGTACGGGACGCCAATCCCGTACCGCCCAGGTTGGGCGGCGAGGCAACGTTAGGGAGTTGCCGCGGGGCTGTCAATCGGACGGAACAGGGCGGCGGCTGGGGCGAGAATTTTGGATAGGCAATCTGCTCCTGGCCAATAGCTACCGGCCACCGACCTGTTCGCTCTGCCGATCTCCTCAGGATCAGGCCCCATTGGCCTCGAAGCTGTCACTGCGCGCCATGCGCCACATGCGCTCGTAGAACTCCCCTTCGATATTGCCGCTTAGCAGTTCGCCCGGCTTGAGGAAGTAGTGCAGGTGGGCGAACAGGCGGATTTCGCTGGACGACACTCGGCGCACCAGGTGTTTGGCTTCCACTTCCGAGGGGTGGCGCAGGCCGGCGGCGGCGAGCATTTCGGCCAGGGCTTTCAGGGTGTTGCGGTGGAAGTTGTAGACGCGTTCGGCCTTGTCCGGCACCACCAGGGCGCGTTGCCGCAGTGGGTCCTGGGTGGCTACGCCGGTGGGGCATTTGTTGGTGTGGCAGCTCTGGCTCTGGATGCAGCCGATGGCGAACATGAAGCCGCGGGCGGAGTTGGCCCAGTCGGCGCCCATGGCCAGTACGCTGGCGATGTCGAAGGCGCTGACCACCTTGCCGCTGGCGCCGACGCGGATCTTGTCGCGCAGGTTCAGGCCGACCAGGGTGTTGTGCACGAACAGCAGGCCTTCGCGCATCGGCAGGCCCATGTGGTCGACGAATTCCACCGGGGCGGCGCCGGTGCCGCCTTCCTTGCCGTCGACCACGATGAAGTCGGGGAGGATGCCGGTTTCGTGCATGGCCTTGGCGATGCCCATGAATTCCCAGGGGTGGCCGATGCACAGCTTGAAGCCCACCGGCTTGCCGCCGGAGAGTTCGCGCAGGCGGACGATGAAGTCGAGCAGTTCCCTGGGCGTGCTGAATTCGCTGTGGCTGGACGGCGACACGCAGTCCTGGCCCATGGGCACGCCGCGGGTGGCGGCGATTTCGGCGGTGAGCTTCTCTTTCGGCAGGATGCCGCCGTGGCCGGGCTTGGCGCCCTGGCTGAGCTTGATTTCGATCATCTTCACCTGCGGGCTGGCGGCCTGGGCGGCGAAGCGCTCGGCGTCGAAGCGGCCGTCGTCGCCGCGGCAGCCGAAGTAGCCGCTGCCCAGTTCCCAAGTCAGGTCGCCGCCGTACTCGCGGTGGTAGGGGCTGATGCTGCCTTCGCCGGTGTCGTGGATGAAGTTGCCCATGCGCGCGCCCTTGTTCAGCGCGCGGATGGCGTTGGCGCTGAGGGCGCCGAAGCTCATGGCGGAGATGTTGAACACCGAGATGGAGTAGGGCTGCTTGCACTCGGGCCCGCCGACCATCACGCGGAAGGTGCTGGGGTCGGCCAGCGGCGCCGGGCGGATGGAGTGGGCGATGAATTCGAAGCCGGACTCGTAGACGTCGATGAGGGTGCCGAACGGCTTGTCGGCGGTTTCCTGCTTGGCGCGGGCGTACACCAGGCCGCGCTGGGCGCGGGAGAAGGGCAGGGCCTCGCGGTCGCCTTCGAGCAGGTACTGGCGGATTTCCGGGCGGATGCCTTCGACCAGGTAGCGGATGTTGCCGAGGATGGGGTAGTTGCGTCTTACCGCGTGGGGCGCCTGCAGCAAGTCGAACACACCCAGCAGGCTGAGGGCGAGGGTCACCAGGGTGAAGGGCCAGACCCAGTCGTGCCCGAGGAAGGGCAGGCTGAACAGGGTGAAGAGCACACAAGCGGCGAAGAAGGCGTAACGGCTTAGCAGCGACAGGTTCATGGAATCTCCAGTCGTCGGGCTTGATCACGGGGGTGGGCTGCCGGCATGGCGCAGCGGACCGCCATTGAGCATGGCAGGCGTTGCGCCGCTGTGCTCGGGCGAAGGTCAATGGGCTGGGCGTTGCGGGCGGATTCTTATGCTGTGGAAGGCTTGCGAGGCCGAACTTAGCCCGAAGCGGGGAAAAAAGAAAGCAAGCTAACGATATTTTCTGTCGCTGAGAAAGCTTGTGGCGCGAACTGCAATATTGGCGCGCCGGCCGCCGTTCGCTAGCGGCCGGCGCTGCGGCTCAGAGCGTGGCCTTGACCTGCAGGCCGAAGACCAGGGCGTTGTCGATGCTTTGCCCGGAGAAGGCGCCTGGCTCGATCACGTATTGCACGTCCGGGCGCAGCAGCAGCCAGGGCGTGGCCTGGAAGCCGTAGCTCAGTTCGACCAGGCGTTCGGCGTTGTCCAGCTCGGGGTAGGCTTGGCCGTTGGCCAGGGCGTTGTCTTCCTGCACTTCGCGGCTGCGCGGGTTGGGCACGGCGCGGCCGAAGCCCAGGGCGAGGGTGTCGCGCGGGCGGCTGGCGAAGGGCTGGTAGAGCACCACGCCTGCGCTGTACCACTTGCTGAAGGGCGAGGCCGCCGAGCTGGCCACCGAGGCCTGGCCGAAGAGGTGCAGGCTCTGCCCCGGGCGACCCGGCGTGTGCCACACGGCCTGGTCGGCGAGCAGATAGTGGCCGCCGCGCCCGGCGACCTTCTCGTCGCTGCCGATGCGCTGGGCGTCGGAGCTGTCGTAGTACCAGCCCAGCTTGTACTCGCCGGGCAGTTCGTCGAGGCGCTTGTAGACCAGTTCGACGGGCACCACGGTGCCGGTGCTGTGCTTGGGCGTGAGGTGCCAGGCGCGGCTGGAGTTGCCGTTGCTCTCGGGGTCGACGTCGAAGGCCGCCACGCGCAGCTGCCAGGCCGGCGAGAAGCTGTATTTCAGGCGCACGCCCAGGTGGGCGTTGGGGTAGTTGCTCCAGCCGCTGCCGCCGGACATGTTCAGCGGGTGGCCGCAGAAGCCGGCGTTCATGAAGTTGCAGAGGATGCCGCTGTCCAGGCCGCCGAGGTCGTTGCCCATGGCCATGTAGCCGAGCTTCACGTCCAGCGCCGGGGTGAACAGGCTGCGCTCGTAGCTCAGTTCGGTGAGGCGGGTGTAGAGGCCGCCGTAGTTTTCCTGCACCGGCAGGCGGTTGCCGACCAGGTCGCCGGAGCCGTCGTTGCCGCGGCGGTCGTTCACGGTCAGTTGCACCAGGCCGCCGTTGTCCAGGCCGTAGAGCTTGCTCAGGTCGAAGCGCACGCCGAGCTTGAGGTTCTGCGAGTAGCGCGCCGAGCGCTTGAGGCCGCCGTCGGCGTTGTACACAGTCTCGCCGCTGTATTCGCCGGTGAAGCGGATGCCCTGGTCGTCCAGTTCGTGGCGCAGGCCGCCCCAGTCGCCGCTCAGCGTCGAGCGTTCGAGTGGGTCGTCGGCCAGCGCCAGGGACGGGGTGAGGCAGGCGGCGCCCAGCAGCAGGCGCAGGGAGGTGGAGGGGAATCGCATGACGGGACACTTACCGGATGAGGGGAGACGCGGCCCTGGGCCGCGCCGGAAGAAGGCGCCCGCCGGAGTGGCGGGCGCGTGGTTCAGGGCAGGGCGTAGGCCAGCACGTAGTCGCCGCGGTCCGGCGACTGGCGGGCGCCGCCGGCGGTGACCACGATGTACTGCTTGCCGGTCTTGGGCGAGACGTAGGTCATCGGGCCGCCCTGGCTGCCCACGGGCAGGCGGGCCTTCCAGATTTCCTTGCCGTTGCCGCTGTCGTAGGCGCGCAGGTAGAAGTCCTGGGTGCCGGCGATGAACACCAGGCCGCCCTGGGTGGACAGGGTGCCGCCGAGGGTCGGCAGGCCGATGGGGATCGGCAGGTGCATGCGGATGCCCAGCGGGCCGGTGTCCTCGACCGTGCCCACCGGCACCTGCCAGGCGACCTTGCGGGTCTTCAGGTCGATGGCGCTGAGGGTGCCGAAGGGCGGCGCCTGGCAGGGGATGCCGGCCACCGAGAGGAAGCGGTTCTTGTTCACCGCGTAGGGCGTGCCCTTGAGCGGCACCGCGCCCATGCCTGTGTTCAGCGCCTCGCCGCCGGAAGCGGCCTGGCCCTTGTTGGCCGAGGGGACCATCTGCACCCACAGGCCCAGGCGCATGTCGTTGACGAAGATGAAGCCGTGCACCGGGTCGGTGGAGATGCTGCCCCAGTTCATGCCGCCTAGGGAGCCGGGGAAGCTCAGCGAGAGGTCGGTGCCCGGCGCGGTGTAGAGGCCGTCGTAGCGCATCTTCTTGAAGTCGATGCGGCACAGCAGCTGGTCATAGGGCGTGGCGCCCCACATGTCCGACTCGGTGAGGGTCTGCGCGCCTATCTGCGGCATGCCCACCGACTTGGGCTGCGTCGGCGAGTAGGGCTCGTTGGGGATGTTGGCGGCTTTCACCGGCACTTCGTCGACCTGGGTCAACGGTTTGCCGGTGGCGCGGTCGAGCACGTAGATCTGCCCGGCCTTGGTGCCGATCACCACGGCCGGCACGCGCTTGCCGTCGGCCACGGGGAAGTCCACCAGGCTCGGCTGCATGGGCAGGTCGAAGTCCCAGAGGTCGTTGTGCACGGTCTGGAACACCCACTTCTCGGCGCCGGTGGTGGCGTCCACGGCGAGGATCGAGGCGCCGTAGGTGTGGTCGAGCTTGGTGCGCTCCACGCCGTAGATGTCGGTGGAGGAGCTGCCCATGGGCAGGAACACGGTGTTCATCGCCGCGTCGTAGGACATCGGCGCCCAGCTGTTGGGGGTGCTGCGCACGTAGGTGCTGCCCGGCGCCGGGGCCTGCTTGTCCTGCGGGTTGCCCGGGTCGAAGGCCCAGCGCATCTGCCCGCTGATGACGTCGAAGCCGCGGATCACGCCGCCGGGCATGTCGGTCTGGACGTTGTCCGCCACGCGCCCGCCGACCACTACGGTGGTGCCGGCCATCAGCGGCGCGGAGCTGAGCTGGTAGTAGGAGTCGGGCACGTCGCCCAGGCCGGCCTTGAGGTCCACCTGGCCGTTGTTGCCGAAGCCCTGGCAGAAGGCGCCGGTGTCGGCGTCCACGGCGATCAGGCGGGCGTCGATGGTGTTGGTCAGCAGGCGGCGCTGGCAGTTGGCGCCGGCCGGCACGCTGACGGCGGTGACCGGCGTGCTGTTGGGCTGGGTGGGTTGGACGACGGCCTTGGTCGCGTCGAAGTAGGCCAGGCCGCGGCAGCGCTGCCAGACCTTGGATTGTGCGTTGATCTGGTTCTTCCACAGCTGCTTGCCGGTGTCGGCGTCCAGCGCGATCAGGTCGTTGTGCGGGGTGCAGATGAACACCTTGTCGCCGACCTGCAGCGGGGTGAGCTGGTCCTCGGCGCCGTTGCCGTCGCTCTCGGCCACGTCACCGGTGTGGTAGGTCCAGGCCACCTTGAGCTTGTCGACATTGCCACGGTTGATCTGGTCCAGCGCGGCGAAGCGGCTGCCGCCCTCGGTGTTGCCGTAGTGGGCCCAGTCCTTCTGCGCGTGGGCCGGGTCCACCGGCGTCAGCCCCGGGCCGTCGCCTGTGGGGGCGACGCTGGGGTGGGCGACGAACATGTTGCCGGCGGCCACCGCCAGCAGCACGGCGAGCACCGCGGCCACGCCATAGGCGCCACGCCCGCCGACGCCGCCGGAGGCGCGCAGCAGCATGGGGTAGACCAGCGCCACCGCCAGGCCGATGGCGCCGAACATGAACAGCCGCGAGAACAGCGGCCAGAAAGCCAGCCCGGCGTCGGCCAGGGCCCAGAGGGCGGTGCCCGCCAGGAAGGCGGCGAACAGCCAGGCGCCGGCCGGCTTGCGCAGCGCCAGCAGGACGCCGGACAGGGCCATGGCCAGGCCGCCGATGAGGAAGTACCAGGAACCGCCCAGGCTGGCCAGGCGGGCGCCGCCGGCGGCCAGGGCGAGGCCGAGGAGGGCGATGACCACCCCCAGGCCGACCAGAATGAAGGTGCTGGCGCCAGAGGCGCGCTGTGCTTGTCTCATGCCGGGAATCTCGCAGTGTGGGAGTGCGAATTATACCCTTAGCAAGCTAATTAACTAGGTGGTTAATGGTGTTTTGTCCGATTTCCGACCAGGCGGTCGTGCTCAGCAGGCGATCACGTTCACCGCCAGGCCGCCCTTCGAGGTCTCCTTGTACTTGTCCATCATGTCGCGGCCGGTGTCGCGCAGGGTGTCGATGGCCTTGTCCAGCGACACCAGGTGCTGGCCGTCGCCGCGCAGGGCCAGTTGGGCGGCGTTGATGGCCTTGAGCGAGGCCATGGCGTTGCGCTCGATGCAGGGTACCTGGACCAGCCCTGCGACCGGGTCGCAGGTCAGCCCGAGGTTGTGTTCCAGGCCGATTTCGGCGGCGTTCTCCACCTGTTCCAGGCTGCCGCCCAGCACTTCGGCCAGGCCCGCCGCGGCCATGGCGCAGGCCGAGCCGACCTCGCCCTGGCAGCCCACCTCGGCGCCGGAGATGGAGGCGTTGAGCTTGCACAGGATGCCGACGGCGGCGGCCGTCAGCAGGTAGCGCTCGATGGCGTCCATGGGCGCGTCGGCCTGGTAGTGGGCGTAGTAGTGCAGCACCGCCGGGACTATGCCGGCTGCGCCGTTGGTGGGGGCTGTCACCACGCGGCCGCCGGCGGCGTTCTCCTCGTTCACCGCCAGGGCCCAGAGGTCCACCCAGTCCATGGCGCCCAGGGTGCTGGCGATCAGGTTGCCGCTGCCGGCCTCGTTCAGGCGGCGGTAGAGCATGGGCGCGCGGCGGCGCACCTTGAGGCCGCCGGGCAGGGTGCCCTCGGTCTCCAGGCCGCGGCGCACGCAGGCCTGCATTTCCGCCCAGATGTGCGCAAGGCCGGCGTGGATCTGTTCTTCGCTGCGCAGGCTCAGCTCGTTGGCCCACATCAGGTCGCTGATGCGCCGGAAGCCGTGGGCATGGCACAGCCGCAGCAGTTCCTCGGCGCTGTGGAAGGGGTAGGGCATGGGGTTGTCGGGCAGGGCGCGGTCGGTGTTGAAGTCGGCCTCGTCGACCACGAAGCCGCCACCCACCGAGTAGCAGGTGCGCTCGGCCAGCAGGTGGCCGGCGGCGTCCAGGGCGCGCAGGCGCATGCCGTTGGGGTGGGCTGGCAGGCTGCCGTCGTGGAACACCAGGTCGCGGCCGGGGCTGAAGTCGATGACGTGCTCGCCGTCCAGGGCCAGACTGTGTTCGGCGAAGATGGCGTCCACCAGCGGCGCCAGGGCGGCGGGGTCGGCGTCCGCCGGGTCGATGCCGAGCAGGCCGATCAGGCAGGCGCGGTCGGTGGCGTGGCCCTTGCCGGTGGCGCTGAGCGAGCCGTAGAGGTTCACCTCCACGCGCGTTACGCGGGTCAGCAGGTCGGCCGCGCGCAGGCGCTCGACGAACTCGCGGGTGGCGCGCATGGGGCCGACGGTGTGCGAGCTGGACGGGCCGACGCCGGGCTTGAACATGTCGAAGACGCTGAGGGTCATGGTTGTGGTCCTCCTTTGTTCAAGCATGGACCTGTTTGGGGGGATGGTCGATTGGGGCTGGTTGGTGGTTTTGGTGTGTTGGGTTCAAGAGCGGCCCCCCCCCCACCCCCCCCCCCGGGGGGGGGGGGGGGGGGGGGGGGGGGGGGGCGGAGTACGGGGCTGGCAGTGGAGTGTCGGCGAAGTCCATTGCCCCCCCCCCCCCCCCCCCCCCCGGGGGGGGGGGGGGGGGGGGGGGGGGGGGGGCGGAGTACGGGGCTGGCAGTGGAGTGTCGGCGAAGTCCATTGCCCTCACCCCAGCCCTCTCCCGGAGGGAGAGGGAGCCGTTCGGCGTGGACGGATAACGCCGCGTCAGCCGGCAGGTAGTAGGGCGCATAACCGTTCGCGGTTATCCGCCGCCGGCCTATGCACCGAAGCCCGGCGACGCCCCTTACCCCTGCGCCTGCAGGAACAACGAAAACAACTCCGACTGCGACTTGATCCCCAGCTTGCTGTACATGTGCTTGCGGTGCACCTTCACCGTCTCCGCCGAGATCGCCAGCTTGCGGGCTATCTCCTTGCTGGAGCAGCCGCTGAGCATCAGCCGGCCCACTTCCAGCTCGCGCGCCGTCAGCGGGGTTTCCAGGCGTTCCACGGTTTCTTCCAGGCGGCTCTGCCAGCGGGGCGCCGGTGGGGTGGCCTGTTCCAGCAGTTCGCGTTCGAAGGCCATGCGCTGGCGCATCAGGCCGGCCACCCAGGGGCGCAGCAGGTCGAGCAGGGCGGCCTGTTCGGCGCTGAAGCGGCCCTTGCTGCCCAGGGACAGGCACAGGGTGCGCTCGGCGTCGAGCTGCACGTTGAACTGCACCTCGTCGGCCACCACGTTGAGGCGGAAGTAGCGCTGGTAGTAGTCGGTCTGCTCGAAGCATTCCGGGGCCACGTCGGCCAGGCGCAGCAGGCCGCTGCCCGGGGCCTCGCGGCTGGCGATGTAGAAGGGGTCGAGCAGGTACAGGCCCTTGAGGTAGTCCTGGAACAGCGGGTCGGGGCCGCCGTCCTCGCCCGGGCATTCGGCGAACACCTGCGGGCGGCCGTTGCTGAAGAGCAGCGCCACCCAGCTGTCGAATGGCACATACTCGTTCAGCAGGCGCACCAGGGCGAGCCAGAAGTTGGGCTTGTCCAGCGTCTCGATCAGTTGCCCGACCGAGCGGTGCCAGGCGATGTCCTGCAGCGTAAGGTTCATGCCTCTACCCCTGTTGGGTTACCACGTGGGCGTAATTACCCGGGCGCGATGGCGAACTGCATACTCGGTGAATGCCTTGCACCGGCCCGGCGCGCATTCTGACCCTTTTGCGCCGGGCGGTCATGCTTCCCGCCAGGATGGCCGATCCACCCCGCGCGGCGAACGAGCCCGCAACAAGAACGACAGGAGCTGCAATGAAGGTCGAACTCGTCCAACTGGCCGGCCGCGACGGCGACACCGCCTACAACCTCGGGCGTACCCTGGCGGCGATCCGCGCCTGCGCCGCGGATACCGACCTGGTGGTGTTCCCCGAGACCCAGCTGATGGGCTTCCCCACCGAGGACAACGTCGCCCGCCTGGCCGAGCCGCTGGACGGCCCCAGCGTGCGCGCCGTGCAGCAGGCCGCGCGGGAGCGCGACGTGGCCGTGGTGGTGGGCATCGCCGAGGCCGGCGACGACGGCCGCTTCTACAACACCACGCTGCTGGTCACCCCCGAGGGCATCGCCCTGAAGTACCGCAAGACCCACCTGTGGGCCTCCGACCGCGGCATCTTCACCCCCGGCGACCGCTACGCCACCGCGCTGTTCAAGGGCGTGCGGGTGGGCATCCTGATCTGCTTCGACATCGAGTTCCCGGAAAGCGCCCGCGCCCTCGGCCAACTGGGCGCCGAGCTGATCCTGGTGACCAACGGCAACATGGACCCCTACGGCCCCACCCACCGCACCGCGATCACCGGCCGGGCCATGGAGAACCAGGCCTACGCGGTGATGGTGAACCGCGTCGGCGAAGGCGACGGCGGTCTGGTGTTCGCCGGCGGCAGCGCGGTGGTCGACCCCTTCGGCCAACTGCTCTGCGAGGCCGGCCGCGAGGAATGCCGGATGCGCGTGGAACTGGACCTGGCGCGCCTGCAGCAGGCGCGCCGCGACTACAGCTACATCGCCGAGCGCCGCTTCGTGCTGCCCGGCGAGACGCGCGAGCACGCCGACGGCCTGCGCGAGCTGCTGATTCCGGGCTGAGCCCCGGAAGGCGCAGGGCCGCGCCAACGATCCAGCCAAGAAGTACCGGCGGGAGCGTCCCTCCCGCCAGGCGGCTCCCGGGTGAGGGGCGCCGCCTTTGCACGCGTCGATTTCGACTCTGCCATAACAAACACAACTCGGAGTAAGCACTCAATGGCTCGACTCAAGCGCACCCTCTCGCTGGGTTCGGTGGTGCTGTTCGGCATCGCCTACATGACCCCCATCATCGTCCTCGGCACCTTCGGCATCCTCGCCGACACCACCGGCGGCGTGGTGCCCGCGGCCTACCTCGTGGCCTCGGTGGCGATGCTCTTCACCGCCCTCAGCTACGGGCGCATGGCCGCCGCCTTCCCGGTGGCCGGCTCGGCCTACACCTACGTGCGCAAGTCCATCAGCCCCAAGCTGGGCTTCCTCGCCGGCTGGGGCGTGCTGCTGGACTACCTGTTCCTGCCCATGGCCATCTGGCTGATCGGCGCGGCCTACCTGCACTCGGCCTTCCCGGCGGTGCCCCAGGCGCTGTGGGTGCTGGCCTTCATCGGCGTGACCACCGGCATCAACGTCATCGGCCTGCGCCTGGCGAAGAACGTCAACAGCGTGCTGATGCTGGTGCAGTTCCTGGTGCTGGCGGCCTTCGTGCTGCTGGCGGTGCACTACGTGCTGGGTGACGCCAGCAAGCCGCTGTGGTCGCTGGAACCCTTCTTCAAGGAAGGCGTGCAACTGCCGCTGATCATGAGCGGCGCGGCCATCGCCTGCTATTCGTTCCTGGGCTTCGACGCGGTCAGCACCCTGACCGAGGAAACCCACGAGCCGCGCAAGAACATCCCGCGCGCCATCCTGCTGATCACCCTGATCGGCGGCTTTATCTTCATCGCCGCCAGCTACTTCGTGCAGCTCGCGCACCCGTCCACCGAGTTCCAGAACGCCGACTCGGCCGCCTACGAGATCGCCCGCAACATCGGTGGCGACCTCTTCGTCAGCCTCTTCCTCATCGGCCTGATCGTCGGCCAGTTCACCTCCGGCCTGTCGGCCCAGGCCAGCGCCTCGCGCCTGCTGTTCGCCATGGGCCGCGACGGCGTGCTGCCCAAGGCCTTCTTCGGCACCCTGAGCGAACGCTTCGGCACCCCGGTGGGCAGCATCGTGCTGTGCGGCGTGGTGGCCCTGCTGGCGCTGGAGATGGACGTGACCACCTCCACCTCGTTCATCAACTTCGGCGCCTTCCTGGCCTTCAGCCTGGTCAACCTGTCGGTGATCTTCCACTACTGGATCGCCCGCGGCGAACGCGGCCTGCGCGGCGCGGTGCTGTTCCTGGCCTTCCCGCTGATCGGCCTGGTCGCCGACTTGTGGCTGATGGCCAGCCTCGACCACCTGGCCATCTACCTGGGCCTGGCCTGGCTCACCGCCGGGGTGCTGTACCTGGCCGTGCTCACCGGCGGCTTCCGTCAGCAGCCGCCGGAGATGCACTTCGAGGAGGCCTGATTCAGGCCGGGTGCGGGCCGGCGGGCAACGGCCGGCCGCGCTCGGGAGCGTCGGGCTCCACCGCTGCGCCCGCGGCCAGTTCGCGGGCGTCGGCGCGTTCGGCGCTGGACAGCTCGCCGGCCCGGAAGCCGGTGATGCGCAGCAGCGCCAGGGTGCAGGTCAGCGAGACCAGGGCGTAGAGCCCCGAGGCGATGGCCACGCCGACGATGCTGCCGGTGCTGTTGAGTATCCACTGCGCCAGCACCGGCGTGCCGCCGCCCACCAGCAGCGAGCACAGCTGGTAGGCCAGCGACAGCCCGGTGTAGCGCACCCGCGCGGGGAAGGCGCGGGCGAGGATGCCGCCCACCGCGCCGTAGAACATCGCATGGGGCACCGTGGCCAGGCACATGCCCACGGCGGCGATCCAGTAGACCTTGGTTTCCACGGCGAAGAACATCGCCGGCATCAGGATGAACTCCGGCAGCACCATCAGGCACGCCGCCTTGCGCATGTCGATGCGCGAGGCCAGCAGCGCGCCGAACGGCTGGCTGAAGAACTGCACCACCAGGGCGATGACGATGATGCTGAGGAAGGTGCCCTGGCTGTAGCCGAGGGTCTTGGTGGCCCAGGACAGGGCGAAGGTGCTCTTGAAGTAGGTGACGTGGATGATCGGCAGCACCCCGGCGCCGAGCAGCACGATCAGCCAGTGCTCGCGCAGCACTTCCACCAGCGGCAGCTTCACGGTCTTCTTCTGTTGCAGCAGGCGCTTCATGTCCTCGGACTCTTCCAGCTTCAGGCGGATGACCATGCCGACGATCACCAGCGCCGCGGAGATCAGGAACGGGATGCGCCAGCCCCAGAGCATGAAGTCCGGCATGGGCAGGGCGCTGAGGGCGAAGAACACCAGGGTCGCCAGCAGGTTGCCGGTGGGCGAGCCCTGCTGGGCGAAGGCCGCGTAGAGGATGCCCTTGCCCTTGGGCGCGCTTTCGCTGGCGATGAGGATGGCGCCGCCCCATTCGCCGCCCACGGCGACGCCCTGGATCACCCGCAATGCCACCAGGGCGACGGGCGCCCACAGGCCGATCTGCGCGTAGACCGGCAGCAGGCCGATGCAGGTGGTGGCGATGCCCATCATGATCAGGGTGATCACCAGGGTGTTCTTGCGCCCGATCCGGTCGCCCAGGTGGCCGAAGATGATGCCGCCCAGCGGGCGGGCGACGAAGCCGGACCAGAGGGTGACGAAGGACAGCAGCGTGGCCAGGCCCGGGTCCATGTCCGGCGGGAAGAACACCTTGCCGAACACCAGGGCGGCGGCCAGGCCGTAGATGTAGAAGTCGTACCACTCGATGGTGGTGCCGATGAAGGAGGCGATGCCGGCCTTGCGGGCCTTGCGGTGCAGCGCTGCGTCTGCGGAGGAGGGCGTGCTGGGCATGGGCGGGTCCTGCTTATTGTTGTTGTTCTGGTCGCCGACGCGCAGGCCCCGCGCGCGCCCTCCGGGAGAGGGCGCGGGGTGGCGACTGGCGTGCGTCGGTGTTGCCCCGGGTTGGCTCGGAGTCTATGCGGCGCCCCTGCGGATCAATAGTTTTTTTATCTTATGGTGCGATAAGCGATTGCGTATCGACGCCCTCGTCCAGGCAGGCCTTGAGCGTGGCCAGGAAGGCCTGGGCCGCATGGGGCGCGTCCTGCGCGGCGAGGATGGCATGGATTTCCGAGCGCGCGCCGCTCTGCTCGATCTCCAGGTAGCGCACCTGGTTCTTCCAGGCCAGGCACAGCGTCTGCGGCAGCAGGGCCACGCCCATGCCCAGGCCGACCATGGCCGCGATGGTCTGCCACAGCCGCGCCTCGTGGCGGATGTGCGGGCTGAAGCCGGCGTCCACGCAGCGGGCGATGATCAGGTCGTGGTAGTGCGGCGACAGGCTGCGCGGGAAGAGGATGAAGCCCTCGTCGCGCAGCTCGGCGAGGTCGATGCGCGCCCGTCCGGCCAGGCGGTGGCCGGCCGGTACGCAGCAGAGGAAGGGGTCGGCGACCAGGCATTCGGAGGCGATCCCGGCCGGCAGCCTGGCCCAGTGCACGAAGCCGATGTCGATCTGCCCGCGTTGCAGCGCCAGGGCCTGTTCCGAGGTGTTTATCTCCATCAGCAGCACCTCCATGTTCGGCTGCTCCGCCTCGAAGCGCGCCATGGCCCGCGGCAGGCCGCGGTAGAGCATGGAGTTGACGAAGCCCACGCGCAGCTGGCCCACCGCGCCCTCGGCGGAGAGCAGCGTCAGGCGCTTCACCTTCTCGGCCTGCAGCAGCAGGCTGCGCGCCTCGTCGAGCAGCACCTGGCCGGCGTTGGTCAGCTTCACCGACTTGTTGTTGCGCACCAGCAGCTGGATGCCCAGTTGCTCCTCCAGCTTCTTGATGTCGAAGCTCAGCGCCGGCTGGGAGATGAACAGGCGCGCGGCGGCGCGGCCGAAATGCAGCTCCTCGGCGACGGCGATGAAGTAGCGCAGTTGCTTGAGGTCCATGGCAGGGCACCCGGGTTTCTACGATTTGTTTTTCTTATCGTGGATGATTTTTATTGTATTGGATACTTATCGTCACGCACTCCTAGTCTCGGCGCCAGAACAAGACCCGGAGACGCGCCATGACCGCCATGCCTGAAGTCCGCCCCGAAGACGCCCTGAACATCCCCGACAGCCGCGGCATCAACCTGTATGCCTGCGACCCCTCGCTGCAGCGCCTGCTGGAGGTGTACCTGCCGCCGGAGGTGCTGGCGCAGTGGCGCGACACCCTCGAACGCCTCGGCGCCCGCGCCGGCGACGAACTGGACGTGCTGGCCCTGTCGGCGGACAGGAACCCGCCGCAGCTGGCGCCGCGCACCCGCCGCGGCGAGGACCTGCAGAGCATCCGCAAGCACCCGGACTACGTCGCCCTGGAGCGCGTGGCCTATTCGGAACTGGGCCTGGCCTCCATGAGCCACCGCCCGGACGGCGCGCCGCCGCTGGTGAAGTACGCGCTGACCTACCTGTTCGTGCAGGCCGAGTTCGGCCTGTGCTGCCCGGTCAGCATGACCGATTCGCTGACCCGCACCCTGCGCAGGTTCGGCGCGCCGGAGCTGGTGGAGCGCTACCTGCCGTCGCTGGCCTCGCGGGACTTCGACAGGCTGTTCCAGGGCGCCATGTTCATGACCGAGCAGGCCGCCGGCTCCGACGTTGCCCGCACCCGTACCCTGGCGCGGCAAGAGGACGGGGAGTGGAAGCTGTACGGCGACAAGTGGTTCTGCTCCAACCCCGACGCCGACCTGGCCATGGTCCTGGCCCGCCCCGAAGGCGCGCCCGAGGGCATGAAGGGCGTGACCCTGTTCCTGCTGCCCAAGCACCGCCCGGACGGCTCGCGCAACGCCTACCGCATCCTGCGCCTGAAGGACAAGCTGGGCAGCCGCTCCATGGCCAGCGGCGAAATCTGCCTGGAAGGCGCCAGCGCCTACCTGATCGGCGAGGTCGGCCGCGGCTTCCAGCAGATGGCCGACATGGTCAACATGTCGCGCCTGTCCAACGGCGTGCGCGCCGCCGGCCTGATGCGCCGGGCGCTCAGCGAGGCGCTGTTCATCGCCCGCCACCGCCGCGCCTTCGGCAAGCACCTGATCGACATGCCGCTGATGCAGAAACAGCTGCTGAAGCTGATGCTGCCGGCCGAGCAGGCGCGCTCCATGTTCATGCAGATCGCCACCCTGCTGCCGCGCGCCGATGGCGGCGACGCCGCGGCGCAGAAGTGCGTGCGCATCCTCACCCCGCTGATCAAGTTCCGCGCCTGCCGCGATGCCCGGCGCGTCACCGGCGACGCCATGGAGGTGCGCGGCGGGGTGGGCTACATCGAGGAATGGAGCGACGCGCGCCTGGTCCGCGACGCCCACCTGGGCTCCATCTGGGAAGGCACCAGCAACATAGTCGCGCTGGACATCGCCCGCGCCGTCACCCGCGAACAGGCCCTGGAGCCGTTGCACCAGTACTTGCGCGGCCTGTTGGTCGAGAGCGGCCTGCCGGACGCCAGCCGCACCCGCTTCGAGGCGTTGCTGGAGCGCAGCGTGGCACTCATGGCCGACGTGGCCGAGGCGCGCCAGGACGAGCAGGTGCGCCAGGCCGGCAGCGCGCTCTACCACATCGCCAGCGCCATCTTCATGGCCTGGGAAGCCGGCCGCCAGGCCAGCGACCGCCGGCGCCTGGCCCTGGCCCACCTGGTGCTGCAGCACAAGCTGCTGCCGCGCGACCCGCTGGGCCTGCAAGCCGGGGCGCCGCTGCTGGCCCGGCTGCTCGACGAAAGCGAGATGAGCCTGGACGAAGCCATGCAACTGCTGCCGGCCTGATTTCCCGCAACCGACAAGAATCGACAAGAGAGAGTTGCCATGAACCACGAGACCGGTGCCCTGCGTGGCCTGAAAGTCATCGACCTGAGCCGCGTGCTGGGCGGCCCCTACTGCTCCCAGGCCCTGGCCGACCACGGTGCGGAGGTGATCAAGCTGGAACCCCTGGGCGGCGACGAGACGCGCGGCTGGGGCCCACCCTTCGAGGGCGACACGGCTTCCTATTTCCGCGGCGTCAACCGCAACAAGAAGGGCATCGCCGTCGACCTGTCCAAGCCCGAGGGCATCGAGTTGCTGCTGCAACTGCTGGAAGGCGCCGACGTGCTGATCGAGAACTTCAAGCCCGGCACCCTGGCGCGCTGGGGCATCGGCTACGCCGAGGTGCTCAGCCCGCGCTTCCCGCGGCTGGTCCACTGCGCGGTGTCCGGCTTCGGCGCCGACGGCCCGCTGGGCGGGCTGCCCGGCTACGACGCGGCGATCCAGGCCATGGCCGGGCTGATGAGCGTGAACGGCGAGGCCGAGGGCGGGCCGCTGCGCATCGGCCTGCCGATCGTCGACATGGTCACCGGTCTGAACGCCGTGGCCGGCATCCTACTGGCGCTGCACGAGCGCGAACGCAGCGGGCGCGGGCAGTCGGTGGACATCGCCCTGTACGACTGCGGCATCTCGCTGCTGCACCCGCACCTGCCGAACCACTTCGCCTCCGGCCGCACGCCGCAGCGCACCGGCAACGCCCACCCGAACATCGCCCCCTACGACAGCTACCGCACCGGCGGCGAGCCGATCTTCCTCGCCGTGGGCAACGACCGCCAGTTCGCCAAGCTGTGCGAATACCTGGGCGCCGACGAACTGTTGGAAGACCCGCGCTTCGCCGACAACGGCCAGCGCTCGGTCAACCGCGAAGCGCTCAAGCAGGCGCTGGAGGGCCACCTGGCGGCCCACGACGGCCGCGAGCTGGCCGAACGGCTGATCCGCCTGGGCGTGCCCTGCGGCGCCATCGCCACGGTGGACCGCGTGGTCGAGCACCCGCACACCGTGCATCGCGGCCTGGTGGTGCAGTTGGGCGACTACCGCGGCATCGCCTCGCCGGTGAAGCTCTCGCGCACCCCGGCCAGCTACCGCAGCGCGCCGCCGGCCCTGGGCGGGAACACCCGCGAGGTGCTCGCGGAGCTGGGCCTGGCGCCGGAGACCATCGAGGCCCTGTACCGGCGCGGCATCGTCCGCGGCTGAGTCTTTCCGGCGGTTTTGCCCACGTGGGGGACCTGCGCCAGGCGATGGCGCCGTTCCGCTGCGAGCGGTCTATGCTTTGGGGCCGACCCGTCATCGGCAGAGGCAAGCACCATGAGCGACCGTCGCATCACCTTCTACCACTCCCCGCAAACCCGTTCCTCCGGCACCCTGGCGCTGCTGGAGGAACTGGGCGCCGACTACGACCTGCACCTGCTCAACATGCAGGCCGGCGAGCAGCGCCAGCCGGCCTACCTGGCGATCAACCCGATGGGCAAGGTCCCGGCCATCCGCCATGGCGAGGCGCTGGTGACCGAGCAGGGCGCCGTTTACATCTACCTCGCGGACCTGTACCCGGAAGCCGGACTGGCGCCGGCCATCGGCGACCCGCTGCGCGGGCCCTACCTGCGCTGGCTGGTGTTCTACGGCTCCAGCTTCGAGCCGGCGGTGACCGACCGTTCCCTGGGCCGCGAGCCGGCGCCCCAGGCGCGCAGCCCCTATGGCGATTTCGAGACGGTGATGAAGGTCATCGACGAGCAGTTGCAGAAGGGGCCCTACCTGCTCGGCGAACGCTTCACCGCGGCGGACGTGCTCTGGGGCTCGGCGCTGGCCTGGACCACGCACTTCGGCATAGTGCCGAAGACCCCGGCCATTGAGCGCTACATCGCGAAAGTCACCGCGCGGCCCTCCTTCGCCAAGATCGCCGAACGGGACGCGCAATGGCACGCGGAACACGCCGAGGTGGCGGGAAAGGTGTAGGAGCGGGCCCTGCCCGCGATTCGGCGGATAACGCCGTAGGCGTTATCCGCCCTACGGATTTCCGACGGGGTTGCGGCAGGGGTTGGGGCTCTGCAAAGAGCGCCCTCTCCCCAGCCCTCTCCCGCAAGCGGGAGAGGGGGCTGTTCGGAGTGGCCGGAGAATCCTGAGTCATCCTGAAACGCCTAACCCCCACCCCGTCATTCCCGCGAACGCGGGAGCCCAGGGTTCGCGAGCAAGCTCGCTCCTACGAAAAGCAAAAGCGCGTTTGCTCTTGGGACTTCCAGAGAAACATCCGCGCACTCCGAAATGCCCCTTCAGAAGGCCGAGAGAAACCGGCGCTCAGGAGGTCATGCGACATGGATGTCGCGAGAGCCCCGATGGGCTACAGGGACGTACCCTCGGGGCGGGCCTCCGTGGCGGGGGAATTCGCGAGGGTAGCCCGGCTCCATCGGGCCCGTATGTCGGGGCAAGCCTTTTTGGTTCCTTTTGTGGCGATTGACAAAAGGGACTCGCCCGAGGGGGCGAAACAAAAAATCTCCGCAGACTCGGAGCGGCGCGCTACACCGAGCCCCCAAGCCACTGGGTTATTCCCCTTCGGGCCAGCGCAAGCGCTGTTCGCGACTTCACCCCTTCGCCGCGCTGACCCCCTCCAGCGTGGCGAAGGAGGTGTCCTTGGCCGTCAGCAGGAAGTCGCGCATGAAGGGCGCATCCAGCATGTCCGCGCGGATGGCCGCGTAGAGCGTGCAGTACAGGCCCTTCTCGCCCAGGCGCTTGGCCGTCACGTAGCCGCGCGAGCTGTATTCGTGCAGCGCCCAGTTGGGCAGGCTGCACACGCCGCGGCCGGAGGCCACCAGCTGCATCATCATCACCGTCAGCTCCGAGGTGCGCACCTGGGCCGGCTCGACGTCGGCCGGTTCCAGGAAGCGGGTGAAGATGTCCAGGCGGTCGCGCTCGATGGGGTAGGTGATCAGCGTCTGGCTGGCCAGGTCTTCCGGCACTATGTAGGGCTTGCCGGCCAGCGCGTGGTGGTTGTCCACCGCCAGCAGGGCCTCGTAGGTGAACAGCGGCACGTAGGTGATGCCGGCGATGTCCACCGGGTCGGAGGTCACCACCAGGTCGAGGTCGCCGCGGGCCAGGGCCGGCAGCGGCGCGAAGGAGAAGCCCGAGGCCAGGTCCAGCTCCACTTCCGGCCAGGCGTCGCGGAATTGGTCGATGGTCGGCATCAGCCACTGGAAGCAGCTGTGGCACTCGATGGCCATGTGCAGGCGCCCGGCGGTGCCGCCGGCCAGGCGCGCCAGGTCGCGTTCGGCGGTGCGCAGCTGCGGCAGGATGGCATCGGCCAGCTGCAGCAGGCGCAGGCCGGCGCTGGTGAAACGCACCGGCTTGGTCTTGCGGATGAACAGCGACAGGCCCAGGCGGTCCTCCAGTTCCTTGAACTGGTGGGACAGGGCGGATTGGGTCAGGTGCAGGCGTTCGGCGGCTTCCACCAGACTGTCGGCTTCACGCAGGGCGTGGAGGGTTTTCAGGTGACGAATCTCGAGCATGGCGCCGCTTCCAACATGAGTAAAACTTGATTACATCCGAAACTGGATTGAGTTTGTCTCATGCGCGGCCGGCTGTCGACCCGCCCGTGCCGCCGCCGATCTACCAGCTCAGATAGAACATGCCCTTGGCCAGCAGCACTATGCCCAGGACGTGGGCGAAGACGCTGTAGTGGATGATCCGCGAGCGCCGTCCGGTCATCCCGCCGCTGTGCATCAGGTACATGGCGCAGAAGAAGTGGCAGAGCACGCTGGCGGCCAGCAGCAGCTTCAGGCTCAGCAGGGTGGCGAAGGGCGAGTCCAGCGGATGGGCCAGCAGCGGCAGGTAGCGCAGTTTGAGCATGCCCAGGCCGCTGCCGAAGAGGGTCAGGATCACCCAGGGCATCACCCGCCGCAGGCGCTGGCCGAGGGCGCGTTCCACGGCGCGCAGGGCTTCTGCCGGCACATGGCGGCGCACCCGTTCGAGGATCAGCACCTCGAAGAACACGGTGCCGACGAAGGCGATGGCGGCCAGCAGATGCAGGACCAGCAGGATCGGATAGCTCATGGGCGCCCCTTGGCGAACGACTGCTTCCCTGGAACCATGCCGGGCCGGCCGCGCCCGTGCCATGACGCCGGTCAGGCTGGCGGCGACCGCTCGGCGCCTTTCATCAAAGTGTCACGGTTGTGTGGCAGAGCGATGCACGGAAATTCATCAGAATCGGCTTTCACTGGGGTTCTGCATTCCGGATTTTCACATGCGTGCGTTTCTACTGGCGCTGGCACTGTCGTGCCTGGCGCCCTTCACTGCCTTTGCCGGCGATCGTTGCGACCCACGGGTGCCCACCGACACCCTGGACCTGGGCGACGTGCGCCTGGCCTACCAGAGCATAGGCTCGCCGAAGGACCCGACGCTGCTGCTGATCATGGGCCTGGGCGGCCAACTCATCCACTGGCCCGACGAAGTGGTGCAGACCCTCTGCCAGCAGGGCTTCCGCGTCATCCGCTACGACAACCGCGACGTCGGCCTGAGCGCCTGGCGCGTGCCCACGCCCGGCGCCAACCTCACCTACGAGGTGATCCGCTACCGCCTGGGCCTGCCGGTCAGCGCGCCCTACAGCCTCACCGACATGGCCTGGGATGCCCTGCGCCTGCTGGACGGGCTGCACGTCGAGCAGGCCCACGTGCTGGGCGCGAGCATGGGCGGAATGATCGCCCAGCACGTCGCCGACCTGGCGCCGCAGCGGGTGCTCAGCCTGACCCTGGTGATGACCAGTTCCGGCGCCGAGGGCCTGCCGGCGCCCAGCGACAGCCTGCTGAAACTGCTGGCCCGGCGCGAGGCCGGCAGCCGCGAACAAGCCATCGAGCAGCAGGCCGACCTGCTCGCCGCCCTGGGCAGCCCGGAGGTGAAGGACGACCGCGAGCAATTGCTGCAGCAGGCGGCGCAATCCTACGACCGCGCCTTCAATCCCGAGGGGGTGCAGAGGCAGATGCTGGCGATCCTCGCCGAGCCCAGCCGGGTCGACCTGCTCAACCGTTTGAATGTGCCTACCCTGGTCATCCATGGCACCGCCGATCCGCTGTTGCCGGTGATGCATGGGGTGCATGTGGCGGCGCATATCCACGGGGCGGAGCTGAAGCTGATTCCGGGGATGGCCCATCGTTTCCAGGAAGCCTTCAAGGCGCCGTTGCTGGCGGCGGTGTTGCCCTACCTGCGGGCGCATCAGACGGCGGGGCATGTGGCGCAGTTGTAGGGGGCTTTCGTAGGGCGCATAACGCCTACGGCGTTATCCGCCGTTTGACCTGCGCCACACACCGCTCGCTGCCGGCACGGAGCCGCTGTCGAAGCCACGCCAGGTTCAGCCATGGAGTGGCTGGCAAGAAAGGTGAGGCGGCGGATAACCGCGAACGGTTATACGCCCTACGTCCATGGTGGGCTTGGCGTAGGGCGCATAACGCCTACGGCGTTATCCGCCGTTTGGCCTTGGCCATAATCCCGCTCGTTGCCGAGCACGGAGCCGCCATCAAAGCCGCGCCAGGTTCAGCCATGCAGCGGCCGGCGAGGAAGGTGAAGCGGCGGATAACCGCGAACGGTTATTCGCCCTACGCTCCCGGATGACCCACCCCTCAAACCGCCTTCGGCAAAGGCGCGAACAGCGCGTCGATATCGGCATCGTCCAGCTGCCAATCCGTTCCCGCGCCTTCGAGGATGCCGGCCGCCAGCGCGGCCTTCTCCCGCTGCAGCAACTGGATCTTCTCTTCCACCGTGCCGCGGGCGATCAGTTTGTAGACGAACACCGGCTTGTCCTGGCCGATGCGGTAGGCGCGGTCGCTGGCCTGGTTCTCGGCGGCCGGGTTCCACCAGGGGTCGTAGTGGATCACCGTGTCCGCCGCGGTCAGGTTCAGGCCCACGCCGCCGGCCTTCAGGCTGATCAGGAACAGCGGCACGCGGCCCTGCTGGAAGTCTTCCACCGGCTGGCGGCGGTCGCGGCTGTCGCCGGTCAGCAGGGCGTAGTCGATGCCGCGTTGCTGCAGGGCTTCGCCGACCAGCGCGAGCATCGAGGTGAACTGCGAGAACAGCAGCACGCGGCGGCCTTCGGCGAGCAGTTCCTCGAGCATGTCCAGCAGGTATTCCAGCTTGCCCGAGGTCACTGCCTTGGCGCGGCCGCTGGCCGGCGGGGCGTCCTTCTGCACCAGGCGGATGTCGCAGCACACCTGGCGCAGCTTGAGCAGCGCCTCGAGGATGATGATGCGGCTGCGCGCCAGGCCGCGGCGGGCGATTTCGTCGCGGACCTTGCGGTCCAGGGCCAGGCGCACCGTCTCGTAGAGGTCGCGCTGGGCCTCGCTGAGCTCGATGTGCTGGATGAACTCGCTCTTGGGTGGCAGCTCCGAGGCCACCTGTTCCTTGGTGCGGCGCAGCAGGAAGGGGCGTATGCGCGCGGCCAGGTGGGCCAGGCGCGCCTGGTCGCCGTGGCGCTCGATGGGCGTGCGGTAGTGCTGGGCGAACTGCTTGGCATCGCCCAGCCAGCCGGGCAGCAGGAAGTGGAACAGCGACCAGAGCTCGCCCAGGTGGTTCTCCAGCGGCGTGCCGGTCAGGCACAGGCGGTGCCGCGCGTTCAGCTGGCGCGCGGCCTGGGCCGCCTTGGTGCCGGCGTTCTTGATGTTCTGCGCCTCGTCGAGGATCAGCAGGTGGTAGGCGTGCTTGCCGAGCTTCTCCGCATCGCGCGGGAGCAGGGCGTAGGTGGTGAGGATGAGGTCGTGTTCCTCGATCTTCGCGAAGTCGCGGCGCCGGCCGGCGCCGTGCAGGGCCAGCACGCGCAGGCCGGGGGTGAAGCGCTCGGCCTCGTCCAGCCAGTTGGGGATCAGGCTGGTGGGCATCACCACCAGAGCCGGCGCGCTGAGGCGCCCGGCCTGTTTTTCCAGCAGCACGTGGGCCAGGGACTGCAGCGTCTTGCCCAGACCCATGTCGTCGGCGAGGATGCCGCTGGCGCCCACCGCGCGCAGCGTCTGCATCCAGCTCAGGCCCTCGTGCTGGTAGGCGCGCAGCTCGGCGCGCAGGCCCTCGGGCAGCGGCGCCGGCTGGGCGCGGTAGTCGCGCAGGCGCAGGGCGATCTCGCGCAATTCGTCGCCGCCCTGCCAGCGCAGCGGCAGCTCTTCCAGCTCGGAGAGCCGCGCGGCGTCCGGCGCGCCCATGCGCAGGCGGCGCACCGGCGCCTGGTCGCCCAGGTAGAACTCCGACAGCGTGCCCAGCAGCGGCTTGAGCTTGCCGAAGGGCAGGGCCACCCGCAGCGGCCGCTCCGAGGCGGTCTGCCAGCTGTGCACCGGGTTGCGCCCGGCGTCCAGGCGCAGCACCAGTTGCTCGTCGTCGGGGTGGCGGGCCAGGGCCTGCGGGTCGAGCAGCGCCGGCATGCGTCGGATCAGCTCGATCAGCGCCGGCAGCAGGCTGATGCGGCGGCCGTCGACCTCGATGCCCAGTTCCAGGTCGAACCACTGGCGGTCGTCGGTCTCCTCGATCTCGGCGTACCAGTTCTCGATGGGCGTCAGGTCGAAGACGAACTCCGGGCGCACGTCCACGTCCCAGCCGAGCTCACGCAGCTGCGGCAGGCCCTCGCGCATGAACTGCTGCCAGGTGGCGTCGTCGGGCAGCTCGAACATCTCCCCCGCGCTTTCCTCCAGGGCATCGCTGCGCCGCATCGCCGGCTTGAAGCCGAACTGGCGCAGTTGCTGGCGCAGCTGCTGCTCGCGCTCGGGCTGGCGGCTTAGGCGGACGATGCGGTCGTCGCGGAACACCCGCAGCTCGCTGCCGGTGCGCGGGTTGATCGGCCCCGAGACGGGCATGCCGGCGTACAGGAAGGCCAGCGCGGCGCGGTGCCGGGCGATGTTCTGCATGCGCCCGCTGCGCAGGTCGAAGCCGCTGTGCACGTGGCTGCCCAGGGTCAGGCGCGGGCGCGGCGCCAGGTCGGCGGGCGCCGCCGGCGGCTCGGCGGGTGGGGTCATCGGAGGTTCCTTCCGGCAAGCCCGGGGAAATACACAAACGCCCGATGATACCCCTATTTCCCGCGACGCGCTGCCACAGGCGGCTCAGCGGGCGAAGCGCCGCGCCCCCGCCACGCAGGCCACCACCGCCAGGGTCGAGACGGCCATCAGCGGGCTGACCTGCTCGTGCAGCAGCAGGCCGGCCAGGGCCAGGCCGAAGAAGGGTTGCAGCAGCTGCAGCTGGCCCACCGCGGCGATGCCGCCGCGGGCCAGGCCGTGGTACCAGAAGAAGAAGCCGATGAGCATGCTGAACAGCGACACGTAGCCCAGGCTCAGCCAGGCCGGCAGGCTGGCCGCGGCGAGGTCGGCCGGCCAGGTCCACAAGGTCAGTGGCAGCATCAGCGGCAACGACAGCACCAGCACCCAGCAGATCACCTGCCAGCTGCCCAGGTGCCGCGACAGCCGCGCGCCCTCGGCGTAGCCCAGGCCGCAGGCGAGGATGGCCGCCAGCATCAGCACATCGCCCAGCAGGCTGCCGGCGCCGCCCTGGCTCAGCGCGTAGCCGGCCACCGCAGCGCTGCCGAGCAGCGAGAAGGCCCAGAACGCCGGGCGTGGCCGCTCGCCGGCGCGCAGCACGGCGAAGCTGGCGGTGGCCAGCGGCAGCAGGCCGACGAAGACGATGGCGTGGGCCGAGCTGACGTGGCGCAGGGCCAGGGCGGTGAGCAGCGGGAAGCCGACCACCACGCCCAGGGCCACCACCAGCAGCGCCGGGATGTCCTGGCGCGCCGGGCGGCGCTGGCGCAGCACGAAGAGGATGGCCGCGGCCAGCAGCCCGGCGATGCTGGCCCGGGCCAGGGTGAGGAAGGTCGGTTCGAAGCTGCCCACCGCCACCCGCGTGGCCGGCAGCGAGCCGCTGAAGATGAGCACGCCGAGGAAACCGCTGAACCAACCGCCTAAAGAAGCATTCATCGAGCATTCGCCGAGAGGAGAGGGGAGCCTCGATGGTGGCGCCGGGGAGGGCGGGCGGCCAGTGACAGATCAGTACAATTCGAACAAACTGTCCTGGATTTTCATCGGTACAGTCGAGGTGGCCATGGCCGTGACACGGGTGGACGGGGTGATGCGCCAGGTGCGCGAACGCCTGGCGGCGCGCAGCCTGGTGCCGGGCGAGCGGCTGCCGTCGGTCCGCGCGCTGGCGCAGAGCCTGGAGGTGTCCAAGGGCACCGTGGTGGAGGCCTACGAGCGCCTCGCCGCCGAGGGCCTGATCGCCGCCCGGCGCGGTTCCGGCTTCTACGTCTGCGGCCGGCTGCCGCCGCTGTCGCTGGCCGAGATCGGCCCGGCGCTGGACCGCAGCATCGACCCGCTGTGGATCTCGCGCCAGGCGCTGGAAGCCGCCGAGGATTCGCTCAAACCCGGCTGCGGCTGGCTGCCGCCGTCCTGGCTGCCGGAGGACGAGCTGCGCCGCGCTCTGCGCCAACTGGCCCGCGAGCCGCAGTCGAGCCTGCTGGAGTACGGCCGCCCCTACGGCCACGCCGGCCTGCGCGAGCAGCTGGCGCGGCGCCTGGGCGACTACGGCCTGCAGGTCGGCGCGCAGCAGATCGTGCTCACCGACGGCGGCACCCATGCCATCGACCTGGTCTGCCGCTTCCTGCTGGAGCCTGGCGACGAGGTGCTGGTGGACGACCCCGGCTATTTCAACTTCCAGGCCCTGCTGCGCGCCCATCGTGCGGTGGCCATCGGCGTGCCTTACACGCCGCAGGGGCCGGACATCGAGGCCCTGGCCGGCATCCTGCAGCGCCACCGGCCGCGCCTGTACATCACCAACTCGGCCTTCCACAACCCTACCGGCGCGCAGCTCTCGCCGCTGGTGGCGCACCGCCTGCTGAAGCTGGCCGAGGCCCATGACCTGCTGATAGTCGAGGACGACATCTTCGCCGACTTCGAGCACGAGCAGGCGCCGCGGCTGTCCGCCTTCGACGGCCTGCAGCGGGTGATCCAGGTCGGCAGCTTCTCCAAGACGCTGTCCGCCTCGGTGCGCTGCGGCTACATCGCGGCGCGACCGCAGTGGTGCGAGCAACTGGTGGACCTGAAGCTGGCCACGTCCTTCGGCAACAGCCCGTTCAACGCCGAGCTGCTCCACGAACTGCTGCGCAAGGGCGGCTACCGCCGGCATATAGAAAGCCTGCGCGTGCGCCTGGCCGACGCCATGGGCGAAACCCTGGCGCGCCTGCGCGGCCTGGGCCTGCAGCCCTGGCTGGAGCCGCGCGGCGGGGTGTTCGTCTGGGCGCGGCTGCCCGGCGCTCTGGATGCCGCCGCGGTGTCCCGCGCGGCGCTGGAGCAGGGCATGGTGCTGGCGCCGGGCAACGTCTTCAGCCTGGGCCAGAACGCGCCGGACTTCCTGCGCTTCAACGTCGCCCAGTGCCAGTCGCTGCGGGTCTTCCAACTGCTCGAACGGGCCATGGAGCAGGCCCGGCGGGGGCGCTGAAAACTTTTCTGATTTTTTCTGCAGGTTTTCCACGGTCGTTCGGCCTCTGTGCAATCCCGCTTGTGCTGCGCCCAGGACAACTTCCTGCCGGCCTCGGGCGCGCTCAGCCACAGCGCCTACGCCAAGCCCGACCGTGGCGTAGGGCGTATAACCGTTCGCGGTTATACGCCGTTTCACCTTGGCCGCAGCCCGCGCCAAGGCCGAGCTCGAAGCCGCCGCTTCACCTTGGCCATAGCCCACGCCAAGGCCAAACCCGGAGCCGCCTTGGACCAAGGCCAAACGGCGGATAACGCGGAGCGTTATTCGCCCTACGCCCGGTCTGGAATGCCCCGATGGTGGGAAAGACGCACGGGATTATTCACATCCGTTCTTGCGTATCTCTTTCAAATGCGAACGCATTTCATATAAATTCCCGCTTTTGCCACCCCTGTTCGGGGTGAACTTCTGTCAGCAGGTGAGCACAGCCATGCACCCGTCCGGATTCCCGCCGTTCCAGCCCGAGGTACGCCCATGAGCAGCAAGGGCCGCTTCGGCGCGCAACTCAGCGCGCGCATCCTGGCCGCATTGTTCGGCGGCTATGCCCTGGCCTACACCAGCACCGCCTTCCTCAGCGTCTACCTGCCGCTGGCCCGCGCCGACCGCGTGGCCTTCGCCAGCCTGGGCTGCTTCATGGTCTGGGTGGTGGCCATCCTCTACGTGTTCGCCGCCCGCAGCACCTGGCGCGCCTGCCTGGTGCCGCTGGCGCTGAGCGCGCTGCTGGCGCTGGCCGCGTTCCTGCCCCACGACTTCGGAGTGCGCCCATGAGCCTGCGCCAGTCGATGTCCGGACTGCATACCTGGAGCGGCCTGCTGGTCAGTTGGCTGCTGTTCGTGGTGATCTTCTCCGGCAGCCTGTCCTGCTTCGAGCCGGAGCTGACGCGCTGGATGCTGCCGCAACTGCACGAGGCGCAGCAGCCGGCGGTGGGCGTGGACCAGGTCCACGCCGCCCTGGTCGAGCGCGCGCCCAAGGCCCATGCCTACTGGATGCTGCCGCCGACCGAGCGCGGGCCCTACTGGACCGCCGGCTGGGTGCCCAGCGACCTCAGCGAGTTCCGCTCCTTCCTGATCGACGCCCAGACCGGCGAGGAACTGCCGAAGACCGTCGGCGGCGGCTTCTTCTTCGAGCTGCACTACACCCTGCACGCCGGCACCCTGGGCATCTACATCGTCGGTATCGCCGGGATGTTCATGCTGGTGGCGCTGGTCAGCGGGGTGATCGTCCACCGGCGCATCTTCAAGGACTTCTTCACCCTGCGGCCGAAGGCGGCGCGCCAGCGCAGCTGGCTCGACGCGCACAACGTGCTGGGGGTGATCGGCCTGCCGTTCCACGTGCTGCTGGCCTACACCGGGCTGGTGATCTTCATCACCCTGTACATGCAGGCCGGCATCAAGGTCGCCTACAAGGGCGATTTCGAGCGCTTCGAACACGAGGTGCAGCACGCCTTCGACCGCGAGGAGCTGGGCCGCCCGGCCAAGCCGCCGAAGCCGATCTCGCGCATGGTCGAGCGCGCCCGCGAGCAGTGGGGCGACGACAGCCGGGTGGGCTGGATCAACCTCGAACACCCCAACGACGCCTCGTCCATGGTGCAGATCCGCCGGGCCGTGGACCGCGGCATGGTCAACGACCAGCGCACCGTTTCCTTCGACGCCGCCACCGGCGCGCTGTTGCACGTGCAGCCGCCCTATGGCAACGGCTACAAGACCTACGCCTGGCTGACCGGGCTGCACATGGCGCAGTTCGGCGGCACCCTGGTGCGCATCCTCTACCTGCTGCTGGGCCTGGTCGGCTGCGGGATGATCTTCGGCGGCCTGCAGGTCTGGGTGGCCAAGCGCGAAGCCCGCGGCAGCGCCGGCCTGGGCCTGGTGCGCACGCTCAACGCCGCGGTCTGCGGCGGCCTGCCGCTGGCCAGCCTGGGATTGCTGGCGGCCTCGCGCCTGCTGCCGGCGGAACTGGCCCAGCGCGATCGCTGGGAAATCACCAGCTTCGTGGTGGTCTGGCTGCTGGCGCTGCTGCACGCGGCGTGGCGCCAGGGCAGCGGCCGCACCGCCCGCGAGCAGGCGCTGGTCGCCGCCGTGCTGGCCCTGGGCCTGCCGTTGCTGGGGCTGTTCGGCCCCGAGCCGGGCCGCCTGACCAGCAGCCTGGCCCGCGGCGACTGGCTGCTCGCCGGCATCGACCTGGCATTGCTGCTCAGCGGCGCGCTGTGCGCCGCCCTGGCCTGGCGCCTGGGCCGCCCGCCGGCGCCCGAAGCCAGGTCGCGCCGCCGTGAACGGGTGGAAGGGGAGTACGCCTGATGCTGCTGGTCTTCGGTCTCAACCTGCTGGCGATGACCGCCGCCTGCCTGGGCCTCGCCCGCCACCACCGCGAACTGTTCGGCCGCGCGCCCAGCGAGGCCCGCGTGCGTTTGCTGCGCGGCGTGGCGCTGGTGGACGGCGGCCTGGCGCTGGCCTACTGCATCCACCTGCTGGGCATCGAGCTGGGCCTGGTCTACTGGGCCTGCCTGCTGATGCTCGCCACCACCACCCTGGTGGCCCTGCTGGCCTGGCTGCCGCGCCTGACGCTGCCGGCGGCGGCGGGGGTGCCGCTGGTGGGTGGGGTGTTGGCAGTTTTGGGGTGATTGCTGGGGGGATGGGCTTTTCGTAGGAGCGAGCTTGCTCGCGAATGGGGCCTCCCGGTTACTTGGATGCCTGGGCTTGGCTCCGCTCCCTCTCCCTAACCCTCTCCCTGAAGGGAGAGGGGACCGTTGGGCAGGGTTTGATGTTATGGCGTTAGCCGGCAGCATCGAAAGCTACCGGCTGAAACCTAGCCTTCTCTCGGCACGGACAGCCCCCTCTCCCTTCAGGGAGAGGGCTGGGGAGAGGGGACGGAGTTCATCCAAACACCAATAACGCCAGGATAAGCCCCATTCGCGAGCAAGAACTAGGCGTCCCCCTCGCTCCTACGAAAAGCCCCGTCGCTCAGCTGTTGAACGCCGCGCGGTATTCCCCGGGAGTAGCCCCCAGCACCGCGCGGAAGCGGTTGGCGAAGTGGCTGGCGCTGGAGAAGCCGCAGGCCAGGGCTATCTCGCTCAGCGCCAGGCTGCCCTGGCGCAGCAGTTCGCAGGCGCGGGCCAGGCGCCGGGCCAGCACGTACTGGTGCGGCGGCATGCCGAAGCTTTCGCGGAACATGCGCGCGAAGTGGTATTCCGAAAGCGCTGCCAGCGCCGCCAGCTCGCCCAGGCTGAGCGGTTCGGCGAGGTTCTGCTCGATGTAGTCGCACAGCCGCCGGCGCAGGGCAGGGGCCAGGCCGCCCTTCAGGCGCAGGCCGTCGCGGCGGCCGACCTGGGTCAGCAGGGCGTGGTCGACGATGGCCTGGGCCAGGCTGCTGGTGTGCAGGCGTTCGCCCGGCTCGTTCCAGTCCAGTTGCACCAGCTGGCGGAAGCGCGCGGCCTGCTGCGGGTCGTCGAGGAAGGTGTGTTCGCGCAGCTGCAGCTCGCGCGGTTCGCGGTCGAGCAGTTGCACGCAGCCCAGGGCGAAGCGTTCCGGGCTGAAGTACAGGTGCGCCAGGCGGATGTCGCCGTTGACGATCCACGAGGCTTCCTCGCCGGCCGGCATGATGCATAGCTTGTCCGGCGCGCCCTTGGCGCCGGGGGCGCCGCGGCGGAAGGTGCCGGTGCCGCCGGCCAGGTAGCAGGACAGCGTGTGGTGGTCGGGGCTGAGGTAGTCGCGGGCGTCGTGGCGGTTGCTCCACATGGCCGCGGACAGGCCGTCGCCCAGCTCGGCGCAACGCTCCAGGCGGGCGTTGGGCGAACTGTTCATGGACTGGAAGACCTGCAACTGTTCGATGGCGGACATGGGGCGACTCCTTCAGGCCTCCACTCTACCCGCGCCCGCGCGCGTTGCCAGCCCGGTTGTCGCAATAAGCGCAAGAATCTGCAAGCGGCGCCCGGGCGCGCGGGCGGACACTGGCCTCCCATGACCGGAGGCCAGCCATGAACCTGTCGCTCTACCTGCTCACGGTGCTCATCTGGGGCACCACCTGGATCGCCATCAAGCTGCAGGTCGGCGAGGTCGCCATCGCGCTGTCCATCGCCTACCGCTTCGCCCTGGCGGCGCTGGTGCTGTTCGCCATCCTCCTGCTCAGCCGCCGCCTGCAGCCGCTGGGCCGGCGTGGCCAGGCGCTGTGCCTGGCCCAGGGCCTGTGCCTGTTCTGCGTGAACTTCCTGTGCTTCTACACCGCCAGCCAGTGGATCCCCAGCGGGCTGATCGCCGTGGTGTTCTCCACCGCCACCCTGTGGAACGCGCTGAATGCGCGCATCTTCTTCGGCCAGCGCATCGTGCCGAACGTCGCCGGCGGCGGCGCCCTGGGGCTGCTCGGCCTGGCCCTGCTGTTCTGGCCGGAGCTGACCGGCCATGCCGCCAGCCGCGAGACCTTCTACGGCCTGGGCCTGGCCCTGCTGGGCACGCTGTGCTTCTCCGCCGGCAACCTGCTCTCCAGCCTGCAGCAGAAGGCCGGGCTGCGCCCGCTGAGCACCAACGCCTGGGGCATGCTCTACGGCGCGCTGATCCTGCTGGCGATCTGCCTGGTGCAGGGCGTGCCCTTCACCTTCGACGGCAGCGCGCGCTACGTCGGTTCGCTGTTGTACCTGGCGATTCCCGGCTCGGTGATCGGCTTCACCGCCTACCTGACCCTGGTCGGGCGCATGGGGCCGGAGCGCGCGGCCTACTGCACCGTGCTGTTCCCGGTGGTGGCGCTGAATGTCTCGGCGTTCATGGAGGGCTACCAGTGGAGCGCGCCGGCCCTGGCCGGGCTGGCGCTGGTGATGGCCGGCAACGTGCTGGTGTTCCGCAAGCCGAAGCCGGTTGCGGCGGGGCAGGTGGCTCTTCGTAGGATGGGTTGAGCTTGCGAAACCCATGCGGTCGCGGCGATGGGTATCGCTTCGCTCAACACCATCCTACGAAGAGCATCCCGGTGTGGCCTGTAGGGACTTCGTCCGCGATCAGCCCTTCCACACCTGCGGGTTGACCAGGTTCTTCGGCCGCTCGCCGCGCAGCGCCGTCTCGAAGTTCTCCAGGGCGCATTCGGCCATGGCCAGGCGCGTTTCGTGGGTGGCCGAGCCGATGTGCGGCAGGGTCACCGCGTTGGGCAGGGCGAACAGCGGCGATTCGGCCAGGGGCTCCTTCTCGTACACGTCCAGGCCGGCGGCGAGGATGCGTTTTTCCTGCAGCGCTTCTACCAGCGCCGCTTCGTCGATCACCTGGCCGCGGGCGATGTTGACCAGGATGGCGCTGGGCTTCATCAGCTCCAGCTCGCGCTTGCCGATCAGCTTGCGGGTGGCGTCGGACAGCGGCACGACCACGCAGACGAAGTCGGCCTCGCCGAGCAGTTCGTCGAAGCCGCAGTAGCGCGCGCCCAGTTCCTGCTCCAGCTCCGGCTTGCGGTTGTTGCCGTGGTAGAGCACGTCCATGTTGAAGCCGAAGCGGCCGCGGCGGGCGATGGCCGCGCCGATGCGGCCCAGGCCGAGGATGCCGAGCTTCTTGCCGTGCACGTCGACGCCGAACAGCGGCGCGTCCACGGTGCGCTTCCACTGCCCGGCCTTGGTCCAGGCGTCCAGCTCGGCGGTGCGCCGGGCGGCGGCCATGATCAGGGCGAAGCCGAGGTCGGCGGTGGTTTCGGTGAGCACGTCCGGGGTGTTGGTCAGGGCGATGCCGCGCTGGTTCAGGTAGGCCAGGTCGTAGTTGTCGTAGCCCACCGAGACGCTGGAAATGACTTCCAGCTGCCCGGCCTGGGCCAGCTGCTTCTCGCCCAGCGGTCGGCCGACGCCGATCATGCCGTGGGCCTGGGGCAGGGCGGCGGCGAACTGGGCGTCGACGTCACCCAGTTTCGGGTCGAGCACGGTGACGTTGAATTGCGCGCGCAGGCGGTCGAGGTGTTCGGGCGCCAGGCGGCTGAAGACGAAGACGTTCTTTTTCATGGTGGGGAAGGCAACGACTGACAGACGGGAGCGCAACCCTAGCATCCCCGCCACCGCCCTTGGCAAGCCCGGCGGCCCCGGCGGCGAGGATGCGGGGCGGTTATCGCGCGGCCAAAGCCGCGCGGGCGCGGGCTAGGCCAGGTGCGGGCGGGCCATGCCGGCCTCGTCGGCCTGCAGCACGCCGGGCAGGTTCTCGCGCAGGTAGCCGACCCAGGTCTTGATCTTGGCGTCCAGGTACTGGCGCGACGGGTACAGAGCGTAGACGTTGAGCAGCTGCAGCTTGTGGTGCGGCAGCACGCGCACCAGCGAGCCGTCCTCCAAGCCTTCCAGCGCCGAGTAGACCGGCAGCGCGCCTATGCCCATGCCGCAGCGGATGGCCTCGGTCATGGCGTCGCCGACGTTGACCTGGAAGGTCGGCGGGCCGACGGTGATCATTTCCTGGCCGTTGGGGCCGTCGAACAGCCACTTGTCCAGGGCCAGCACCGGGCTGACCAGGCGCAGGCAGTCGTGGTTGACCAGGTCGCTGGGGGTGCGTGGCGCGCCGCGGGCCTCTATGTAGGAGGGCGAGGCGCAGAGGATGCTGTAGGTCTCGCCGATGCGCTGCGACACCAGGCCGGAGTCGGGCAGCTCGGTGGCGACCACGATGGCCACGTCGAAGCCTTCGTCGAGCAGGTCGGGCACGCGGTTGGCCATGGTCAGTTCGAAGCTGACTTCCGGGTGCTGCTGGCGGTAGCCGGCGATGGCGCGGATCACGTAGTGCTGGCCGATGCCGGTCATCGAGTGCACGCGCAGGCGCCCGGCGGGGCGGGCGTGGGCGTCGCCGGCCTCGGCTTCGGCCTCCTCGACGTAGGCGAGGATTTGCTCGCAGCGCAGCAGGTAGCGCTGGCCCGCCTCGGTCAGCGCGATACGCCGGGTGGTGCGGTTGAGCAGGCGCGCGCGCAGGTGGGTTTCCAGGTTGGCCACGGCGCGCGAGACGTAGGCGGTGGTGGTGCCCAGCTGCTGGGCCGCGGCGGTGAAGCTGCCGGTCTCGGCCACGCAGACGAACGCGCGCATGGTTTGCAGAGTGTCCATTCGGAGCCCTCGGGAACGACAGGGTGGCTTATTGTCACATGAGACATCCGGCCACATTATTTCATTATCGGTAATAAAGATTCACAAATTGGCCGTCTTATCCGTTTCGCCGCGTCTCCCTAGAATTTACTCGCCCGAATGGTTTCTTCGGCATCCTCTACGCTGAAACAGCAAGCTCACCCTCCAGGACCCTCAACCGTGTCGCGTCACCTCGTGAAAGGACTGGCGTTCGTCGGCTCCTTTGTCGTTTTCTCAACAATTGCCGGTTGCATCAGTACCCATGGCATCGCCCCGCAGGAACAGCGCCTGGGCAATGACCAACTGGCCACCGATGCCGCCATCCAGTCCGCCAACCGCGATGCGAAGTGGCCGGCCGAGCAGTGGTGGCGCGCCTTTGGCGACCCGCAGTTGAACACCTGGGTGCAAACCGCCCTGGACAACAGCCCGAGCCTGGCCGAAGCCGAGGCGCGGGTGCGCATGGCGCTGTCCATGGCCGGGGTGGCCGAGTCCGCCGAGTCGCCGCAGGTCAGCGCGGATGCTTCGCTGACCCGTCACAAGTGGCCCACCGACTACTTCTACGGCCCGGGCGACCTGGCCGACACCACCAGCTGGAACAACAACGCTTCCCTGGGCTTCTCCTACAACCTAGACCTCTGGGGCCGCGAGCGCAGCAACACCGAGCGCTACATGAACGTGGCCTACATGACCGCCGCCGAGGCGCGCATGGCCCAGCTGGAGCTGGAGAGCAACCTCGTCCGCGCCTACATCCAGATGTCGCTGCAATACGCCGAGCTGGACATCGCCGAGGCCATGCTGGAACAGCAGCAGCAGATTCTCTCCCTGGCCCAGCGCCGCCTGGCCGGGGGCCTGGGCACCCAGTTCGAGGTCAGCGAGGCCGAGGTGCCGCTGCCGGAGACCAAGCGCAAGATCGACGCCATCGAGGAAGCCATCGCCCTGTCGCGCAACCAGATCGCCGCCCTGGCCGGCAAGGGCCCGGGCGCCGGCGCCGCGCTGGTACGGCCGAAGCTGGCCCTGGCGAAGCAGCCGGGGCTGCCCAGCGCGCTGCCGCTGGAATTGGTCGGCCGCCGTCCGGACGTGGTCGCCATGCGCTGGAAGGTCGCCGCCCAGGCCAAGGGCGTGGACGTGGCCCGCGCCGAGTTCTATCCCAACGTCGACCTGATCGCCAGCCTGGGCTACAGCGCCGTCGGTGGCGGCATGCTGGAGTTCATCACCGCGCGCAAGTTCACCTACAGCGCGGGCCCGGCGATTTCCCTGCCGATCTTCGACGGCGGCCGCCGTCGCGCCCAGCTGGGCCAGGAATCGGCCGGCTACGACGCCGCCGTGGCGCAGTACAACCAGACCCTGGTGCGGGCGCTCAAGGGCGTTTCCGACCAACTGATCCGCACCCACTCGATGGAGAAGCAGCAGAGCCTCGCCGAGCAGGCGGTGGCCTCCGCGCAGAAGACCTACGACATCGCCACCAAGGCCTATCGCGGCGGCCTGACCGACTACCTCAACGTGCTCAACGCCCAGACCCGCCTGTTCCAGCAGCAGCTGACGCTGCAGCAGGTGCAGGCCGCGCGCCTGGAAACCCACGCCGGCCTGGTGGTGGCCCTGGGCGGCGGCCTGATGGCGGCCAAGGACGCGCCGGGCGAGCACAGGATGGTCCCCGAGACCGTCTCCGTGCGGCCGCTGAGCGAGCGCTGAGATGGCCAGCAGCCAAGCCTTGCCGAATCGCTCGCCGCTGGAGGAGGTGCGCCGCGCCTTCTTCGAGTGGGCGCGCAGCGACGGCGTGACCTGGGTCTACGTCGCCAAGGTGTTGACCGCCGCCATGCTCACCCTGTGGCTGGCCATGCGCCTGGAGCTGCCGCAGCCGAGCACCGCGACCATCACCGTGTTCATCGTGATGCAGCCGCAGAGCGGCCAGGTGTTCGCCAAGAGCTTCTACCGCATCCTCGGCTCCCTGGTGGGGCTGACGGTGATGGTGGCGCTGATCGCCGTGTTCGCCCAGGAGCGGGTGCTGTTCCTGCTGGTGGTGGCGCTGTGGGTCGGCGCCTGCACCGCCGGCGCCGCGCGCTACCGCGACTTCCGCTCCTACGCCTGCGTGCTGGCCGGCTACACCGCGACGCTGATCGGCCTGCCCGCCACCCAGCACCCCGAAGCCGCCTTCATGTCGGCGGTATGGCGGGTGCTGGAGATCAGCCTGGGCATCCTCTGCTCGACCGTGGTCAGCGCCGTGGTGCTGCCGCAGACCTCCGCCGCAGCCATGCGCAACGCCCTGTACCAGCGCTTCGGCGCCTTCGCCTGGTTCGTCCTCGACAACCTCGGCGGCGGCCAGCGCCAGCGCTTCGAGGCGGCCAACGTCAACTTCGTGTCCCAGGCCGTGGGCCTGGAGACGCTGCGCACCGCGACCATGTTCGAAGACCCGCACATGCGCCTGCGCGGCGGCCGCCTGGCGCGGCTGAACAATGAGTTCATGGTGCTGACCACGCGCTACCACGCCCTGCACCAGTTGCTCGAACGCCTGCGCGGCCAGGACAGCCAGCGCGTGCTGGAGGCCCTGGAGCCGTGCCTGGAACTGCTGCGGGAAATGCTCCAGCCGTGGAAGGGCAAGCCGCTCACCGACAGCGACGCGGCGGTGCTCGCCGAGCAGATCGCGGCGCAGCGCCAGGACATGATGCAGCGCATCCGCGAGGCCCGCGCCGGGCTGCGCGAGAAGGTCGAGGACGTTTCCGAGCGGCTGGACTTCAACACCGCCGGCGAGCTGCTCTACCGGCTGGTCGCCGACCTGCACGACTACACCCTGACGCATGCCTCGCTGGCCGAGCACCGCCACGAGCGGGAGAACTGGAAGTTCGGTTTCTCGCCCAAGGCCAACCTGGTCGGCGCGCTGGTGGCCGGCGGCCGCACCGCGGTGATGGTGCTGCTGTTCGGGGTGTTCTGGATCGAGACCGCCTGGCCCAGCGGCAGCACCTTCGTGCTCAACGCCGCCGCCGTCGCGGCGCTGGTCTCGGCCGCGCCGGACCCCTCGAAGATGGCCGCGCAGATGGCCGTGGGCACCTTCTTCGCCGCCATCCTGGGTTTCGCCGAGACCTACTTCGTGTTCCCCCACCTGGACGGCTTCCCGCTGTTGTGCGTGGCCATCGCCCCGGTGTTCGTGATCGGCGCCTACCTCTCGGTGAAACCGGCCTACGCCGGCTACGGCATGGGCCTGCTGATCTTCTTCTGCTTCGGTGCCATCCCGGCCAACATGACCGTCTACGATGCCGGCCGCACCCTCAACGAGTACATCGCTCTGGTGCTCTCGCAGGGCGCCGCGGCGGTGCTGGTCGGCGTGCTCCTGCCGCCCACCGCGGCCTGGCTCTGGCGGCGCCTGGAGAAGGACCTGCGGATGCGCGTGGTGCAAGCCATCAGCGGCAGGCTCGCCGGCCTGGGCGCGACCTTCGAGAGCGCCACCCGCGACCTGATGAACCAGGCCTACGGCCTCGCCGCGCGCCGCCCGGACGTGCAGCGCAGCCTGCTGCGCTGGATGTTCCTGGTGCTGGAAGTGGGCCACTCGATCATCGAGCTGCGCGAAGAGCAGGAGCGGCTGCCCGACGAGCCCTGCTACGCCGAGGACATGCCCTGGCGCCAGGCCATCCGCAGCATGGGCCGCGCGCTGATCCGCCTGTTCGTGCAGCCGGGCGAGGCCAACCGTGAGCGCGCCCTGGCCGCCGTGGAACATGCCATCCTCACCACCAAGGCCACCGAGGAGCCGTGCGCGCCGGACTTCGAGAGTTCGCCCCTGCGCCGGGTGGTCAGCTACCTGCACTTCATCCGCACCACGCTGCTCGACCCGCAGTCGCCGCTGCGTGATGCCAGCCAAGGAACCGCCAGCCATGCTGCTTGACGACCTGCCGCGGGAAATCGCCTTCCACGGCGTCTACATGCCGACCCTCACCGTGCTCTTCGTGGTCGCGGCGGTGATCTGCTGGGGCATCGACCGCGTCTTCGCCTCCATCGGCCTGTACCGCTTCACCTGGCACCCGGCGCTGTTCCGCGTGTGCCTGTTCGCCTGCCTGTTCGGCGGCCTGTCCCTGACCGTCTACCGATAACGAGCCAGTTACCCATGACCTTGAAATCCGTCTTCAGCCTGCTGGCGACCCTGATCATCCTGGTGGTCGCCGTGTTCATCGGCCGCACCCTCTGGGTGAACTACATGGACACCCCCTGGACCCGCGACGGCCGCGTGCGTGCCGACATCATCAACGTCGCCCCGGACGTGTCCGGCGTGGTGGTCGAGGTGCCGGTGCGCGACAACCAGCAGGTGAAGAAGGGCGACCTGCTGATGCAGATCGACCCCGACCACTACCGCATCGCCGTGAAGCAGGCCGAGGCCCAGGTCGCCTCGCGCCTGGCCACGCTGAAGATGCGCCAGCTCAACGCCAGGCGCCGCGCCGCGATGGACAACGAAGTGGTGTCCCGCGAGAGCCTGGACGATGCCAGCAACACCGCCGCCGCCGCCGAGGCCGACTACCAGCAGGCCCTGGCCGCGCTGGACGCCGCCAAGCTGAACCTGGAGCGCACCCAGGTGCGCGCCTCGGTGGACGGTTACGTGACCAACCTCAACGTGCACCGCGGCGACTACGCCCGCGCCGGCGAGGCGAAGATGGCGGTGGTCGACGAGAATTCCTACTGGGTCTACGGCTACTTCGAGGAAACCAAGCTGCCGCACATCGCCGTGGGCGACCCGGCCGAGCTGCAGCTGATGAGCGGCCAGCGCCTGAAGGGCCACGTGGAAAGCATCGCCCGCGCCATCTACGACCGCGACAACCCGGAAAGCCGCGAGCTGGTCGCCGACGTCAACCCGACCTTCAACTGGGTGCGCCTGGCCCAGCGCGTGCCGGTGCGCATCCACATCGACGAAGTGCCGGAAGGTGTGCTGCTGGCGGCGGGCATCACCACCACGGTGATCGTCAACCCAGGCAGCCAGGACGCGACGGCGCAGTGAGCGCAATGCGCGTCAGGTAAAAAAACGGGGGCTTCGGCCCCCGTTCGTTTTTCCCGGCGCAGGGTGCGAAATGGTGCGGGTGGACAGCGTATAGGCGCGGATCTTATCCGCGAACCGCGCCGGGACGTCCGGCTATCGCGGACAAGGTCCGCTACGGGGGAGGAATGCCGTGCTTCCCGGCAACCTGTAGGAGCGGGCCCTGCCCGCGAAATCGCGCGCAGGGCGCGCTCCTACAATGGGAATGGCGCGGGTGGGGCGGCGGATCTCATCCGCGAACCGCGCCGGGACGTCCGGCCATCGCGGACAAGGTCCGCGGGGGAGGAATACCGTGCTTCCCGGCAACCTGTAGGAGCGGGCCCTGCCCGCGAAATCGCGCGCAGGGCGCGCTCCTACAATGGGAATGGCGTGGGTGGGGCAGCGTAGGAGCGGATCTTATCCGCGAACCGCGGCGGGACGTCCGGCTATCGCGGACAAGGTCCGCTCCTACGGGGAGGAATACCGTGTTTCCCGGCAACCCGTAGGAGCGGGCCCTGCCCGCGAAATCGCGCGCAGGGCGCGCTCCTACAATGGGAATGGCGTGGGTGGGGCGGCGTAGGAGCGGATCTTATCCGCGAACCGCGCCGGAACCTCCGGCCATCGCGGAGAAGCCCGTAGGATGGGTTGAGCGAAGCGATACCCATCACCATGACCGCATGGGTATCGCAAGCTCAACCCATCCTACGAAAAGCGCCTCAGCGCTTGGCCAGGGTGGCGCTGCGCCCCAGGTTCTGCGCCTTGGCCACGCTGCAGCTGGCGCCGGCGAGGAATTGCGAGTTGCTCAGCCATTCCTGCTGCGGGTAATAGGCGAACACGTAGCTGCCTTTTTGCAGGGTGTCGATCAGCTTCTGCGCCACTTGCGGGCGCACCGCCGGGCAGCCCTGGCTGCGGCCCAGGCGGCCGAGGCCGGGGACCACCCTGGGATCGGCGTAGGCTGCCGCGTGCATGACGATGGCGCGCTCTTCGCTGTTGTCGTTGAAGCCCGGCTCCAGGCCCAGCAGGCGCAGCGAGCGGCCGTGCTTGCCGCGGTAGGTCTGGCCGGTCTGGTACAGGCCGATGGACGACTGGTAGCTGTTCGGGCGGTTGGAGAAGGAGGTGGCGAGGTCGTCGCCGCTGTTCTTGCCGTGGGCCACCCACTCCTCGAACAGCAGCTTGCGCCGCTGCAGGTCGAACACCCACAGGCGCTTGTCGCGCGAGGCCTTGGAGTAGTCGATGACGGTCAGCAGTTCGTCGCGCCCGCCCAGTTGCGCGGCGTTGGCGCACTGGTAGGCGCTGAGCGCCAGGCGCAGGGCTTGCAGGTTGGTGGCCGGGGCCAGGCGGTGGAGTTCCTCGGCGCTGGGCAGCGCCGCTTGGGCGAGGCTGCTGCCGAGCGCGTAGAGCGCGCCCACGGCGAGCAGCGGCCGGAGTTTCCCCCAGACGGTGGATATGGACGGCATGGCGCCGTTCCCCCCTTTGTCACTTCCTAAGGTCTGTTTTCGATTGCGCATGCAAGTGCGCGAAATTAGGGGGGATTCTCGCTCATTTTTTGACCGGTGCCGGTACCGCTTGTCGGTCGTTGGTGGTGATCACCGTGAAGTCCGGGTTGCTGCGCGTCTCGCGGCTGGACGGCAGGTCGGTGATGACCAGGGTGCTGCCGACGTCCATGGCCAGCAGCAGCGAGTGCAGGAAGTGCGCGTCCATGCTGAACTGGCCGAGCTGTTCGGCGGGGGTCAGGCCGGCCTGCGGGTTGCTCACCTGTACCGCGCTCCAGCGCAGGTTGGGGCTGGCGCTGGCCAGCTGTTCCGGGGTGGGCCGCTCCAGCAGCGAGAAGGCCGCCACGCCGGTGCGCGCGCCGGGGTTGTCGAGGGCCACCGGGGCGCTGCCGATCTGGGTGCCGCCGCGGTACACGTAGGCGCGGCGGTCGGCGCGGCTGATCAGCACCGAGATCGGCCCGAGGCTTTCGCCCGGGTCGCTCCAGTAGGGCTCCACCGCCGGACTGGCCGGGCCGCTGGCCTTGCCTTCGCTCACCTGCGGGGCGAGCAGGCCGGGGTGGTAGACCTCCACCGGCGAGCTCCTGGCGTCGGAGATGATCACCGTGGTGTTGCTGAAGCCGGTGACCTCGTAGAGCTTCTTGGCGAAGGCCATGGGCAGGCGGATGCAGCCGTGGGAGGCGGGGTAGCCGGGCAGGTTGCCGGCGTGCAGGGCGATGCCGTCCCAGGTCAGGCGCTGCATGTAGGGCATGGGCGCGCTGTCGTACAGGTCGGAGTGGTACTCCACCTTCTTCTGCAGGATGGTGAACACGCCGGTGGGGGTTTCCTTGCCGCGCTTGCCGGTGCTGACCGTGGCCACGCCGATGGCGATGCCGTTGCGGTACACGTAGGCGCGCTGTTCGGTGAGGCTGACCACCACCGTGACCGGGCCCTGCGGGGAAATCTCCGGGTACCAGAGGAACTGCCCGGGCTTGAGCTTCTTCAGCGCCGCCTGCAGGTCGTTGAGCGGCGAGGCGTGGCTGGAGTTGGCCTCGACGGGGAGGGCGACCAGGCTGAACAGCAGCAGGGCGAAAGACAGGATCTTCATCGTATTCCTTCGATGCGCGGGCGTCCTCGCAGCTTAGTCGGGGCCGAGCCGCCCCTGCAATTCGCGATGCCGGACGGCAGGCCTCAGCCCAGCGCGGCCAGCTCGGCGGCGCTCAGGGCTCGGTACTGGCCCGGCGCCAGCTGCGGGTCCAGGGCCAGGCCGCCCATGCGTTCGCGGTGCAGGCGGGTGACCTTGTTCTGGAAGTGCCCGAACATGCGCTTGACCTGGTGGTAGCGGCCTTCATGGAGGGTCAGGCGCGCCGCGCGCGGGGCGAGGATCTCCAGCTGCGCGGGGAGGGTGGTGAGGTCCTCGTAGCGGAAGTACAGGCCGCGGGCGAAGACTTCGGCGTAGTGCGCCTCGATCGGCTGCTCGGTCTCCACGTAGTAGACCTTGGGCAGTTTGCGCCCGGGCAGGGTCATGCGCCGCGACCACTGGCCGTCGTTGGTGATCAGCAGCAGGCCGGTGGTGTTGAAGTCCAGCCGCCCGCCGATGTGCAGTTCGTGCTTGTCCGGCTCGTCGAGCAGGTCGAGCACGGTGCGGTGCTCCGGGTCGCGGGTGGCGCTGACGCAGCCGGCGGGCTTGTGCAGCATGAAGTAGCGCGCCGGGCGGCCGGCCTGCAGCACCTCGCCATCCAGCTCCACGCGGCTGAACTCGCGCACCTCGTGGCGGCCGTCGCGGACCACTGCGCCGTCCACCGTCAGGCGTCCGGCGGCCAGCAGCAGGCGCGCGTCCTGGCGGCTGAAGCGGGGCAGGTTGGTGAGGAAGCGGTCCAGGCGCATCAGGCGGGTTCGTCGTCGGGCGGCAGGCTCTGCGCGCAGCGCGGGCACAGGCAGGCGCGGTCGAGCAGCTGCGGCGGGACGCGGGCCAGGGCGGCGGGGTCGATGCGCGTCTGGAAGCACCAGCAGAGCGTCCCGTCGGCGTCCGGGTCGGCCTGGCTGCAGCTGTTGCGCTGGCCGCAGAGGGGGCAACGGGTGGGATCGGGGGTGTCGGTCATGGTGCGGGTCGGTGCTTTGCCGGGGGCACAGGGTGCAGCGGGCGGCGCCGGGGTGCAAGGGGAATCGGATGCCTGGGGGTGTTCATGCCACCGGGGTGTCCGGCGTGGCCGGCAAGCACGAGACCCGTAGGATGGTGTTGAGCGAAGCGATACCCGTCAGCGCCACGGCATGGGTATCGCAAGCTCAACCCATCCTACGAAGAGCCCCCCGGCGCGGCTTGCAAGACAGTTGCTCCTACGCCCGCGATTCGGCAGATAACGCCATAGGCGCCTGGAGCCCAAATAAAAAATGCCGTTTCTCCCAGGGGAAGAAACGGCATTCTCTGCAAAGCCCCGCCTTGCAGGCCAGGGCTTTCCTCACGCCGAAAGGCTTAGGCTTGAACGACCGGAATCTTGGCGTTCGCAGCAGCTTCCTTGAACTCGGCGATCTGGTCGAAGCTCAGGTAGCGGTAGATATCGGCAGACATGCTGTCGATATCCTTCGCGTAGGCCATGTACTCCTCGACGGTCGGCAGCTTGCCGATGATCGAAGCCACGGCGGCCAGCTCCGCCGACGCCAGGAACACGTCGGTGGAATCGCCCAGGCGGTTCGGGAAGTTACGGGTGGAGGTGGAGACCACGGTGGAACCGGTCTGTACGCGCGCCTGGTTACCCATGCACAGCGAGCAGCCCGGCATTTCCATGCGCGCGCCAGCCTTGCCGTAGATGCCGTAGTAGCCTTCCTCGGTCAGCTGGTGGGCGTCCATCTTGGTCGGCGGGGCCAGCCACAGACGGGTCGGAATGCCACCCTTGACCTTGTCCAGCAGCTTGCCGGCAGCGCGGAAGTGACCGATGTTGGTCATGCACGAACCGATGAATACCTCGTCGATCTTGCGGCCTTGCACGCTGGACAGCAGGCGGGCGTCGTCCGGGTCGTTCGGGGCGCAGAGCACCGGCTCCTTGACGTCGGCCAGGTCGATCTCGATGACCGCGGCGTATTCGGCGTCCTTGTCGGCTTCCAGCAGTTGCGGGTTGGCCAGCCAGGCTTCCATCGCTTGCGCGCGGCGCTCCAGGGTGCGGGCGTCGCCGTAGCCTTCGCCGATCATCCAGCGCAGCAGGGTGATGTTCGACTTCAGGTATTCGGCGATGGCCTGTTCCGGCAGCTTGATGGTGCAACCGGCGGCGGAACGTTCGGCCGAGGCGTCGGACAGCTCGAAGGCTTGCTCGACGGTCAGGTCGTTGAGGCCTTCGATCTCGAGGATGCGGCCGGAGAAGATGTTCTTCTTGCCTTTCTTCTCGACGGTCAGCAGGCCCTGCTGGATGGCGTAGTAGGGGATGGCGTGGACCAGGTCACGCAGGGTGATGCCCGGTTGCAGCTTGCCCTTGAAGCGCACCAGGACCGATTCGGGCATGTCCAGCGGCATTACGCCGGTGGCGGCGGCGAAGGCCACCAGGCCGGAACCTGCCGGGAAGCTGATGCCGATCGGGAAGCGGGTGTGCGAGTCGCCGCCGGTGCCGACGGTGTCGGGCAGCAGCATGCGGTTCAGCCAGCTGTGGATGATGCCGTCGCCCGGACGCAGGGACACGCCGCCGCGGGTCATGATGAAGTCCGGCAGGGTGTGGTGGGTCTTGACGTCGATCGGCTTCGGATAGGCCGCGGTGTGGCAGAAGGACTGCATCACCAGGTCGGCGGAGAAGCCCAGGCAGGCCAGGTCCTTCAGCTCGTCGCGGGTCATCGGGCCGGTGGTGTCCTGGGAACCGACGGTGGTCATCTTCGGTTCGCAGTAGGTGCCCGGACGCACGCCTTTGCCTTCCGGCAGGCCGCAGGCGCGACCGACCATCTTCTGCGCCAGGGTGTAGCCCTTGCCGCTGTCGGCGGGGGCTTCGGGCTTCTTGAACAGCTCGGACGGGGCCAGGCCCAGTTCGGCGCGGGCCTTCTCGGTCAGGCCACGGCCGACGATCAGCGGGATACGGCCGCCGGCGCGGACTTCGTCCAGCAGCACGGGGGTCTTCAGCTCGAAGGTGGTGACCAGTTCGCCGCTGTCATGACGCACGACCTTGCCTTCGTAGGGGTACACGTCGATGACGTCGCCCATGGCCAGGTTGGTGCAGTCGAACTCGATCGGCAGGGCGCCGGCGTCTTCCATGGTGTTGTAGAAGATCGGGGCGATCTTGGTGCCGAAGCAGAAGCCGCCTGCGCGCTTGTTCGGCACGTAGGGGATGTCGTCGCCGAAGAACCACAGCACCGAGTTGGTGGCGGATTTACGCGAGGAGCCGGTGCCGACCACGTCGCCGACGTAGGCGACCGGGAAGCCCTTGGCCTTGACCGCTTCGATCTGCTTCAGCGGGCCGACGGCGCCGGGTTGTACCGGCTCGATGCCGTCGCGGGCCATCTTCAGCATGGCCAGGGCGTGCAGCGGGATGTCCGGGCGCGACCAGGCGTCGGGGGCCGGGGACAGGTCGTCGGTGTTGGTTTCGCCGGGCACCTTGAACACGGTCAGGGTGATCTTCTCGGCGACCGCCGGGCGGGCCTGGAACCACTCGCCGTCGGCCCAGGACTGCAGCACGGCCTTGGCGGCGGCGTTGCCTTTCTTGGCGCGTTCGGAAACGTCGTGGAAGGCGTCGAACATCAGCAGGGTGTGCTTCAGTTGCGCGGCGGCGACTTCGGCCAGCTCGGCGCTGTCCAGCAGTTCGACCAGGGTGGCGATGTTGTAGCCGCCCTGCATGGTGCCCAGCAGCTCGACGGCGCGGGCCTTGCTGATCAGCGGGGAGGTGGCTTCGCCCTTGGCGACGGCGGAGAGGAAGCCGGCCTTGACGTAGGCGGCCTCGTCCACGCCCGGCGGGACGCGGTTGGTGATCAGGTCGAGGAGGAATTCTTCTTCGCCGGCCGGCGGGTTCTTCAGGAGTTCGACCAGACCGGCGGTCTGTTCGGCGTTCAGCGGCTGGGGCACGACACCCTGGGCGGCACGCTCTTCTACGTGTTTGCGGTAGGCTTCAAGCACAGTATTTCCCTCATCAGTGGTCCCGTGGGACGCGTATCCAGGAGACCTCGCCGATCCATTCGTCAGGCATGGTGGACGGTAATCCACGGACCTACGACGGCACCGGCAGCCTCCAGACAGAAGCTGTTTTCAAAGTTTTACGCCGGAGGGCCTGGGACGAGGGGGACTGGGCGCTTGAGGGGGGCGCCCAGACCGCGCGGCTGCCGGAATCTGTGCTTCGTGACGCTTTGAAAACAGCTTCGAACGGGCATTGCGCCTTGTGAAAGGCGGGCTGATTCTACTGGAATTCATTGCCGAAAGTAAGCGGCAATGCTGGGCAGGCAAGGGTGATATTGCCTAGACAAAGGGCTAAGATGCCGCACTGCCTTATGCCTCAAGAAGCTGTTCCGCCCATGTCCTCCCAGCGCATCAAGACCCCCTGTGTCGGCCTCTGTTCCACCGTCTACGGCGACCTCGTGTGCCGTGGCTGCAAGCGTTTCCACCACGAGGTGGTGAACTGGAACCTGTACGGCGAGGAGGAGAAGCGCGCGGTGTGGAAGCGCCTGGAGGTGCTGCTGGTGCAGGTGATGGTGGCCAAGCTGGAGGTGTTCGACGCGCCGCGGCTGCGCGCCCAGCTGGAACAGCGGCAGATCCGCTTCGTCCCCGAGCAGTCGCCGTACTGCTGGGCCTACCAGTTGATCGCCCGCGGCTCGCGGCTGATCCAGAACCTCGATGCCTACGGCGTGGCCCTGCTGCCGGAGTTCCGCGAGCGGCCGCTGCCGGAGCTGCGCGACGCCATCGACCGCGAGTTCTTCCTGCTTTCCGAGGCCCATTACGACCGCTACATCGCCCCGCGCTTCCTCCGCGAGGGCATGGACCTGCGCGTCTGAACCGGCGCCCGCCGCGCGGGCGCCGTTCGTCGGCTCAGCGCCGCGCCTGCTTCAGCGTCTCGGCGATGAGGAAGGCCAGCTCCAGCGACTGGTCGGCGTTCAGCCGCGGGTCGCAGTGGGTGTGGTAGCGGTCGCTGAGCCCGGCCTCGGTGATCGGCCGCGCGCCGCCGATGCACTCGGTGACGTTCTGTCCGGTCATCTCGATGTGGATGCCGCCGGCGTGGCTGCCCTCGGCCTTGTGCACCTCGAAGAACTGCCGCACCTCGGCGAGGATGCGCGCGAAGTCGCGGGTCTTGTAGCCGCTGGAGGCCTTGATGGTGTTGCCGTGCATCGGGTCGCAGCTCCACAGCACCTGGCGGCCTTCGCGCTGCACGGTGCGGATCAGCCGCGGCAGGCCGTCGCCGACCTTGTCGGCGCCCATGCGCACGATCAGGTTGAGGCGGCCGGGGTCGTTGTCCGGGTTGAGGATGTCGATCAGCCGCAGCAGCTCCTCGTCGCCCATGCTCGGCCCGACCTTGACGCCGATGGGGTTGCCCACCCCGCGCAGCATCTCGACGTGGGCGCCGTCCAACTGGCGGGTGCGGTCGCCGATCCAGAGCATGTGCGCCGAGCAGTCGTACCAGCCGCCGGTCAGGCTGTCGCGGCGGATGAAGGCTTCCTCGTAGTTCAGCAGCAGCGCCTCGTGGGCGGTGAAGAAGCTCACCTCGCGCAGTTGCGGGGCCGTGTCCAGGCCGCAGGCGCGCATGAAGGCGAGGGTTTCGTCGATGCGCCCGGCGAGCTGGCTGTATTTTTCCGCCAGGGCCGAGTTGGCGATGAAGTCGAGGTTCCACTGGTGCACTTCGTGGAGGTCGGCGAAGCCGCCCTGGGCGAAGGCGCGCAGCAGGTTGAGGGTGGCGGTGGACTGGTGGTAGGCCTGCAGCAGGCGCTGCGGGTCCGGCACGCGGTTGGCCTCGTCGAAGCCGATGCCGTTGACGATGTCGCCGCGGTAGGCCGGCAGGGTCAGGTCGCCCACGGTTTCCTCGCCGCAGGAGCGCGGCTTGGCGAACTGCCCGGCCATGCGCCCGACCTTCACCACCGGGCAGCCGGCGGCGAAGGTCATGACAACCGCCATCTGCAGCAGCACCTTGAAGGTGTCGCGGATCTTCGCCGCGGAGAACTCGGCGAAGCTCTCGGCGCAGTCGCCGCCCTGCAGCAGGAAGGCGCGCCCGGCGGTGACCTCGGCGAACTGCCGGCGCAACTCGCGGGCCTCGCCGGCGAACACCAGCGGCGGGTAGCTGGCGAGCGTCTGCTCGACCTGCTGCAGGCGCGCGGCGTCGGGGTAGACGGGTTGCTGCTGGATGGGGCGGCTTCTCCAGCTGTCGGGGCTCCAGGTCTGGCTCATCGGGGGCTCGCGGGGCAATGGCGGGTAGTCGCCCATGGTAACACCGGGCGCGGCCACCTTCAGCGCGGCGGCCCTGGTATCCTTCGCCTTCCATGAGCCCGCGGCCGTCGCCGTCCTTGCCCTGCGGAGAGCCCGCGTGTACCAGAGCCTGCCTTCCAATACCCTTCCGCATCGCCGGCCGCGCGCTGGCGCCCTTCGCCGTGGCCGGGGGCGCCGGGCATGAGCGAGGACCTGCTGATAGCCGAGGAGCGCGACGCCTACGGGGTGATCCGCGTGGTGGAGCAGGGCGGCTACCGCTACCTGGAGTTCGGCGAGGAAGTGGAGCAGAGCTGCGTGCGCATCGGCGACCCGGCCTGGCTGGAGTACGACTATTCCCGCGCCATGCTGCTGGGCGCACTGTGCCATCCCGCGCCGCGCCGCGCGCTGTTCCTCGGCTTCGGCGCCGGCAGCCTGACCCAGGCCTGCCTGAAGCACCTGGCGCTGGACGAGGCGGAGGCCGTCGAACTGCGCCCGGCGATCCCGCGCCTGGCCCGCGAGCACCTGGGCCTGGTGGACGAGCCGCGCCTGCGGCTGCGCATCGGCGATGCTGTGGAGGAGCTGGGCAACTGCGCGCCGGCCGACCTGATCTTCCTCGACCTCTACACCGACACCGGGCCCGCGCCGGCGCACCTGGGCTGGGACTTCCTCGGCGCCTGCCGCGACAAGCTGCGCCCCGGCGGCTGGCTGATCATCAACCAGTGGAGCACCGACGACGGCCGCCCGCTGGGCGCGGCCCTGCTGCGCGGGCGCTTCCACCGCCACTACCTGGAATGCCCGGTGCCGGAGGGCAACGTTATCGTCTTCGTGCCCGCCGACGTCGAGCAGAGCCTGGAGCCGCGCGGGCTGAAAAAGCGCGCCAAGGCCCTGCAGGGCGACCTGGGCTACGACCTGGGCGTCTACATCGACGCGCTGCGCCCCGCGCAGTAGCGGCGGGGCGTCCTTTCAGGGGAGCTGGTAGCTGAGCGTCAGGTTCAGCCGCGGGCTGCGCTCGTCGTTGTCGATGGCGCGGTCGGCGAACGGCTTGGCCACTTCCACCCCCAGCACGTACTGCTTGCGGTTGGAGAAGCGCACCCCGACGGCGCCGGAACCGAGCTTGGCGCCGGGCTGGCCGTCGGCGTTGTAGTGGGTGCGCGCGCCATCCACCACCAGGTAGGGCTGCAACTGGTTCATCCACTTGTTCTGCCAGAGGAACGAGTAGTTCACCTCGTAGGAGGCGCCCCAGCCCTTGTCGCCGGTGGCCTGGTCGTCCGGGTAGCCGCGGCCGAAGTTGGCGCCGCCGTAGGTGATCTGCTCGGAGTCCGGCAGGCTGTCGTGGGCCCACTGGAAGCTGACGTTGGCCACGCCCTGCATGCGTTCGCCGAACTGGTTCTGCTGGGCGCCGAAGCCGAGCACGCGGGTGAAGTCCTTCTTCGCCGGCGCGGTGCTCTGCGCGTCGAAGGCGTTCAGGCCCTTGTAGACGGCCAGGCTGCCGGCGCGCGCCTGCTTCTCGGCGAACTGCTGGACCAGGGTGTCGACACCCACCACGCGCAACTTGCTGCGCAGCTTCACGCTGTAGGGCGTGGCCGGCGCCAGCAGGTCGTAGCGGCTGCTGTCGTCGACCGTGTAGGCGCGCAGGTTGACGTCCCAGGTGAGGTTGCGGCGCAGCAGCACGGGGATGCCCAGGCCGGCGCTGACCCTTTCGTTCTCGCGCTTGCGCGCGTACTGCAGCGGGCCGATCACCACGCGGTCTTCCAGGCTGGCGTTGTAGTGGCTGTAGCCGGCCATCAGTTGCAGGCCGTTGTCGCCCAGCAACTGGCTGTAGTTCCAGGCGCGGTAGTGCTCCTTGTCGTCGCCGGGCGGGTAGAGGTAGCTGAACTGCAGCTGTTCGCCATGGCCCAGCAGCGAGGCCAGGGTGGCGTTGAACAGCCCGCGCGGGTTGCCGTGGCGCGAGTCGAAGTCGGCGCCGGTGGTGACCATCTCGTGCCTGCCGAGCATCTCCAGCACGGCGCCGCCGTCGGTGGTGGTCGGCGGGTTGAGGACCATGTCCATCTTCAGGCCGGGGATGCGGCTCATGAGCACGCTGAAGCGCTCGAAGCTGGCGCGGGTCAGCGGCTGCTCGGCCTTCAGGCGCTCGATCCAGCGCTCCATGCGGGCCTGGTGCACGCCCAGGTCGCCGGCGCTGCGCACTTCGCGCAGGTGGCCTTCGATCAGCATGATGCGCCCGACGCCGCCGCGGAAATCCTGGTTGGGCACGTAGGCGAAGGAAATGAGGTAGCCGTCGTCCTGATAGCGCCGGGTGATGGCCTTGGCCGCCGCCACCAGTTCGCCGATCTTGATCTCGCGGCGGGTCAGCGGCTCCAGCAAGGGCTTCCAGGTGGCGATGGGGTAGTGGCCGCCGCCGGCGACTTCGATGCGCCGCAGACGGATGCGCCGTTCGAGCAACTGCTGCGGCTGCGCGGCCGCCGGGGTGCTGACCCGCGGCGCCTGGGGGCGCACGTCGCCGCCGGGCAGGTTGGGCCTGGGCAGGCTCTGTTCGATGTCGGAACCGGGCAGTTGGATGGGGCGGTCGGCCCAGGCGAGGGGGCTGGCTAACAACAGCGTTACTACGGTCAGCTTGCGCATGGCTTCTCCCTGAAGCCGTTAAATGAAAGGGCGAAGGGCCGTTGCCGACCCTTCGCCGTTCGCTTTGGCGGGCTTGCCGTCAGTTTCCGGACTTGCCGCCCAGGCTGCCGGTGACGCCGCCGAGCAGGCCGCCCACGGTGCCCAGGGTGCCGCCGAGCAGGCCGCCGTTGCTGGCCAGGCCGTTGCTGCCGACGCTGCCGGTGACGCCGCCCAGGGTGCCGGTGACGCCGGAGAGCAGGCCGCCGACCGGGCTGCTGCCGCCGGTGACGCCGCCCAGGGTGCCGGTAACGCCGGAGAGCAGGCCGCCGACCGGGCTGCTGCTGCCGGTGGCGCCGCCCAGGGTGCCGGTGACGCCGGAGAGCAGGCCGCCGACCGGGTTGCTGCCGCCGGTGACGCCGCCCAGGGTGCCGGTGACGCCGGAGAGCAGGCCGCCGACCGGATTGCTGCTGCTGGTGGCGCCGCCCAGGGCGCCGGTGACGCCCGAGAGCAGCCCGCCGATCGGGTTGCCGGGGCTGCTGCCGGCCGGTGCGTTGACCAGGCCGCCCGTCGCGCTCACGGCTTCGCCGACGTTGGTCACGACGCTGCCCACCGGCGCGAGGACCGGCGTGGCGCTGCCGAGCTGGGTGCCGACCTGGCCCACCAGGCCGCCGACCGTGGTCACCAGGTTGTTCACCGGCGCGCCCAGGCCGGTGGTGGCGCCGACCTGCTGGGTCACGCCTTCGACCTGGCCGACCAGGCCGGCGGTGGTGGCGCTGAGCTGCTTGGTCAGCGGGCTGAGCGGGCCGCTGGTGACGGCGCCGCTGATGGAATCGCCGAGCATGCTGATCTGCCCGCCGACGCCATCGACCACGCCGCCCAGGGTGGCGGTCACCGGTTTCAGCGGGGTGTTGGCGCCCACCGCGGCGACGGTGCCGCCCAGGTCGCTGACCGCGTTGCCGACGCTGCTCACCGTGCCGGTGGCGCCGGCGACCGTGGTGCCCAGGGCGTTGGGGTTGCTGCCGAGCTGGCCGATGCCGTTGGTGATGCCGCTGCCCAGGCTGTTCACGCCCTGGCCGACGTCCTGGATGACGTTGCCGGCGCCTTCGCTCACGCCGCTGCCGACCACCGGCAGGTCAATGCCCTTGACCACGCCGCCGACGCCGTTGACGGTGTTGCCCAGGGCGCTGACCGCTTCGCCGGTATTGCTGAGGATGGTGCTGGTGGTGCTGGGAGTGGTACCGCCGGTTCCGCCGCCATTGTTGCCGCCGTCGCCGCCACCGTTGTTGCCGCCGGTCCCGCCGTCGCCACCGCTGCCGTTGCCGCCAGTACCGCCGGAACCGCTGCCATCGCCACCGCTACCCGAGCCGCCGTCGCCGGCGCCCTGGCCGGAACCGCTCCCGGAACTGGCGACACTGCTGTGATGGCCGCCCTTGCTGCTGCACCCTTGCAGCGACATGGCAACGACCAGAAGAGACAATGCGAATACACGAATGGGACCAGACATCTTGTTGGGCTCCTCCCTGACGGGCTCTGGTGTTTCAGGGGAAGCCTCGATCCGCCAGCGGGAAGAGCGCCTCTCCTGATTTCCGGCACAGTCTTCGTGCTTTGTCGGGAGGGCGAAATTGCCTCTTGTAGATAGTCGTTTGGTCGTTTTCGCCCTGGCGATTCACCGGTGCTTTCAAGGCGATTGGCGGCCTTCGCGGGGCGATTTAATACTTTCGATATAGCGCTTTGCCGGGGTGCGGCGAAGGCGCGCGGGCGTCGTCGCGAAGGGCGGGGCGCCGGGGGCTAGTTGCCGGAGAAGTTGCCTTCGCGTCTTTCCAGCAGCGACTGCAGGCCTTCGCGGGCATCCTCGCTGGCCAGCAGGGCCTTGAGTTGCTGCGGCAACTCGCGGATGGCCTGCGCCGTTCCCTGTTCCTGGGCGCGCCGCGCCGAGGCCAGGGTGGCGCGCACGGCCAGCGGGGCGCGGCGGGCAATGCGCGCGGCCAGCTTCAGGGCTTCGGGCAGCAGCTCTTCCGGCGGGTGGATTTCCTGCACCAGGCCCAGGCGCCAGGCTTCGTGGGCATCGAACTCGTCCCCGCTGAGCAGCCAGCGCATGGCGTTGCCCCAGCCGGCCACCTGCGGCAGGCGCAGGGTGGCGCCGCCCAGGGGCAGCAGGCCGCGGCGCACCTCCATCTGGGCGAAGCGGGCGGTGCTGGCGCACAGGCAGATGTCCGCCGCCAGCATCAGCTCGATGCCGATGGTGTAGCAGTAGCCCTGCACGGCGACCACCAGCGGCTTGCTCAGCCGCGGCCCGCCGAGGGTGCCCCAGGGGTCGACCGCGCCGGCCGGCAGTTGCCAGCCGTCGTGCAGGCGCTGGCTGACGTCGGCCAGGTCGAGGCCGGCGCTGAAGTGTTCGCCGTGGGCGACGATCAGCGCGCAGCGCAGGTCGTCGTCGCGTTCGTAGTCGCCCAGGGCCAGCATCAGTTCGTCGAGCATGCGCTGGTCGAAGGCGTTGCGCTTCTGCGGCCGGTTCAGGCCCAGCAGCAGGAGGTGGCCGCGGCGCGTGACGGTGACGCGGGGTTCGCTGGTAGGGTTCACGGCGCGTGCTCCTGGCAGGTGGCCCTGCTCGGTATAGACGGCGGGTGGCCGATTGTGCAAGTCTTGACCGTTCGGCCAGCGACAGCGGAAAAGCCGCACATCGACGGCATTTTTCCGGTATGATACGCGCCGGCCTGTCACGGCCCTGTTCGGGACCGCATCTTTCGGAGCCTGCACGCTCTGGCTGTGCATCCGCATCCGCGGACTTCCTTGACGTATTCTTCCAACAGTTCAGTTCGCAAATCCCCGCTTCCAGCTGCCTGGGTGACTTCAGTGTCGTACAGGGCATGCGCAGCTCGGCCATTGGGTCTTTGCGGATGTATTTAGAGGCAAAACCCATGACCCAGGAAACCGGCGGCTTCGCCGCGCTCGGCATTCATTCCAATATCCTCGCTGCCATCGCCGCGGTCGGCTACGAAGAGCCATCGCCCATCCAGGCCCAGTCGATCCCGGTGATCCTCGAAGGCCACGACATGATCGGCCAGGCCCAGACCGGCACCGGCAAGACCGCCGCCTTCGCCCTGCCGCTGCTGTCGAAGATCGAACCGACCCGCCGCGAGCCCCAGATGCTGATCCTGGTGCCGACCCGCGAACTGGCCCTGCAGGTGGCCACCGCCTGCGAAACCTACTCCAAGCAGATGCCCGGCGTCGGCGTGGTCGCCGTCTACGGCGGCGCGCCCATGGGCCCGCAACTCAAGGCCCTGCGTCAGGGCGCCCAGGTGCTGGTGGCCACCCCCGGCCGCCTGTGCGACCACCTGCGCCGCGACGAGAACCTGCTGGGCACCGTCGAGCGCCTGGTCCTCGACGAGGCCGACGAGATGCTCAAGCTCGGCTTCATGGACGACCTGGAAGTGATCTTCGAGGCCATGCCGGCCAGCCGCCAGACCGTGCTGTTCTCCGCGACCCTGCCGGCCTCGATCCGCAGCATCGCCGAACGCCACCTGAAAGAACCCAAGCACGTCCGCATCGCCGCCAAGACCCAGACCGTGGCGCGCATCGAGCAGGTCCACCTGATGGTCCATGCCGACCAGAAGGCCGCCTCCATCCTGCGCCTGCTGGAAGTCGAGCAGTTCGACGCGCTGATCGGCTTCGTGCGCACCAAGCAGGCCACCCTGGACATCGCCGAGCTGCTCGAGCGCCAGGGCTACCGCGCCGCCGCGCTGAACGGCGATATCCCGCAGGCCCAGCGCGAGCGCGTCATCGAGTCGCTCAAGGACGGTTCGCTGGACATCGTCATCGCCACCGACGTGGCCGCCCGCGGCCTGGACGTGGCGCGCATCACCCACGTGCTGAACATCGACATGCCGTACGACCCCGAGTCCTACGTGCACCGCATCGGCCGGACCGGCCGCGCCGGCCGCGAAGGCCGCGCGCTGCTGCTGGTGACCCCGCGCGAGCGCCGCATGCTGCAGGTGATCGAGCGCGTCACCGGGCAGAAGGTCGGCGAAGTGCGCCTGCCCGACGCCGACACCGTGCTGGAAGCGCGCCTGGCGCGCCTGGCCGCCGGCCTGCAGCCGCTGCTGGAAACCGCCGTCGCCACCCGTGGCGCCGTGCGCGATGAGCTGTGCCGCCGCCTGGGCACCGATGCCGAAACCCTGTCCGCGGTGCTGCTGGCCAAGCTCACCGAAGGCAAGGCCCTGGACCTGGAATCGGTGCGCCGCGAACAACCGCTGACCCCGGCCGCCCCGCGCGAGCGCAGCGACCGCTACGAGCGTGGCGAACGCGGTGAGCGCAGTGACCGTGGCGAACGCTCCGGCGAGCGCCGCCCGATGGTCGCCCCGGCCGAAGGCAAGGCCCGTTGCCGCACCGCCCTGGGTGCGCGCGACGGCGTGGCGGCGAAGAACCTGCTGGGCGCCATCCTCAACGAGGGCGGCCTGTCCCGCGAGGCCATCGGCCGCATCCAGATCCGCGAGACCTTCAGCCTGATCGAACTGCCCGAAGACGGCCTGGAGCGCCTGCTCGGCAAGCTCAAGGACACCCGCGTCGCCGGCAAGGCCCTGCGCCTGCGCCGCTACCGCGAGGATTGATCCGCGCGCCACGCGCCGCGATCGAATGAAAACGCCGCATCCGGGTGACCGGGTGCGGCGTTTTTGTTTGGAGCAATTGTCTTGCCGGCCGCGCGAGGTGCTTTCGTGGGGTGGGTTGAGCTTGCGAAACCCATGCTGCCATTGGTGATGGGTATCGCTTCGCTCAACCCATCCTACGAAGGCTGTAGGAGGCATGGCGTTCCCACCCGCGCCATTCCCCTGTAGGAGCGCGCCCTGCGCGCGAAATCGCGGGCAGGGCCCGCTCCTACAGTTTGCTGGGAGGCATGGCGTTCTCGCCCGTAGCGGACCTTGTCCGCGATGGCCGGAGATTCCGGCGCGATTCGCGGATGAGATCCGCTACGCCGCTTCACCCGCGCCATTCCCCTGTAGGAGCGCGCCCTGCGCGCGAAATCGCGGGCAGGGCCCGCTCCTACAGTTTGCTGGGAGGCATGGCGTTCTCGCCCGTAGGAGCGGACCTTGTCCGCGATGGCCGGAGGTTCCGGTGCGATTCGCGGATGAGATCCGCTACGCCGCTTCACCCGCGCCATTCCCCTGTAGGAGCGCGCCCTGCGCGCGAAATCGCGGGCAGGGCCCGCTCCTACAGTTTGCTGGGAGGCATGGCGTTCCCCCCGTAGGATGGGTTGAGCGAAGCGATACCCATCGCCCCGCCCGTCTGCTCAGCTGTCTTCCAGCGGCCCCATCACCGTGGTGTTGAAGCCGCCGTCGACGTAGAGGATTTCGCCGCTGATGCCGCTGGCCAGGTCGGAGCAGAGGAAGGCCGCGGCGTTGCCGACTTCTTCGATGGTCACGTTGCGCCGCAGCGGGGTCTGGCGTTCGTTGGCGGCGAGCATCTTGCGGAAGCTCTTGATGCCGGAGGCGGCCAGGGTGCGGATCGGGCCGGCGGACACCGCGTTGACCCGCGTGCCCTCCGGGCCCAGGCTGCCGGCCAGGTAGCGCACGCCGGCTTCCAGGCTGGCCTTGGCCATGCCCATCACGTTGTAGTTGGGCAGGGTGCGTTCGGCGCCCAGGTAGGACAGTGTCAGCAGGCTGCCGTTGCGGCCTTTCATCATCTCGCGGCCGGCCTTGGCCAGGGCGACGAAGCTGTAGGCGCTGATGTCGTGGGCGATGCGGAAGCCGTCGCGGCTGGTGACGCTGGTGAAGTCGCCGTCCAACTGGTCGCCCGGGGCGAAGCCCACCGAGTGGACGATGATGTCCAGGCCGTCCCACTGCTTGCCCAGTTCGTGGAACACCGCTTCGATGTCGGCGTCGTTGGCGACGTCGCAGGGGAAGCACAGCTCGGCGCTGGAGCCCCAGCCGGCGGCGAATTCCTCGACGCGGCCCTTGAGCTTGTCGTTCTGGTAGGTGAAGGCGAGTTGCGCGCCTTCGCGGTGCATCGCCTCGGCGATGCCCGAGGCGATGGACAGCTTGCTGGCCACGCCGACGATCAGCGCGCGTTTACCGGCTAGAAAACCCATGTTCGTCCCTTCCTTGCAGGTCAGTCTTCAAGCGCCGCCGCCGGGGCCATGAAGGCGGCCTCCAGCAGTTGCTGGGTATAGGGGTGCTGCGGCGCGCTGAAGATTTCCTGCGCCGGGCCGCCTTCGACCACCTTGCCCTGGCGGATCACCAGCAACTGGTGGCTCAGGGCCTTGACCACCGCGAGGTCGTGGCTGATGAACAGGTAGGTGAGGTTGTACTTGGCCTGCAACTGGCGCAGCAGGTCGACCACCTGGCGCTGCACCGAGCGGTCCAGCGCCGAGGTCGGCTCGTCCAGCAGGATCAGCGCCGGCTTGAGCACCAGGGCGCGGGCGATGGCGATGCGCTGGCGCTGGCCGCCGGAGAATTCGTGGGGGTAGCGGTGCCGCGCCTGCGGGTCCAGGCCGACTTCCAGCAGCGCATCGATGATGCGCTGCTGCTGTTCCTTCTCGTCGCAGATGCCGTGGACTTCCAGGCCCTCGCCGACGATCTGGCCCACCGACAGGCGCGGGCTGAGGCTGCCGTACGGGTCCTGGAAGACCACCTGCATCTCGCGGCGCAGCGGGCGCACCTCGGCCTGGTTCATGGTGTCCAGGGCGTTGCCCTCGAAGCGAATGCCGCCGCGGCTGTCGATCAGCCGCAGGATGGCCAGGCCCAGGGTGGACTTGCCCGAGCCGCTTTCGCCGACGATGCCCAGGGTCTGCCCGCGGGGCAGGCTGAAGTCGATGCCGTCCACCGCCTTGATGTGGTCGACGGTGCGGCGGAACACGCCCTTCTTGATCGGGAACCACACGCGCAGGTCCTGCACGCTCAGCAGTTCCTCGCCCGGCGGGTTGGACGCCGGCGCGCCGCTGGGTTCGGCGCCGAGCAGTTCGCGGGTGTAGGGGTGCTGCGGGGCTTCGAACAACTGCTCGCAGTCGGCCTGCTCGACGATCTTGCCCTGCTGCATCACGCACACGCGGTGGGCGATGCGCCGCACCAGGTTGAGGTCGTGGGTGATCAGCAGCAAAGCCATGCCCAGGCGCGCCTGCAGTTCGGCCAGCAGGTCGAGGATCTTCAGCTGCACGGTGACGTCCAGCGCCGTGGTCGGCTCGTCGGCGATCAGCAGCTCCGGCTCGTTGGCCAGGGCCATGGCGATCATCACCCGCTGGCGTTGGCCGCCGGACAGCTCGTGGGGGTAGGACTTCAGCCGCGTGGCCGGGTCGGGGATGCCGACCAGGTCGAGCAGTTCGAGGATGCGCGCGCGCGCCGCCTGACCCTGCAGGCCCTTGTGCAGGGCGAGCACTTCGCCGATCTGCTTCTCCACGGTGTGCAGCGGGTTCAGCGAGGTCATGGGCTCCTGGAAGACCATGGCGATGCGGTTGCCGCGGATGCCGCGCAGCTTGCGTTCCGGCGCCTTGAGCAGGTCCAGCCCGGCGTAGCGGACGCTGCCGCCGGGATGGCTGGCCGTGGGGTAGGGCAGCAGGCGCAGGAGGGAAAGGGCGGTGACCGACTTGCCCGAGCCGCTTTCGCCGACCAGGGCCAGGGTCTCGCCGCGGCGGATGTCGAAGCTGACCTGGTCCACCGCGTGGATGGTGTCCTCGCCGCAGGCGAAGTCGACGCAAAGGTCGCGGATTTCCACCAGGTTGTCTTGGGCGCTCTGGCTCATCTCACTTCCTCGGGTCGAAGGCATCGCGGGCGGCCTCGCCGATGAACACCAGCAGGCTGAGCATCAGCGCCAGCACCACGAAGGCGCTGATCCCCAGCCACGGCGCCTGCAGGTTGGACTTGCCCTGGGCGACCAGCTCGCCGAGGGACGGCGAGCCGGCCGGCAGGCCGAAGCCGAGGAAGTCCAGGGAGGTCAGGGTGGCGATGGCGCCGGTGAGGATGAACGGCATGAAGGTCAGGGTGGAGATCATCGCGTTGGGCAGGATGTGGCGGAACATGATCTTGCCGTTCTTCATGCCCAGGGCGCGGGCCGCGCGCACGTATTCCAGGTTGCGCCCGCGAAGGAACTCGGCGCGCACCACGTCCACCAGGCTCATCCAGGAGAACAGCAGCATGATGCCCAGCAGCCACCAGAAGTTCGGCTGCACGAAGCTGGCGAGGATGATCAGCAGGTAGAGCACCGGCAGGCCCGACCAGATTTCCAGGAAGCGCTGGCCGAGCAGGTCGACCCAGCCGCCGTAGAAGCCCTGCAGGGCGCCGACCAATACGCCGATCAGCGAGCTGAGCAGGGTCAGCACCAGGGCGAACAGCACCGAGATGCGGAAGCCGTAGATCACCCGCGCCAGCACGTCGCGGGCCTGGTCGTCGGTGCCCAGCAGGTTCTCCGCGCTGGGTGCCGAGGGCACCGGCACGCGCAGGTCGTAGTTGATGCTGTCGTAGCTGTAGGCGATCGGCGGCCAGAGCACCCAGGCGTCCTTGTCGGCCAGCAGCTGGCGCATGTAGGGCGCCTTGTAGTTGCCCTCCAGGGGGAACTCGCCGCCGAACACGGTCTCCGGGTAGCGCTTGAGCACCGGGAAGTACCACTGGCCGTCGTAGCGCACCGCCAGCGGCTTGTCGTTGGCGATCAGCTCGGCGCCCAGGCTCAGCCCGAACAGCGCGAGGAACAGCCACAGCGACCACCAGCCGCGCTTGTTGGCCTTGAAGCGCGCCCAGCGGCGCTGGTTCATCGGGGACAGGCGCATCGGATCACTCCCGGTTCTCGAAGTCGATGCGCGGATCGACGAGGGTGTAGAGGACGTCGCTGACCAGCTTCATGATCAAACCGAACAGGGTGAAGATGAACAGGGTGCCGAACACCACCGGGTAGTCGCGGTTGAGCGCCGACTCGAAGCTGAGCAGGCCCAGGCCGTCGAGGGAGAAGATCACCTCGATCAGCAGCGAGCCGGTGAAGAACACCCCCAGCAGCGCCGAGGGCAGGCCGGCGATGATCAGCAGCATGGCGTTGCGGAACACGTGGCCGTAGAGCACCTGGCGCTCGGTCAGGCCCTTGGCGCGGGCGGTGACCACGTACTGCTTGCCGATCTCGTCGAGGAAGCTGTTCTTGGTCAGCAGGGTGATGGTGGCGAAGTTGCCGATGACCAGGGCGGTGATCGGCAGGGCCAGGTGCCAGAAGTAGTCCTTTACCTTGCCGAAGGTGCTCAGCTCGTCGAAGTCGTTGGAGGTCAGCCCGCGCAGGGGGAACCAGTCCCAGTAGCTGCCGCCGGCGAACAGCACCACCAGCAGGATGGCGAAGAGGAAGGCGGGGATGGCGTAGCCGATGATGATCGCCGAGCTGGTCCAGATGTCGAACTGGCTGCCGTTGCGCACCGCCTTGGCGATGCCCAGGGGGATGGACACCAGGTACATGATCAGGGTGCTCCACAGCCCCAGGGAGATGGACACCGGCAGCTTCTCGATGATCAGGTCGGTGACCTTGGCGTCGCGGAAGAAGCTGCTGCCGAAGTCCAGGTGCACGTAGTTCTTGAGCATGATCCAGAAGCGCTCGGGCGCCGGCTTGTCGAAGCCGTACATGCGCTCGATCTCCTTCACCAGCTCCGGGTCCAGGCCCTGGCCGCCGCGGTAGTGCGAGCCGCCGGAGGAGGCCAGCTCGCCGCCGGAGCCGGCGATGCGCCCGGTGGCCCCGCCGGCGGCGGCGTTGACGCCTTCGAGCTTGGCGATCATCTGGTCCACCGGCCCGCCGGGGGCGGCCTGGATGATGATGAAGTTGATCAGCAGGATGCCGAACAGCGTCGGCACTATCAGCAGCAGGCGGCGCAGGATGTAGGCGAGCATCAGCGGGTCTCCTGCGCCTGGGCCGCGGCCTGGGTCGGCTCGGCCTTGTCGCGGGCCTGCCACCAGGTCATCAGCGCGTAGCTGTAGGGCGGCAGCTTGGCGGGGTGGGCGATGCGGTTCCAGTAGGCCAGGCGCCAGGTGTCCAGGTACCAGTTGGGCACCACGTAGTGGCCCCACTGCAGGGCGCGGTCCAGGGCGCGGGCGTGGCGCACCAGGGATTCGCGCGAGTCGGCCTTGATCAGGCCGTCCACCAGCTCGTCGATGGCCGGGTCGCGCAGGCCTATGAAGTTGCGGCTGCCGGGGTTGTCGGCGCTGGCCGAATGCCAGAACTCGCGCTGCTCGTTGCCCGGCGAGTTGGACTGCGGCCAGCTGGCGACCATCATGTCGAAGTCCCGCGAGCGCAGGCGGTTGATGTACTGGGAGATGTCCACCACGCGGATCTGCATGTCGATGCCCAGTTCGGCGAGGTTGCGCTTGTAGGGCAGCAGCACGCGCAGGAAGTCGGCCTGCACCAGCATGAATTCGAAGCTCAGCGGCTTGCCGTCGGGGCCGACCATGCGGTCGTCGACGATCTTGTAGCCGGCGTCCAGCAGCAGTTTGTAGGCCTTGCGCTTCTGCTCGCGGATGATGCCGCTGCCGTCGCTGACCGGCGGCTCGTAGACGCTGTCGAAGACCTGTGGCGGCAACTTGCCGCGCAGCGGTTCGAGGATCGCCAGCTCCTGCGCGTCGGGCAGTTCGTGGGCGGCCATCTCGGAGTTCTCGAAGTAGCTGCGGTCGCGCTTGTAGGAGCCGAAGAACAGCTGCTTGTTGGTCCACTCGAAGTCGAACAGCAGGCTGATGGCCTCGCGCACCCGCACGTCCTGGAACACCGGGCGGCGGAGGTTGAAGGCGAAGCCCTGCATGCCCCAGGGGTTGTCGTTGTGCAGCTCCTGGCGGACGATGCGGCCGTCGCGTATCGCCGGCGAGTCGTAGGCGGTGGCCCAGTTCTTCGCGATGCGCTCCTCGTTGAAGTCGAACTGCCCGGCCTTGAAGGCTTCCAGGGCCACGGTCAGGTCGCGGTAGGAGTCCACCACCACGGCGTCGAAGTTGTTGAAGCCACGGTTCACCGGCAGGTCTTTGGCCCAGTAGTCCTTGACCCGCTCGTAGCGGATCGAGCGGCCCGGGTCGACCTTGGCGACGCGGTAGGGGCCGCTGCCCAGCGGCGGCTCCAGGCTGGTCTTGGCGAAGTCGCGGCTGGCCCACCAGTGCCTGGGCAGTATCTGCAACTGGCCGAGGATCAGCGGCAGCTCGCGGTTGCCCGGGCGCTTGAAGTCGAAGCGCACGCGCAGCTTGTCCTCGGCCACCACCTTGTCGACGTCCGCGTAGTAGTTGCGGTACATGGGGTCGCCCTGCTTGATCAGCGTCTGGAAGGTGAAGGCCACGTCGTCGGCGGTGACCGGGGTGCCGTCGTTGAAGCGCGCCTGGGGGCGCAGGTAGAAGCGCACGAAGCGCTGCTCGGGGTCCTTCTCGATCTTCTCGGCGAGCAGGCCGTATTCGGTGAAGGGCTCGTCGAGGGAGTGGAAGGTGAGGGTGTCGTAGATGAGGCTGATCTGCGAGGCCGGGTTGCCCTTGGGGATGAACGGGTTGAGGCTGTCGAAGCCGCCGGTGTCGGAGAGCCGCAGGGTGCCGCCCTTGGGCGCGTCGGGGTTGACGAAGTCGAAGTGGCGGTAGCCGGCCGGGTATTTCGGCGCCTCGTCGTAGAGGGTGATGGCATGTTGCGGCGCGGCCTGCAGGCCGGCGCCCAGGCCGAGCAGGCCGAGCAGGAGGAGGGCGCGGAGCTTCATCGACGGCGCTCCGCCGCCGATCCGGTGGTGGGCGCGGGTGCGGGGCGAGGGGCGCTGGTCGGCATTCTGGGCATGGTCTGCTCGTAGGTGCGTTCGGGCTGGCATCGTTTGTACTGGTTGGGGCCCGTCCCGTGCAAGGGGCGGCAGCGGACGCACGACGCGGCGGGCGACGGCGCGCCGGCGTTTGCACGGGCGTCCCGAGAGGGCCACGGTAACAGCTTGTATTGCGGGGAAAAAGCTCGGGCCGGATGCTTAGGCCGTGCTTTCGGGGAAAAAGTTGCCGGGGGCGGGCGGCTCCGTGCTCGGCGCCGAGGGAGCTGTGGCCAAGGTCAAACGGCGGATAACGCCGTAGGCGTTATGCGCCCTACGCCAGGCCCACCCTGGGCGTAGGGCGAATAACCGTTCGCGGTTATCCGCCGTTACACCGCGCCTGCCGCCAACGCCATGGCTGGGCCGGGCGGAAAATCAACGACTCGCGGTATCGAGATAAAGCGTCAGCGTCTGCCCAGGCTTGAGCGCGTGGGCGCTGCTGCGCGGGTTCCAGCGCTTGATGTGCTGCATCTCGACGTTGAAGCGCTTGGCGATCAGGTACATGGAATCGCCCTGCTTGACCTTGTAGTAGGTCGCCGCTTCCTGCTGCTGCTTGGCCTTGCCGCTGGCGCCGCTGCGCGATGCCAGCTGGGTGGCGCCTTGCAGCTTGAGCACCTGGCCGGGCTTGACGCCGTGGCTGTCCAGGCCGTTCCAGCGCTTCAGGTCGTCGACGCCGACGCCGGTGGCGCGGGCGATCTGCCAGAGGTTGTCGCCGCTCTTGACCTTGTAGCTGCGGGTGGCGTTGGCCAGGCTGGGCGCCTTGGTCGCGCCGGCCTTGGCCACCTGGCGCGCGGGCTCCAGTTCCGGCATGCGGCTGCCCTTGGCCGGGATCAGCAGCGCCTGGCCGTTGCGCACGCGGTTGGAGCTCAGGCGGTTGCTGCTCTTGAGCTCGGCCACGCTGATGCCGTGCTTGGCCGCGATGCTGCGCAGGCTGTCGCCGCGGCGCACCTTGTACTGCTTCCAGCTCACCAGGTCCTGGGGCTGCAGGGAGGCGAGGCCGGCCTTGAGCCGTTCCACCTTCTCCTTGGGCACCAGCAGCTGCTGCGGGCCGTCCATGGTGATGCGGCGCTTGAAGGCCGGGTTGAGCAGGTACAGCTCGTCCTCGTCGAGTTCGGCCAGCGCCGCGACGCGCGACAGGTCCAGGCCGGGCTTGACCTTCACCGCGGCGAAGTAGGATTCGTTGGCGATGGGGTTGAGGTTGATGCCGTAGGCTTCCGGCGACATCACCAGCTGCGACAGGGCCAGCAGCTTGGGCACGTAGTCCTGGGTTTCCTGGGGCAGCGGCAGGTTCCAGTAGTCGGTCGGCAGGCCGAGTTTCTGGTTGCGCTCGATGGCGCGGCTGACGGTACCTTCGCCGGCGTTGTAGGCGGCCAGGGCGAGCAGCCAGTCGCCGTTGAACATGTCGTGCAGGCGGTTCAGGTAGGTCAGCGCCGCGTTGGTCGAGGCCTTGATGTCGCGGCGGCCGTCGTACCAGCTGGTCTGGCGCAGGTTGAAATGGGTGCCGGTGGTGGGGATGAACTGCCACAGGCCCACCGCCTGGGCGCGGGACACGGCCAGGGGGTTGTAGGCGCTCTCGATCATCGGCAGCAGCGCCAGTTCCAGCGGCATCTGCCGCTCTTCCAGGCGCTCCACCACGTAGTGCATGTAGGGGCTGCCGCGCTCGGAGGCCTGCTCGATGAAGGCCTGGTTGCTGACGAACCACAGGCGCTGGCGTTCGATGCGCGGGTTGGTGTCGGTGGCGTCGGCCTGCAGCTGGAAGCCGTGGCGCATGCGCTGCCAGATGTCGCTGTCGGCGTAGGCCGGGTTGAACTGTACGTCCACCGCGCGGCTGGCGGGGCGGTAGGTCAGGGTGTCCTGGTCGGTGCCGCTGTGCTGGCTGGTCTGGCAGCCGGCGAGGGCGCCGGCGCCGAGCAGGACGGAGACTCGTATGGCACGAGCCAATGCGTCTAGATCGCTGGTCTTACTGGTCTTTGGCGGCATTGGCGGATGACTTTGTCCAGGGTAAAAATTTCGGGGATTCTAGAAACCGCGCCGGACGTGGTCAAGATTTCGCCAGACCTCAGAATTTATCTTTCCATTGCCGAATGACCGCAAAAACCTCTGCGGGGCTGGCTACCGGCCCGCCGTTCCGCTCGTCGGCGGCTTTTTTCACGCTGTTTTCCGAGGTGCGCAAAAAGGGGTTGGTGGCCCGTTCCAGGGCGATGCTGGAGGGCAGGCTGATCCGGCCCTGCTCGCGCCAGGCGCTGACCTCGTCGAAGCGCGCGGCCAGCTCGGCGTTGCCGGGCTCCACCGCGCGGGCGAAGCGCAGGTTGCTCAGGGTGTATTCGTGGGCGCAGTACACGCCGGTGGCGCCCGGCAGCGCGGCGAGTCGGCCCAGGGAGGCGTGCATCTGCGCCGGGGTGCCCTCGAACAGGCGGCCGCAGCCGCCGGCGAACAGGGTGTCGCCGCAGAACAGCAGGGGCGCGTCGGCGTCCGCATGGTAGTAGGCGATGTGCCCGAGGGTGTGGCCGGGCACTTCGATGACCTCGAAGCCCAGTCCCAGCACTTCGACCTGCTCGCCGTCGCGCAGCGCCAGGTCGATGGCCGGGATACGCTCGCCGGCCGGGCCCAGCACGCGGGCGCCGCTGGTCTGTTTCAGGCGCGCCACGCCGCCGACGTGGTCCTGGTGGTGGTGGGTGACCAGGATGTCGGCCAGGCGCCAGCCCGGGTGCGCGGCCAGCCAGGCCTCCACCGGCGCGGCGTCGCCCGGGTCGACCACCGCGCAGGTCCGGGTGGTCACATCCTGCAACAGCCAGATGTAGTTGTCGGAAAAGGCGGGTAGCACGTCGATCTGTATCATGGCCGGATGTCGCTAAGCGGAATAGGTTGGCGCATAGTAGTGCGAATGTGCCGTCCTGTGTTCGCCGAACGGCGTCGACCGCCCTCCCGGCGGCGACAGCCAACCTGTTTCAGGGGGTGGTGAGAATGGAACGAGAACCCTTCGCCCAGGCCGATGCCGACTGGCTGGAGCTGATCGCCGAGGCGCGCGACTGGTTCGCCGGGCCGCTGGGCGCCATGATGCTGGCCGAGGAGCAGCGCCTGCTCTGCGACGAGCTGCAGCGCTACTTCGGCGGTTACCTGGTGCACTACGGCCCGCACGCCGAGTTGCCGGAGAGCACCGGCAACATCCAGCGCGGCGTGCGCCTGGGGCCGCCGCTGCCGGGCGTGGAGATCGCCTGCGACGAATGCGCCTGGCCGCTGGGCGAGCACGCCGCCGACGTGGTGCTGCTGCAGCACGGCCTGGACTTCTGCCTGTCGCCGCACCGCCTGCTGCGTGAAGCCGCGCGCAGCGTGCGCCCCGGCGGGCACCTGCTGGTGATCGGCGTCAACCCGCGCAGCGCCTGGGGCCTGCGGCATTATTTCGCCTCCGACGGCCTGGGCCGGGCGCGCTGCATTTCCCCCGGGCGCGTCTGCGACTGGCTCAACCTGCTGGGCTTCGCGCTGGAGAAACGCCGCTTCGGGTGCTATCGTCCGCCGCTTGCCTCGGCTGCCTGGCAGACGCGCCTGGCGCGCATGGAAGGCTGGGGCGCGGGCCTGAAGGGCACCGGCGCCGGCTTCTACCTGCTGGTGGCGCGCAAGCTGGTGGTCGGCCTGCGGCCATTGCGCCAGGCCCGCCGCGAGGCCCGCGGCCAACTGGTGCCGCTGCCGGTGGCCAAGGTCAGCCGGCGCGATTCCGAAATCTAGCGACGGCCTTCGCCAGTCCCTCGTGCCACCATCCCGGGGCGGGACGCCGTGGGCCGTACTGAAGGTGATATGAGCGAAGAAGAGAAGGTCGTCATCTATACCGACGGCGCCTGCAAGGGCAACCCCGGCCGCGGTGGCTGGGGCGCGGTGCTGTTCTACAAGGGCGCCGAGCGCGAACTCTGGGGCGGCGAGCTGGAGACCACCAACAACCGCATGGAGCTGACGGCGGCCATCATGGCCCTGGCGGCGCTCAAGCGGTCCTGCGAGATCCGCCTGGTCACCGACTCCGAGTACGTGATGAAAGGCATCAAGGAATGGCTGCCGAACTGGAAGAAGCGCGGCTGGAAGACCGCCGCCAAGCAGCCGGTGAAGAATGCCGACCTGTGGCAGGCGCTGGACGAGCAGGTCAACCGGCATAATGTCGAATGGCAGTGGGTGCGCGGCCACACCGGGCACCCCGGCAACGAGCGCGCCGACATGCTCGCCAACCGCGGCGTCGCCGAACTGCCACGCTGAATATTGCAACGGGCGCCCTCGGGCGCCCTCCCTGGTCAAAGCAACAAGGTCCCGAAATGCGCAGCGTCGTACTGGATACCGAAACCACCGGCATGCCGGTCACCGATGGCCACCGGATCATCGAGATCGGCTGCGTCGAGCTGGAAGGCCGCCGCCTCACCGGCCGCCACTTCCACGTCTACCTGCAGCCCGATCGCGAGATCGACGAGGGCGCCATCGCCGTTCACGGCATCACCAACGAGTTCGTCAAGGACAAGCCGCGCTTCCGCGAGGTGGCCGACGAGTTCTACGAGTTCATCCACGGCGCCCAGCTGATCATCCACAACGCGGCGTTCGACATCGGCTTCATCAACAACGAGTTCGCTCTGCTGGGGCAGAGCGAGCGCGCCGAGGTCAGCGACTACTGCTCGGTGCTCGACACTCTGATGATGGCCCGCGAGCGCCACCCGGGGCAGCGCAACAACCTCGACGCCCTGTGCAAGCGTTACGGCGTCGACAACTCCGGCCGCGACCTGCACGGCGCACTGCTCGACGCCGAGATCCTCGCCGACGTCTACCTGGCGATGACCGGTGGCCAGACCAGCCTGTCGCTGGCCGGCCAGGGCGCCGAGGGCGACGGCAGCGGCCGCCCGCAGCCCAGCGCGATCCGCCGCCTGGCGGCCGGCCGCGCGCTGACCCGGGTGATCCGCGCCAGCGACGAGGAACTGGCGGCCCACGCCGCGCGCCTGGCCGCGGTGGAAAAATCCGCCGGCGGCCCCTCGCTATGGGCGCAGATGGACGCCCCCGCCGCACAGGAATAACCGACAGACGTAGGGCGTATAACCGTTCGCGGTTATCCGCCGTTTCACCTTAGCCCCAGGCCACTGCGGAGCCAAACCCGAAGCCCCTGTCCGGACCACTCCGACCCTGACCGTCAAGCCGGGCATGGGCTCGGGCACATCGGCGTACAACCGTTCGCGGTTATACGCCCTACGGCTCCGCCCAGCCCCTGGTCCGCTCCACCGCCTTCTTCCACCCCGCATATAGCCGCTCCCGCTCGGCCGCCTCGCAGTTGGGCTGGAACACCCGCTCGATCACCGCCTTGCCCTTCAACTCGTCCAGGCCCTGCCAGAAGCCACTGGCCAGCCCCGCCAGCACGGCGGCGCCCAGCGCCGTGGTCTCGCGCATCTGCGGGCGTTCCACCGGCGTGCCGAGGATGTCGGCCTGGAACTGCATGAGGAAGTTGTTGGCCACCGCGCCGCCGTCCACGCGCAGGGCGCGCAAGGGCTCGCCGGCGTCCTGCTGCATGGCGTCGAGCACGTCGCGGGTCTGGTAGGCGATGGATTCCAGGGTGGCGCGGATCAGGTGGTCGGCCTTCACCCCGCGGGTCAGGCCGAACAGCGCGCCGCGGGCGTACGGGTCCCAGTAGGGCGCGCCCAGGCCGGTGAAGGCCGGCACCAGGTAGACGCCGTTGCTGTCCTTGACCTTGCTGGCGAAGTACTCGGAATCGTGGGCGTCGTTGATCACCTTCAGCTCGTCGCGCAGCCACTGCACCGTGGAGCCGCCGTTGAACACCGCGCCTTCCAGGGCGTACTGCGGCTCGCCGCGGGGCCCGCAGGCGATGGTGGTGAGCAGGCCGTGGGTGGACTTCACCGCCTTGGCGCCGGTGTGCATCAGCAGGAAGCAGCCGGTGCCGTAGGTGTTCTTCGCCTGGCCGGGCTCCACACAGAGCTGGCCGAACAGCGCGGCCTGCTGGTCGCCGGCGATCCCGGCGATGGGCGTGCGGTGCACGCCCAGGCCGCCGACCCGCGCCTGGCCGAACACCCCGGAGGAGGCCTGGACCTTCGGCAGCATGGCCCGGGGAATGTCCAGGGCCGCCAGCAGGCGATCGTCCCAGTCGAGCTTGTGGATGTCGAACAGCAGCGTGCGCGAGGCGTTGCTGTAGTCGGTGACGTGCACCTCGCCCTCGGTGAGCTTCCACACCAGCCAGCTGTCCACGGTGCCGAACAGCAGCTCGCCGCGGCGGGCGCGCTCGCGGGCGCCGTCGACGTTGTCGAGGATCCACTTCAGCTTGGTGCCGGAGAAATAGGGGTCGATGACCAGCCCGGTGGTGTCGCGGATGTAGGGCTCCAGGCCGTCGGCGCGCAGTTGCTCGCAGATGCCCGCGCTGCGCCGGCATTGCCAGACGATGGCGTTGTGGATCGGCCGGCCCGTGGCCTTGTCCCACACCACCGTGGTCTCGCGCTGGTTGGTGATGCCGATGGTCGCCACCTCGCCGAAGCCGATGCTGGCCTGGGCCAGGGCCTCGACCAGGGTCGAGCTCTGGGTGGCCCAGATTTCCATGGGGTCGTGCTCGACCCAGCCGGCCTGGGGATAGATCTGCGCGAATTCGCGCTGGGCCACGCTGACCACGTTGGCGTCGCGGTCGAAAATGATGGCGCGGGAACTGGTGGTGCCCTGGTCGAGGGCGACGAGGTATTTCTTGTGCTGGCTGTCGGTCATGACGTTGGCCTTGTGCTGCATCCGGCAGAGCCCGGGTCGTCTGCGACCTTAGGCCATTCCGCGCGCCGGGTGAAGGGCCGCGCGCGCAGGCGGCGGTGGCGGATTCGGCCGCCGGCCCTTGCTATGCTTGGGCATCGTTCACGGACAGACCCCGGACCGCCATGACCCCCGCCATCGACCTGCTGAAGAAGGCCCGCGCCGAGCACCGCGTGCTGAGCTACGAACACGATCCCAAGGCGCCGTCCTACGGCCTGGAGGCCGCCGAGAAGCTCGGCCTGGAGCCGGCGCGGGTGTTCAAGACGCTGCTCGCCGCCACCGAGAAGGGCGAGCTGCTGGTGGCCGTGGTGCCGGTGGCCGGCAGCCTCGACCTGAAGGCCCTGGCCCATGCCGCCGGGGCGAAGAAGGCCGACATGGCCGACCCTGCCGCCGCGCAGCGGGCCACCGGCTACCTGGTCGGCGGTATCAGCCCGCTGGGGCAGAAGAAGCGCCTGCGCACCTTCATCGACGAGTCCGCCCGGCAGTACCCGAGCATCCACGTCAGCGCCGGGCGCCGCGGCCTGGAGGTGGAGCTGAGCGCCGAGACCCTGGCCGGGCTGACCTCGGCCAGTTTTGCCGCCATCGGCCGGGCCTGAGGGCGCGACTGTGCCGATGCGAAAGTCGCACACTGTATAGCAGCGCCGAACGCGCGGGACGGCATGCTGGAGCCCCATTCAGAGGAGAACGCCATGCAGCTCGAATTCCACCAGGTCGATGCCTTCACCCATCGTCCGTTCGCCGGCAACCCGGCCATGGTCTATCGCCTGGACGCCTGGCTGGCCGACGAGCTGATGCAGAACATCGCCGCCGAGCACAACCTGTCGGAGACCGCCTTTCTGGTCCGCGAGGCCGATGGCTGGCGCATCCGCTGGTTCACCCCGACCGCCGAGGTGCCGCTGTGTGGCCACGCCACCCTGGCCAGCGCCCATGTGCTGTTCGAAGTGTTCGGCGAGCCGGGCGAGCGCCTGGAGCTGAACTCGCTGTCCGGCCCGCTGCGGGTGTACCGCGAGGACCAGCGCCTGGCCCTGGACTTCCCGGCGCAGCCGCCCCACGAGGCGGGCAGCACCGTGGAGCTGGAGCAGGCCCTGGGCCTGCCGGTGGTCGATGCGCTGAGCACCACGGCGCACCTGATGGTGCTGCTGGAATCGGAAGAGGCGGTGCGCGCCTGCAAGCCGGACTTCGTCGCCCTGGCGAAGCTGCCGTACCTGGGCGTGATCGTCACCGCGCGGGGGGAGGGCGAGCACGACTTCGTCTCGCGCTTCTTCGCCCCGGCCATCGGCATCAACGAAGACCCGGTCACCGGCGCCGCCCACTGCTGCCTGATCCCCTACTGGTCGCAGCGCCTGAGCAAGCTGCAGTTGCGCGCCTTGCAGTGCTCGGCCCGCGGCGGCGAGCTCTGGTGCCGGCTGGAAGGCGACCGCGTGCGTATTGCCGGCCAGGCGCGGCTGGTGGCGAGTGGGCGGCTGGTGATTTGACGGTGGGCTTGGGTGTGGCGGCGTATAACCGCGAACGGTTATACGCCCTACGGTGGGCTTGGCGTAGGGCGCAAACGCCTACGGCGTTATCCGCCGTTTGGCCTTGGTTCCAGGCGGCTCCGGGGCTGACCTGGGCACGGCTGGGGGCTTGGGTGTGGCGGCGGATAACCGCGAACGGTTATTCGCCCTACATTTCCGGCGGTAATTCGATGATGAGGCGTGTCCAGCCGTCTGCGGATTCGGCGCGGATGCGGCCGCCGTGGGCCTGGACGATGGAGCGGCAGATTGCCAGGCCGAGGCCGGCGTGCACGCCCTGGCCCTCGCGCTGGGCCGCCTCGCGGTGGTGGAAGCGGTCGAACAGCCTTGGCAACTGCTCGGCGGGGATCGCCGGGCCCTGGTTCTCCACGCTGACCTGGCCGGGCCGCAGGCGCACGCGGACGGCGCCGCCTGCGGGGGTGAAGCGCAGGGCGTTGTCCAGCAGGTTGGCCAGCGTCCGGCGCAGCATGCCGCGGTCGCCGCGCACCTGCGCCTGGCCCTCGCGCGCCAGGTGGACGCCCTGGTCCTCGGCCAGCGGCGCGTAGAACTCCAGCAGGGCGTCCACTTCCGCGGCCAGGTCCAGGCTGTCGCGCCCGGGGGCCAGCAGGCCGTGGTCGGCCTTGGCCAGCAGCAACATGTCGTTGACCATGGCGGTCAGCCGCTGCAGTTCCTCCAGGTTGCCGTGCAACGCCTCGCGGTAGTCGTCCTCGCCGCGCGGGCGCGACAGCACCACCTGGGTCTGCGTCAGCAGCGCGGTGAGCGGCGTGCGCAGCTCGTGGGCGATGTCCGCGGAGAACGCCGACAGGCGCTGGAAGGCCTCCTCCAGGCGCGCCAGCATGGCGTTCAGCTCGCTGGCCAGGCCGCGCAATTCCGCCGGCAGGCGCGCGGCGTCCAGGCGCGTGGTCAGCGACTGCGCCGACACCTGCGCCGCCACTTCGCGCATGCGCCGCAGCGGGCGCAGGCTGGCGCGGGTGGCCCAGGCGCCGAGCAGCGCGGTGGCCAGGGCGGAGAGGCCCATGGTCAGCCAGATCAGCTGTTGCATGCGGCCAAGGAAGTGCTGGTGGTGGGTGATGTCCAGCACCAGGGTCAGCTGGCGCCCGGCGGGCTCGGCCGGGTCCAGCGGCACGCGCATCTCGCGGTAGGCGGGCGGTTCGCCCATGCCCTCCATGCCGCTGCTCATGCGCGGCGGCTCGTCCAGCCAGCGCTGGCCGTCGGCGCCCTCCAGGCGCAGGCCCAGGTCCGGGTGGCGCGTCAGTTCGTGCTCCAGCGTCCCGCGTTGAGTGGCCAGGCCGGCGGGGTCGCGCACCGGGCCGAGCAGTTCGCGGAAGAAGGGCAGGCGGCCGGCCATCGCCTGGCGGTCCAGCTCGACGAAGTGCGCCTCGCTGGCGCGGCTGAACACCACCCCGGCGATCAGCGACACGGCCGCGGTGCAGGCGGCGAACAGCAGGCTCAGGCGGACGCCCAGCGAAACCCGCGCGGCGGCGCTCACGGCGCGCGCTCTTCGAGCACGTAGCCCATGCCGCGCACGGTGTGGATCAGGCGCTGCGGGAAGTCGTCGTCGACCTTGGCGCGCAGGCGGCGGATGGCCACCTCGATGACGTTGGTGTCGCTGTCGAAGTTCATGTCCCACACCTGGGAGGCGATCAGCGACTTGGGCAGCACCTCGCCGTGGCGGCGCAGCAGCAGTTCCAGCAGGGCGAACTCCTTGGCGGTCAGCTCGATGCGCCGGCCGCCGCGCTGCACCCGGCGGCGCAGCAGGTCCAGCTCCAGGTCGGCCAGTTGCAGCACGGTCTCCTGCAACTGCTGGCCGCCGCGGCGCAGCAGGGTGCGCACGCGGGCCAGCAGCTCGACGAAGGCGAAGGGCTTGACCAGGTAGTCGTCGGCGCCCTGTTCCAGGCCGCGCACGCGGTCCTCCACGGCGTCGCGCGCGGTGAGGAACAGCACCGGCAGGGCCAGGCCGGCCTGGCGCACCGACTGGAGGATCTGCCAGCCATCGCGGCCGGGCAGCATGACGTCGAGGATCGCCAGGTCGTAGCCGCCGGACAGCGCCAGTTGTTCGCCCTCGGCGCCGTCGCCGCAGAGGTCCACGGCATAGCCGGCCTCGCTCAGGCCTTGGCGCAGGTACTGGCCGATGCGGGGTTCGTCTTCGACGATCAGCAGTTTCAAGGTGGATGGCCTCCGTGGCGGGAATGCCGGTCATTGTATCCAGCGCTGCCGATGGCGCCGCCAAGCTGACACAACTGTAATCTTCCCGACAGCCAACCGGCAGGTGGCCGGCGGCAACATGGGGGCAATCATCTGCAAGAGGTCCGCATCATGCGTACACGCCAACTGTTCAATGCCGCCATCCTCGGCCTCGCCGCCGCCTTCGCCCTGCCGGCCCTGGCCGACGCCGGCCACGGCCATGGGTACGACTTCGGCAAGCCGGCCGCGGCCGCCCAGGCCACCCGCAGCGTCGAGGTCACCCTGGGCGAGATGTACTTCGAGCCCGAGTCGCTGCAGGTGAAGGCCGGCGAGACGGTGCGCTTCGTCATCCACAACAAGGGCAGCCTGCTGCACGAATTCAACCTGGGCAACGCCGCCCTGCACGCCGAGCACCAGAAGGAAATGCAGCAGATGCAGGCGATGGGCATGCTCACGCCCACCGGCATGGGGCACGGCATGGACCATTCGAAGATGATGAAGCACGACGACCCCAACAGCGTGCTGGTGGAGCCGGGCAAGACCGCCGAGCTGACCTGGACCTTCACCCGGGCCACTGAGCTGGAATTCGCCTGCAACATCCCCGGCCACTACCAGGCCGGCATGGTCGGCCGCCTGACCGTCGAGCCCTGAGCGTCGGCGCAATCGCGGATGAATCCGCTCCTACGCCTCCAGGGAAGCACGGCTTTTCGTAGGATGGCGTTGAGCGAAGCGATACCCATCAGCGCAACCGCATGGGTTTCGCAAGCTCAACCCATCCTACGAAAGGCGCTCCGAGGCCGCCAACCGTCACCCAGGCATCCCGCGCCTGCTGAAACCACCGGGGCATTTGTATACACTTGCCCGGCCTGCCACCCCGGCGGGCGCCGACACGATTTCCGCAGGTCCATTGCATGCAGCATCCCGCCGAACACTCGCCGCTGGGCAAATCCAGCGAATACGTCTCCACCTACGCGCCCGAGCTGCTGTTCCCCATCAGCCGCGCCACCAAGTGGGCCGAGCTGGGCCTGGACGGCGCCAACCTGCCATACTGCGGCGTGGACATCTGGAACTGCTACGAACTGTCCTGGCTGACCCCCGGCGGCAAGCCGGTGGTGGCCATCGGCGAATTCGCCATTCCGGCGCAGTCGCCGAACATCATCGAGTCGAAGTCCTTCAAGCTCTACCTCAACTCGCTGAACCAGAGCCCGTTCGACAGCCGCGAGGCGCTGCGGGCGGTGCTGGAGCGCGACCTGTCCGCCGCCGCAGGCGCCCCGGTGGGCGTGCGCCTGCGCAGCCTGGACGAAGTGGCCGAGGAGGGCGTGGCGAAACTGCCCGGCCGCTGCATCGACGACCTCGACATCGCCGTGGACAGCTACGACCATCCGCGCCCGGAGCTGCTGCGCTGCGACGATGCCCGGCGGGTGGACGAAGTGCTCTACAGCCACCTGCTGAAATCCAACTGCCCGGTTACCGGCCAGCCGGACTGGGGCACCCTGGTGGTGGACTACGCCGGCCCGGCGCTCGACCCCGCCAGCCTGCTGGCCTACGTGGTTTCCTTCCGCCAGCACCAGGATTTCCACGAGCAGTGCGTGGAGCGCATTTTCCTCGACCTGCAGCGTCTGCTGCAGCCCAGCCGGCTGACCGTTTATGCACGCTATGTGCGTCGTGGCGGGCTGGATATCAATCCCTACCGCAGCAGCGGTGAGATCGCGCCGGACAACCGTCGGTTGGTGCGGCAGTAACGACGGCTTCATCGCGGACGGAGATTCCGGCGCGATTCGCGGATGAGATCCGCTCCTACGCTGCGCCACCCGCGCCATTCCCCTGTAGGAGCGCGCCCTGCGCGCGATATCGCGCGCAGAGCCCCTCCGGTTCCAGGAAGCACGGCTTTTCGTAGGATGGCGTTGAGCGAAGCGATACCCATCACCACGGCAGCATGGGTATCGCAAGCTCAACCCATCCTACGAAGAGCTCATCGGCGCAAGACAGTTGCTCCTACAGTTGTCGTGAGGCATGGAGTTTCCTCGTAGGAGCGGACTCCGGCCGCGCGATCGTAATCCCCTCGCGTCATTCCCGCCGAATGCCTTTCCCGATACTGAATGGCATTCTGATTCTACGCCTTCCTGCCCTTGCCCTGGGGAAAGAGCGCGCGGCCAATGAAGCTGGCGGTATCGCGCAAACTGCTGCCGATGCTTTCCAGTTCATCGCGGCGATGTTGGGCGCTGATGCCGATGGCGGAGATGATGAAGCGCGGCTGCCGGTCGCGGTCGGTGACCGCGCTGGCGACCATGCTCATGCCGCGGTACAGGTGGTCCTGGTCCATGGCCCAGCCGCGTTCCAGGGCTTCGTGGGCGTCGGCCTGGTACTGCTCGAAGGCCGGCGGGTTCTCCCAGCGCACCCGCGACAGGCGCCGGCGCAGTTCGTCCTCCGGCAGCTGGCGCAGGCCGGCGATGCAGCGCCCGGCGGCGCCCACCAGTTCCGGCAGGCGCGTGCCCATGGCCACGTTGACGTGGGCGATCTGCGGCTCGGAGCGGGCGATCACGCGGATGTGCGCGTCGTCCGTGACCTGCCAGAGGGCGACGAGTATCCGGTGGGCCAGGCTCAGGCGCTCCAGTTCCGGCTGGATCAGGTCGGCGTAGCTGCGGCCGATGAAGCTCACCGCCAGTTCCGACAGGCCCAGGCCCAGCTGGTAGGTCTTGGTCTCGTTGTCGAACGACGCCAGCTGCTCGTTGTGCAGCGTGCGCAGGATATTGAAGGCGCTGCTCGGGCTGATGCCGGTGGCGCGGGCGATGGCGGCCACGCCTTCGGGGGCTTCGGCGTGGGCCAGGTGGCGGAGGATCTGAATGGCGTTCACCACGGCCCCTACATCCTTGGTGCTGGCGCTCTTGGTACTGGCTTCCGGTGCGGTTTCGTTATTTTTCATATTCAGTATTCGGGTTGACATTCAGCGGGGTGAATATATGCTGGCTTCACGGAGCGCACAACCGCTGCCCTGAAGTCGCCGGTTGGTGCGTCCACGTCGTTGCACTTTGCAGCAAAGGTCGAACAAGAATAAAGGAGGACCTACGTGGCAGATCTCCCCGAGTGCGTCGTTCCGGGCCCTGAGGCCCAGTACCTCGCCTTCCTGGCCCAGGGCCGCTTCATGCTGCAGCGCAGCCGTTCCACCGGGCGCTACGTCTTCTACCCGCGCAACCTGGTGCCGGGCAGCGGCGAGACGGACCTGGAATGGGTGCCGGCCAGCGGCCTGGGTACCCTCTATGCGATCACCGTGAACCGCGCCCGAGGCGGCGACTACAACGTCGCCCTGGTCGATCTGGACGAGGGCGTGCGCATGATGTCGCGCATAGAAGGCCATCTCGAACTGCCCATCGGCGCCCGCCTGAAGGCGCGCATCGTCGAGCAGGAAGGCACCCCCGTGGTGGTGTTCGACGCGCTTGCGCAGGTGCAGCCATGAGCCAGGTCCTGCGCGGCAAGACCGCCATCGTCGGCATCGGCAGCGCCGGCATCGGCGAGGCCCCCGGCCACAGCGCCATCGAACTGCTCGGCCAGGCCTCGGTGAAGGCCATCGCCGACGCCGGGCTGAAGCTGTCCGACATCGACGCGGTGTTCGCCGCCACCAGTTCCCACGCCTTCCCGACGCTGTCGGTCTGCGAATACCTGGGCATCCGCCCGAAGTTCGTCGACGGCACCAATATCGGCGGCTCCAGCTTCGAACTGCACCTGCTGCAGGCCACCCTGGCCCTGGAAGCCGGGCTGTGCGACGCGGCGCTGATCTGCTACGGCTCCAACCAGCGCACCGCCGGCGGCAAACTGGTGTCGATGAGCGAGCCGCAGTGGCACGAGACGCCCTACAAGCCGCGCCACCCGATCACCGCCTACGCCCTGGCCGCCAGCCGCCACATGCACCAGTACGGCACCACCCGCGCGCAGCTGGCGGAGGTGGCGGTGGCCGCGCGGGGCTGGGCCAATCTCAACCCCGAGGCCTTCGCCCGCGGCCCGCTGACCGTCGAAGAGGTGCTCGCCGCGCGTATGGTTAGCGACCCGCTGAGCAAGGCCGACTGCTGCCTGGTCACCGACGGCGGCGGCGCCTGCGTGCTGGTGCGCGCCGAGCGCGCCCGCGACCTGCCGAATGCGCCGGTGTACTTCCTCGGCGCCGCCGGCGCGCAGTGGCACCGCTCCATCGTGGCGATGCCCGACCTCACCGTCACCGCCGCCAGCGAAAGCGGCCCGCGCGCCATGCAGATGGCCGGGGTGACGCACGCCGACATCGACCTGGTGATGCTCTACGACGCCTTCACCATCAACACCCTGCTGTTCCTCGAAGACCTCGGCTTCTGCCCGAAGGGCGAGGGCGGGCGCTTCGTCGAGGGCGGGCGTATCGCCCCCGGCGGCGAGCTGGCGGTGAATACCAACGGCGGCGGGCTGTCCTGCGTGCATCCGGGCATGTACGGCATGTTCCTGATCATCGAGGCGGTGACGCAGTTGCGCCGCCAGGCCGGCGAGCGCCAGTTGCGCAAGGCCGACGTCGCCCTGCTGCACGGCAACGGCGGCACCCTGTCCAGCCAGGTCACGGCCCTGCTCGGCACCCAGTCGGTGCTCTGAAACCCCCGGGTTCGGCGCCCCAGCGGTGGCCGCTTCGGCGGCCCGCCGTGGACGCGCTCGCCCTCGCGCCGGGACGCACGCTCCGGCAACCGTCAACAGTTCAGGTGGAAAGCCATGTCAGTGAGTCACTCGCAACACCCTGGCAACGCCTCGCGCTTCGCCAGCCTCACGCCCCTGCTGCAACCGCGTTCCGTGGCCGTGGTCGGCGCCTCCAGCGACCCGCACCGCATCGGCGGCCGGCCCATCGCCTACATGCTGCGCAACGGCTTCGGCGGCCGCATCCTGCCGGTGAACCCCAACCGCAGCGAAATCCAGGGCCTGCCGGCCTTCGCCAGCGTCGAGGCGCTGCCCGAGGCGCCCGACGTGGCCATAGTCGCGCTGCCAGCGCCGCAGGTGCTGGAGACCATCCAGGCCCTGGGCCGCAAGGGCGCGCGCAGCGCCATCGTGTTCTCCTCCGGCTTCAGCGAGGTGGGCGGCGAGGGCGTGCTGATGCAGGAAGCCATGGTCGAGGCCGCCCGCGCGGCGAACATGCGCCTGCTGGGCCCCAACGCCCTGGGCGTGTTCAACGCCAACCTGGGCTACTACGCCTTCTTCTCCACCAGCCTGGAGCGCGGCATCCCGCTGGCCGGGCGCGTCGGCATCGCCACCCAGTCCGGCGCCTACGGCGCGCACCTGCTGGGCCTGGCGCGGCAGCGCGGGCTGGGCACGCCGATCTGCGTGGCCACCGGCAACGAGGCCGACGTCACCCTGGGCGACGCCATCGGCTGGCTGGTGGAGTCGCCGGAAGTCGACGTGGTGATGGCCTACGCCGAATCCATCCGCAACGTCGACAGCTTCCTCGCCGCCCTGGCGGCCGCCCACCGCGCCGGCAAGCCGGTGATCCTGCACAAGGTCGGGCGCAGCGAGCTGGGCGGCCGCGCGGCCATGTCCCACACCGCTTCCCTGGCCGGCGACGACAAGGTGCTGGACGCGGTGCTGGCCGACTACGCGGTGGTCCGCGCGCGCAATACCGAGGAACTGATCGACATCGCCTACCTCGCCACCCAGCGCATCTACCCGGTGGCCAACAGCCTGGGGATGATCACCGTCAGCGGCGGCGCCGGGATCATCGTCAGCGACGCCGCCGAGGACGTCGGCCTGCCGATGCCGCCCATGCCCGAGGCGGCCCAGGCGCGGCTGAAGCAGCGGCTGTCGTTCGCCTCGCCGATCAACCCGGTGGACTGCACCGCCCAGGCCCTGAACGACCTGAGCCTGGTCCACGACTTCACCGAATCCATGGTGGTGGACGGCGGCTACAAGTCGCTGATCGCCTTCTTCACCCAGGCCGGCACCGTCGCCTCCATCGGCCCGAAGCTGGCCGAGCAGTTCGGCCGGATCAAGGCCGACCACCCGGACCGGCTGTTCGTGGTCTCGGTGATGGGCGAGGGCGAGGAACTGGAACCCTACCGCAAGGCCGGCTTCGCCCTGTTCGAGGACCCGACCCGCGCGGTGCACGCCATCCAGGCCATGGGCCGGCTCGGCGAGGCCTTCGCCAAACCGTTGCGCCAGGTGCCGGCGCCCGGCGGAGTGGAGTTGCCGCCGCGCACGCCGGGGGAGGCCGAGGCCAAACAGTTGCTGGCCCGCGCCGGTATCGAGTCGGCGCCGGAGCGGGTGCTGGTGAGCGCCGCGGAGGCCGCTGCTTTCGCCGAGCAGATCGGCTTCCCGGTGGTGCTGAAGATCGCCTCGGCGGACATCCTGCACAAGTCGGAGATCGGCGGCGTGCTGCTGGGCGTGGACAGCGCGGCGGCGGTGCGCGAAGGCTTCGACCTGCTGCTGCAGCGCGCCGCCGAACATGCCCCGCAGGCGCGCATCGACGGCGTGCTGGTGGCGCGCCAGCTGCAGGGCGGCGTGGAGTGCTTCATGGGCATCCAGCGCGACCCGCTGTTCGGCCCGGTGGCGGTGTTTGGCCTGGGCGGCATCTTCGTCGAAGTGCTGAAGGACGTGGTGTTCCGCCGCTGCCCGTTCGGTGCGGAGGAGGCCGAGGCGATGATCCGCAGCATCAAGGGCGCGCCGCTGCTGCTCGGCGCACGCGGCCGCCCGGTGACCGACGTGAAGGCGTTGGCGCAGGTGCTCTCGCGGCTCTCGCAGTTCGCCGCGCAGGCCGGCCCGCGGCTGCGCTCGGTGGACCTCAACCCGGTGTTCGCCATGCCCGAGGGGCAGGGCGCCTGGGCCGCCGACGCGGTGCTGGAAGTGCAGGAGGTGGCCCATGGCGCTGAATCCTGAGCACCTGCTGAACTACCGCATCCCCGAGGTGCGCCAGCGCTACAGCCGCGAGGACAGCGCCTTCTACGCGCTGTCGGTGGGCCTGGGCGCCGACCCTATGGACGAGCACCAACTGGCCTTCGTCGATGCCAACCGCGATATCCAGGCGCTGCCGTGCATGGCCGTGGTGCTGGGCCACCCGGGCTTCTGGCTGGGCAACCCGGACACCGGCGTCGACGCCCTGCGCCTGGTGCACGGCGAGCAGAGCGTGGAGTGGCTCAAGCCGCTGCCGCCCGAAGGCGAGGTGATCGGCCGTACCCGCGTCACCGGCCTGGTGGACAAGGGCGCCGGCAAGGGCGCGCTGCTGTACAGCGAGAAGGTGCTCAGCGACGCCGCCAGTGGCGAGGTGCTGGCCATCGCCCGCGGCACCACCTTCCTGCGCGGCGACGGCGGCTTCGGCGGCGACAGCCAGTCGCTGGGCCAGCCGCACCGCCTGCCCGAGCGCGCGCCGGACCTGGCCATCGACCTGCCGACGCGCCCGGAGCAGGCCCTGTACTACCGCCTCAACGGCGACGACAACCCGCTCCACGCCAGCCCGGCGGCCGCGGCCCGCGGCGGCTTCCCCCGGCCGATCCTGCATGGCCTGTGCACCCTGGGCGTGGCCTTCCATGCGCTGCTGCGCGGCTTCGCCGACTACCGCGCGGAGCGCTTCGGGCAGTTGCAGGTGCGTTTCTCCGCGCCGGTATTCCCCGGCGAGACCCTGCGCACGGAAATCTGGAGCGACGGCTCCTTCCGCACCCGCGTGGTCGAGCGCGATCGGGTGGTGCTGGACAACGGCCACGTGCGCCTGACGCCGGAGGCGAACAGCTGAGCCGGGCGGCATGGCGACAACCCCCTCAACCAACCTGCGAGAACAAGAACAATGAGCGCATCCATGAGTCCTCCCCAGGACGCCGGGTTCCCCCGGCGGACCCTGGTCATCGCCTTCTTCTTCTGCTTCCTCGGGCTGCTCGCCGACGGCGTCGACCTGATGTTCCTCGCCTACAGCCTGAACAGCCTCAAGGCCGAGTTCGGCCTGAGCAACTTCGAGGCCGGCTCGCTGGGCAGCATCACCCTGGCCGGCATGGCCATCGGCGGCATCTACGGCGGCTGGTGCTGCGACCGCTTCGGCCGGGTGCGGGTGGTGACCTGGACCATCGTGATCTTCTCGCTCGGCACCGCGCTGCTGGGGCTCACGCACAACTACTGGCAGTTCGCGCTGATCCGCTTCCTGTCCTCGCTGGGCCTGGGTTCGCTGTTCGTCGCCTGCAACATCCTGATGTCCGAGTTCGTTACCACCAAGTACCGCACCACCATCCTGGCGACCATGCAGGCCGGCTGGACCGTGGGCTACCTGGTGGCGACCATCCTCGCCGGGCAGATCATTCCGGAGTTCGGCTGGCGCACGCTGTTCTTCACCGCCCTGGCGCCGGCGCTGATCTGCCTGGCGCTGCGCCCCTGGGTGCCGGAGTCGCCGTCGTGGCTGGCGGCCCGCGCCCAGCGCCGCCAGCAGCCGGCCGGCGTGCGTGCCGCACCCGCCGCCCGTGGCGGCGTGCAGGGCCTGCTGGCCGATGCGGGCACGCGGCGCATGTTCCTGCTGTGGACGCTGACCTCGTGCTTCCTGCTGTTCGGCTACTACGGCACCAACAACTGGATGCCCTCGTACCTGGAAAGCGAGCTGGGCATGAACTTCAAGTCCATGACCGGCTACATGGTCGGCACCTACACCGCGATGATCCTCGGCAAGGTGGCCGCCGGGGTCGCCTCGGACCGCTTCGGCCGCCGCGCCACCTTCGCCGCCGGCGCCATCGGCAGCGCCATCTTCATGCCGCTGATCGTGTTCTGGCACACGCCGGAGAACATCGTCTGGATTCTCACCCTGTTCGGCTTCATCTACGGCGTGCCGGTGGGCGTGCTGGCCACCTACATGACCGAGAGCTTCTCCACCCGGGTGCGCGGCGCCGCGGTGGGCACCGCCTACAACCTCGGCCGCGTCGGCGCGGCGGTGGCGCCGGCGGCCATCGGCCTCTTGGCCTCGCACATCTCCATCGGCGCCGGCTTCCTGGTGATGGGCATCACCTACGTGATCACCGGCCTGATCCCGGCGCTGTTCATCCCCGACCGCCTGTACGACCCGAACCGCGCATCGAGCGACGCCGATGCCGGCGCCGAGCCGGTCGCCCCGGCGCGCGCCGATGCCACCGAGCCGCGGCCGCTGAAGGCCTGAGCCCATGACGGAGCCCCTTGCGATGAACGATTCACCCATGGCGGCCAGCCTGGCCGAGCCCGCGACGGTGTTCCCCGCCGGCCGCTTCACCTTCCAGGAGTTCATCGGCCTGGAACGCTGGGCCGAGGGCGAGCTGGCGCGCATCCGCCTGAAGCACCGCGCGGAGCTGATGAACTACCTCGGCCACTTCCACGGCGGGGTGCTGATGACCGTGCTCGACGCCGCCATGGCCGGGGCCATCCGCATCTGCTCGCCGGGCTGCTCGATGGTCACCATCGACATGGCCACGCACTTCATGGGCACCGCCCGCGGCGAGCTCAACGCCGTCGGCCGGGTGCTGCGGCGCACGCGCAACCTGTGCTTCTGCGCAGCCGAGATCCACAACGAGGACGGCGAACTGGTCGCCAGCGCCTCGGGCAGCTTCAAGTACCGGGCCGCCGAGGCCGGGAGCCGTTCCACCGACACGAGTACGACGACATGACCGACACCGCCGAACTGGCCCGCGAGCGCGAGGAGCGCTTGCGCATGATCCGTGACAGCGCCGCTTCCCTGGTCCCGCCCGACGGCGACCTGGGCCGGGTGCGCCGCCTGCGCTTCAGCGAGCCGGGCGTCGACCGCGCAGCCTGGGCCGAAGTCTGCGCCATGGGCTGGCCGGGCCTGCGCCTGGGAGAAGAGTTGGGTGGCAGCGGCCTGGGCATGGCCGAATACGCCGCGCTGCTGGAGGAACTGGGGCGCGGCCTGCTGCCGGAACCGCTGATCGAAGCGAGCCTGGTGGCGCCGCTGCTGCCGGACGCGGAGCGCGAAGCGCTGCTGGCCGGAGAAAAGCTGGTGTTGCCGGCGGGCATCGCCTACGACGAAGGCGCCATGCTGCCGCAACTGCGCGACGGCAAGCTGCATGGCGAGGTCGGCCATGTCGCCCTGGGCGCCGCCGCCGACGCCTGGCTGGTGGCCTGCGACGGCGGCCTGGCGCTGGTGGAGCGCGGCGCCGAAGGATTGCGCCTGAGCCAGGAACCGACCCAGGACGGCGGCCATCTGGCGCGCCTGCGTTTCGACGCCACTCCGGCCCGCGCTCTGGCGGCACCGCCCGCCGCGCTGGACGAAGCCGCGCTGGCTTGCGCCGCCTACCTGGTGGGGCTGATGGATGCCGCCTTCGAGCGCACCCGCGACTACCTCGGCGTGCGCAGCCAGTTCGGCCGCGCCATCGGCAGCTTCCAGGCCCTGCAGCACCGCATGGTCGACCTGAAGATCCAGATCGAACTGGCGCGCGCCGTGGTCGCCCAGGCCGCCGACGCCATCGACGCCCGGGCGCCGCTGGCCGAGGTCCGGCGCCTGGTATCCACCGCCAAGGTGCGCGCCGCCGAGGCCGCGCTGCTGGTCACCCGCCAGGCGATCCAGCTGCACGGCGGCATCGGCTTCACCGACGAGGCCGACATCGGCCTGTTCCTGCGCCGCGCCATGGTGCTGCTCAACGCCCAGGGTTCGCTGGCCTTTCACAAGGCGCGCTATATCGCGCTGCTGCAACGGGAGGTGGCCTGATGAGCGGGATGCTGCTGCAAGAAACCCACGGCAGCGTGCGCCTGCTGCGCTTCAACAACCCGGCGCGGCGCAACGCGCTGGCCCCGGCGCTGCGCCAGGAACTGCTGCAGGCCCTGCGCGAGGCCGACGCCGACGCGCAGGTGCGCAGCGTGGTGATCACCGGCAGCGCGGAGGTGTTCTGCGCCGGCGGCGACCTCAGCGACATGAACGTCGCCGGGCTCGGCGCCGGCCGCGCGCGCATGCACGACAACGCCGCCCTGGTGCGGCAGATGGTGGGCATGGGCAAGCCGCTGATCGCCGCCATCGAAGGCTGGGCGGTGGGCGCCGGGCTGTCCGTGGCGCTGGCCTGCGACAGCCTGGTGTGCGGCGGCACGGCGCGCTTCGCCGCCGGCTTCGGCAAGGTCGGCCTGCTCGCCGACCTCGGCCTGCTGCATACCCTGCCGGCGCGGGTGGGGCATGGCCGGGCCCGGCAGATCCTGATGTTCGGCCAGGTGCTGGAAGCCGAGGAGGCGCTGCGCATCGGCCTGGTGGACCAGCTTTGCGCACCCGGCGCGGCGCTGGACGCGGCCATGGCCCGCGCCGCCCTGGTCGAGCAACAGGCGCCGCTGCCGCTGGCCATGACCAAGGCCCTGCTCGCCGATGGCCTGGACCTACTGCTGGAGCGCGAGGGCGAGCTGCAGAGCCAGTTGTTCCTCAGCGCCGACCATGCCGAAGGCAAGGCGGCCTTCCTGGCCAAGCGCACCCCCGCATTCACCGGACAATGAGCCGAGGGCACTGAAATGACCGACTACAACGCCATGGGCGATGGCGAGTTCCGCCTGATGGTGCGCGAGTGGATCGCTGCCAACTACCCGCAACGCATCCGCAACCCGGCCCACCGCCTGGGCCGCGACGACACCTGGGAGTGGTACCAGGCGCTGTCGCGCCAGGGCTGGCTGTGCCCCGGCTGGCCGGTGCGCTACGGCGGCATGGGCCTCTCCGCCGGCAAGCAGCTGATCATGATCGAGGAAATGGAAGGCTACGGCTGCGCGCGCCTGCCCGACAGCGGCATCACCATGCTCGGCCCGCTGCTGATCCGCTACGGCAGCGACGCCCAGCGCGAGCGCTTCCTGCCGCGCATCCTCAGCGGCGAGGACATCTGGTGCCAGGGCTACAGCGAGCCCAACGCCGGCTCCGACCTGGCCAGCCTGCGCACCGAGGCGGTACTGGAAGGTGGCCAGTGGGTGATCAACGGGCAGAAGACCTGGACCACCATGGGCAGCGAGGCCAACTGGATCTTCGTGCTGGCGCGCACCGAGCGCGGCGGCAAGCCGCAGCAGGGCATCAGCTTCCTGCTGGTGCCGATGGACAGCCCCGGCGTCGAGGTGCGGCCGATCCTCAACCTGGAGCTGCAGGGCGAGTTCTGCGAGGTGTTCTTCAACGACGTGCGGGTACCGGCCGAGCACCTGGTGGGCGAGGTCAACCAGGGCTGGAGCATGGCCAAGGCGCTGCTGGGCTTCGAGCGCATCTTCCTCGGCTCGCCCAAGCAGGCCACCTTCGCCTTCGAGCGCCTGGCGCGTCTGGCCCGGCGCCAGGGCCTGTGGGACGACCCGGCGTTCGCCCAGCGCTTCGCCGCGCTGAGCATGGACCTGGACTGCCACAAGGCGCTGTACGGGCACTTCGCCGAGCGCCTGCGGCGCGGCGAGAACCTGGGCCCGGAGGTGTCGATGCTGAAAATCCACCAGTCCGAGCTGTACCAGCGCATCAGCGAACTGGGCCTGGAGATCGCCGGCCCCGATTCGGCGCTGCTGCAACCCCTGGCCGACGACCCCGAGCTGCACCCGGCGGGCATTTTCATCCAGTCGCGGCCCACCACCATCTACGGCGGCACCAACGAAATCCAGCGCAACATTCTGGCCAAGAGCCTGCTCGGCCTGCCGGGTTGAAGGCCGCAGCCGAATCCATACGAGAGGAAAGAGCGATGACCGAACGACTGAACGAAGGCAAGGTAGCGATCGTCACCGGCGCCGGTGGCGGCATCGGCCGCGAGATCGCCCTGGCCCTGGCCGACAGCGGGGCGAAGGTGCTGATCAACGACATCGGCGTGTCGCTGGGTGGCGAGGGCGGCTCGGCCTCGCCGGCCGAGGAAACCCTCGGGCTGATCCGCCAGCGCGGCGGCGAGGGGGCGATCAACACCGACAGCGTGTCGGACTGGGACAGCGCCCGGCGCATCGTCGCCAGCGCCCTGGACGCCTTCGGCCAGCTGGACATAGTAGTCAACAACGCCGGCATCCTGCGCGACGCCATCTTCCACAAGATGAGCGCCGAGGACTGGCTGTCGGTGATCAACGTGCACCTCAACGGCAGCTTCTTCGTCAGCCGCGCCGCCGCCGAGCGCTTCCGCGAACAGGGCAGCGGCGCCTTCGTGCACATGACCAGCACCTCGGGGCTGATCGGCAACTTCGGCCAGGCCAACTACTCGGCGGCCAAGCTGGGCATAGTCGCGCTGTCCAAGTCCATCGCCCTCGACATGCAGCGCTACAACGTGCGTTCCAACTGCATCGCGCCCTTCGCCTGGAGCCGCATGACCGACTCCATCCCGGCCGATACCCCGGAACAGAAGGCGCGGGTGGAGAAGCTGCAGCGCATGACCCCCGACAAGAACGCGCCGCTGGCCGTGTACCTGGCCTCCGACGCCGCCCGCGAGGTCAACGGCCAGGTGTTCGCCGCGCGCAACCACGAGCTGTTCCTGATGAGCCAGAGCCGCCCGCTGCGCAGCGTGCACAGCGAGCACGGCTGGACGCCGCAGAGCATCGCCGAGCACGGCATGCCGGCGCTGCGCGGCAGCTTCATGGACCTGGCGCGCAGCCCGGACGTGTTCTCCTGGGACCCGATCTGACCACGGAGGCGTCATGGGTATCTTCAACACCCGTTTCACCGAGACCTTCGGCGTCGAGCACCCGATCATGCAGGGCGGCATGCAGTGGGTGGGGCGCGCCGAGCTGGCCGCGGCGGTGGCCAACGCCGGCGGCCTGGCGACGCTGTCGGCGCTGACGCAGCCGAGCCCGGAAGCGCTGGCCGGGGAGATCGCGCGCTGCCGCGAGCTGACCGACAAGCCCTTCGGCGTCAACCTGACGCTGCTGCCGACGCAGAAGCCGGTGCCCTATGCCGAGTACCGCGCGGCGATCATCGAGGCCGGCATCGGCGTGGTCGAGACCGCCGGCAACAACCCCGGCGAGCACATCGCCGAGCTGCGCCGGCATGGCGTCAAGGTGATCCACAAGTGCACCTCGCTGCGCCATGCGCTCAAGGCCGAGCAACTGGGCGTGGATGCGGTGTCCATCGACGGCTTCGAGTGCGCCGGCCACCCCGGCGAGGACGATATCCCCGGGCTGGTGCTGATCCCGGTCGCGGCCAACCGCCTGGGGGTGCCGATCATCGCCTCCGGCGGTTTCGCCGACGGCCGCGGGCTGGTGGCGGCGCTGGCCCTGGGGGCGGACGCGATCAACATGGGCACGCGCTTCCTCAGCACCCGCGAATGCCCGATCCACCCGCAGGTGAAGGCGGCCATCCGCGCCGCCGACGAGCGTTCCACCGACCTCATCATGCGCAGCCTGCGCAACACCGCGCGGGTGGCGCGCAACGCAGTGAGCCAGGAAGTGCGGGCGATCGAGGCGCGCGGCGGCGCCACCTACGCCGATATCGCCGCGCTGGTCAGCGGCCAGCGCGGGCGCGGCGTCTACGAGCAGGGCGACACCGACCTGGGCATCTGGTCGGCCGGCATGGTCCAGGGCCTGATCTTTGATGAGCCGGATTGTGCCGAGCTGCTGCGCGATATCGTCGAGCAGGCCCGCGCCCTGGTGCGCCAGCGCCTGGAGGGCATGCTCGCCGACTGACCGCCATCCCCCACGCGGCGCCGCAGGAGGGCGCCGCCTCACCTCACCGAACGAAGAGACAACAACAATGAAAAATCTTCCCGCACGGGCGCTGGCCTCGGTCGCCGCCTGCCTGCCGTTCTGCGCCCAGGCCGACTTCATCGGCGACAGCAAGACCAGCCTGGAACTGCGCAACTTCTACTTCAACCGCGACTACCGCCAGGCCGGCGCCAGCCAGTCCTACTCGGAGGAGTGGGCCCAGGGCTTCCTGCTGCGCTACGAGTCCGGCTACACCGAGGGCAGCATCGGCGTGGGCCTGGACGCCCTGGGCCTGCTCGGGCTCAAGCTCGACTCCAGCCCGGACCGCTCCGGCTCCGGCCTGCTGCCGTATTCGGCCAGCGACCGCCGCGCCGCCGACGATTATTCCGACCTGGGCCTGACCGCCAAGCTGCGCGCCGCCAACAGCACGCTGAAGATCGGCACCCTGACGCCCAAGCTGCCGGTGGTGCAGTACAACGACACCCGCCTGCACCCGCAGGCCTTCCAGGGCGGCCTGGCAGAAATCAACGAGATCGACGGCCTGGCCGTGCAACTCGGCCAGTTGCGCCAGGTGAAGCAGCGCGACTCCACCAACGCCGAGGACCTGAGCATCACCCGCGGCAACAAGCGCAACATCCTGCCCGGGCGGCACAGCGCCAGCGACCGCTTCAACCTGGCCGGCGGCACTTACCGCTGGAACGAGAACCTGAGCACCAGCTACCACTACGGCAACCTGGAGGACTTCTACCGCCAGCACTACCTGGGCCTGGTGCACCTGTTACCGATCGCCAGGGACCAGTCGCTGAAGTCCGACATCCGCTGGGCGCGCTCCACCGACGAGGGCGGCAGCAACGTCGACAACCGCGCGCTCAACGCCCTGTTCACCTACCGGCTGGGCGGCCATGGCTTCGGCCTGGGCTACCAGCGCATGTCCGGCGACACCGGCTACGCCTACCTGGCCGGCACCGACCCGTATCTGACCAACTTCGTGCAGATCGGCGACTTCGCCAACAAGGACGAGCGTTCCTGGCAACTGCGCTACGACTTCGATTTCGCCGCCGTCGGCCTGCCCGGGCTGACCTTCATGACGCGCTACCTGCGCGGCGACAACATCGATTTGCTCGATGGCCAGGGCAACGGCAAGGAATGGGAACGCGACACCGACATCGGCTACGTGGTGCAGAGCGGGGCGCTGAAGAACCTGGGCCTGAAGGTGCGCAACGGCAGTTTCCGCAGCGACTTCGGCAACGACGTGGACGAAACCCGCGTCATCATTAGTTACACATTGCCGCTCTGGTAAAGACGATGCGGCCCGCGCCAAGAGGGGCGGGCCGCCGGGGGAAGGGTTCAGATGCCCATGTTGGCCAGGCTCTGCATGATCGAGCGCAGGGTGCCGGCGAGGGTCGGGTGGCTGACCTCGAAGCGCTCCACCGCCAGGTTGACGCCATCCAGCAGGCTGTCGTCGGCGAGGGCTTCCTCGTTGGCCAGTTGCAGTTCGATGTCTTCTATCAGCGTCTCCAGCTCCCCGCGCTGCTCTTCGCTCAGCGGCGGCTGCTGTTCCAGCTGGTCGCGCAGTCGCTGCAGTTCTTCACGCAGTTGACGTGTCGGCATGGTGGTTTCCTTCTGCGGTGGCTACCCAGGATGGACCGCCGCGCGGCGGCGAAAAATCCATCTCCATGCCACACAGCTTAACTCGCCGAACGCAACCGTGTCTGATGCCCGTCAATGCGTAGCAGGCGTTCCAGCAGCGGGAAGAAGTGCGCAAGCTCCGGGGTGCGCATGGCCGGGTCCTTGCCCAGGTCGTCCAGGCGCCGCAGGGTGATGGCGTCCTGGGCGTAGGGGGCGCTGAGGAAGGCGCTGGCGCCGCGCTCGTCGAAGGGCCCGCCCTGTAGCGCCAGGCTGTGCCGCGAGGCCGGCGACAGGCCGGCGTGATAGGCCGCGTCCACCGCGCACAGGTAGCGCTTGGCGGCCACGTGCAGACGGACCGGCTGCCACACCGATTCGGGCAGCAGCTCGCGCAGCAGGTTGGCGCCGACTTCCTCGTGGCGCAGGTCGCGGGCCTCGATCTCGTCGGGGTTCTCGTAGAGGTGGCCGATGTCGTGCAGCAGCGCGGCGATCACCAGGGCGTCGGAGCAGCCGGCGCGCTCGGCCAGGGTGGCGCACTGCAGGGCATGCTCGGCCTGGCTCACCGATTCGCCGTAGGGCTCGGCGCCGTGGCTGGCGAAGCGTTCGGCCAGCTCGTCGAGGAAGGCGTGGCGGGCGCGGTTCATGGCTTTTCTCCTTTGGCGCGGCGGCTGGCGATGTCCAGCAGGCAGGAATCCAGCTCGCCCAGGTGGTCGATGACCGAGTGCACGCCCAGGCGGTACAGGCCGAAGGTCGCCTGGGCGCGGCGCAGGTCGCGCTGGGGGCTGTCCAGCGCCTCCCAGTCGCGCATCGACAGGCCGCACAGCGGGCCGCTGGCGGCCAGGCCGATGGTCCACAGCCCGGCATTGAGGCCGGCCTGGAGCAGCCGCGGCTGGCTGCTCACCAGCACGCAGCCGTCCAGCTGCGGGGTGCCCAGCTCCATCAGCGCGCGCCAGCAGGCGTCCGGCGCCGGCCAGGGCCGCCCGGCGTGGGCGATGCCGCTGTCCAGGGCGCCGTCGAGGGCGGCGGCCAGGCGTTCGCTGGCCGGCTCCGGCAGTTCCTCCAGCCAGGCGCAGGGCACGCCCTGGCGGTTCAGCTGGTGCAGGGCGGGCAGGGCCTCGGCGATGGGCTCGGCATGGGCGTCGGCGGCTTCGGCCAGGCGTTTGCGGAAGCGCGCGACCTCCTCGGCGCTGGGCAGGCGGCCGAGCACATGGCCCAGGGCCTGCTGCGGAGCCAGGGTGGCGGCCTCGGCGAGGCGTTCCTGCGGGCAGTCCGGGCAGCTCTGCTGCAGGGCGCGGGGCAGGGTGCGGGCGCCGAAATCCACCAGGTCGCCGGCGAGTCCGAAGAGCAGGGAGGTGAAGCGGGGCAGGTCGGCGGCAGTCGAGGCGGGCATGGCAGGGTGTCTGGACAATGGTCTAGGCCAGACTAGACGCGCATTGTGACGATCCGGTGAAGTCGGCCTGCGCGCGGGCCCGCTGCCTTTATAATGGCGCGCCTTTCGCTGGAGAGCCCGCCAGGGCGGCCTGGCCGCGAAGCTGCCGGGCGAGCCGGGGCTGTTCCTCGAACGCCCGTGCCTCCCTGTAACCGTAGGAGACTCTGCCCGCGATTCGGGCTTCCAGTAGCGTAGGGCGAATAACCGTTCGCGGTTATCCGCCGCCTCACCTTTCTCATCGACCCTGCCTCGGTCGGTCCGGGGGAATGCGTGACCCGCGCCAGGCTCGACACCGAGCGGGCCGGTAACCAAGGTCAAACGGCGGATAACGCCATAGGCGTTATGCGCCCTACGGATTTCCGGAAAACTTTGGGTGCTGGGCTCAAGAGCGCCCTCACCCCAGCCCTCTCCCGGAGGGAGAGGGGGCCATTCGTGCCACCGGGGCATCCGGCGTGGCCGGTGAGCCAATCGCGGACGAAGTCCGCTCCTACGCCGGTGCTTCCAGTAGCGTAGGGCGAATAACCGTTCGCGGTTATCCGCCGCCTCACCTTTCTCATCGACTCTGCCTCGGTCGGTCCGGGGGAATGCGCGACCAGCGCCAGGCTCGACACCGAGCGGGCCGGTAACCAAGGTCAAACGGCGGATAACGCCGTAGGCGTTATGCGCCCTACGGATTTCCAGGGAGCTTTGGGTGCTGGCCCAGCACCGCAGCCCCTGGCAAACACCGTTCGCGAGCAAGCTCGCTCCTACGAAGAGCCTTCCAACCCGGTCGGCAAGAGCGTCGCATCGGCACAAAAGCTGGCTCTTGGCTATCGTGAGGGGAGGGCGGCGCTTCCGGCCGCGCGCCGGGTGCGAAGGCGTTAGAAACAATCCGATGTCTGCAAATCGAACTTGGAACTATATACTGCGCAGCGGTTCGAGGCCGCGGCGGCGGCCTCATGAGACTTTCAAAGGAGAAACCCGATGCGCCCACACGGCGTCAACTGGATGCAGCGCACCGCTCGCCTGCTGGCCGGAGCCAGCCTGGTCATGCTCCCCTTCCTGGCCCAGGCCGCGAGCGAGGACGACCCCTGGGAGAGCGTCAACCGCCCGATCTTCGTGTTCAACGACACCCTCGACACCTATGCGCTCAAGCCCCTGGCGCAGGGTTACCAGAAGGTAACGCCGAATTTCGTGCAGGACGGCATCCACAACTTCTTCAGCAACATCGGCGACGTGCGCAACCTGGCCAACGACCTGCTGCAAGGCAAGCTCGAGCACGCCGGCGTCGACACCAGCCGCCTGCTGTTCAATACCACCTTCGGCCTGGCCGGCTTCATCGACGTGGCCACCCGCATGGGTCTGCAGCGCAACGACGAGGACTTCGGCCAGACCCTCGGCTACTGGGGCGTGGGCAGTGGCCCCTACGTGATGCTGCCGCTGCTGGGGCCGAGCACCCTGCGCGACGCGCCGTCGAAGATCCCGGACGCCTATACCGGCATGTACCCGTACATCGACGACGTGTCCGTGCGCAACAGCCTCCGCGCCGTGGACGTGGTCGACACCCGCGCCGACCTGCTCAGGTCCGAGAAGCTGATTTCCGGCGACAAGTACACCTTCATCCGCAACGCCTACCTGCAGAACCGCGAGTTCAAGGTCAAGGACGGCCAGGTCGAAGACGACTTCTGACACACCCGCCACCCATCCGCCCCGGGGCTGCCGCAAGCGCGCCGTGCCGCCGTCTTGAACCCTGGGGCGGATGGGAGTAGTGTCTGCGCCTTGTCGCACCCGACCCGCGCCGTTTTCATAGCCATGCGCGCCCACTTCACCACCTCCGGCGCCGTTTGCCTGGATAACCCATGCACAAACCCAGTGCCACGCTGCTGATCATCGATGACGACGAGGCCGTTCGCGAAAGCCTCGCGGCCTACCTGGAAGACAGTGGTTTCAAAGTCCTGCAGGCGACCAACGGCCAGCAGGGCCTGCAGGTCTTCCAGCACGAACTGCCCGACCTGGTCATCTGTGACCTGCGCATGCCGCAGATGGACGGCCTGGAGCTGATCCGCCGGGTCAGCGCGATGGCGGTGGAAACGCCGGTCATCGTGCTTTCCGGGGCCGGGGTGATGAGCGACGTGGTCGAGGCCCTGCGCCTGGGCGCCGCGGACTACCTGATCAAGCCCCTGGAAGACCTGGCCGTGCTGGAGCACTCGGTGCGCCGCGCCCTGGACCGCGCCTACCTGCGTTCGGAGAACCGCCGCTACCGCGAGAAGCTGGAAGCCGCCAACCGCGAGCTGCAGGCCAGCCTGAACCTGCTGCAGGAAGACCAGAACGCCGGGCGCCAGGTGCAGATGAACATGCTGCCGGTGACGCCCTGGGAAGCCGAGGGGCTGAAGTTCGCCCACCAGATCATCCCGTCGCTGTACCTGTCCGGCGACTTCGTCGACTACTTCCGCGTCGACGAGCGGCGCATCGGCTTCTACCTGGCCGACGTCTCCGGCCATGGCGCCTCATCGGCGTTCGTGACCGTGCTGCTGAAGTTCATGACCACCCGCCTGCTGTACGAGTCGCGGCGGGCGGGCACGCTGCCCGAGTTCAAGCCCTCCGAGGTGCTCGGGCACATCAACCGCGGGTTGATCAACACCAAGCTGGGCAAGCACGTGACCATGCTCGGCGGGGTGATCGACCTGGAAACCGATCGCCTGACCTACAGCATTGGTGGCCACCTGCCGCTGCCGGTACTCTACGTCGACGGCGAAGCACGCTACCTCGAAGGCCGCGGCCTGCCCGTGGGCCTGTTCGAGGACGCCACCTACGACGACCGGACCATGGACCTGCCCAGGTCCTTCAGCCTGTCGTTGTTCTCCGACGGCATACTGGATGTGCTGCCCGGGGCTACATTGAAAGAAAAGGAGACGGCCCTGCCCGAGCAGGTCGTCGCCGCCGGCGGGACGCTGGACGGCCTGCGCCAGGTCTTCGGGCTGGCCAAGTTGTCCGAGATGCCGGATGATATCGCCTTGCTGGTGTTGAGCAGGAACCTTGCATGAGTACCGGTAAAATCCAGTTCGCCGAGCAGGATGGCTCATTCGTCCTGAAGTTCGTGGGCGAAGTCCGACTGACCCTGTGTTCGGCGCTGGATGCCACCATTGAAAAAATCTTCGCCGCGTTGAATTTCACGGCGATCATCATCGATCTCACGGAAACCCAGAGCATCGACAGCACCACCCTGGGCCTGCTGGCCAAGCTGTCGATCCTCTCGCGGCAGAAGGTGGGGCTGTTGCCGACCCTGGTGACCACCAACCCGGACATCACCCGGTTGCTGCAGTCCATGGGCTTCGACCAGGTGTTCAACATCGTCGACCGGCCCATCCCCTGCACGGACTGCCTCACCGACCTGCCGCCCCAGGACCAGTCCGAGGAAGTGGTGCGCAGCAAGGTGCTGGAGGCCCACCGCATCCTCATGGGCCTGAACGAGTCCAACCGTGAAGCCTTCCACGACCTGGTGAGTGCCCTCGAGCACCACTGATCCGCGCGAAGCCCGTCGATAGATAGAACGCAAACCGGCGCCCTGGGGCGCCGGTTCGTTTTGCTGCGCGTGGGTTTCAGCGGCCGCCGAGCAGGGCTTCCAGCTTCTCCTGGTCGCGGGCGAACAGGCGGATGCCCTCGGCCAGCTTTTCGGTGGCCATGGCGTCCTCGTTCATCTGCCAGCGGAAGGCGCTCTCGTCCAGCACCTGGCGCGCCTCGCCGCCGCCGGGCTGCAGGGTGCGCGGCAGCTCGCCCTGGGCGTCGGCCAGTTGCTGCAGCAGGTCCGGGCTGATGGTCAGGCGGTCGCAGCCGGCCAGTTGCTCGATCTGCCCGAGGTTGCGGAAGCTCGCGCCCATCACCACGGTGCGGTAGCCGTTGGCCTTGTAATAGCGGTAGATGCGCGACACCGACTGCACGCCCGGGTCCTCGGCGCCGACGTAGTCGCGGGCGTTGGCCTTCTTGTACCAGTCGTAGATGCGGCCGACGAAGGGCGAGATGAGGAACACCCCGGCGTCGGCGCAGGCCGCGGCCTGGGCGAAGGAGAACAGCAGGGTGAGGTTGGTCTGGATGCCGTCGCGCTCCAGCTGTTCGGCGGCGCGGATGCCTTCCCAGGTGGAGGCGATCTTGATCAGCACGCGATCCTTGCCGACGCCTTGTTCGTCGTACAGCTCGACCAGCCGGCGGGCGCGGGCCAGGGTGTCCTCGGTGTCGAAGGACAGGCGAGCGTCCACTTCGGTGGAGACGCGCCCGGGGATGACCCCGAGGATGTCCTTGCCCACCGCCACGGCGAAGCGGTCGCAGGCCAGGCCCGCGTCGCCGCCGCTGGCCGCGGTGGCGCGGGCCAGGTGCTCGGCGTAGCGGGGCAGGGCGGCGGCCTTGAGCAGCAGCGAGGGGTTGGTGGTGGCATCCACCGGCTTCAGGCGGGCAATGGCGTCGAAATCGCCGGTATCGGCGACGACGGTGGTGTACTGCTTCAGTTGTTCCAGCTTGGAGGTCATGGCAGGTCTTCCGAGTGCGATCCCCATGACCTTACCCGAGCGCAACCCCGCGCTCAACGGGACCTAGCGGCCAGCGAGAAGTTCGATGGCCTGGTCGAGCACCCGCAGCGGATCGGCGGCCTTGTGCACGTCCACCGAAAGCAGCTGGCGGAAGCGCCGGGCGCCGGGGAAACCCTGGCCAAGGCCGAGCACGTGACGTGTCACATGGTGCATGGCGCCGCCCTCGGCGATGTGCCGCTGGATGTACGGGCGCATCCGCGCCAGGGCCTCGGCACGGCTGATCGTGGGGGACTCGGCGCCGTACAGCGCGGCGTCCACCTGGGCCAGCAGGTAGGGGTTGTGATAGGCCTCGCGGCCGAGCATCACGCCGTCGAAGGTGCGCAGGTGCTCCTGGCATTCGGCCAGGGTCTTGATGCCGCCGTTGAGGACGATCTCCAGGTCCGGGAAGTCGCGCTTGAGCTGCGCCGCCACCTCGTAGCGCAGCGGCGGAACCTCGCGGTTCTCCTTGGGCGAGAGGCCTTCGAGGATGGCGATGCGCGCATGCACGGTGAAACTGCGGCAGCCGGCCTCGCGCACCTGGCCGACGAAGTCGCACAGCTCGGCATAGCTGTCGCGCCCGTTGATGCCGATGCGGTGCTTGACCGTGACCGGAATGGAAACCGCCTCGCGCATGGCCAGGACGCACTCGGCCACCAGCGCCGGATGGGCCATCAGGCAGGCGCCGATCATATTGTGCTGCACCCGGTCGCTGGGGCAGCCGACGTTCAGGTTGACCTCGTCGTAACCCGCAGCCTCCGCCAGCTTCGCCGCCGCCGCCAGCTCGGCCGGCACGCTGCCGCCCAGCTGCAGCGCCAGCGGGTGCTCGCACTCGTCATGGCGCAGGAAGCGCGCGGCATCGCCATGCAGCAAGGCCCCGGTGGTGACCATCTCGGTGTAGAGCAGGGCATGGCTCGACAGCTGGCGCAGGAAGAACCGGCAGTGGCGGTCGGTCCAGTCCATCATCGGTGCCACGGAAAATCTATGGGAAAAATTCATTTAAAATCAGTATTCGGCATGAAAAAACGCCCGATAAAGGGCGTTTGGGGACGTCGCGGGCAACCGGTGTCGCCAGATGGCGCCTAGTATACCTCGGTTGGTTGAGCCCTATAGGCATTGCCATTCGCCGAAGCCGGGGCCGACGTAATGTCGGACGCTGCAGCGTCGGCTGTCGTAGTCGTCGAACACTTCCACCTCGATGGCCGGGGTTCCGGTCTTGGCGAAGAACGTGTAGATGCGCCCTGGAGTACCTGCCCAACGCGCTGGTCTACAGATGGGTGCCGGTGTACCTGCAGAAGGGCCTGGGCATGACGCCGCTGCAATCGGGCTGCACGGCGATGGCGGCGACCCTCGGCGTGATCGTGTTCAACCTCGGCGTTTCGGCCTGGTCGCGGCGCCTGCTCAAGCGCGGCGTGCCGATGCAGACAGCGCAGGTGCGCCTGCCGGTGGTCTGCGCGCTGCTCGGCCTGCGCCTGATCGCCCCCGAGCGCACCCGCCAGGTGCTGCACGGCAGCGCCGCCACGGACCTGCCCGCCACGGCATGAGCCGCGGCGGCCGGCCGCCGCCCCCTGACCACCCGCTGCCCGGGCGCGATGGCGAGCCGCTAGCCCTCGACGTGGCCCGCGACGGCACGGAAGATGCCGGAGGCGAGCGAGCCCTGGCGGGCGCCGATCTGGTCGATGGCATGGGTGATCTGCGGCGGCTCGGCGGACAGCGGAGCGACGTTCAGTGCCGCAAGTTGTACGGGGGCCGCGGCGTCGCCGGTTTGGGGCTCCAGCTCCGCGGCGGGGGCGATTTCGGCGGAAGGCAGCAGCAGGCCCAGAACCGGGCTGACCACCTGCTGTTCAGTGGCGCTCGCTGCCTGCAGGTCGAAGGCGACCGGGCCTTGCTGCGGGTCGTCCTGGCCCATCACGGCGCGCAGGAGTTCGCCGTCGTGCTTGAGGACATGCAGGCGGGCGTCGTGGCTGAAGAACTGCTCGAACTTCAGCGCCGGGCGGGCTTGCTCCTGGGATCGGAAAGCCAGCAGCAGGTCTTCTCCGGAGCGTTCGGCAACCAGCGCATCGCTCAGGGAGGCATGCTGGGGCTCCTGCAATACGTACAGGTTGCCAGGCTTGCTCATCAGGACTTATTCAGGCGCGGCCTGGCTTGCATCCAGGGTATATGCCTGTATGAGGGAGTCTTCGGTCACGACCGAGAAATTTATTTTGCTATCGATCAGATTTTTCATTTAGGTACGGATAGTCAGATAGTTACAGGGTCAACCCTCTTCCCGCATCCTGCAGCAGGCGCGAACCCACAAGCGTCTCGAAAAGTGCCGATACCCGCGGGGCGGGCGGCATGAGTCTTCAGGGTCGCTTTCGGCGCTTGAGAAACAGTTCTCCGGTGGATTTCCGAAGGAGAAATTCAGCGCTGATCTGTTTAGAAGAAGTTGCGTCGTCTTGCGGGGAGAAGAGTAGGGCCGCGCCCTGCGGGGCAGGTATCTGACGAGTTCTAAAATGCCCTGGATCGGCGCCTTACTTTTCGTCAATTCGATATGCCGGGATCGCGCAGCCTGCGGGATGGCCGCCTCGGAAAGGGCCGTTTCATGCGCCTCCGCTGGCGGTGATATCGGGATCGGCTTGATGGCCGCCGCTACTGGGTCGATGCACTTCCTGCGCGCTTTCTGAAGTCAATGTCCGCTGATAGGCCTGGAAGATAATCCGCGTTCTTCCAGTCAGGGCTGTTGGGGGCCGGGTTCAAGATGATCGCGGTGTGTAGTGGCAGGGAGGGTTGGCCGCTGGGGTGGCCGTACTTGGCGGAATCGTGGAGCGAAGAATTCAGACGGCGTCGCATGGTGTTGCCGGAGTTCACCTGGATACCATCCTGGCTGCCCGGAACCGGTTCGGGACCTGCCGATAGCATTTGCTTGGCTTGAAACGAGTTGAATAGCGCCGGTCTTGCCTCGTGGATATTTCGAGAAAAAGACTCCAGGAAATGGAACTTCGCCCCTGTCGTGGATGAAAGATTCACACTCGTTCATCTGGTGTGGGTCTTCGGCTGTTGCTTGAACCTGTGCCCTGTATTTATTGAAAGGATCGCGTGAATGAAATCGAGAAACACCTTAGGCGTCGTTGTGGGTGCCGTGGTCGCCTTGTCTGCCATGGATGGCTTCGCCCAAGGCCGGAATTCGGTCGAGGTCGAGGCTTTCGGCAAGCGCTACTTCACCGACAGCAATCGCAACATGCAGAACGGCGACCTGTACGGCGGCTCCCTCGGCTACTTCCTGACCGACGACGTCGAGCTGGCGCTGTCCTACGGTGAATACCACGACCTGCGCGGCACCTCCGCCAGCGGCAATGCCAAGGTGCATGGCAGCCTGGCCTCGCTGGACGCCATCTACCACTTCGGCGCTCCCGGCGCGGGCCTGCGCCCGTACCTGTCCGCCGGCATCGGCCACCAGAGCCTGACCAACGTCAACAGCGAGAACGGCGGCCGTCAGAACCTGACCATGGCCAACATCGGCGCCGGCCTGAAGTACTACTTCACCGAGAACTTCTATGCCAGGGCCGGCCTCGACGGCCAGTACGGCCTGGAGAGGCGCGACAACGGCCACCAGGGCGAGTGGATGGCCGGCGTCGGCGTCGGCCTGAACTTCGGCGGCGGTTCCAAGCCGGCCCCGGCGACCGAGCCGGTCGCCGACGTCTGCTCCGACGAGGACCACGACGGCGTCTGCGACAACGTCGACAAGTGCCCGAACACCCCGGCCAACGTCACCGTCGACGCCAGCGGCTGCCCGGTCGTGGCCGAGGCCGTGCGCGTCCAGCTGGACGTCAAGTTCGACTTCGACAAGTCCAGGGTCAAGCAGAACAGCTACGTGGACATCAAGAACCTGGCCGACTTCATGAAGCAGTACCCGTCCACCAGCACCACCGTTGAAGGCCACACCGACTCCGTCGGCACCGACGCTTACAACCAGAGGCTGTCCGAGCGTCGCGCCAACGCCGTTCGTGACGTGCTGGTCAACGAGTACGGCGTGGAAGGCGGCCGCGTGAGCGCCGTGGGTTATGGTGAGAGCCGCCCGGTCGCTGACAACGGCACCGCCGAAGGCCGCGCCGTCAACCGTCGCGTGGAAGCCGAAGTGGAAGCACAGGCCAAGTGATGATCGGCCTGAGCTGACGAGTCAACCCGATCGAGGCTGCAATGCCGTTCACTTGAGCGGAGCAGCCTTTCCATCCACTGGATCGGGACCTTCACCGCCCAGGGCCTCGATGGCCCCGGGCGGTGATCCAGCAGCAAGCCCCCCCCGATACCAGCCCTCAACGCAGGCAAACGCCTTTCCATCGCCAAACGCATCCCGCCACGTCGGTAGGGGCTCGGTTGGGCATCCGGAGAAGATCGGCAACCCAGGCCTGCGCCCTCGGCTCCGCAGGCGCTTCCGGCGCTATTCCGTTGGTCTCACTACGTCTACGCCCGCACCTGTGCGGTGATGTTTTTCTGTCAGCCGCTGAAGTTGCGCGCGGTGACGTAGGCCCGCTTCCAGTAGGGGGACGCGAGGGAGTCGATGCGGATCTTCTTGCCCGTGCTGGGTGCATGAATGAAGCGGTTGTCGCCGATGTAGAGGCCGACGTGGCTGGCTCTATCGCTGCCGTTGTGGCTGAAGAACACGGCGTCGCCGGGTTGCAGTTCGTGGCGGGCGATAGTCGCATCGCGCCGTGCAATCATCGACCGCGTGGTGCGTGGCAGGCGCTGGTCGGCGACGCTGCGATACAGGTAGACCAACAGGCCGCTGCAATCGAACCCGGTTTCCTCCGATTCGCCGCCCCAGCGGTAGCGCTGGCCGACGAGCTGGTGCGCGCGGGCGACGATGAGCTGGCGCGTGTCCGGATTGACGGCGCCGGGCTGGCCTGTCGGCGCCTGCTGGGCCGATGCGGGCGCGTAGCGGCGCCACTGCGGGGTACCGAGGTCATCGGCATGGGCGAGGGGAACGATCAGCATGAGAAGTAAAAGAGCGATAAACCAATGAAGAGCACGCATTTCGGAACACTACGGGGCGAAGGTTGAGTCGTGGCGTGATCCTTCTGCTGGCAAGCCTGCACCGGGCCCTGGTCCGCGCGGACGAGGGAGGCATGGGTGATGCAGAGCTGGCCGCTACTTCCCTGGTAGCTGCTGGGGCTCTCCAGTATTCGTGCCGGCCAGGGCAGGCCCTGGCGGCGTGGCAGGTGCGGGCTCGGTGAAGGGACGCTGGCAGAAAGCACGGAGCCCCCGGCGTGGGTTATTCCTGGCGATGCGGTTAGGATTTCGTGTATCGGCCTTGGAACTTTCGCCGGCGCGGCGGTCTGAGGTGTCAATCTGCCATTGATCAACCAGGGAGGCTGTATGAAGGGTGTTCTCGTTGCTGTTCCGCTGCTGTTCTGCGCCGCCTGGGCGCAGGCGGATACGATCTACAAATGCGTCGATGCGCAGGGCAAGGTGACTTTCACCAAGCAGGCCTGCCCCAACGGCGGCAACGCCGGCGTCGAGCTGAACGTGGAGAACCGCCGGCCCAGTGGCGGCGGCGAGGGGGCGGTGATGGCGCAGCCGGCGCTTCAGGCGCCGACTGCGGATTACGCTCCGGCGGGGGCTTATCCGGCGCAGCAGCCGGCGGCCCCGGCGCCGGCCGGTGGTACGCGGGTGACCGTGGTGGGCGGCTCGGAGGAGCGGCCGGGCTGCTCCACCGGGCTTTCCGAGCGCGACCTGCGGACCGCCATGGTGCGCAAGGAAATCGTCCCGGGCATGAGCCGCAAGGAGATCGAGAGCATGTTCGGCACCCCGAGCAAGCAGGCCAGCGCCCACGGCGCCGGCAGCAGCACCTACTGGAACGACAAGTACCTGAACTTCTTCAGCATCAACTACGACGCCAATGGCTGCGTGGTGAACAGCTACCAGTCCGGTTCATCTCAATAAGTCGGGTTTATCGAGGTGGAGACAGCAAGCGCTCGACCTCGATTGCCAGCTTTGTATCCGGACTGGAGATTCTCAGGCTTCTGGCCTGAAACTCGCCAAGGATCGGCAATGATCTCGACAGATATTGTCCTTTGACCGAAACGGAAAGCAGGGCACCTCGCTCTGCATTCAGGAAACCGGCCAGTGAAGTTGCACAAGGATCGGTCAGTTCGACCTGTACATAGGCATGCCGCTCAAGGTCGTGTGATACCTCGGAGCGTTTGACGCATTCTCGTGTCAGCAGATAGCTGCGATTCTCGACACTGAACAGGACCCCTTCCTCAGCGGTGCTGGCGCAGGCCGCAACCAGAAGCATTGCGGGAAGCAGGATGGTCTTTTTCATCTCGGTATTCCCTAACGAACGGTAATGGCAATCACTTGCCCGACGCTGTGGCTTCTGAACCTGATCCGAGATACACAGACGCAGATGCCGCTGGTGAAATTGTGTGTTCCCGGGCCAACGACGATATCGCTCATTTCAGTGCCTCCCTGGAAATAGCGAATCTCGGCGTCGAAGGTCGAACTGCCTGAAATAGTTTCGAATTCGACTTTGTAAGAGAGTGGGCCCCCCATCTGTTCGCCGATGACTATCCAGGGTCCCCAGGCCCGCGCCGGCGGAGCCCAGCCTTCCAATTGGTTCATGGACGTCTCCTTTTGCTGTTCTGAAGCCAAGGAGCCGAAAATGACATGTCGCTTGCTTTTGTCATGCCTTGCAGCATTGCATCCGATTATTCGCTTTTTATCTCGGATGGCCGGGGACTAGGCGCTGTAGGAATTGCTGTCGGGAACGCTAATTCCTCCGCCGGCTCTCCACTTCCTTGGTCGGCAGTTTCCTGTGCTCAGGGGCTCGGTAAGGCTGTGGATCGAAGCGCAACAGTGCACCGCCCCGCAATGACAGCCACACTACCGACTAAGGGACGATAGCCGCGGCCGGCAAATGGTCGCCTAATGGCCCTGACAACAATAATTCAGGGCCTGCGCCAACCCGGGTGTTCCACGGGGCGGGCGATGGCTGGAGAGGTGCCCTCATGGACCCGACGCGTTCGCGCATCTTCCTCGTTCTTTCCCTGCAGACCACCGGCCTTCTCGCGCTGTTCATCGCCCAGTCGCTGGGCGGCTGGCCGCTGTCGCTGTGCCTGCTGCTCGGTTTCGCGTTGCTCTGGCTGCCGTGGTTCGTCGGCCAGCGGCGCAGCCTGCCCGGCGTATCCGCCGCCGCGCCGGAGCTGGCCGCGCTGACCCGCGATCTGTCCCGCAGCACCAGCCACAATGCGCTGTCCGCCGCCGGCGTGTCCTACTCGGTGCAGCGCCTGGTGGAGCGCCTGGAGTCGCAACTGGCGGCGGCCGAGCAGATCGTCGGCAGCGCCGAGGTGATGATCCACACCGAGCGCGCCACCTCTTCCCTGGCGCGCCAGGCCATGGACGCCGCCACCCAGGCCCGCGCCGGCAGCGATGTCGGGCGCAGCGAGCTGCAGCAGGCCATCGCCCGCATGCACCAGCTCAGCGGTCGCGCCGGTGAAAGCCGCGCGCTGATCGAGGCGCTGAGCCAGCGCAGCGAGGACATCCAGCGCGTTACCCAGGTGATCCAGTCCATCGCCAGCCAGACCAACCTGCTGGCCCTCAACGCCGCCATCGAGGCGGCCCGCGCCGGCGAGCACGGCCGCGGTTTCGCGGTGGTCGCCGACGAGGTGCGCGGGCTGGCCGCGCGCACCGCCGAGGCCACCGAGGAGGTGGGGCAGATGGTCGAGGACATCCAGCAGCGCACCGCCCAGGTCGCCGAGCAGATTCTCCAACTGGCCGCCGACCTCGACGAAGGCGTGGCCCAGGTGGAGCGCACCGGCGGGCAGCTGGAAGGCATCGCCGGGCTGGCCGCCGGCGTCGAGCGGCAGATCACCGAGATCGCCGAGGGCGCGGAGATCAACCGCCATCAACTGGACAACCTGTTCGCCGCGGTGGAGCGCATGCGCGCCGACATCCGCGTCAGCGACGAGCAGACCCACCGCCTGGCCGACGCCGCTGTGCACCTGGAGGCCCAGGCCGAGGCCATCAGCGAGCGCCTGGCCGAAGTGGGCCTGGACGACTATCACCAGCGCGTCTACGACCTGGCCCGCGAAGGCGCATCGAGCATAGGCGCGCGCTTCGCCGCCGACCTGGAGGACGGGCGGATTTCCGCCGAGGACCTGTTCGACCGCCACTACCAGCCGATCCCGGGCACCGAGCCGCAGAAGTACAGCACGCGTTTCGACCGCTACACCGACGAGGTGCTGCCGAAGATCCAGGAAGACCTGCTGCAGCGCCACGAGGGCCTGGTGTTCGCCATCGCCTGCACCGCCGAGGGCTACGTGCCGACGCACAACCGCGCCTTCGCCCAGGCACCGACCGGCGACCCCGAGGTGGACCGCCTGAAGAGCCGCAGCAAGCGCCTGTTCGACGACCGCACCGGCATCCGCTGTGGCAGCCACCAGCAGGCGCTGCTGTTGCAGACCTACTGCCGTGACACCGGCGAGCAGATGCACGACCTGTCGGTGCCGATCTTCGTCAACGGCCGCCACTGGGGCGGCCTGCGCCTGGGCTACCGGCCCGAGAGCATGCCGCTGAGCGAGACGCCGGCGCTGCGCAGCCCAGGCCGGCGCGAGGCCGCCTCGGCCCGGTGAGAGCCGGGGGAAGCAAAAAAGGCCGTGCATCCGAGGATGTGCGGCCTTTTCGTTTGAGTCAGGGCGGAGCGGATCTCATCCGCGAATCGCGCCGGGATGTCCGGCTATCGCGGACAGAGTCCTACGAAGAGCAGCTCGGCGCACGCAGGGGAATGGAATGGGGCACCGTAGGGCGCATAACCGTTCGCGGTTATCCGCCGTCGGCGTTATGCGCCCCACACATTGTAGGAGCAATTGTCTTGCCGGCTACGCCGAGGTGTTTTTCGTAGGATGGGTTGAGCTTGCGAAACCCATGCAGTCGGGGGTGATGGGTATCGCTTCGCTCAACGCCATCCTACGACGGCTCGCGAATGGGGACCGCTCGTGCCACCGGGCGCGACCCGCCGCGACCTCAGAACCGCTTCGTCGCCCGCGCCACCACGGTTGCCGTGCAGATGTCCTTGAACCCCTGCCAGTTGAAGCATTCGCTCTGCGACAGGTCGGTGTCGATGTAGCTCAGCGACCAGTCGATGCCGGCGAACTCCCTGTCCAGGCGCGCCTCCCATTCGTGGTAGGTGCTGCGCGTGCCGCCGTCGCCGGCGAGGTACAGCGGGTCCTTGGCGTCGTTGCGGCCGTAGCGCAGCTTGGCCTGGAAGCCGGCCGGCAGTTCGAAGCCGTAGCCGACGTAGCTGTAGAGCTGGCTCTGGTCCTTGCCGACGTAGGTGGTGATGTCCTTCGAGTAGTAGCTGGCCAGCTCGAAGCCGTAGGCGTTGAGGACGGCGTAGACCTCGCTCTGGTTGAACTGGCCTTCCTTCGGGTAGCGGTACTGGATGTAGCCCAGGTCCAGGCTCGCCGCGTCGGTGGCCTGCCAGTACCAGCCGGCGTAGTAGTCCAGCTCCTGGCGCGTCTTCAGGCCGTAGCCGAAGTCGACGTTGGAGCTCCACACGCCCAGGTACAGGCCGCTGCTGTGCTGCAGGGTGGCGGCGGCCTGGATGGCCGGGTCGTTCTGCGTCTGCGAGATGCCGCGGGTGCGGTAGTCGCTGGCCAGGGTGGCCTCCAACTGGACCGAGAGGTCCTCGGTCAGCTCCAGCGCATGGCTGCTGGCGAAAGGCGCGCAGGCGAGCGCCGCGCCGAGGACGAGTGCTTTGTACTTCATGGACTTACCCTTTGTTGTGCTTGTGTGGGCTGTGCTTGTGTGGGCAGGAAAAAAGCCCGCGCAGCCCCCTCCCGCCGGCGAGCCGGGAAGCGAAGGGGAAGGGGCGGCGGGAAGGGCCGGGCTTCAGCCCGGCAGTGGAGCGAACGGCGTCAGAGCGCTTCCTGGCCGTCGGCGCGGTAGACCTCGCGGCCGCCGAACAGGGTGTGCAGCACCTTGGCCTCGCCCAGTTCGGCGTCGGGGACGCTGAACAGGTCGCGGTCGAGCACCACCAGGTCGGCCTGCTTGCCGGGGGCCAGGCTGCCGATATTCTCGCCCAGGCCTATGGCCTTCGCGGCATTGGCGGTGTACGCGTAGAACATGGCCTGGCGGTCGATGCGCTGCTCGGGGTTGAGCACGCCCTTCGGGCCCTGGCGCGTCACCGCCTGGTACATGGCCTTCAGCGGGTCGGGGGTGGACACCGGCCAGTCGCTGGCCCCGGCTATGGTGGCGCCGGCGTCCAGCAGCGATTTGGCCGGGTACATGTAGCGGAAGGCGTCGTCGGCGATGTAGGGCTTGACCAGGTCGAGGGTGTAGTCCTCGGCGGTGGCCCAGTCCAGCTGCATCGAGGCGATCACGCCCAGCAGCCTGAAGCGCGGGAAGTCCGCCGGGTTGACCAGTTGCAGGTGGGTGATGGAGTGGGCGACGCCGCTTTGCCGGTCCTTGCGCGCCTGGGCGATGCCGTTGAGCGACTCGCGCACCGCGCGGTCGCCGATGGCGTGGATGTGCACCAGCCAGCCGCGGGCGTCGGCGGCGCTGACCAGCTCGCCGAAGTGCCGCGGATCGAGCAGCAGCTCGCCGGGCTTGTGCAGGTTGCTGTAGTTCTCCAGCAGCGCGGCGGACTGCGCCGGATATTCCAGCACGCCGTCGGCGAATACCTTGATGCCCGGCAGGCTCAGGTTGGGGATGCCCTGGAACTGCTGGCGCACCTTGTCGATCACCGCCAGGTCCGCCGGGCGGCTCTTCGGGTTGACCACCAGCAGCGCGGCGACATGGGCGCTGAGTTGGCCCTGTTGCGCCAGGTCGCGGTACACCGGCAGCACGCCGACGGTGTGCTCCGTGGGCTTGATGTCGAACAGCGCCTGGCCCGGGCTGCCGTTGGCTGCCGGGTCCATCCAGGCGGTGATGCCCAGGCTGTTGTTGTACCGCACGGCGGCCAGGCCGGCGCGGTCGAGGGTCTGCTGGTCGGCGGCGGGCATGGCCGCGGCGATGCGGTCGAAGCCGGAGTCGACGACGAAGCCGCTGGGGGTGAAGTCCTTGGCGTGGCCGATGTTCTGCTGCTCGGTGGCCGGCAGCGAGCGCACCAGCGCCGCGTCCAGCCTGGCGCGGCGCAGCATGGCGGCGTTGGCCCAGGCGGTGTGGTGGTCGCTGCCGATGAGCACGATGGGCACCTGCGCCCATTCGCCGGCATTGAAAATCTTCGCCAGCCCCTCGGCCTGGGACCAGTAGCTGGAGTGCATGCCGTTCAGCACCAGGATGTCGCCGACCCGGGCCTTGCCGTTGTCGCGGGCCTCGCGCAGGCGTTGCGCCAGCTCGTCGAGGCCGACCTGCTCGTCCTCCATGCTCGCGGCGATCAGCTCCAGGCCGCCGAAGATGGCGTGCGAGTGGCTGTCGATGAAACCGGGCATCAGCAGCTTGCCGCCCAGGTCCACCTGGCGGCTGTGGGCGTCGGCTAGGGCGCGCACTTCCTGGTCGCTGCCGACCTTCAGCACCTTGTCGCCGGCGATGGCCAGCGCCTGTTGCAGCGGCTGCCCGGGTTCGGCGGTGAAGACCTTGGCGTTGTACAGGATCAGGTCGGCGGTTTGTGCGTGGGCTTCCAAAGTGCCCAGTGCGATTGCGACAGCGAGTGCGCCCTTGATGAGCCTTCGCATGCTTCCCCCTTGCTTGGTGGTTGATTTTTATTGGTCTGGGCAAGAGGCTAATGGCCCGGAGCTAGTTCCCGAAAGCCAGTCGCTGGCACAAGACTTGTGAAAATCTGGAAAGAATATGGACAGGTTCAGTAGCCTCGCCCTTTTCGTCGCCTGCGCCGAGACCGGCAGTTTCAGCCGCGCCGCCGAGCAACTGGGCAAGACGCCCTCGGCGGTGACCAAGGCCATCGGCCAACTGGAGGCCAGCCTCGGCGCCCGCCTGTTCGAGCGCACCACCCGCAGCATGGCGCTGACCGAGGCCGGGCAGCTGTACCTGGACAGCGCCCGCGAGGTGCTGGCGCGCATGCACGAGACCGCCGAGGAGATCGGCCAGTTGCAGCACAGCCTGCGCGGCAGCCTGCGGATCACCGCGCCGCTGGCCTTCGGCGCGGCCTTCCTCAACGATGTCTGCGCCGACTTCCTCATCCAGCACCCGCAGCTGCGCCTGCAGGTGGACCTGAGCGACAGCTACGTCGACCTGCTCGACGGCCGCTACGACCTGGCCCTGCGCCTGGGCCACAGCAACCTGCCGGGGCTGATCGTGCGGCCGCTGGTGGAGAACCGCCTGGTGCTCTGCGCCAGCCCCGAGTACCTGGCGCGCCGCGGCGAGCCCCGGCACCCGCTGGAGCTGGCCGAGCACGACCGCCTGACCTACTGGCACCCGGCGCTGGACACCCGCTGGTGGCTGGAGCGCGACGGCGAGCGCTTCTCCATCCTGCGCGAGGGGCGCATGAGCAGCGACAACCACGAACTGCTGCTGGCCGCCTGCCTCAAGGGCAGGGGCCTGATGCCCTGCCCGCTGTGGAGCGTCCAGCCCTACCTGCGCGACGGGCGCCTGCGCAGCGTGCTGGAGGACTACCACTTCGACCCCGACGCCTTCGGCCAGCGCATCCTTGCCGTCTACCCCAGCCACAGGCGCGCCACGCGCAAGATCCTCGCCTTCATCGAGCACCTGGAAGAGGCCCTGCGCCAACTCGGCATCGAGGCCTAGCGCCCGCGGAAACGCCCCGGCGGCACGCCCTTCCAGCGCTTGAAGGCATGGATGAAGTTGGACACCTCGCCATAGCCCAGGCGCTCGGCGATCTCCTCCAGGCGGATGACGCCGGTGCCCAGCAGTTCCTCGGCCAGGGCCTGGCGCACCTCGTCGAGCAGGGCGCGGTAGCTGCTGCCCTCGTCCTGCAGGCGGCGGCGCAGGGTGCGCGAGGTCATGTGCAGTTCTTCCGCCACCTGCTCCATGTCCGGCAGGCGCCCGGGCGTGCGCAGCAGGCGGTCGCGGATGCGCCCGGCCAGGCCGCCCAGTTCCTGGCGGCGGGCCAGCAGCGCGCGGCACTCTTCCTCGCAGTGCCGCGCCACCTGCGGGTTGGCGCCGGGCAGCGGCAGGTCGAGGGCGGCGCTGGCGAAGACGATGCGGTTGGCGGGCTGGCCGAACGCCGGTTCCACGCCCAGTTCGGCCAGGTACAGGCTGCCGTCGGCAGGCCGGGGACGGCGGAATTCGGCGCGCAGGATCGGCAGCGGGCGCCCGGTGAGGTCGCGCTGGATGCGCAGCACGCCGCCCAGGTCGCGTTCGCAGGCGAAGGCGCGGGTGTCCTCCGGCACGCCGCTGTCGTCCAGCAGCAGGTGGGCCTCGGCGCCGTCCTCCTGCAATTCCAGGCGGGTGAACACGTAGGTCAGCCCCAGGTAGCGCAGGCCGAGGAGGGCGGCGCTGCGGAAGGTCGGGCTGCTGAGCAGGGCGAAACCCCAGATGCCGTAGGCGTTCAGGTGATAGCGCAGGCCGGCCTGCAGGCCGCTGCCGGCGGGCAGCCGCTGCGCCAGGTTGCGCAGCACCTGCAACTCGCAGGCGGCGTCGATCTCGCGGGCCGGGTCGGCGAGCACCGCCAGGTCCAGGCCGCTGCCGTGCAGGCAGTCCTCCAGCGCCAGGCTGTGGTCGAGGCCGAACTGGGTGAGCAGTTGCACGCTCAGGGCGCTGCGGCGGCTGGGCCGGGGCTGGTCGGGCATCGCGGGCTCCGTCTTGTCCGGAAATCACAATTTAATGTCCGACTATGCCATAAACCGGCGCCGCCGGCGGCACTAGCCTATGCTCATCCGCCAGCGCGGCGGATGACGGCAGGCCCCGCGCGGCCGCCGTCCAGCCAAACCGGGAGCACAACAATGCACAATACTTCCCGTGATCCGGCACCCTTGCGCGTGCTGATCATCGGCGCCGGCTTCGGCGGCCTGGGCCTGGCCGTCCGCTTGCAGCAGGCCGGCATCCACGACTACCTGATCCTCGAAAAGGCCGCCGACGTCGGCGGTGTGTGGCGCGAGAACAGCTACCCCGGCGCCGCCTGCGACGTGCCTTCGCACCTGTATTCCTTTTCCTTCGAGCCCAAGGCCGACTGGAGCCGCAAGTTTGCCCCGCAGGGGGAAATCCTCGACTACCTGCGTCACTGCGCCGACAAGTACGGCCTGCGTGAACGCATCCGCTTCGGCTGCGAGGCGGTGGATGCCCGCTTCGACGAGGCCGCCGGGGAGTGGCAGGTGCGCTGCGCCGACGGCCAGACGCTGCGCGCCCGCGCCCTGGTCTGCGCCACCGGCCAGCTGAGCCGGCCGCTGTACCCGCGCATCGCCGGGCTCGACGACTTCAAGGGCGTGGCCTTCCACTCGGCGCGCTGGGACCACCGCGCCGACCTGCGCGGCAAGCGCGTGGCGGTGATCGGCACCGGCGCCAGCGCCATCCAGTTCGTCCCGCGCATCGCCCCGCAGGTGGCCGAACTGCTGCTGTTCCAGCGCAGCGCGCCCTACGTGATCGCCAAGCCGGACCGCCCCTACGCCGCCTGGGAACGCCGCCTGAAGGCGCGCCTGCCCTGGCTGCAGCGCCTGGACCGCGGCCTCAAGTACCTGCAGCACGAGGCGCGGGTACTGGCCTTTTCCACCTTCCCGCCGCTGATGAAGTTCATGCAGCTGAGCTTCCGCCTGAACCTGCGCCGCGGCATCGCCGACGCGCAGCTGCGCCGGCGGCTGATCCCGGACTACCCGCTGGGCTGCAAGCGCATCCTTATCAGCAACGACTACTACCCGGCGCTGGCGCGGGACAACGTGCGGGTGATCGACAGCGGCATCGAGCGGGTGACCGGGGACGCCGTCGTCACCCGCGACGGCCAGCGCCACCCGGTGGACGCCATCGTCTTCGGCACCGGCTTCGCCGCCACCGAGTTCCTCGCCCCGCTGCGCGTCCAGGGCCTGGGCGGGCGCTGGCTGGAACAGGCCTGGGCCGGGGGCGCCGAGGCCTACAAGGGCATCAGCGTCGCCGGTTTCCCCAACCTGTTCATCCTCTACGGGCCGAACACCAACCTGGGGCACAACTCCATCGTCTACATGCTGGAGAGCCAGTTCCCCTACGTGCTGGCCTGCCTGCGCCACCTGGACCGCCAGGGTCTGCGCTACCTGGACGTGAAGCCCGAGGTGCAGCGCGCCTACAACCAGGCCCTGCAGCACGGCCTGCAGCACACCGTGTGGGAGAGCGGCTGCGACAGCTGGTACAAGACCGCCGCCGGCCGCAACACCAACAATTGGCCGGGCTTCACCTTCCGCTATCGCCAACAGACCCGCCAGCCGGAGTTCGCCGACTATGAATGCGCCCGTTGAGTTCGCACCGCCCGTTTCCACCTCGCAGCGCCTGCTCGCCGGCCTGCTGCGCGGCACCCTGCGCCTGCTGTTCCGCGGGCTGATGCGCCCGTCGATCCCGGTGTCGATGCAGCGCCGGGTGCTCAATGCGCTCACCGCCGCGACCCTGACCCCGCGCGGCGTGCAGCGCAGCGCGGAAGTCATCGCCGGGGTGCCCTGCGAATGGCAGCGCGCGGGCCAGAGCGAAGGCCGCACGCTGCTCTACCTGCACGGCGGGGCCTACCTGGTGGGCTCGCCGGCCACGCACCGGGCGATCACCGCCAACCTGGCGCGCCTGGGCCGCCTCGATGTGTGCGCGGCGGACTACCGCCTGGCGCCGGAGCACCGCTTCCCGGCGCCGCTGGAAGATGCCCTGGCGGTGTACCAGGCGCTGCTGGCGCGCGGCCAGGACCCGGCGCGGCTGGCCGTGGCCGGGGATTCGGCCGGCGGCCACCTGACCCTGCAGCTGGCCGTGGCGCTGAAGGAGCGCGGCCTGCCGCTGCCCGGCGCGCTGGTGGTGTTCTCGCCGGTCACCGACGTCAGTTGCAGCCAGTGGCACCAGCCAAAAGCCGGCGACCCGCTGATCAGCCGCGCCTGGGTGGACAGCGCCATCGCGATGTTCTGCCCGCCCGGCGTGGCGCGCGACTCGGCGCAGCTGTCGCCGCTGTTCGCCGACCTGGCCGGGTTGCCGCCGCTGCTGATCCAGGTCGGCGAGGACGAGGTGCTGCGCAACGACAGCCTGCGTCTGGCCGGCGCGGCGCGTAAGCGGGGAGTGGACGTCACCCTGCAGCGCTACCGCGACTGCTGGCACGTGTTCCAGGCCCACGCCGGGGTGCTGCGCATCGCCGACCAGGCCCTGGGCGAGGTGGCGGGCTTCCTCGGCCGGCACCTCGGGGGAGGGCGCTGATGCACGGCATCCTGATCACCGGGGCGGCTTCGGGCATAGGCGCGGCCAGCGCGCGGCTGTTCCATGCCCGCGGCTGGCGCGTCGGCCTGCTGGACATGAACGCCGAGGCATTGGCCGGGCTCGCCGCCGAATTGGGCGGCGCCTGGCAGCGGGCGCTGGACGTGACCGATGCGGCGGCGGTGCGCGCGGCCGTGGCGGACTTCGTCGGCGCCGGCGACGGCCGCCTGCGTCTGCTGTTCAACTGCGCCGGCATCCTGCGCTTCGGCCGCTTCGAGGAAATCCCCGCGCAGGACCACGCCCGCCTGCTGGCGATCAACGTGCAGGGCCTGCTCAACTGCTGCCACGCCGCTTTCGAGCACCTCAAGGCCACCCCCGGCGCCCAGGTGCTGAACATGGGCTCGGCCTCGGGGCTGTATGGGGTGCCGGAGATGGCCACCTACTCGGCCTCGAAGTTCGCCGTGCGCGGCTTCACCGAGGCGCTGGAGCTGGAGTGGCGGCGCCATGGCATCCGCGTCGCCGACCTGATGCCGCCCTTCGTGCGCACGCCCATGGTCACCAGCCAGGGCTACGAGCCGCCGGTGCTGCGCCGCCTGGGCGTGCGCCTGAAGGCCGAGGACATCGCCGCGGCGGCCTGGCGCCAGGCCCACAGCGACAAGGTGCACCGGCCCATCGGCGCGCTGTTCCGGGCGATGTATTGGTCCGGCCAGCTGTCGCCGCCGGCGCTCAACCGCTGGGTGATGGGCTGGCTCAGCCGCGACTGACGGAAAGGGGCTTGCACCCATGGGGCGCAGCCCGGATGCTGTAGGGCTGGTCTGCAGCTGTAGGAAGTCGGCTGCCTTTCCCTTCGCCTGTCGCAAGGAAGCCGCCATGCCTTTCGCCTATTTCTGCCTGGCCTTGTCGATGCTGCTGGTCGGCGGCAACATCGCCATCGGCAAGCTGGTGCTGGAAGAACTGCCCGTCTACCTGTTCGCCCTGCTGCGCTTCCTCATCGCCAGCCTGGTGCTGCTGCCCGGCCTGGCCCTGCCGCGGGTGCGCGCGGGGCTGGATGGCGGCGCCTGCCGCGGGCTGTTCCTGCAGGCCTTCTTCGGCTGCTTCCTGTTCAGCCTGTGCATGCTGCACGGCGTGCAGCTGACCTCCGCCACCAGCGCCGGCATCATCACCAGCGCCACGCCCAGCGTCATCGCCCTGCTGGCCTGGCTGTGGCTGCGCGAGCGCCTGGAGCCGCGCGGCCTGCTGGCCATCGCCCTGGCGGTGCTGGGCATCGCCGCGCTGAACCTGCTGGAGCGCCCGGCGGGCGGCCGCAGCGGCGTGCCGGGCAATGCCCTGGTGCTGGGCGCGGTGCTCGCCGAGGCGCTGTTCGCCATCTACTCGCGGCGCCTGTCGCTGCACCTGCACCCCTGGACCATGGCCCTGGGCGTCAACCTCGCCGGGCTGCTGCTGTTCCTGCCGCTGGCGCTGCCCGAGGCGCGGGCGCTGGACTGGCGCGCGGTGCCGGCGGCGACCTGGGGCTGGACGCTGTTCTACGCCCTGAGCGCCAGCGTGCTGTCGTTCCTGCTGTGGTACCGCGGCATTTCCCGGGTGCCGGCCAGCACCGCCGGGCTGTTCACCGGGCTGATGCCGGTGGGCTCGGCGCTGGTCGGCGTGAGCCTGCTGGGCGAGCGCTTCGGCGCCGGCCACGCCCTGGGCATGGCCCTGGTGCTGGCGGCCCTGGTGCTGGCGACGCGCCCCGCGGCGCTGCCGCCCGTCGCCGCCGAACGTACCGACTGACCGGTAGGGCGGCATTCGGCCTGCATAGACGCTACTCTGAAACTGTTGGTTGCCGGCAGACGGGCCTTCCTGCCTGCCAGTTCAAGACCTTTGGCGACCAATTGGGGGACGTTGAAGCATTTTTGGCGTTTCCTGTGGCACAGCGAGTGCCCGCCGCGGGCCCGGTCGCAAGCCAGGCCCGCATCGGCTGGGAAACTAGGTGAAACCCTGAACGTCTCGAAAGGAGGTGCGTACCATGGAAAAGCCCCTCTCGGAGGATATCAGTGTCAATGTGCTGCGCCGGATGAAGGAAGGGGGCTTCGATTTCGCCCGCATTCATCCCATCGACTTCTTCGCCATCTTTCCCGATGAACAGAACGCCCGCCAGGCCGCCCGGCAATTCCGCGGCGAATCCCTGAGGGCCCAGGTCGAAGCCCGCTCCGACGGTGGCTGGAACCTGCAGATCAGCAAGGTGATGTTCGCCACCCACGCGGCGATCGGCGCATTCGAACACGACCTGGAGGAAGTCGTGGCGCCGCTCGGAGGTGTGCTCGACGGCTGGGGGGTTACCCAGGAAGTGAGCAGCCTGCGTCCCTGATCCAACACCTTCGTCTCGCCGCCAGGCCGCGTCGGCCGGCGGCTTCCCACTCCCATGAACCCCATGCGCCCGCGCCGCCGGAAGGCGGTGCGGGCCTGCCCGCGGGCGCGCTGGGGGTTATGGTCGCGCGCCTTTTGCGGCAGACTGCCGCGCGGAGGTAAGCATGACCGATATCCTGATCCTGACCCACGCCGACTTCTGCCCGCCGGGCCACCTGGCCCGCGTGCTCGACCGCGCCGGCCTGGGCTTCGAAGTGCGCCGCGCCGACCACGGCGAGCTGGACGGCTACGACCTGGAGCGCCCGAAGGCCGTGGCCATCATGGGCGGCCCCATGAGCGTGAACGACGACCTGCCCTGGCTGCGCACCGAGGTGGCGGCGCTGCGCCGCTTCATCGAGCGCCGGGTGCCGCTGATCGGCCACTGCCTGGGCGGCCAGTTGCTGGCCAAGGCCCTGGGCGCGTCCATCCGCCAGCAGGGCTACACCGAGATGGGCTGGCAGCCGATGCGCCGCCTGGAGGCCGAGAGCCCCTGGCTTGCGCACCTGCCCGAGGAATTCCCGATCTACCAGTGGCACGGCGACACCTTCGACCTGCCCGAGGGCGCCGAGCACCTGCTGTCCAGCCCCTGGTGCGCCAACCAGGGCTTCTCCTGGGGCGGCTTCGTCCTCGGCCTGCAGGGCCACCCGGAGATGACCGAGGAGCTGGTCAGCGGCTGGATCAACGGCTGGCCGCAGTACCTGGACCCCAGCCAGCCGAGCCAGGAAAGCGCCGAGGTGATGCTCGCCGACCTGCCACGCAAGGTGGCCGAGCTGAACCGCGTGGCCGAGGGCTTCTACGCCCATTGGCTGAAGCTGGCCGGCCTGGCGTGAGCCGGTGGGGCGCACGGCCGTGCGCCCCGGGGTTTGCTGTAATCCGGCGGTTTACAGCTGTGTATACTGCGGCTCCAGGCTTCTTCCAGGACAGGACCGCGTATGACGGAAAACAGCTTCGCCTTCCGCCTCAAGGAATTGCTCGAGCTCAACAAGCTGACCCTGCAGGCCGTGGCCACCGCGCTGGGCATCTCGCGTACCGCGGTGCACAAGTGGACGCGCGGCGGCGAGATCGACTACGACAACCTGCGCAAGCTGGCCGCCTTCCTCAAGGTCAACTGGATCTGGCTGCGTTATGGCGAGGAGGCGGTGCGCGACCTGCAGGCGCTGGAGCCCATCGAACTGCCGATGACCGACGTGCGCCGCCGCTACACCGCCGAGATCATGGAGAGCGAGGCGCGCATGAAGCTGGCCCAGGAGAGCGCGCGCATCGTCACCTGGGAATGGAACCTGATCAGCGACGAGGTGACCTACTCGCCCAACGTCGAGGAGGTCTACGGCTGGCCGGTGAGCCACAACCAGGACTTCTGGCCGCACCTGCCGGCCGAGGACGTGGCCGCCATGCGCGCCATGTACGACCAGGCCATCGCCGAGGGCAGCGGCTGCGAGTGCGACTTCCGCATCTACCGCCCGGACGGCGAGCTGCGCTGGATCGCCTCCCGCGCCCGGGTGATCAAGGACAGCGCCGGGCGCTCGGTGAAGATAGTCGGCATCAGCATGGACAACACCGCGCGCATGGCCGCCGAGGAAGAGCTGCGCAACAGCGAGGAGCGCTTGCGCGCCATCTTCGAGCTGACCTGGGGCGCGCTGGCCTACATCGGCCTGGACGGCACCTGGCTGCGCGTCAACGGCAGCCTCTGCGAACTGCTCGGCTACAGCGCCGAGGAGCTCTACGGCATGACCTTCCAGCAGCTCACCCACCCCGACGACCTGGAGCGCAGCCTGCAGCTGCTGCGCAGCATGCTGGCCGGCGAGATCGACCGCTACGTGGTGGAAAAGCGCTGCCGGCGCAAGGACGGCCGCTACGTCTGGGTGCGCGCCCGCACCTCGCTGCAGCGCCGCCGCCAGGATGGCCTGCCGGAGCACCTGATCAGCGTCTACGAAGACATAGGCCCGGCCCGTGCCGAACGCGAACGCCTGCAGGCGCGCATCGCCGAGCTGGAGGCGCAGTTGGCCGGGTAGGCGCGGGCTGCGCCCGCGATATCGCGCGCAGGGCGCGCTCCTACAGGGGAATGGCGCGGGTGGCGCAGCGTAGGAGCGGATCTCATCCGCGAATCGCGCCGGGATGTCCGGCTATCGCGGACAAGGTCCGCTCCTACGGGGAGGAATACCGTGCCCCCGGCGACCTGAAGGAGCGGGCCCTGCCCGCGAAATCGCGCGCAGGGCGCGCTCCTACGGGGGGATGGCGCGGGTGGGGGCGGCGTAGGAGATCTTATCCGCGATCCGCGCCGATATGCCCGGCTATCGCGGACAAGGTCCGCTTGTACGAAGAGCACTTCGGCGCGGCTGGCAAGACGGTTGCTCCTACGAGAAGCCGCGCCCGCCCGCAATTCAGGGCTCGGCGAAGGGCAGGGGCGCCTCCGTCTCGCGCTGTACCGCGAAGGCGTTGAGGGTCATGGCCACCAGCGCGTAGTAGCCGAAGATACCCACCAGTTCCACCATCCCGGCCTCGCCAAAGGCAGCCACGCCCTCGTCATAGAGCGTCTGCTCGATGCGCTTATTCGCATAGAGACTACGCCCCAGGCGATAGACCAGGCGTTCATCATCCCGCTCGAAAGGCGGCTCTTCCCCACGCCGTAGCGCTTCGATCACACCCTCGGCCAAACCCGCCTGGCGCGCGATGGGCTCGTGGATCTGCCATTCCGCCTGGGACTGCCACCAGGCGGCGGTAACCAGGATCGCCAGTTCGCTCAGGCGCAGTTCCAGGCGCGTGCCGTAGCGGCAGAAGGCGCCCAGTTTCTGTGCGCTGTCGGCCAGCTGCGGGCTGTGCACCCAGGCCAGGAAGGGGCCGTCGAGGTTGCCGCGCGGGCCGCTGAGGATGTCGCTCAGCACGCGGCGCTGCTCGTCGTCCATGTTCGCGTCGGTGAGCGGGGTGAGGCGCGAGGTGATCTTCATGGGCTTTCCTCAGAGGCTGCCGATGGCCTGGTCGATGGCGCGTTGCAGCTTGTCCACCAGTTCGTCCAGCTGCGCCTCTTCGAGGATGAAGGGCGGCGCCAGGAGGATGTGGTCGCCGCTGCGGCCGTCCAGGGTGCCGCCCATGGGATAGCACAGCAGGCCTTCCTGCATGGCGGCCTTCTTGATCCGCGCGTGCAGCTTCGCCTCGGCGGGGAAGGGCGCCTTGCTATCGCGCTCGGCCACCAGTTCCAGGCCCTGGAACAGCCCGCGGCCGCGGATGTCGCCGATATGCGGGTGGGCGCCGAAGGCCTGTTGCAGCCGCTGCTGCAGGTCGAGGCCGAGGCTGCGCACGCGCGCCAGCAGGCCGCGTTCCTCGATGGTCTTCTGTACCGCCAGGGCCGCGGCGCAGGCGGTGGCGTGGCCGATGTAGGTGTGGCCGTGCTGGAAGAAGCCCGAGCCCTGGGCGATGGCGTCGTGGATGCGCTCGCTCACCAGGGTGGCGCCGATCGGCTGGTAGCCGGCGCCCAGGCCCTTGGCGATGGTGATCAGGTCGGCGCCGATGCCTTCCTGCTCGGCGGCGAACAGGCTGCCGGTGCGGCCCATGCCGCACATGACTTCGTCGAGGATCAGCAGCACCCCGTGGCGGTCGCAGATTTCCCGCACGCGCTTGAAGTAGCCGGGCACCGCGGGCACTGCGCCGAGGGTAGCGCCCACCACCGGCTCGGCGACGAAGGCCATGACCTTGTCCGCGCCCAGGCGGAGGATTTCCGCCTCCAGCTCCCGGGCTAGGCGTTCGCCATAGGCTTCGGGCGTCTCGCCGACGGCCTGGTCGCGGTAGGCGTAACAGGGGCTGACGTGGCTGACGTCGATCAGCAGCGGCTGGAACTGCTGGCGCCGCCAGGCGTTGCCGCCGGTGGCCAGGGCGCCGAGGGTGTTGCCGTGGTAGCTCTGGCGGCGGGCGATCAGGTGCGTGCGTTGCGGCTGGCCGATCTCGACGAAGTACTGGCGGGCCAGCTTGAGCGCCGCTTCCACCGCCTCGGAGCCGCCGCTGACGAAGTACACCGAGCGCATCCCCGCTGGCGCGCGGGCGATCAGGAAGTCCGCCAGCTGTTCCATGGGCTCGGTGGTGAAGAAGGAAGTGTGGGCATAGGCCAGGGTGCCGACCTGCCGGCGCACCGCCTCGATCACCGCCGCGTCGCTGTGGCCCAGGCAGGACACCGCCGCGCCGCCGCTGGCGTCCAGGTAGCGGCGGCCTTCGCTGTCGATCAGGTAGGCGCCGTCGCCGCGGACGGCCGTGGGGTAGGACTGGGTGAGGCTGCGGTGCAGGACGTGGCTCATGGTGACCTCCGGGGTGATTGCGCAAATATTAATTGCATTTTTGATCTTGGCAATCTTTTGTTGCGCGCCCGTTGCGCAGCCGGACAGTTCACGATGGGCTGAAAGCGGCGAAGCAGAGAGGCTAAAGGCGAAATTCCGCCTGGCTCTCGTCCGCAAAGCCTCGGCAATGCGTGAGAAAAATACTTGCAATCGAATTTATTGCATGTTTATTTTGCGAAAAAGCACTCTGTGCATGCAGCCCCTTCCGTGGGTTAGCCGCTCAAAACAATAAAGTCCGGGCCCCGGCCCGTTGCGATCGAACTGCCGCTAATGCGCGCCCCGCCAAGGCGGGGCGCATCCACCGACCTGCAAGAGGAAGACCTGCATGAAAAAGCTGCTTCAAGCCTCCTTCGCCGCGCTGTCCCTGTTCGCCGCCGCCAGTTCCATGGCCGCCGGCAAGGAACTGCTGATCGCCACCGACACCGCCTTCGTGCCCTTCGAGTTCAAGCAGGGCGACAAGTACGTCGGCTTCGACATCGACCTGTGGGCGGCCATCGCCAAGGAGATGGGCGTCACCTACCAGCTCAAGCCGATGGACTTCAACGGCATCATCCCTGCGCTGCAGACGCGCAACGTCGACGCCGCGCTGGCCGGCATCACCATCAAGGAAGACCGCAAGCAGGTCATCGACTTCTCCGACGGCTACTACGACAGCGGCTTCCTGCTGATGGTCAAGGCCGACAACGACAGCATCAAGGGCGAGGCCGACATCGCCGGCAAGAGCCTGGCGGTGAAGAGCGGCACCTCGGCGGCGGACTACGCCAAGGCCAACCTCAAGGCCGCCGACCTGCGCCAGTTCCCCAACATCGACAACGCCTACCTGGAGCTGCGCACCGGCCGCGTCGACGCCGCCATGCACGACACGCCCAACGTCCTCTACTACATCAAGACCGCCGGCGACGGCCAGGTGAAGGCGGTCGGCGAGCAGATGATGGCGCAGCAGTACGGCATCGGCTTCCCCAAGGGCAGCGAGCTGCGCGAGCCGGTCAACGCGGCGCTGAAGAAGCTGCGCGAAGACGGCACCTACGCGCAGATCTACCGCAAGTGGTTCGGCACCGACCCCAAGTGAGCCGGAGGTAGAACCCCATGCATTTCCAATGGTCCGCCATCTGGGACGCGCTGCCGGTGCTGCTCGAGGGCGCCCGGCTGACCCTGTGGATTTCCATCCTCGGCCTTGCCGGCGGCGCCGTGATCGGCCTGTTGGCCGGCGTCGCCCGCGCCTACGGCGGCTTCTTCTCCAGCCGCCTGGCGCTGGTGTTCGTCGAGCTGATCCGCGGCACGCCGATCATGGTCCAGGTGATGTTCATCTACTTCGCCCTGCCGCTGATGGTCCCGGTGCGCATCGATCCGTTCAGCGCGGCGGTGGTCACCATCATGATCAACTCCGGCGCCTACATCGCCGAGATCACCCGCGGCGCGCTGCTCTCGGTGAACCGCGGGTTCCGCGAGGCGGGGCTGGCCCTGGGGCTGTCCGGGCGCGACACCCTGCGCTACGTGATCGCCCCGCTGGCCTTCCGGCGGATGATCCCGGCGCTGGGCAACCAGTGGATCGTCAGCATCAAGGACACCTCGCTGTTCATCGTCATCGGCGTGGCCGAGCTGACCCGCCAGGGCCAGGAGGTGATCGCCGGCAACTTCCGGGCGATGGAGATCTGGTCGGCGGTGGCGGTGATCTACCTGGTCATCACCCTGGTATTGAGTTACGTGCTGCGGCGCATGGAGTCGAGGCTGAAGATCCTATGATCGAGTTCAAGCGGGTTTCCAAGCATTTCGGCCAGACCGAGGTGCTCCACGACATCAATCTGAAGATCGGTTCCGGCGAGGTGGTGGTGATCATCGGCCCCTCCGGTTCGGGCAAGTCCACACTGCTGCGCTGCATCAACAAGCTGGAGGTGATCACCGGCGGCGAGCTGTTCGTCGACGGCATGGAGGTCAACGACCCCAAGGTGGACGAGCGCCTGATCCGCCAGGAGGCGGGCATGGTGTTCCAGCAGTTCCACCTGTTTCCGCAGATGACCGCGCTGGAGAACGTGGCCTTCGGCCCGATCCGCGTGCGCGGGGCGAAGAAGGCCGAGGCCGAGGCGCTGGCCCGCGAGCTGCTGGCCAAGGTCGGCCTGTCCGAGCGCGCCGGGCATTACCCCTCGGAGCTCTCCGGCGGCCAGCAGCAGCGTGTGGCCATCGCCCGCGCCCTGGCGGTGAAGCCCAAGCTGATGCTGTTCGACGAGCCGACCTCGGCGCTGGACCCGGAGCTGCGCCACGAGGTGCTGCAGGTGATGAAGGACCTGGCGGAGGAGGGCATGACCATGGTCATCGTCACCCACGAGATCGACTTCGCGCGCAAGGTCGCCTCGCGGCTGATCTTCATCGACAAGGGCCGCATCGCCGAGGACGGCGAGCCCGCCAGCCTGATCGGCAACCCCACCAGCCCGCGCCTGCGGGAGTTCCTGCAACATGTCGCCTGAAGGTCGCCCCATGAGCCTGAGCCCCCTGAACCTTGCCGGCAGCGCCTACGAAATCGGCCTGGGCCTGGGCCGCTTCGGCCGCGACGCGGTGCATCAGCGCCTGCGCCCGCTGCCGCTGTGGCGCAGCCTGGCGGCGCGGGCCGGCTCGGCCGCGGCGCAGCATATGCAGGCGCAGGTCCAGGCGCAGTTCCCGCGCATCTGGGACGAGCTGCGCGGCCTGGCCGACGGCCTGGAATTGCCGCTGGAAGAAGTCTTCCTGTGGAACTGCCGTGGCGATTTCGTCCAGGATGCCAGCGTCGACGGCTGCACCACGGTGTTCGGCCCCGCCGAGGGCGGCTGGCTGATCGCTCACAACGAGGACGGCCTGCCTTCGCTCGACGGCTTCTGCGGCCTGCTCCAGGCGCAACCCAAGCAGGGACTGGGCTTCACCAGCTTCGTCTACCCCGGTTCGATCCCCGGCCATACCTTCGCGGTGAACGAGCGCGGGCTGGTCAGCACGGTCAACAACATCCGCCCGCGCGCCATCCCGGCGGGCCTGCCGCGCCAGGTGCTGGCTCGGGCGGTGCTGGATGCCGGCAGCCTGGCGCAGGCCGTCGCCGTGCTGTCCACGGCGGGGCGCGCCGGGGCCTTCCACCATGCCCTGGGGCAGGTGGGGGCGAGCCAGCTGTTCAGCGTCGAAGCCTGTTCCACCGGCGTGGCGGTGCGCGAAATCCAGCACCCGGCGGGGCATTCCAACCACCTGCTGGATGCCGGCCTGGACGCCGCCGGCCAGCGCATCACCGGCAGTTCCGGCAGCCGCCAGCAGTGCGTCGATGCCTTGCTGGCCGGGGCGCCTGCGCTGCTGGACGAGGGCCAAGCGCTGGCCATCCTGCGCGACACGGCGGATGCCGAACTGCCGGTGTACCGCCGCGCGGCGGACGACCCGGACGAGGAGAACACCCTGGCCACGGCCGTGTTCCGCATCGGGGCGAACTCGGTAGAATGGCGCGTCCACTGCCAGCCCGACACCCGCGAGGTCGAGGCCCGGGGCAGTGTCCGCCCCGATCCCGAACCTGGACCTGCATGATGAGCCAAGCGCCCGCCGCCCTGCCCGACAACCTGGGAGCCCTCAAGCAACTGCTGGAGGACATCGAGCGCGGCGAGGCGGGCATCTCCCTGGGCGCCAGCTCGCGCCGCGTGCTGACGGCGCTGATCGAGGCGCCGCAGCGCACCGCGGTGTCGTCCATCAGTGAGCTGGCCGAGCAGCTGGGGGTCAATGCCTCGACCCTCTCGCGGCTGGCCCAGCGCCTGGGCTATGGCGGCTTCAGCAAGTTCCAGGACGTGTTCCGCCGCGAGCTGACCGAGGGCAAGAGCTTCTACAGCGACCAGGCCTCGCGCCTGCTGCTGACCCCCGCCGACAGCACCCTGTCGCGCCTGACGCGCCTGGGCCGGCAGGAAAGCGCCAACATCGCCAGCCTGATCGAGCAGGTGGAGCCGGAAGCGTTCGCCCGCGTGGTGGAGCTGCTGGCCGGCGCGCGCCGCGTGCGCATTCACGGCATGCGCCAGTTCACCTCGCTGGCGCTGTTCATGTCCTACGGCCTGGGGATGTTGCGCCCCGACGTGGCGGCGCTGGACTCCAACCGCCAGGGCGTGGCCGATGCGCTGGCGCAGCTGGATGCCGGCGACGTGCTGGTGGTCGCCAGTTGCTTCCCCTATACGCCCAGCGTGCTGGCCACCGCCGAAGTGGCGGCGCGCCACGGCATCGAGGTGGTGGCCCTGACCGATTCTTCGAGTTCGCCGTTGGCGCGGGTGGCGGCGCACAGCTTCTATGTGCCCAACCACAGCCTGTTCTACAGCAACAGCATGTGCGCCTTCATGCTCCTGGCCCAGGGCCTGCTCAGCGAGGTGGCCGGACGGCTGGGCGAGAGCGCGCTGGCCTCGCTCAAGCATCGCGAAGCGCTGATCAGCGAGTTGAACGCTTCGCTCTGAGCCTGCCTCAGGCTACCTGCACGCTGGCCTTGCGCGGATGTTCTCGGGCCAGGTACTCGGCCAGGCGCAGTTTCTGCGCGGCATCGAGGAACAGCCCGAGCTTGCTGCGGCGCCAGAGGATGTCATCGGCGTTCTCGGCCCATTCCTCGCGGCACAGGTAGTCCACCTCGCGGGCGTAGAGCCCGGCGCCCAGGTGTTCGCCCAGGTCGGTTTCGCCCTTCACCCCGTCGAGCAGGCGCCAGCTGCGCGTGCCGTAGCTGGTGGCCCAGCGCCGCGCCAGGCCGGCCGGCAGCCAGGGGTGCCTGGCCAGCAGCTCGACGGCCAGGTCCTCAGGGCTGCTCATGTTTTCGCCGCCGGGTAGCGGGGCATCGGCGGTCCAGGCCGGGCCCAGGCGCGGGAAGGTCGGCGCCAGCTCGGCCAGGGCGGCCTCGGCCAGCTTGCGGTAGGTGGTCAGTTTGCCGCCGAACACCGACAGCAGCGGCGCCTCGCCTGGCGCGCCCTGCAGCGCCAGGGTGTAGTCGCGGGTGACGGCGGACGGCTCGTCGGATTCGTCGTCGCACAGCGGGCGCACCCCGGAGAAGCTCCAGAGGATGTCCTCGCGATGCAACTGGCGCTTGAAGTGGGCGTTGACCACCGCCAGCAGGTAACCGGTTTCCTCGTCGCTGATCTGCACCTTCGCCGGGTCGCCCAGGTATTCGCGGTCGGTGGTGCCGATCAGGGTGAAGCGCTCCAGGTAGGGGATGACGAAGACGATGCGGCGGTCCTCGTTCTGCAGGATGTACGCCTGCTCGCCCTCGTACAGCCGCGGCACCACTAGGTGGCTGCCCTGGATCAGGCGGATGCCGTAGGGCGGCCGCTGGCGCAGGTCGTCGCGGAGGAATTGCGCCACCCAGGGCCCGGCGGCGTTGACCAGGGCGCGGGCGCGGATCGAGTAGAGACTGCCGTCGTCGCGCTCCAGATGCAGGTGCCACAGGCCCTTGCTGCGCCGCGCGCTGACGCAGCGGGTGCGCGGGTGCACGTGGGCGCCGCGCTCGCGGGCGGCCATGGCGTTGAGTACCACCAGGCGGGCGTCGTCGACGGAGCAGTCGGCATACTCGAAGCCGCGGCGCAGGTGCTCCTGCAGCGGGCTGTCGGCGCCGAAACGCAGACCGCGCGAGGCCGGCAGCTTCTCGCGCCGGCCCAGGTGGTCGTAGAAGAACAGCCCGGCGCGGATCATCCAGGCCGGGCGCAGGTGCGGCTGGTGCGGCAGGACGAAACGCAGCGGGTGAACGATGTGCGGCGCCTTGGCCAGCAGCACCTCGCGCTCGGCCAGGGCCTCGCGCACCAGGCGGAATTCGCCGTGTTCCAGGTAGCGCAGGCCGCCGTGGACCAGCTTGCTGCTGGCCGAGGAGGTATGGCTGGCCAGGTCGTGCTGTTCGCAAAGGAAGGTGAGCAGGCCGCGCCCGGCGGCGTCCGCCGCGATGCCCGCGCCATTGATGCCGCCGCCGACCACCGCCAGGTCGTAGACCTCAGCCAGGGGAGCGGAGCGCTTGTGGGAATGGCTCATGGGGCGTCCTCTTGGCTGGAAATGAACATGAATGCGTTCGAATTCGAAAATATGATAGGCGAGCGAACGCCGAATGGCCAGGCTGAAGCCCAGCCATTCGGCTGATTTACCGGGGATTTTCGGATTCGAACGTAAAGCGCGTCAGACCAGCTCCAGCTGCACCTTGTGCTGGGCCAGCAGGCGCGCCACGGCGGGCGGCGGCGCGGCGTCGGTGAACAGGCGGTCGACCAGGCCGATCGGCCCCAGGCGCACCAGGGCGTTGCGCCCGAACTTGCTGGAGTCGGCGGCGAGGAACACCTGCCGGGCGTTGTCGATGATGGCGCGGGAGACGCGCACTTCCTGGTAGTCGAAGTCCAGCAGGCTGCCGTCCTCGTCGATGCCGCTGATGCCCACCAGGGCGAAGTCGGCGCGGAACTGCTCGATGAAGTCCACCGCCGCCTGGCCGACCACGCCGCCGTCGCCGCGCACGGTGCCGCCGGCCACCAGCACTTCGAAATCGTCCTTGGCGCTGAGGGTGGCGGCGACGTGCAGGTTGTTGGTGATGATCTTCAGGTGGCGATGCCCGAGCAGGGCGCGGGCGATGGCCTCGGTGGTGGTGCCGATATTGATGAACAGCGAGGCGTCGTCGGGAATCTGCGCCGCCACCGCCTCGGCGATGCGCTGCTTCTCGTCGCGCATCTGGTCGGCGCGGGTGTTGTAGGCGGTGTTCTCGATGCTCGAGTCCCAGGCTGCGCCGCCATGGTAGCGGCGCAGCAGGCTGCGCTCGGCGAGCTGGTTGATGTCGCGGCGGATGGTCTGCGGGGTGACGGCGAACTGCTGGGCCAGCTCCTCGATGCTCAGGTAGCCGCGTTCGCGGACCAGGTCGAGGATGTCTTGCTGTCGGGGGGGCAGGTTCATCTGCGCTCTCGTGGGGGCGGGGCGGAGGGTCAAGGATGCCGGAGTGGGGCGGGGCTGTCATGTGGGGCTGTTCGTGCCGCCGGTGAATCCGATCGCGGACGGAGTTCGCTCCTGCGGGCGCAGGTCTCCTCGTAGGATGGGTTGAGCGAAGCGATACCCATCACCCTGGCCCGATGGGTTTCGCAGGCTCAACCCATCCTACGAAAAGCACCTCGGCGCAGTCGGTGACCTCCGCGCGCTGGCGAGAGGGCGCTCTTGAAGCCGACCTCCCCAGCCCCGCCTTTCGCCCGTGCGACCTATTCTTATAGCCAACAGCCGACCCTATTCCCCTGCGGAATGTAAGCCCATACGCTGCAGGGGATCGACGGAAAGCCTCCGTCAGCATTCGGGGCTCACAATGTATAAAGATCTGAAATTCCCCATCCTCATCGTCCACCGCGACATCAAGGCCGACACCGTCGCCGGCGACCGCGTCCGCGGCATCGCCCGCGAGCTGGAGCTGGACGGCTTCAGCATCCTTTCCACCGCCAGCGCCACCGAGGGGCGCATCGTCGCCTCCACCCACCATGGCCTGGCCTGCATCCTGGTCGCCGCCGAGGGGGCGGGGGAGAACCAGCGCCTGTTGCAGGATGTGGTGGAGCTGATCCGCGTGGCGCGGGTGCGGGCGCCGCAGTTGCCGATCTTCGCCCTCGGCGAGCAGATGACCATCGAGAATGCGCCGGCCGAGTCCATGGCCGACCTGCACCAGCTGCGCGGCATCCTCTACCTGTTCGAAGACACCGTGCCCTTCCTCGCCCGCCAGGTCTCGAGGGCCGCGCGCAAGTACCTGGAGGGCCTGCTGCCGCCGTTCTTCCGCGCCCTGGTGGAACACACCGCGCAATCCAACTACTCCTGGCACACGCCTGGCCACGGCGGTGGCGTGGCCTACCGCAAGAGCCCGGTGGGGCAGGCCTTCCACCAGTTCTTCGGGGAGAACACCCTGCGCTCGGACCTGTCCGTTTCGGTGCCCGAGCTGGGCTCGCTGCTGGACCACACCGGCCCGCTCGCCGAGGCCGAGGCCCGCGCCGCGCGCAACTTCGGCGCCGACCACACCTTCTTCGTGATCAACGGCACCTCCACGGCGAACAAGATCGTCTGGCATTCCATGGTCAGCCGCGACGACCTGGTGCTGGTGGACCGCAACTGCCACAAGTCGGTGCTGCACTCGATCATCATGACCGGCGCCATCCCGCTGTACCTGTGCCCGGAGCGCAACGAGCTGGGCATCATCGGGCCCATCCCGCTGTCCGAGTTCAGCCGCGAGTCGATCGCCGCGAAGATCGCCGCCAACCCCCTGGCTCGCGGCCGCGAGCCGAAGGTGCGGCTGGCGGTGGTGACCAACTCCACCTACGACGGCCTGTGCTACAACGCCGAGCTGATCAAGCAGGCCCTGGACGGCAGCGTCGAGGTGCTGCACTTCGACGAGGCCTGGTACGCCTACGCCGCCTTCCACGAGTTCTACGACCGCCGCTACGGCATGGCCACCAGCCGCGGCGAGGACGGCCCGCTGGTGTTCACCACGCATTCCACGCACAAGATGCTGGCGGCCTTCAGCCAGGCCTCGATGATCCACGTGCAGGACGGCGGCAAGCGGCGCCTGGACCGCGCGCGCTTCAACGAAGCCTTCATGATGCACATCTCCACTTCGCCGCAGTACGGCATCATCGCCTCGCTGGACGTGGCCTCGGCGATGATGGAAGGCCCGGCCGGGCGTTCGCTGATCCAGGAGACCTTCGACGAGGCCCTGAGCTTCCGCCGCGCCCTGGCCAACGTGCAGCAGAACCTGGCGGCCGGCGACTGGTGGTTCTGCGTGTGGCAGCCGCCGGGGGTGGAAGGCACCGACGAGGTGCGCACCCGCGACTGGCTGCTGGAGCCCGACGCCGAGTGGCACGGCTTCGGCGAGGTGGAAGACGACTACGTGCTGCTCGACCCGATCAAGGTCACCCTGGCCACCCCGGGCCTGAACGCCGCCGGGCGTCTCGAGGAGCACGGCATTCCCGCCGCGGTGGTCGGCCGCTTCCTCTGGGAGCGCGGCCTGGTGGTGGAGAAGACCGGCCTGTACTCCTTCCTGGTGCTGTTCTCCATGGGCGTGACCAAGGGCAAGTGGAGCACCCTGGTCACCGAGCTGCTGGAGTTCAAGCGCAGCTACGACGGCAACGCGCCGCTGTCCGAGGCCCTGCCCAGCGTGCTCCAGGCCGCCCCGGCGCGCTACGCCGGCATGGGCCTGCGCGACCTCTGCGAGCAGTTGCACGCCTGCTACCGCGAGCACGCCACGGCCAAGGCCATGCGCCGCATGTACACCATCCTGCCGGAGCTGGCGCTGCGCCCGGCCGATGCCTACACCCAGCTGGTGCGCGGCGAGGTCGAGGCGGTGCCCATCGAGCGCCTCGAAGGGCGCATCGCCGCGGTCATGCTGGTGCCTTACCCGCCGGGCATCCCGCTGATCATGCCGGGCGAGCGCTTCACCGAGGCGACGCGCTCGATCCTCGACTACCTGGCCTTCGCCCGGACCTTCGAACACGACTTCCCCGGTTTCGATTCCGATGTGCATGGCCTGCAGGTGCAGGACGTGGACGGCCGGCGCTGCTATACAGTTGAGTGCATCGTGGAAAATGCCGACAGCTGATTCCGTCGTCCAGGGCGGCGGAACCTAAGGAGCGAGGATGAGCGGGGGAGAGGCTGCCAAGAAAGGCAGCATGGGGTTCTGGAGCTGTACCGCGCTGGTGATCGGCAACATGGTCGGCTCGGGCGTCTTCCTGCTGCCCTCCAGCCTCGCCGCCTATGGCGGGCTCAGCCTGTTCGGCTGGCTGGTCTCCAGCACCGGCGCGGTGCTGCTGGCCTTCACCTTCGCCCGCCTGGCGCGGCTCAACCCCGGCGCCGGCGGGCCCTACGCCTACACCCGCGAGGGCTTCGGCAGCTTCGCCGGCTACCTGTGCGCCTGGACCTACTGGAAGGCCGCGTGGATCGGCAACGCCGCCATCGCCGTGACCCTGGTGGGCTACCTGCGGGTGTTCATCCCGGCGCTGGCCGACCCGCTGCTGATGGTGGCCACCGCCATCGGCGCCATCTGGCTGTGCACTTTCATCAACCTGCGCGGCATCGCCACCTTCGCCGTGGTGCAGAACCTGCTCACCGCGCTCAAGCTCATTCCGCTGCTGCTGGTCGGGGTGCTCGGCTGGCTGCACTTCAACCCCGACTACCTGACCATTCCGCCGCGCGAGCAACTGCCGAACATGGGCTACGCCCAGGCCATCGCCACCACCGCGGCGCTGACGCTCTGGTCGTTCATCGGCCTGGAATCGGCGACGGTGCCGGCCGACGACGTGCGCGACCCCAAGCGCACCATCCCGCGCGCCACGCTGTTCGGCACCCTGGCCGCGGCCGGGGTGTACGTGCTGTCGATCACCTCGGTGCAGGGCCTGATGCCGCCGGAGGTGCTGGCCAAGTCGACCTCGCCCTTCGCCGACGCCGCGCGCGTGCTGATGGGCGACTGGGGCTACTACCTGGTGGCCGCCGGCGCGGTGATCGCCTGCCTCGGCGCGCTCAACGGCTGGGTGCTGCTGCAGGGGCAGATCCCGGTGGCGCCGGCGCGCGACGGGCTGTTCCCCGAATCCCTCGGCAGGCTCAACAAGCACGGCGCCCCGGCCAACGGCCTGTGGGCCTCGGGGCTGCTGGTGACGGTGCTGGTGCTGATCGACGGCCAGGGCGACCTGGTGGACGTGTTCAACGTCATCATCCTGCTCGGCACCATGACCGGCGTGGTGCCCTACGCCTTCTGCACCGCGGCGCTGCTGCAACTGCTGGCGGTGCGCACCAGCGAGTTCTCGCCGCGCTCGCGGCCGCAGCTGATCGCCGTCGGCTCGCTGGGCTTCCTCTACTCGCTGTGGGCCCTCTACGGCACCGGCGAGCAGGCCATCTTCTGGGGCTTCCTGGTGTTCATGGCGGGCATCCCGATGTACACCTGGCGGCAATGGCGCAACCGCCAGCAGGGCCTGCCGGTGGCGGAAATCGACTAGCGCCCGTTCGCAGCTGGAGCGTGCCCTGTGTCACATAGGCCGGCATCGACTTTTGCCCTTGCCTTGTTATAGTGGCACGCCATCACTACAAGAACTGCCGCGCACAGCAGAGCAGGGCATTCCCGAGGGTTTCCCCCGTGACCGAGTACAAAGCATTTCGCGTCGAACTGGCCGACAAGATCGCGCATGTGATCATCAATCGCCCGGAAAAAGTCAACGCGATGAACGCCGATTTCTGGCGCGAGATCGTCGATATCTTCCGTTGGGCCGATGAAACGGATGAAGTCCGCGTGGTGGTGATTTCCGGCGCCGGCAAGCATTTCTCCGCCGGCATCGACCTGATGCTGCTGGCCCAGGCCGGCAGCCAGCTGGGCAAGGACGTCGGCCGCAACGCCCGCGCCCTGCGCCGCAAGATTCTCGAGCTGCAGGCCTCGTTCAACGCCATCGACGCCTGCAGCAAGCCGGTGCTCGCCGCCGTGCAGGGCTATTGCCTGGGCGGCGCCATCGACCTGATCTCGGCCTGCGACATGCGCTACTGCAGCGAAGACGCGCAGTTCTCCATCAAGGAAATCGACATGGGCATGGCCGCCGACGTCGGCACCTTGCAGCGCCTGCCGCGGCTGATCGGCGACGGCATCATGCGCGAGCTGGCCTACACCGGGCGCATGGTCGACGCCGCCGAGGCGGTGCGCATCGGCCTGGTCAACCGCAGCTACGCCGACAGCGCGGCGCTGCTCGACGGCGTGTTCGAATTGGCGCGGCAGATCGCCGGCAAGTCGCCGATCGCCATCCGCGGCACCAAGGAGATGATCCGCTACGCCCGCGACCACAGCGTCGAGGACGGCCTGGAATACATCGCCACCTGGAACGCCGCCATGCTGCAATCGGCCGACCTGCAGAAGGCCATGGCCGCCCACATGAGCAAGCAGCAGCCGGAGTTCGCCGACTGATGCCCCATTACTCCCTCGCGCAGGAGGCGCGTTAGCCCGATGGTCACTGGAGCCACCTCCCTCAGTCTGGTGCGCGATGAACTCTTCGCCACCATGGAGCAGGCCGAGCAGAACCTCGAGCAATTCATCGCCGAGCGCCAGAACGGCAGCCTGCTGCAACACGCGGTCGAATGCCTGGCGCAGATCCGCGGCACCCTCAACCTGATCGAACTGGCCGGCGCCGAGCTGCTGGCCCAGGAGGCTCTGCAGCTGGCCACCGACATCCCCACCGGCGTCGGCGAGGAGCGCGACGGCCAACTGGCCGCCCTGGGCAACGCCCTGTACGTGCTGCGCCGCTACCTGGAGAACCTGGAGGCCAACCGCCAGGAAATCCCCGAGCTGCTGCTGCCGGCGATCAACGACGTGCGCCTGGCCGCCGGCCAGCCGGTGCTGCCGGAGAGCTTCTTCTTCAGCGCGCGCCTGGACCTGCCGCGCCCGGCGGCGCCCCGCGCGGTGCCCACGGTGGCCGACCGCGCCCAGGAAGTCCGCCGCCTGCGGCACATGTACCAGGTCGGCCTGCTCGCCCTGGTGCGCGAACAGGACCATTACTCCGGCCTCAAGCTGATGGGGCGCGCCCTGGCGCGCCTCGACGCGCTGCTCGGCTACGGCCAGCGCAGCCGCCTGTGCTGGATAGGCGCGGGCGCCCTGGAAGCCCTGGTGGATGCGCAGATGCTGCCGCGCAAGGCGCGCAAGCAGCTGTTCTCGCGCCTGGACCGGGAACTCAAGCAGCTGCTGGCCAACGCCAACTACGAGGCGCCGCGCCAGCTGCTCAAGGAACTGCTCTACCTCACCGCCCTGGCCGACACCCGCGGCCCGCGGGCCAGCGAGCTGCGCGAGGTGTTCGGCCTGGCGCCGCTGCCGTTCACCGACCACCTGCTGGAAGACGAGTCGCAGCGCCTGTCCGGTCCCGGCCAGGCGGTGATGCGCTCGCTGTCGGCGGCCATCCGCGAGGAGCTCACCACGGTCAAGGACCAGCTCGACCTGATCGAGCGCGGCGTGTCCCCGGCCGATGCCCTGGGCACCCTGCACACCCAGCTGGGCAAGCTGGCCAAGACCCTCGGCATGGTCGGCCTGAACTCCGCGGCCAACGTGCTGCAGGGCCAGGTCTCGGTGGTGTCCGGCTGGGTGGCCAGGGGCGCGGTGGAGTCGCCGGTGGCGCTGAACGCCCTGGCCGACGCGCTGCTCTACGTGGAAAGCCTGGTCGGCAGCCTGGAACGCGGCGAGCGCATGGCCGCCCCCGCCATCATCGACCTCGAGCCCAGCGCCGAGTCCTTCGCCGTGCACCAGCTGGCCGAGGCGCGCATCGTGGTCATAGACGAAGCCCAGGGCGGCCTGGCCCTGGCCAAGCGGGCGATCACCGCCTACCTGGAATCCAACGGCGACAAGCTGCACCTGGCCAACGTCCCCGGCAGCCTGCAGGCTGTGCGCGGCGGGCTCTGGTTCCTCGGCCAGGAACGCGCCGCCCGGCTGGTCGGGGCTTGCGCCGACTACATCCAGCGGCAGATGATCGAAACCACGCAGATGCCGTCGGAGCAGATGCTGGAAACCCTGGCCGATGCCCTGACCGGCCTCGAATACTACCTGGAGGGCGGTGCCGTGCTGCGTCCCGAAGGCCAGCCCGACGTGCTGGACGTGGCCAGCGAGAGCGTGCGCGCCCTCGGCCTGGAGGTGGCTGCCTGATGCGTACCGGACGTTGGGAGTCCGCCTGGCTCGACCCGGCGGAAAAGGGTGGCTGGGCCGTGGCCCACTATCGCCAGCAGTTCCTCGGCGATGCCAATGGCGTGCTCTTCCCCCGTGACTGGCTCAAGCGCCAGGACCTGCCGGTGCTCTCCGAGCAGGGCGTCGGCCACTTCGACGGCGATGCCGTGTACCTGCTGGAGCTGGCGTCTCCCGCCAGCGTCGAGGGCTGCAGCTGGACAGGCCTGCGCCACGTCATGCTCGAAGCCGAGGAAGACCAGTTCGCCATGCTCGGCTTCGCCAGCCAGGTCGGCACCTGGGCCCGCGAGAACCGTTTCTGCGGCGGCTGCGGCCAGCCGATGCGCGCCGTGCCGCGCGAGCGCGCCATGCGCTGCGACGCCTGCGACATCCAGCGCTACCCGCTGCTGTCGCCGAGCATGATCGTCCTGGTCACCCGCGGCGACGAACTGCTGCTGGCGCGCTCGCCGCGCTTCGTGCCGGGCATGTACAGCACCCTGGCCGGCTTCGTCGAGCCGGGCGAGTCGGTGGAGCACTGCGTGGCCCGCGAGGTGAAGGAAGAAGTGGGGCTGCAGGTCGGCAACATCCGCTACCTGGGCAGCCAGAACTGGCCCTTCCCGCATTCGCTGATGCTCGGCTTCCACGCCGAGTACGTCAGCGGCGAGATCGTCTGCCAACCGGACGAGATCGAGGACGCCCAGTGGTTCCCCTACGACTCGCTGCCGCGCCTGCCGGCCGGGCGTTCCATCGCCCGCTACCTGATCGAGACCTGGCTGGCGCGCCGCGCCGGACGGCCCGATCCGATCCTGCCGGGCGGCGGCTACTGACGCCCGGCGTTTTCTCCTCGCTTCAAGCCGCGCTGAACCAGTGCTGCCAGACCAGGCGCGCGGTCAGCGCCAGCACCACCAGGATGAACACCGGGCGGATGAATTTTGCGCCGCCGCCGATGGCGGTGCGCGCACCCAGGTAGGCGCCGACCATCAGCGCGCTGCCCATGCACAGCCCGAGCAGCCAGACCACCTGGCCGGAAGCGACGAACACCGCCAGCGCCACTATGTTGCTGACGAAGTTCATGGTGCGCGCCACGCCGCTGGCGCGGACCAGGTCCAGGGGGTACATCAGCAGGCTGCTGACGGTCCAGAAGGCGCCGGTGCCGGGGCCGGCCACGCCGTCGTAGAAACCCAGGCCCAGGCCTTGCGGCCACTGGCGCTTGCGCCCGACCGGGGCGTCGGCGTCCAGCGGCGCCTTGGGCGTGCCGCCGAAGAGCATGTAGATCCCGCAGGAGAACACCACCACCGGCAACATGCGGTTCAGCCATTCCGCCGGCAGCAGGTGCGCGGCCCAGGCGCCGACGGCCGCGCCTATGGCGGTGGCGAGCAGGCCGTTGCGCCACTTCGCCGGGTGGAACAGCTTGCGCTTGTAGAAGGTGTAGCTGGCGGTGGCCGAGCCGAAGGTGGAACTCAGCTTGTTGGTGCCCAGCGCCAGGTGCGGCGGCACGCCGGCGGTGAGCAGGGCGGGGATGGTCAGCAGGCCGCCGCCGCCGGCGATGGCGTCGATGAAGCCGGCGAGGAAGGCCACGACAGCGAGGATCAGCAGGGTGAGCGGGTCGATGGCCAGCTCGAAGGGGAGGGTGAAGGGCATGAAAAGTACGACCTGGGTTCAAGGCTGCGACGCCACGGCTGGCCGTCGCGTCGAGGGGTGCGCATAATGCCGGCAATTCTACCCGCAAGGAACTGATTCAATGCAGTACGACGGCCTGGCCTGGACGTTCGCGCTGATCGCCCTGCTGGCGCTGCTGGTCGCCGCACGTATCCTCTTCGACCGCCACTGGTTCCTCGGCTGGCTGCGCGGCTGCGCCGGCCTGGCCTTCGTCGCCGCCGCGCTGGCTCTGGGCCTGGCGGCCTGGGACCTGCGCAGCTACGACGCGCTGCCCGCCGAGCGGCCGCTGGCGACCCTGAGCTTCCAGCGCCTGGCGCCGCAGCGCTATGAGGTGAAAATCCTCGAAGGCGACCGCGAACGCCGCGTCGAGCTGGGCGGCGACCTCTGGCAACTGGACGTGCGCATCATGCAGTGGCGTGGTTTGGCCGCGCTGATCGGCCTGGATCCCGGCTACCGCCTGCAGGGCCTGGCCGGCCGCTACCTGGCCATCGAGCAGCAACAGGCCCAGGCCCGCCAGCAGGTGCTGGCGCAAAGCCCCTACGGCTTCGACCTGTGGCGCTGGCTGCGCGACGGCCAGCACGACCTGCTGACCTTCCGGCCGCTGGCGGCGCGGGTGAACTTCCTGCCCATGGCGGACCAGGCGGTCTACAGCGTCCGCCTGGGCCCCGCGGGCCTGGAGGCGGAACCGGTCAACACCGCGGCGCAGCAGGCGTTGCGGGAGTGGCGGTAGGCGGGCCGCACCGGAGCAACTGTCTTGCCGGTTGCGCCGAGAGGCTTTTCGTAGGATGGGTTGAGTTTACGAAACCCATGCGGTCGTGGTGATGGGTATCGCTTCGCTCAACGCCATCCTACGTCGCCCCACCCGCCGGGAGGCACGGCATTCCTCCCCCGTAGGAGCGGACCTTGTCCGCGATGGCCGGACACCCCGGCGCGATTCGCGGATGAGATCCGCTCCTACAGGTCGCCGGCCGGGAGGCACGGTATTCCTTCCCCCGTAGGAGCGGACCTTGTCCGCGATGGCCGGACACCCCGGCGCGATTCGCAGATGAGATCCGCTTGTCCCACCCGCGCCATTCCCTTGTAGGAGCGCGCCCTGCGCGCGAAATCGCGGGCAGGGCCCGCTCCTACAGATCGCCGGGAGGCACGGTATTCCTTCCCCCGTAGGAGCGGACCTTGTCCGCGATAGCCGGACGCCCCGGCGCGGTTCGCGGATAAGATCCGCTCCTACGCCGCCCACCCGCGCCATTCCCCTGTAGGAGCGCGCCCTGCGCGCGAAATCGCGGGCAGGGCCCGCTCCTACAGGTCGTTGGATGGCACGGTATTCCTTCCCTCGTAGGAGCGGACCTTGTCCGCGATAGCCGGACATCCCGGCGCGATTCGCGGATAAGATCCGCTCCTACGCCGCCCACCCGCGCCATTCTCTGGTAGGAGCGCGCCCTGCGCGCGATTTCGCGGGCAGGGCCCGCTACAGGTCGCCGGGAGGCACGGTATTCCTTCCCTCGTAGGAGCGGACCTTGTCCGCGTAGCCGGACGCCCCGGCGCGATTCGCAGATGAGATCCGCCGCCCCACCCGCGCGCATCCGTGCATCGACGGATCGCCCAACGAAAAAGGGAGCCCGAAGGCTCCCTTGTTCATTGCGCTTTCGCGATCAGGCGAGGAACCCGCCGTCGACGTTCAGCGCCACGCCGGTGGTGTAGCTGGAGGCGTTGCTGGCCAGGTACAGCACGGCGCCGGCCATTTCGCTCGGGTCGGCCACGCGCTTGAGCGGGATGCGCTGCAGGGCGGCGTTGCGGATGCTGTCGTTCTTCACCAGGGCCGAGGCGAACTTGGTGTCGGTCAGGCCCGGCAGCAGGGCGTTGCAGCGGATGCCGAACTGCGCGCATTCCTTGGCGAAGACCTTGGTCATGCTGATCACCGCGGCCTTGGTCACCGAGTAGATGCCCTGGAACTCGCCGGGGCTGACGCCGTTGATCGAGGCGACGTTGATGATGCTGCCGCCGCCGTTCTCCTTCATCAGCTTGCCGCCTTCGATGGACATGAAGTAGTAGCCGCGGATGTTCACGTCCACGGTCTTCTGGAAGGCGCCCAGGTCGGTGTCCAGCACGTTGCAGAACTGCGGGTTGGTGGCGGCGTTGTTGACCAGGATGTCCAGGCGGCCGAACTGCTCGCGGATCTGCGCGAAGACGCTCTGGATCTGCTCCATCTCGCCGATGTGGCAGGCGATGGCGGTGGCCTTGCCGCCGGCGGCATTGATGGCGTCGGCCACTTCCTGGCAGCCCTCGATCTTGCGGCTGGAGACGATCACGTGGGCGCCTTGCTGGGCCAGCAGCTTGGCGATGGCCTCGCCGATGCCGCGGCTGGCGCCGGAAACGAAGGCGATCTTGCCGTCGAGGTCGAACAGATTGGTCTTGGACATGGGGTTCCCCTTGTTGTGATCGTCGTTACAGGCGCGATTTGCCGATGACCTGCAGGCTCATCTGCTCCAGCAGCTTGTTCATGTGGATGAACTGGGCGAAGCGCTTGTCCTGGGTCTGGCCGTGGAAGTAGCGGTAGTAGATCTGCTGCACGATGCCGGCCAGGCGGAACAGGCCGTAGGTGTAGTAGAAGTCGAGATTGTCGATGCGCGGCAGGCCGGCGCGTTCGGCGTAGTAGTCGGCGAACTGCTGGCGCGTCAGCATGCCCGGCAGGTGGCTCGGCTGGCGGCGCATGAGCTGCACCGGCGCCGGGTCGTCGGCTTCGATCCAGTAGGCGAGGGTGTTGCCCAGGTCCATCAGCGGGTCGCCGATGGTGGTCAGCTCCCAGTCCAGCACGCCGATGATGCGCATCGGGTCCTTGGGGTCGAGGATGACGTTGTCGAAGCGGTAGTCGTTGTGCACGATGCCCGGCTTGGGGTGGTCGGCCGGTATCTTCTCGCGCAGCCAGGCCTTGACCGCTTCCCAGCTCGGCGCGTCGGGGGTCAGGGCCTTCTCGTAGCGGTCGCTCCAGCCTTCGATCTGGCGCTGCACGTAGCCCTCGGGCTTGCCCAGGTCGCCCAGGCCGCAGGCCTGGTAGTCGACGTTGTGCAGTTCCACGAAGCGGTCGATGAAGTTCTTGCACAGGGTGTTGGCCTGCTGCGCGTCGAGCTTGAGCTCCGGCGGCAGGTCGGCGCGCAGGATGATGCCGTTGACGCGCTCCATCACGTAGAACTCGGCGCCGATCACCGACTCGTCGGTGCAGTGCACGTAGGCCTTCGGGCAGTACGGGAAGCCGGCGTTGAGCTGGTTGAGGATGCGGTACTCGCGGCCCATGTCGTGGGCCGACTTGGCCTTGCGGCCGAACGGCGGGCGGCGCAGCACCAGCTCGTGGCTGGGGTATTCCAGCAGGTAGGTCAGGTTCGAGGCGCCGCCAGGGAACTGGCTGATCTTCGGCTCGCCCTGCAGGCCGGGAATGTGGGCCTTCAGGTAGGGATCGATGACCGCGGCGTCGAGCTCTTCGCCTTGGCGGATGCGGGTGGACTGGTCAGTCAGCGACATGCTTATCCCTTTCTTGTAGTCGGTAGTTGCCGGGGCAGCGGCGCCCGGGATCCATCATGCAGGGCAATAATGGTGTCCCGAGATAATTGGCTAATCTAATGCTCGCCTGCTACCCCCACAAGCGCCGCAGGGCGTTATTGGCGAGCGTGTTGGACCCCGATCAGGCTGCCTGATACGCCTTTGCCAGAGCGGCGCGGGCGAAAAAAAACCGGAGCCGCGGGGCCCCGGTTTCTCGTGCCGGCAGGCAGCGCTCCAGGTCAGACCGGGAACAGCTCGCCCAGCTTCATGGCCAGCATCATGTCGCCTTCGGCGCGCAGCTTGCCGGCCATGAAGGCCTGCATGCCGTCGGTTTCGCCGCTGGTGATGCCCTTGAGGGTCTCGCTGTCCATGATCAGGGTGACGTTGGGGTTCGGCGCATCGCCCTGCACGACTTCGCAGGTGCCATCCTTGACCACCAGGTAGTGGTTGTCGCCGTCCTCGATGTTGAACTGGAAGACCAGGTCCAGGCCGGCGGCGGCGCCAGCGTTGAATTTGCTCTTCATGGTGGAGACGATGTCAGCAACGCTCATGGTTCTATCCCTTTTCTAGGTTTTCTCGCGCGCCCGGGGGCGCAATGGGCCGGGCTCATCTATAGGTGATGAGCTCCGGCGCCCTCAACAGTTCCAGGTGCACGTGACTGTTGAAGGAAGCCAGGGACACTTCGTCGCCGCGGAACTTCAGGCGGCTGAGCGAAGTGTTGACGATCTGCCAGTTCAGCTCGAAGGCCTTGATCGCCGGCATGCCGACGATCTGCTGGAGCACGGCGGTGATGGTCCCGCCGGAGGTGAACACGGCGATGTTGTCCTTGCCGCTGGCCTGGCGCAGCAGGCGCTGCAGGCCGTCGTGCACGGTGTCGAGGAATTCCTGCCAACTGACCAGGCCTTCCTTGTGGTGCTCGCCGGAAACCCAGCGGGCGATCACGTAGGAGAACAGGCGCTGGAACTCGCCGCGGTGCTGCGCGGCGTTGCGCAGGATGTGCAGGGCCTGGGGCTCGTGCTGCAGCAGGTCGTCGAGGTGGGCGCGGATCACCGCGTCGGCCTCGAACTCGTTGAAGGCGGCGTCGATCTCCAGCTCCGGCACCTCGAGCCCGGCTTCGCGCATGCGTCCCAGGGCTTCGCTGGCGGTGTGGCGCTGGCGCTGCAGGTCGCCGGCCAGGCAGCGGTCCAGGCGCAGGCCCAGGCCCGCCAGGTGTTCGCCCAGGACCTGGGCCTGGCGCACGCCGGTCGCCGAGAGCACGTCGTAGTCGTCGGCGCCGAACGAAGCCTGGCCATGTCGAATCAGATAGATGCTGCCCACGCACGGACCTCGGCAGGGGGAAAGTTCCGGCGAGGGTATGAGGAAGGCCCTGGGCTGTCAACGAAAAAACATACGCTTGTTTGAATGCTATTCCCAACGCTGATGAAGGCGTTCGCCAGCGCTGGCTGCGGCCCGGCGGGCTGGGTATGCTTGCGGGATTCCCCGGCCCGGTCGGCGGGCGGGGCACAGGTTGATAGGGGGAAGTGTGGAGTTTCTTCTGGATTACGCGGGTTTCCTGGCCAGGACCTTCACCGTGCTGGTGGCGGTGCTGGTGGTGCTGGTGGTGGTCGCCGCCCTGCGCGGCCGCGGGCGGCGCAGCTCGGGCCATCTGGAAGTGCGCAAGCTCAACGACTTCTACAAGGACCTGCGTGAGCGCCTGCAGGGCAGCGTGCTCGACAAGGACAAGCTCAAGGCCCTGCGCAAGTCCGAGCACAAGGCCGCCAAGCAGGCGAAGAAGGCCGGCGCGCAGAAGAGCCGCGTCTACGTGCTGGACTTCGATGGCGACATCAAGGCCTCGGCCACCGAGCACCTGCGCAACGAGATCACCGCGCTGCTCAGCCTGGCCACGCCCAAGGACGAAGTGGTGCTGCGCCTGGAGAGCGGCGGCGGCATGGTCCACAGCTACGGCCTGGCCGCCTCGCAACTGGCGCGCATCCGCCAGGCCGGCGTGCCGCTGACCGTGTGCGTCGACAAGATCGCCGCCAGCGGCGGCTACATGATGGCCTGCATCGGCGAGCGCATTCTGTCCGCGCCCTTCGCCATCCTCGGTTCCATCGGCGTGGTGGCGCAGCTGCCCAACGTGCACCGCCTGCTGAAGAAGCACGACATCGATTTCGAGGTGCTCACCGCCGGCGAGTACAAGCGCACCCTGACGGTGTTCGGCGAGAACACCGACAAGGGCCGCGAGAAGTTCCAGGAGGACCTGGAGTCCACCCACGAGCTGTTCAAGGGCTTCGTCGCCCACTACCGGCCGAAGCTGGCCATCGAGGAAATCGCCACCGGCGAGGTCTGGCTGGGCCAGGCGGCGCTGGGGCGCAAGTTGGTGGACGAGCTGAAGACCAGCGACGAGTACCTGGCCGAACGCGCCCGCGAGTCGGACGTCTACCACTTGCAGTACGTGCAGAAGAAAAGCGTCCAGGAGCGCCTGGGCGTGGGCGCCAGCACGGTGATCGACCGCGTGCTGCTGAGCTGGTGGGAGCGCCTGGGGCGCAGCCGTTACTGGCAATGATTCCGGCGCGGGCGCAGGGGCGCCCGCGCGGCAGGCTTTGCAGAAGGAGAGCGTGATGAGTGCATTCAAGGCCCTCTGGGTTACCGAGTCCCCGCATGGCATCTACGAGCAGCAGGTGGTCGAGCGCGACACCAGCCAGTTGCCGGCCGGCGAGGTGCTGATCCGGGTGCGGTATTCGTCGCTGAACTACAAGGATGCGTTGTCGGCCAGCGGCAACCGTGGCGTGACCCGCAAGTACCCGCACACCCCCGGCATCGATGCCGCCGGGGTGGTGGAGGAATCCTCGGTGGGCGAGTTCGCCGCCGGCGACGAGGTGATAGTCACCGGCTACGACCTGGGGATGAACACCCCGGGCGGCTTCGGCCAGTACATCCGCGTGCCGGCCGCCTGGCTGATCAAGCGCCCGCAGGGCCTGAGCCTGCGCGAGGCGATGATCCTCGGCACCGCCGGCCTGACCGCGGCGCTGTGCGTCGACAAGCTGGAGCAGGCCGGCGTGACCCCGGCCTCCGGCCCGGTGCTGGTCACCGGCGCCAGCGGCGGCGTCGGCAGCATCGCGGTGATGCTGCTGGCCCAGCTGGGCTACAGCGTGGCGGCCTCCACCGGCAAGCTGGAGCAGGCCGAGTTCCTCAACGGCCTGGGCGCGCGGCAGATCATCGACCGCGCCACCGTCGCCGACGGCGTCGACAAGCCGTTGCTCAAGGAGCAGTGGGCCGGCGCCGTGGACACGGTCGGCGGCGACATCCTGTTCAACGTGGTCAAGTCGCTGCAGTACGGCGGCAGCGTGGCCTGCTGCGGGCTGACCGCCGGCGCCGCGTTCAAGGCCACGGTGCTGCCGTTCATCCTGCGCGGGGTGAACCTGCTGGGCGTGGACTCGGTGGAGCTGCCGCTGGTGGTCAAGGCGTCCATGTGGGACAAGCTCTCGCTGCAGTGGAAGCTGCCGCGCCTGGAGGAGCTGGTGCGCGAAATCCGCCTTGACGACCTGCCCACCGCCATCCACCAGATCCTCGCCGGCAAGCTGGTCGGCCGGCTGCTGGTGAACCTCGACTGATGCCCGCGCCGGGGCCGGGCGTTCAGCCCAGCTCCGGCAGCAGGTAGCCCTCCCACAGCGTGTCGGCGAACTGCTCGCGGAAGAACCCGAAGTGGCCGATGCGCTTCACCCCCAGCTGTTCCGGGGCGATGCGCCGGCTCACCTTGGGCGCGCTGCGGTAGAAGCCGAGCAGGGCCTCGGTGCTGCGCTGGGACATCATCTCGTCGTCGGTGAAGGACAGCGAAACGATAGGCGTGTGCACCGCCGAATAGCGGATGCGCATCTGCTCCCCTTCGCCCAGGGCGTACTGCGGGTGCAGGCACCAGCGCCGCCATTGCTCGATCACCCCGCGCGGCAGGTCGCCGACGATGCCCAGTCGGCGGCCCGGGAAGTAGCCCAGCAGCGGCGTGACGGTTGGCGCGATGAAGTGCCAGAGCAGCCAGGCGCGGCCGCGCAGGCCGGCGGTGTTGTCGCGCCAGTAGCCGCTGCCGCTGGCGATGCTGAAGGCCCGGGTGATGCGCCCGCGGCCGTCGACGAAGGGCAGGATCTGCCCGCCCAGGCTGTGGCCGATCCAGTACAGCGGCTTGTCCTGCGCGGCCTCGGCCACCGCCGCGAGCACGGCGCTGCAGTCGTGGCGGCCCCAGTCGACGACATTGGCCTTCACCTCGCGCAGCGGGCCGCTGCGCGACTGGCCCATGCCCTGGTAATCGAAGGTCACGACCAGATAGCCGCGCTCGGCCAGCCAGTTGGCGAAGGCGCCGTAGAAGCGCTGCTCGACGCCCATGGCCGGAACGATCAGGGCGGCGCCGAGCATCTCGCCCGGCGGCCGGTACCAGTGGCTGGCCAGGCGCTGGCCGTGGCCGTTGTCGATCTCGCGAGGTTGCGGGGTGGTCATGCTGCATGCTCCTGGGGCTGGCCGGTCAGGTTGCGTGGATTCGGGTTGAAGGATGGCGGCGCGTCAGGGCAGTATACGAAGGCTAGAAATTAATTCTAGAAAAATATTCTAGAAGCGATCCGTACAAGGAACCCCATGGGCCGAGCTTCCCGTAAAGACGACATCCTCCAGGCCGCGCTGGCCTGCTTCAGCGAATCCGGGGTGGACGCTACCACCATCGAGATGATCCGCGACCGCTCCGGCGCCAGCATCGGCAGCCTGTACCACCACTTCGGCAACCGCGAGCGGATCATCGGCGCGCTCTACCTGGAAGGCATCGGCCAGTACGCGGCCCTGCTCGACGCCGGGCTGCGCGAGGGCATGGGCGCCGAGGCCACGGTCAAGCTGTTCGTCACCTGCTATATCGACTGGGTGGTGGCGCACCCGGACTGGGCCCGCTTCATCCTGCACAACCGCGGCCGGGTGGAGGCGGGGGAGATGGGCGAGCAACTGCGCGAAGCCAACCGCCAGCAGGGCCGGCGCATCGCCGAGCTGCTGGCGGTGCACCGCCAGGCCGGCGCCTTCCGGGAAATGCCCTTCGAGCTGTTCAACTCGGTGGTGATAGGCCCCACTCACGATTACGTACGCAATTGGCTGGCCGGGCGGACGCGGGTGGAGCTGGCGGATTGCCGGGACCTGCTGGCGCAGATTGCCTGGGAGAGTGTCAGGGCGTAGGGCGGATGACCGTTCGTGGTTATGCGCCGTTGGCCGTGCCTCCGGGGTGTGCGACGTGGCCGGTGAATCCAATCGCGGACAAAGTCCGCTCCTACGCCCGTGCTTCCCTGAACCGTAGGAGCAACTGTCTTGCGCGGAGGTGCTCTTCGTAGGATGGGTTGAGCTTGCGATACCCATGCTGCCGTGGTGATGGGTATCGCTTCGCTCAACGCCATCCTACGAAAAGCTGCGCTTCCTGGAACCGTAGGAGCGGACTCTGTCCGCGATCCGGCGGATAACGCCGACGGTCGGGGATCAAGAGCGCCCTCACCCCAACCCTCTCCCGCAAGCGGGAGAGGGGGCTGTCCGTGCCGAGAAGGGGCCTGGCTTTAGCCGGTAATCTCTGTGCTAGCCGGTTGACTCCAGAACATCCGAGGTGTCAGCCGGCCACTCGGCGCAAGCCGGCTAACGCGGAAATATCAGCGCACGCCGAACGGTCCCCTCTCCCTTCAGGGCGGGGCGCGCAGCCGAGGGTTAGGGGGAGGGGCGGCGTTGAACCGGTGCGCAGATATCACCGGCCAGTTCTCGAGCAAGTTCGCTCCTACGAAAAACAAATACGCATTTGCTCTTGCTTTTGGACTTCCAGAGAAACCTCCGCGCACTCCGAAACGCCCCTTCAGAAGGCCGAGCGAAACCGGCGCTCAGGAGGTCATGCGACATGGATGTCGCGAGAGCCCCGATGGGCTACAGGGACGTACCCTCGGGGCGGGCCTCCGTGGCGGGGGAGTTCGTGAGGGTAGCCCGGCTCCATCGGGCCCGTATGGCGGGGCAAGCCTTTTTGGTTCCTTTTGTGGCGATTGACAAAAGGGACTCGCCCGAGGGGGCGAAACAAGAAGGCCGGGCAAACTCGGAGCGGCGCAGAAACACCCAAGCCAAGGCAGCTGGGTTATCCCCCTTCGGGCCAGCACAAGCGCTGTTCGCGATGGAGCCGCGTCCCACGTTCGTGGGAACGACGATGGGGAAGAGAAGCGTGATGCCGCCGGCCCAACGAAAAAGCCCCGCCAGGGCGGGGCTTTTCAGGTCAGGCCAACTGCCGCCGGCGGAACAGCGGCTGCGGCTGGGTCACCGAGGTCTGGTAGACCTCGCTGAAGTCGTCCAGGCTGGCCAGCGCATCATATGGATCGCGGTCCGCACGAATGGCGTAGGCGTCGAAACCGCAGCTCTGCATGTAGAACAGCTGGTCGCGCAGCACGTCGCCGATGGCGCGCACCTCGCCCTTGTAGCCGTAGCGCTCGCGCAGCAGGCGCGCGGTGCTGAAGCCGCGGCCGTCGGTGAAGGCCGGGAAGTTCACCGCAATCACCTGGAACTTGTCCAGGTCCCCGGCGATGGCTTCGGGCTCCTCGTCGGAGTCCAGCCACACGCCCAGGCCGCCGTCGCGGCCGCGCAGGGCCGGGCCGTGTTCCAGCCACAGGGCCAGCGGGATGATCACGTCGTCGCTGTTGGGCACGCTCTCCAGGGTGGCGTCCTTGGGCAGCAGGTGCCAGCGGTCGTCGACCACTTCGCGGTGCTTAATGATTCGCTGCATATACGCGCTCCTTGAAGGGGTCGATGCCGATGCGGCGGTAGGTATCGAGGAAGCGTTCCTCTTCGGTGCGCCGTTCGACGTAGACCTTGATCAGCTTCTCGATCACGTCGGCCATCTGATCCTGGGCGAACGACGGGCCGAGGATCTGCGCCAGGCTGGCTTCGCGGCCGGCGCTGCCGCCGAGGGACACCTGGTAGAACTCCTCGCCCTTCTTGTCCACCCCGAGGATGCCGATGTGGCCCACGTGGTGGTGGCCGCAGGCGTTCATGCAGCCGGAGATGTTGAGGTCGATGTCGCCGATGTCGAACAGGTAGTCGAGGTCGTCGAAGCGGCGCTGGATGGCCTCGGCCACCGGGATCGACTTGGCGTTGGCCAGGGAGCAGAAGTCGCCGCCCGGGCAGCAGATGATATCGGTCAGCAGGCCCACGTTGGGGCTGGCGAAGCCCAGCTCGCGCAGTTCGCCCCAGAGGGTGAACAGCTGCGCCTGCTCGACGTCGGCGAGGATGATGTTCTGGTTATGGCTGTTGCGCACTTCGCCGAAGCTGTAGCGGTCGGCCAACTCGGCGATGGCGTCCAGTTGCTTGTCGGTCACGTCGCCCGGGGCGGTGCCGGTGGGCTTGAGCGACAGGGTCACGGCGACGTAGCCGGGCTTCTTGTGGGCGAAGGTGTTGCGCTCGCGCCAGCGGGCGAAGCCGGGATGCTCGGCGTCCAGGGCGGCGAGGGCGGCGTCCTGGTCTTCCAGGGCCTTGTAGGCCGGGTCGACGAAGAACGCGGAAACGCGCTGCACTTCCGCCTCGGTCAGGGTGCTGGGGCCGTCCTTGAGGTGCGCCCATTCGGCGTTGACCTTCTCGGCGAAGACTTCCGGGGTCAGCGCCTTGACCAGGATCTTGATGCGCGCCTTGAACTTGTTGTCGCGGCGGCCATAGCGGTTGTACACGCGCAGGATGGCGTCCAGGTACGACAGCAGGTGCTTCCAGGGCAGGAATTCGTTGATGAAGCTGCCGACGATCGGGGTACGGCCCAGGCCGCCGCCGACCAGCACGCGGAAGCCCAGCTCGCCGGCCTCGTTCTTCACCGCTTCCAGGCCGATGTCGTGCACCTCGATGGCAGCGCGGTCGCTCGCGGCGCCGTTGACGGCGATCTTGAACTTGCGCGGCAGGTGGGCGAACTCGGGGTGGAAGGTCGACCACTGGCGGATGATCTCGCACCAGGGGCGCGGGTCCACCAGCTCGTCGCGGGCGATGCCGGCGAACTGGTCGGTGGTGGTGTTGCGGATGCAGTTGCCGCTGGTCTGGATCGAGTGCATCTGCACGGTGGCCAGTTCGGCGAGGATGTCCGGCACGTCTTCCAGCGCCGGCCAGTTGAACTGCACGTTCTGCCGGGTGCTGATGTGGGCGTAGCCCTTGTCGTAGTCGCGGGCGATCTGCGCCAGCTTGCGCAGCTGCCGGGAGGCGAGCAGGCCGTAGGGCACGGCGATACGCAGCATCGGCGCATAGCGCTGGATGTACAGGCCGTTCTGCAGACGCAGCGGGCGGAATTCCTCGCCGGTCAGTTCGCCCGCCAGGTAGCGGCGGGTCTGATCGCGGAACTGCTTGACGCGATCCTCTACGATCCTCTGATCGTATTCGTCGTATACGTACATGAAAAATCCTGCTGTCAGGCTATAGCGCTCGGGCGTACTACGCTTCCGAGCGCGCACGGCAACGCGCTCCACGCGGAGTGGCGGGCAAGATACCAGTTAGGGAATATGCGTAAAAGTGAAGTTTGAGTATATGGCGAGAACTTTCTGATATAAGCGCGGCATCCGTGGGAACCTTCTCCACCCACCGGCGCCGCGCCAGGGCTTGCGGCGCCTGGCCGCAGGCCCTCGCGGCGGGTCCTCAGCCCTCGCGGCCGTGGGCCTGGGCGCCCAGCTGAGCGGCATCGACGCGGACGAAAATGGAGTCGCCGATGGCGGTCAGCACGTCGCCGGCGTACACCTCGCAGATGATCCGGCTCTTGCGTCCCAGCTCGCCTTCAACGTGCGCGCGCAGGGTCAGCGGCACGCCCATCGGCGTGGGCTTGATGAACTTGATGCCGAGGTTGCCGGTGACGCAGTCCAGGCGCGGCAGGCTGCCCGGCTCGCGGCCTTCGGCGCGGTAGTGGTAGGCCATCGCCGTCCAGTTCGAGTGGCAGTCCACCAGCATGGCGATCAGGCCGCCGTAGACCAGCTCCGGCCAGCCGGTGTACTTGGCCTCGGGCAGGTGCTCGGCCATCACGTGGATGCCGTCCTCGTGCCAGTAGCTCTTGATGTGCAGGCCGTGGGGGTTGCTGCCGCCGCAGCCGTAGCAGATGCCTTCGGGCGCGGCGCGGTCTTGCAGGGAGAGGTTGTCCATGGGGTGCCTTGTTCTTGTCGCGGAAACCGCCCCAGCCTAGCCGGTTTCGCCGCCCTCATGAAGGGCCGCGCCTTGTCGCTGCCCGTGCCCTGGTCTTAACTGCTGGTGGGTCCACCGAAAACAGCAATAACAAATGGGGGAAACATGAGCGAAGAATCCCGTAACGAGAACCGCGACAGCGTGGTCGATGCCCGCGCGGCCTTCATCCTCATCCTGCTGGTGGTGTCTACGGCGATATTCTGGGTGAGCCATCAGTAATTTCGCTCCACCGGTCCGGGGCGAGCGAACACAGTGAAGGCAAATGGCTATACTTCGCCGGCTTCCGGTCGGTGGGGTGTGGGTTCTTGAGTCTTCTGTGCAGGTCCTGGTTGCTGCTTGTCGGTCTGTTGCTGTCGTTGGGCTGCCAGGCGGCGTCGGTGGTGTTCCTCAACCCGGGGCGGTCCAACGAGCCCTATTGGCTCAGCTATACCCACTTCATGCAGGCCGCCGCTCGCGACCTGGGCATGCCGCTGCGCGTGCTCTACGCCGAGCGCGACCCGCAGCGCTCCTTGCAGCAGGCGCGCGAGCTTTTGCGCGACGGCCAGTTGCCCGACTACCTGGTGTTCACCAATGAGGGCTACATCGGCCCGGAACTGCTGCGCCTGTTCGCCGATACCCCGGTGCGCCTGTTCGCCGTGAACAACATGCTGACCACCGACCAGCAGCGCATCGTCGGCGGTAGCCGCGAGCGTTACCGCAACTGGATCGGCAGCCTGGTGGCCAACGAGGAGGAGGCGGGTTACCTGATGGCCCATGGCCTGCTCAAGGCCGGCGCAGCGGCGGGGCAGGGGCTGGACCTGCTGGCCTTCTCCGGGCTGGCCCAGGCGCCGGTGGCGCAGCTGCGCGAGCAGGGCATGCGCCGGGCCCTGGCCGACTTCCCGCGGGCCCGGCTGCTGCAGGTGGTCTATGGCGGCTGGGACCGCCAGCGCGCCTACGGGCAGGCGCAGCAGTTGCTGCGCCGCTACCCGCAGGTGCGGCTGGTGTGGTCGGCCAACGACGAGATGGCTTTCGGCGCGATGAAGGCGGCCCGCGAGGCAGGCCGCGTGCCGGGCCGCGACATGCTGTTCAGCGGCCTGAACAACTCCCCGGAGCTACTCGGCGCGGTGATCGACGGCAGCATCAGCGTGGCCATGAGCGGCCATTTCACCCTGGGTGGCTGGGCCATGGTCCTGCTGCACGACTACGACGCCGGGGTGGACTTCGCCGCCCATGGCGGCAAGGACCGCCAGTTGCCGGTGTTCATCCTGCTGGACAAACGCCGCGCGCAGAAACTGCGCGCCAACCTGGCGCGTCCCGGCTATGGCCTGGACTTCCGTGACTTCAGCCTGGCCCTGCACCCGAAACAGAAGGCCTACCGTTTCTCCCTGCAGCCGCTGCTGGACTAGACGCCGGCCAGGTGCAGCACCAGGCGCACCAGGGCATAGAGCAACAGGACGAAGACCAGGGTGAAGCCCACGCCGAGAACGATGAAGTGGCTGGGCTTGCCATGGGTGAAGTCGCGGGCGCGGTTCTTCCCGCTCTGCACGCCGAAGGCGGCGGCCAGCACGCTTTGCAGCATCTGCCAGAAGCTCGGCGGGCGGTTCTGCGGATCGTCGTTCATGCAAGCCTCCTTTGCTGTGGGATAAGCATAGCCGGCCTCAGAGCTCTATCTGCGTCCACTGGCGCTTCTGCCACATCACCGCGAAGATCGCCGAGGCCAGGCCGCGCTGGATGATCTGCATGCTCCAGATCGCCAGCAGGCCGCCGCCCAGCACCGGGCCGACCAGGTAGGCCAGGGGCAGGAAGAACAGCCACTGGTTGCCCAGGCTGACGGCCATCACCGTGCGCGTGGCGCCGGCGCCGAGCAGCGCCTGGGTCAGCACCAAAGCGGTGGCGTCGATGACCATGCCCAGGCCGGTGAACATCAGCGGCACGCGGCCCAGCTCGATCAGCGCCGGGTCGCTGACGAACAGCCGCAGGATCGCCTCGGGGAACATCCAGAACGGCGTGCCCAGCAGCGCCAGGCCGCAGGCGGCGACCTTGACCACGTCCCAGCCCCAGCGGTGCGCGCTGTCGAAGTCGCGCTCGCCCATGCACTGGCTGACCAGGGTGGTGGCCGCCATGCCCAGGCCGATGCCGGGCAGGATCAGGAACAGCGCCAGGTTGATCAGCACGTGGGCCACCGCCAGCTCGCGGGTGCCGACCTGGGCGATGATCCAGAACAGCAGGGTGATGCCGGCGGCGAAGAAGAACTGCTGCAGCGAATTGGGCAGCGACAGGCGCAGCATCACGCGGATTTCCCGCTCGCTCGGGCGGCGCGCGAGGAAGCCGTGCTGGCGTGCGTCGCGCCAGGTGATCCAGGCGTAGATCGCCGAGCCCAGGTACAGCGCCAGGGTGGTGCCCAGGCCGCTGCCCACCGCGCCCATGCGCGGCAGGCCGAACAGGCCGTGGATCAGGCTGTAGCTGATGGCGGCGTTGGCCAGGTGCATGACCACCAGGGTGCGCATGTAGGTGCCCGAGCGGCGGGTGCCGTTCCAGTAGCCGCGGAAGGAGAAGTTCAGGCCCACGGCCAGCACTGAGAGCGTGCGCCACTCGAAGTAGGGCACGCCAATGGCCAGCACCTCGGGGTCGGGCGACAGCAGGCTGACGATGGGTCTGGCGAACAGCAGGCAGGCCAGGCTGATGGGCAGGGCCAGGCCCAGGGCCACCAGCAGTCCGCAGTTCAGCGGCGCGGCCAGGTCGCCGTCGCGCCCTTGGCCGCGGCGCCGCGCCACCAGCGCCTGGACGCCGGCGCCCAGGCCCATGACCAGGGAAATGGCGACGAAGTTGGCGTAGCTGCCGATGCCCACCCCGGCCAGGGACTTTTCCCCCAGGTGGCCCACCATGGCGGCATCCACCAGGTTGAGCAGGCTCTGGCTGAGCATGCCGCCGATGATCGGCAGCCCCAGGCAGAGGATGTTGCGAAGGCGCTCGCGCTCTAGCATGGCGTCCCCGAACTGCAGGTGATCCGGCGATTGTTGGTCGAGGGCGGCGGCGTGCCGGTGACCGCGCCCCTCACGGCAAAGCCTAGCGTAACGGGCGCGGCGATGCCCGCTCGATCGTCGCGCGGGCCCGGCTTCAGCGACGGCTGACGCTCATGGCGATCAGCCGCGAAACCACCAGGGCGAGGTACATCACGCCGGCAAATTCCTCGATCATCACCAGCGAGCGGGCCGCGGGCGTCAGCGGCAATATGTCGCCCAGGCCGACCCCGGACAGGGTGGTGAAACTGAGGAACAGCAGCTCGGTCCAGGTGCGCGGCTCATCGGCGTCCAGCGCGGCGCTGAAGCTGCCGGGGACGGCCAACTGGCAGAAGCTGAACAGATGGGCGAAGGCCCAGGCCAGCAGGGTGAAGGTGGCGCCGGCGGCGTACAGCTCGTCGGTGGTGGCGCGCTGGTCGGCGTTCATGTACGCGATCAGGCTGGCCGCGGCATAGAAGTAGAAGGCCGCCTCCAGCGCCGGCACCAGCAGCTCCAGCATGCGGCTGGCCAGCCAGAGGTCGAGCAGGCCGAGGGTGAGCACCAGCAAGGCCAGCACCGCGGCGACCCAGCTATGCACCGGGCTGCGCTTGACCACCTGCAGCGCCAGGCCCAGCACCAGCAGGCCGAAGGCGCCGAACAGCGCGCGGCCCAGGGGGCTGTCGTCCATCCAGGGGTAGAGCAGCACGCCGAGCAACTGGACGAACAGCAGGATGGCGGAGGGGTGGCGCTTGAGGTGGGCGAGGGCGGGCATGATGTCGCTCGGTTACGGGTCGACTTAACCATAGCCGCTGCCGGCCCTGCGGGCCGGATCGCGGACAAGGTCCGCTCCTACGGGGAAACACCATGCCTCCCGGGGCGGATTGTAGGAGCGGGCCCTGCCCGCGATTCGCGCGCAGGGCGCGCTCCTACAGGGAATGGTGTGGGTGGGGTGGTGTAGGCGGATCTCATCCGCGAATCGCGCCGGAGGTTCCGGTTATCGCGGACAAGGTCCGCGGGGCAGGGGCGCCGAGGTGCTTTTCGTAGGATGGGTTGAGCTTGCGATACCCATGCGGTCACGGTGATGGGTATCGCTTCGCTCAACCCATCCTACGGGGTGTTTTGTCTCCGCCCGTCCGCGATTTCGTCAGTCGAGCAGCCCGTGCCAGCAGTCGCTCAGCTCGCCGAGCTCGGAGGAGGTGCACCAGGTCTGGCTCTGCAGCCACTGGCGGACGGTTTCACGGTCGGCTTCGTCGAGGCTGCCGACGGCATTCAGGCACAGGTAGCCGGTGAACTCGCCGTCCTCGGTGGCGCCGCCGACGAACAGCCAGCCCTGGGATTCGACGAAGGCGATCCACTGGTCCAGCACTTCGTCCAGGTCGCCGCTGTAGTTCACTTCCAGGCTGAAGCCCAGTTCCTTGAACTCGGCCAGGCGCAGTTTCTTGCGCAGGCGGCGCTTGCGCGGTTTTTCCATCTGTTCGGGGGTGAGGTATTTCATCTTTCGCTCCTGGAAGGCGGATCAGGCGTCGTAGCCCAGGTTCGGCGACAGCCAGCGTTCGCTGACCGCCACGTCCTGGCCCTTGCGGGCGCTGTAGGCGTCGATCTGGTCCTTGTCGACCTTGCCCACGGCGAAGTACTGCGCCTGCGGATGCGCGAAGTACCAGCCGCTGACCGCGGCCGCCGGGAACATGGCGTAGTGTTCGGTGAGGGTGACGCCGGACAGGCCCTTGGGGTCCAGCAGCTGGAACAGGGTGCCTTTCTCGGTGTGGTCCGGGCAGGCCGGGTAGCCGGGGGCCGGGCGGATGCCGACGTACTGCTCGCGGATCAGCGCGTCGTTGTCCAGGTGTTCTTCGGGCTGGTAGCCCCAGTATTCCTTGCGCACGCGCTCGTGCAGCCATTCGGCGCAGGCTTCGGCGAGGCGGTCGGCCAGGGCCTTGACCATGATCGCGTTGTAGTCGTCGCCTTGGGCCTCGTAGGCCTTGGCCACTTCCTCGGCGCCGATGCCGGCGGTGGTGATGAAGCCGCCGACGTAGTCCTTGATGCCGCTGTCTTTGGGCGCGACGAAGTCGGCCAGGCTGAAGTTCGGCTTGCCGTCGGGCTTGATGGTCTGCTGGCGCAGGTGGTGCAGGGTGGCCAGCTTGTGGCCGTCCTCGGCGTACACCTCCAGGTCGTCGTGGTTGACCTGGTTGGCCGGCCAGAAGCCGAACACGGCGCGGGCCTTGATCAGCTTGCCGTCGATCAGCTTGCGCAGGATGTCCTGGGCGTCGTTGAACAGGCTGGTGGCGGCTTCGCCGACCACTTCGTCGCTGAGGATGCGCGGGTACTTGCCGGCCAGGTTCCAGGAGACGAAGAAGGGCGTCCAGTCGATGTACTCGGCCAGCACGTTCAGGTCGATGTCCTCCAGCACCTTCACGCCGGTGAAGGTGGGCACCGGCGGCTGGTAGCCGGCCCAGTCGAACTGCGGCTTGGCGGCGATGGCCGCCGCGTAGCTCAGGCGCTCGGTGCGGGCGCTGCGGTTGGCGGTGCGCTCGCGGACCTCGGCGTACTCCTCGCGCAGCTTGCGTGCGTAGTCGGGCTTCATTTCCTTCGACAGCAGGGTGGTGGCCACGCCCACCGCGCGCGAGGCGTCGGTGACATAAACCACCGCGTCGTTGCTGTACTGCGGGTCGATCTTCACCGCCGTGTGCGCCTTGGAGGTGGTGGCGCCGCCGATCATCAGCGGCAGGCTGAAGTTCTGCCGCTGCATTTCCTTGGCGACGTGGACCATCTCGTCCAGCGACGGCGTGATCAGCCCGGACAGGCCGATGATGTCGCACTTCTCGGCGATGGCGGTCTGCAGGATCTTCTCCGCCGGCACCATCACGCCGAGGTCGACGATGTCGTAGCCGTTGCAGCCCAGCACCACGCCGACGATGTTCTTGCCGATGTCGTGCACGTCGCCCTTCACCGTGGCCATGAGGATCTTGCCCTTGGCCTCGGGCTTGTCGCCTTTCTCCGCCTCGATGAAGGGGATTAGGTGGGCCACCGCCTGCTTCATCACCCGGGCCGACTTGACCACCTGCGGGAGGAACATCTTGCCGGCGCCGAACAGGTCGCCGACCACGTTCATGCCGCTCATCAGCGGGCCTTCGATGACCTCGATGGGCCGCGCACACTTCTGCCGGCATTCCTCGGTGTCTTCGACGATGTAGGTGGTGATGCCCTTGACCAGGGCGTGCTCCAGGCGCTTCTCGACGCTATGGCTGCGCCATTCCTCGTCTTCCACTTCCTTGGCTGCGCCGCCGCCCTTGTAGTCGTCGGCGATGGCCAGCAGCGCCTCGGTGGCGTCCGGGTTGCGGTTGAGCACCACGTCCTCGACCTTGTCGCGCAGCTCCTTCGGGATCTCGTCGTAGATCTCCAGCTGGCCGGCGTTGACGATGCCCATGGTCAGGCCGTTCTTGATGGCGTAGTAGAGGAACACCGAGTGGATGGCCTCGCGCACCGGGTTGTTGCCGCGGAACGAGAAGGACACGTTGGACACCCCGCCCGAGGAGAGCGCGTAGGGCAGGTTGTCGCGGATGTAGGCGCAGGCGTTGATGAAGTCGACCGCGTAGTTGTTGTGCTCCTCGATGCCGGTGGCCACCGCGAAGATGTTCGGGTCGAAGATGATGTCCTCCGGCGGGAAGCCCACTTCGTTGACCAGGATGTCGTAGGAGCGCTGGCAGATTTCTTCCTTGCGCGCCTGGGTGTCGGCCTGGCCGGCCTCGTCGAAGGCCATCACCACCACCGCGGCGCCGTAGCGCCTGCACAGGCGGGCGTGGTGCTTGAACTGCTCGACGCCTTCCTTCATGGAGATGGAGTTGACGATGCCCTTGCCCTGGATGCACTTGAGGCCCGCTTCGATCACCTCCCACTTGGAGGAGTCGATCATGATCGGCACGCGGGAGATGTCCGGCTCGCCGGCGATGAGGTTGAGGAACTTCACCATCGCCGCCTTGGAGTCGAGCATGCCCTCGTCCATGTTGATGTCGATCACCTGGGCGCCGGCTTCCACCTGCTGCTGGGCCACTTCCAGGGCCTCGGCGTAGTTCTCCTCGCGGATCAGCCGGGCGAACTTCGCCGAACCGGTGATGTTGGTGCGCTCGCCGACGTTCACGAACAGCGAGCTGCGGTCGATGGTGAACGGCTCAAGGCCCGACAGCCGGCAGGCCCTGGGGATTTCCGGGATCGCCCGCGGCGGGTACTTGGCCACCGCCTCGGCGATCGCCTGGATGTGCGCCGGGGTGGTGCCGCAGCAGCCGCCGATGATGTTGAGGAAGCCGGACGCGGCGAACTCCTCGACCACCTCGGCCATCTGCGCCGGGGTCTCGTCGTACTCGCCGAAGGCGTTCGGCAGGCCGGCGTTGGGGTGCGCGGAAACGTGGGTGTCGGCCTTGGTCGCCAGCTCCTCCAGGTAGGGGCGCAGGTCCTTGGCGCCGAGGGCGCAGTTCAGGCCGACGGAAATCGGCCTGGCGTGGCGCACCGAGTTCCAGAAGGCCTCGGTGGTCTGCCCCGACAGGGTGCGCCCGGAGGCGTCGGTGATGGTGCCGGAGATCATGATCGGCAGCTCGAAGCCGAGCTCGTCGTAGACGCCCTGCACGGCGAAGATCGCCGCCTTGGCGTTGAGGGTGTCGAAGATGGTCTCGATCAGGATCAGGTCGGCGCCGCCCTCGATCAGGCCGCGGGTGGCCTCGCTGTAGTTCGCCACCAGCTCGTCGAAGGTGACGTTGCGGTAGCCCGGGTCGTTGACGTCCGGGGAGATCGAGCAGGTGCGGCTGGTCGGGCCGAGCACGCCGGCGACGAAGCGCGGCTTGTCCGGGGTCTCGGCGGTCTTGGCGTCGGCCACTTCGCGGGCCAGGCGCGCGCCCTCGACGTTCAGCTCGTAGACCAGTTCTTCCATGCCGTAGTCGGCCTGGGACACCTGGGTGGCGTTGAAGGTGTTGGTCTCGAGGATGTCGGCGCCGGCGTCCAGGTAGGCTTTCTCGATGGCCTGGATGACGTCCGGGCGGCTGAGCAGCAGCAGGTCGTTGTTGCCCTTCACGTCGCTCGGCCAGTCTGCGAAGCGCTCGCCGCGGTAGTCCTCTTCCTGCAGCTTGTAGCTCTGGATCATGGTGCCCATGCCGCCGTCGAGGATCAGGATGCGCTCCTTCAGGGCTTTCTGCAGGGCTTGCTGGCGGGCGGCACGATCGGACATGGGAACTACCTGGAAACGGCTGTGGCAAAGGGTCGCTGATGATAGCAAACCTGCAGGGGATTTGAGCCGACCGGGCTTTTACATGAGCGCAGTTCATGTTGTACCGGCCATCGGTTGGCCGCAAAAGCCCGCGGAGCCGCTAGAATCCGCCTATTCACGAGGTATGGAGTCCCCGATGTCCTTGCGCGCATCCTTTGCGTTGACCATTGCGTTCATGCTGCTTTCAGCCGTTGCTCAGGCAGCCGGCATTTCCTACAGCAAGGACATACAGCCGATCTTCACCGACAAGTGCGTGGCCTGCCACGCCTGCTACGACTCGCCGTGCCAGCTCAACCTGAGCGCCGCCGAGGGTGCCCAGCGCGGCGCCAACAAGCTGCCGGTGTACGACGGCACCCGCACCAAGGCCCAGGAAACCACGCGCTTGTTCCTCGATGCACACGGCGCCGACGCCTGGCGGCGCAAGGACTTCTGGTCGGTGCTGGACGCCCGCGGCGGCCAGGCGGCGCTGATGCAGCGCATGCTCGACTTGGGCCAGGCCCACCCGCTGGTGCCCAACGCGAAGATCCCCGAAGGCCTGGACCTGTCGATCGACCGCAGCAACCAGTGCCCAACGCCGGACAGCATCGACGAGTTCGTGCAGAAGAACCCGCGCAGCGGCATGCCCTTCGCCGTCACCGGCCTCAGCGCCCAGCAGTACGCCACCCTGAAGCAATGGCTGGCCGAGGGCGCGCCGGTGGACGAGCAGGCCTGGCAGCCCGGCGCCGGCGAGGCGCGGCAGATCGCCGAGTGGGAGCGCTTCCTGAACCAGCCCGGCGCCCGCGAGAGCCTGGTTTCGCGCTGGCTCTACGAGCACCTGTTCCTCGCCCACCTGTACTTCGAAGAGCAGGGCGCGCCGGGGCACTTCTTCCAGTTGGTGCGCTCGCGCACGCCCAGCGGCCAGCCCATCGACCCCATCGCCACGCGGCGGCCCAACGACGACCCCGGCGCGGCCTTCTACTACCGCCTGTGGCCGATCCAGGGCGTGATCGTGCACAAGACGCACATCACCTACCCGCTGAGCCCCGCGAAGCTGGCGCATACTCGCGAGCTGTTCTTCGCCGGCGCCTGGGCGGCCGACAAGGTGCCCGGCTACGGCCTGCAGCACCGCGCCAACCCCTTCGAGACCTTCGCCGCCATCCCGGCGCGGGCGCGCTACCAGTTCATGCTGGACAACGCCGAGTACTTCGTCCGCACCTTCATCCGCGGCCCGGTGTGCCGCGGGCAGATCGCCACCGACGTGATCCGCGACAACTTCTGGGCGATCTTCCAGGACCCGGCCCACGACCTCTACGTCACCGACCCGGCCTACCGGGCCAAGGCCACGCCGCTGCTGGGCCTGCCCGGGCAGATCGACGACATGGGCCAGATGCTCCAGCAATGGACCAGCTACCGCGACAAGCGCAACGAATACGAGGCGCTGCGCCTGGACGCCTACGAAGAGGCCGCGGCGCCGACCTGGGCGGACATCTGGCACGGCAACGACAACGCGCTGCTGTCGATCTTCCGCCAGTACGACAGCGCCTCGGTGCGCAAGGGCCTGATCGGCGGCGTCCCGCAGACGCTGTGGTGGATGGACTACCCGCTGCTGGAGCGCACCTACTACCAGCTGGTGGTCAACTTCGACGTCTACGGCAACGTCTCGCACCAGGCGCAGACGCGCCTGTACTTCGACCTGATCCGCAATGGCGCCGAGCAGAACTTCCTGCGCCTGATGCCGGTGGCCGCGCGCAAGCACCTGCTCGACGACTGGTACCAGAACAGCGGCCGGCTGAAGATGTGGCTGGACTACCAGAACCTCGACAACGACGCGCCCAGCGGCCTGGACCTGCCGGAGAAGGGCGCCAAGAATGCCTTCGCCGTGCAGTTGCTGAGCCGCTACGCCAGCCTCGATGCGCGGCCCGACCCGATCAACCTGTGCCAGGACGGCGGCTGCTACCGGCGCAACGTCCCGCGCCCGCTGCAGGACGCCGAGCAGGCCTTCAGCCGCCTGGTCAGCCGCCCGGCGGCGGGGCTGAAGGTGATCGAGCAGTTCCCCGAGGCGACCATCCTGCGCGTCGAACTGCCCGGCGGAAAACGCGAGATCTACACGGCGCTGCGTAACCGCGCGCACAGTAACGTCGCCTTCATGCTCGGCGAGTCGCTGCGCTACCAGCCGGGGCTGGACACCCTGACCATCTACCCGGGCGTGCTCTCCAGCTACCCGAACTTCATGTTCGACCTCAAGGCGGAGGAGGCCGGCGACTTCGTCTCGGCGCTGGAGCAGGTGCAGAGCCAGGAGAGTTTCGACAAGGTGGTGGAGCGCTGGGGCATCCGCCGCAGCAACCCGCAGTTCTGGCGCTACTTCCACGACCTCGACGCCTACCTGCGCGAGACCGAGCCGGTGGAGGCGGGCATCCTCGACATGAACCGCTATGAAAATCTTTGAGGCGGCTGCAGGCTGCAGGCGGCAGGCAAGAGCGCTTTGGAGCCTGCGGCCTGAAGCTTGAAGCCTGAAGCCTGAAGCCGCTACTTGCGAACTATTCCTACTAAATTGGTAGGGCTTTATCCGGGGCGGGCGAATGGCGTAAACTGCCTCCACGTTTGCGAGGAGTTGCCATGAGCGCCATCACCATTACCGAAGCTGCCCAGGATTACCTGGCCGAACTGCTGGTCAAGCAGGACACCCCCGGGATCGGCATTCGCATCTTCATCACCCAGCCGGGCACCCAGTACGCGGAAACCTGCATCGCCTACTGCAAGCCGGGCGAACAGAAGCCGGAAGACACCCCGATCGGCCTGAAGGACTTCACCGCCTGGGTCGATGGCATCAGCGAGCCCTTCCTGGAAGACGCCGTCGTCGACTACGCCACCGACCGCATGGGCGGCCAACTGACCATCAAGGCGCCGAACGCCAAGGTGCCGATGGTCAACGAAGACAGCCCGATCAACGAACGCATCAACTACTACCTGCAGACCGAGATCAACCCCGGCCTGGCCAGCCACGGCGGCCAGGTCAGCCTGGTCGAGGTGGTCGAGGACAACATCGCCGTGCTGCGCTTCGGCGGCGGCTGCCAGGGCTGCGGCATGGTCGACATGACCCTCAAGGACGGCGTCGAGAAGACCCTGATCGAACGCATCCCGGAACTGAAAGGCGTGCGCGACGTCACCGACCACAGCAACAAGGAAAACGCCTACTACTGAGTGGTGGGTGTTTCGGCAAAACAGCCGCCCTTCGGGGCGGCTTTTTTGTGGTTCTACCTGGAGCGGGCCCTGCCCGCGAAATCGCGCGCAGGGCGCGCTCCTACAATGGGAATGGCGCGGGTGGGGCAGCGTAGGAGCGGACTTTGTCCGCGAATCGCGCCGGGATGGCCGGCTATCGCGGACAAGGTCCGCTCCGGGGGAGGAATACCGTGGCTCCCGGCGACCTGTAGGAGCGGGCCCTGCCCGCGAAATCGCGCGCAGGGCGCGCTCCTACAATGGGAATGGCGCGGGTGGGGCAGCGTAGGAGCGGACCTTGTCCGCGAATCGCGCCGGGATGGCCGGCTATCGCGGACAAGGTCCGCTCCTACGGGGGGAGGAATACCGTGGCTCAGGCGCTGGCCGGCTGGCGTCGGCGCGCCGGCCAGAGCAGCGCCAGGGCGAACGCCAGCACCGGCCACACCAGCAGGTTCACCGCGCTCCAGCCCAGGCTGGTGATGAGCGCGCCGGAGCTGAACGACATCAGCGCCGCCATCAGGCTGTTGCCTTGCTCCATCAACCCCTGCGCCTGGCCGCGCTCGTCCGCGCCGTGGCCTTCGCCGAGCAGGGTGGTGCCGGCCACCAGCAGCAGGTTCCAGCCCATGCCCAGCAGCAGCGAGCTGGCCAGGAAGTGGCCGTGGTCCAGGCCGGCCAGGGCCACGGCTGCGCTGGCCGCCAGCAGGGCGATGCCGAGCAGGGCCACGCGGCGGCTGCCCAGGCGGTCCACCAGCGGGCCGGCGACGAAGGCCGGGAGGAACATGCCGAGGATGTGCCACTGGATCACGCTCGCCGAGCTTTCCAGGGACAGCCCGCAGAACTGCATGGCCAGCGGCGTGGCGTTCATGATCAGGATCATCAGCCCGTGGCCGGCGGCGGTGCAGGCCATGGCCGCGCGCACCAGCGGCCGGCCGAGCAGCGCGCGCATCGCTGCGATGCCCCCGTGCGGCGGGCGTGGCGCGGTGCCTTCGCGCAGGCGCGCCATCAGCAGCAGGCCGACGAGCGCCAACGCGGCGATGGCCAGGTAGGCGCCGACGAAGGGCGTGGGCAGCGCCGTGCGGGCCCATAGCGCCAGGCCCGGAGCTAGCAGTGCGGCCAGCACGCCGCCGCCGATCACATAGGCGCTGGCTCGACCTTTCTCGGTCTCGCCCACCGCTTCCAGGGCGGCGAAGCGGTAGTACATCGCCGAGGCCTGGTAGCCACCGATCGGCAGGGCGCCCAGGCACAGCAGCCAGAACGAGCCCAGTTGCACGCCCAGGGCGCAGGTCAGCCCGCCGAGCACGCCGCCGGCGGCGCCGAGCATCAGCCCGGGGCGGCGGCCATGGCGCTGCATGAACAGCGACAGCGGCTGCACCGCCAGCAGGTTGCCCAGCACCAGCAGGGCCAGGGGCAGGGTGGCCAGGCCGTTGAGCGGTGCCAGTTGCGTGCCGATCAGCGAGGTCAGGGTGATGCCGATCAGCGAGCACGACCAGTACAGCGCCTGGCCGAGGAACAGCAGGCGCAGCGCGCCGTTGCGCAGTAGCAGCATGTCCGCGCCCTCAGTTCCGGCAGCCGCCGGGCTTGAGCACCCGCTGCGTCGAGGCCGGGTGGCGCAGCAGCGCCTCGCTCGGGCGCCGTGGCCGTTGCAGCAGCTCGCCGCCGCAGTTCGGGCACTGGCCGCCGAGCACGCTTTCGGCGCAGTCGCGGCAGAAGGTGCATTCGAAGGTGCAGATGCGCGCGTCCGTGCTATCGGCCGGCAGGTCGCGGTCGCAACATTCGCAGTTGGGGCGCAGTTCGAGCATGGCGAGGTCCTTCTGGCTGGGGATCAGGCGTCGGTGAGCTGGCCGAAGCGTTCGGCGTATTCCTGGGGGCTCACCGCAAGGTGCTTGTGGAAAGTGCGCCGCAGGTTCTCCGGGTGGCCGAAGCCGCACAGCCGGGCCACGGTGGCGATCGACGCCCGGGCGTCCTGCAGCAGGGCGCGGGCGGCCTCCAGGCGCACCTTCTCGACATAGCGGCCGGGCGCCACGCCCAGCTCATTGATGAACACCCGCGACAGGGTGCGCGGGCTCATGCAGGCCTGCTCGGCCAGGGCTTCCAGCGACAGGTCGGCGCCGAGGTTGGCCGGAATCCACTCCAGCAACGCGGCCAGGCGCGGTGCGCGCACCGGCTCGGGCGTCAGCCAGGCGCTGAACTGCGCCTGCCCGCCGGGGCGCCTGAGGAACATCACCAGGCGCCGGGCCACGGCCAGGGCCAGCGGGCGGCCGAGGTCGGCCTCCACCAGCGCCAGGGCCAGGTCGATGCCGGCGGTGACTCCGGCGGAGGTGAACACGTGGTCGTCGCCGTCGCGGCGGCTGGGGTCGTAGGTGTGCAGGCGGTCGCCCTGCACGTGGACTGCGGGGTGGCACTCGCGCAGGGTGTCGACGTCGGCCCAGTGGGTGGTGGCGCTGCGCCCGTCGAGTACCCCGGCGGCGGCCAGCAGCAGGGCGCCGGAGCACACCGAGCCGAGGCGCCGCACCTGGCCTTCGGCGGCGCGCAGCCAGGCCAGCAGCGCGGGGTTGGCGCACTGCGCCTCCACGCCCAGGCCGCCGGGGACCAGCAGGGTGTCGAGGCTGGCGGCGTCGGTATCGGCCCAGGCGGCGTCGGCGCAGATGCGTAGGCCGGCGGAGGTGGCCACGGGGCCTTCGTTTTCGCCCAGCACCAGCAGTTCGTAGGGCGCCGGCAGGCCCTGGCGCTGGCGCTCGACGTTGGCCGAGGCGAACACCTGCAGCGGGCCGGTGACGTCCAGGCTCATCACGTCGGGGTAGATCAGGCAGGCGATGCGGCGGGTGACGGGCATGGCGGGCGACTCCCGGGGTTTGCCGGGAGTGTGCGCCGGGTGGGGAGTGGCGGCAATGACATGGGCCCCACGGATCTTGCCAATCGCTCAGCCGCTTTTCGTAGGAGCGAGCTTGCTCGCGAACAGCGTTTCCTGGGATGCAGGTATCTTGGATTGACTCCGCTCCCTCACCCCAGCCCTCTCCCAGAGGGAGAGGGGGCCGTTTGGAGCGAGCTGGAAGTTCGGCATTCTCCTGACAGTCCCATCAGCCAACTGCAGCCACAGGACTACGCCGAACCCACAACCTGCAGAGGACAGCCCCCTCTCCCTTCAGGGAGAGGGTTGGGGAGAGGGGACGGAGTTCAGCCGGGCTCCGAAATAACCGGGAAACTCTGTTCGCGAGCAAGCTCGCTCCTACAACAGCCCCCGCTCCCCAAAACGCCCTGCCGGAAATAAAAAACGCCGTTTCCCTCCCCGAGGAAAACGGCGCTTTTCAAGCACCGGGCCACAAGGCCTGGGCTTCACTCCGGCATATGCCATTCCTGCAGGTCATAGCCTTCGCGGTTCAGCTCTTCGCGGGCCTGGGTCAGCAGGTCGGCCAGGCGCGCCGGGTCGGAGTATTCGGTGCAGGGGATGCGCGTCAGGCCCAGCAGGCGCGTGCCGGTGCGGTCGAGGACGGACAGGTCGAGGCTGCCGTCGCCGCCGGACTGGTCGATCCAGGTGACGCAGTGGAAGGGTTGGAAGGCTCGTCCGGTGATCAGCAGAGCCTCGTTGAAACGAAGGGTCGCGTTCATGGTGGTTACACTCTCTGCGCAGGTCATCCATTGCTCTGTTAAGGGGACGGCGCTTCACTGATCCGTCCGATCTGAGCCCATTGACACCGCGAGCCGCGCAAAAAGTCACAACGCCTGTCGCTTTTGTGCACAAGGTTGTCGCATTGGAAACCGGAAAATTGCCGGCAATCTTCCGGGAAACCGCCGGTAAATGGCTCTGCCACGCGGCTTTCATCGAACTTGCGGGGTGCGCCGTTGCGTCGCAGGGGGCGCGAGCCCTTGGGCCGGCTTTTCCACGGCCAATTCGTGACAGCCGGGGCAGGGCGCCGCAAGATAGGGGCTTTGCATCCGCTTTTGCCTGAGGAGGTTTCATGGAGATTCGCTGCGACTTCGACAGCGGCAACATCCAGGTGCTGGATGCCAGCGACCCGCAGGACGTGCGCCTGGCCCTGCGCCCGGACCTGAACAGCCCGCACTTCCAGTGGTTCCACTTCTGCGCCGACGGCCTGACCCCGGGCCAGCGCTACACCTTCGACCTGACCAACGCCGGGCACTCCAGCTACACCGGCGGCTGGCCGGGCTACCGCGCGCTGGCCTCCTACGACCAGCGCGACTGGTTCCGCGTGGACAGCAGCTACGACGGCCAGTCCCTGCGCTTCAGCCTCGACGCCGAGCAGCCCCGGGCCTGGTTCGCCTACTTCGAGCCCTACAGCCGCGAGCGCCATGCCGCGCTGGTGCGCCAGGCCATCGAGCAGGCCGGCGCCGAACTGGTGGCCACCGGGCGCAGCATCGAGGGCCGCGACATCCCGCTGCTGCGCATCCGCCGCAACCCGCAGGCCACGCGCAAGCTGTGGCTGATCGCCCAGCAGCACCCCGGCGAGCACATGGCCGAATGGTTCATGGAAGGCCTGATCGAGCGCCTGCAGCAGAAGGATGCGGAACTCGACTACCTGCTGCAGCACGCCGAGCTGTACCTGGTGCCGAACATGAACCCCGACGGCGCCTTCCGCGGCCACCTGCGCACCAACGCCGCCGGCACCGACCTCAACCGCGCCTGGGCCTCGCCCAGCGCCGAGACCAGCCCGGAAGTGCTGTTCGTCCAGGCGCACATGCGCCAGCAGGGCGTCGACCTGTTCCTCGACATCCACGGCGACGAGGAAATCCCCTACGTGTTCGCCGCCGGCTGCGAGGGCAACCCCGGCTACAGCGAGCGCCAGGCGTACCTCGAAGCGGAGTTCCGCAAGCGCCTGGAGGAGCGTGGCGAGTTCCAGAGCCTGCACGGCTACCCGCGCAGCGCGCCGGGCAAGGCCAACATGACGCTGGCCTGCAACCACGTCGGTGAAACCTACCAGTGCCTGGCGCTGACCCTGGAGATGCCGTTCAAGGACCACGACCTGGCCCCGGATGCCCGCACCGGCTGGAGCGGCGCGCGCGCCAAGCGCCTGGCCGGCGCGGTGCTCTCGACGCTGTCGAGCCTGGTGGAAGAACTGCGCTGACTGGAATCTTCGCCGCCGCGTGCCAGTCTAAAGCTGTGAGGAACTTGCATGCGGAGGTGTCCATGTACAGGACGCGCAAGCTGTTGACCCCCCAGGAGATCGAGGACCTGCAGGAACGCATGGAGGCCATGGAGGAACTGGACTTCCGCGAACGCCGCGAAGTCCGCAAGAACCGCACGGGCGACCATCGCCCGCGCCTGGCCGCAGCGCCGGCCTGACCGGCGCGCCGCGCACCCGGCCGCCGGCCGGGTGCGTATAGGGCGCCTGCTCTGGCAGCCGTGGCCGGGGCACGTGGCCGGGGAGGGCGGACACCCGCGCTGCCATTAAGTTGCCAGTACGCGGATTATTAATCTCGCTGTCATAAAGCGTACATATTCACGGCATTAAATCATCACGTCTTCTAACCAACCGGGGACTTCCCGGACTTCCTCCCATATTGAGGTATTGACGTGATGCTGCTCAGCAAAACCCGCTTGTCCGTCCTGCTGGCTTCCATGGCCCTGACCGGCCTGGCCCATGCCACTGATGTCACCGGCGCCGGCTCCAGCTTCGTTTACCCGGTGCTGTCGAAGTGGTCCCAGGAATACAGCAAGTCTTCCAGCAATCGCATCAACTACCAGTCCATCGGCTCCGGCGGCGGCATCGCCCAGATCAAGGCCGCCACCGTCGACTTCGGCGCCTCCGACGCCCCGCTGTCGGCCGACGACCTGAAAGCGGCCGGCCTGGGCCAGTTCCCCAGCGTGATCGGCGGCATCGTGCCGGTGGTCAACCTGGACGGCGTCGAGCCGGGCAAGCTGCACCTGGACGGTGAAACCCTGGCCAAGATCTTCCTCGGCAGCATCACCGACTGGAACGACCCGGCCATCGCCGCGCTGAACCCCGAGCTGAAGCTGCCGGCCACCAAGATCACCGTGGTCCGCCGTTCCGACGGTTCGGGCACTTCCTACAACTTCACCAACTACCTGTCCAAGGTCAGCCCGGAGTGGAAGGACAAGATCGGCTTCGGCACCACCGTACCCTGGCCGGTCGGCATGGGCGGCAAGGGCAACGAAGGCGTCTCCGCCTACGTCAAGCAGATCAAGAACTCCATCGGCTACGTCGAGTACGCCTACGCCCTGCAGAACAAGATGGCCTACGCCTCGCTGAAGAACGCCGCCGGCAAGTTCGTGCAGCCCAACACCAAGAGCTTCCAGGCTGCCGCCGACACCGCCGACTGGGCCAACGCCAAAGACTTCAACCTGCTGATGACCAACGCCCCGGGCGACACCGCGTGGCCGATCACCGCCACCACCTGGATCATCATGTACAAGCAACCGAAGAACGCGGAACAGGCCCAGGCCGCCTTCCACTTCTTCAAGTGGTCCCTGGAGAACGGCCAGCAGCAGGCCGCCGCCCTGGACTACGTGGCGCTGCCGGAATCCCTGGTCAAGCGCATCGAAGGCTACTGGAAGTCGGACTTCGCCCGCTGATCGGGTGAATGACCAGGACCGCCGCCCGGAACCCCCGTGCGGCGGTTCGCTTGCTTGGATGAACCGATGTCTACCGAATCCTCACCGTCCCTCGCCATGCCCAACCTGAAGGCCGCCGAAGCCGAAGACCGCGCCCAGCGCGACCAGCGCCACGATCGCTGGTTCCGCAACGCCATGTTCGGCTCCGCGCTGCTGGTGCTGTTGCTGCTCGCCGGCGTCGCCGGCTCCACCCTGTGGGGCGGCAGCCTGGCCTTCTCGCACTTCGGCCTGGACTTCCTCACCAGCACCGAATGGGATGCGGTGAACAACAAATTCGGCGCCCTGGTACCAATCTACGGGACCCTGGTCACCTCCTTCCTGGCGCTGCTGATCGCCGTACCGGTCAGCTTCGGCATCGCCATCTTCCTCACCGAGCTGGCGCCGCCGTGGCTGCGCATGCCGGTGGCCGCGGCCGTCGAGCTGCTGGCCGGCATCCCCTCGATCATCTACGGCATGTGGGGCCTGTTCGTCTTCGGCCCGTTCATGGCCCAGCACATCGCCCCCTGGCTGAACGACTACCTGGGCGCGCTGCCGCTGATCGGCGGCCTGTTCCAGGGCCCGCCGCTGGGCATCGGCATGCTCAGCGCCGGCATCGTCCTGGCGATCATGATCATCCCCTTCATCACCTCGGTGATGAACGAAGTGTTCAACAGCGTACCGACCACCCTGAAGGAATCTGCCTACGCCCTGGGCAACACCACCTGGGAAGTGGTCTGGGACATCGTCCTGCCCTACACCCGCTCGGCGGTGGTCGGCGGCATCTTCCTCGGCCTCGGCCGCGCCCTGGGCGAGACCATGGCGGTGACCTTCGTGCTGGGCAACTCGCAGCACTTCTCCGCCTCGCTGCTGATGCCCAGCAGCTCCATCGCCTCGGTGATCGCCAACGAATTCAACGAGGCCTACACCGACCTGCACCGCTCCTCGCTGATCGCCCTGGGCTTCCTGCTCTTCGTGGTCACCTTCATCGTTCTCGCCGCCGCTCGCCTGATGCTGCTGCGCCTGGCCCAGAAGGAGGGCAAGTGACATGGCCGGCAACGAAAGCCTGTATCGCACCCGCGCGCTGAAGAACCGCGCCGCCATGCTGCTCAGCTGCGGCGCCACCCTGTTCGGCCTGATGTGGCTGGCGTGGATCCTGCTGACCACCATCAGCCACGGCATCGAGGCGCTGAACCTCAACCTGTTCACCAAGATGACGCCGCCGCCGGGGGCCGAGGGCGGCCTGGCCAACGCCTTCTACGGCAGCGTGCTGATGAGCGCGCTGGCGCTGCTGATCGGCACCCCCATCGGCCTGATGGCGGGCATCTGGCTGGCCGAATACGCCCGCCACACCCGCATGGGCACCGTGGTGCGCTTCATCAACGACATCCTGCTGTCGGCGCCGTCCATCGTCCTGGGCCTGTTCGTCTACACCAGCGTGATCCTGCCGCTGAACTACCTCACCGACCACCGCGTGGGCTTCTCCGCCATCGCCGGCGCCCTGGCCCTGGCCCTGCTGGTGATCCCGGTGGTGGTGCGGACCACCGACGAAATGCTCCAGCTGCAGCCGACCACCATGCGCGAAGCCGCGCTGGCCCTGGGCGTGCCGCAATGGAAGCTGACCCTGCAGATCGTCCTGCGCGCCGCCCGCGCCGGGGTGATCACCGGCATCCTCCTGGCCCTGGCGCGCATCACCGGCGAAACCGCGCCGCTGCTGTTCACCGCCTTCGGCAACCAGTTCTGGAGCAGCGACCTGCTCAAGCCCATGGCCAGCGTGCCCGTCGTGGTCTTCCAGTACGCCATGAGCCCCTTCAGCGACTGGAACGCCCTGGCCTGGGCCGGCGCCCTGGTGCTGACCCTGTTCGTACTGCTGCTCAGCCTCACCTCCCGTCTCATCCTTCTGCGCAATAGGGCATCCTGATGACTGCCATGACCACCGCCATCGCCGCCGAACGCACCAAGATCCGCGTTCGCGACCTGGAGTTCTTCTACGGCGAGCACCGTTCGCTCAAGTCCATCAACATGGACATCCCGGAGAAGTGCATCACCGCCATCATCGGCCCGTCCGGCTGCGGCAAGTCGACCCTGCTGCGCATCTTCAACCGCATCTACTCCCTGTACCCGAAGCAGGAAGCGCGCGGCGAGGTGCTGCTCAACGGCGAGAACATCCTCGCCCCCGGCTACTCCATGAACCGCCTGCGCAGCCAGGTGGGCATGGTGTTCCAGAAGCCGGTGCCGTTCCCGATGACCATCTACGAGAACATCGCCTACGCGGTGCGCCACCATGAAAAGGTCAGCCGCCGCGAGATGGACGACCGCGTCGAGCAGGCCCTGCGCGGCGCGGCCCTGTGGGACGAGGTGAAAGACAAGCTGAACGCCAGCGCCCAGGGCCTTTCCGGCGGCCAGCAGCAGCGCCTGTGCATCGCCCGCACCATCGCGCTCAAGCCCCAGGTGCTGCTGCTCGACGAGCCGACCTCGGCGCTGGACCCGATCTCCACCGGGCGCATCGAGCAGCTGATCACCGAGCTCAAGCAGGAGTTCACCGTGGTCATCGTCACCCACAACATGCAGCAGGCCGCGCGCTGCTCGGACTACACCGCCTTCATGTTCCTCGGCGACCTGATCGAGTTCGGCGACACCGACACCCTGTTCACCAAGCCGGCCAAGGAGCAGACCGAGGACTACATCACCGGTCGCTTCGGCTGAGCCCAGGCGTTAACCCGACGCCCGCCACGGTGCAAGCCGCGGCGGGCGTTTTCATTGTGGATTCCGGCAAGCCCTTGCCACCCACGGCAGGCGCTTGCCGACGGCAGGCTCTTCGTAGGAGCGAGCTTGCTCGCGAACGGCTTTTCCCGGCTGCACCGCTGCCATGCGGTTCGCGAGCAAGCTCGCTCCTACAGGGGAGGGCGGCGCCGTCATGACCGCCGGCCGGCATCCTGGCGTGTTTCTTGCCCGATACAAGCTTCCCTTCTTCGGCACGGGAGACCTGCCCATGAACATCATCGACGGCCTGAGCGGCATCGGCCTGGCGAGCAAGCTGGTGCGCGGCGTGGTCGCCGGCGCCAGCGAGTTCGCCAGCTACCTGGCCAACGCCAGCAGCGCGAGCGCGACGACGAGCGGTACGAGCGAGGCGCCCTCCGGCGCGGTAGCATCCTCCGGCGGCGCCGCGCAGAGTGGCGGCGGCCCCCTGGACGAATTCCTCGCCTACATGAAGCTCAGCCCCGGCGAAAAGCTGCGGCACAGCGTCATGCAGGACATGGACGTCACCCAGGAACAGCTCGACGCCATGCCCGCCGAGGACCGCGAGCGCATCGAGAACGAAATAGCCCAGCGCATCAGGGAAAAGATCACGCAGCAGGCCGACTCCGGCAGCCAGCCGGTCGCACCCACTGCCACTCCGGTGGCCCTGAAGCAGATGTATGGCGTCGAACGAACCCAGCCCAGCCTCGACCTCCTCGGCTGACCCCGCCCCGGCCGGCCCTCGCGCCGGCCTCAAGCCTTGTATCGGAACCGATATGGGACGCTACCCGATGCTGGCTGCATCGCTGAACTCCCTTGCCTAGACTGCGGTCTTCCGCAGTGAACCCACGTTTGTGCACATGTCTTCCATGCAATCCCACAGCAGACTCATCAGCCACGTTCCCCGGCACCTGATCCAGCAGGCCGTAGCGAAGAAGGTCGGGCGCGGCTGGCGCGCCGACTTCAACGTCGCGGTGTGGCTGCACCTGGCCACCACCGGCGACGCCCAGGTGACGCTGAAAGTCAGCTACCAGGACGGCGAGACCGTCCGCGAGCAACTGATCGACCGCGGCCGCGTCGGCTTCAACCAGCGCATCCTGCTGTGCGGCATCGCGCGCCTGGAATACAACCAGGCCATCGAATCCATGAGCCTGTCGCTGCTGTGCGAGGAACCCATCCAGACGCTGATGGTGGACGAGCTGTTCGTCCAGGCGGTGGAACTGCAGCGCGACGGCGAGCGCAACCGCAAGGGGCGGCGCTGAAGATTCATCCGAAGGAGTGATACGCCGGGGCTGGCCGATGCGTTGAAATGATCCTGCCCGTCAACTTCCACCGGATGGCCCATGAGCTTCGACCCTTCGCACCTGCAGTCCTACACCGAATACCGTGGCATCGAGATTCCCTTTCTCGACCACCTGAAGTTCCGCTACCAGCCGGCCGGCGCCGGCGAGCACGACGGTCACCTGGTGCTGCGCGTGGAGCGCGAGCACCTCAATGGCTGGCGCAACGCCCACGGCGGCGTGCTCATGAGCCTGCTCGACGTGGCCATGGCTCTGGCCTGCAGCCATGCCGACGAGGAAGGCCGCGGCTGCGTGACCGTCGAAATGAAGACCAGCTTCCTGCGCCCCGGCGGCGACGTCGGCGAAGTGCTCGAAGCCTTCGGCCAGGTCCGCCACCGCACCCGCTCCATCGCCTTCTGCGAAGCCGAAGTCCGCAACGCCGCGGGCGAAACCGTGGCCACCGCCAGCGGCACCTTCAAGTACCAGAACAAACAGCGCCCGGTGATCGACGCCTGAACCTGCGCCCCGGAGTGACTGTAGGAGCGGACCTTGTCCGCGATAACCTGAACCACCGGCGCGATTCGCGGATGAGATCCTCCTACGCTGCCCCAGCCGCGCCGCTCCCCTGTAGGAGCGCGCCCTGCGCGCGAATCGCGGGCAGGGCCCGCAGCTGGGAAATCGCAGTGTTCCCCCCGTAGGAGCGGACTCCGTCCGCGATTCCCTCCCATGGCACCCTGCCACCCCCAACCGCTCTGGTCCGCAGCTTTTCGTGAGGCGAAAGGCCCTTTTGTCATGATTCTGTCATCAGTCGTAACTACATTTTTCTGTCATGAAAATGTCACGCCTGAGTGACGGAGCCAGTGACGGCCCATACCGACTTGCGAGTGCTGACCCCATGCTGCTCAACGACAAGACCCTGCCCCAGCGCATCCGCCAGGAGGCGCTCGACGACCGCGACGAGGAACTCGAACTCGACTGGCAGGAGCTCTACGACCTCGACGGCCTGCGCGCCGACACCCTGGAAAACTTCGAACAGCACCTGCTGCGCCAGCGCTACTTCGGCGAACTGTTCCGCCTGCAGGGCGAACTGGTGAAACTGCAGAACTGGGTGGTCAAGACCGGACACAAGCTGGTGGTGCTCTTCGAAGGCCGCGACGCCGCAGGCAAGGGCGGGGTGATCAAGCGCATCACCCAGCGCCTCAACCCGCGCGTGTGCCGTGTCGCCGCGCTGCCGGCGCCGAACGACCGCGAGCGCACCCAGTGGTACTTCCAGCGCTACGTCTCGCACCTGCCGGCGGCGGGGGAGATCGTGCTGTTCGACCGCAGCTGGTACAACCGCGCCGGGGTGGAGCGGGTGATGGGCTTCTGCAACGACGAGCAGTACGAAGAGTTCTTCCGCAGCGTGCCGGAGTTCGAGCGCATGCTGGCGCGTTCGGGCATCCAACTGGTCAAGTACTGGTTCTCGATCACCGACGAGGAGCAGCACCTGCGCTTCCTCAGCCGCATCCACGACCCGCTCAAGCAATGGAAGCTCAGCCCCATGGACCTGGAATCGCGGCGGCGCTGGGAGGCCTACACCAAGGCCAAGGAAACCATGCTCGAACGCACCCACATCGCCGAGGCGCCCTGGTGGGTGGTGCAGGCGGATGACAAGAGGCGCGCGCGGCTGAACTGCATCCACCACCTGCTCGGCCAGGTGCCCTACGAAGAAGTGGCGCACAAGCCCATCGAACTACCGGCGCGCCAACGCCACGCCGACTACGTGCGAATCCCCACGCCAGCGGAAATGCTGGTGCCGGAGCAGTATTGAGCCCAGGCCTGGCGTAGGGCGTATAACGCCTCTGGCGTTATCCGCCGTTTGACCTTGGTTACCGGCCCGCTCGGTGTCGAGCCTGACCTCGGCCACCGTCCACTCGGCATCGAACCTGGCATTACCACCCCGACCAGCGGCCCCCCACCCAGGCGACGACCTGCGCCTTCCCGTAATAAATGTGTGGCTATGCTTGGGCCCATGGACATCCGGATCGAACAGACCGATGGTGATCCGCCCGCATGGAAGGTCTTCCTGGGGACGTTCTTCATCGTATGCGCCAGTGAAGACGAAGCCTCAGCCTGCGCCGAGGCCGCGCGCCGCTACGCCAGCGCCAACCCCGCCATCCACTGCGACCTGCCCAGCCCGCCGGCGGCCGTGGCGCCGTTGCGCGCCGGCTGCCGCCCACCCAGCGGCACCGAACTGGAGGCCTGGGAGCTGCGCTGGCCGGAGCGCTACCTGGGCACCTGAGCGCCAACGCCAGGCAAACGCCCTCTGAATCCCGGCCCGCCGCCAAAGCCCCGCCCGTCACCTGCCCACGCCACACTCTTGCCGGAGACGGGCGGATTTCCGACAGTTCTGCCTCGCCCTTGCCGTAGCTGATTTCCGCAATTGCGCCGAGCGTTGTGGGACTTGACCCCAGGGGTTCGCCGCGTGAGCCGGCGGTCAAGTTCTGCGCGGCGCGCCACCCCTAAGATCGCCCCCACGCGCCGGACCAGGCCTTGCCGTGCACCGGTCGCACCCACGACAAGAACAACCAATGGGGGACCACCACCATGCAGATTCGAAGCGGCGGCTGGACGGCCCGGCAGCGCTGGCGCATCCAGATCTTCGCCATCACCTGGCTGGCCTACGCCGCCTTCTACTTCACTCGCAAGGCCTTCTCCGTAGCCAAGCTCGGCATCGGCGAAGACCCCGGCTTCGTCCTCGACAAGGCGGCCATGGCCGACCTGGACGCCCTTTACCTCGCCGCCTACGCCGTGGGCCAGTTCGTCTGGGGCAGCTTCGCCGACCGCTTCGGCCCGCGCGTGGTGGTGGGCGGCGGGCTGTTCGTCTCGGCCCTGGCGGCGCTGGCCATGGGCACCTTCGCCACCGTGCCGATCTTCGCCACCTGCATGGTCGTCCAGGGCCTGGCGCAGTCCACCGGCTGGTCGGGGCTGTGCAAGAACATGGGCGGCTTCTTCTCCACCGCCGAGCGCGGCCGCGCCATGGGCTACTGGAGCACCTGCTACGCCTTCGGCGGCCTGGTGGCCACGCCCTTCGTCGGCTGGTGCGCCTACCAGCTCAGCGACGACTGGCAGGTAGCTTTCAGCGCCTCCGCCGGCGTGGTGCTGGCCGTGGGCTGCCTATTCCTGCTGCTGCAACGCAACCGCCCGGAAGACGTCGGCCTGCCGCCAGCGGACGACGAACAGGAAACGCAGGCGCAAGCCACCACCGGCCTGTGGGACTCACTGCGCCAGGTGCTGCGCAACCGCACCGTGCTGGTCCTGGGGCTGGCCTACTTTCTGCTCAAGCCGGCGCGCTACGCCATCCTGTTCTGGGGCCCGGTGATCATCTACGAACGCATGCCGGAAATCGGCAAGGTCGCCGCCGCCGTCGTCCCCACCGCCTTCGAGGTCGCCGGCCTGCTCGGGCCCATCCTCATCGGCCTGGCCTCGGACCGGCTGTTCGGCGCCCGGCGCATGCCCACCTGCGTGCTCAGCCTGCTGGCGCTGGCGGCGTGCCTGGCGCTGTTCACCCCGGTGCTGCTCAGCGGCAACCTGTACCTGGTGGTGGGGCTGCTGTTCCTCATGGGCGTCACCCTCTACGGCCCCGACTCGATGATCAGCGGCGCCGCCGCCATCGACTTCGGCACCCGCCAGGCCGCCGGTACCGCCACCGGCTTCGTCAACGGCTGCGGTTCGGTGGGGGCGATCCTCGGAGGCCTGCTGCCCGGTTACTTCGACACCTTCTCGGTGTTCATCCTCTTCACCTGCGCCGCGCTGACCGCATGCCTGCTGCTGGTGCCGTTCTGGCACAGCCTCCCGCAGGGGAGGGCAGGCGCCGCACCCGCCACCGCCCTGCAAGCCCGCTGAGCCACCACCGGGCCGCCCGCGGCCCGGCCAGCATTCCCGACTAAACAAGGAGAACGCCCATGGCCCTCGCACTCTTCGACCTGGACGACACCCTCATCGACGGCGACTGCGCCAGCCTGTGGAGCCGGCACATGGCCGACCTGGGCTGGGTGGAAGGCGACGCCTTCGTCCGCCACGAACGGGCACTCATGGCCCTGTACGCCGAAGGCCGGCTGGCGATGGAAGACTACATGGCCTTCACCCTGGCGCCCTTGGCCGGGCGCACCGCCGAAGCCGTTGCCGCGGCGGTCGAACCCTTCGTCACGGAAGTCATAGGCCCCTGCATCCGCTTCGACGCCATGGGCTGCCTGAACCAGCACCGCGAAGCCGGCGACCGCCTGCTGGTCATCTCCGCCTCGGCGCACTTCCTAGTCGCCAGCATCGCCGCCCGCCTGGGCGTGGCCGAAGTCCTGGCCATCGACCTGGAGCAGCACCAGGGCACCTACAGCGGCCGCACTCAGGGCACCCTGACCTACCGCGAAGGCAAGGTCACCCGCCTGCAAGCCTGGCTGCAAGAGCAGAACGAAAGCCTGGCCGGCGCCCACTTCTACTCCGACTCCCGCAACGACCTGGCCCTGCTATCCCTGGTCCAAAACCCCCGCGCGGTAAACCCCGACCCAGCCCTGCGCCACCACGCCGAAACCGCCGGCTGGCCGATCCTCGACTGGCGCTGAAACACCCACCGCCACTTAAAGGCGACTCTAGCGTTGCAGGCCGATGCCGACCCTCCCGCCCACACCAAACGGCCCCCTCTCCCTTCAGGGAGAGGGCTGGGGAGAGGGAGCGGAGTCCCCCCCAAACACCGCAATCACCGGGAAACGCAAGCCCCTACAACCCAGCACTTCACACCGTACCCCTTGTAGGAGCGCGCCCTGCGCGCGAATCGCGGGCAGGGCCCGCTCCTACAGGTCGGCACCGACCCTCCCCGCCACGCCGAACGACTCCCTCTCCCTTCAGGGAGAGGGCTGGGGAGAGGGAACGGAGTCATCCCCAAACGCTGCAATTACCGGGAAACGCAAGCACCTACAACCCAGCACGTCACACCGCCCCCCTTGTAGGAGCGCACCCTGCGCGCGAATCGCAGGCAAGACCAGCTAACGTTACAGGCAACCACGGCTTTTCGTAGGAGCGAGCTTGCTCGCGAACAAACGCGGTGCCATGCGGTTCGCAAGCAAGCTCGCTCCTACGAAAACCACCTACCTCAACCGCCGAGCCCACTCCCGCCAACTCGCTCGCGCTTCAGCAGACCCCCGCACCACCCGCGGCAACTCCGCCATGTTCACCCACAACTGCCCCTGCCAATCCAGCACCCGCACACCCTGCCGCCTCCAACTCAGGCACAACTGCCGCGGCCCGCCATCGCCGCCCTGACAACGCACCTCCGGCACCCCCTGCGTACTGATCCACCGCCGCTATTTTTCCCTGCAATCTCCCCGTCTCATTCGCCGCCTACGTAATTTTCAGCTTCCGCCATCAGAAATTTCTAAGTGGTGAAGCTTTACGTACCGATGAGACCCGAACTGCATGGGGTCTGTTAGTTCACACCACTTAGCTTCAGTAGGGCGAGCATCAGGCCCAGCCAAGCCATTCCCACGATAACCATCCAGGTTGAAATCAGTAGGCGGCGCCTGAGTGCGGGCGGGAAGTTGCGCATGTCCTCCCTATCAAGAAGGCCTCGGCGAATACTCCTGTCGGGAAGCAGAAGGGCGCCGCCGATGGAGCTGACCAGATGGCAGCGAGAGATAAGGTCTTGGCTACCCAAGATGAGACTTGTTCGTTTGGGTAGCTCGCTATTTGAAAGCGCTACCAGTATGCCCTTGAAGTCGCGGCTGCAAGCAATGTAGATGCCAAGAGCCATACCGGACAGGCTAACTAGGAATGGGCTGAGCATGAATGAAAATGCCCACCATGAATTCCAGAATTCGTTCATATTGTTGTTTGTAGTATGTAAATTTGATTTGTGATTTCTGCAAAGCTCATCCTTCGGCCTGAAAGGATTTCAGTGCTTCAGGATGGATGGAGGGATGGTTAGCTAAATAATAGTGATCCCGTGATTATCCATGTCAGACTTATGCCAAGTAGCCAAGACGATAGAAGTGCTCTGAACTTAATATTTTGGGGGACGTTTAGTAGTTCTTCGTGCTCAAGCTCTCCGCGGCTCAGGTAGTACCGGGACATGAGTATTGCCCCGCATATTGTATTTAGCTGCATGTAGCGAGAGAGAAAGCCAGAGCCTTTCCAGATTATAGTCTGTCTTTTCACGTAGATGCTTTTTGGAAATACTGAGAGCAATGTTTCAAGATCGTGCCTGACCATGAAGAGAGTGATTAACTTTCCTGCTACCCCTATAGCGAAGGGCGTTAAGAAAAAAGTTATCTGTAATAATAATGGCCAATCGTCAAACCAGCTTTCAAAGCTCACTTCTTGTGGACTCCTTCATAGATTTTCTCTCCAGCCGTTTCACCAAATTTCTCACCGGTCGAGCCTGCTGCAAATGAGGCACCTCCAACTACAAGAACTACGCAAACAGCACCGCCAATTCTCGCAGAGCCGAGTCCAATCGCTGCGCAGATCGGTATGGCAGCAAAACGGCCAACCAGAGGAACGGCAATTGCGCCTCCTCCAAGTCCTCCTACGAAACTCCCTGTTTCAGTAAATCGCGCTCTTTCGCAAGCCTCGGACTCTCCAGCCCGACACACCTCCTGCACCTTCAACGCAGACGCAGTAGCCCCAAAGCCAATGCCGATATAGCCGCCGTACTTCAGATATCGCGCCGCCTTGTCCACCTCTTCGATATGTGTGGCATAGCCGGGAATCTGTCCGGGGGCGCCGGAGCGGCTCCAGTGGTGGGCCAGGCTGCGGGTGGAAATGCCCAGGTCGCGGCGCAGCAGGGGGTGGTGGCCGAGACGGCCTGGGGGCTTTTCTTTCTCTGCGGAATGATGAGGGGGGTCATTTCACGCCGCTGAGTTTGAGCAGGCTGAATCCAATGGCTGCCCAAGCTACTCCCGTAAATACAAAAACAAGGGAAACGACCAGAAGACGTTTGATGGCGGGAGGGAAACTGCGTAGTTCTTCAGGATCCAGGGTGCCCCGACGAAGATGGGAGCCTGGCCAGAGGATGATGCCTCCCATCATGGATACCTGAATAAGACGCGCCCCCAGGCTCGAGCCGGACCAGTTCCCGACGAAACCCCGAACGATCGGGCTTCTCTGAAAGCCTGCGGTGATTTTCTGGTGGTGGTAAAGCGCTATGTAAACCTGAATAGCCATGCCGGGAGTTCCTATTGCCACTGGCGCAATAAGAAAGGCAATCCGGGCGTAAGGGTGCCAGCTGTAAAAGTCAATCATTGGAGCACCCTGTAGATTTCTTCACCTGCCATTTCGCCACCCCATTCTCCACCTTTGCCACTGATGTAACTGCCTATGCCTATCAATACCAAGCTGCAGACAAACCCTCCGGCCCCGGCAGAGGCGAATCCGATGGCACCACAAAGGTAAGGAGCACTTGCGGTCGTTGCCGCTGTACTGAGTCCTCCAAGCCCAATCCCGCCGAAAAAGCTGGCTGTTTCAGTGAAGCGTGCCTTCTTGCAGGCCTCGGTTTCTCCACCCCGACAGACTTCCTGTACTTGCAGCGCAGACGCCGTACCCCCCAACCCGATGCCGATATAGCCGCCGTACTTCAGATATCGTGCGGTTTTGACCCTCTCCTCTATATGTGTGGCATAGCATGAGGGCATCATTTAAGGAGACCAAGTTCATCGGGCATCGCTCAGTCGGATGAGGCCAATACCGACAAGCAACCAAAGGGATCCAATGATGCAGAGCCACCAGGCAATCCATATCAGACGTCTAACGGAGCAAGGAAACCTCCTAATCTCCTCGGCATTCAGTTCTCCACGTTGTATCGCTCCCCTCGGCCATAACACGAAGCTGGATATGGTGATGACTTGTAGATGTCGAGCCTGGAAACTGGGGGCCGCCCAGAATCTGGCGGTATTTCTCACGCCTGCACTATTCGGGAGGGCAGTGGTAATGGTTTTATAATGACGATTGGAGATATAGCCAATTAGTGTTACTCCCGCGACACAGATGATGAAAAGGGATTAGTCCAAACGCAATCTGAAGGCTTAGCGGCCAAGTGTTGATGTTAGTCAAATTTGCACCTTGTAAACTTTTCTCCTAGCCAACCACCAAAACCTTCTCTTTCCACACCTCTCAGGTAACTTCCTGCTCCAATCGGAGCCAATCTGCAAAGCACACTATCGAAGTCGGCGCTACGATGAATAGCTGAGCTTGAGTAGTAAAACACTTAATACTCCCCAGAGAACCCCGGTAATCATGAGGCCAGCAGAAATACTCATGATAAGCCTTATGGAGTAGGGGAAGTTACGTATTTCTTCAGGGTCGAGGTCTCCGCGTCTAATATGAATGGTTGGCCAGAGAATGATGCCGCTAACCATGGATGTTTGAATGAGGCGCGCTGGAATACTATGGCCCATCCATGTTGCCATGTGGTTTCGAATAATTGGACTGTTGGGGAAGGCTCTAGTGATTGTTTCACGGTGGCGAAATGTAACGTAGATATGAGCCGCCATGCCTAGAATTCCAATAGCATAAGGAGCAGTCATGAAGAAAAAGGCCCATTCTGAACTCCAGAATTTACTCATCTCCTGCTTTGCTCATATATATGCTCCCCAATCCACTCACCCCCTGTCCCTCCACTCTTTCCCCCTATATAGCTTCCTATTCCGATCAGCACTAGGCTGCATGCCACTGCACCGGCTCCCCCCCGAAGGAACTCCAAGTGCTGCACAAATATATGGCGTGATCATGCCTGTCGCTCCTGCGCTGAGTCCGCCAAGCGCGAGGGCTCCAGTAAAGCTCGCTGTCTCGGTAAGTTGAGTTCTTTCGCCAGCCTCGGTTTCGCACATCTTTTGCGCCTTGGCGCAGGCTGGTATTGCTGGCTGGTCTGGTCACTTCACGCCACTGAGCTTGAGCAGGCCCACAAGTAGAAACAGCCATGCTGAACCCACGAGCAGAAGGCTGCCTGAAATGAGCATGAGCCGCCTGATATCAGGTGGGAAATTACATAGGTCTTCGGGGCTCAGATGGCCACGACGAATATTGATTTTTGTCAGCAGAAGTACGAAGCCAGCTGTGCTGGAGACCTGCATACAGCGCGAGCGGAAACTGGAGCCCGCCCATATTCGGTTGTAATTATTGACGCCAGGACTATTGGGAAACGCAGCGAGGATCCGCTCATAGTGGCGGTGCGTTGTATAGGCCAGGACCGCTGCGCCGGACAGCAAGATTACGAAGGGTGAAAGAAGGCAAGCTATTCGGAGATAGGGATGCCAACTGTAGAAATCGATCATCGTTGCACCTTATAGACTTCTTCGGCAGCCAATTCTCCTGCCCATTCGCCGCCTTTGCCGCCTGCGTAACTTGCAACGCCTACTACCACTAGGCCGCAAACGACACCGCCAACTCCACCTGCAATCCCGAGGGCAGTGCAGACCGAACCTGCTGTCCCACCGGAGAGCAGCCAGCCGGCGGCGGCTCCCCCGGTCAAACCGCCAACGAAACCTCCCGTCTCGGTAAACCGAACCTTCTTGCATTGCTCGGTATCACCGGCTCGACACACTTCCTGCACTTTCAGTGCAGACGCCGTACCCCCCAACCCGATGCCGATATAGCCGCCGTACTTCAGATACCGTGCCGCCTTGGCCACCTCCTCGATGTGTGTGGCATAGCCAGGAATCTGCCCCGGCGCGCCGGAGCGGCTCCAGTGGTGGACCAGGCTGCGGGTGGAAATGCCCAGGTCACGGTGCAGTAGGGGGTGGTGGCCGAGGTTGAGTTGCTTGTTCATGAAGGTGGCCTTGAGCTGGGAGTCCAGGTGGGTGAGCAGCTGGCGGCGGCTGACGAAGAAGTTATGGCTGCGCAGGTGGCCATGGGTGGCGAATTCGGTCTGGTGCAGGTATTCGATGTCGCGCAGGGTTTCGCCGATCTGCCGCAGGCCCTTGTCCAGCACGTCCTTGGTCAGCCCCAGCGAGGTGCCGGCGCCGCCGAGGATGTTGGCGATCTCGGCCTGGTGCCTGACCATGAAATCCGCTTCCTCCTCGCTCAGCGGTTCCAGGGCCGTGCGTACTTGAGCGGCGGCGGCCATCAGCTCGGCTTCTTCGCGCAGGCAGGCGGTAGGGTTGAGCAGGTCGCCGATCACGAAGATTTCCCCGGCCTTGAAACCCTGGGCATGAGTGGGGTTGAGCGCCTTGAGGCGGCTGATGAGGTAGGAATGGGCCTTTTCGGGGAAGAGGTGCGCCAGCAACTGCTCGAAACTCATGCTGCGCTGCACGATATGGAAGCCGGGCTCCAGCTTGGCCGGGCGCTTGAACAGGCCGGATGGTGGCTGGCCGACCTCGGGTACGCGTTCGGGCTTGGGCTCCCAGGCCACGAAGGAGGCGCCGCCGTTGTCCTGGCGGCGCCTGGGTGGTTCGGTGAAGCGGCTCCAGCCCTTGTCCGGTGCCCAGCTGCGGTCGGTATGCCAGTCGCTGGAAGGCTTCCAGTCGGGCTCTGGGGCCCAACTGCGGTCGAAGGGGTAGGCGGCTGCTCGGAAATCATCCGCACTCATGCTTGCTGCCCTGCTTGGCCGGGGTGAAGCGGGCCAAGCTAGACAAGCGATCGAGCCTTGAATGTCGGGCGGATTCCTAGGGTGGGATTAGCTGCTTGTGGGAATTTTCCGTTCGATCAGCATATATGGCGTCGGTAGCATTCAGGCCGGTGTGAGCACTAGCCCGTAATGGGCATCGCGCTCTGTATAAGCCCTACCTCAACCGCCGAGCCCACTCCCGCCAACCCGCCCGCGCCTCGGCAGACCCGCGCACCACCCGCGGCAACTCCGCCATGTTCACCCACAACTGCCCCTGCCAATCCAGCACCCGCACACCCTGCCGCCCCCAACTCAGGCACAACTGCCGCGGCCCGCCATCGCCGCCCTGACAACGCACCTCCGGCACCACCTGCGTACTGATCCACCGCCGCAACCCACCCAGATCGGCATGGGCGAAATGGAACAACAACGCATAAGCACCGGACTCGCTGACCAGCAGCCGCTCCAGGCTGCCGCCATCGTCCAGGCGCAGCCACTGCGTGCACAACTGGTCATCCTCCAGACGCCTGGCCAGCCGTTCGCAGCTGGGATGGCCGATCAACCGGCGCAGATCGTCCAGCACGAACCAGACCTGGTCGTCAAGCAACAGGGCGCGGAGGGTGCGGTGCTTGTGGAAGAAGTAGAGCGGGGTGGGGAGGGTGGATTCGTCCATGGGAATGGTCCTTTCTTTGGTCTGAAAGTCCGCCGCCAGGCCGCTGCTAACCGGAGTTGGAGGCGGAGCCGTACGGGGTTAGCAGACCGGGACCAAAGGACCGGCAGACCCGAAGGTCTCCCCATACGGCCCGCCATTGCGGCAATTTCAGCGCGAGTTCCATCGCGGTGATTCGCCGAGGCGTTTCCGTCCTTTGGTCATTCGGGCTGCTAAACCCGGCCCCGTCGTTTTTACGGGGCGGGTAGAGGGTAGGGACGAGATGAGGTGCGGTCAAGAGAAGTTATGGTCTATTCAATGGGTGTAGCAAGGAGTCAGAGAGCGTTAGGCGATTACTGAAAGAGTCATGAATTCGAATGAAAGCTTCTCAAAACCAAATTTCTTGGTTCTATATTTGCCAAGTGAGAATTGCCGTGCGCTTTATTGGCTTTTGGCTAAGTTAATTTGGTGTTTTATGCCAGATTGTCGCCATTCGCAACATTTGGTACGCATTGTCACTATCCAGCGCATATGCCGGTTGCTTGGTGAAGGGCAGCGAACTCATGGTGAAAACCAGTAGCGGTTCGTCCGTTCCTCGCTCTTGCACTACACGAGCCTCGATCGAAGTGAACTCTTCACGGTTATTGAGGGCTTCGAGGGTCTTTAGACGCTGTGCTGCTGGCAGTTCACTCCAAGCCAGGAATTCAGTGATGGGCTCCAGGCCGTCGGGGAAGGTAGCGCGTTCGATACGTTTTCCAAAGGTTATGTATTTGGGACCGAGGTCATCGGTGAAATCCATCCATTTGTCATTATCCGCAATTCGCATTGGCAGCATGCGAGGAGCACGGCTAGCCGAGCGTACGCCCGTATCTTCATCGAAATCACTATAGCGGATGTCGGTTTTATACAGTTCGAAGAAACGCATGGTCGCGACTTTGTCGAACGCTGAAACATTGTGTCCAACTTGCTCCCAGCTGCAGCCGGAAAGTGTAAGAGTCAAGGCCAGCGGTAGAATGCCAAGGTATTTACGCATGTTTTTCCCTTCAGGATTGAAGCGTTCCGTGCAACACGAGCTTCAAGTCGTACCGGTTTACCGTATCGGGGAGGGCTGCAGATCGCTATTTAGAGGAGTCGCACAGCCGGGGCAACTCACTCCCCACCCACCCCATTCCTCTCATGCCGATAAACACTCACCGCCTCATAAACCGCCTTGCGCAACCGGTTGATCCCACCAATCGGCCGGTGCTCCGGCAGGGCGTGCCAGGGGTTGAAGGAGAGGTTGTCGCACATCAGGTTTTGGTCGCGGCTGTCGAAGTCCTGCGGGGGGATGCTGACCAGGGCGACGGTCTGGAAGGGGGAGTCCTTTTCTTTCCATTCCACGCTGGTGTCTTCGATGGGCATGTATTTGCTGGCGTCCTGTTTTTGCACCTGTAGCGCGAAGCAGGCCGGGACGCGGTCTATCGAGAGCTGCTGGTAGAGCGCGGTGCGCAGGAAGTTCGGCAGTTTTTCGTTGAGCTTGGGCAACTGGTAGTTGGGGCAGGCGCCCGGGGCTGGGACGCTGCGGAATTTGATGTTGTTCTGTTCGCCGAGCTTGTACGGGGCTATGCCGAAGTAGCTGGCCTGCAGCGGGCTGGCCGGGGCCGGGGCGAGGGTTTGCAGGGCGATCAGCAGGTGGCGGAGTTCCCAGGTGTTGGGCTTCCAGCTGGGGAAGAAGGCGAGGATCTTCTGGCCGTTGGCCTGGGCGTTGAAGTTCTGCCGGTATTCGGCCACGTCGCGGACGAAGAACACCGGGTGGTTGAACATGACGAAGTCCTGCTCGCCGTCGTGGCCCTTGCCGGGCATCAGTTTGGCGCCGGGCACGTCGAGCAGCTTGATGGCCATGCCGCGGGCGTCGTTGGCGCTGTCCTGCTGCGGGTAGGCGTTGCCGTTGGAGAAGCGCACCCAGGCGTTCCACACCTTGCCCGGCTGGGCGAACACGCCCTGGCGCAGGTCGGTGGGCAGGTTGGGGTTGACGGTGACTTCGGCCTTCACGCAGCCGTGGGCCTTGGCGTGGGCGTCGCGCAGCACGCGGGTGTTGTCGCGGTGCTGTTCGACGATGCGGATGGCGTCTTCGATGATGGCCTGGGTCTGTTGGGCTTCGTTCGCCGGGATCTGTTCCTGGGTCGAGACCGGGCCGCTGAACTTGATGCTGTAGTACACCCAGCCGATGCCCAGGCCGACGAGGCCGAGCAGGGCCAGGCAGAGGATGGGCAGCGCCACCCATTTGCCGAGGAGGTTCCAGATCCGGGTGAGCAGTGCGCGCATGGGGGCGGTCCTTTGCGGGGGGGCTTTCTTGGTTTTCTTCTGTGGGTTGGGTGCGGCGGGGGAGGTGGGTTCCCTCTCCCCAGCCCTCTCCCTGAAGGGAGAGGGGGCCGTATGGCGCGAGGTGGGGCTACATCGTCAGCCGGTCAGCTCCGCTCGGGCATCACTCGCAGTTCGGGCCTGGTGTCCAGGGTGGGGTGGGTTCGTCGGTCAGGCGGCTTTCGTAGGCCGGGTTGCCCAGGACCTTCAGGTATTCCACCAGCGCCCAGCGTTCGTCCGGGCTCAGGGCGCGGCCGATGGCGCCGTCCTTGCGGCAGCCGTCGCGGAATTCGTGGCCGCGGTTGCTGTTGCCGGTGACGCCGGTCTTGTACAGGAAGCCGCCGGGGAAGCGTTCGGTGCGGTAGCCGACGAATTTCGGGTCGAAGTCGAAGGTGCCGACGTAGAACTGGGTGTCGCGCTCGGCCACCGGCGAGAGCAGCTGGAACAGGTTGGGCACCGAGCCGTTGTGCAGGAACGGCGGGGTGGCCCAGACGCCGTCCAGCGGGCGGGCCTTGTAGGCGGTCAGTTCGCGCACGCCGATCTCCAGGCCGTAGCCGTTCATGCGCTTCTGCTCCTCGGGGCTGGTGTTGGCGTCCTTGTAGGCGCGCTGCTCGACGTAGGCGGTGATGTAGGCCAGGCCCTTGGCGGCGGAGAGCCTGGACAGGTCCAGCGGCTGGCTGGGCGGCGGCATCAGCACCACGTTGAGTTTGTCCAGCTCGTCGAGCTGCCATTTCAGCGGGGTGAGGTCGTAGGTGTGGTTGGCGATGTTGTCCGCGGTGGTCGGGTCGGTGCCGATCACCGCGGTGGGGATCATGCTCATCTTCCATTCCGGGTCGCGCGCGGGGGCCAGGCGCTGGTCCGGTTCCACCACGTGGGGGCCGTGGCAGCGCTGGCAGTTCTCGCGGAACAGCGCGCGGCCCTGGGAGGCGCGCTTGAGGTCGATGGCGCCGAACACCTGCTCCGGCCAGGCCGGCGGCTTGAGGGTCTTGAGGCCTTCTTCCAGGGCATGCAGGTCCTGCACCCGCACGCTGGAGGCATAGCGCGCGTCGCCCAGCACCGGCTGGCCGTCGGCGTCGAGCAGGCCGAGGGTGGCGCCCACGCCCAGGGCCTCGCCGATGTTGCGGGCCATGGGCTGCATGGCCGAGCCGTTCCACTGCACCCAGTCGAACTTCCAGATGTCCCACAGCTGCGGGTAGTTCACCGGGGCGTTGGCCACGCGGTAGTTGTCGGCGCTGATGTGGTCGCCGAACACGCCGTTGGCGATGCGCCCGAAGGCGTCGGCGCGGCCGGGGCCTTCCTCGGTGGGGTAGAGGCGCCGGCGGCTGTCGTTCCAGGCGGTGCCCAGCAGGGTGCCGAGCACGTCCTTGAAGCCGGCGCGCAGTTCGGCCTTGGCCTCTTTATCAGGGTTCTTGCCCAGCACGTCTTCGGCGAAGCGGTCGAACTTCCAGGGGTTGATGTAGGTGAACAGCATGCTCATGCCCAGCGCCTGGCCGAAGGCGCCGCCGCGCACGGTGGGCACGGTGGAGGCGATGGAGTGCATGGCCGCGCCGCCGTCGATGCGCACGGCTTGGCCGTTGTAGCGCAGCTCGCCGGTATGGCAGGCGGAGCAGGTGATGTCGAGGTATTCCGGGCCGTTCTCGCCGTTGCGGTGGCGGGCGAAGCCCACCGGCAGGTTGCCGGGGTTGTTCGGGTCGAGCTTGCGCTCCTTCGCCGGCTTGAGCTGCTCGGGGTCGATGAGGAAGCCGTAGCGGGCGAGGTTGGCCGGATCGGCGAATTTCTCGCTGGAGAAGGGCTGGCGCAGGTGGATGAACCAGTCGTAGAGCAGGCCCTTCACCTGGGTGCCCTGGGGCGTGTAGTAGTAGTGCTCGCGGGCTTGCTGGTCCCATTGCGGGAGGAGGTTGAGCTTGTCCGGTGCGGTGTACTGCGGCACGTTGGGGTGGGCGACGTACCACAGCAGCACGCCGCCCACGAGCAGGAGCAATAGGACGATAGCGAGTATGATCCGTCCGATTATGCGCATCGCAACTTCCTTGTTTCTTGAGGCCCGGGGCCATCGTTATGCCAATACCGGCACCGGTTGGCAAGGTGATGCCGCACACAAGCCAGGGTTTTTGCCTGCCACCATGCCACCCCGCAGCAGGCACAGGCCAGGTCCGTTCGCGGTTTATCCGCTGTTTTGCAAGGGACATCACTGTCGGTGATGTCGAAAGGTGTGTCTTGAGTTCCGACCATTCCCTCGACGACGAATCGGTGGCCGCGCGGGTGCTGCGGCACTTCCGCGTGGCCCTGGACGAGCGCGGCTACAGCGCCGACGGCTCGCAGCAGTCGGCCATCGAGCACCTGGCCGACTGGCTGGACGGCTTCCTCGGCGGCCGCCGCTCCTGGCTGCGCAAGCCGCCCGCGGGCGTGTACCTGTGGGGCAGCGTGGGCCGCGGCAAGAGCTTCGTGATGGACTGCTTCTATGCCGCTGCGCCGCTGCAGGCCAAGCGCCGCGTGCATTTCCACGCCTTCCTGCAGGAGCTGCAGCAACGCATGATGGCCTTCGCCGGCCAGGCTGACCCGCTGGCGCGGGCCGCCCGCGACATAGCCGCGCAGACTCGGCTGCTGTGCTTCGACGAGTTCCACGTGCACGACATCGGCGACGCCATGCTGCTCGGGCGCATGCTCAAGGTGCTGGTGGAGGAGGGCGTGGGCATGGTCTGCACCTCCAACTACGAGCCCGAGGGCCTGTGCCCCAACCCGCTGTACCGCGAGCGCTTCCGTCCGGCCATCGAGCTGATCGAGAAGCGCTTCGACGTGGTGCCGCTGGATGGCGGCGAGGACTATCGCCTGCGCGCCACGCCCCTGGAGAACTGGGGCAGCTACCTGTGGCCGGCGCGCGCCGACGATCTGGACCTGATCGGCAAGCGCCTGGGCCTGGACGAGCAGGCGCAGTTCGACCAGGTGCTGGACGTCAACCATCACCCGCTGCGCATCCACGCCCTGGAGGAGGGGCGCGCCTGGCTCGACTTCAGCGAACTGTTCGAACGCCCGCGCTCGGCGGCCGACTACCTGTGGCTGATCGAGCACTTCCCGCGCATGGCGGTCAGCGGCCTGGGCCCGCTGGGCGACTACCCGCCGGACGTGAGCATGCGCTTCCTCAACTTCATCGACATCGCCTACGACCGCCAGCTGCGCCTGCAGCTGTTCGCCAGCGTGTCGCTGGAGCGCCTGGCCGAAGGTGGCACCGCCATCGATTTCGGGCGGACCCTGAGCCGCTTGCGGCAGTTGAAGCTGGAGCCGTTGTAGGGGAATCGGGCCCGGCTTCGGCGGGGCGGGTGTGCCTGGTGTATCGGCGTACAGGTCGATCATGGCGTAGGGCGAATAACCGTTCGCGGTTATCCGCCGCCTGACCTTGGCATGACCCACCTCGGGCTCGGCCCGGACTGCCCCTCTGCAGGTGTGGGCGATTATCGCCCCATTTCATTTGCGATTATCGCCCGACGCTTCGATAATCGGCCGAATCTGCCGCCAACAGGACCTCGCCATGACCGACGAACATTCCGCCAGCCAGGCCACCCTGGCCCCGCCCATCGTCGCTTCGCCGGCCAAGCGCATCGAGGCCTTCACCGGCGATCCCAACTTCATGACCTCGCTGGCCCGCGGCCTGGCGGTGATCCATGCATTCCAGGAGCGCAAGCGCCACCTGACCATCGCCCAGGTCAGCCACCGCACCGAGATTCCCCGCGCCGCCGTGCGCCGTTGCCTGCACACGCTGATGAAGCTGGGCTACGTGACCACCGACGGGCGCACCTATTCGCTGCTGCCCAAGGTGCTGACCCTCGGCCATGCCTACCTGTCCTCGACGCCGCTGGCGGTCACCGCGCAGCCGCTGCTGGACCGCGTCAGCGAGCAGCTGCGCGAGGCCTGTTCCATGGCCACGCTGGAAGGCGACGAGATTCTCTACATCGCCCGCTCGGCCACGCCGCAGCGGCTGATCTCGGTAGACCTCAGCGTGGGCAGCCGGCTGCCGGCCTACTGCACGTCCATGGGCCGCATCCTCCTGGCCGGGCTCGACGACCAGGCCCTGGAGGACTACCTGGCCCACGCCGACCTGCAGGTAAAGACCAGCCGCACGGTGTGCACCCCGGAGGGCCTGCGCGCGAGCATCGCCGAGATCCGCCGGCAGGGCTGGGTGATCATCGACCAGGAGCTGGAGATGGGCCTGCGCTCGGTGGCGGTGCCGCTGAAGGACTCCGCCGGCCAGGTGCTGGCGGCGCTGAACGTCGGCACCCACGTCGGCCGGGTGTCGCGCCAGGAGCTGGAGACGCGCTTCCTACCGGTGCTGCTGGAGGCCAGCCGGGAGCTGAGCACGCGGCTGTTCCACTGAGCGCCAGGGTTTTGGTCGATAACCGCCCGCAATGGCGATTATCGAATTGAAGCTCTGACAGGCAATTCGTACTGTGGGCCGTCCGCCCGCGAGGGCATCGAATAACAACAATGAGTGACGGCCGCGATCGCCAGCGCGGCGGTGGTGATGATGGGTATCGCTTCGCTCAACCCATCCTACGACGGTGTTCCGCCACCCGTAGGGCGGATAACGCCTAAGGCGTTATCCGCCGTTTGGCCTTGACTCCCAGCGGCTCCAGGGTTGGCCCGGGCGTTGGTCGTGGCCTCGGTGTATCGGCGGATAACCGCGAACGGTTATTCGCCCTACGCTCCCGGGAGGCTCCGTCGCAGGGGCGACTGTCTTGCCGGCTGCGCCGAGGCGCTTTTCGTAGGATGGGTTGAGCCTTGGCGAAACCCATTCGGTCGTGGTGATGGGTATCGCTTCGCTCAACCCATCCTACGACGCTGTTTCCCCACCCGTAGGGCGCATAACGCCTAAGGCGTTATCCGCCGTTTGGCCTTGACTCCCAGCGACTCCAGGGTTGGCCCGGGCGTTGGTCATGGCCTCGGTGTATCGGCGGATAACCGCGAACGGTTATTCGCCCTACGCTCCCGGGAGGTTCCGTCGCAGGGGCGACTGTCTTGCCGGCTGTGCCGAGGCGCTTTTCGTAGGATGGGTTGAGCCTTGGCGAAACCCATGCGGTCGTCAGCCCCGGCAAACCCCCTTCGCGAGCAAGCTCGCTCCTACGAAGAGCCGCCCCGAAAAACGACAACAGACGAGCGGTCACCCCCCACCTGCGAGCGGTAGCGAATGTATCGCCGATGAAAAATTAAGGACACATCCCGCCGCTAACGCCGGCTCGACAATAGGCCCATCGCATCCCGGCCCTCGGCCGGGGTTTCACGCAACTGTCGTTCGAGCGGTTCGGGCCATGAGCTTTGTCATTCACCCGCGCAGACCTGTACCCAGGGAGGGGGCCGGCGGTCAGCGTGCCTTCACCCTGATCGAGTTGATGGTGGTCGTCGCCCTGGTGGCGATCTTCGCCAGCATCGCCGTGCCGGCCTTCGGTTCGCTGATCGAGTCCAGCCGGGTGAAGTCCTCCGCCTCGGCGCTCTATCGTCTGCTCCAGGCCGCCCGCGCCGATGCCGTGAGCACGCGCACCGCCACCAGCCTGTGCCAGAACGGCAGCGCCTACGAGTGGCTGCTGCTGCGCGCCGGCAGTTGCGCCTCGCTCGATTCCAGCCTGGTGTCGCAGCGCCTCAGCCTGCCGACCAGCATCGGTATCAGCAGCAGCGTCAGCGCACTGACCTTCCATGCCGACGGCAGCGCCGCGGTGGCCAGCCTGAGCCTCAGCGGCAGCAAGAGCGGCAGCAGCTACAGCATCAAGGTCGCCGCTTCGGGCTACATGAGCTTTGGCTCGGGGAGCAGCCAATGACGCGCCGTGGCCTGGCCGGCTTCAGCCTGATCGAAGTGCTGGTGGCGCTGCTGGTGATCTGCGTCGGCGTGCTGGGCATGCTCGCCATGCAGGGCAGGGCGATCGCCTATTCCCAGGACATGGCGGTGCGCGGCACGGCGGCGGCGCTGGCCGACGAGCTGATGGAGACCCTCCGCACCGACCTCTATTCCACCCAGGACGCCGGCACGCCGCTGACCCCGCCGGCCAGCTCCGACTACTACAAGGCCACCGGCAGCGCCTTCCCCGCAGCACCGAGCAGTTGCGCCTCGCTGGCCGCGCTGAGCTCCTCGCAGCGCCTGGGCTGCTGGGCGCAGCGGGTGCAGCAGGCGCTGCCCGATGCCGCCAGCCTGATGAGCAGCGACTTCCACATCTGTCGCAGCAACGGCGCCAGCACCTGCAGCGGCACCGGCTCGGCCATCGAGATCCAGCTGGCCTGGCGGGTGAAGTCCGGCGAGTGCCTGGAGGCCAGCCCCGGCAGCGACCCGACCATCTGCCACTACGTGCTGCGCGAGGAGCCCTGAATGCCCGCCCATTCCCGCCGCCAGGCCGGCCTCTCGCTGGTCGAGCTGATGGTGGCCATGACCCTCGGCCTGTTCCTGATACTGGGCGTCACCCAGATGTACCTCGACGGCAGCATCCGCACCCGCTACTTCGCTGGCCAGTCCGAGAACCTCGACAACGCCCGCTACCTGCAGCAGGTACTGGACGCGCGCCTGTCCCGGGCCGGCTACCGGCGCCAGCCGTCGGCGCGCATGAGCACCGCCTTCCCGGCGCAGAGCAAGAACGGCTGCAGCTTCGCCGCCGGCCAGGCGCTGGTGCGGGTGGACGCCAACACCCTGTGCCTGCGCTACCAGCCGCGCGACGCCGCCGACACCGACTGCACCGGCGCCTCCCTGGCCAGCCTGCCGGGGCTGACCACGCCCTACGCGACCTTCAGCCCGAGCAACGACGTGGTGGAGAAGATCGGCCTGGCCAGCGGCCAGCTCAGCTGCAACGGCAGCGTGCTGGCCGACAACGTGGCGGCGGTGCACTTCGACTACGGCGTGGACATCGGCACCGACGAGAACGCCCGCCAGGTCGCCAAGTACGTCGCCAGCCCGGGCAGCGCGCAGACCGTGCGCAGCCTGCGCTACACGCTGCTGCTGGCCAGCAGCGGGAGCAACCTGACCGGCGGCATGAGCACCACCACCTGCGCCAACTGGACGACCCTGAGCGGCGGCAGCGCCTGCACCGACGGCGACGGCACCCTGCGGCGCATCGTCAGCGGCAGCAGCATGTTGAGGAACCTGATGCCATGACTATTTCCGTGCACGGGCGGCAGCGCGGCGCCGTACTGTTCGTCGCCCTGGTGATGCTGCTGGTGCTGACCCTGCTGGCGGTCGGCGGCATGCGCGAGATGCAGCTGGAAGGGCGGATGACCGGCAACCGCCTGGAGCTGCAGCGGCTGACCAGCGCCGCCGAATCGGCGCTGCGCGAAGGCGAGGGCAGGGTGAGCCAGAGCAGCCGCGCGCTGGAGGCCTGCTCGTCGTCCAGCCCCTGCTACACCGGCCTGGCCAGCAGCTATGCCGCGGACTTCTCCGGGGCCACGGTCTACACCGGGCTGGACGGCGCCACCAGCCTGCCGCGCAATGCGCGCTGGTACCTGCGCTACATCGGCAACAGCTGCAAGGGCGGCTCCGGCGGCAGCGCCAACGCCTACCTGTCCAAGGGCCAGGCCGGCTGCACCTATTACTACGAAGTCAACGCCCAGGCCTACAAGGACAGCGCCAGCGTCAGCACCGGCTGCGCCGCCAACACCCTGTGCCTGCGCTCCAGCACCGCGCTGGTGATCCCATGAGGCCCGCAAGGAGGCTCCCCGCCATGAAACCGCTGCGCATGCTGGCGCTGTTCCTGCTGTCCTGCCTGCTGTGCGCCGGCGCCCGGGCCTCGGTGCTGGCGCAGACGCCGCTGTTCGTCAGCAACATCGCCCCGCCGATGAACATGCTGGTGGTCGGCCGCGACCAGAAGCTCTACTTCCCGGCCTACAACGACGCCTCGGACATCGACGGCGATGGCCAGCTGGACATCTACTACAAGCCGAGCATCGACTACACCGGCTATTTCGACTCGTACAAGTGCTACAGCTACGACAGCAGCAACAACGTCTTCGTCCCGAAGAGCGTCACCAGCACCAAGAAATGCAGCAGCCAGTGGAGCGGCGACTTCCTCAACTACCTGACCATGTCGCGCCTGGACGTGCTGCGCAAGGTGCTCTACGGCGGCTACCGCTCCACCGACAGCGCCACCGCCACGGTGCTGGAGCGCACCTTCATTCCCAACGACGCGCACAGCTGGGGCAAGGAGTACCAGAGCGTCACTCGCGACGGCTACAACATCGCCGACTACGCGCCGCTGACCGCGCCTGGCAGCGGCAAATACATCCTCTTCGCCAACACCTCGCGGCCGGCCAGCGGCACGTCCACGCTGACCGGCTACAGCAGCAGCGCCGTGCCCAAGCTGCGGGTGATCAGCAATACCAGCTACCGCATCTGGAACTGGGTTTCGCGGGAGGACCCGCAGGCCACCAACACCATTTCCTCCAGCGCCAGCGTCACCCCCAGCCCGGACATGACCGTGCGCGTGCAGGCCTGCGTCAGCGGCCTGCTGGAAAGCAACTGCGTGCAGTACGGCAGCGTCTACAAGCCCACCGGCGTGCTGCACGACTACGGCGCCTCGAACAAGATGTACTTCGGCCTGATGACCGGCACCTACACCAACAACCTGCGTGGCGGCGTGCTGCGCAAGGCGCCGGCCAGCTTCGGCGACGAATACACCGCCAGCAACGGGCGCTTCCTCACCGACTCCACCTCCGGCACCGGCTGCCTGAACTCGCGCTGCTACGTGAACAACAGCGGCATAGTCGCTAACCTCGACCGCCTGGTGTATTACCAGCGCTGCACCGACTCCAACGCCTACAACCTCAACCCGCTGACCAATGGCAAATGCCCGGACTGGGGTAACCCGCTGGGCGAGATGGCCTACGAGGCGCTGCGCTACTACGCCGGCAAGAAGCTCAACAGCAACTACGCGGCGGGCAGCACCGACACCACCCTGGGCCTGTCCAGCGTGGCCACCTGGAGCAACCCCTACTCGACCTATCCGTCGTGCACCCGGCCGTTCATGACGCTGATGAGCGACATCAACCCCAGCTACGACTCGGACGTGCCCGGCAGCACCCTGGGCAGCGACGTGAAGCCCACCGACGACATCGGCTTCGACTTCGCCACCCTGGGTTCCACCCTGTGGAGCAAGGAGGTGGGCGCCAGCGCCAAGGTCAACATCGGCGAATCCTCCGGCACCACCAACGACTCGGCGCCCACCGCCAAGTCCGCCAGCAGCTTCGCCAGCATCCGCGGCCTGGCCGAGGAGCCGACGCGCCAGGGCAGCTACAGCACCGCCGCGGTGAGCTACTTCGGCAGCCAGACGGTGCTGACCACTGCCGGATCGAACAAGGTGCAGAGCTTCTCCATCGCGCTGTCTTCGACCTTGCCCAACATCAAGATCACCACCAGCAAGGGCAGCCTCAAGCTGGTGCCCTTCAGCATGGACGTGACCCAGGGCGTGGTCAGCCAGATCACCGGCTTCTACATCGACACCCTGACCAAGGACAGCAGCGGCAACATCAGCACCATCACCTTCCGCGTGGTCTACGACGACTCGGCCCAGGGCAGCGACTACGACATGGACGCCATCGTGCTCTACACGGTGACGGCCAACAGCGACGGCACCGTGTCGGTCACCTCCAAGACCGAATATTCGGTGGCCTCCTACGAGTCGCACATGGGCTACACCATGTCCGGCACCACCAAGGACGGCGTCTACCTGGAGGTCACCGGCGGCGGCAGCGGGACCACGCGCTACAAGCTCGACACCCCGGACGGCAAGTACCCCGGCGACTGCTCGGCGACCAACGCCAACTGCAGCTACCTGCCGGGCCTGGCGAACAACAGCGCGAGCATCAGCGGGCGTTCCGACTCGCACACCCGAACCTTCACGCCATCCACCTCCACCGCCGTCACCACCCTGCAGGACCCGCTGTGGTACGCCGCCAAGTACGGCAAGAGCGACCTCAGCACCTGGGATACCGACGGCGACGGCACCCCGGACAACTACTTCCTGGTGAGCAACCCGAGCAAGCTGGCCAGCCAGCTGAAGTCGGCCTTCGACGACATCCTCCAGCTCAACGCCTCGGTCACCGCGGTGGCGGTGGACTCGCAGTCGCTGGACGACGGCGACTACGTCTACAGCACCAACTTCAGCTCCAGCGACTGGACCGGCGACCTGATCAAGAAGCAGAAGATCAAGACCACCTCCAGCAGCGGCGCCACCAGCACGACCACCACCACCCTGTGGAAGGCCTCGGCGCAGTTGCCCAGCAGCCGCAACATCTACTTCGCCAAGAACGGCAGCCTGACCTCGTTCACCTGGGCCAACCTCAGCAGCGCCCAGCAGACCGCGCTCAACCGCACCGCCGCCGGCGTGGTCGACAGCAAGGGCTCGACCCGCGTGGACTTCCTGCGCGGCAGCAACACCAGCTTCCGCAGCCGCTCCTCGCTGCTCGGCGACATCGTCAACTCCTCGCCGGTGCTGGTCAGCGGCGCCGACTACATCACCGCGCGGGCCGACGCCCTGGAAGGCAGCACCAGCTACGCCGCCTACGCCAGCGAGCAGGCCGCCAAGCCGGCGGCGGTCTACGTCGGCGCCAACGACGGCATGTTGCACGCCTTCAACGCCAGCAGCGGGGCCGAGCTGTTCGCCTTCATCCCCAGCGCGGTGATCGCCAACCTGAACATCCTCACCGCCAGCGACTACGGCCAGGACGAAGGCACCGAGCACCGCTACTTCGTCGACGGCACCCCGGTGGTGGCCGACGTCTACTACGGCTCGGCCTGGCACAAGGTGCTGGTCGGCAGCCTCGGCGCCGGCGGCCGCGAGGTGTTCGCCCTGGACATCACCGACCCGGCCTCGCCGAGCCTGCTCTGGGAGTTCACCAGCGACAACGACGCCAGCCTCGGCTACACCGCCGCCAAGCCCAGCATCGCCCGCCTGCATGACGGCAAGTGGGTGGCCCTGGTGCCCAACGGCTACGAGAGCGGCAGCAACAGCGCCTCGCTGCTGATCATCGACATCCAGAGCGGCGCCCTGCTGAAGAAGATCACCGCCACCCCCAGCCTGACCACCACCGACACTGGCGCGCTCGACAGCCTGGCCAACGGCCTGTCGCGGCTCTACGTGGCCGACGTGAACAGCGACGGCATCGCCGACTACGCCTACGCCGGCGACCTGCTGGGCGACCTCTGGCGCTTCGACCTGATCGACACCAGCGCCAGCAGCCCGCTCACCGCCAGCGCCGCCGACGCCAAGTTCGCCGTGGCCTTCGGCGGCAACCCGCTGTACGTGGCGCGCAACGCCAGCAACGTGCGCCAGCCGATCACCGCGGCGCCGAGCCTGGTCGAACATCCCAGCGGCACCGGCTACATCGTCGCCTTCGGCAGCGGCCGCTACCTGACCACCTCAGACAAGACCTCCACCGCCACCCAGAGCGTCTACGGCATCTGGGACCGCAAGACCGCCGGCGAGGCCACCAGCGCTTCGCTGACCGCGGCCAGGACGCGCAGCGACCTGCAACAGCAGACGCTGACCGCCGGCACCACCGACGGCACCACCACCTATACCCTGAGCGAGAGCGACGTCGCCTGGTACGACAGCAGCGGCAACACCGCCGACGCCAACGTCGCCACCTGGGGCTGGTACTTCGACTTCCCGCGCACTGGCGAGCGGCTGATCTACGACATGACGCTGTACGGCTCCAGCCTGATCTTCGCCAGCTCCACGCCGCAGACCGGCACCTGCGCCGCGGGGTTGTCCGGCACCGTCTACGCGGTGGACCCGGAGAGCGGCGGCAAGACCGACTACAACGTCTTCGACCTGAACAGCGACGGCACCTACGAGTCGATATCCGGCTTCGTCACCGACGGCGGCGACATCACCCTGTCCGGCGGCTACACCTGGGGCAACTCCGAAAATACCCTCGACGGCGTGGCCACCAACACCGGCACGGTCAGCGGCCGGCGCAGCTGGCAGGTACTGCCGAGCGATTCCAACTGAAAGGGCCAGCGATGAAACCTGCACAGCGAAGCCGCGGCTTCACCCTGATAGAAATGATGATCGTCGTGGTCATCCTGGCGATACTCGCGGCCATCGCGCTGCCCAGCTACCAGAAGTATGTGCTGCGCAGCCACCGCGCCGAAGGCCAGGCGCTGCTCAGCGAGGCCGCGGCGCGGCAGGAGCGCTACTTCGCGCAAAACAACAGCTACGCCAGCAGCGCCGCGGCGCTGAACATGACCAGCTACGTCGCCGGCCTGCAGTACTACGGCCTGGCCATCTCCAACGTCAGCGCCTCGACCTACACCCTGACCGCCACGGCCACCGGCAGCCAGGCCAGGGACAGCGAATGCCTGACGCTCACCCTCGACCAGGCCGGCACCCGCGGCGCCACCGGCACCGGCACGGCCAGCAGTTGCTGGCAATGAGCCGGGGCGAAAGCGTGCGATAAGCGAACACTGCGCCACAGGTCGAATTGCGCCGCCCGCCTTCCGGCCTTTAGGGTGGCCGGACGGCAGGCGGGCCAGCCGTCCCCGATCCGGGGTGGCCCGCACGACCGTCCATCTCTGCCGGGCCCCGCCATCCCGGCCCCGGCATAGACTGGACGGGCACGAGCCGCGACGAAGAGCGCGGACGACAACAACAAAGAGTGAGTGCCTGTATGGAGAACCTGCTGAGCGAGCGCAGCCGGGTATTCGAGCGAGCCGACCCCTACGCGGTGTCCGGCTACGTCAACCAGCACGTCGGCAACCACGCCCTGCGCATGCCCGCCCACGGCCGCCCCGAGGCCAGCCTCAACCACCGCAAGTTCGCCAGCCTCGACCTCTGCCGCATCCGCTACGGCGCCGCCGTGCGCGTCACCTCGCCGGCGCTGGAAACCATCTACCACCTGCAGGTATTGCTGCATGGCCACTGCTTGTGGCGCGGCCAGGGCCGGGAGCACTACCTGGAGCCCGGCGAACTGCTGCTGATCAACCCGGACGACCCGGTCGACCTGACCTACTCGGACGACTGCGAGAAATTCATCATCAAGATCCCCACCGCGGTGCTCGAAGGCATCTGCGCCGAACAGCGCTGGGCCCACCCGCGCCAGGGCCCGCGCTTCATCGAGAGCCGCTACCGACTGGGCGAGCTGGAAGGCTTCGTCAACCTGCTGGGCATGGTCTGCATGGAAGCCGAATCCAGCCAGCGCCTGCCGCGCATCGAGGAGCACTACCAGCAGATCGTCGCCAGCAAGCTGCTGACCCTGCTGCAGACCAACGTCAGCCGCGAATGCCTGGCCGCGCCCATGGCCTGCTTCGAGCGCATCGACGACTACATAGGGCGCAACCTGCGGCAGGACATCGACATCGAGGAACTGGCCCGCCAGGCGAAGATGAGCCTGCGCTCGCTCTACGCCCTGTTCGAACGCCACGCCAGCGCCACCCCGCGCCAGTATATCCGCCGGCGCAAGCTCGAACGCATCCGCGCCTGCCTCGCCGACCCCAGCTGCAACGTGCGCAGCGTCACCGAACTGGCGCTGGACTACGGCTTCCTGCACCTGGGGCGCTTCTCCGAAAGCTACCGCCAGCAGTTCGGCGAACTGCCCTCGGAAACCCTCAAGCGCCGCGGCTGAGCCTGGGCGACCCGCACATTCCTGTCCCTCTGCGTAGGGCGCATAACGCCTACGGCGGATAGCCGCGAACGGTTATGCGCCCTGCACCGGAGTGCTTTTCGTAGGATGGCGTTGAGCGAAGCGATACCCATCAGCGCAACCGCATGGGTTTCGCAAGCTCAACCCATCCTACGAAAAGCCACGCTCGCTCATGCCCTGCGGATTTCCAGGGAAATCTCCGCGCGCCCCCAGAAGCGCCCCGAAACACCCCGCAACCCCGCCTGCAAAAACCGGATAACGCTCTGCACAAAGCGGATATTGCCCCCGCCCACCCAGCCCTAACCTGAGCCTGCCTGAACAATAACAACGGAGGCCCCGGCCATGACCCTGGGTATCGACTACTTGCGTTCCCTGCTCGAAGAAGACCCCGCCAAGGGCGTCTACCGCTGCAAGCGCGAAATGTTCACCGACCCGCGCCTGTTCGAACTGGAGATGAAGCACATCTTCGAAGGCAACTGGGTCTACCTCGCCCACGAAAGCCAGATTCCCGAGAAGAACGACTTCCTGACCACCATGATCGGTCGCCAGTCGATCTTCATCGCGCGCAACAAGGATGGCGTGCTCAATGCCTTCCTCAACGCCTGCAGCCACAAGGGCGCCATGCTCTGCCGGCACAAGTCGGGCAACCGCTCCAGCTACACCTGCCCGTTCCACGGCTGGACCTTCAACAACTCCGGCAAACTGCTCAAGGTCAAGGACCCGGCCGAGGCCGGCTACCCGTCGAGCTTCAACTGCGAAGGCTCCCACGACCTGACTAAGGTCGCCCGCTTCGAGTCCTACCGCGGCTTCCTCTTCGGCAGCCTCAACCCCGACGTGCGCCCGCTGGTGGAGCACCTGGGCGAGTCGGCGAAGATCATCGACATGATCGTCGACCAGTCCCCCGAAGGCCTGGAAGTGCTGCGCGGATCGAGCAGCTACATCTACGAAGGCAACTGGAAGCTCACCGCCGAGAACGGCGCCGACGGCTACCACGTCAGCTCCGTGCACTGGAACTACGCCGCCACCCAGAACCAGCGCAAGCAGCGCGAGGCCGGCGAGGAAGTGAAGACCATGAGCGCCGGCGGCTGGGCCAAGCACGGCGGCGGCTTCTACTCCTTCGAGCATGGCCACATGCTGCTCTGGACGCGCTGGGCCAACCCCGAGGACCGCCCGGCCTTCGAGCGCCGCGAACAGCTCGCCGCCGACTTCGGCCAGGCCCGCGCCGACTGGATGATCCAGAACTCGCGCAACCTCTGCCTGTACCCCAACGTCTACCTGATGGACCAGTTCAGCTCGCAGATCCGCATCGCCCGGCCGATCGACGTCAACCGCACCGAAATCACCATCTACTGCATCGCGCCCAAGGGCGAGAGTGCCGAGGCCCGCGCCCAGCGCATCCGCCAGTACGAGGACTTCTTCAACGTCAGCGGCATGGCCACCCCGGACGACCTGGAGGAGTTCCGCTCCTGCCAGCAGGCCTACCAGGGCAGCGCCGAAGGCTGGAACGACATGTCCCGCGGGGCCGCGCACTGGATCGACGGCGCCGACGCCGCCGCGCAGGAAATCGACCTGCACCCGCAGCTCTCCGGCGTGCGCACCGAAGACGAAGGCCTGTTCGTGCTGCAGCACAAGTACTGGCTGCAGGCGATGAGCGAAGCCCTGGCCGCCGAAGAAGCCAGGCGCATTCCGCTCGAGGAGGCCGTGTGATGAGCCGCTACGAAACCGTCCGCGACTTCCTCTACCGCGAAGCCCGCTACCTCGACGACAAGGACTGGGACGCCTGGCTGGAGCTGTACGCCAGCGACGCCAGCTTCTGGATGCCGGCCTGGGACGACCGCGACGAGCTGACCCAGGACCCGCAGCGGGAAATCTCGCTGATCTGGTACGGCAACCGCGGCGGCCTGGAAGACCGCGTGTTCCGCATCAAGACCGAACGCTCCAGCGCGACCATGCCGGACACCCGCACCTCGCACAACATCAGCAACATCGAAGTGCTGGGCGAGGAAGACGGCATCTGCCAGGTGCGCTTCAACTGGCACACCCTGAGCTTCCGCTACAAGACCACCGACAGCTACTTCGGCACCAGCTTCTACACCCTCGACCTGCGCGGCGAGAACCCGCTGATCAAGGCCAAGAAGGTGGTGCTGAAGAACGACTACGTCCGCCAGGTCATCGACATCTACCACATCTGAGGTGGCCGCCATGAGCTATTCGATCGCACTGAACTTCGAAGACGGCGTCACCCGCTTCATCGACGCCAACCCCGACGAAACCGTCGCCGACGCGGCCTACCGCCAGGGCGTGAACATCCCGCTGGACTGCCGCGACGGCGCCTGCGGCACCTGCAAGTGCTTCGCCGAAGCCGGCCGCTACGACCTGGGCCAGGACTACATCGAGGATGCGCTGAGCGAGGAAGAAGCCGAGCAAGGCTACGTGCTGACCTGCCAGATGCGCGCCGAAAGCGACTGCGTGGTGCGCGTGCCGGCGGCCTCGGACGTCTGCAAGACCCAGCAGGCCAGCTACCAGGCGGCCATCAGCGAGGTGCGCCAGCTGTCCGAGAGCACCATCGCCTTGTCGGTCAAGGGCGAGTCCCTGAGCAAGCTGGCCTTCCTGCCGGGGCAGTACGTCAACCTGCAGGTGCCGGGCAGCGGCCAGAGCCGCGCCTACTCCTTCAGCTCGCTGCAGAAGGGCGGCGAGGTCAGCTTCCTGATCCGCAACGTGCCCGGCGGGCTGATGAGCAGCTTCCTCACCAGCCTGGCCAAGGCCGGCGACAGCCTGGAATTGGCCGGCCCGCTGGGCAGCTTCTACCTGCGCGACATCAGGCGGCCCTTGCTGCTGCTGGCCGGCGGCACGGGCCTGGCGCCCTTCACCGCGATGCTGGAGAAGATCGCCGAGCAGGGCAGCGAACACCCGCTGCACCTGATCTACGGGGTGACCAACGACTTCGACCTGGTGGAGCTGGACAAGCTCGAAGCCTTCGCCGCGCGCATCCCCAACTTCAGCTTCAGCGCCTGTGTGGCCAACCCCGAGAGCAACTACCCGCACAAGGGCTACGTCACCCAGCACATCACGCCTGCGCATCTCAACGAAGGCGAGGTGGACATCTACCTGTGCGGCCCGCCGCCGATGGTCGAGGCGGTGAGCGCGTACATCCGCGAGCAGGGGATCACGCCGGCGAATTTCTACTACGAGAAGTTTGCGGCGAGTGCGGCTTGAACGGGTGGCTAAGAGCCCCTCTCCCTAACCCTCTCCCTGAAGGGAGAGGGGACTGTCCTGAGCTGCTGGTCTGCATGGCTTCAGCCGGAGGTTTCGGCATACACGGAGCTGCCGGTTGAAACCTTGGATGACGCAGGCACGGACAAGCTCCCTCTCCCTTCGGAGCGGGGCGCGCAGCCAGGGCGGGGGGAGAGGGCAGCCAGGCCACGCACGTAATCCCAGGACGCAACCCCAACCGAGGTACCCATGAACAGATTCCCCCACAAAGTCGCCCTGGTCACCGGCGCCGCCCAGGGCATCGGCCGCCGCGTCGCCGAGCGTCTGGCGGAGGAGGGCGCCCGCCTGGTCGCCGTGGACCGCTCCGAGCTGGTCCACGAACTGCAGGACGAACTCGGCCAACACGCCGAAGTGTTGACCCTCACCGCCGACCTGGAGCAATTCGCCGAAGCCCAGCGCGTGGTCAACGAAGCCGTGCAACGCTTCGGCCGCCTGGACATCCTGGTCAACAACGTCGGCGGCACCATCTGGGCCAAGCCCTTCGAGCACTACGCCGAACACGAGATCGAAGCCGAGGTGCGCCGCTCGCTGTTCCCCACCCTGTGGTGCTGCCGCGCCGCCCTGGTGCCGATGCTGGAGCAGGGCGCCGGGGCCATCGTCAACGTCTCCTCCATCGCCACCCGCGGCGTCAACCGCGTGCCCTACGGCGCGGCCAAGGGCGGGGTGAACGCGCTGACCGCCTGCCTGGCCTTCGAGACCGCCGAGCGTGGCGTGCGAGTGAATGCCACCGCGCCGGGCGGCACCGAGGCGCCGCCGCGGCGCATCCCACGCAACACCGCCGAGCAGAGCGCGCAGGAGAAGGTCTGGTACCAGCAGATCGTCGACCAGACCGTGAACAGCAGCCTGATGAAGCGCTACGGCAGCATCGACGAACAGGTCGGCGCCATCCTCTTCCTGGCCTCCGACGAAGCCTCCTACATCACCGGCGTGACCCTGCCGGTAGGCGGTGGCGACCTGGGCTGAAAACCCGACCCGAACCAACCCGTAGGATGGCGTTGAGCGCAGCGATACCCATCACCCGAGGCGATGGGTAGCGCCTCCGGCCCAACGCCATCCTACGCAAAGACGGACCGCCCACGACGCGGCCCCAACGGCTTCTCGCACAACAACAAAAAAGAGAGTGATGCCATGCGGAAAATCGACGTACACGACGTCATCGACAACGCGCGCTTCGGCCGCTTCCACTGGATGGTCATGGCCTGGTGCGCCTTGCTGCTGATCTTCGACGGCTACGACCTGTTCATCTACGGCGTGGTGCTGCCGGTGCTGATGAAGGAGTGGGGCCTGACCCCGCTGCAGGCCGGCGCGCTGGGCAGCTACGCGCTGTTCGGCATGATGGCCGGGGCGCTGTTCTTCGGCCCGCTGGCCGACAAGGTCGGGCGCAAGAAGGGCATCGCCATCTGCTTCGTGCTCTTCTCCGGCTTCACCGTGGTCAACGGTTTCGCCAGCAACCCCACGCAGTTCGGCATCTGCCGCTTCATGGCCGGCCTCGGCATCGGCGGGCTGATGCCCAACGTGGTAGCGCTGATGAACGAATACGCGCCGAGGAAACTGCGCAGCACCCTGGTGGCGGTGATGTTCAGCGGCTACTCGCTGGGCGGCATGCTCTCCGCCGGCGTGGGCATCTACATGCTGCCGCGCTTCGGCTGGGAGGCGATGTTCTTCGCCGCGCTGCTGCCGCTGCTGATGCTGCCGCTGATCCTCTGGCAGTTGCCGGAGTCGGTGGGCTTCCTGTTGCGCCAGGGGCGTACCGAACAGGCCCGCGCCATCCTCCGCCGCATTTCCCCGGAAACCACCCTGGAGGAGGCCGCCGAGCTGCACCTGGGCGAGAGCAAGCCACAGGGCGCGCCGGTGCTTGAGCTGTTCCGCGAGGGTCGCGCGCTGCGCACCCTGATGCTCTGGGTGGCGTTCTTCTGCTGCCTGCTGATGGTCTACGCGCTCAGCTCCTGGCTGCCGAAGCTGATGGCCAACGCCGGCTACAGCCTGGGTTCGAGCCTGTCGTTCCTGCTGGCGCTGAACTTCGGCGGCATGTTCGGGGCCATCTTCGGCGGCTGGCTGGGCGACCGCTTCAACCTGCCCAAGGTGGTGGCGCTGTTTTTCGTCGCCGCTGCCGTTTCCATCACTCTGCTGGGCTTCAACACGCCGATGCCGGTGCTCTACCTGCTGATCGGCATCGCCGGGGCCACCACCATCGGCACGCAGATCCTGCTCTACGCCACCGCCGCGCAGTTCTACGGCCTGGCCATCCGCTCCACCGGCCTGGGCTGGGCCTCGGGCATCGGCCGCAACGGCGCCATCGTCGGCCCGCTGCTGGGCGGCTCGCTGCTGGCCATCGAGCTGCCGCTGCACCTGAACTTCATGGCCTTCGCCATCCCCGGCGCGCTGGCGGCCCTGGCCATGTACCTGGTCAGCCGCAGCGAGCGGGTGCTCGCGCCCCTGGCCGAAGCCCGGGCCTGAACCGACAACGGAAGGGCGGGGCCGGCCACTCCGGCACCCGCCGCAGGCTTCCGCGCTGACGGGAGCCAAGGAGGGAACAGCATGCAACGCAGAGATTTCATGACCGGTGCCGCGGCCTTGTTCGCCGGCTTGTTGCTCGGCAGGAACGCGCTGGCCGCCAGCGTGAAGCAAGGGCAGGCGGCGCTCGCGCTGCCGGATGCGCCGCTGTGGCAATGGCAGGCCAGCGAGCTGGCCGCCGGCATCGCCAGCGGCGCCATCAGCAGCCGGGAGGCGGTGGAAAGCTGCCTCGGGCGCATCGCCGAGGCCAACCCCGGGCTCAAGGCGGTGGTCCACGAGATGCGCGACGAGGCCCTGCGCGCGGCGCAGCGCGCCGACCAGCGGCGGGGTAGCGACGCGCTGCCGCCGCTGCACGGGGTGCCGGTCACCGTCAAGGTCAACCAGAACGTCGCCGGCCAGCCCAACACCAACGGGCTGCTGGCGCGCCGCGACAACATCGCCGCCGACAACAGCCCGGTGGTGCAGAACCTGCTGGACAACGGCGCGGTCATCATCGGCCTGACCAGCACGCCGGAGTTCTCCTTCCGCTGGTACACCGAAAGCCCGCTGTACGGCCGCACGCTGAACCCCTGGCGCGCCGACATCACCCCGGGCGGCTCCAGCGGCGGCGCGGCCTCGGCCGTGGCCGCGGGCATGTGCCCGATCGCCCACGGCAACGACATCGCCGGCTCCATCCGCTACCCGGCCTATGCCTGCGGCGTGGTCGGCCTGCGCCCCAGCGTCGGGCGCATTCCCACCGGGCTCGGCCTGGGCTTCGCCGGTCAGCAGATCGCCACCCAGGGGCCGCTGGCGCGCAGCGTGGCCGATGCGCGCCTGGCCTTCCTGGCGATGGCCAGCAGCGGCGGCGCCGACCCCAACTGGGTGAGCCCCGTGGCGTCGCCCGAGGCGCGCGAGAAGCGGGTGGTCGGCCTGGTCAACGAACTGCCCGGCATCCCCCTCGACGCTTCGGTGCGGGACAACCTGGCGGCGGTGGCGAAGATGCTCGAGGACGCCGGCTACCGCGTCGAGCCGGTGAGCCTGCCGGACCACGAGCTGGCCACCCAGACCTGGCTGCGCATCGTCATGACCGAGATCCGCCTGCAACTGCTGCCGGTCATGCGGCGCGAGGGCAGCGAGGCGCTGCAGGCGGCCGTGCAGGGCATGCTGGAGGCGACGCCGGAGACCGGCCTGGACGAATACGTCGTCGCGCTGGCCACCCGCAACAACCTGCGGGTGAAGTGGCGCGCGCTGTTCCAGCGCTACGACGCGCTGATCGCCCCGGTGTCCGCCAGCGCGCCGCTGCCCTGGGGCCTGGATGCCCAGGGCGGCGCGGCCATGGCACAGATCATGCGCCAGCAGGCGATCCTGATGAGCGTCGCGCTCAGTGGCCTGCCGGCGCTCAGCGTGCCCAGCGGCCTGCAGGGCGAGCGCCTGCCGGCCGGCGTGCAGGTCATCGCCGACCACTACCGCGAGGACCGCTGCTTCCAGGTGGCCGCCGTGATCGAGGCGGCGGCGCGGATGCCGCGCGCCTATCAGACCGGGCCCGTCTGAGCGCCCATGCCAGACGACAACAACAATGAAGAGGCATGACCCGATGCACATAAGCGAAACCCGGGCCCGGCGCTTCGCCGGCCCCCTGGCGCTGCTGGCGCCCTTCACCGCCGAACTGGCCCTGGCCGACGAGCGCCGCCTGTTCGAAGATAGCTCGCTGGTGCTGAACACCCGCCACTGGTATTCCCATGAAATCGCCCGCAAGGACAGCTACTTCCGGGTGCCCGACGACGAGGGCGGGCGCCCGGTGCGCGACCGCGTGGCCTGGCTGCAGGGCCTGAAGCTCGACTACCGGTCCGGCTACAGCCAGGGCGAGCAGGGCCTGGGCATGGACTTCTCGCTGTACGGCGCGGTGGCCCTGGAACGCAGCCGCGAAGCGGTGGCCGGCGGCAGCACCCGCCTGCTGGTGGAGCGCGACGGCGAGGTGGTGGACCAGTGGGGCAAGGTGGGCATCGCCGCGCTCAAGCTGAAAGCCGGCGAAACCGAGGCGAAGCTCGGCCGCCAGCAGATCCGCACGCCGGTGATGAGCTACGCCGACACCCGCACCCTGCCGGCCTCCTTCGATGGCTTCTCGCTGGAGAGCCATGACCTGCCCGGGCTGACCTTCAAGGCCGGGCACTTCCAGCGCGCCACGCCGCGCACCGGCGCCGGCAGCCAGGACCTGAGCCTGACCTTCGCCACGCGCCTGGTGGAAAGCGACTGGATCGCCTATGCCGGCGGCGACTACCGCCTCGGCGAGCGGGGCCGGGCCAGCCTCTACCTGTCGCGTTTCGACGACATCTGGGACCGCACCTACGCCGGCTGGGCGCAGCGCTACCGCCTGGGCGAGCTGGACCTGGGCCTGCGCCTGGACTTCTACGACACCCGCTCCAGCGGCCGCGAGAACGCCGGGCGCATCGGCCAGCGGGCCTATGGCGCGAGCGTCGCGCCGGGCTACGCCAACCACACGTTGAAGCTGGCCTTCCAGCAGATCGACGGCGACGAGTACTTCGACTTTCCCGCCGAGTCCAACGCCTTCGACCTGCCCAACGCCATGCTCTCGTACTACAACGGGCCCAACGAGCGCTCCTTCCAGGTCAGCTACGGCACCGACTGGACGCCCTACGGCCTGCCGGGCTTCAAGAGCCTGTTCTGGTACGTCAAGGGCTGGGGCATCGACGGCAGCGGCTACGACGGCGGTCCCCGCGCGGCCTACAACTCGGTGCTGGGGCAGAAGGGCGAGAGCCACTACGAGGTCGGCGGCCTGTTCAGCTACGCCGTGCAATCCGGGCCGCTGCGCGGCGTCGGCCTGTCGACCGGCTACATCTGGCACCGCGCCAGCGCGGGGCAGATCGAGGGCAACCTGGAGGAGTTCCGCCTGATCATCGACGCGCCCCTGAGGCTGCTCTGAGTGGCATGCTCAGTGGTTGACCTGCTCGATCAGCGCCAGGCAGCGCTGGACCATGGCGCTGACATCGCCGGCGCGGCGGCTGAGGACGATCGGCGACACCGCCTCGGGTTCCAGCACGGCGACGTAGCCGATGTCCGGGCGGTGCTGCTGCTGCACCGAGGCCGGCACCAGGGCCACGCCCAGGCCGGCGGCGACCAGGCCGATGGCGGTCTGCAGCTCGTTGGCCCACTGCGCCACGCGGATGCCCAGGCCGTGGTTGGCGAACAGCGCCAGCACGTGGTCGGCATAGCTCGGCCGCGGGTTGGCCGGGTACAGCACGAAGGGCTCGCGGGACAGCCGCTGCAGGCTCACCGGCGCGCCCAGCAGCGGGTGCCCGGTGGGCAGCACCGCCACCAGCGGGTCCTCGCGCAGCACCTGCTGGTGGATGGCCGGGTCGTCGAAACGCATGCGCCCGAAGCCGATGTCGATGCGCCCGCTCTTCAGCGCCTCGACCTGCTGCAGGGTGGTCATTTCCTGCAAGCCCAGCTCCAGCTCGGCGTCGCCGCGCAGCTCGCGGATCAGCTCCGGCAGCACCGCGTAGAGCGTCGAAGGCGCGAAGCCGATGCCCAGCCACTGGCGCTGGCCCAGGCCGATGCGGCGGGTGTTGTCGCAGATGTTCTGCAGCTGTTCCAGCAGGGTGCCGCTCTGCTCGTAGAAGAAGCGCCCGGCCTCGGTCAGGCGCAGCGGCCGGCCGCGTTCCAGCAGCTCGACGCCGAGCAGTTCCTCCAGCTGCTGGATCTGCCGGCTCAACGGCGGCTGGGCGATGTGCAGGCGCTCGGCGGCGCGGGTGAAGTTGAGGGTTTCGGCGACCGCCTGGAAGTACCGCAGGTGTCGAAGCTCCATGATACCTCCAGGGTATGGAACGAGAGGGCAATGATATTGGACTGCTCGCAACCGCTGGCGCAATCCTTCGGTGTGCAACAAAAGACCTGGAAGGTATCGGCCGCACCAGACGGCCGGGCCTCGACAAGCAGCCTAGCGTGATATGGAACCCGAGATGACCCAAGCCCTGATCGAACGCCTCGAAGCGATCATCGTCGACCTGCCGACCATCCGCCCGCACAAGCTGGCGATGCACACCATGCAGCAGCAGACCCTGGTGATCCTGCGCCTGCGCTGCAGCGACGGCATCGAGGGCCTCGGCGAGGCCACCACCATCGGTGGCCTGGCCTATGGCAACGAAAGCCCGGAAAGCATCAAGGCCAACCTGGAGGCGCACTTCGCGCCGCTGCTGATCGGCCAGGACGCCTGCAACATCAACGCCGCCATGCAGCGTCTGGACAAGGCCATCAAGGGCAACACCTTCGCCCGCTCGGCGGTGGAAACCGCGCTGCTCGACGCCCAGGGCAAGCGCCTGGGCCTGGCCGTCAGCGAACTGCTCGGCGGCCGCGTGCGCGACGGCCTGGAAGTGGCCTGGACGCTGGCCAGCGGCGACACCGCCCGCGACATCGAGGAAGCCGAGCGCATGCTCGACCTGCGCCGCCACCGCATCTTCAAGCTGAAGATCGGCGCCCATGCGCTGGAGCAGGACCTCAAGCACGTGGTGGCGATCAAGCGCGCCCTGGGCGAGCGCGCCAGCGTGCGCGTGGACGTCAACCAGTACTGGGACGAATCCCAGGCCATCCGCGGCTGCCAGGTGCTCGGCGAGAACGGCATCGACCTCGTCGAGCAGCCCATCTCGCGGATCAACCGCGCCGGCCAGGTGCGCCTGAACCTGCGCAGCCCGGCGCCGATCATGGCCGACGAATCCATCGAGAGCGTCGAGGACGCCTTCAGCCTGGCCGCCGACGGCGCCGCCAGCATCTTCGCCCTGAAGATCGCCAAGAACGGTGGCCCGCGCGCCGTGCTGCGCACCGCGCAGATCGCCGAGGCGGCCGGCATCGCCCTGTACGGCGGGACCATGCTCGAAGGCGCCATCGGCACCCTGGCCTCGGCCCACGCCTTCCTCACCCTCAAGCAGCTGACCTGGCACACCGAACTGTTTGGCCCGCTGCTGCTGACCGAGGAGATCGTCAGCGAGCCGCCGGTGTACCGCGACTTCCAACTGCTGGTGCCCAACGCCCCGGGCCTCGGCCTGAGCCTGGACGAGGAGCGCCTCAAGCGCTTCCGCCGCCCCTGAATTCCGCTGCCCCTGATTTCGAGAGAGGAGAAGCCCCATGCTGTTCCACGTGAAGATGACGGTGAAACTGCCCGTCGACATGGACCCGGCCCGCGCCGCCCAGCTCAAGGCCGACGAGAAGGAACTGGCCCAGCGCCTGCAGCGCGAGGGCAAGTGGCGCCATCTGTGGCGCATCGCCGGGCACTACGCCAGCTACAGCGTCTTCGACGTCGCCAGCGTCGAGGAACTGCACGACACCCTGATGCAACTGCCGCTGTTCCCCTACATGGACATCGAGGTCGACGGGCTCTGCCGCCATCCGTCCTCCATCCATGCCGATGACCGCTGAGCCCTGAACCCCAACGACGAAACCCTTGTATAAGAACAAGACGAGGTGAACATCATGACCGTGAAGATTTCCCAGACTGCCGAGATCCAGAAGTTCTTCGAAGAAGCCGCCGGCTACGGCAACGACAACGGCAGCCCGCGCCTTAAGCAGATCGTCCTGCGCGTGCTGCAGGACACCGCGAAGATCATCGAGGACCTGGAAGTCACCGACGACGAATTCTGGACCGCCGTGGACTACCTGAACCGCCTGGGCGGCCGCGGCGAAGCCGGCCTGCTGGTGGCGGGCCTGGGCATCGAGCACTTCATCGACCTGCTCAACGACGCCAAGGACGCGCAGATCGGCAAGACCGGCGGCACCCCGCGCACCATCGAAGGCCCGCTGTACGTGGCCGGTGCGCCCATCGTCGAGGGCGAGGCGCGCATGGACGACGGCAGCGAAGACGGCGTGGCCACCGTGATGTTCCTCGAAGGCCAGGTGCTGGACCTGGACGGCAAGCCCATCGCCGGCGCCACCGTCGACCTGTGGCACGCCAACACCAAGGGCAACTACTCCTACTTCGACCAGAGCCAGAGCGAGTACAACCTGCGCCGCCGCATCATCACCGACGCCGAGGGCCGCTACCGCGCCCGCAGCATCGTCCCCAGCGGCTACGGCTGCGACCCGCAGGGCCCGACCCAGGAATGCCTGGACCAGCTCGGCCGCCACGGCCAGCGCCCGGCGCACATCCACTTCTTCATCTCGGCGCCGGGCTACCGCCACCTGACCACCCAGATCAACCTGTCCGGCGACCAGTACCTGTGGGACGACTTCGCCTACGCCACCCGCGACGGCCTGGTCGGCGAAGTGAAGTTCGCCGAGAACGTCCGCGGCATCGACGGCCGCGTGGCCGAGCTGGAATTCAGCTTCCAGCTGCAGAAGGCTGCCAGCGCCGAAGACGAACAGCGCAGCCAGCGCCCGCGTGCGCTGCAGGTGCAGGGCGCCTGAGGCGCTGTCCACTGGGTTCCCGCCTGCGCGGAGACCCAGAAACAGCGTAGGAGCAACTGTCTTGCGCCGAAGCGCTCTTCGTAGGATGGGTTGAGCTTGCGATACCCATCGGACCCTGGCGATGGGTATTGCTTCGCTCAACGCCATCCTACGAAAAGCCGTGCTTCCTGGAACCGTAGGACCTTGTCCGCGATAGCCGGAACCACCGGCGCGAATCGCGGATGAGATCCGCTACGGTGTTACCCCCAGGCATCGTCCCGAGCCGGCTTGCCGGCACGGCGAAGCCTTGCGTGCAGAACAAGAAAAAGTGAGGCGCCATGAAAGACCTCATCCGCGACTTCTCGCTGTCCGCCCTGGTGGCCGGGTTGATCGCCACCCTGATTTCCTATGCCGGCCCCCTGGTGATCATCTTCCAGGCGGCCAAGAGCGCCGGCCTGCCCGACGCCGCGGTGTCGTCCTGGGTGTGGGCGATCTCCATCGGCAGCGGCGTGCTCGGCATCCTCCTCAGCCTGCGCTACAAGGTGCCGCTGGTGATCGCCTGGTCGGCGCCCGGCTCGGCGCTGCTGGTGGCGCTGCTGCCGGGCATCAGCCTGAACGAGGCGGTGGGCGCCTACCTGGCGTCGAGCCTGATCATCTTCCTGGTGGGCATCTCCGGCGCCTTCGACCGCGTGGTCGGCAAGCTGCCGCCGGCCATCTCCGCGGCCATGCTGGCCGGCATCCTGTTCAGCTTCGGCACCCAGCTGTTCGTCTCGCTGCAGGCCAAGCCGGCGCTGGTGCTGGCGATGTTCGTCGCCTACCTGCTGGGCAAGCGCCTGGCGCCGCGCTACGCGGTGGCCCTGGTGCTGCTGGTGGGCTGCGCCATGGCCATCGGCGGCGGCGAGCTGAACGCCTCGGCGCTGGTGATCGGCCTGGCCACGCCGCAATGGATCGCCCCTGAATTCAGCCTCCATGCGCTGCTCAACATCGCCCTGCCGCTGGTGGTGGTGGCGCTCACCGGGCAGTTCGTGCCGGGCATCGCCGTGCTGCGCAACGACGGCTACCAGACCCCGGCGCGCCCGCTGATCGCCAGCAGCGCCCTGGGCACCTTGCTGCTGGCGCCCTTCGGCTGCCACGGCCTGAACCTCGCCGCCATCACCGCGGCCATCTGCACCGGCCGCGAGGCCCACGAAGACCCGGCGCGGCGCTATGTCGCCGGGGTGGTGGGCGGCGTCGCCTACCTGCTGCTGGGGCTGTTCGGCGCCACCCTGGTGTCGCTGTTCAGCGCCTTCCCCCGCGAGCTGATCGCCGCGCTGGCGGGCCTTGCGCTGTTCGGCGCCATCGGCGGAGCCCTGGCCGGCGCCATGGGTGTGCCGGAGGACCGCGAGGCGGCGCTGATCACCTTCCTGGTCACCGCCTCGGGCATGTCCTTCCTCGGCCTGTCGGCGGCCTTCTGGGGCCTGATCTTCGGCCTGGCCGCGCACCTGCTGCTGGTGCGCCGCCGCGCTCCTCGACGCGAGGCGCGCGCCGTGCGCGCCTGACCACCGGGCAACGGCAAGCGGGCGCCCGGCCGGGGCGCCCGCCCAAGGCAACACGGCAGCGGAAGCAGGGCAGGGCGGCTGAGCGAAGCGGACAGCCCCGGGCCCCCGTCGCCGGTACATGACTCCCCGCCCTGCGCCAAGCCGCGGCCCTCCGGTCGCTCGGCAGGGGATCGCACAACCATAAGAACAAGAGAAAACCATGAGCAATCGCGTATGCGTGACCGCCGTCGCGCTGGGCATCGGCGTGGCCGCCGCCCAGCCGGCGGCCGCGGCCGAAGGGCTGATCGAAGGTGCCAGCGCCACCCTGCAGGCACGCAACTACTACTTCAGCCGCGACTTCTCCGACATCGTCGGGCCCAACCGGCAGTCCAAAGCGGAGGAGTGGGCCCAGGGCTTCATCCTCGACTTCCGTTCCGGCTACACCCCTGGGCCCATCGGCTTCGGCCTGGACGCCATCGGCGTATTGGGCCTGAAGCTGGACAGCAGCCCCGAGCGCACCAACAGCGGCCTGCTGCCGGTGGGCGGCGACGGCCGCGCGCCGGACGACTACAGCCGCCTGGGCGTGGCCGGCAAGATGAAGTTCTCCAAGACCGAGCTGAAAATCGGCGAGCTGCAGCCCAACCTGCCGGTGCTGGTGTTCAGCGACATCCGCCTGCTGCCGCCCAGCTACCAGGGCACCTCGCTGACCTCCAGCGAAATCCCCGGGCTGACCTTGCAGGCCGGGCACCTCACCTCCACACACCTGCGCAACGAGGGCGGCGACGAGAAGATGCTCGCCATGCTCAGCTACCAGCCGCAGCGCCAGGCCGAGAGCGATGCCTTCAACTATGCCGGCGGCGACTACGACTTCAACGCCAAGCGCACCCGCGTCAGCGCCTGGTACGGCCAGCTGGAAGACATCTACAAACAGCGCTTCCTCGGCCTCAAGCACGCGCAGCCGCTGGGCGACTGGGTGCTGGGCGCTGGGCGCCAACCTCGGCTACTTCGACGCCAGCGAGGACGGCAAGCACCTGCTCGGCGACATCGACAACCGCGCCTTCTACTCGCTGTTCTTGGCCAGGCATGGCGGGCACACCTTCTACCTCGGCTACCAGGGCATGTTCGGCGACAGCGCCTTCCCCCGGGTGTTCGCCAACGTCTCGCCGCTGGGCAACGAGGTGCCGACCTACGAGTTCGCCTCCACCGACGAGCGCTCCTGGCAGGCGCGCTACGACTACGACTTCGTCGCCCTCGGCGTGCCCGGCCTGACCACCACCGTGCGCTACATCAGCGGCAACAACGTCGACACCGGGCAGGGCTTCGAGGGCAAGGACCGCGAGCGCGACCTGGACATCGGCTACACCGTGCAGAGCGGCCCGGTGGCCGGGCTCAACCTGCGCGTGCGCAACGTCATGGCGCGCTCCAACTACCGCAGCGACATCGACGAGAACCGCCTGATCCTCAGCTACACCTGGAAGCTGTTCTGAACCTCTCCGGGGCCGCTTGGCCCCCTGTCCGCCCCGGCTACCGGGGCGGATGGAGGAGGGCGCCCGAGGGTATTTCCGGTATTCCTGTAAGGGATACCTGAGAGCGCTTTTTTGATTATCCGCTTATAGGCGGTCTCCCTAGACTCGGCGAAAAACAAGCCTATGCAGGAGGTCGCCGTGTCCCATTCCTTGCTCCGCCACTACATCGCCGGAGCTTTCGTAGCCAGCAGCCGCACCTTCGACAACGTCTCCCCGGTGGATGGCCGCGTCCTCGGCCAGGTCTGCGAGGCCGGCGAGGTGGAGGTCGATGCCGCGGTCAGCGCCGCCGCGCAGGCACAGAACGGCCCCTGGGCCAGCTACAGCGCCGCCCAGCGCGCCGAGCTGCTGGAACGCATCGCCGACGGCATCGAGCGGCGCTTCGAGGACTTCGTCGCCGCCGAGGTGGCCGACACCGGCCGCCCCGTGCACCAGGCCCGCAGCCTCGACGTGGCCCGTGGCGTGCAGAACTTTCGCACCTTCGCCGACCTGGTGCGCCAGGGCGGCAGCGAGTTCTTCGAGATGCGCACCGGCGACGGCAGCGACGTGTTCAGCTACACGGTGCGCAAGCCTCATGGCGTGGTGGCGATCATCTCGCCGTGGAACCTGCCGCTGCTGCTGCTCACCTGGAAGGTCGCGCCGGCCCTGGCCTGCGGCAACTCGGTGGTGGTCAAGCCCTCGGAAGACACGCCCTCCAGCGCCACCCTGCTGGCCGAGGTGATGCACGAGGTGGGCGTGCCCGCCGGGGCCTTCAACCTGGTCCACGGCTTCGGGCCGAACTCCGCCGGCGAGTTCCTCACCCGCCACCCGGAAGTCGACGCCATCACCTTCACCGGCGAGTCGCGCACCGGCTCGACCATCATGCGCGCCGCCGCCGAAGGCGTGCGCGAAGTCTCCTTCGAACTGGGCGGCAAGAACGCCGCGGTGGTCTTCGCCGACTGCGACTTCGACGCCGCCGTGGCCGGGGTGCTGCGTTCCAGCTTCACCAACTCCGGGCAGGTCTGCCTGTGCTCCGAGCGCGTCTACGTCGAGCGGCCGATCTACGAGCGCTTCGTCGCCGCGCTCAAGGCGGGCGCCGAGCAGCTGAAGATCGGCTACCCCGACGAAGACGGCGTGAACATGGGCTCGCTGATCTCCCACAAGCATCGCGACAAGGTGCTGGGTTACTTCCAGCTGGCCCGCGAGGAGGGCGCCACCGTGGTCAGCGGCGGCGGCGTGCCGAAGTTCGGCGATGCGCGCGACAACGGCGCCTTCGTCCAGCCGACCATCTGGACCGGCCTCGCCGACGACGCCCGCTGCATGCGCGAGGAAGTCTTCGGCCCGGTCTGCCACATCGCGCCCTTCGACAGCGACGAGGAAGTGCTGCGCCGCGTCAACGACTCCGCCTACGGCCTGGCCGCCTCGCTGTGGACCCGCGACCTGGGCCGTGCGCACCGCGTCTCGCGGCGCATCCACGTGGGCATGGTGTGGGTCAACACCTGGTTCCTGCGCGATTTGCGCACGCCCTTCGGCGGCGCCCGGCTGTCCGGCCTGGGCCGCGAGGGCGGCCGCCACTCGCTGGATTTCTATTCCGAACTCACCACCATCTGCGTCAACCCCTGAGGCCAGGAGAAGCCCATGCATCCAGCCATCGCCGAAGCCGCCGCGCGTCTGCGCCAGGCCCGTGAACAGGGCCAGCCGTGCGCGCCGGTGCGCGACCTCGTCCAGCAGGCCGCCAATGAACAAGGGGCTGCCGCCCTCGACCTGGCCTACGCCGTACAGCAACGCAACAACGTCGCCGACATCGCCGCCGGCTGGCGCCCGGTGGGCCACAAGATCGGCCTGACCTCTCGCGCCGTGCAGCGCCAGCTGGGCGTCGACCAACCGGACTTCGGCCGCCTGTTCGCCCAGATGGCCCGCGGCGACGGCCAGCCCATCGCCTGGACGGACTGCCAGCAGCCCAAGGTGGAGGCGGAAATCGCCCTGGTCCTGGAACACGACCTGTGCCACGAGCGCCACACCCTGGCCGACATCATCCGCGCCACCGCCTTCGCCCTGCCGGCCATCGAGGTCGTCGGCAGCCGCGTCGCCAACTGGGACATCAGCCTGCTCGACACCGTGGCGGACAACGCCTCCTCCGGGCTCTTCGTCCTCGGCAGCCGTCCGGTGCGCCTGGAGCGGCTGGACCTGGTGAACTGCGGCATGAGCCTGAGCCTGCGCGGCGAGCCGGTATCCGTCGGCGCCGGCGCCGCCTGCCTGGACAACCCGCTGAACGCCGCGCTCTGGCTGGCCGACACCATGGCCCGCCTGGGTGAGCCGCTGCGCGCCGGCGACGTGGTGCTCACCGGCGCCCTGGGGCCGATGGTGGCGGTGCGCCCGGGCGATGTATTCAGCGCCGAAATCCAGGGGTTGGGGCGCGTTACTGCGGCCTTCCAGGGCTAAGAGCCGAAAAAAGCGCTGAAGGCTGGAGGCTGAACGACAAGCGATCCCTGCCACGGCGGAGGTCGGTGCTCTTTCGTCCAGCCTCCAGCCTCCAGCGCTCTTAATCGAGCTCTTTGCTCTTGATCGAATGCTTTTCGAGGGGTGTTTATGAGTAAGAAGAGAAAAGCCGCCATCATCGGTTCCGGCAACATCGGCACCGACCTGATGATCAAGATCCTGCGCAACTCGCAGCATCTGGAAATGGCCGCCATGGTCGGTATCGACCCGGCCTCCGACGGTCTGGCCCGCGCCGCCCGCATGGGCGTGGCGACCACCCACGAGGGTGTCGAAGGGCTGGTGAAACTGCCGGTGTTCGCCGACATCGACTTCGTTTTCGATGCCACTTCCGCCAGCGCCCACGTGAAGAACGACGCCTTCCTGCTCGGCGTTAAGCCCGGGCTGCGGATAATCGACCTGACTCCGGCCGCGATTGGTCCCTATTGCGTGCCGGTGGTCAACCTGGAGCAGCACCTCACGGCCAGCAACGTGAACATGGTGACCTGCGGTGGGCAGGCGACCATTCCGATGGTGGCTGCCGTGTCCCGTGTGGCCAAGGTCCACTACGCGGAAATCATCGCTTCCATCGCGTCGAAATCCGCCGGCCCCGGCACCCGCGCCAATATCGACGAGTTCACCGAGACCACCTCGAAAGCCATCGAAGTGATCGGCGGCGCGGCGAAGGGCAAGGCGATCATCATCATGAACCCGGCGGAGCCGCCGCTGATCATGCGCGACACCGTGTACGTGCTGAGCGAAGCGGTGGACCCCTCCAAGGTCGAGGCCAGCATCGAGGAAATGGCCGCCGCCGTGCAGGCCTACGTCCCCGGCTATCGCCTGAAGCAGAAGGTCCAGTTCGACCTGGTGACCGACCTTAACATCCCCGGCCACGGCAGCTTCAGCGGCCTGAAAACCTCGGTGTTCCTCGAAGTGGAAGGCGCCGCCCACTACCTGCCGGCCTACGCCGGCAACCTCGACATCATGACCTCCGCCGCGCTGGCCACCGCCGAGCGCATGGCACAGGCAATGGAGGCTTCGGCATGAGCCAGAAACTCTATATCTCCGACGTGACGCTGCGTGACGGTATGCACGCGATCCGTCACCAGTACAGCCTGGAAGACGTGCGGGCCATCGCCGCCGCCCTCGACCTCGCCAAGGTGGACTCCATCGAAGTGGCTCACGGCGATGGCCTGCAAGGCTCGTCCTTCAACTATGGCTTTGGCGCCCACACCGATCTGGAATGGATCGAAGCGGCGGCGGACGTGGTGAAGCACGCGAAGATCGCCACGCTGCTGCTGCCGGGCATCGGCACCATCCACGACCTGAAGAACGCCTACAACGCCGGCGCTCGCGTGGTTCGCGTGGCGACGCACTGCACCGAGGCCGACGTCTCCAAGCAGCACATCGAATATGCCCGCGAGCTGGGCATGGACACCGTCGGCTTCCTGATGATGAGCCACATGCAGACGCCCGAAGGTCTCGCTCAGCAGGCGAAGCTGATGGAGAGCTACGGCGCCACCTGCATCTACGTGGTCGACTCCGGTGGCGCGATGAACATGGACGATATCCGCGCGCGCTTCCGCGCCGTGAAAGCGGTCCTGAAGCCCGAAACCGAAACCGGCATCCACGCCCACCACAACCTCAGCCTCGGTGTGGCGAATTCCATCGCCGCGGTGGAGGAGGGCTGCAACCGCATCGACGCCAGCCTGGCCGGCATGGGCGCGGGCGCCGGCAATGCGCCGCTGGAGGTGTTCATTGCCGCCGCCGACAAGCTCGGCTGGCACCACGGCACCGATCTCTACGCGCTGATGGATGCGGCGGATGACCTGGTGCGCCCGCTGCAGGACCGCCCGGTGCGCGTCGACCGCGAAACCCTCGCCCTGGGCTACGCAGGCGTCTACTCCAGCTTCCTGCGCCACGCCGAAGTGGCCTCGGCCAAGTACGGCATCAAGGCGGTGGACATCCTCGTCGAACTGGGCAAACGCCGCATGGTCGGCGGCCAGGAAGACATGATCGTCGACGTGGCCCTGGACCTGCTGGCCGCCCGCGCCTGACCTCGACCTCGACTGTAGGAGCAGGCCCTGCCTGCGATTCGCGCGCAGGGCGCGCTCCTACAGAGGAACGACGTGGCGGAGGCGCAGGAGAAACACCTCCGTAGGATGGGTTGAGCGAAGCGATACCCATCGCCATGCCCGATGGGTTTCGCAGGCTCAACCCATCCTACGAAAAGCCTAAATCGCAGGAGTAGTGCACATGAGCACCGACATCCCCCGCATCGCCCAGGCCCTCGACCAGGCCGCGCGGCATGCCGAACCGCTGGCGCAGTTCAGCGCCAGCACGCCCTTCAGCCTGGATGACGCCTACCGCATCCAGCGCGCTTCCATGCAGCGCCGCTACGACGACGGCGAGCGCAGCATCGGCGTCAAGCTGGGCTTCACCAGCCGCGCCAAGATGGTCCAGATGGGCGTCGACAGCCTGATCTGGGGCTGGCTCACCGACGCCATGCTGGAAGAGGACGGCGGCCTGGTCGACCTGGCCCGCTACATCCACCCGCGCGTCGAGCCGGAAGTCTGCTTCCTCACCCGCCGCGCCATCGATCGCCCGCTGACGCTGCTGGAAGCCGCCGACTACATCGAGGCCGTGGCCCCGGCGCTGGAGATCATCGACTCGCGCTACCAGGCCTTCAAGTTCAGCCTCGAGGACGTGGTGGCGGACAACTGCTCCTCCGCCGGCCTCACCGTCGGCCCCTGGTCGCGGGACTTCGGCGCCCTGGCCAATGCCGGCGTGGTGCTACGCCTGGACGGCCGCGTGGTCCAGGCCGGCTCCACCGCCGCCATCCTCGGCAACCCGCTGCGCAGCCTGGTGCAGGCCTCGCGCCTGCTGCACCAGGCGCAGATCGAACTGCCCGCCGGCAGCCTGGTGATGGCCGGCGCCGCCACCGCCGCCGAGGCGCTGCGCCCCGGCATGCACGTCAGCGTCGAAGTCCAGGGCCTGGGGCAGAGCAGTTTCAGCGTCCGCAACCCTCAAGGAGCAGCAGCATGAGCGAAACCAAATCCACCGTGGTCGCCGGCAAGGCCACCCCGCGCGGGCGCTTCCCGCACATCAAGCGCGCCGGTGATTTCCTCTTCGTCTCCGGCACCAGCTCGCGGCGCCCGGACAACAGCTTCGTCGGCGTCGAGGTGGATGCCATGGGCACCACCAACCTCGACATCCGCGCCCAGACCCGCGCGGTGATCGAGAACATCCGCGACATCCTCGCCAGCGAGGGCGCCAGTCTGGCGGACGTCGTGGAGATCAGCAGCTTCCTCGTCGATATGAACGACTTCGGCGGCTACAACCAGGTCTACGCCGAGTTCTTCGACGAGAACGGCCCGACCCGCACCACCGTGGCCGTGCACCAACTGCCGCACCCGCACCTGCGCATCGAGATCAAGGCGGTGGCCTACGCCCCCCGCACCCGTTGAACCGCTGGGAGACAACAACAATGGACAAGCACCACTTCAGCGCACCCTTCAATTTCAACCGCTGGCTCGACGAGCACGCCCACCTGCTCGAGCCGCCGGTGAACAACCAGCAGATCTGGCAGGGCAGCGACTACATGGTCACCGTGGTCGGCGGCCCCAACCAGCGCACCGACTTCCACGACGACCCGGTGGAAGAGTTCTTCTACCAGTTCAAGGGCAACGCCTACCTGAACATCTGGGACCGCGGCCGCTACGAGCGGGTGGACCTCAAGGAAGGCGACATCTACCTGATGGCCCCGCACGTCATCCATTCGCCGCAGCGCCCCGAGCCCGGCAGCCTGTGCCTGGTCATCGAGCACCGCCGCCCGGCGGGCCAGCACGATGCCCTGCAGTGGTCCTGCGCGCGCTGCGGCTGCCTGATCAAGCGCTACGAAATGCAGTTGCAGAGCATCGTCGCCGACCTGCCGCCGGTGTACGAGCAGTTCTACGCCACCTCCGACGAGGAACGCCGCTGCCACGAATGCGGCGAGATCCACCCCGGCCGCGACTGGCAGGCCTGGCACCAGACACTCAACGAGTTCCATCGCCCATGAAGATCGACATCCACTCGCACTTCTTCCCGCGCATCACCCAGGCCGAGGCCGCGCGCCTGCACCCGCAGAGCGCGCCCTGGCTGCACACCGAGGGCCGCCACGGGCAGATCATGCTCGGCGACAAGCCGTTCCGCCCGGTGCACGACGTGCTCTGGGACGCCCAGCGGCGCATCGAGCACCTGGACGAGCAGGGCCTGGACGCCCAGGTGATGTGCGCCACCCCGGTGATGTTCGGCTACGACCAGCCCATCGAGCGCGCCTTGCCCTGGGCGCAGTTGATGAACGACCGCGCCCTGGAGATGACCGCCATCGCCCCGGAGCGCCTCAAGGTGCTGGCCCAGGTGCCGCTGCAGGACATCGACGCCGCCTGCCGCGAAGCCAGCCGGGCCATGGCCTGCGGCCACGTCGGCGTGCAGATCGGCAACCACGTCGGCGAGCGCGACCTGAACGACTCCGGCCTGGAGATCTTCCTGCGCCACTGCGCCAACGAAGGCATCCCGCTGCTGGTGCACCCCTGGGACATGATGGGCCGCGAGCGCATGAAGAAGTGGATGCTGCCCTGGCTGGTGGCCATGCCGGCGGAAACCCAGCTGGGCATCCTCTCGCTGATCCTCTCCGGCGCCTTCGAGTGCCTGCCCGAGTCGCTGCGCATCTGCTTCGCCCACGGCGGCGGCGGCTTCGCCTTCCTGCTCGGCCGCGTGGACAACGCCTGGCGCCACCGCGACATCGTCCGCGAGGACTGCCCGCAGCTGCCGTCCAGCTACGTCAAGCGCTTCTTCGTCGACTCGGCGGTATTCGACCCCGGCGCGCTGCGCCTGCTGGTGGACGTGATGGGCGCCGACCGCGTGATGCTCGGCTCCGACTCGCCCTTCCCGCTGGGCGAACAGAGCATCGGTGCCGGCGTGCTGGAGCACCCGCAGCTCAGCGAGCAGGACAAGGCGCGCATCTGCGCCGGCAACGCCCAGGCTTTCTTCGGTCTTTGAAAGGGGATACGGCGGCGGCTTCCGACCCGGCGGCCGCGAGCCGGGCGGCGTGGCGAGCGCAGCGGCACTCAGCGGATCGAAGCCGCCGACTATGCGGATAGACCGGCAGGGCGCGGCGGCCGGTAATGGCTGGGCGTGCCGGGCCGGTACCGGCCAAGTGACCCATAACAACAATAGAAGGTAGAACACGATGAAAGCTCTGCGCATCCTGGGCGCCGTCGGCGCCGCCTTGCTGGCGCTGCATGGCGCCCCCGCCTCCGCGGCGGCGGAAGACAGCATCAAGGTGACCCTGCTGGGCACCGGGACCCCCATCCTCAACGTCAACCGCTTCGGCATGAGCACCCTGGTCGAGGCCGGCCCGCACAAACTGCTGTTCGACGCCGGGCGCGGCGCGGCCATCCGCCTGCACCAGTTGCAGGTGCCGCTGCGCGATATCGAGGCGGTGTTCATCACCCACCTGCACTCCGATCACCTCACCGGCCTGCCGGACCTGTACGCCACCGCGCCGCTGCCTACTGACGACGGCCGGCGCACCCAGGCCCTGCCGGTCTATGGGCCCAAGGGCATCGACAGCGTGGCGCGGGGCATCGAGCAGATGTTCAGCGAGAACAACCGCATCCGCGGCAAGGAGACCAACGCGCAGGCCGCGCGTATCGCCGACCAGGCCATAGCGGCGGACGGCGGCGTGGTCTTCGACAAAGAGGGGGTGAAGGTCACCGCGTTCCTGGTGGACCACGGCTACGTGAAGCCGGCCTACGGTTATCGCATCGACTATGCGGGGCGGTCGGTGGTGCTTTCCGGCGACACCACCTACGCCCCCAACCTGGTTAGCCAGGCCAAGGGCGTGGACCTGCTGGTGCACTCCCTGTCGATCGCCAGCCATCAGTTGGAAAAGGCCTACCCCGACTACGTGAAGCACTTCTACGACTACCTGGCCAACCCGGAGACGGTGGCGAAGGTGCTCAGCGAAACGCGCCCGCGCGATGCGGTGTTCTCGCACATCTCGCTGTACAGCCGCGGCGACATCGGCCGCGCTTCCGAAGAGGACATCCGTTCGCGCGTGGCCCAGGGCTACGACGGTTCCTTCGTCATCGGCCAGGACCTGATGGCCTTCGAGCTGACGCCCAAGGGCGTAGTGCGCGAGCCCTACGACGCCGCGTTGCGCCAGCGCGAACCGGTGAACTGACGATTCCGCTACCGACTCATTCCTGCCGCCGGGCTGCCGGTGGCAGGGGACGCTTTGCCTACAACAACGAGAAGAGTGCAAGCAGCATGAGCAATCACCCCAAACTGTCCCTGGCGGTGCTCGCCTCCGGCACCCTGGCGGCGCTGCCCCAGGTCGAGGCCGGCGAGGGCCTGGTCGAGGGCGCCAGCGCCACCCTGCAGGCGCGCAACTACTACTTCAGCCGCGACTATTCGGACATCGTCGGCGCCAGCCGGCAATCGAAGGCGGAGGAGTGGGCCCAGGGCTTCATCCTCGACTTCCGTTCCGGCTACACGGCGGGGCCCGTGGGCTTCGGCGTGGACGCCATAGGCCTGCTCGGCCTGAAGCTGGACAGCAGCCCGGACCGCGCCAACACCGGCCTGCTGCCGGTGGACGGCGACGACCGCGCGCCGGACGACTACAGCCGCCTGGGCGTGGCGCTGAAGGCGAAGGTCTCGCACAGCGAACTCAAGCTCGGCGAACTGCAGCCCAACCTGCCGGTGCTGCCGGCCAGCGACAACCGCCTGCTGCCGCCGACCTACCAGGGCGCCATGCTGGCCTCCGCGGAGATTCCCGGCCTGGCCCTGCAGGCGGGCCGGCTGAAGTCATACAGCATGCGCAACGAGGCCGGCACCAGCGACCTGCAGGCGATGGTCGGCGCGACGCCCTACCGCCAGGTGGAAAGCGACGCCTTCAACTTCGCAGGCGGCGACTACGACTTCAACGCCAAGCGCACCCGCGCCAGCCTGTGGTACGGCCAGTTGGAAGACATCTACCGCCAGGGCTTTGTCGGCCTCAAGCACAGCCAGAGCGTCGGCGACTGGGTGCTGGGCGGCAACCTCGGCTACTACGACGCCAACGAGGACGGCAAGCGCCTGCTCGGCAACCTGGACAACCGCGCCTTCTACGCGCTGCTCTCGGCCAGGCGCGGCGGGCACAGCTTCTACGTCGGCTACCAGGGCATGTTCGGCGACGACGGCTTCCCGCGGGTGTTCCCCAACGTCGCGCCGCTGGGCAACGAGGTGCCCACTTTCATGTTCGCCTCGGCCGACGAGCGTTCCTGGCAGGTGCGCCACGACTACGACTTCGCCGCCCTCGGCATCCCCGGCCTGAGTACCACGCTGCGCTACCTGCGCGGCAGCAACGTCGACACCGGCAGGGGCTTCGAGGGCCGCGACCGCGAGCGCGACCTGGAGCTGGCCTACACGCTGCAGGGCGGCCCGCTGGCCGGGCTGAACGTCCGCCTGCGCAACGCCGTGGCCCGCTCCAACTACCTCACCGACGTCGACGAGAACCGCCTGATCCTCAGTTACACCTGGAAGCTCTTCTGAGCCGGCCCACCCCCTAGCAACGAGAAGAACGCCATGAACAGACAAACCCTGCGCGTCAGCGACCTGATCGACAACAGTCCGCTGTCCGCCCTGCAGATCCGCGTGTTGCTGCTGTGCTTCCTGGTGGTGGTGCTCGACGGCTTCGACACCGCCGCCATCGGCTATATCGCCCCCGAGCTGATCCGCGACTGGGGCATCACCCGCGGCCAACTGGCCCCGGCCTTCGCCGCCGGGCTGTTCGGCATGCTGGTGGGCAGCGTCGGCTTCGGCCCGGTGGCCGACCGCAAGGGGCGCAAGTTCGTCCTGCTGCTCAGCCTGGGCATAGTCGCCCTGGGCACCCTGGCCTGCGCCCTGGCGCCGAACATCGAGGTGCTCACCGCGCTGCGCTTCTTCACCGGCCTGGGCCTGGGCGGCGTGCTGCCCAATGCCATCACCTTGAGTTCGGAATACTCGCCGGCGCGGCGGCGCATGCTGCTGGTGACCCTGAGCTATTCCGGCTTCACCCTGGGCCTGGCCCTGGGCGGCTGGGTGGCCGGCCTGCTGCTGCCGCTGGTGGGCTGGAAGGGCCTGCTGCTGTGCGGCGGCCTGACGCCGCTGGTGCTGTTGCCGGCGCTGGTCCTGGCGCTGCCGGAGTCCACCTGCTTCATGGCCGGCAGCCCGGCGCACGCCCAGCGGCTGCGGGCGATCCTCGGGCGCATCAGCGCTCGCCAGGACCTGGACGAAGTGACCCTGGTCGGCGACGTCGCCGCCGCGCAACAGCGCTCGCCGGCCTCGACCCTGTTCGCCGAGGGCCGGGCGCTGCGCACCCTGATGCTGTGGCTGACCTTCTTCTGCTGCCTGTTCGTTTTCTACCTGCTGACCAGCTGGCTGCCGACCATCCTCCGCGGCAGCGGCTACGGCACCCAGGAGACCTCGCACATCGCCGCGATGATCCCCTTCGGCGGGGTGATCGGCGGCATCGTCATGGCCCTGCTGATGGACCGTTTCGGCGCCCAGCGCCTGCTGCCGCCGCTGTGCCTGTGCGCCGCCGTGGCCCTGGCGCTGACCGGCACCCAGCTGGGCAACGGCCTGGCGCTGCTGCTGATGGTCTTCGCCGTGGGCTTCACCCTCACCGGCGCGCTGAACAACCTGAGCATCCTCGCCGCCACCCTGTACCCCACCCACGCCCGCGCCACCGGCGTGAGCTGGGCGCTGAGCGCCGGGCGCGCCGGCTCGATCATCGGTTCGCTGCTCGGCGCCTGGCTGTTCGAGGCCGCCGGTGGCCTGCAGGTGTTCTTCATCTGGCTCGCCGCGCCGGCGCTGCTGGCCAGCCTGGCGCTGTTCGTCATGGCCCTGCGCCGCGCACCGGGCGCCGCGCGGGGTGAACTCGCCTGAGGCGCCCGCGGCTGGCCGACAACGACAGGAAGGAGGGCCTCATCCCCATGCATACCTTGCTCAAGTGGCTGGCCGCTGCGCTGCTGGCCAGCGCATTACCCTTCGCCCAGGCCGCCGACGGCGGCCAGCGGCCCAACGTGCTGCTGATCGTCGCCGACGATCTGGGCTTTTCCGACATAGGCGCGCTGGGTGGCGAAATCGCCACCCCCAACCTCGACCGCCTGGCCCGCCAGGGCATGACCTTCCTCGACTTCCACGCCACGCCCAGTTGCTCCACCACGCGCTCGGCGCTGCTCTCGGGCAACGACCCGCACCTGGTCGGCGTCGGCATGATGGCCGAATGGCGTGGCCGCCTGCCACCTGCGCAGCGCGAACGCCTGCGCCCCGGCTACGAAGGTGTGCTGGCGGCCAGGGTGCCGACCCTCGCCGAGCTGCTGGGCGATGCCGGCTACCACACCTACATCGCCGGCAAGTGGCACCTGGGCAAGCAGCCGGAACTGCAGCCGCAAAAGCGGGGCTTCGAGGAGTCCTACGTGCTGCTCGAAGGCGGCGCGGCCAACTTCAAGCAGGCCAACATGGCGCTGCTGCCCAACTACAGCACCACCTACCTGCACGACGGCCAGGGCATCGAGCTGCCGGATGATTTCTATTCCAGCACCTGGTACACCGACTGCCTGATCGAGATGATCGACCGCCGCGCCGGCGACGGCCGGCCGTTCTTCGCCTTCGCCGCCTACACCGCGCCGCACTGGCCGCTGCAGGCGCCGGATGCCTACCTGGCGAAGTACCGCGGGCGCTACGACGCCGGCTACCAGGCCATCGCCGACCAGCGCCTGGCGCGCCAGCGCGAACTGGGGCTGATCCCCGAGGGCTATCCCTTGCAGGCGCAACTGGAAGGCGTGCCGGCCTGGTCCACGCTGAGCGAAGAGCAGCGGCGCCAGTCGGCGCGCACCATGGAGGTCTATGCGGCCATGGTCGAGGCCTTCGACGCCGAGGTCGGCCGTCTGCTCGACCACCTGCGCCGCAGCGGGCAACTGGACAACACCCTGGTGCTGTTCATGTCCGACAACGGCCCGGAAGGGCGCGACAGCATGGACGCCAGGTGGGTGGCGGAGCACTTCGACAACCACCTGGAAAACTATGGCCGGCGCGACTCCTTCCTGCTGCAGGGCAGCGCCTGGGCGCAGGTCAGCGCGTTGCCCGGGCGGCGCTACAAGATGACCACCTACCAGGGCGGCTACCGGGTGCCGCTGTTCGCCTACATGCCCCAGCGCATCGCCGCCGGGCGCACCACGCAGCTGGCGCGGGTGCACGACCTGCTGCCGACCCTGCTGGAGCTGGCCGGCGCCGAGCAGCCCGGGCCGCGCTACCGGGGCCGCGAGGTCATCCCGCCGCAGGGCCTGTCGATGCTGCCGCTGCTGTTCGGCCGCGACGCGCGCGTGCATGCCGCCGACGAGCCGCTGGGCTGGGAGCTCAATGGCAACGCCGCCCTGCGCAAGGGCTCGCTGAAGCTGCTCTACGACGTCAAGGACGCCCAGGCGCGCTGGCGCCTCTACGACCTCGCCACGGACCCGGGCGAGCGCCACGACCTGGCCGCGCAGCGGCCCCAGGCGCTGGCCGAACTGCTGCGCGACTGGCGCGCCTATGCCCAGCGCAACAACCTGCGCCTGGACGCGCAGGGCAGGCCGCTGGTGCCGCAGTTGCTGGAAGCCGCCAGCAGCCGATGAACCCCTTTGCAGGCCCGGTCATTACGGCCGGGCCACCTCCGTTGCCATTTCCGACATGAGGACCGCCCATGCCGATGCTCGCCCGCATCCCGAAGAAAACCACACCGTTCACCCCCAGGCCGGGCCTGCCGGCGCTCACCCGGGCCGGCGACGGCACGGCCTGCCTGTCGATGCGTGGTACTTTCCGTTTCTGAGCCGGATGTCGGGGTAGCCCATGAAGTCGAGTGTGGTATCGGTCGCGCGCAAGCTGAAGTTCTACCAGCTGGTGGTGCTCGACCAGGTGGTGCAGAGCGGTTCGCTGCTGCGCGCGGCGCAGGTGCTGAACCTGACCCAGCCGGCGGTGACCAAGGTCATCCACGAGCTGGAGTCGTACTTCGATGCGCCGCTGCTCGAACGCAGCAACCGCGGGGTGAAGGTCACCGAACTGGGCGAGCTGGTGCTGCGCCGGGCGCGCTCGATGCTCGCCGAGCTGCGGGCCCTGAGCGACGAGGTGGAGGCCTTCCGCGACGGCACTTCCGGGCACGTGGTGGTGGGTACCCTGATCTCCGCCTCCACCTCGCTGTTGCCGCGCGCCCTGCGCCTGCTCAAGAGCCGCGCGCCGCGGGTGCTGGTGTCGGTGCGCATCGGCCAGTTCGACCAGCTGTTCCCGGCCCTCATCGGCGGCGAGGTGGACCTGGTGGTGGGCCGCGTGCCGGACGACTGGCAGGCCCGCGGCGAGGCGCGGGCGCTGGGCGTGGACGTGCTCTACGACGAGCGCCTGTGCATCGTCGGCGGCCATGGCCACCCGCTGCATGCCGGCGGCGCGGTGAGCCTGGCCGAGCTGCACGCCTACCCCTGGGTGCTGCCGCCGCCCGGCTCGCTGCTGCGGCAGACGGTGGACCACCTGTTCGCCCAGGCCGGCCTGGCGCTGCCGGGTAATGTCATCGAGTCGCTGTCGGTGCTCACCAACGTCGCCCTGATGCAGGACCAGCAGACCGTCGGCCTGCTGCCCCTGGAAACCGCCCGGCAACTGGCCGATGGCGGCGGCGTCCGCGCCTTCGAGCTGGACATAGCGTTGCGCTTCGGCGACATCGGTTGCTTCCACCCCAGCGGCCGCGAACTGGGCCCGGCGGCGCGGCTGTTCCGCGAATGCCTGCGCGCCGCCAGCGAGGAGCTGGGCGAGGAAGGCTGAGGCCGCCGCTTTCGTAGGATGGGTTGAGCTTGCGAAACCCATGGGGCCGTGGTGATGGGTATCGCTTCGCTCAACGCCATCCTACGAAAAACCGTGCTTCCTGGAACTGTAGCGGGCCCTGCCCGCGATTTCGCGCGCAGGGCGCGCTCCTACCAAACAATGCAGGGCCGCGGTGTTTCGGGACAACGGCGGATAACCGCGAACGGTTATTCGCCCTACGCCCAGCCCACCCGCGGTGTTTGTGGGATCAATTGTTGCTCTGGGTGAATTTCTCCAGATACAGCCGGCCGTTCTCCAGGCCCTGCGCCTGCAACCATTCCTTCACCGACTCGACCATCGGCGGCGGGCCGCACAGGTACATGTCGAAGGGCACATCGCGCAGGGCCGCGGCGTCGAAGTGCTCGGTGACGTAGCCGCGCTTTCCATCCCAGCCGGCGTCATCGCTGATCACCGGGGTGAAGGCGAAGCCCGGGATGCGCTCGGCGTAGGCTGCGATGCGCTCCAGCTCGCAGAGGTCCGCCGCCTGGCGCACGCCGTAGTACAGGTGCACCGGCTGGCCGCAGCCGCCGGCCTCGGCCAGTTCGTCGAGCATGCCGAGGAAGGCCGACAGCCCGGTGCCGCCGGCCACCAGCAGCAGCGGGCGTTCGACGTGGCGCAGGTAGAAGGCGCCCAGCGGCGCCTCGAAGCGGATTTCGTCGCCCGGCTGGCAGCGCTCGCGGATGTAGTCGCTCATGGCGCCGTCGGGCAGCAGGCGGATGAGGAACTGCAGCTGGTTCTGCGCGTTGGGCCGGTTGGCGAAGGAGTAGGAGCGCACCGCGTCCGTGCCCGGCACGCGCAGGCGCGCGTACTGGCCGGGCAGGTAGTCCAGCGCCGGGCCTTCGACCTGCAGGCGCAGGATGGCGGTGCTCGCCGAGACCTGCTCGACGCCGCTGACCACGCCGCGGTGGCTGGCCGGGCCGGCGGCGCTGCACAGGCTGGAGTCGAAGTCGAAGTAGAACGCGGCGTCGGACTGCACGCGGGTCTGGCAGCTGAGGATCTTGCGCTGGGCCAGGTCCTCGGCGGAGAGGGTTTCCTCGTCGGCGTAGTCCATCGCGTAGCTGCCGGATTCGCAGCGGCCCATGCAGGTGCCGCAGACGCCTTCGCGGCAGTCCAGGGGGATCTTGATGCCGTTGCGCAGCGCCGCGTCGAGCAGGATTTCGTTGCCCTGCACGGGGAAGAACAGCGTCTTGCCGTCGGCGAAGCTGAAGGCGACCTTGTGGTTCATCGGGCCATCCTCACAGGTGGTAGAAGTCGAGCACCGAATCGATGCGGTCGTTGAGCAGCAGCACGTGCTTGCGGGCGATCAGCCAGCTCTCGCCATGGGGGCGCAGGCGGTAGGTGGCGTGGCCGAAGAACTGCCCGGGCGTCTCCAGGCGGTAGAACAGTGTGTGCCAGTTGGCCCGCACCTCCAGCTCGCCGCCGTCCAGTTCGCGGATGCGCACGTTGTCGATGCCATGCAGGGTGCGCGGCATGGGGATGGTCGAGGCGGCCTTGCCGGTGCGGATGCGGAACACCCGGTCCTCCAGGCCGGCGCGGCTGGGGTAGTAGATCAGCGACATGCCGCGCTTCGGGTCGGTGGTGTAGACGTGCTCGGAATCCCACTGCGGGACGTGGAACTCGCTGTCCTCGCTGAACATGTCGAGGTAGGCGTCCCAGTCCTGGGCGTCGCAGGCCTCGGCGTTGCGGTAGAGGAACTGTTCCACCCGGTATTGCAGTTGCGCGTTCATGCCTGCACCTCCTTGGGCTGCAGGGCCTTGCGTTCCAGGCCGTCGAGGAGGAAGCGCTGCCAGTGCTGGTGCTGGTTGACGTAGAGGCCTTCGTGGGTGATCTCGGTGCCGGTGAGCACCGGGGCGATGCCCAGCGTCTGGCTGTTCGGCGTCGGGCCCCCGACCCATTTGCCGTGGCCGCGGGAGATGTCGCTCCAGCGCTCCAGGCGGCCCTGGAAACCGCGCTGCTGCTCGCGGAATTCCACCAGGTCGTCCGGGGTGCCCATGCCGGAGACGTTGAAGAAGTCCTCGAACTGGCGGATGCGGTTCTCGCGGTCCTGGTCGGACTCGCCCTTCACGCCGATGCACTGGCTGATGACTTCGGTCCGGTTCCAGGCGATGGGGCGGACGATGCGCAGCTGCGAGCTGATCTGGTCCATGAAGAACAGGCTGGGGTAGATGTTCAGGTTGCGCAGGCGGTGCATCATCCACTCGGCCCTGGCCTGGCCGTGTTCCTCTACCAGGCGCGGCATCACGCTGGCGTAGCCGGGGCGCACGGCGGGGTTGGGCATGTCGCTGAACAGCACGCTGTGGCCGTTGCGGAAGCTGAACCAGCCGTCGTCGGTCTGCGCGTCGCCGGCGCCGAGCTTGCTGTAGTCCAGGGTGCCGCTGGCCGTGCCGTTCTCCACGTTGACCTGCTGGCGGTGCTGCACGGTGGCCACGTAGTTGTAGTGCACGGTGCTGACGTGATAGCCGTCCAGGCCGTTCTCGTTCTGCAGCTTCCAGTTGCCCTCGAAGGTGTAGGCGGAGCGGCCCGGCAGCACTTCCAGCTCGCCGGTGGGGGACTGCGCCACCATCATGTCGAAGAACACTTTCGCATCGCCGAGGAAGTCTTCCAGGCTGTCCGTGGCGCTCGCGTCCAGGCTGATAAAGACGAAGCCCCTGTAGCTGTCGATGCGCGCCTTCTTCAGGCCGCGGCTGGCCTTGTCGAAGTCCGCCGGGTATTCGCCGGGCGCCTTGATCTTCACCAGGCGCCCGTCGCTCTTGTAGCACCAGGCGTGGAAGGGGCAGGTGAAGGTGGACTGGTTGCCCTTGCACACCCGGGTGAGGGTGGAGCCGCGGTGCTGGCAGGCGTTGACCAGGGCGTTCAACTGGCCGCCGGCGTCGCGGGTGACGATCATCGGCTGGCGCCCGGCGCGCAGGGTGATGAAGTCGTTGGGATTGGGGATTTCGCTTTCGTGGCAGGCGTAGATCCACTGCTTCTCGAAGATCAGCTCCATCTCCAGGTCGAACAGTTCCGGCTCGGTGAACATGTCCCGGGCGATGCGGTACACCCCTTCGGCGGGGCGGAAATCCAGGCAGCCACGGATGTAGTCCTGCCACTGCGCAAGGCTCTTGCTTGGTGCGTTCATTGTTGTTGTCCCATCGGGCGGATCGGTGGCGCCATTTCACGGCCGGCGCGCCATGGCGGTCTATCCGCCCAGTGGGGGAAGGCGATCCGCAAAATTGGCGGCGGCGGGGTAACACCGCGGTGCGGGGGCTGGGTAGAAGCTGCCCAGCCGCGCTGCGCCGGGCGGCGGCGGAGGGGGCGGGTGGGGCGCCGGCGGGGTGCGAATGGTCCGGAAAATGGTCGAACACTATCCGCATACTGAGGCTTTGCCGACGATCCGTGGCCCGCGGGTACGCGTCTTGCTGCACACTGGGCGCAAGCGCCGTCAGAGCCGCCCCGAACAAGCCGTGAGTGCCCAGCGATGAATCCGAAGAACCCCGGTCACTTCCGTGACATCCACGCCGATCGCCTCGACCTTGCCGCCGCCCGCAACTGGATGTCGGCCATCTGCGGGCCCCACCGCCTGCACGCCGGCCACCCCGAGGCGGTGCGCTTCCAGCACAGCGGCAGCGTGCTCAAGGGCATGTCCACCACCCTGGGCTGCATCGAGTACGGCACCGAGGTGACCATCGGCATCGTCGAGACCGAGTGCTTCAACAGCTACAGCCTGAGCCTGCCGCTGGTGGGCGAGCAGGAGCTGAGCGTGGCCGGGCGCTACCTGCAGTCGAACCCGCAGCGCGGGGTGATCGTCTCGCCCAACCAGAGCCAGGAGCTGAACATCACCGGCGACTGCCGCAAGCTGCAGGTGGTGATTCCGCTGCTGGCCATGCGCCGGACCCTGGAGGAAATGCTCCAGCGCCCGGCCGAGCAGCCCCTGGTGTTCGAGCCGGAGATGGACGCCCATGACGGCGCGGCGGCCGCCTGGTGGCGCATGGTCCGCCACCTGAACGAGGAGATGGCGCTGAGCGAGCTGTTCGGCCAGGCCTTCTTCAGCCGCGACCTGGAGCGCGCGCTGCTCAAGGGGCTGATCCTCGCCCAGCCGAACAACTACAGCGAGGCGCTGCGCCGCTGCCTGGCCGAGAAGGTGCCGCACTACCTGCTGCGCGCCCGCGAGCACATCCATGCCCATGCGCGCGAGGCCCTGTGCCTGGATGACCTGGAGGCGGCGGCCGGGGTATCGCGGTTCAAGCTGTTCGAGGGGTTTCGCAAGTACTTTGGCAGTGCGCCCATGACCTATCTGAAGCATTACCGGCTGCATGGGGTGCGCGAGGACATTCTTGCGGGCGGGGCGCGCAGCATTTCCGAGATCGCGATGGGGTGGGGCTTTGCTCACCTGGGGCGTTTTGCGGGGGATTACCGCAAGTTGTTCGGGGAGACGCCCAGTGCAACGCAGCAGCGGTTGCAGAGGCTTGGTGGGAGAGGCGTGTAGGAGGGGCTTGCTCGCGAATGGTGCTTACCGGTTACTCCGGCGCCTGGGGTAACTCCGCTCTCTCTCCCCAGCCCTCGGCTGCGCGCCCCGCCCTGAAGGGAGAGGGGGCCGTTCGGTGTGCTCTGGTAGTCAGGCTTAAGCCGGAAACTGCAGGAGTGCGCTGATGCTTCGATTGGCAGAGGACAGTCCCCTCTCCCTTCAGGGAGAGGGCGCTCTTCGGCATTACGCCACTGCTTTCGCAAGCCACCCAATAAAAAACCGGCCCCAAAGGCCGGTTTCTTCACCACACCACCCGAACTCAGCGGTACTCGCAGAGGTAAGCAGTCTCCACCGCAACCTTCAGCTGGAACTTGCTGTTCCCCGGCACGGTGAACTGGCTGCCGGCGGCGAAGGTTTCCCACTCGTCGCTGCCCGGCAGCTTGACGGTCAGGGCGCCGGCGACCACGTGCATGATCTCCAGCTGGGCGGTGCCGAATTCGTACTCGCCGGGGGCCATCACGCCGATGGTGGCCGGGCCCTCGGTCATGCCGAAGGCGATGGATTTGACGGTGCCGTCGAAGTACTCGTTGACCTTGAACATGGGGCTGCTCCTGCAACAGGGGGTAGGGAGGGCGAAAAAAGGAGCGCCAGTATGCCCAAGGCGATGGGCAGCGTCACTACGCGGCCGTCACAGCGCCAGCGGCAGCAGCCGGGCGGTGTTGCGCGCGTCTTCCAGGGCGCGGTGCTGCTGGCCCTGGAAGTGCAGCCCGGCCAGTTGCAGCGCGGTGTTCAGGCCCACCGGGCGCTTGAGCTGGCGGGCCTGGGCGAAGCGCTGCTTGAGGTTCAGGTGCGGCACCTGGCTGAGGTGGCTGTCGATGTGCTGCTGGCGCCATTCCAGTTCCAGCTGGCGGCGGTCGTAGTCGCCCCAGCTGGCCCAGCCGGCCAGGCGCGGGCTGTGCTGCGCGAGCCAGCGCTCGAACTGCGGCCAGACCTCGGTGAGCGGTGCGGCGCCGTCGACGTCGGCCTGGCTGATGTGGGTGAGTTCACGGCAGAAGCTGGTCAGCAGCGGGCGGCGCTGTGGCCGCACGAAGCGCTGGAAGTGGTCCAGCTCGCGGCCGTCGGCGGCGGCCACGAGGCTCGCGCCGATCTCGATGATCTCCATTTCCTCGACCGGCCAGCCGCCTTCCTCGGTGGTGGCTTCCAGGTCGATCACCAGCCAGTGGGGCATAGGGCCTGCTCGTGCGCTGAAGTGGGACGGTCCGGACCGCGTGCGCGGTGCCTGGCATGCAGTATGGAAGGCCTTTCGGGGCTCGGCAAACCGCTGCTAGGCTAGCCCGATCGACAACAGGGGAACCGAGCCATGGCGAAAGTCGCGTTCATCGGCCTGGGCGTCATGGGCTATCCCATGGCCGGGCATCTGCAGGCCAAGGGGCATGAGGTCTGCGTCTACAACCGTACCCCGGCGCGCGCCGCGCAGTGGGTCGCCGAGCACGGCGGCAGCAGTGCGCCCACGCCGCGCGAGGCTGCGGCGCAGGCGGAATTCGTGATGTGCTGCGTGGGCAACGACGACGACCTGCGCAGCGTGGTGCTGGGGCCGGACGGCGCCCTCGCCGGGATGCAGCCGGGCAGCGTGTTCGTCGACCACACCACGGCCTCGGCGGCGGTGGCCCGGGAGCTGGCGGTGCAGGCCGCCGAGCGCGAGCTGGGCTTCCTCGATGCGCCGGTGTCCGGCGGCCAGGCCGGCGCCGAGAATGGCGTGCTGACGGTGATGGTGGGCGGCGAGGAGGTCTTCTACCGGCGCGCCGAGCCGCTGATCGCCGCCTATGCGCGGATGGTCCGGCTGATGGGCCACAGCGGCGCCGGGCAACTGACCAAGATGGTCAACCAGATCTGCATCGGCGGCCTGCTCCAGGGCTTGTCCGAGGCCCTGCATTTCGCCCAGTGCGCGGGGCTGGACGGCGAGGCCGCCATCGAGGTCATCAGCAAGGGCGCGGCGCAGTCCTGGCAGATGGAGAACCGCCACAAGAGCATGCTGGAAGGGCGCTTCGACTTCGGCTTCGCCGTGGACTGGATGCGCAAGGACTTCGGCATCGTGCTCGACGAGGCGCGGCACAACGGCGCGCAATTGCCGGTGACGGCGCTGGTCGACCAGTTCTATGCCGAGGTGCAGGCCGCCGGCGGCGGGCGCTGGGACACTTCCAGCCTGATCACCCGGCTGAAGCCGCGCGGGTGAATCAGCTGCGGAAGATGAAGTAGACCGCGCCCATCAGGCACAGGCCCGCCCACAGGTAGTCCAGCTTCAGCGGCTGCTGCATGAAGAACACGCTGAAGGGCACGAACACCGCCAGGGTGATGACCTCCTGCATGATCTTCAGCTGGCCCACCGACAGCGCGGTATAGCCGATGCGGTTGGCCGGCACCTGCAGCAGGTACTCGAACAGCGCGATGCCCCAGCTGACCAGGGCGGCGATGATCCAGGGCTTGGTGTTCAGCGTTTTCAGGTGGCCGTACCAGGCGAAGGTCATGAACAGGTTGGAGAACGCCAGGAGGGTGGCGGTTTGGGCCCAGACCGGCATGGGGAGCTCTCGGAGGTGAGGAGGGCGCCAGCCTAAATCGCCGCGCTCGCGCCGCCAAGGGGGAGGGCGATGCAAGGCCCTTGGCGGCGGGCGTCGCTGGGCTTATCCTTCGCGCCGCGCACCGGCCCTGCGGTGCGCGATCTTCCTCCGTGCCTTTTTATGAGCCCAGCAACGATGCAATGCCGTGCCGGCTGTGGCGCCTGCTGCGTGGCGCCGTCGATTTCCTCGCCCATCCCCGGCATGCCCGGCGGCAAGCCCGCGGGCGTGCGCTGCGTGCAACTGGACGAGCGCAACCTCTGCCGCCTGTTCGGCCGGCCCGAGCGCCCGGCGGTGTGCGCGGCCTTCGACGCCGACGCCGAGGCTTGCGGCAGCAGCAACGAGGAGGCGCTGCACATCCTCACCGAATGGGAACGGATCACCGCCGCCTGAGTGACTTGGAAGTCACGTTTCCAGGGGCCATACTGGCGCCCATCCTGACTGCCGAACCGCTCAGGATCGCGGATTTGCAACGGGTACGGCCCTTCGCCGGCCCGGCCAGACCAACAATAACCAGAGGAAGATGACGATGCGTGGCATCCTGCGTATGACCCTGTTGAGCGCCGCCCTGCTGGGCGCCTCCGGCGCCGCCATGGCCGAGGACTGGCAACTGGCCAAGGACGAGGACGGCGTCAAGGTCTACCTGAGCAGCGTCCCGGGCTCCAAGTACAAGGCCTACCGCGGCGTGGTCGACATCAAGGCCGACGTGGCCAGCATCAACGCCCTGCAGGAAGACGTGAAGGGCTCCTGCAAGTGGATCCATGCCTGCGCCGAGATGCGCCTGCTCAAGAGCGAGGGCGACAATTCCTGGACCTACTCGAAGATCGACATGCCCTGGCCCGTGACCGGCCGCGACGTGGTGATCCACGTGACCACCGAGAAGACCGCCGACGGCGGCCTCATCCGCCACCTGCAGGCCGAGCCGACCTACATCCCGGAAGAGAAGGGCGAGATCCGCGTGCCCAAGCTGGTCGGCGAGTGGAAGCTGGTGCCCAAGGGCGCGGGCGTCACCGAGGTGACCTACCAGGTGCAGACCGAGCCGGGCGGCAGCATTCCGTCCTGGCTGGCCAACAGCTTCGTGGTGGATGCGCCGATGAATACCCTGAAGGGGCTGCGTGCGGCGGCCGAGAAGCGCTGAGGCTTGGCGTTATGGAAAAGGCCGCCTGGGCGGCCTTTTTTTGTGTTTGGGGGGAGGGGAGAGGGCTCGCTCGTGAATGGGGTTTGCCGGTGGCTGCGGAGTTGGGGTTAAGAGCGCCCTCTCCCCAACCCCCTCTCCCTGAAGGGAGAGGGGGCTGTCCTGAGCTGCCGGGAAGCCCAGAGTCATCCTGATACTCCTCACTCCCCCTCGCCATTCCCGCGAACGCGGGACGCGGCTCCATCGCGAACAGCGCTTGCGCTGGCCCGAAGGGGAATAACCCAGTGACGGGCGGTTCGCGAGCAAGCTCGCTCCTACGAAAAGCAAAAGCGCGTTTGCTCTTGGACTTCCAGAGAAATAGCCGAGCGCACCGGAGTGCCCCTTCAGAAGGCCGAGCGAAACCCGCGCTCAGGAGGTCATGCGACATGGATGTCGCGAGAGCCCCGATGGGCTACAGGGACGTACCCTCGGGGCGGGCCTCCGTGGCGGGGGAATTCGTGAGGGTAGCCCGACTGTGTCGGGCCCGTATGTCGGGGCAAGCCTTCTTGGTTACTTCTTTGGCGTTTGAAAGAAGTGACTCGCCCGAGGGGGCGAAACAAGACGGTCGGGCAAACTCGGAGCGGCGCAGAAACACCCAAGCCAAGGCAGCTGGGTTATTCCCCGTCGGGCCAGCGCAAGCGCTGTTCGCGATGGAGCCGCGTCCCGCGTTCGCGGAATGACAGGTTTGAGTTGCGGAGTGAGAAAGGAGGGCAGGGCAACAAAAAAGGCTGCCGAAGCAGCCTTTCCCGTATCCCGGCGAAACTTACTTGCGAGCGCCGAGCTCGACGAAATCGCGCTGGGTGTGGCCGGTGTACAGCTGGCGCGGGCGGCCGATCTTGTACGGGCCGGAGAGCATTTCCTGCCAGTGCGAGATCCAGCCCACGGTACGCGCCAGGGCGAAGATCACGGTGAACATGCTGGTCGGGATGCCGATGGCCTTGAGGATGATGCCCGAGTAGAAGTCCACGTTCGGGTAGAGGTTGCGCTCCACGAAGTAGGGGTCGTGGCGGGCGATCTCTTCCAGCTTCATGGCCAGTTCCAGCTGCGGATCGTTGATGCCCAGCTCGCTGAGCACCTCGTCGCAGGTCTGCTTCATGACCTTGGCGCGCGGGTCGAAGTTCTTGTACACGCGGTGGCCGAAGCCCATCAGCTTGAACGGATCGTTCTTGTCCTTGGCCTTGGCCACGAACTTCTCGATGTTCGAAACGTCACCGATCTCGTCCAGCATGCGCAGTACCGCTTCGTTCGCACCACCGTGGGCCGGGCCCCAGAGGGCGGCGATGCCGGAGGCGATGCAGGCGAACGGGTTGGCGCCGGAGGAGCCGGCCAGGCGCACGGTCGAGGTCGAGGCGTTCTGCTCGTGGTCGGCGTGCAGGATGAAGATGCGGTCCATGGCCTTGGCCAGCACGGGGCTGATCGGCTTGGTCTCGCAGGGGGTGTTGAACATCATGTGCAGGAAGTTTTCTGCGTAGCTCAGGTCGTTGCGCGGATACATCATCGGCTGACCCATGGAGTACTTGTACACCATGGCGGCGATGGTCGGCATCTTGGCGACCAGGCGATGCGCGGAAATCTCGCGATGCTTGGGATTATTGATGTCCAGGGAGTCGTGGTAGAAGGCGGAGAGGGCGCCGATCACGCCGCACATGATGGCCATCGGGTGGGCATCGCGGCGGAAGCCGTTGAAGAAGGTCTTCAGCTGCTCGTGAACCATGGTGTGGTTCTTGATGGTGCCGACGAACTGTTCCTTCTGCTCGGCGGTGGGCAGTTCGCCCTTGAGCAGCAGGTAGCAGGTTTCCAGGTAGTCGGATTTCTCGGCCAGTTGCTCGATCGGATAGCCGCGGTGCAGCAGCACGCCCTTGTCGCCGTCGATATAAGTGATCTTCGACTCGCAGGAGGCGGTGGACATGAAGCCAGGATCGAACGTGAAGTGGCCCGTGGAGGTCAGACCCCGCACATCCACTACATCGGGGCCCAGCGTGCCGGAGAGGACGGGCAGTTCGACGGGGGCTGCGCCCTCGATGATCAACTGCGCTTTCTTGTCAGCCATGATTAGGCCTCCTATTAATGCTTGAAATCATCTGTACGACCCCCCACGCAGGGCCCGCACCACTATAGAGAGATAAATCCGATTGTCAATTTGCAAGAATCGGTAGCGGACAGCCCCTCCAACTGCCTGTTTTGGCGAAAAAAATCGCCTATTTACGCCTTTTATGGGGGTGCGGCAATAAGTCCTTAGGCGAAGGCGATTCCGTTGTCATTAGGAGCCTAACTGTCTATACTCGGCGACCAGCCGCCGGGGCCCTCCAGGCCTCGCTCCACAGGCGGTTGTCACTCCCGAAGGTGATGGGTACCTGACAAGTGCACCTCCCGACAACTAGCCCTGCAGTTCGAAGGGCTCTCAGTGTGAAAAAAGCCGTGAATAGCAAACGACCTGTAAACCTAGACCTAAGGACCATCAAACTCCCTGTCACTGCTTACACGTCCATTCTCCACCGCATCTCTGGCGTCATCCTGTTCCTGGGCATTGCCGTGCTGCTGTTCGCGCTCGACAAGTCCCTCGCATCGGAAGACAGCTTCGAGCAGGTGAAGGCGTGTCTGGCCCATCCGTTGGCCAAGCTTGTGATCTGGGGCCTGCTCTCCGCGCTGCTGTACCACCTGGTAGCCGGCATTCGTCACCTCGTCATGGACGCAGGTATCGGCGAGACGCTGGAAGGTGGCAAGCGTGGTTCGAAAATCGTCATCGCCATTGCCGTGGTGCTGATCGTTCTGGCGGGGGTCTGGGTATGGTAACTAACGTCACAAACTTCTCGCGTTCCGGCCTCTACGACTGGATGGCCCAACGCGTTTCTGCGGTCGTTCTCGCGGCTTATGTGCTTTTCCTGCTGGGTTACCTGATCGCACACCCGAACATCTCCTACGAGGAGTGGCATGGTCTGTTCTCCCACGGCCTGATGAAGATCTTCAGTCTTCTCACGCTGGTTGCCCTGAGCGTGCACGCCTGGGTCGGCATGTGGACCATCACCACCGACTACCTGACTCAGATGGCGCTGGGCAAGCCCGCGACCATCGTGCGTTTCCTCGTCCAGGCGGTATGCGGCATGGCCATGTTCGCATTCTTCGTCTGGGGTGTGCAGATTCTCTGGGGTAACTGATCCATGGCAAGCATTCGCACTCTCTCCTTCGACGCCATCATCGTGGGTGGCGGCGGCGCCGGCATGCGTGCCGCGCTGCAACTGGCCCAGGGTGGTCACAAGACCGCCGTGGTGACCAAGGTCTTCCCGACCCGTTCGCACACCGTTTCCGCCCAGGGCGGCATCACCTGCGCCATCGCCTCGGCCGACCCGAACGACGACTGGCGCTGGCACATGTACGACACCGTCAAGGGCTCCGACTACATCGGTGACCAGGACGCCATCGAATACATGTGCTCCGTCGGCCCGGAAGCCGTGTTCGAGCTGGAACACATGGGCCTGCCGTTCTCCCGTACCGAGCAGGGCCGCATCTACCAGCGTCCGTTCGGTGGCCAGTCCAAGGACTTCGGCAAGGGTGGCCAGGCCGCCCGTACCTGCGCCGCGGCCGACCGTACCGGTCACGCCCTGCTGCACACCCTGTACCAGGCCAACCTGAAGAACGGCACCTCCTTCCTTAATGAGTGGTACGCCGTCGACCTGGTGAAGAACCAGGACGGCCACGTGGTCGGCATCATCGCCATCGACATCGAGACCGGCGACACCATCTATATCCGCTCCAAGGCCGTGGTCCTGGCCACCGGCGGTGCAGGCCGCATCTACGCCTCCACCACCAACGCCCTGATCAATACCGGCGACGGCGTGGGCATGGCCCTGCGCGCCGGCGTACCGGTGCAGGACATCGAGATGTGGCAGTTCCACCCGACCGGCATCGCCGGCGCCGGTGTACTGGTCACCGAAGGCTGCCGCGGTGAAGGCGGCTACCTGATCAACGCCCATGGCGAGCGCTTCATGGAGCGTTACGCGCCGAACGCCAAGGACCTGGCTGGCCGCGACGTGGTCGCCCGCTCCATGGTCAAGGAAGTGATCGCCGGCAACGGCGTGGGCCCGAACAAGGACCACGTGCTGCTGAAGCTCGACCACCTCGGCGAGGAAGTCCTGCACAGCCGCCTGCCCGGCATCTGCGAGCTGTCCAAGACCTTCGCCCACGTCGACCCGGTGGTCGCGCCGATCCCGGTCATCCCGACCTGCCACTACATGATGGGCGGCGTCGCCACCAACATCCATGGCCAGGCCCTGACCATGGACGCCAACGGCAACGACACCATCGTCGAAGGCCTGTTCGCGGTCGGCGAAGTCGCCTGCGTATCGGTTCACGGCGCCAACCGCCTGGGCGGCAACTCGCTGCTCGACCTGGTGGTCTTCGGCCGCGCTACCGGCCTGCACCTGGAAAAGGCCCTGAAAGAGGGCATCGAGCACCGCGGTGCCTCCGAGTCCGACCTGGAAGCCTCCTTCAAGCGCCTGAACGGCGTGAACGAGCGCACCAGCGGCGAAGAAGTCGCCCCGCTCAAGCGCGAACTGCAGCAGTGCATGCAGAACTACTTCGGTGTATTCCGTACCGGCGAATACATGCAGAAGGGTATCGCTCAACTGGCTGACCTGCGCGAGCGTATCGCCACCGTCAAGATCAACGACAAGAGCCAGGCTTTCAACACGGCGCGCATCGAAGCGCTGGAACTGCAGAACCTCCTCGAGGTGGCCGAAGCCACCGCCATTGCGGCCGAAAACCGCAAAGAGTCCCGCGGCGCCCATGCCCGCGAAGACTTCGAGGAGCGCGATGACGAGAACTGGCTGTGCCACACCCTGTACTTCCCGGGTGAGAAGCGCGTTGCCAAGCGTGCCGTCAACTTCGCGCCGAAGACCGTTCCGGCATTCGAACCCAAGGTTCGTACTTACTAAGGGTGCCCGTCATGTTGAAAGTAAGTGTTTACCGCTACAACCCGGAGAAGGACTCTGCACCCTACATGCAGGACTTCGACGTCGATACCCAGGGCAAGGACGTGATGGTCCTGGACGTGCTGGCGCTGATCAAGGAACAGGACGAGGGCTTCTCCTATCGTCGTTCCTGCCGTGAAGGCGTTTGCGGCTCCGACGGCATGAACATCAACGGCAAGAACGGCCTGGCCTGCATCACTCCGCTGTCGGCCGCCGGCCTGAAGGGCGGCAAGCTGGTGCTGCGCCCGCTGCCGGGCCTGCCGGTGATCCGTGACCTGGTCGTCGATATGCGCATCTTCTACAAGCAGTACGAGAGCGTTAAGCCGTACCTGCAGAACAAGTATGCCGCGCCGGCGATCGAACGCCTGCAAACCCCCGAAGAGCGCGAAAAGCTGGACGGTCTGTACGAGTGCATCCTGTGCGCCTGCTGCTCGACCTCCTGCCCGTCGTTCTGGTGGAACCCGGACAAGTTCCTCGGCCCCGCCGCGCTGCTGCAGGCCTATCGCTTCCTGGCCGACAGCCGCGACACGGAAACCCAGGCGCGCCTGGCGAGCCTGGACGATCCGTTCAGCGTGTTCCGTTGCCGTGGAATCATGAACTGCGTGAATGTCTGCCCGAAAGGCCTGAACCCGACCAAGGCCATCGGTCACATTCGCAACATGCTGCTGCAGAGCGGGACCTGATCCCACTTCGCCGTCGCGTGCGACAAGAGCAATACCCGTGCCGCCGGAACATTGTCCGGCGGTGCGGTTGCAACGGGCCCCAGCCCACAAAGCCGGGGTCTGACTCGAAAACGTATATATGACCAGCAGGGGCATCCGGGCTGGTACCCGGACTATCTGCGGGAACCTTTGTGGCTACCAGTCGCTGCACAGGGCTGGGTCCCCCGAGAGTTCCATCAGGTGGAGTCCCCTTACCGAGGGTGACCAAGCATGCACGAAAGCGTAATGCAGCGGATGTGGAACAGTGCCCATTTATCCGGTGGGAACGCTGCCTACGTCGAAGAGCTCTACGAGCTCTACCTGCACGACCCGAACGCTGTGCCAGAAGAGTGGCGCACATACTTCCAGAAGCTCCCCGCCGACGGCAATCCCGCTCCCGACGTCTCGCATTCCTCCATCCGTGATCATTTCGTGCTCCTGGCCAAGAACCAGCGCCGCGCCGCGCCCGTTTCCGCCGGCAGCGTAAGCACCGAGCACGAGAAGAAGCAGGTCGAAGTCCTGCGCCTGATCCTGGCGTACCGGCTGCGTGGGCATCAGGCCGCGAAGCTCGATCCGCTGGGCCTCTGGGTGCGTACCGCACCTTCGGACCTGTCGCTGGATCACTACGGCCTGACCGCCGCCGACCTCGACACCACCTTCCGCACCGGTGAGCTCTACATCGGCAAGGAAGAGGCGACCCTGCGCGAGATCATCGACGCCCTGAAGCAGACCTACTGCAGCACCATCGGCGCCGAGTTCATGCACATCGTCGATTCCGAGCAGCGCCACTGGTTCGCCCAGCGCCTGGAAAGCGTGCGCGGTCGTCCGGCGTACTCCACCGAGGCGCGCGCCCACCTGCTGGAGCGCCTGACCGCGGCCGAGGGCCTGGAGAAGTACCTGGGCACCAAGTACCCGGGCACCAAGCGTTTCGGCCTGGAAGGCGGCGAGAGCCTGATCCCGATGGTCGACGAGATCATCCAGCGCTCGGGCTCCTACGGCGTCAAGGAAGTGGTCATCGGCATGGCCCACCGCGGCCGTCTGAACGTCCTGGTCAACACCCTCGGCAAGAACCCGCGCGACCTGTTCGACGAGTTCGAGGGCAAGAAGCTGGTCGAGCTGGGCTCCGGTGACGTGAAGTACCACCAGGGCTTCTCCTCCAACGTCATGACCCCGGGCGGCGAAGTCCACCTGGCGCTGGCGTTCAACCCCTCGCACCTGGAGATCGTCTCTCCGGTGGTCGAGGGCTCGGTACGCGCCCGCCAGGACCGTCGCAAGGACGGCAGCGGCGACAAGGTCGTGCCGATTTCCATCCACGGCGATGCCGCCTTCGCGGGGCAGGGCGTGGTCATGGAAACCTTCCAGATGTCCCAGACCCGTGCCTACAAGACCGGCGGCACCATCCACATCGTGATCAACAACCAGGTCGGCTTCACCACCAGCCGCCAGGACGACGCGCGCTCCACCGAGTACGCGACCGACGTTGCCAAGATGATCCAGGCGCCGATCTTCCACGTGAACGGCGACGACCCGGAAGCGGTGCTGTTCGTTACCCAACTGGCCGTCGACTACCGCATGCAGTTCAAGCGTGACGTGGTCATCGACCTGGTCTGCTACCGCCGCCGCGGCCACAACGAGGCCGACGAGCCGAGCGGCACCCAGCCGCTGATGTACCAGCAGATCGCCAAGCAGCGCACCACCCGCGACCTGTATGCCGACGAGCTGATCGCCGCCGGCGTGCAGACCGCCGAGCAGGCCCAGGAGAAGGTCGACGAATACCGCGACGCCCTGGACAACGGCCTGCACGTGGTGAAGAGCCTGGTCAAGGAGCCGAACAAGGAGCTCTTCGTCGACTGGCGTCCGTACGTCGGCCATGCCTGGACCGCGCGTCACGACACCCGCTTCGACCTGAAGACCCTGCAGGAGCTGTCCAACAAGCTGCTGGAGACCCCGGACGGCTTCGTCATGCAGCGCCAGGTGCAGAAGATCTACGAAGACCGCGCCAAGATGTCGGCCGGCGGCATGCCGATCAACTGGGGCTTCGCCGAGAACCTGGCCTACGCCACCCTGCTGTTCGAAGGCCACCCGGTGCGCATGACCGGTCAGGACGTCGGCCGCGGCACCTTCTCGCACCGCCACGCGGCGCTGCACAACCAGAAGGACGACTCGGTCTACATCCCCCTGGCCCACCTGTTCGACGGCCAGCCGCGCGTCAGCCTGTACGACTCCTTCCTCTCGGAAGAAGCGGTGCTGGCCTTCGAATACGGCTACGCCACCACCATGCCGAACGCGCTGGTGATCTGGGAGGCCCAGTTCGGCGACTTCGCCAACGGTGCGCAAGTGGTGATCGACCAGTTCATCACCAGCGGCGAGACCAAGTGGCAGCGCCTGTGCGGCCTGACCATGCTGCTGCCGCACGGCTACGAAGGCCAGGGCCCGGAGCACTCCTCCGCGCGTCTGGAGCGTTACCTGCAGCTGTGCGCCGAGCAGAACATCCAGGTCTGCGTGCCGACCACCCCGGCGCAGGTCTACCACATGCTGCGCCGCCAGGTGATCCGTCCGCTGCGCAAGCCGCTGATCGTCATGACGCCGAAGTCGCTGCTGCGCCACAAGCTGGCCATCTCGACCCTGGAAGAGCTGGCCAACGGCTCGTTCCAGACCGTCATCAACGAGATCGACAGCCTGGATCCGAAGAAGGTCGACCGCATCGTCCTGTGCAGCGGCAAGGTGTACTACGACCTGCTGGAGAAGCGCCGCGCCGAAGGCCGCGAGAACATCGCGATCGTCCGCCTGGAACAGCTCTACCCGTTCCCGGAAGACGACCTGGCCGAGGTCCTGTCGCAGTACAAGAACCTCAAGCACATCGTCTGGTGCCAGGAAGAGCCGATGAACCAGGGTGCCTGGTACTGCTCGCAGCACCACATGCGCCGTGTCATCGCCGCGCACAGGAAGGGCCTCAACCTGGAATACGCCGGCCGCGACGGCTCGGCCGCCCCGGCTTGCGGCTACGCTTCGATGCACGCCGAGCAGCAGGAAAAACTGCTGCAAGACGCCTTCACTGTTTAACGCCAACGCGCAGTAGATACCGAATTTAAGGAAACACACAGAATGGCTATCGAAATCAAAGCCCCAACCTTCCCGGAATCGGTTGCCGACGGCACCGTCGCCACCTGGCACAAGAAGGTCGGTGAAGCCGTCAAGCGTGATGAACTGATCGTCGACATCGAGACCGACAAGGTGGTCATCGAGGTGCTGGCCGAGGCCGACGGCGTACTGGCCGAGATCGTCAAGAACGAAGGCGACACCGTCCTCTCCAACGAACTGCTCGGCAAGCTGAGCGAAGGCGGCGCCGCTGCCGCCGCTCCGGCCCCGGCCGCCGCCGCTCCGGCTGCTGCCCCGGCTGCCGCTGCCGCTGCCGCTCCGGCCGCCGCCGGCGAAGACGCCATCCTCTCGCCGGCCGCGCGCAAGCTGGCCGAAGAGAACGGCATCGACCCGAACAGCATCGCCGGCACCGGCAAGGGCGGTCGCGTGACCAAGGAAGACGTGGTTGCCGCCGTCGAGGCCAAGAAGAACGCCCCGGCAGCCGCTCCGGCCGCCGCCAAGCCGGCCGCTCCGGCCGCCGAGGCCCCGGTGTTCGCCGCCGGCGACCGCGTCGAGAAGCGCGTGCCGATGACCCGCCTGCGCGCCAAGGTCGCCGAGCGCCTGGTCGAAGCCCAGTCCTCCATGGCCATGCTGACTACCTTCAACGAAGTCAACATGAAGCCGATCATGGACCTGCGCAACAAGTACAAGGACCTGTTCGAGAAGAAGCACAACGGCGTGCGCCTGGGCTTCATGTCCTTCTTCGTCAAGGCCGCCACCGAAGCCCTGAAGCGCTTCCCCGGCGTCAACGCCTCGATCGACGGCAACGACATCGTCTACCACGGCTACCAGGACATCGGTGTCGCCGTGTCCAGCGACCGCGGCCTGGTGGTGCCGGTACTGCGCAACGCCGAGTTCATGAGCCTGGCCGAGATCGAGAACGGCATCGCCACCTTCGGCAAGAAGGCCAAGGACGGCAAGCTGTCCATCGAAGACATGACCGGTGGTACTTTCACCATTTCCAACGGTGGCGTATTTGGTTCCCTCTTGTCGACTCCGATCGTCAACCCGCCGCAGACCGCCATCCTCGGCATGCACAAGATCCAGGAACGCCCGATGGCCGTTAACGGCCAGGTGGTGATCCTGCCGATGATGTACCTGGCGCTGTCCTACGACCACCGCATGATCGACGGCAAGGAAGCGGTGAGCTTCCTGGTCGCCATGAAGGACCTGCTGGAAGATCCGGCTCGTCTGCTGCTGGACGTCTGATTCGTCATTTCACCTGACGGCCCCGTACTACACGACGGCCCCGCGAGGGGCCGTCCGCTTCACCGGAATAAGGATTGAGATATGAGCCAGAAATTCGACGTGGTTGTGATTGGTGCCGGCCCCGGCGGCTACGTGGCTGCCATCCGTGCCGCCCAGCTCGGCCTGAAGACCGCCTGCATCGAGAAGTACATCGGCAAGGAGGGCAAGGTCGCCCTCGGCGGTACCTGCCTGAACGTAGGCTGCATTCCGTCCAAGGCGCTGCTGGACAGCTCCTACAAGTACCACGAGGCCAAGGAAGCCTTCGCCGTCCACGGTATCGAAGCCAAGGGCGTCACCATCGACGTACCGGCCATGGTCGCGCGCAAGGCCAACATCGTTAAGAACCTGACCGGCGGCATCGCCACCCTGTTCAAGGCCAACGGCGTCACCTCCTTCGAAGGCCACGGCAAGGTGCTGGCCAACAAGCAGGTCGAAATCACCGGCCTGGACGGCAAGGTGCAGGTCCTGGAAGCCGAGAACATCATCATCGCCTCCGGTTCCAAGCCGGTCGAGATCCCGCCGGCCCCGCTGACCGACGACATCATCGTCGACTCCACCGGCGCCCTGGAATTCCAGGCCGTGCCGAAGAAGCTGGGCGTGATCGGCGCCGGCGTCATCGGCCTGGAGCTGGGTTCGGTCTGGGCCCGCCTGGGTGCCGAAGTCACCGTCCTGGAAGCCCTGGACAAGTTCCTCCCGGCCGCCGACGAGCAGATCGCCAAGGAAGCCCTGAAGGTCCTGACCAAGCAAGGCCTGAACATCCGCCTGGGCGCCCGCGTCACCGGCACCGAAGTGAAGAAGAAGCAGGTCACCGTGACCTTCACCGACGCCAACGGCGAGCAGAAGGAAACCTTCGACAAGCTGATCGTGGCCGTGGGCCGTCGCCCGGTGACCACCGACCTGCTGGCCGCCGACAGCGGCGTGACCCTCGACGAGCGTGGCTTCATCTTCGTCGACGACCACTGCAAGACCAGCGTTCCGGGCGTGTTCGCCATCGGTGACGTGGTCCGCGGCGCCATGCTGGCGCACAAGGCCTCGGAAGAGGGCGTGATGGTCGCCGAGCGCATCGCCGGCCACAAGGCGCAGATGAACTACGACCTGATCCCGTCGGTCATCTACACCCACCCGGAAATCGCCTGGGTCGGCAAGACCGAGCAGCAGCTCAAGGGCGAAGGCGTCGAAGTCAACGTCGGCACCTTCCCGTTCGCCGCCAGCGGCCGCGCCATGGCTGCCAACGACACCACCGGCCTGGTCAAGGTCATCGCCGATGCCAAGACCGACCGCGTCCTGGGCGTCCACGTGATCGGCCCGAGCGCTGCCGAGCTGGTCCAGCAGGGCGCGATCGCCATGGAATTCGGCACCAGCGCCGAAGACCTGGGCATGATGGTCTTCTCCCACCCGACTCTGTCCGAAGCGCTGCACGAAGCGGCCCTGGCGGTGAATGGCCACGCCATCCACATCGCCAACCGCAAGAAGCGCTGAGGCGGTAGGACCACGGCGGGGCAGGGCGGCAGTCATTCGCGAGGGGCTGTCGTGACCACCCCGCCGGATTCCCGCGCCGCGGCGCGGGAATCACAGGTGGTGCGGCGCCACGAGCGCTGCGCCGAATGCGCAATACCCAAGACGAAAAACGGTAGACAAGCATGAATCTCCACGAGTATCAGGGTAAGCAGCTGTTCGCTGAGTACGGCCTGCCCGTATCCAAGGGCTTCGCCGTCGACACACCCGAAGAGGCCGCAGAAGCCTGTGAGAAAATCGGTGGCACCGAGTGGGTCGTGAAAGCCCAGGTGCACGCCGGTGGCCGCGGTAAAGCGGGCGGTGTGAAGCTGGTCAAGAGCAAGGAGGACGCCAAGGCGTTCGCCGCCAACTGGCTGGGCAAGCGTCTGGTGACCTACCAGACCGACGCCAATGGCCAGCCGGTCAGCAAGATCCTGGTGGAATCCTGCACCGACATCGACAAGGAGCTGTACCTCGGCGCCGTCGTCGACCGTTCCAGCCGCCGTATCGTCTTCATGGCCTCCACCGAAGGTGGCGTGGACATCGAGAAGGTCGCCCACGACACTCCCGAGAAGATCCTCAAGGCCACCATCGACCCGCTGGTCGGCGCCCAGCCGTTCCAGGGCCGCGAGCTGGCCTTCCAGCTGGGCCTGAAAGGCGACCAGATCAAGCAGTTCGTGCACATCTTCGTCGGCCTGGCCAAGCTGTTCCAGGACTACGACCTGGCCCTGCTCGAAGTCAACCCGCTGGTGATCAAGAAAGACGGCAACCTGCACTGCCTGGACGCCAAGATCAACATCGACTCCAACGCCCTGTACCGTCAGCCCAAGCTGCGCGCCATGCACGACCCGTCCCAGGACGACGCCCGTGAAGCCCATGCGCAGAAGTGGGAACTGAACTACGTCGCGCTGGAAGGCAACATCGGCTGCATGGTCAACGGCGCCGGCCTGGCCATGGGCACCATGGACATCGTCAACCTGCACGGCGGCAAGCCGGCCAACTTCCTCGACGTTGGCGGCGGCGCGACCAAAGAGCGCGTGACCGAAGCGTTCAAGATCATCCTCTCCGACAGCAACGTCGCTGCCGTACTGGTGAACATCTTCGGCGGCATCGTCCGCTGCGACATGATCGCCGAAGGCATCATCGGTGCCGTTAAAGAAGTCGGCGTGAAGGTTCCGGTTGTCGTCCGTCTGGAAGGCAACAACGCCGAACTCGGCGCCAAGGTACTGGCCGAAAGCGGTCTGAACATCATCGCGGCGACCAGCCTGACCGACGCTGCCCAGCAAGTCGTCAAGGCCGCGGAGGGTAAGTAATGAGCATCCTGATCAACAAAGACACCAAGGTCATCTGCCAGGGCTTCACCGGCTCGCAGGGCACCTTCCACAGCGAACAGGCCATCGCCTACGGCACCAAGATGGTCGGCGGCGTGACCCCCGGCAAGGGCGGCACCACTCACCTGGGCCTGCCGGTGTTCGACACCGTCAAGCAAGCCGTCGAAGCCACCGGCGCCGAAGCCTCGGTGATCTACGTTCCGGCTCCGTTCTGCAAGGACTCGATCCTGGAAGCCGCCTTCGGTGGCATCAAGCTGATCGTCTGCATCACCGAAGGCATCCCGACCCTCGACATGCTGGACGCCAAGGTCAAGTGCGACGAGCTGGGCGTGCGCCTGATCGGCCCGAACTGCCCGGGCGTGATTACCCCCGGCGAGTGCAAGATCGGCATCATGCCCGGTCACATCCACCTGCCGGGCAAAGTGGGCATCGTGTCGCGTTCCGGCACCCTGACCTACGAAGCCGTGAAGCAGACCACCGACGCCGGCTTCGGCCAGTCCACCTGCGTGGGCATCGGCGGCGACCCGATCCCGGGCTCCAACTTCATCGACATCCTGAAGCTGTTCCAGGAAGACCCGAAAACCGAAGCCATCGTCATGATCGGCGAGATCGGTGGTTCGGCTGAAGAAGAAGCCGCTGCCTACATCAAGGCCAACGTGACCAAGCCGGTGGTGTCCTACATCGCTGGCGTCACCGCACCGCCCGGCAAGCGCATGGGCCACGCCGGCGCCATCATCTCCGGTGGCAAGGGCACCGCGGACGAGAAGTTCGCCGCTCTGCAGGACGCCGGTGTGAAGACCGTGCGTTCCCTGGCCGACATCGGCAAGGCCCTGGCCGAGCTGACCGGCTGGGCGACCAAGTAAGCGTTTCGCTTATTGCTCGTCGCGAGAGGCCACCTTCGGGTGGCCTCTTGTTTTGGCGAGGCGTCGCAAGAAGTGTCGTTCAGGCGACACGCCCTTTCATCCCGCCGACGAGCTGACATACGTCAGTACAGCTCATCGGGATAGATCGTTAGGCTAGCAATTATCCCCAGCACTGCGTTCCCCACAAGGGAAGGCGTGCTAACCGCCAACTCCTACCCGGAGCGGCGGCTATTCCGGACCGTCATGGATGGCGGGACAACCAGAATGCAGGAGCAAAGGGGCCACGAGCCCATGGAAAACCTCTGCTATCGGACTTCCAAGAACAATCCCCCGTGCAGGTATGAACGCAGGCATCCCCGATGCGGCTGCGCCGTGCCCGTTCGGCTGTTGTGCCTTGGGAGGCCACGAAACCCGTTTAAGCACTGTGGTATTCCCCTAAATGAACGTCTTGAAAGGCCAGGACATCCTGGCGCTCGGCTTTATGACCTTCGCCCTGTTCGTCGGGGCCGGCAACATCATCTTCCCGCCCATCGTCGGCCTGCACTCCGGCCCGCACGTATGGATGGCGGCCCTCGGCTTCCTGATCACCGCGGTCGGCCTGCCGGTCATCACCGTGGTCGCCCTGGCCAAGGTCGGCGGCGCCATGGACACCCTGAGCCACCCCATCGGTCGCGTCGCCAGCGGCTTGCTGGCGGCGGTCTGCTACCTCTCCGTGGGCCCGCTGTTCGCCACCCCGCGCACCGCCACCGTGTCCTTCGAAGTCGGCCTGGCGCCGCTCACCGGCGACGGCCCGCTGCCGCTGTTCCTCTACAGCCTGGTGTACTTCGCCATCGTCCTGGTGATTTCCCTGTACCCCGGCAAGCTGCTGGACACCGTGGGCCGCTTCCTCGCCCCGCTGAAGATCATCGCCTTGGCCGCGCTGGGCATCGCCGCCTTCATGCTGCCGGCCGGGACCATCGGCCAGGCCGAACCGAGCTACGAGCACGCGGCCTTCTCCCAGGGCTTCATCAACGGCTACCTGACCATGGACACCCTGGGCGCCCTGGTCTTCGGCATCGTCATCGTCAACGCCATCCGCTCCCGCGGCGTGCAGTCGCCGCGCCTGATCACCCGCTACGCGGTGATCGCCGGGCTGATCGCCGGGGTAGGGCTGGCGCTGGTGTACATCAGCCTGTTCCGCCTGGGCTCGGGCAGCCACGACATCGCCGCCCGCGCAACCAACGGCGCGGCCGTGCTGCACGCCTATGTGCAGCACACCTTCGGCTCCCTGGGCAGCGGCTTCCTCGCCGTGCTCATCGCCCTGGCCTGCCTGGTCACCGCCGTGGGCCTGACCTGCGCCTGCGCCGAATACTTCTGCCGCATCCTGCCGCTGTCCTACCGCAGCCTGGTGGTGATCCTGGCCGGCTTCTCGCTGCTGGTGTCCAACCTCGGCCTGACCAAGCTGATCCAGTTCTCGGTGCCGGTGCTGACCGCCATCTACCCGCCGTGCATCGTGCTGGTGGCGCTGAGCTTCTGCGCCGGCCTGTGGAAGTCGCAGACGCGCATAGTCGCGCCGGTGATGGCGGTGTCGCTGGCGTTCGGCATGGTCGACGCGCTCAAGGGCGCCGGCTTCGCCGTGCCGGAATGGCTGGCCCATCTGCCGCTGTCCGAGCAGGGCCTGGCCTGGCTGATCCCCTCGGTGGCCATGCTCGCCGTGATGGTGGTGATCGACCGCCTGCTCGGCGAACCGAGCGAAGCCGTGGCCTGACCGGGCCCGCCGCAATGAGAAAGGCCGCCCACGAGGCGGCCTTTTTCGTTGCGCGACTGCCTTGCCGACGCGCCGAGGTGCTTTTGCTTGCTCGCGAATGGGAGTCGTCGGTGGCTACAGCGTTGGGTGTAAGAGCGCCCTCTCCCCAACCCTCTCCCGCAAGCGGGAGAGGGGGCTGTCCGGCGTGGGTGGTGAGTCCGGAGTCATCCGGATGCTCCCCAACCACGCGAACACGGGAACGTAGGGCGTATAACCGTTCGCGGTTATACGCCGTTGGACGTGCCTCTCAGATGTACTCCACCGAGAACTCCAGCTTCGCCGTGACGCGGCCGCTTACGGTGCCCGTGGTCCCGGCGCGGTAGTAGTGGGCGTGGTAGTCGAAGGTCATGACCGAGTCGGCCACCTGCGGGGAGTTGTTTTCGTTGGTCATCAGGTCGATGGTGGCGTAGGTGCCGTTGCGCAGCTGGATTTCGATGTCCGAGTTGCCGTCGCCGCTCTGGTTCCGGAGGTTGCCGGTCGCGGGGTTCACCCCGGTGGAGGCGAACTTGGGGCGGACCCAGGCCGGCGCGCCGCTTTCACCGCAGCCGGTGAGGGTGATGGTGAATGGCGTGTCGCCGGCGAAATCCCCGGCGTTCTGCAGCTTTTCCCAGCCGACCGGCTTCAAGGTCACGGCGCCATGTTCGCCCTGGCCGTTGACGGCGACGGCGCAGGTGGAAGGGGTGATGTATCCGTCGAAGCCCACCGAGCCTGCGGCGGCTTGGGCGTTGCTGGCCAGTAGGGTTGTGGACAGGGCGAAGGCAAAGGCAATTGTTTTCATTTTGGTCCAACTACAAGTGAGGGATGTCGGGTTTGTGCGCTTGCTCACGACTCACTGGGCGATCTGCACAGATGCGCCGGCAATGCCGTGATGGCCGCCGCGATTCTAGGACAGGGCTTTTGAGGGAAAGGCTCGTTTGCTTGTAGGAATTGCCTTCGGTTTGGGGCGGTCAAGTGTCCCGATGGGGGAGGTGACGCAGCTTCGTGTCTTCCAGCCGACATCCGGCGTCTATCTGCCGCGTTCTCCCTCAATCACCCGATCAACAGGCCCGGCCCGCCGACAGGGTCCGCCAAGGAAGCCCATGACCGACGTCGTCGACCTCTTCGATATCCAGTACCTGTGGAACCTGCTGGCCATGCTCTGGTTCGCCTTCTGCTGGGTCGGCTATGCCCGCTACGCCAGCCACAGGGCCCGCGACACCGCGTGCCTGGCCAGCGTGCTGCACCTCTACCGCAAGGACTGGATGCGCCGCCTGCTGCTGCGCGACAACCGCGTGGCCGATGCCAGCGTGATCGGCAACCTGGAGCGCAACGCCTCGTTCTTCGCCTCCAGCACCCTGATCATCCTGGCCGGCATCCTCACCCTGCTGGGCTCGGCCGAGCGCACCGTGTCGGTGCTGGCCGACCTGCCTTTCGTGGCCTCGCCGACCCGCGGGCTGTCGGAGTTGAAGCTGCTGTGCCTGGCGGTGGTGTTCGTGTATGCCTTCTTCACCTTCAGCTGGTGCATGCGCCAGTACAACTTCGCCGCGGTGCTGGTGGGCTCGGCGCCGATGATCGGCGAGCGCCACGTCGGCGAGCAGGAGCGCAACGCCTTCGCCGAGCGCGCCGCGCGGGTGGTGTCCATGGCCGCGCACCAGTTCAACCAGGGCCTGCGTTCCTACTACTTCGGCCTGGCCATGCTGGCCTGGTTCATCAACCCGTGGATCTTCATGCTGGTCACCGCCGGGGTGGTCGGGGTGCTGTACCAGCGCGAGTTCCACTCCGACGTGCTCAAGGTGATGGTGTTCACCCCCACGCCCCACGCGGAGCCGGCGAAAGAGCCGGAGTGAAGAAACGACAAGGCCCGCGAATGCGGGCCTTGTGCGTTGTACGGGGAGCGGGCGGTTACTTCTGCTCCTCGTTGGACGGCGCCGGCGCGGTGTCCGGAGCCGGGGTGGTCGGCGCCGGAGCGGCTTCGTTGGCCGGCGGCGTGGTCGGCGCGGGGGTCGCCGGCTGCTCGGTGCTCGGCGCGGCCGGCGGGGCCTTGGGCTCTTCTTTCTTGTCGCAACCGGCCAGAGTCAGGCCTGCAACCAGCATCAGAGCGAAGGGAAGGGTTTTTTTCATCGTGGAGCCTCCATGTGCGGCGTTCCTGGTGTTAGCCCTTTGAGCTGAGGCCCGCCTCAGAAGTTCAACGCAAGTTTGCGCCGACGCTACGATTATTCACTGCAGGGCCCGTTGGCGGCGGAGTATCATGCGCTTTCGAGCAGCCCGGGGCCCCGATCCGCATGAGTGAAATGTCCATTCTAGAGCGTGCGCAGCGCTTCCTCGCCGTCCTGCGCCATTGCCAGGTGCTGGGCATCGCGGCCCATGCCGCGGACGAAAAGGGTTTGACCCTGCGCCTGCCTTATAGCGAAGCGATCGTTGGCAATCCGGAAACCGGCGTGATCCACGGCGGCGCCATCACCACCCTGATGGACACCACCTGCGGCATCTCCACCATCTGCGTGCTGCCGCAGTTCGAGATCTGCCCGACCCTCGACCTGCGCATCGACTACATGCACCCGGCCGAGCCGCACAAGGACATCTTCGGTTTCGCCGAGTGCTACCGGGTGACGCCCACCGTCATCTTCACCCGCGGCATCGCCTACCAGGACGACCCCGAGCAGCCCATCGCCCACGTGGTCGGCACCTTCATGCGCCTGGGCAAGGGCGCCACCGGCGCTACGGCGGGCGCCAAGGGGGAGGGCGCATGAGCACGCCGGACATCGAGCAGCTGCTGCGGCAGATGCACCAGGACAACGACTTCAGCCCGCTGCTGGACATGATCCCCTACGCCCGGCTGATCGGCATCCGCTGCCTGCGCCTGGGCGAGGAGGTGATCTTCCACCTGCCGGCCAGCCGCGACAACATCGGCAACCCGACGTTGCCGGCGCTGCACGGCGGGGTGATCGCCGGCTTCATGGAGCACGCGGCCATGCTGCACCTGCTGATGCTCATGGGCGTGCCGCACCTGCCGAAGATCATCGACTTCTCCGTCGACTACCTGCGCGCCGGGCATTTCCGCGACACCTACGCCCAGTGCCAGGTGTGGCGCCAGGGCCGGCGCGTGGCCAACGTCGCCATCACCGCCTGGCAGACCAGCCGCGCCGAGCCGATCGCCACCGCGCGGGCGCATTTCAAGGTCGACGGCGCCTGAGGCCGGGGGGCGCGATGGATACGCTGCTGATCCTCGGCGGGCTGCTGCTGATCCTGGCCGGCTACGCCTGGCTGGTCATGCTGGCGTTCGCGCGCGGCCCGCTGTGGGGCCTGGCCTGCCTGCTGCCGCCCCTGGCGCCGGTGTTCCTGGCGCGGCACTGGGGTTTCGCGCGCAAGGCGCTGTTCCTCGGCGCCCTGGGCTGCATTCCCCTGGTCGTCGGCCTGGCCATGCTCGCCAGCCGCGACAGCGCGCGGTTGGAGGCCATCCTCAGCCTGCAGTGGCTGCGCAGCGAGCCCGCGGCGGCGCCGGAGCTGGACATCGCCCTGCGCGGCGAACTCGATGGCCAGGCCTTCGCGCCGCAGCAGGCGGAGCTGATCGACGGCGTGCTCAGCCTGCGCGAGGGCCAGGACTTCTATGCCCACCGCGAGGTGCGCATCCGCCTGGCCGCCCAGCCGCACGGGCCGCTGCGCCTGGACGTGCTGCCGGACGACCGCGGGCCGCGGCCCGTGGTGGAGGTCAGCTGGCTGGCGCCGGGCGCCGACCTGCCCGAGGCCGTGCGCCTGGAACGCGGCTACAGCCTGCACCTGGACCTGCGGCCCGAGGCGCCCAACCGCCTGCGCGGCGACTTCCACCTGGTGCTGCCGACGCAGTACCGCACCACCCTCAGCGGCCGCATCGAGCTGTACACCGACCGCCTGCGCTACCGCGACGGCCAGGTGGACACCCGTTTCGACTCCGCCGACACCCTGGCCTACGTCCTGCGCGACTACCTGCAGCGGCGCTTCCCGGGCCGCCAGCTGGAATTGCCCGCATCGCGCCTGGAGCCCCTGGGCCCGATCATGCAGGTGCCGCTGGACTTCCGCCTGGACGGCGAAGCGCAACACCTGGACCTGGAGCTTGCGCGCAGCGCCAACCGTGGCTGGGCGGTGCGCGGCGACCGCTACCCGAAGCTGGCGCCGCGCGCCGAGGCCAGCGCCCCGGCGGCCGAACCCGGGCCCGCCGCGCCGCAGCCCGGCAGCGCGACGCGGCCGCTGAGCCTGGAGCGCCTGCAGGCCGAGCCGCAACGCTACGTCAACCGCGGCATGCGCGTGACCACCGAGCGCGGGCGCGTGGCCGAAGGCGTGTTCACCGGCCTGGACGCGAACGGCCGGGTGGTCATCCGCCACCTGCTCACCGGCGCCGGCCAGGCCAGCTACAGCCTGCGGCCTGCGGAGATCAGCGCCATCGAACTCCTGCCGCAATGACGTTCGTCGCGGCAAGCCCTTGAAAAGCTTCAGGAAGCCCCCATCTCGCTGACATCCGCCGCCCGATGCGGCTTTTGTCATCCTCGGAGCGAGAAACGATGAGCGTGGAGACTCAAAAAGAGACACTGGGCTTTCAGACCGAAGTGAAGCAACTGCTTCACCTGATGATCCATTCCCTGTATTCGAATAAGGAAATCTTCCTCCGCGAACTGATTTCCAACGCCTCCGACGCGGCCGACAAGCTGCGTTTCGAGGCCCTGGCCAAGCCCGAGCTGCTCGAAGGCGGCGCCGAGCTGAAGATCCGCGTCAGCTTCGACAAGGACGCGAAGACCGTCACCCTCGAAGACAACGGCATCGGCATGAGCCGCGAGGAAGTGATCGCGCACCTGGGCACCATCGCCAAGTCCGGCACCGCCGACTTCCTGAAGAACCTCTCGGGCGACCAGAAGAAGGACTCGCACCTGATCGGCCAGTTCGGCGTGGGCTTCTACAGCGCCTTCATCGTCGCCGACAAGGTCGACGTCTTCACCCGCCGCGCCGGCGCCCCGGCCAGCGAGGGCGTGCACTGGTCGTCCAGGGGCGAGGGCGAGTTCGAAGTCGCCACCATCGACAAGCACGAGCGCGGCACCCGCATCGTCCTGCACCTGAAGAGCGGTGAGGAAGAGTTCGCCGACGGCTGGCGCCTGCGCAACATCATCAAGAAATACTCCGATCACATCGCCCTGCCCATCGAGCTGCCGAAGGAATTCCACGGCGAAGAGAAGGACAAGCCGGCCGAGCCGGAATGGGAAGTGGTCAACCGCGCCAGCGCCCTGTGGACCCGTCCGCGCACCGAGATCAAGGACGAGGAATACCAGGAGTTCTACAAGCACACCGCCCACGACTTCGAGAACCCGCTGACCTGGAGCCACAACAAGGTCGAAGGCAAGCTGGAGTACACCTCGCTGCTCTACGTGCCCGGCCGCGCGCCCTTCGACCTGTACCACCGCGAGGCCCCGCGCGGGCTGAAACTGTACGTGCAGCGCGTGTTCATCATGGACCAGGCCGAGCAGTTCCTGCCGCTGTACCTGCGCTTCATCAAGGGCGTGGTGGACTCCAACGACCTGTCGCTGAACGTCTCCCGCGAGATCCTCCAGTCCGGCCCGGTGATCGACTCGATGAAGTCGGCGCTGACCAAGCGCGTGCTGGACATGCTGGAGAAACTGGCGAGCAGCGACGCCGAGGCCTACAAGGGCTTCTGGAAGAACTTCGGCCAGGTCCTCAAGGAAGGCCCGGCGGAAGACTTCGCCAACAAGGAGAAGATCGCGGGCCTGCTGCGCTTCGCCTCCACCCACGACGACTCCGGCGAGCAGAGCGTGTCCCTGGCCGACTACATCGGCCGCATGAAGGAAGGCCAGGACAAGATCTACTACCTCACCGGCGAGAGCTACGCGCAGGTGAAGAACAGCCCGCACCTGGAAGTCTTCCGCAAGAAGGGCATCGAGGTGCTGCTGCTCACCGACCGCATCGACGAGTGGCTGATGAGCTACCTGCCGAGCTTCGACGGCAAGGACTTCGTCGACGTCGCCCGCGGCGACCTGGACCTGGGCAAGCTGGACTCCGAGGAGGACAAGAAGGCCCAGGAGGAAGTGGCCAAGGCGAAGGAAGGCCTGGTGGAGCGCCTGAAGGCCGCCCTCGGCGAGGAAGTCGCCGAAGTGCGCGTGTCGCACCGCCTGACCGACTCGCCGGCGATCCTCGCCATCGGCGAGGCCGACCTCGGCCTGCAGATGCGCCAGATCCTCGAGGCCAGCGGGCAGAAGGTGCCGGAGTCGAAGCCGATCTTCGAGTTCAACCCGGCCCACCCGCTGATCGAGAAGCTCGACGCGGAGCCGGACGAGGACCGCTTCGGCGAACTGGCGCACATCCTCTTCGACCAGGCCGCCCTGGCCGCCGGCGACAGCCTCAAGGACCCGGCCGCCTACGTGCGTCGCCTGAACAAGCTGCTGGTGGAACTTTCCGCCTGAGCCGGTAACCTCACACAAAGCCCGCCTTAAGCGGGCTTTGTGCTTTTCCTACTCCCACTGAAGGAAGTCACCCATGAGTCAGATCAGCGTCCAACCCGTCGCTTATGAAGTCGATGGCGTGTCCTTCGAAGGTCAACTGGTGTTCGACGCCTCCAGCACCGTGCAGCGCCCCGGCCTGCTGATGGCGCCGAACTGGATGGGCGTCGGCCAGGGCGCGCTGGACATAGCCCGCCAGGTCGCCGGCCACGGCTACGTGGTGCTGGTGGCCGACCTCTACGGCAAGGACGTGCGCCCCAACGGCCCGGAGCAGGCCGGCGCCGCCATGATGCCGCTGAAGAACGACCGCGCCGCCCTGCGCCGCCGCATGCAGGCGGCCTTCAAGGCGCTCCAGGCCCAGGCCGGCAAGGCGCCGATCGACGGCGCCAGGCTGGCCGCCTTCGGCTTCTGCTTCGGCGGCTGCTGCGCTCTGGACCTGGCCCGCGACGGCGCGCCGCTGGCTGCGGCGGTGTCCTTCCACGGCACCCTGGATTCGCCGAATCCGGCGGATGCGAAGAACATCAAGGGCTCGGTGCTGGTCCTCGACGGCGCCATCGACCCGCTGGTGCCGCGCGAGCAGCTGCTCGACTTCGCCAAGGAAATGAACGACGCCGGCGTGGACTGGGCGCTGACCAGCTACGGTGGCGCCGCGCATTCCTTCACCGATCCGCAGGCTCAGATTCCGGGCAAGATGCAGTACGACGCCAAGGTGGCCCGCCGGGCGTTCCAGGCGATGTACGACCTGCTGGATGAGAAGTTCGGCGAGTAGAGCGGTTTCGTTCTGCCATGCAAAAGTCCGGCACACCGGGGCGTCCGGTGCGGCCGCTGAGTCCAATCGCGGACAAGGTCCTCCTACGCCCGTGCTTCCCTGCGGACCGCACCGAGGCGCTCTTCGTAGGATGGTGTTGAGCGAAGCGATACCCATCAGCGCAACCGCATGGGTTCGCAAGCTCAACCCATCCTACGAAGAGTCATGCTCGCTCATGCTGTAGGAGCGGACTCCGTCCGCGATTGCCCCCTTCAGCGCACCCCTTCCACCCGCGTCACCCTGGCCTCATCCGCCCGATACCCCCGCGCGCCGAACCAGCAGATGTACAGGTAGCACACCAGCGGAATGGCGAAGGACTGCAACAGGCCGATATGGTCGGCAAAGAAGCCTTGCACCAGCGGCACCAGGGCGCCGCCGACGATGGCCATGCACAGCAGGCCCGAGCCCTTGCTGGTCAGGTTGCCCAGGCCTTCCAGGGCCAGGGAGAAGATGGTCGGGAACATGATCGAGTTGAACAGGCCGATGAGGATCAGCGCCCACATCGCCACATGGCCGCCCATGCCGATGGCCACCGCCAGCAGCACGGCGTTGGTCACCGCGTTGAAGGCCAGGATGCGGTTGGGGCGGATGCTGCGCATCAGCACGCTGCCGATGAAGCGGCCGATCATGGCGCCGCCCCAGTATAGCGAGAGGAACTTGCTGGCCTGCTCGCCGGGCAGGCCGGCGATGTCCGGTTGGCCCATCAGGCTGACCAGGTAGCTGCCGATGGCTACCTCGGCGCCGACGTAGGCGAAGATGCCGACCACCCCGTACACCAGGTGCCGATGGGCGAGCAGCGACTGCCGGCCGGCGGCCGCGCCGTCGCTGGGCTCGTCGTGGCTGATGCGCGGCAGGCGGAACAGGCCGATCAGCACGGCGATGGCGAACAGCAGGGCGGCCAGCACCAGGTAGGGCATCTTCACCGAGTCGGCCTCGGCGGCGGCGCTGCCCAGTTCGCTGGCCGCGCCCGCGCCAATGGCCAGGATGGTCACCGAGCCCACCAGCGGGCCGACGGTTGTGCCCAGGGAGTTGAAGGCCTGGGTCATGTTCAGCCGGCTGGCCGCCGACTGCGGGCTGCCGAGCACGTTGACGTAGGGGTTGGCCGCCACCTGCAGCAGGGTGATGCCCGAGGCCAGGATGAACAGCGCGGCGAGGAACGCCGGGTAGGACTGCGCGCCGGCCGCCGGCAGGAACAACAGGCATCCGACGCCGGCGGTGACCAGGCCGACGATGATCCCGCGCTTGTAGCCCAGGCGCTCCACCAGCCGCCCGGCCGGGAAGGACATGACGAAGTAGGCGGTGAAGAAGCTGAACTGCACCAGCGACGCCTGCACGTAGTTGAGGGTGAACACCGCCTTCAGGTGCGGCACCAGGATGTCGTTCAGCGAGGTGATCAGGCCCCACATGAAGAACAGCACGGTGAGCACCGTGAGTGCGCCGCTGTGACGATTCTGCTCTGGCATGGCAGCTCCAGGACGTGGAAGGAAAGGGGGGAGGGCCGCGGCTCAGCGCGGCAGCTCGATGCGCTCGCGCTCGCCGGGGACCGTCGGCCAGTCGCCGGCGGCCCAGCGCCGGCGGGCCTCGTCGATCAGCGCGGGGTCGCTGGCGACGAAGTTCCAGTTCATCCGCCGCGCGCCGTCCAGCGGCTCGCCGCCGATCAGCACCGCGCGGCAGTCGGCGCAGGCGCTCAGCACCGGGCTTGCGCCCTCGGGCAGGACCAGCAACTGGCGCAGCGGCGCGGGATCGTCGTCGAGCAGCGCCTCGCCTTCCAATAGATAGAGCGCCCTTTGCGGATGTTCAGGCGGCAGCGTCAGGGTGCTGCCGGCGACCATCTGGATGTCGGCGTACAGCGTCGGCGACAGCACCGGCACCGGCGAGACCAGGCAGAAGCCGCTGCCGGCGATCAGGCGGATGCGCACCCCCAGGCTCTCGCTCTGCGGCAGGCTGGCCACCGGGTGATGACTGTAGCTGGGCTCGCGGCCTTCCTCGGCCTGCGGCAGGGCCAGCCAGACCTGCAGGCCGTGCAGGCGCGAGCCGCTTTCGCTTAGCGCCCGCGGGGTGCGCTCGACGTGGGCGACGCCGCGTCCGGCGGTCATCCAGCTGACGTCGCCGGGCAGCACCAACTGGTCCGAACCCAGGCTGTCCTTGTGCTGCACCTGGCCTTCGAACAGGTAGGTGAGGGTGGACAGGCCGATGTGCGGGTGCTGGTTGATGTTCATGCCCTGGCCCGGCGCGAAGTCGGTGGCCAGCATGTGGTCGAAGAACACGAAGGGGCCGATGCTGCGGAATTGCGCGGAGGGCAGGGCGCGCAGGATGGGCATGCCCTCCACGTCGTCGGCGTGGGGGCGGATGGCGAAGGGGGCGGCGGTCATGGCGAGGCTTCCGGAAGGCTATGGCCAATAGGATAGCCGCTCGCCGCCGCAGCGCTGCGCCCGGGCGCGGGCCGCCTCGTTTCGTGCGCCGGCTGCCTGCCGCCGCCGGGCCGACGGTCAGATTTGTGAGTCGCAGTGGCGCGACCTGTCATTGCGGAGCCTTCGCTGCCTGAAGTCCAATCCGTCTGGATCGCGCTTTCGTGCGATGGGCGTTCATGCTTTCGGGTTGGCAAGTGGGGAAACAGTTTGTTACCTTGCTTGTACTATCGTGCCAGATTCCGCGTGCAGGGGATTCGCCAGAGGAGCCAGCCGGCGCCGGCAAGCGCCATCCGAGGAGTTGTACTGCTGGGCCGCCAGACCGGCCAGCAGCCGAGAAACGAATAAGAACAGCGCCGGACGCAATGCCCGGGGCGATAAATCTTGGCCGTCATGGAGGTAATGCTTCGATGAACCGTCGTATGTGCATCGAAAGGGGTTGGGGCAACCCGTCGTTCTGGGCGCCCAGGCGCGCCGGCGCGCTCATGGGGCTGCTGCCGTTGCTGGTGGCGGGCAGTGTCCAGGCCGTCGAGTTCAGCTTCGCCGACAACCAGGTCACCGGCTCCCTGGACAGTACCCTGTCGTACGGCGCCATGTGGCGCGTGCAGGGCCGCGGGACCGAGAACATAGACGACATCAATACCGACGACGGCAACCGCAACTTCGACAAGGGCCTGGTCTCCCAGGTGTTCAAGCTCACCTCGGACCTCTCGGCCAAGTACCAGAACTACGGCCTGTTCATGCGTGGCACCGCCTACTACGACACGCAGATCATGGACAAGCGCAACGACTACCTGAGCACCACCGACGGCGTCGAGCGCCCCAGCCAGTCCTACCCCGACGACGACCGTTTCACCGAGGACACCCGCCACATCGCCGGGCGCAAGGCCGAGCTGCTCGATGCCTACCTCTCCGGCGACTGGGACGTCGCCGAGCACCCGGTCACCGGCCGCGTCGGCCGCCAGGTGCTGAACTGGGGCGAGAGCACCTTCTACCGCGGCGGCATCAACACCATCAACCCGGTGGACGCCTCGCGCTTCCACCTGCCGGGCTCGGAGCTCAAGGAAGTGCTGGTGCCGGTGGAGGCGCTGAGCTTCAACCTGGGGCTGACCGACAACCTGTCGATGGAAAGCTACTACCAGTGGAAGTGGAAGGAGACGCGCCTGGACCCGGTGGGCACCTACTTCGCCGACACCGATCTGTTCGCCGACGGCGGCGATGTCGCCTACACCACCGAAGACAGCCCGGAGTTCAAGCAGCTGCTGGCCGGCTACCCGCTGGTGGCCGGGCTCGGCCTGCTGGGCAACGGCCCGGCCGGCCCGAACGCCTACCTCAACCCCAACACCGGCACCTTCAAGGTGGCCAGCATCGGCAAGGACCTCGACGCCCGCGACAGCGGCGAATACGGCGTGGCCTTCCGCTACATCGCCGAGGAACTGAATTCCACCGAGTTCGGCCTGTACTTCGTCAACTACCACGCCAAGGAACCCCAGGTGGCGGTGGACCTGCGCAGCTACCAGGGCGCCGACATCGCCGCCCTCAACGGCGTGCTCGGCCCGCTGGGCCTGGGCGAGGCGGTGCCCGGCCTGGCCACCCTGGACCTGGCCAGCAACGCCCAGGCGCGGCGCGACTACGTCGAAGACATCCGCATGTACGGCTTCAGCTTCAACACCACCCTGGGCGACGCCTCGGTGGCCGGCGAGCTGGCCTACCGGCCGAACATGCCGATCAGCATCGCGGCCACCAACGACCTGCTCGGCGACCTGCTGACCCAGGGCGTGCTCGGCCAGACCAACCTCTACGACGCCAACACCCCGGCCGACCAGGCCTGCGCGGCGGTGTCCGGCAAGCAGTTGTGCCGCGGCTCGCTGTTCCAGAACTACGAGCGCGCCGAGACCTACAACGCCTCGCTGACCGGCATCTACAACTTCGGCCCGCACATGACCTTCGACTCGGTGGTGGGCGTGGCCGAGCTGGCCGGCGAGTTCATCCGCGGCAGCAGCCTGGAGTACACCGCCTGGGACGGCAGCAAGCGCCGCTTCGTCGGCGCCCAGGACAAGTCCTATGTCGGCGGTTCCGACGACGGCGACCAGATCAGCCGCGACAGCTACGGCTACACCCTGCTGCTCAGCGGCACCTGGAACGACGTGTTCGCCGGCGTGAAGCTCAGCCCCTACGTGGTCTACCAGGACGACTTCAAGGGCAACTCCGACCGCACCGGCAACTTCATCGAAGGGCGCAAGGCCTACACCCTTGGCGCCGACGCCACCTACCTGAACACTTTCCAGGTGGGCATGCAGTACACCAACTACTACGGCGCCGGGGTGAACAACTCCATGCGTGACCGGGACAACGTCTCGATCAGCGCCAAGTACTCGTTCTGATCAGCCAGGTGATGGAGACTCGCATGATCGCCAAGAAACCCATGATCGCGCTGCTGGCCCTGGCGGCCCTGGTGGCGACCGACGCCCGCGCGGCGGTGAGCGCCGACCAGGCCGCACAGCTCAAGAGCAGCCTGACGCCGCTGGGCGCCGAGAAGGCCGGCAACGCCGCCGGCAGCATCCCCGCCTGGAGCGGCGGCCTGACCCAGGCCCCGGCCGGCTACAAGGGCCCGGGCAGCCACCACGTCGACCCCTTCGCCGGCGACAAGCCGCAATTCACCATTACCAAGGCCAACCTGGAGCAGTACAAGGCGAACCTGACCCCCGGCCAGATCGCCCTGTTCAACACCTACCCGGACAGCTTCCAGATGCCGGTCTACCAGACCCGCCGCAGCGGCGCGGCGCCGCAGTGGGTGTACGACAACACCTTCCGCAACGCCACCAGCGGCAAGCTGGTGGAAGGCGGCAACGGCTTCGCCGACGCCTACGGCGGCATTCCCTTCCCGATCCCGCAGAGCGGCCTGGAAGCGCTGTGGAACCACATCGCCCGCTACCGCGGCAGCTACATCGAGCGGCGCTCGGCGCAGACCGGCGTGCAGCGCAACGGCGCCTACTCGCTGGTGACCAGCCAGGACGCCGCGCTGTTCCGCTTCTACGATCCGAAAGGCAGCTTCGAGCAGTTGGGCAACACCCTGTTCTACTACATGACCTTCACCACCGCGCCGGCGCGCCTGGCGGGCGAGGGCGCGCTGGTGCAGGAGACCCTCGACCAGGTCAAGGAGCCGCGCCAGGCCTGGGGCTACAGCCCCGGCCAGCGCCGCGTGCGGCGCGCCCCGACGCTGGCCTACGACACCCCGATCGAAGACTCCGACGGCCTGCGCACCGCCGACGACACCGACATGTATAACGGCGCCCCGGACCGCTACAACTGGACGCTGGTGGGCAAGAAGGAAATCTACATTCCCTACAACAACTACCGGGTCACCAGCCCCGAGGTGAAGTACAAGGACCTGCTCACCCCCGGCCACATCAACCCGAAATACACCCGCTACGAGCTGCACCGGGTGTGGGTGGTGGAAGGCAAGCTCAAGCCCGGCGCGCGGCACATCTACAGCAAGCGCACCCTGTACCTGGACGAAGACAGCTGGGGCGCGGCGGTGGTCGACCAGTACGACGGCCGCGGCGAGCTGTGGCGGGTGTCGATGGCCTACCTGAAGAACTTCTACGAACAGCCCATGGTCTGGACCGCGCTGGACACCTTCCACGACCTGCAGTCGCGGCGCTACAGCGTGCAGTGGCTGGACAACGAGGAGCCGGGCACCGCCGACTTCAGCAAGCCCGCGCCGGACGTGGCGGAGTTCAGCCCGGCGGCTTTGCGGCGCAAGGCCTCCCGCTAGGACGCGCTTTTTGTAGGAGCGAGCTTGCTCGCGAACAGTGCCTCCCGGTTGGCGCGGTGTGTTGGATTGACCTCGCAACCCTCTCCCTGAAGGGAGAGGGGACCGTTCGGTGCGGTCGGATGTTTCGGCGTTAGCCGGCTTGTACCGAGTGCCCGGCTAACACCAAATCCTTTCTCGGCACGGACAAGCCCCCTCTCCCGCTTGCGGGAGAGGGCTGGGGAGAGGGTGCTCTCGCATCGCACAAAAGCCCCGGCAAACGTAGGGCGAATAACCGTTCGCGGTTATCCGCCGCCTGACCGTGGCCCCACAACGCTCCGGCCCCAACCACGAAGCCAGCCACGAGATAGCTGTAACGGCGTACAACCGCGAACGGTTGTACGCCCTACGACTCCCATCCCCCACCCAACGCCTTGTACAGCAGCGCCAGGTTCACGCCCACCGCCTCGCTACTGCGCACCTGGCGCTCCTCGCTGGCCAGCAACTCACGCTGCGCACTCAGCACATTGAGGAAATCCACCGCCCCCGCCTTGTACTGCTCGCGGGCATTGGCCAAGGCCGTGCGGCCGTGCTCCACCGCTTCATCCAGGGCCGCCAGCTCGCGCTGGTCGGCGGCGTAGTCGCTCAGCGCATCGTCCACCTCGCGCCAGGCATTGAGCACTGTGCGCCGGTAGGCGATGGCTGCTTCCTTCTGCTGCGCCTCGCGCAGGGCCAGGGTGCCTTTCAGCCGGCCGCCTTCGAAGATCGGCAGGTGCAGGCTGGGGCCGATGCCGAAGGTGCGGCTGTTCCAGTCACCGAAGTTGGCCAGTTGCAGGGCCTGGAAACCGAAGTCGCCGTTGAGGCTGATGCGCGGATAGAAGTCCGCCTGGGCCACGCCGATGCTGGCGGTGGCCGCATGCAGCACGGCCTCGGCCTGGCGGATGTCCGGGCGCCGTCGGGCCAGTTCCGCCGGCAGGCCCACCGGCACCGCCTGGGGCGCGCGCGGGATGGGCGCGGCCTGGGCCAGTTCGGCGGTCAGCGCGCCGGGTTGTTCGCCGAGGAGGAAGGCCAGGGCGTTGAGCAGGCGCGCCTGGCGTTTCTGGCTGCCGGGCAGCTGCGACTCGATCACCGCCACCTGGGCCTTGGCTTCGGCCACGTCAAGCTCGGTGGCCACGCCCTCGGCGCGGCGCAGCTGGGTCAACTGCAGGCTGTGCCGGGCGATGTCCAGGTTGCCGCGCAGGATCGCCTCGCGGCCTTGCTCGCCACGCAGTTGCACATAGTCGCGGGCGCTTTCGGCCAGCACTGCCACCAGCACGTCATGGCGGCTCGCCTCGCTGGCCTGCACCTGCGCATCGGCGGCCTCCAGTTCGCGGCGCACGCGGCCCCACAGGTCCAGTTCCCAGCTCAGGGTGAAGCCGGCGTCGAGCTGATTGAAGTTGTGCCGGCCAGCCTCGCCGGACGGGTCGGACAGGCCCACCTCGCTGTTGCGCTGGCGCGCATAACCGGCGCTGCCGTCCACCTGCGGCACGGCGTCGGCGCCCAGCGCCCGGCGGATCGCCCGGCTCTGTTCCAGGCGCGCGGCGGCGGCCTGCAGGTCGAGGTTGCCGGCGGCCACGCGGGCCTGCAGGCGGTCCAGTTGCGGGTCGTTGAACAGCTTCCACCACTGGCTTTCCACGGCGCCGCCGGCGGGGCGACTGGCGACGTCGTCGCCCTTGGCGCTCCAGGCGGCCGGCGCCCGGGCGTCGGGTTGGCGGAAGTCCGGGCCGAGGCTGCAGGCGCCCAGGGCCAGGCAGGCGAGCAGGAGCGGGGCGTGCTTCATTGCGCGGCCACCTGTTCGCCGCCAGCGGAGGCGGTGTCGATGCTGGCCACCACCGACATGCCCACGCGCAGGCGGGCCAGCAGCGCCTGGTTCGGCTCCAGGACGATCTTCACCGGGATGCGCTGCACCACCTTGGTGAAGTTGCCGGTGGCGTTGTCCGGGGCGATGGGCGCGAAGCTCAGGCCGGTGGCCGGGGCGATGCTGTCGACGTGGCCGCGCAGCACCTGGCCGGGGAAGGTGTCCACGCGCACTTCGACCGCCTGGCCGGGATGCACCTCGGTGAGCTGGGTTTCCTGGAAGTTGCCGACCACATAGGCCTGCTGCAGCGGCACCACTGCCAGCAGCGGGCTGCCCGGGGTGACGTAGGCGCCGACGCGCACGCCGCGGCGGCCGACCATGCCGTCGAAGGGCGCGCGGATCTCGCAGTAGGACAGGTTCAGTTGTGCCTGTTGCAACTGCGCCTCGTCGCGCTGCACCGCGCTCTGCGCCTCGGCCTGCTGGGCCCGCAGCACGTCCAGCTGCTTGCGTGCGGCCAGGTTGGCGGCGCGCGCCTTGTCCAGCGCGGCCTGGGCGTTGTCCAGGCGCGAGCGCGCCTGCTGGGCGTTCTGCAGGGTGCCGGCGCCCTGGCTGGCGAGGTGCTGGTAGCGCTGCAGTTCCTGCTGGGCGAAGCGCTGGGTGGCCTGGTCGGCCGCGACCTGGGCGGCGCTCTGGGCGATCACCGCCTGCTGGCGCTCCAGGTCGGCGCCGACGTGGCGCAGGCGCGCCCGCGCCGAGAGCAGGTCGGCCTCGGCGGCGGCCAGCGCGGCCTGGTAGTCGCGTGGGTCGATGCGCGCCAGCACCTGGCCGGCCTTCACCGACTGGTTGTCTTCCACCAGTACGCTGTCGACGATGCCGGCGACCTTGGGCGCCACCAGAGTGAAGTCGGCGCGCACGTAGGCGTCGTCGGTGCTCTGTTCGCGCTCCGGGCCGAGCAGGCGCAGCAGCAGCCAGGCCAGGGCGGCGAGCAGCAGCAGCGTGGCCATTGTCAGGCTCGCGCGGCGGGAAGTGAGGAATGTCTTGGACATGATGGCTTTCCGGATTTCAGTGAGCGGGGGCGACCGGGCGCGGCGGGTAGACCCGCAGCGGCATGACGGCGATCAGCGGGAGCAGGGCGGCGGCCAGCCAGGCCATGCACCACAGGGTGTCGGCGGCGGCCAGCACCGAGGCCTGGCCGTGGACCTGTGCGGCCAGGCGCGGCAGGCTGCCGTCGAGCTGGTCCAGGCGCAGCGCCAGGGCCTGGGGCGCGGCGCCCAGGTGGTCGACCAGGCGGTTGGAGTGGTAGTGCTCGCGGGCGGTCATGAGGATGCCCACCACGGCGCTGCCGACCACCGAGGCGAAGGCCCGCACGCTGTTGAACCAGGCCGAGGCGAAGGGCCCTTCGACGGGCGCCACCACGCTGGTGGAGGACATCAGCAGTGGCACTACCGCCATCGGCTGGCCGATGATCTGCAGGCTGAGCAGCAGGTAGAAGTTGTCCCGCGTCCAGTCGCCGGTCAGTTGGCTCATGCCGTAGGCGGAGAGGCCGCACAGGGCGATGCCGATGGCCAGCACCCAGCGGCAGTCGACGCGCGGGATGTTGCACAGCGCGGCCACCAGCGGCAGCGTCAGCAGTTGCGGCAGGGCCACCAGCAGGGCCATGGGCGCGCTCTGCAGCGGGCGGTAGCCGTGGGCGGCGGCCAGGTACGAGGCCGGTACGCCGGCGCAGGCGCCGAGCACCACCAGGATACCGGCCAGGGTCAGCAGCGAGTGGCTGAGGTTGCGCCGCTTGAGGATGTCCAGGCGGAAGAACGGCAGCGGGTGCGTCCATTCGTTGAGGAAGAAGGCCGCCAGCAGCGCCGCGCCGCCTACTACCAGGAGGGCGGCCAGATCGGACTCGAACCAGTCCAGGCGCTCGCCCTGCAACAGGCCCAGCACCAGCATGAGGATGCCCGGCAGGCCGAGGGCCACGCCAAGCCAGTCGAACTGGCGGAAACGCTCCAGGCGCAGCGGGTCCTGGGGGATGCCCCAGGCCACCGCGGCCATGGCCAGGGCGCACAAGGGAATGACCTGCCAGAACACCCACTGCCAGCCGACATACTCGGTCCACAGTGCCGCCAGGGGCATGCCCAGGTTGGGCGCGAAGGTGGCGGTCAGGGCATAGGCGCCCAGGCCGTAGAGCTTGATGCCCGGCGGCAGGAAGCGCAGTGCCACGGTCATCAGCATCGGCGGCATGCAGCCGCCGGCCAGGCCCTGCAGGGCGCGCAACAGGTACAGCGTGTGCACGTTGGGGGCGAAGGGGCAGAGCAGCGCCAGCAGGGCGAAGGCGGCGATGGCGCCGAGGGTGAAGCGGCGCAGCGAGAAGGTCACCGAGAACCAGGGCGCGAAGGCCATGCCGGCGACCTGGAAGGCGGCGTACAGGGCCAGCAGCCAGGTGCCTTCGTCGTGGCCGATGGCCAGCGCGCCGCGCACGTCGTTCATCGCAAGGTCGGTGACCTTGTCGTTGAGCCCGGCGCTGAGCGAGGCGAGCAGCACGCCGAGCATGCCCACCAGGATGCGCGGGCCGAAGGGCTGGGCGGCGGGCCTGGCCGGCTGCGCGGCGGCCGGGGTGGCGAGCGGGGTGAGCGCGGCGGTCATGGCCGGGCCTCGCGGGGGAGGCCAGGCGCCGCGCAGAGGGGAGTGCAAGGCATGGCGTCACTGGATTCTGGGGTTTTGCCCAGTCTAGGGAGCGCTGATCAGTGTGAAAATTGAAATGACTAAAACAAATTAGTGCGTTTAGTGCACTTATTGGCCCTCAAGGCAGCAGGCCCGCGCTTTCCCGCAGCTCGGTGCACACCCGCTTCACCGTCTGCCGCAGCCAGCGGTGCGCCGGGTCGTTGTCGAAGCGCGGGTGCCAGGCCTGGATCACCACCACCGTCTTCAGCGGCAGCGGGATGTCGAACTTGCGCAGCGCCAGGCCCAGACGGTCCAGGCGCCACAGCGAGTGCTCGGCGATGGGCAGCACCAGGTCGGATTCCAGCAGGGCGAAGATCGAGGAATGGAAGGTCGGGGTGATCAGGCGGATGTCGCGGCGCAGGCCGAGGTCGGCCAGGGCGTCGTCCAGCGGCCCGGTGGCGCGGCCGCGGCGCGACACGCTGATCTGCGGGTAGGCGACGAAGCGCTCGGGGGTGATCTCGGCGTCGAAGATCGGGTGGTCGCGCCGGGCCAGGCCGACGAAGCTGGTGGTGAACAGCGGCTGGGTGCGGATTTCCGGTTCCAGGGTGGAGGTGGCGCCGAGGTAGAGGTCGATGCGGTTCTGCCGCAGGGCCTCGTCGTCGATCTCCGCTTCCGGGACCAGGCGCAGGGTGCAGCGCGGCGCCTCCTCGCGCATCACCGCCAGCATGCGCGCGGCGAAGCCGCCCACCAGCACGTTGTTCGAGCGCAGCACGAAGCAGCGCTCCAGTTGGTCCATGCGCAGGTTCTCGCGGGCGTTGAACAGGCAGGTGGCCTGCTCCACCAGTTGCGCCACTTCCTCGCGCAACTGCAGCGCCCGCGGCGTGGGCACCAGGTTGCGCCCGGCGCGGACCATGATGGGGTCGCCCACCGCCTCGCGGATGCGCCCCAGGGTGCGGCTCATGGCCGGCGGGCTCAGGTGCAGGCGGCGCGCGGCGCCGACCACGCTGCCTTCTTCGAGCAGCACGTTGAGGGCGACCAGCAGGTTGAGGTCGGGCAGGGCCATGGTGCCTCCGGGAGCATTGGTTCCCAGGGATGCTCGGCGATACGTGCGTGTGGTGCAACTCTGGCGTGCGGCCAGGATGCCTTTACGCACTCCGCGGGAGCCCGAAGAATGATCGGCGTGCACCGTTTCATTAAGGAAACCCCATGTTCGAACGCATCCTGGTCGCCATCGACGGCACCCCGCAGGCCCAGCGCCTCATCGCCACCGCCGCGCAACTGGCCGGGGCCGGCACGCCGCGCCTGGAGGTGGTCTGCGTGGTCGACCGCGCCTTCGCCCTGCCGCAGCCGGACGTGCTCGACTACCCGCCGGCCGAGCACGAGCAGCACGAGGCCCAGGCCCTGCTGGACGCCGCGCTGGCGCAACTGCCGGCGGGCCGCGCCACGGGGCGGATACTGGCCGGCGACCCGGCGCGGGCGATCCTGCGCGAGGCCGAGCGCCTGGGCTGCGACCTGATCGTCATCGGCCACCGCCACCTGGGGCGCATCGAGCGGCTGCTGGATCCGTCGGTGGGGCAGCGGGTGATCGAGCGGGCGCCTTGTCCGGTGTTGGTGGAGGTGCGGGGGTAGCGCGGGGCCGCTTTTGTAGGAGCGGACTCCGTCCGCGATGGACCGGGTGCAGGCGCGGATCGCGGATGAATCCGCTCCTACGCCCTCCGGCAAACACAAGACCCGTAGGATGGCGTTGAGCGAAGCGATACCCATCGCCACGGCCGCATGGGTTTCGCCAAGGCTCAACCCATCCTACGAAAAGCCATGCTCGCGAATGGAGCTTCCCTTGGGCTTTGCTGTGAGGACTCTCTCGCATCGCACGAGGCCCTCGGCCAGCGTAGGGCGAATAACCGTTCGCGGTTATCCGCCGCCTCACCTTTCTCATCGCTGAATGCGTGGCTGGGCCGGGGGCTCCGTGCTCGACTGGGACCAAGGCCAAACGGCGGATAACGCCGTAGGCGTTATGCGCCCTACGGTTCGACCCCGTCCCCCCCCCGGGAAATGAAAAGCGGCCACACCGGCCGGCGGTCCTGAGCGAGGGCCCGGCCGGGGTGACCGTAAGCGTCAGCCGCGCTGGTGCACCGAGCGGCCGTGGGCGAAGGTCTCGCGGACCGTGCGGTCGTCGCCGAGGATGATCAGGGCGAAGAGTCTTTCCTCCAGGCTCTTCGCCTGCCGCAGGCGGTAGTCCAGCAGCGGGGTGGCCTTGTAGTCCAGCACCACGAAGTCCGCCTCGTTGCCCTGGGCGAAGCTGCCCACCTTGTCCTGCAGCTCCAGCGCGCGGGCGCCGCCGAGGGTGGCCAGGTACAGCGACTTGAACGGGTCGAGCTTGATGCCCTGCAGCTGCATCACCTTGTAGGCCTCGTTCAGCGACTGCAGCTGGGAGAAGCTGGTGCCGGCGCCGACGTCGGTGCCCAGGCCGACCTTGACCTTGTGCTTCTCCAGCTTCGCCAGGTCGAACAGGCCGCTGCCGAGGAACAGGTTCGAGGTGGGGCAGAAGGCCACCGCCGAGCCGGTCTCGGCCAGGCGTTGGCATTCGCCGTCGCACAGGTGCACGCCGTGGGCGAACACCGAGCGCGCGCCGAGCAGGCCGTGGTGGTCGTAGACGTCCAGGTAGCCGCTGCGCTCGGGGAAGAGTTCCTTCACCCACTCGATTTCCTTGCGGTTCTCCGACAGGTGGGTGTGCAGGTACACGCCCGGGTGCTCCTTGAGCAGGCGGCCGGCGGCGTCCAGCTGTTCGGGGGTGCTTGTGGGCGCGAAGCGCGGGGTCACCGCGTAGAGCAGGCGGCCCTTGCCGTGCCAGCGCTCGATCAGCGCCTTGCTGTCGCGGTAGCTGCTTTCGGCAGTGTCGGTCAGGTAGTCCGGGGCGTTGCGGTCCATCATCACCTTGCCGGCGATCAGCCGCAGGTCGAGCTTCTCGGCAGCATTGAACAGCGCGTCCACCGACTGCGGGTGCACGCTGCCGAACACCAGGGCGGTGGTGGTGCCGTTGCGCAGCAGTTCCTTGAGGAAGATGCCGGCGACGTCCGCGGCGTGGGCCGGGTCGGCGAACTGTTTCTCGGTGGGGAAGGTGTAGGTGTTCAGCCAGTCCAGCAGCTGTTCGCCGTAGGAGGCGATCATGCCGGTCTGCGGGTAGTGGATGTGGGTGTCGATGAAGCCGGGGGTGATCAGCGCGTCGCGGTATTCCTCCACTTCCACGCCGCCCAGTTGCGGCAGCAGTTCGGCGGCGTGGCCGAGGCGGGCGACCTTGCCGTCTTCCACCAGCAGGATGCCGTCTTCGAAGTACTGGTAGGACTTGTCGACGCCCACTTCGGCGGGGTCGGCGATGCTGTGCAGGATGCTGGCGCGGTAGGCTTTGCTGGTCATGTCGTTCTCTCGATCTGGGAATCGATGGGTATCGCTTCGCTCAACCCATCCTACGAATGTCGGTTACCTGCCGTTTTCGGCGGTACGGGCGCGGCGGCTGCTGGGCAGGAGTTTGGCCACCGAGTGTTCACCGCTGGTCTTTTCCTGGCCGAAGGCGGCGTTGTAGGTGGCGATCACTTCGCCGGCGATGGACACGGCGATCTCCACCGGCAGCTTGCCCTTCACCTCGGCGATGCCCATGGGGCAGCGCATGCGTTGCACGGTCTCGCTGGCGAAGCCGCGGTCGCGCAGGCGGTGTTCGAACTTGGCGCGCTTGGTGTCCGAGCCGATCAGGCCGAAGTAGCCGAAGTCGTCGCGTTTGAGTATCGCCGCGGTCAGCTCCAGGTCCAGGGCGTGGTTGTGGGTCATGACGATGTAGTAGCCGCCCGCCGGCATATTCTCGACCTCATCGAGCACTTCGTCATTCAGCACTTTCTCGACGCCGGCCGGGATGCTTTCCGGGAACTCGGCTTCCCGCGAGTCGATCCAGCGCACCTTGCACGGCAGGCTGGCCAGCAGCGGCACCAGCGCGCGGCCGACGTGGCCGGCGCCGAACACGGCGATGTGCGCCTGTGGCTGGCCCATCGGCTCGAACAGCAGCACGGTGGCGCCGCCGCAGCACTGGCCGAGGCTGGCGCCCAGGCTGAAGCGCTCCAGGCGCGGCTGCCGGGTGCGCTGCCGGAGCATTTCGCGGGCGATCTGCAGGGCCTTGAACTCCAGGTGGCCGCCGCCGATGGTGTCGAACAGCCTGTCGGCGCTGACCACCATCTTCGAGCCGGCGTTGCGCGGCGTGGAGCCGAGCTCCTCGATGATGGTCACCAGCACGGCGGCTTCTCCGCGTTGCTGCAGGTCGGCGAGGGCGCTGATCCAGTTCATGACGTCTACCTCGGTAGATGGCTTTTCGTAGGAGCGAGCTTGCTCGCGAAGGGTGGTTGGGTTGTTCGCGAGCAAGCTCGCTCCTACAGGGTTACGCTGGTTCGGCTTGGGTTTGGGTGGTCTCGGCCTGCGCAGCTTTCAGCCTGCGCATCTGCTCCACCCCCCAGAGCACCCGCTCCGGCGTCGCCGGCGCGTCGATCTGTGGCTGCACGCGGTAGTCGGCCAGGCTCGCCACCGCGTCCTTGATGGCGCAGAACACCGAGATGCCGAGCATGAACGGCGGCTCACCCACGGCCTTGGAGTGGAACACCGTCTGCTCGGGGTTCTTGCGGTTCTCCACCAGCTTCACCCGCAGGTCCATCGGCATGTCGGCGATGGCCGGGATCTTGTAGCTGGCCGGGCTGTTGGTCATGAGTTTGCCCTTGGCGTTCCACACCAGCTCTTCCATGGTCAGCCAGCCCATGCCCTGGACGAAGCCGCCTTCCACCTGGCCGATGTCGATGGCCGGGTTCAGCGAGTCGCCGACGTCGTGGAGGATGTCGGTGCGCAGCATGCGGTACTCGCCGGTGAGGGTGTCGACCAGCACTTCCGAGCAGGACACGCCGAAGGCGTAGTAGTAGAACGGCCGGCCGGCGGCCTTGTCGCGGTCGTAGTAGATCTTCGGCGTGCGGTAGAAGCCGGTGGAGGACAGCGACACCTGGCCGAAGTAGGCCTGCTGGATCAGCTCCTCGAAGGGCACGATCAGGTCGCGGATGCGCACCTGGTTGTTGCGGAACTCGATGTCTTCCTCGGTGACCTTCCAGTGCCGCGCGGCGAATTCCACCAGGCGCTGCCTGATGGTCTCGGCGGCGTTCTGCGCGGCCTTGCCGTTGAGGTCGGCGCCGCTGGAGGCCGCGGTGGGTGAGGTGTTCGGCACCTTGTCGGTGTTGGTCGCGGTGATCTGCACGCGGTCGATGTCGACCTGGAAGACTTCCGCCACCACCTGCGCCACCTTGGTGTTCAGGCCCTGGCCCATCTCGGTGCCGCCGTGGTTCAGGTGGATGCTGCCGTCGGTGTAGATGTGGATCAGCGCGCCGGCCTGGTTGAGGAAGGTGGCGGTGAAGCTGATGCCGAACTTAACCGGGGTCAGCGCCAGGCCCTTCTTGAGGACCGGGCTGGCGGCGTTGAACGCGCGGATCTCGGCGCGGCGCCTGGCGTACTCGGCGCTGGCCTCCAGCTCGGCGGTCATCTCCGCGATGAGGTTGTGCTCGACCTGCTGGTGGTAGTGGGTGACGTTGCGCTCGTCCTTGCCGTAGTAGTTGCGCTTGCGCACTTCCAGCGGGTCCTTGCCCAGGTGGCGCGCCACCGCGTCCATCACTTCCTCGATGGCGACCATTCCCTGCGGGCCGCCGAAGCCGCGGTAGGCGGTGTTCGACGCGGTGTTGGTCTTGCAGCGGTGGCCGTTGATGGTGGCGTTGCCGAGGAAGTAGGCGTTGTCGGAGTGGAACATGGCGCGGTCGACGATGGAGCCGGAGAGGTCCGGCGAGTAGCCGCAGTTGCCGGCCTGGTCCATGTGGATGCCGTGCAGCAGGCCGTCGTCGTCGAAGCCCACGTCGTACTCGACGTAGAAGGGGTGGCGCTTGCCGGTCATCTGCATGTCTTCGACGCGCGGCAGGCGCATCTTCGCCGGGCGCCCGGTCAGGCGCGCGATCACCGCGCACAGGCAGGCGGGCGCGGCGGCCTGGGTTTCCTTGCCGCCGAAGCCGCCGCCCATGCGGCGCATGTCGATCACCACCTTGTTGAAGGAGATGCCCAGCACCTCGGCCACCAGCTTCTGCACCTCGGTGGGGTTCTGTGTGGAGGTGTAGACGATGACGCCGCCGTCCTCGCTGGGCATCACCGAGGAAATCTGCGTCTCCAGGTAGAAGTGCTCCTGGCCGCCGATGTGCAGGGTGCCCTGGATGCGGTGCGGCGCGCTGGCCAGCTGGGTGGCGGAATCGCCGATCCTGTGGGTGTGGCTGTCCAGCACGAAGTGCTTCTTGCGCAGCGCCTCGACCACGTCGAGCACCGGCTCCAGGTCCTCGTACTCGATGATCGCCGCCATGGCCGCCTTGCGCGCGGTTTCCAGGCTGTCGGCGGCCACCGCGATGACCATCTGGCCGACGTACTCGACCTTGCCGTCGGCCAGCAGCGGGTCGCCGGCCACCACCGGGCCGATGTCCAACTGGCCGGGCACGTCGTCCTTGGTGATGGCGATGGCCACCCCGGGGAAGGCGTAGCAGGGACTGACGTCCAGCCGGGTGATGCGCGCGTGGGCGCGGTCGCTCATGCGGGCGTAGACGTGCAGCTGGTTGGGGAATTCCAGGCGGTCGTCGATGTAGACCGCCTCGCCGCTGACGTGCTTGGGCGCGCTTTCGTGCTTGACGCTCTTGCCCACGCCGGTGGTCAGGTCGGCGCGGAACAGCGCCTGGAGTTCTTCCTGGGTCTTGTTGTGCTTATGCATATGCGGTCACCCGAGTCACGGCCTGGGGCGCTTCCAGTTCGAGGAAGCATTTGCGCAGCAGGTTCTGCGCGGTGAGCAGGCGGTATTCCTTGCTGGCGCGGAAGTCCGAGAGCGGGGTGAAGTCCTCGCCCAGGGCGATTGCCGCGCGTTCGAAGGTGGCGGCGTTGAACGGCTGGCCGAGCAGCGCCGCCTCGCAGGCGCGGGCGCGCTTGGGGATCGCCGCCATGCCGCCGAAGCCGCTGCGCACGGCGCTGATGCGGCAGTCTTCGACGGTGATGCTGAAGGCCGCGCAGACCGCCGAGATATCGTCGTCCAGGCGCTTGGACACCTTGTAGGCGCGGAACGCCTGGTTGGCCTGTGGACGCGGGACTATGACCTTCTCGATGAACTCGCCTTCCTGGCGCGCGGTGACCTTGTAGTCGATGAAGTATTCGTCGATCGGCAGTTCGCGGCTCTCGCCGCCCTTGCGCAGCACGATGCGCGCGCCCAAGGCGATCAGCAGCGGCGGCGAGTCGCCGATGGGCGAGGCGTTGCCGATGTTGCCGCCGAGGGTGCCCTGGTTGCGGATCTGCAGCGAGGCGAAGCGGTGCAGCAGCTCGCCGAAGTCCGGGTAGTCGTGGGCCAGGGCCTCGTAGCAGTCGGTCAGCGGCGCGGCGGCGCCCAGCTCGATGCGGTCGGCGAGGACTTCGACGCGTTTCATCTCCTCGACGTGGCCGACGTAGATCATCACCGGCAGCTCGCGGTGGAACTGGGTGACTTCCAGGGCCAGGTCGGTGCCGCCGGCCAGCAGGCGCGCCTGCGGGTTGGCGCTGTAGAGGTCGGCCAGGTCGGCGATGGTCAGCGGCAGCAGGCAGCGCTTGTCGCCGCTGTTCAGCTCGGCGGTCTCGCGCGGGGCGATGGCCTTGAGCTGGGCGATGGTCTGCTGCTGGGCTGCATCGAACTGGTCCGGGCGCTTCTGGCAGCAGGACTGCTCGGCGGCGTCGAGGATCGGCCGGTAGCCGGTGCAGCGGCACAGGTTGCCGGCCAGCGCCTCGTAGGCCTCGGCCTTGCGTTCTTCCGCGGTTTCGCCAGTGCTGTTCTTCTGCAGGGCGAACAGCGACATGACGAAGCCGGGGGTGCAGAAGCCGCACTGCGAGCCGTGGCAATCCACCATGGCTTGCTGCACGCCGTGCAGTTCGCCGCGGTGCTTGAGGTCGTCGACCACGATCAACTGCTTGCCGTGCAGGGCGGAAACGAAGGTCAGGCAGGAGTTGAGGGTGCGGTAGCGGATGCGCTCAGCGCCCTCGGCGCCGACCAGTTCGCCCACCACCACGGTGCAGGCGCCGCAGTCACCGGAGGCGCAGCCCTCCTTGGTGCCGGTCTTGCCCAGGTGCTGGCGCAGGTAGTTGAGCACGGTGAGATTCGGGTCGAGGCGGTCTTCGACACGCAGCTCGCGGTTGAGCAGGAACCTGATCAAGGCATGCCTCCAGGCTTTCTTGTTGTTGGGCGGGGCGCGATGGAGGTGAATCTAGGAAAAGCTGACTTTTAAGTCAACAAAAATTCTGATCTTTCGGTCAGCTATTTCCGGCAGAGCGCTTTTTCGCAGGAGCGGGCATTGTGTTTACCGGCAGGTGTAGGAGCGGGCCCTGCCCGCGATTCGCGCGCAGGGCGCGCTCCTACATGGGTATGCCATGGCTGATGCAGCGCAGTAACGTAGGGCGAATAACCGTTCGCGGTTATCCGCCGATACACCGAGGCCACAGCTAACGCCCAGGTCAACCCCGGAGCCGCCGGGAACCAAGGCCAGGCGGCGCAAAAAAAACGGCAGCCGGGGGTACGTGGCTGCCGCAAAGGCGTGGAACCCGTTGGAATCAGGCGCGCTGGGTATCGCTCAGCTGGTATTCCTCGCCGGCGTAGTAGGCGCGCACGCGGGGATTCATCACCGCGCGCCACAGCGGCGGGAACAGCGCCAGGACGATCATTCCGGCGTAGCCGTTGGGCAGCTGCGGGCTGTCGTCGTAGTGGCGCAGCACCTGGTAGCGGCGCTTGGCGTAGGCGTGGTGGTCGGAGTGGCGCTGCAGGTGGAAGAGGAACAGGTTGGTCAGCAGGAAGTTGCTGTTCCACGAATGCTCGTGGGTGGTGCGCTCGTAGCGGCCGTCGTCCAGGCGCCGGCGGTGCAGGCCGTAGTGCTCGACGTAGTTGACGATCTCCAGCAGGGTGAAGGCCATGGCCGCCTGGCCGAGGAAATACACCGCGCCGAGCCAGCCGAAGGCCAGGCTGAAACCGAGCAGGAAGAGGGCGCTGACGGCGTACCACCAGATCAGCTCGTTGCGCCAGTGCAGCGCCGGCAGGCCCTTGCGCTTCAGGCGCTGGGCCTCCAGGCGCCAGGCGTTGAGGAAGTTGTGCTTGTAGGCGTGGGGCAGGAAGGCGTACAGGCTCTGGTCGTAGCGCGAGGAGGAGGCGTCCTCCGGGGTGGAAACGTGCACGTGGTGGCCGCGCACGTGCTCCACCTTGAAGCCGGCGTAGCACACCGCCGCCAGCAGCAGGCCGCCGGCGCGCTGCTCCAGCTGCGGGTCCTTGTGGATCAGCTCGTGGGACACGGTGATGCCGATGGCGCCCATCACCGTGCCCACCGAGAGAGTCCAGCCCAGCTTGCCCACCCAGTTCCATGCCTCGTAGTGGGTGATCACCCAGCCGCCGTAGACCAGCATGCCCAGCAGCAGCGGCACGGTCATCAGGCTGAGGAAGCGGTAGTAGCCCTCGCGCTCCAGTACTGGCACTTCACTGGCCTCGTCGGGGTTGGCCGGGTCGCGGCCGACGATGGCGTCGAGCACGGGGATGACCAGGAACACCACGGCGATGACGAACCAGGCCCAGGCGTTGGGGTGGTCGCTGCCGTAGGACCACCAGTAGCTCAGCGGAATGCCGAACACCGGCACCAGCCAGATCCAGTAGCCGGCCTTCTTCAGGCGCAGCATCCAGGCAGGGGGAAGGAAGGCGAACATGGCGCGATTCTCGTTGTAGGATTGTCAGACAATCCTGCGCCCAATCCTTTCTTCGTACGCACCAACCTTCGTTCAGTCGAGCCCCTTGACCGGGGCGTTGCCGGGTAACACCCTGTGTTACACTTCGCGGCCGCAAGCCCCATTCCATCAGCCCTCCAGCGATAAGGACACCCATGACGTTCAAGGCCCCGGACAGCCTGGCTGAGCAGATTGCCCACCACCTCGCCGAACGCATCATCCGGGGCGAGCTCAAGGAGCGCGAACGCATCCAGGAGCAGAAGGTCACCCAGGCCCTGAACGTCAGCCGCGGCTCGGTGCGCGAGGCGCTGCTGATCCTCGAACGCCGCCACCTGGTGGTGATACTGCCGCGCCGCGGGGCGCAGGTCTCGGAGCTGTCCGCCAGCCACGTGGAAAGCCTCTACGGCCTGGTCATGGAGCTGTACATCATGCTCGCCAGCGCGGTGGCGCGGACCTGGCGCGAGGAGGGCGACCTGCAGCCGTTCCTGGCCATCCAGCAGCGCCTGCTGGAAAGCCTGCAGCGCGGCGACATCGACGCCTTCGTCGAGTCCAGCTTCGACATCATGCGCGCGGCCTTCCCCTTCGCCGCCAACCCCTACCTGCAGGAGACGGTGGAGAACCTGCTGCCGGCCATCAGCCGCACCTATCACCTGGCCCTGGAACGGCGCAAAAGCGAGATGAGCCAGTTCCTCGACAGCTTCGCCCGCCTGCTGCAGGCGGTGATCGACCGCGACGAGGCGGTCATCCGCGAGGTGCTTCTGGACTACGGCCGCCACAACAGCCAGCTGGTGCTGGCTGCCCTGGCCGAACGCTGAGGAGAGCGGCATGCGCCTCAAATGCATCAAGCTGGCGGGCTTCAAGTCCTTCGTCGACCCCACCACCGTCAGCTTCCCGAGCAACATGGCCGCCGTGGTCGGCCCCAACGGCTGCGGCAAGTCCAACATCATCGACGCCGTGCGCTGGGTGATGGGCGAAAGCTCGGCGAAGAACCTCCGCGGCGAGTCGATGACCGATGTCATCTTCAACGGCTCGAATACGCGCAAGCCGGTGACCCAGGCGTCCATCGAGCTGATCTTCGACAACAGCGACGGCACCCTGGTGGGCGAATACGCCGCCTACGCCGAGATTTCCATCCGCCGCCGCGTCACCCGCGACGGCCAGAACACCTACTTCCTCAACGGCACCAAGTGCCGGCGCCGCGACATCACCGACATCTTCCTCGGCACCGGCCTGGGCCCGCGCAGCTACTCGATCATCGAGCAGGGCATGATCTCCAAGCTGATCGAGGCCAAGCCGGAGGATCTGCGCAACTTCATCGAGGAAGCCGCCGGCATCTCCAAGTACAAGGAGCGCCGCCGCGAGACCGAGAACCGCATCCGCCGCACCCAGGAGAACCTGGCGCGCCTGACCGACCTGCGCGAGGAGCTGGAGCGCCAGCTCGAACGCCTGCACCGCCAGGCCCAGTCGGCGGAGAAGTACCAGGAATACAAGGCCGAGGAACGCCAGCTCAAGGCCCAGCTGGGCGCCCTGAAATGGCGCGAGCTGAACGAGCAGGTGGGGCAGAAGGAGCGGGTGATCGGCGACCAGGAGGTGGCCTTCGAGGCCCTGGTGGCCGAGCAGCGCAGCGCCGATGCCAGCATCGAGCGCCTGCGCGATGGCCACCATGAGCTGTCCGAGCGCTTCAACCAGGTGCAGGGCCGCTTCTACTCGGTGGGCGGCGACATCGCCCGCGTCGAGCAGAGCATCCAGCACGGCCAGCAGCGCATGCGCCAGTTGCAGGACGACCTGCGCGAGGCCGAGCGCACCCGCCAGGAAACCGAATCGCACCTGGGCCACGACCGCACCCTGCTGGCGACCCTGGCCGAGGAGCTGGAAATGCTCGCGCCCGAGCAGGAAACCAGCGCCGCCGCCGCCGAGGAAGCCAGCGCCCTGCTGGAGGAATCCGAGGCCGGCATGCACGACTGGCAGCAGCGCTGGGACGCCTTCAACCAGCGCAGCGCCGAGCCGCGCCGCGAGGCCGAGGTGCAGCAGTCGAGCATCCAGCACCTGGAACACAGCCTGGAGCGCCAGGGCGAGCGCGAACGCCGCCTGAGCGAGGAACGCGCGCAGCTGGCCGCCGACCCGGAAGGCGCGGCCATCCTCGAATTGAGCGAACAGCTGGCCGCCGTCGAGCTGCAGCTGGAAGAGCTGCAGGCCGAGGAACTGGAACTGGTCGAGCGCCTGGAGCAGGTGCGCCAGGGCCTGCAGGACGGCAACGCCGCGCAGCACCAGGCCCAGGGCGAACTGCAGCGCCTGAACGGCCGCATCGCCTCCCTGGAGGCCCTGCAGCAGGCCGCCCTGGACCCGGGCGCCGGCGCCGCCGACTGGCTGCGCGAGCAGGGCCTGGAGCAGCGTCCGCGCCTGGCCGAGGGCCTGCGCGTGGAGCCGGGCTGGGAGCTGGCGGTGGAAACCGTGCTCGGCGCCGACCTGCACGCCGTGCTGCTGGAGGATTTCGCCGGGCTGCCCTATGCCGGCCTGGAAAAGGGCGAGCTGCGCCTGCTCGACCTGCCGCGCGGCGCCGCCAGTGCCGCCGGCAGCCTGCTGGACAAGGTCAGCGCCGACCACGACCTGTCGCCCTGGCTGGCCGGCGTGCGCCCGGTGGAAAGCCTGGAGCAGGCCCTGGAACTGCGCGCCTCGCTGGGCGCCGGGCAGAGCCTGGTCAGCCGCGACGGCTACTGGGTCGGCAAGCATTTCCTGCGCGTGCGCCGCGGCGACTCTGCCGAATCCGGCGTGCTGGCCCGCGGCCAGGAGCTGGAGCGGCTGTACGCCGAACGCGAAGAACTGGAAGAACGCCTGGCCGCCCTGGAAGAACAGCTGGAAGCCCAGCGCCAGGCCCAGCGCCAGGCCGAGGACGGCCGCGAGCAACTGCGCCGGCGCATCCAGGAGGAGGGCCGCCGCCACGGCGAGCTGAAGGCCGCGCTCTCGGCCCAGCAGGCCAAGGTCGAACAGCTGACCCTGCGTCGCCGCCGCCTCGACGAGGAACTGGCCGAACTGGCCGAACAGCGCGCCCTGGAGCAGGAACAGCTGGGCGAGGCGCGCCTGCACCTGCAGGTGGCGCTGGACGCCATGGCCGAGGACACCGGCCGCCGCGAGGCGCTGCTGGCCGAGCGCGACGAACTGCGCGAACGCCTCGACCGCATCCGCCAGGAAGCCCGCCAGCACAAGGACCACGCCCACCAGTTGGCGGTGCGCGTCGGCTCGCTCAAGGCCCAGCACGAATCCACCCGCCAGGCCCTGGAGCGCCTCGACGTGCAGGCCGTGCGCCTGGTCGAGCGCTGCGAGCAGCTCAGCCTCAACCTGGAGGAGGGCGCCGCGCCCCTGGAAGAACTGCGCATGCGCCTGGAAGAGCTGCTGGAGCGGCGCATGGGCGTGGAAGAGGAACTCAAGACCGCGCGCCTGACCCTGGAAGACGCCGACCGCCAGCTGCGCGACGCCGAGAAGCGCCGCACCCAGGCCGAGCAGCAGTCGCAGCTGCTGCGCGGCCAGTTGGAGCAGCAGCGCATGGAATGGCAGGCCCTGACCGTTCGTCGCAAGGCGCTGCAGGAGCAGCTCGGCGAGGACGGCTACGATCTGCACACGGTGCTCGGCACCTTGCCCCACGACGCCGCCGAGAAGGTCTGGGAAACCCGCCTGGAGGAACTGGCCGGGCGCATCCAGCGCCTGGGCGCGATCAACCTCGCGGCCATCGACGAATACCAGCAGCAATCCCAGCGCAAGCGCTACCTGGACGAGCAGAACGACGACCTGGTGGAAGCCCTGGACACCCTGGAAAACGTCATCCGCAAGATCGACAAGGAAACCCGCAACCGCTTCAAGGAAACCTTCGACCAGATCAATGCTGGCCTTCAGGCATTGTTCCCCAAGGTGTTCGGCGGCGGTCACGCCTACCTGGAACTTACCGGCGAAGATCTACTCGATACAGGGGTGGCGATCATGGCGCGCCCGCCGGGCAAGAAGAACAGCACCATCCACCTGCTGTCCGGCGGCGAGAAGGCGCTGACCGCGCTGGCCCTGGTGTTCGCCATCTTCCAGCTCAACCCGGCGCCGTTCTGCATGCTCGACGAGGTCGATGCGCCGCTGGACGACGCCAACGTCGGGCGTTATGCCCGCCTGGTCAAGGAAATGTCCGAGAAAGTGCAGTTCATCTATATCACCCACAACAAGATCGCCATGGAAATGGCCGACCAGTTGATGGGCGTGACCATGCACGAACCGGGATGTTCGCGCCTGGTGGCGGTCGACGTGGAAGAAGCCGTGGCACTGGCGGAAGCCTGACGAAGTGCCTCCTGGACAAATTTCGTACAGTATTCGCCAGCGCCGGGCGCTGACTTGTGCTGTACTGGGGGATATGCCTAACCCCTTGATTCGATTGGGGTAAGCCTGATCTTGGGCGGGCTCGGGAAAAGTTGCGATTATTGCTGCGGACAACAGCCGCAGACGGTGTAAAAGTTGTGTCGGGCATGCTAGCTTAATGCCCACTTTGTTACACGCGAACATACAACTCGAGGTTCGCGTTTTACCGGGATAGGACATCCCTTTTTCATCATCATTTTTATCAGGGGCACTGGGATTAGATGGATATCGGTCTGCGCGAATGGCTGATCGTCATTGGGCTTATCGTGATCGCCGGCATTCTGTTCGATGGCTGGCGGCGCATGCGGGGCGGAAAGGGCAAGCTGAAGTTCAAGCTGGACCGCCACTTCGCCAACCAACTGGACGACGATGACGACGGCGGCAGCGCCGAGGTGCTGGGCCCCTCGCGGGTGGTCGAGCACCACGAACCTTCGCTGGACGAGCACGACCTGCCCAAGGTCAGCGCCAAGGACCCGGCCCGCGGCAAGCGCCGTGGCGAGCCGCGCCAGGGCGACCTGGCCCTGGACGACCCGGCGCCGAACCTGCTCGGCCCGCTGGACGAGGAAGACTTCCCCGACCCCCTGGCCGAGGCGCCCAAGGAAAAATCCCGCGGCAAGGAACGCAGGAAGGACAAGGAAAAGGACAAGGAGCGCCCGGCGCCCGCCGCCGCCCCGGCTCCGGCTCCGGTGGAAGAAGTGCTGATCATCAACGTGATCTGCCGCGACGAGGGTGGCTTCAAGGGCCCGGCCCTGCTGCAGAACATCCTCGAGAGCGGCCTGCGCTTCGGCGACATGGACATCTTCCACCGCCACGAGAGCATGGCCGGCAACGGCGAAGTGCTGTTCTCCATGGCCAACGCGGTCAAGCCGGGCACCTTCGACCTGGACAACATCGACCAGTTCAGCACCCGCGCGGTGAGCTTCTTCCTCGGCCTGCCGGGCCCGCGCCATCCGAAGCAGGCCTTCGACGTGATGGTCGCCGCCGCCCGCAAGCTGGCCCACGAGCTCAACGGCGAGCTGAAGGACGAGCAGCGCAGCGTGATGACCGCGCAGACCATCGAGCACTACCGCCAGCGCATCATCGAGTTCGAACGCCGCGCGCTGACGCAGAAAAGATAAGCTGGAAGCCTAAAGCCCGAAGCCGGAAGCGACCCCTGTCCTTCCGGCTTTGCTTTTTGGCTTTCAGCTTCCAGCTTCCAGCTTCCAGCCTTTCGCTTATGGCTTCTTCTATGACCACCCAGACCGCCGCCCAACGCATCGCCCAGCTCCGCAGCGAGCTGGACGCGCACAACTACCGCTACTACGTGCTCGACGAGCCCAGCGTGCCGGACGCCGAGTACGACCGCCTGTTCCGCGAACTCAAGGAACTGGAGGCCGAGCACCCCGACCTGGTCACCCCCGAATCGCCGACCCAGCGCGTGGGCGGGGCCGCCGCCTCGGCCTTCGGCGAAATCCGCCACGAAATCCCCATGCTCAGCCTGGGCAACGCCTTCGAGGAACAGGACCTGCTGGACTTCGACCGCCGCGTGCGCGAAGGCCTGGCCGACCTGCTGCCGGGCGGCGACCTGCTCGGCGGCGGCGCCGAGGTGGACTACAGTTGCGAGCCCAAGCTCGACGGCCTGGCGGTCAGCCTGCTGTACGAGAACGGCCGGCTGACCCGCGGCGCCACCCGCGGCGACGGCACCACCGGCGAGGACATCAGCGCCAACGTGCGCACCGTGCGCAACATCCCCCTGCGCCTGCACGGCGAGGGCTGGCCGGCGGTGCTGGAAGTGCGCGGCGAGGTATTCATGTCCAAGGCCGGCTTCGAGGCGCTCAACGCCCGGCAGATGGCGGCCGGCGCCAAGACCTTCGCCAACCCGCGCAACGCCGCGGCCGGCAGTCTGCGCCAGCTCGATCCGAAGATCACCGCCAGCCGCCCGCTGGAGCTGTGCGCCTACGGCTTCGGCCGCGTCGAGGGCGGCAGCCTGCCGGACACCCAGATCGGCATCCTCGAAGCCTTCAAGGCCTGGGGCATCCCGGTCAGCCGCGAGCTGAAGCTGGCCCGCGGGGTGAAGGGCTGCCAGGACTACTACGCCGACATCGGCGAGCGCCGCGACAGCCTGGCCTACGAGATCGACGGCGTGGTGTTCAAGGTCAACCGCATCGACTTCCAGCGCGAACTGGGCTTCCGCGCCCGCGAGCCGCGCTGGGCCATCGCCCACAAGTTCCCGGCCCGCGAGGAGCTCACCGAACTGCTCGACGTGGAATTCCAGGTCGGCCGCACCGGCGCCGTGACCCCGGTGGCGCGCCTGAAGCCGGTGCAGGTGGCCGGCGTCACCGTGTCCAACGCCACCCTGCACAACATGGACGAAGTGGCGCGCCTGGGCCTGATGATCGGCGACACCGTGATCATCCGCCGCGCCGGCGACGTGATCCCGCAGGTGATGCAGGTGGTCGTCGAACGCCGCCCGGCCGACGCGCGCCCGGTGCACATTCCCGAGACCTGCCCGGTATGCGGCTCGCAGGTCGAGCGCACGCAACTGGTCAAGCGCGCCAAGGGCCGCGAGTCGGTCAGCGAAGGCGCCATCTACCGCTGCGTCGGCCGCCTGTTCTGCCAGGCGCAGCTCAAGCAGTCGATCATCCACTTCGTCTCGCGCCGGGCCATGGACATCGACGGCCTAGGCGACAAGATCGTCGAGCAACTGGTGGACAAGGGCCTGGTCAAGTCGCCGGCCGACCTCTACCGCCTGACCTACGAGCAGGTGATCGAGCTGGAAGGCTTCGCCGAGGTGTCCAGCAACAAGCTGCTCAAATCCATCGCCGACAGCCGCCGGCCGAGCCTGGCGCGCTTCGTCTACGCCCTGGGCATCCCCGACGTCGGCGAGGAGACCGCCAAGCTGCTGGCCCGCGCCCTGGGTTCGCTGGCGCGCATCCAGAAGGCCCTGCCGGAAGTGCTGACCTACCTGCCGGACGTCGGCGCCGAGGTGGCCTACGAGATCCACAACTTCTTCGCCGACGAGCACAACCGCAAGGTGATCGCCGAACTGCTCGACGCCGAGCACGGCGTGCAGTTGCAGGAGGAGGGCGAGGTGGCTGCCGAGTTCGCCGCCTGCGCCACCCTGGCCGGCTTCATCGACAAGCTCAACATCCCCTTCATCGCCGCCACCGGCGCGGAAAAGCTGGCCAGCCGCTTCGGTTCGCTGGAAGGCATCATCCACGCCGACTGGCTCGACCTGCGCCAGGTCGAGCGCCTGCCCGAGCGTGCGGCCAAGAGCCTGCGCGAGTTCTTCGACGACGCCGGCAATGCCAAGCGCACCCGTGAGATCGAGGAGCAACTGCGCGAGTTCGGCATGCACTGGGCGAGCGAGAAGAAGCAGGCCGAGGGCCTGCCGCTGGCCGGGCAGACCTGGGTGCTCACCGGCACCCTGGAGGCCATGAGCCGCGACGTCGCCAAGGAGAAGCTGGAAAGCCTGGGCGCCAAGGTCGCAGGCTCGGTGTCGGCCAAGACCCATTGCGTGGTGGCCGGCCCCGGCGCCGGTTCCAAGCTGGCCAAGGCCCAGGAACTCGGCGTGGCGGTGATGGACGAAGAGGGGCTGCTGAAGCTGCTGGCCGACCACGGCCTGAACGCCTGAACCCATTCCCAAGACCATTCGGAGAAGCAACACATGGCAATGACCAAGGAACAACTGGTACGCGACATCGCCGAGTCCCTCGACCTGACCCAGGCCTCGGTGCGTGGCGTGTTCGAGCAACTGGCGCAGATCGTCCAGGACAGCCTGGAGAACGACGGCGAGCTGACCCTGCCGGGCATCGGCAAGCTCAAGGTCAGCGAGCGCGCCGCGCGCACCGGGCGCAACCCGCAGACCGGCAAGAGCATCGAGATCGCGGCGAAGAAGGTGGTGCGCTTCGTCCCGGCCAAGGCCCTGGCCGACAGCCTCAACTGACCGGAGGCGGCGATGGACAAGGCTAGAAAGCAGCGGCTCGCGGGGCTGATCGCCCTGGTCCTGCTGTTCGCCCTCTACGTGGCCTGGACCGAGCGTCCGCAGATCCAGCTGCACTACGACGCCAACGCCAGCGCGCCGGCGAGCTACAGCTTCAAGGAGAACGGCGAGGAAACCCTCTCCGGGGAAATCCAGCCGGGCGCCGTGCTGAACTTCCCGCTGCGCCTGCTGCGCGGCAGCGACTACCGCGTGGCCTTCACCTTCCACCGCGGGCAGGAGAAGTACGCCAGCTTCAGTAGCCGGCCCGGCTTCGAGAAGAGCGACCTCTACCTGGGGCCGAACCTGGAGGTCTCCACCCAGCCGATTCCCGGCGGCATGATCCGCGCCGAATGAGGCTATCCCCCACGCCGCCGGGCGAGTGGGGGAGGGGAAACTCAGAGGTAGGTGATGTTCAGCATCAGCGGCCGCCCGCTGCTGCGGCCGTCCAGGTTGCGCAGCACCAGGTTCATGCCGCCGTCCTGCGCCTCGTTCTCGGCGCCGAGGTCGACCTTGCGGCCGTCCAGGTCGGTCACCGCCAGTTGGCGGGCCGCTTCCTGCCCGGACGGTTCGCTGAACGACAGGCGCGAGGTCTCGCCGCAGCCGGCCAGGTCCAGGCGTGCCTGTTGCGTGCTGGCCTGGCTGGTGAAGTCGATGATCTTGCACGGCGGCGAGTAGACATGCCCGCTGAAGCTGATGGTGCCGCCATTGGCGAAGGCAGTGGAAGAGAGAGACAGGCCCAGGGCCAGAACAGCGAAAGCAGACTTGATCATCGGAATTCTCCCAAAGCGTTGAGGGCTGAAGCGCCGAGGGGGAGTCCTTCCCCTCCACCTCACCAGTGCCATGGCAGTGTGCCATCATGTCGCGGAGCAAAGTGATATCAAAATGCTATTTATGTGTATGCCATCGCGGAATTCACCGGTAAGTGCTTGAAGTGCTTGTAACTTGCGCTGGGCTCGGTACAATGTCGCCGCCCGCCACCTAGGCGGGCTTCGTTATGGTGGCCCTGTCGGTCCCCCCGCAACGATCAGCCGTGAACCCGGTCAGGCCCGGAAGGGAGCAGCCGCAGCGGTGACATCGTGTGCCGGGGTGTGGCTGGCGGGGCCGCCTCCATTTGTTCTTTCTTCTTGAATCTCGACGGTTTTTTGCTCTTTGGCGCGCTAGTGATCCAAAGGGTGATCCAATCGTGCCTTCCAGTAGCAACTCTCTACCGTCCTACCTCTGGCGTTCCCGACACTCGATCTTCTATTTCCGGATCGTTGTGCCCGAAGTCATACGCCCGCTTTTCTGTCGCACCGAGATCCGCAGATCCCTTCAGACGCGCTGTAAGCGTGAAGCCCTGATCCGTGGCCGAGAGTTGCTGCTTCAAGTCCAGCAGCTCTATGTCCGAGCGTTTCAAGGCATTCGGCCTTCCCTTGATCAACTGCGTGGTGCCTGGGAGGCGGGCGGAAAGCGAGTCGCCAGTTGGGCCTCGTGGCTTCGTCAGCAGCAGCTGGTTTGGATCGCTTCTGGCGTCCCCCCGCAGGGGCAGCCCATAGCGAACGCTGAAGTAGTGCAAGGTGAAGTGATCGGCAGCCCTCAGAAGCCCCGCAGAGCCTCTACACGAGCATCTTCCGATCAAGGTGTGGGATTGGTGCCGGATGCTCCCAGCTCGTCTCCTAGCTTCTCCAAGGTGGTCGAGGAGTGCTTGAAGCAGCAGGGTAGGGAAGGAGTCTCTTCCAAGACGCTCGATGACAAGCGAGCAGTTGCCTTGCTCCTGGTGCGGATCATTGGGGATCTGCCAATTGACCTGATCACCCGGAAGGATGCCCGCAGATTCCAGGAGACCGCCCTCAAGCTGCCTCCCAGGATCAACCAGCTTCCCAAGAATCAATCCATAGAGACGATCATCAAGGAAGCAACCGCCACCATCAGCCTCACCACCTTCAACAACTACGTGAAGAACCTGACCACGTTCTTCAGCTATGCCATTCGAGAGGGATACTGCGAGCGGAATCCCTTTGATGGTTTGCGCGTGAAGCAGCGTGGCAAGGTCAGCGAGGATCGAAGCGTATTCACCGAGGAGGATCTCCGGCGGTTGTTCTCGAAGGAGATCTACACCTCGGTTCATACGAAGAAGCCCAACCAGTACTGGCTGCCTCTGCTTGGTCTCTACACGGGTGCTCGCCTCAACGAGCTATGTCAGCTGTACCTCGATGACGTGGTTACCATCAACGGAGTGGACTGCATCCATTTCCGCGCATCGCGCCCTGACCAGAAGCTGAAGACTGCATCCTCTGAACGCCTGGTGCCCATCCACTCGAAGCTGAAGGCGATGGGCTTCCTGGAGTTCATCCAGAAGCAACGTGTTGCGGGACACGCTCGTGTCTTCCCTGAACTGACCTGCCACAAGAAGCATGGCTACAGCGCTGCTCCTTCGAAGTGGTTCACTCGGGTTCGAGAGCAGCTGGGTTTCAAGGACGGGGAGGAGCAGAAGGACTTCCACAGCTTCCGTCACACCGTTGCGGATCATCTGAAGCAGAAGGGCGTCAGCGAGGCACTCGTGGGCGGACTGCTGGGGCACCAGACGGGGGGAATCACCTTCAGCCGCTACGGAAAGGACTTCCGGCCCGAGGTGTTGGCCCCGGTGGTGGAGATGGTCGACTTCGATGCTGAGCAGTGGCTGCGTTGATCGCAAGCTGGCAGGGATGGCGAGGCAGGTGCAGGGCCGACTGCGGCTAGGTGGAGTTTCGGGCGCCTGAGGTCACTCGTTGCTATACCGCTGGACGTGCTCGCCCATGGCTGCTCGTTGGGCCAAGGCATCAGCTCGCTCGTTCTCGGGATGCCCGCTATGGCCTTGTACCCAGGTGAAGTGAACTTTGTGCCTTTCCAGCAACTGGTCGAGAACCTGCCAGAGATCAGAGTTGGCTACGGGCTTGCGATCTGATGTTCGCCAGCCGTTCTGCTTCCATTTTGGGAGCCAGGATGTGCAGCCGTTCTTCACGTATTTGCTGTCAGTCACTACCTCGACCTCCGATGCAGGGACTTTCAGGGATTTCAGTCCCTTGATCACTGCCGTGAGTTCGGCCCGGTTGTTGGTCTGCTGGTTACCTTCGAGCGGCCCTGCGATCTCTTTCGTTTGCCCCTCAGGGTTGCGGAGAATTGCTGCCCAGCCTCCACGGGCCTGAGGTTGGCCGTTATGAAGGCAAGCGCCATCGGTGAAGATCTGGATGATGCGTTGCTGTTGCATGAATGTGGATTTCCTCTTAGTTCTGCCGCCTGTGGTCGCCACCGCCTACGCCCACCAGCGCCCACCACATAGGGCGGCGCAGACGGACACAAGCGGCAGGACTAAACGGGCTGGTGTTGATTGAAATGCAGTGGCGAAACTGCAGGGAGGGAAACCAGAGGCGCGTCTGGCAATGCGTCTATAAAGGCTTGGAAGTCGGTAGGGTTACCTGATGATGTTTTCGAGGATTGAATCAGCCCCGATCACATCACGCCGTCCACACTCAATCAGATAGCGGAAGACAGCCTTGGCCTCTTCTCTGTCTCGCGGGCGGATTTCAGCCAGTAGGCCGAACACGAACCACTCCCGCGAAGACGCCTCCTCAAGCGGCTGGCAATATTCCTTGCACGATGCGCTCCTAAGCCCATGAAGGTGCTCCCAATACTTCAGTTCGTGTAGGCAGTCGGCCAGAGTCTGAGGTATCAGCTCAGGGTGGGCCTTGAAACGCTCAGCCACAGAAGCCTCATCAAACGGAGGGTGAGTTCCAGTGAACTCCAGCCCGGCCAACACTTCTACACAGAACGCTTCAGCGGGCGTATCACTCATGAGCCTGTCCCCGAATCGAGCAATAGCCTCGACTTGCAGTCGTTGACGCTCGATTGCTGCGATTGCAAGTCTCTCCAAATCACAGAACCCATACGCCCCCAAAGCAGCCAACGGCTCGTCAGGGTATGCATCAATCAAGTACTGCTTATAACGCTGCTGCAAGACTGGCAGAGGTGTCTTAATCTTCTTGGCGCCTTCCATAGCCCGCTCAATCAATGCAGCATTGCCAGTGTCGATCACCCGATGCAGCCACAGAACTGCGTCTATCTCTCTATCTCCGGTGACGATCTCTTGGGGCGGCAACTCCGGCACACTTGGCAGGGATTCTTCGCTCTCGCGGATCGGCGGTAAGCTGAACAGCTCTCGGTGCTTGGCGTTATCGCGGAAGTTCCCAGATCGTGAAACCAGGGTTTTCACTGTTCCGAGCGACAGCCCGGTCATTGCAGCAACCTCGCGGAGGGAATGACTCCGGCGCAGATCGAGCACCCGCTGGCGTATGTCGTCGGCGATGCGCTGCTTGGCTTTGCAGGGTGAATCCCCCAGTTTCATCTGCTCATGCTTCATCGATCAGCCCTCCATCACTTCTTGCTCAATCGAGGACAACTGCACAGCGGCTGCCGCATACCAGTTACTGATTGCTGAAGTCTGGAGGTATCGGGCGCCTCGCCATGCGTACCAAGGGTTGACGCGCACCCTTAGCGTTCCCAGGTTGCGGACGGGCTCAGCTCTAACCAGCATCGGCTGAAGCGAAGACCAAGCCCGATAGACGCTCGCTCGACCGCATTCATCGAACTCGGTGAGCAGTTCAGCTACTCGACCGAACCAGTAGTTCCAACCATCGAGTCGCTCGCAGATGAAGCGAAAGACCTTGACCGCCAGGACAGAGTGTCCGGCATCAAGCAGTCCAAGAAGCCGGTCGTACTCAATGTTGAGGTCTGCAAGATACGGGTCATGAACGGATATGGCTTCGAACAGCTCTTCAGGGTTTCTTGCTTCGGTGGGGAAACGCGTATCGATCCCAACCTGTGCCTTGATGTGACGCCGCGAGAGCGCACCAGTCGTTACCTGCTGATCAATGACACACCCTGTTTCAGGGTCGATGGCGTAGAGACCGTCCCGTGTCCGCACGGGAACGCATAGCGGCAGATCAACTTTTTCTGATGACGAATGGATGAACGAGAGAATCATGGCGACATTCTCCTTCGGAGTTCTGTGGTGGTATTTGCTGAATCAGGGGGTTGCAGGAAGGGCGAGAATCTCCTTCCTTATATAGAAGGGCGGTTACTGGCCCCGGAGTTATTGGGCTAGAGGTAGATTCCAGTCTCAAAGATGAGACGGGGCCGATCTCGGGGAAAAACAGGCGGCGTTGTCGTTACAACTCTGGGGGCTAAAAACAGAGGACAGGGATTGCTGGTCGTAGTGCAACCCCTGGTTTCAAAGCCTTGTTCTCCTTAAGTGCGCCCTAATCCGAACTGGCCCGGAACTGGCTACTACCCTGATGCTCATTGCCTCCGCGAGATGTCTTATTCCGCACGGTAAGCTTCACGCCCAGTGTGAGCTGGATGAGAAGCAAGTAGGCCAGCGGCATGACGAGCCAAAGGGTCGCTGCGATGACGAAGAGCATTTCTATAAGCCGCATGTTCAGGCTGCCTCCAGTTGCAAGTGGAGCTGGATCAGCTCAGGTAGAAGCTCGGTCGCAATATGTAACCTCATGGTGTAGGTATTCCTCTTTGTGCAGCCGTCAGAGTCCCTTCCGTCCACGCCACCAGCTCCCACCTACTTGGGAAACATGGACGGCTCGAACGGCTGGACAAAACGGGCTGGGTTTGAACGAGGCAGCAAGGGAAGCTGCGGTTTGTTGCGAAGGGATGTTCCTGGCGGAACGATGGCTCCCCCGTTATCTGAGCAACGCACGGGCCATGGCCTGGGCGAAGTAGGTTCCTAGGTGGCTACTTGGCTGGGGCGGTGGCTGATGTGATGCAGCGATAGCAGGGGAGCTGAAAGGGGTGCCTATAGAGGCAACTTAGGCTGGACCTTTGGGTTGGGGTGAAGGCCGTGGTTGATGAAGATGGCGGTTGCAGACAATTCCCGACACGAGGACCTGACGGTGATTTCTGTCGGATGGCTCGGTGGGGTTGGATTCGTCAATTCCACACTCAACCTCGAAACTGGTCTCGACCTCGTTGAGCGGAGTGCATCAAGTTGAACTTGCGGCGAACCTATCGGATTAGCTTTGGTGGTCCACAAGTACAGCTTGATGATTGAGTCCCAAGGGTTTCATCTCAAGGAAGGTTATGGGATGAAGGTATTGGTGAAGGAAGTGACTGTAGATCAATCTTTAGTTGTTCTTTGCCATCCACTATCACCCTGTCAGATCAACAGGTAGCCATGCCTCGACCGGGGGCCATCACCTCCCCAGCCAGCAACGTCAGGTTCTCTTCCGTCGAACTGCCATCCAGTAGTCGGATGCGTTTATCGGTTCTACATGCCTGAAGCTCAAAGTAGCGGTATGTCATCGGCAGCGAAGGTGTCCGTGGGGGCGCTTTCTGCCTTGATCGTGGAAGAGCCTTCTCCTCCATAAGTGCGCCCTTTTCGAACGTCGTCGATCTTGCTGCGAACTTGCATCGCACGGTGCCGGTGGCTGAGAGAGCTGAGCGTGAGGCCTTCGTACAGGCACGACGGAGTCTTGGTGGGGATGCTGCAATGCGTCGCGGGGCCGTTTAATCCTGCCTGATGGCCAATGGAATGTGTCTCAGGCGGAGCTTGTACCAGCCTCGCTGGGGCTGCGTGCTTCTGACGGAACGATCCCCTGCTGTAGTAAGCTCCGCGCACGTTTTTGGCTGCGATTGGAGATGTGCGTTGGTCAGCGGAGATGTAGAAAAGCGGTTGTGGGCTGTGGCCGACCAACTATGGGCTAACACCGGGCTGAAGCCTTCTGAGTTTTCGGTCCCCGTCCTGGGGCTGATCTTCCTGCGGTATGCCGAGAAGATGTATGCCGCGGCTGAAGAAAAGCTGGGGCCAATTGGTTCTGGAGGCCGCCGTAAGGTCAGCAAGGACGACTATCTCGCTGAGGGCGTCATCTTCCTTCCTGAGAAGGCTCGTTTCTCTTACCTGCAGACCCTCACCGAAGGCGATGTTATCGGTCTTGCCGTCAACGATGCGATGAAGGCCATCGAGGAAGAGAACATCGGTCTCAGAGGCGCGCTGCCCCGGAACTACATCCAGCTTGGTAACAAGGTTCTTCTGGAACTCATAAAGCTGCTCGGTCCGGTTGACCTTAGCGGCGATGCGTTCGGCAAGATCTATGAGTACTTCCTGAGCAACTTCGCGTTGAAGGAAGGCCAGAAAGGCGGCGTCTTCTATACTCCCGAGTCAATCGTGAAGCTGATCGTCGAAATCATCGGGCCCTACCACGGGCGGATCTTCGACCCAGCTTGCGGTTCTGGCGGCATGTTCACCCACTCGGCTGACTTCGTGACGCGACATCACAAGACGGCGATGGAGGAGATCTCGGTCTTTGGCACCGAGAAAGAGCAGGTCACCGTCAACCTGAACAAGATGAACCTGGCAGTGCATGGCCTCTCTGGCGATGTGCGTGTGGCGAACACCTACTACGAAGATCCTCACGAAGCCGTTACACGTGAGGGCGGCCGCTTCGACTTCGTGATGGCCAACCCCCCCTTCAACATGTCGGGTGTCGACAAAGAGCGCCTGGAGGGAGATCTCCGGTTCCCCTTTGGCCCACCAAAGACAGACAACGCCAACTACCTCTGGATCCAGCTCTTCTACGCATCGCTGAACAAGAGCGGGCGTGCTGGTTTCGTCATGGCGAACTCGGCGGGTGATGCCCGAGGCAGCGAGCAAGTGATCCGCCAGAAGCTCATCGAGACCGGCGCTGTTGATGTGATCGTCTCGGTAAGCTCGAACTTCTTCTACACCGTGACCCTGCCCTGCACCCTGTGGTTCTTCGACCGGGCTAAAGAGAATGATGCAGAGCGAGCAGATAAGGTGTTGTTCATTGATGCTCGTCACATCTACCGGCAAGTCGACAGGGCTCACCGTGACTTCAAGCCTGAGCAGATCGAGTTCATTGCCAACATCGTGCGGCTTTATCGAGGCGAAGCGCCGGAACTGGAGCAAGGCAGCGCTGAGTTGCTTGCTGAAAAAGGGCTGCTTGCCGGCTACGTGGATGTGCCAGGGCTTTGCAAACTAGCGACTCGCGAGCAGATTGAGGCGCAGGGTTGGTCGCTGAACCCTGGGCGGTATGTTGGGGCTGCTGCAAGGGAAGCCGAGGATGTGGACTTCACAGAGCGATTAGAAGAACTGGCTGAAGAGTTGGAAATTCTGAATGCCGAAGCCCGAGAGCTTGAATCCAAAGTCGCAGATAACATTGCAGTGATCCTAGATGGAGCATCCGCATGACTGCAGAGACTTCTTGGGAGGAGGTTAATCTAGAAGACTATGTTGACTTGGTAGCGGGGTATCCATTTAAAAGCGCGGGTTATACAGACGATCAGAACGATGTGCGCTTACTGCGTGGCGACAATGTTGCTCAAGGAGAGTTGCGCTGGGATAAGGCCAAAAGATGGCCTGTTGCTGATTACCAAAGATACGATGCGTTTCATCTTAGGGAAGGCGACATAATTCTCGCGATGGATCGACCCTGGATTAGCGCTGGATTGAAGTATGCCAGGATTAAGCGTAGTGACACTCCTGCGCTCTTGGTTCAACGTGTCGCGCGTCTGCGAGGTGCTAAAACCCTTCAGACCGATTATCTGCGTTGCATAATCGGAAGTCCAGGATTTACCGATTATGTACTCTCCATTCTAACTGGCGTCAATGTCCCGCATATAAGCGCTAGGGATATTAAGCGATTTCGATTTTTGTTGCCGCCTGTGGCTGTTCAGAAGAAGATTTCAATAGTTATAACAAGCTACGACGATCTCATCGAAAACAACACGCGCCGCATCGAGATCCTCGAAGAAATGGCGCGGCGATTGTATGAGGAGTGGTTCGTTCAGTTCCGCTTTCCGGGGCACGAGGAGGTGGAGTTCAAGGAGAGTGAGCTTGGGTTGATTCCTGAAGGGTGGGGTGTTGTTAAGTTAGAAGAAGTCTGCGACCTGATTACTGATGGAGCACATAAAAGCCCTCCAACTGCAGAGACTGGGATGCCCATGGCTTCGGTTAAAGACATGCATGACTGGGGTGTTGATGTCTCTAAGTGCAGAAGGATATCTCAATCGGATTATGATGAGCTTGTAAGGAATAATTGCAAGCCGATGGTTGGCGATATTTTAGTTGCGAAGGATGGAAGCTACCTAAAGCACATCTTTTCGGTCGAGAAAGATCAGGATTTGGTCTTGTTGTCATCAATTGCAATTCTTCGCCCGGCCAATAAGTCTGTGTCGGATCTCTTGGTTTGTTTGCTTAGGCACCCTGAAACTATCGCTCGAATGAAAGGCTGTGTTTCTGGTGTTGCAATTCCCAGGATAATTCTGAAGGACTTTAGAAAGTTCCAAATTGTGCTTCCGGATCAAGGTCTTCAAGAAGCATGGTTAGCTATAGCAAGCCCATTGATGCGCTTATGCCGTAAGCTAGTGGAGAAAAACACTAACCTTCGAGCCCAGAGAGACCTGCTCCTTCCCAAGCTAATCTCCGGTGAGATCGACGTATCCGATATCCCCATGCCGACCTAAAAGGAGTTCAGGCGCATGAGTCCAGCAGCACCGCATTCGCACGACTATTCCGAGGACACGTTGGTCGAGCAGCCAGCCATCGCGCTGTTCGAGTCTCTCGGTTGGGAAACCGGAAACCTCTACGCAGAGTGGACCGGTAGTTCCTCCAGCGAAGGTCGCCAGACCCAGCAGGATGTGGTGCTGGAGGGGCGTCTGCGGGCTGCGCTCGGCAACCTGAACCCTGATCTGCCTAGTGAGGCCATCGACCTGGTGGTCGAGGAATTGACCAGAGATCGCTCCAAGCTGCTGCCGGTCAACGCCAATCAGGAGGTCTACCGGCTGCTAAAGGATGGGGTGCCTGTTTCGGTTAACGATGAGTACGGGCATAACACGCTCAAGGTGGCCAAGGTCATCGACTGGGGCAATGTTGAGGAGAACGACTTCTTCCTCGCCTCCCAGTTCTGGGTGAAGGGGGACTACCACACCCGACGCACTGATCTGCTTGGCTTCGTGAACGGTATCCCGTTGTTGTTCGTCGAGTTGAAGGCGACGCATAAGACGCTCAAGGCCGCCTACGATGACAACCTCACCGACTACCGCACCGTCATCCCCCAGCTCTTCACCTACAACGGCGCGCTGATTCTGTCGAACGGCTCTCAGACGGTGGTGGGTAGTACCTTCTCGCCCTGGGAGCATCTGTTCGAGTGGAAGCGGATCAACGATGAGGGGGAGAAAGGCGTTGTATCCCTTGAAACGGCGATCAGGGGAATTGGTGAGCCATCGCGGATCTTGGATATCATCGAGAACTTCACCGTCTTCGAGGACGTGGCTGGTGGTGTGATCAAGAAGATCGCCAAGAATCACCAGTACCTCGGGGTCAATAAAGCCATTGCTGAGGTCTGGCGTACGAAGGATCGCCCCAAGGATCAGGCTGGGCGGCTGGGTGTCTTCTGGCACACCCAAGGGTCAGGCAAGTCTCTGTCGATGGTCTTCTTCGCTCAGAAGATCCTGCGCAAGATCCCAGGCAACTGGACGTTCGTGATCGTCACTGACCGCAACGAGCTGGACGAGCAAATCTACAAGACCTTCGCCGCTACAGGTGCTGTGGGTGAGGTCGAGGCACATGCTACCAGCGGTGCTCATCTCAAGCAGTTGCTCAGCGAAGATCACCGCTACGTCTTCACCTTGATCCAGAAGTTCGGCACCAAGAAGGGCGAGGTCTACCCGAAGCTCTCTGATCGCCAGGACATCATCGTCATCACCGACGAAGCTCACCGCTCCCAGTACGACACCCTGGCCATGAACATGAGGACGGCACTCCCCAATGCCGCCTTCCTGGGCTTCACCGGGACGCCGCTGATGGCTGGCGAAGAGAAGACCAAAGAGGTCTTCGGTGACTACATCTCGGTCTATGACTTCGGCCAGTCCATCGCTGACGGTGCCACGGTTCCGCTGTACTACGAGAACCGCATTCCCGAGATGCAGCTCATCAACGACAACCTCAACGAGGACATGGCGGCGCTACTCGAAGAGGCCGAGCTGGATGAGGAGCAGGAGCGCAAAGTCGAGCAGGTCTTCGCCCGTGAGTACCACCTGATCACCCGAGAGGATCGCCTTGAGGCCATCGCCAAGGATCTGGTGAACCACTTCGTTGGTCGTGGTTACCAGGGCAAGGCCATGCTGGTATGCATCGACAAGGCCACCGCCGTCCGCATGTACAACAAGGTTCAAGATCACTGGAAGACGTATCTAGCTGATCTGAAGGCTCAGCTCGCAAAGGCTCCCAAGGAGCAGCAGGAGGAGTTGCAGCACAAGATTCAGGTGATGACATCGACCGATATGGCTGTGGTTGTCTCCCAGAGCCAGAACGAAGTGAAGGAGCTAGCCGACAAGGGGCTGGACATTCTTCCGCACCGTAAGCGCATGAACGAGGAGAACCTGGGCGAGAAGTTCAAGGACTCGAAGGATCCCCTGCGCTTGGTCTTCGTATGTGCCATGTGGATCACCGGCTTTGACGTGCCATCTTGCTCGACCATTTACCTCGACAAGCCCATGAAGAACCACACCCTGATGCAGACCATCGCTCGGGCCAATCGGAAGTATCCTGGTAAAGAAGCGGGGCTGATCGTCGACTATGTGGGTGTCTTCCGTAAGCTGCAGGAAGCCTTGGCGATCTATGGTGGGGCTTCTTCTGGTGAAGGTGGTGAGGGTGAGCCGATCAAGAACAAAGCCGAGCTGGTCGAGTACTTGAAGCACCTGCTTGCTAGGGGGATCACGTTCCTGTCCGAGCATGGTGTGAATGCACAGGCCATCAAGGATGCTCAAGGCTTCGAGAAGGTGGCCAAGCTAGACGATGCTGTTGAGCAACTCATTGCCAATGAGGAAATCAAGAACAGCTTCATGAGTCAGGCCAGGATTGTGTCTCGGGTCTATCGAGCGATTCTTCCTGATCCAGATGCCAATGAGCTTGCTCCTGACGCTGTGCTGATCTCTGTCATTGCCCAGAAGATCAAGGCATTGGCTCCTCCCGTCGACATCTCCGAGGTAATGCAGCAGGTCGAGGATTTGCTGGATCGTTCCATTGCTCCGGTGCCTTACATCATCAAGGAAGGCGATGATCAGCCATTGCATGACCTCAGCAAGATCGACTTCGAGAAACTCAAGGAGAAGTTCAATCAGGGGCGCAAGCGCACCGAGGCCGAGAAGCTCCGGGCCTTGCTGAGCATGAAGCTGGAAACCATGCTGACCGAGAACCCCACTCGTAAGGACTTCATGGAGAAGTTCCAGAAACTGATCGATGCGTATAACTCAGGCAGCCTGAACATTGAGGTGTTCTTCAAGCAGTTGCTGGAACTCACTGCTGATCTGCAGATCGAGGATCAACGGGCTATCCGCGAGAACCTCTCGGAGGAAGAGCTGGCTCTGTTCGACATCCTGACCAAGCCAGTGCCTGAGCTTGCAGAGAAGGAAAGGGCGCAGGTGAAGAAGGTCTGCAAGGAGCTTCTGGAGACACTGAAGTCCGAGAAGCTGGTTCTCGATTGGCGCAAGAAGGACAGGGCTAGGAGTGATGTGCGGCGTACCCTTGAGATTGTCTTCGACCGTGGATTGCCTGAAAGCTACGACGAGGGCATCTACAACGAGAAGTGCGAGCTAGCCTTCCATCATATCTTCACGAGTTACTACGGGGCTGGTGAGAGTGTGTACTCGGCTGTTCGGTGAGACTGGTGCCTTGAGGGGTATGGTGGAGCGAAAAAACAAATACGCCCCACCAGTCATCGACGCCTCCTGCAATCAGGCAGTGGCTCCCTGCTTTGCCAGCCTGTAGACGGACTGGCGGCTGATGCCCAGACGTTGTGCCACTTCAGTTGCCCCCAGTCCTGAGTCCAGTAGCTCCACCACCTGGGCTGCGTCAATGCTCGCGGGCCTTCCTTTATAGATGCCCTTGGCTTTCGCCTTCGCAATTCCCTCGGCCTGTCTCCCTCGAATCATCGCCCGCTCAAACTCCGCACATGCTCCGATGACGTGAAGCATCATCTTGGCGAACGGGTCTTCCTGATCCGGGCGGAAGGTGAGGTTCTCTTTGTGGAAGCGAACCGATACTCCATCACTGGTCAACCTTTGGACGATGTCGCAGAGGTCTCGAAGGTTTCTCGCCAGCCGGTCGATGCTGTGAACGTGGACGGTATCGCCTGGGCGAACAGCCTTGAACAGATCCGTCAGGCCAGGACGAGAGGCGTCCTTCCCGCTCGCCTTGTCGCTGAAAACCCGGAGGAACTCCAGGCCTGAATCCGCCAGCTGTCGATCAGTGTCTTGGTCTGTGCTGCTTACTCGCAGGTAGGCAATGTCTGCCATGTCGAGGCCTCCTATTGGTGTAACTAATGGGTGTGTCACTAAAATATCAGTGTCACATAACCTGAAGTCAACCCATACGTTACGTGAAGGCGGGGGGAGGCGGAGGGTGGGGTGGTGTAACGCCAGGGTGTACCCAAAAAATACAAGGCTGCACTCAGCGGGATGATGGCTAGAGTGCAGCTCGATTGCGACGAACGCTGCTTGCTAGGTCTCTGATTCGATTTTTTTCAGTGCAGCGGCCACTTCAAGGTATGGCAGCTCTAGCAAGCTCAGGCGCTCAGCAGGGACGAGTTTTATGGATTCGTCATATGTGGTCAGATCAACAAACTTCCTCTGCTCGAGCCCATCAATCAGGAGCAGATGCATGGTCCAGAGCAGATTTTCGGATACGTTTGCCTTTCCGATGGAGTCATCGCTAAGGATGTAGGATGCTCTGTGAAGCCAGCCGTAGATCTGCTCTTCGCCTTTCTCACGGATTAGTGCGCTTGCGCGGTCGACTAGCTCCCTGCTGTACGGATAGCTCTCAGAATTGATTTCGTCTTGGGTAGGTATCCCTGACAGCGCCAGTTCAGAGGCCGCACGGTATACCTCCTCATGCTCAAAGCTCGGCATTTCTTCTTGGGCTTCGTCGACCCAGCGAATCGAATTTAGAGAGCGGGTGTTGATGTACACGACTCGTTGATCGAGCGTTTCGATGAACTCCCAATTTTTCATCGGAAGATAATCTTTGCTCAGTCGTTGAAAAAGACCATTGACCTGGGACCAGCCTGTCGGGTAGCTCAGCAAGTGATTGCCGACTGAAAAATGGACAGTTCCGATTGGGCCATCAGGGAATTTCATCGTGGGAACGTCGAAAGTCGCAGGGTCGTCCTTCAGGAATTCGGAAATACTCATCCCGAGCTTGATCACAACGTCCCTCAGATGCTTCCTGGGGATTTCATCTGTGGCCTCCCAGCGTGCGACTGTCTGTTGAGATACCCCTAGAAGTTCTGCCAATGCCTTCTGGGTGAGTCGCAGTTCTTCGCGTCGTGCTTTGAGAGCCCCTTTCATGTTTACTCCTTTTGTGAGTTGTTTACCCACAAAAAGAGTATTCTCGCTCGGTACCCTTTGGCAAGTGGGTGGTGGTGAATTTATCGGCGGGGGTAGGGGCAGAGGGGGGGAGGGCTCGGTGTGCATTAGGGCTATTTGCCCTCAAAATTTTGCTCAAAAATTATCCGGACTAGCCGCGCTTGGGTGATCCAAAAGTGACCCAAAGGTAATCCACCGAGGTGATCCAGGGTGACTTCCGATTGGTTTGGGGTTGTTGCTAGAATCTGCGTGTCTTAAACCAAATGCGCGTCACGCAGAAAACGCTGAAATCTCGGTATGACGCGGTTTGTCGGCTGCTCGCAACGACGTCTCAAGGTGCTTGGTCGTACCCGGAAGGGTGGACTACAGGAGCATCATTGTGCTGACCGGGTGGCTGGCGGGGCCACCTCCATTTTCGGGGGGCGCTTTTCCTAGCCACAATTCCCCGTGTACGCCTTCCACCTCCCCCCTTTTTGCCTTCGGGCTCGTCTGATTTTTCCCTACGGCATAGCCGACCTCTCTGTTCCTGTTGAACGAACCCGTAGCCGCGCGTCGGCCTTGGTCCGCCTTGTTTTCCGTCATCCACTGGTACTTGGGTGCCATGTGGGATTTTTCTTATATTGATTGAATAGGCGCTTTTGAGGTGCCGTTTTTCAGGAGCTTCCATTAGATTAGGCAGCCGAGAAAGTTTGCTGTTGTATCGAGTTATCGTCGTTTGTGAGGTTTCCTTGAAAAAGATCAAGATCGTTCTGGCGGATGATCACGCAGTCGTATTGATGGGAGTCCGTGGGATTCTGGAGCGCCATCCGCAATATCAAGTGGCATGTGAGGTGCGAACTTCTGGTGAGTTGGTCGAGGCATTGCGACGGGAACATTTCGATATCGCAATCATCGACTTCAGCATGCCCGGGGACGAAGTCTACGGGGACGGTGTGCGCTTCATCGGCTACCTGGTGCGCAACTTCCCCGAGGTGAGGTTCCTGGTCTTCACCATGCTGTCCAACCGCCTGGTGCTGGACCGCCTGTGCGAGCTCGGGGTGCAGGGCGTGGTGCGCAAGGATGCGGGCATGGCCCAGCTGCTGTCGGCCCTGGACGCCCTGTGCAAGGGCCGCCGGGTGCTCAACCCCTGCACGGGCGACGGCGGCGACCTGCACAGCCGCCTGACCTCGCTCTCGGTCAAGGAATACGAGGTGTTGCGGCTGTTCGTCTCGGGCTTGCGCGTGTGTGAAATAGCGCGCCTGCTGCGGCGCAGCGACAAGACCATCAGCGCGCAGAAGGCATCGGCCAAGCGCCGTCTCGGCGTGACCACGGACCAGGAACTGCTGGCCTGCTGCCTGGAGAAGCATTTCTTCGACTGATGGCCAACAACCTCCAGCCACTCGGAAAAAGCGGGCCTATGCAGCCCGCTTTTTTATTTCCATTTTTCATCCGTGGCGATGTGGCGACAGTTCGATTTTCAGAATGGGTTAAGAATTTTCCGATGGTATATCGGAATTTATCGGCTTGGGTTGGTTCAGGATAATCCTAATTATTGCCGGTGATGAATTTTTAATACTGCCCATCGCTGAAAAGGAATTTCCGAGTTCGCTATTGAATGGCCCGGGCTGGATATTACATGGCACTGGGACAATTCCTTTTCGAGTCATCCCGTGTTCACGAAATTGAAGAAATAGCCTTATCAGGCGGGAGCTCACATGGCCGCAATTCAACTGATTGCGAAAAGTTCGGGGCAGGTTACCGATGTCAGCGGCAAGAACCTGTTGTCGCTGGCGCACCCTTGCGTGGTGAAGATCGCGGCCGCGCCCGACAGCATCCAGTCCATCGGCCGAAATGGCGACAGCCTGGTGATCCGTTTGAAGAACGGCGAAGTCATCAATATTGACAATTTCTTCCAGGCCGTGAACGGCGTGCGCCACGACCTGGTGCTGGAGGCCCCCGGCGGCGAGCTGTGGCTGGCGGACCAGAACGAGCCCTGGGTGACCACCGAGCTGGACTCCATCGAGCAACTGCTGGCGGAACGCAGCGACGACACTTACGCCGTCTTCGGCGTGCTGCCGCTTGCCGGCCTCGGCGCCCTGGGTGTCGGCGGCCTGGCCGCAGCGGCGGGGGGCGGCGGTGGCGGCGGTGGCTCGGACGGCGGCACCGTTACCACCGTCGCCGATGAGAACGGCAACTGGGCATTCCCGGAGAGTCCGCTGGAAAACGGCGAGAGCGGCAGCATCACCGAGCCCCCGGGGAATGTCGGCCCGCCTATCGTGACCGAGCCGGCCGACGTGATCGCCCCGGAGCCGCCGGTCATCACCGACAACAATGGCGACGGCCTGAGCGGCACCGGCGAGCCGGAAGGCATCGTCACTGTCGAACTGCCGGACGGCAGCACCGTGACCACTGTCGTCGACGAAAACGGTAATTGGGAATTCCCGGAAAACCCGTTGGAGAACGGTGAGAGCGGGACCATCACCATCACCGATCCCTCGGGTAACGTCAGTCCGCCGACTACTACCGAACCGGCCGACGTCATTGCACCGGAACCGCCGGTCATCACCGACAACAATGGCGACGGCCTGAGCGGCACCGGCGAGCCGGAAGGCATCGTCACCGTCGAACTGCCGGACGGCAGCACCGTGACCACCGTCGTCGATGAAAACGGTAATTGGGAGTTCCCGGAGAACCCACTGGAAAATGGCGAGTCCGGCAGCATCACCATCACCGATCCCTCGGGCAACGTCAGCCCGCCGACCGTCACCGAACCGGCCGACGTCATTGCACCGGAGCCGCCCGTCATCACCGACAACAACGGCGACGGTCTGAGCGGCACCGGCGAGCCGGAAGGCATCGTCACCGTCGAGCTGCCGGATGGCAGCACCGTGACCACCGTCGTCGACGAAAACGGTAATTGGGAGTTCCCGGAAAACCCACTGGAGAACGGCGAGTCCGGCAGCATCACCATTACCGACCCCTCGGGCAACGTCAGCCCGCCGACCATCACCGAGCCCGCGGATACCGCCGCCCCCGATATCTCCCAGGCCGAGGCGGGCCTCAGCCTGATCGACGATGTCGGCGCCATCACCGGGCCTATCGCCCAGGGCGGCCATACCGACGACGACCAGCCCGAGTTCAAGGGCCAACTGGTCGGCGGCGATGCCGTGCTGGTGAACATCTACGACAACGGCGAGCTGATCGGCAGCAGCCTGGTCGCCGCCGACGGTAGCTGGAGCTTCATTCCCACCCAGACTTTGACCGATGGCGAGCACAACCTGCAGGCCAGCGCGATGGATGCCGCCGGCAATGTCAGCGAGCTGCTGCCGGCCGACGGCTGGCGCTTCACCGTAGACACCCTCGCGCCCGTCGAGCTGCCGGAGGAGGGCGGCTCGCTGAGCCTGCTCGACGACGTCGGCAGCGTCACCGGCGAGATCGCCCGCGGCGGCGTGACCGACGATGCCAGGCCGACTTTCGGTGGCAGCGGCGTACCGGCCGACATCGTCAGCGTGAACGTCTACGACAAAGGCGTGCTGATCGGCAGCGCCAGCGTCAGCGACGGCCAGTGGAGCTTCGAGCCGGCGCTGCCGCTGCTGGCCGGCGAGCACAACTTCCAGGCCGCGCTGGTGGATGCCGCCGGCAACGAAGGGCCGAAGAGCGCCGACTGGCCCTTCAGCCTCAAGCTGACGCCGCCGGCTGCGCCCTCCATCGAACACGTCATCGACGACCAGGCGCCGATCACCAGCGGCCACCTGCAGCCGGGCGCGCAGACCGACGACCGCAGCCCGACCGCCAAGGGCACCGCCGAGCCGGGCACCGTGGTGCACCTGTACGTCAATGGCAGCGAGGTCGGCAGCGTCGCTACCGACGCCGAGGGCAACTGGTCGATCGACCTGGCCGACCTCGGCGCCGACGGCCTGAAGACCCTGACCGCCAAGGCCGTGGATTCGGCCGGGCAGTGGAGCCCGGCCACCGGCGGCTTCGACATTCTGCTGGACACCAGCGCGCCGGCCACCCCGGACGCGCCGAGCGCCCAGGACAACGTCGGCGCCGTCACTGGCCCCATCGCCGGAGGCGTGACCGACGACAGCACCCCGACCTTCGGCGGCAGCGCCGAGCCGGGCGCCACCGTCACCATCAAGGATGGCGACAACGTGCTGGGCACCGCCATCGTCGACGGCGACGGCAACTGGAGCTTCACCCCGGCCGAGGCGCTGGGGGAGGGCGAGCACAGCATCAGCACAGTGGTCACCGATGCCGCCGGCAACGCCAGCGAGCCCAGCGATGCGCTGGTGCTGGTGGTCGACACCCGGCCGCTGCAGGTCAGCGTGGCCAAGGCGCTGGACGATGCCGGCAGCCTGACCGCCGAGCTGGGCAACGGCGCGGTGACCGACGACCGCACGCCGACCCTGGTGGGCAGCGCCACCGCCGGCGCCCTGGTCACCGTCATGGACGGCGCCAGCGTGCTCGGCTCGGTCGTGGCCGATGCCGCCGGCGCCTGGAGCCTGGAGCTGCCGGCGCAGGCCGATGGCAGCTACTTCTACAGCGTCACCGCCAGCAACGGCGCCAACAGCGCCAGCACCCGCTTCGACCTGACCATCGACGGCAGCGCGCCGGAGAAACCCGGCGCGATCCTCGCCGTCGACAACCAGGGCGACGTCACCGGCCCCATCGACAACGGCGTGACCGACGACTCCACCCCGACCTTCAGCGGCAACGCCGAGCCGGGCAGCGTCATCACCATCAAGGACGGCGACGAGGTGCTGGGCACCGCCATGGTCGATGGCGACGGCAACTGGAGCTTCACCCCGGCGCAGCCGCTCACCGACGGCGAGCACGCCATCAGCGTGAGCGCCAGCGACGCGGCCGGCAACGTCAGCGAGCCGAGCGACGTGCTGACGATCCTGGTCGACACCAGCGACGTGGTGGTCAGCATCGAGGCGGCCATCGACGACGTGGGCGAAACCCAGAGCCTGAGCAACGCCGCCCTGACCAACGACACCACCCCGACCCTGGTCGGCAAGACCCTCGCCGACGTGCTCGTGGTCATCTCCGCGGGCGGCGTCGAGATCGGCAGCGTCAGCGCCGATGCCGAGGGCAACTGGAGCTTCCAGTTGCCGGAGCAGGCCGACGGCGAACACAGCTATACCGCCAGCGTCTCCAACGGCGCCAACAGCGGCAGCGCCGAATTCAGCCTGACCATCGACGGCAGCGCGCCGGCGTCCGCGGAAGTGGTAGTGGCCACTGACGACCAGGGCCTGGTCCGCGGCCCGATCGCCGCCGGCGGCGTCACCGACGACGCCCTGCCGGTGTTCTCCGGCAGGACCGAGGCCGGGGCCATCGTCACTCTCTTCGATGGCGCCGAGGTGCTCGGCAGCGTCACCGCCGACGCCAATGGCGACTGGAGCTTCACCCCGGGCCAGCCGCTGGCCGATGGCGAGCACAGCATCCGCGCGCAGGTCGCCGATGCCGCCGGCAACGCCAGCGAGCCCGGCCCGGCGCTGGCGTTCAGTGTCGATACCGCGCCGGTCAGCGTCAGCGTGATCAAGGCCAGCGACAACGTCGGCGCCAAGCAGGGCGACCTGGCCGACAAGGCGCTCACCGACGACAACCGCCCGAGCCTGGCCGGCACCGCCAGCGCCGGCGCCATCGTCAGCATCCTCGACGGTTCGACGCTGCTCGGCTCGGTGCTCGCCGACGCCGCCGGCCAGTGGAGCCTGGAGTTGCCGGAGCAGGCCGACGGCAGCCACGTCTACGACATCCTGGCCACCGCCGCCAACGGCAACGAAGCCAGCACCCGCTTCGAGCTGACCATCGACACCCAGGCCCCGGACGCCCCGGCGCTGGTCGTGGTGACCGACAACGTCGGCACACAGCAGGGCGCCCTGGAGGCGGGCGCCGCCAGCGACGACAGCGCCGCGGTGATCAGCGGCAGCGGCGCCAACCCCGGCGACCTCATCACCATCCACGACAACGGCAGCCCGATCGGCAGCGCCATCGTCGACGCCAACGGCAACTGGAGCTACAAGCCGGAAACCCCGCTGGCCGAAGGCGAGCACGCGATCAGCGCCTCGGCCACCGACGCCGCCGGCAACGAAAGCGCGCAGGGCCCGGCGCTGAGCTTCGTGGTCGACACCACCGCGCCGGGCGCCATCACCGACCTGGAATTGCTCGACGACGTGGAAGGTGGCGCCTTCGGCGGCATCGCCCAGGGCGAGCCGAGCAACGACGCCACGCCGACCTACAGCGGCCATGTCGAAGGCGGCGCCGTGCTGGTGCGCATCTACGACAACGGCGAGCTGATCGGCTCGGCCAGCGTGGACGAAGCCGGCAACTGGAGCTTCGAGCCGCAGACGCCGCTGGCCGATGGCGCGCACAGCTTCCAGGCCGAGGCGCTGGACGCCGCCGGCAACCTCGGCCCGCGCAGCGAGGCCTGGGACTTCGTGGTCGACACCGCGCTGCCCGAGACGCCGCGCATCACCCGCGTGCAGGACGACTTCGGCCCGCAGCAGGGCGACCTCGACAAGGGCGCCAGCACCGACGACGCCAACCTGAACCTCAGCGGCACCGGCAGCGCCGGCGCCACCCTGTTCCTCTACGTGCGCCTGAGCGACGACCCGCAGGCGCCCAGCGAACTGCTGGGCTCCACCGTCATCGACGCCAACGGCGAGTGGAGCCTGGCCACCGACGACCTCGCCCGGTTCGGCGGCGACGGCATGAAATACTTCTGGGCCAGCTCGCAAAGCCCTTCGGGGCAGCTGAGCGAGGCGCCCAGCGAGGACTTCCCGGTGGCGCTGCACACCGCGTTGCCGGAGGCCCCGCAACTGTTGGCGCTGGAGACCGAGGCCTTCACCAGCCAGGTCTGCGGCAACCTCACCAGCGACGCCACGCCGAGCATTTCCGGCAGCGGCGCGCCGGGCTCGCTGGTGCTGGTCTACGACAACGGCCAGGCGCTCGGCTCGGCGCTGGTGGACGAGGCCGGCAACTGGAGCTTCACCCCGCAAGAGCCGCTGGCCGACGGCCCGCACGCGCTCACCGCGACCCTCACCGACGCGGTGGGCAACGTCACCGAGCCCAGCGCGCCCTGGTTGTTCGTGATCGATACCCTGGCGCCGAACGTCGGCCTGGACATCAACACCGCCGAGCAACTGGCCGGGCAGACCGAGCCGGGGGCGATAGTCACGGTGATCGACAAGGCCGGCACGGCGCACAGCGTCACCGCCGACCAGAACGGCCGCTGGAGCCTGCAGCCCAACCCGCTGGGCCTGGGCGAGGACGGCAGCATCTCGGTGGCGGACGCGGCGGGCAACCAGTCGCAGCCCATTGTCATCCAGGGCGACGTGCTGGCCAGCTACGACCTCACGCGCTACACCAGCCAGGTGAACACCACCGAGGCCGGCCCGCAGGCCAACCCCAGCGTCACCACCCTGGCCGACGGCAGGATAGCGGTGGTCTGGCAGGGCGGCGATACCGCCAGCAACAATGCCGAGGTTTATATGCAACTGTTCGAGGCCGATGGCGTGACGCGCATCGGCGGCGAGCAGCAGGTCAACCAGCGCAGCAGCTACAACCAGGACAGCCCGCAGGTGGTGGCCCTGGCCGATGGCGGCTACCTGGTGGTCTGGGAGTCCTGGCTGGCCGGCCCGGACACCAGCAACGACGGCATCATGGCGCGCCGCTACGGCGCCGATGGCAGCCCGCTGACCGACGAATTCGCCGTCAACCAGCTGACCGCCGGCGGCCAGCTGTCGGTCTCCGTGGTGGCGCACCCGGGCGGCGGCTATACCATCTCCTGGATCAGCGATCCCGATGGCGGTTCCACCGATAGGATCGTCCAGCGCAGCTTCGATGCCGACGACCAGCCGCTCGGCGGTGACGTGGTGGTGGGCAGCGGCACCGGCTATGGCGCCGAGGGCGCGCCGGCCATGGCGGCGTTCGTCGATGCCGCGCACCAGGGCATGTACGTGACCGTGTGGAGCGGCCGCAACGGCCCGGGCGACAGCTCCGGCACCGGCGTCATCGGCCAGCTCCACGCGGCCGACGGCACCCCGCTGGGCGGCAACTTCCAGGTCAACACAGAAACCGGCAACAACCAGGACTACCCGGACGTGATCACCCTCAAGGACGGCAGCTTCGTGGTGATCTGGGAGGGCAACCCGCCGGGCAGCAGCGGCTTCGATGTCTACATGGCGCACTACAGCGTCGACCCGGTCACCGGCGCCGTGCAGCAGATCGGCCCGGGCGATGTGCGCGTCAACACCGGCATCGCCGGCGACCAGTACAAGCCCACCGCGGTGGCGCTGGACGACGGCGGCTACCTGGTCATCTGGGGCTCGGCCGGCGGCGACGGCAGCGGTTCGGCGATCTTCGCCCAGCGCTACGACGCCCAGGGCCACAAGCTGGGCCGCGAGTTCCTGGTCAACCCGACCACCGAGGGCAACCAGGGCTGGGCCGGCGACAACGTCGACATGAAGAACCTGCTGGACGCCACCCTGATGGCCGACGGCAGCGTCTACGTGACCTGGCAGAGCGACAAGGCCGACAACAGCGGCTGGGGCATCGAGGCCACGGTGATCGACATCGACGCCGGCTACTACTCCGAATTCCGCGTCAACGGCACCCTCGGCGGCGCCCAGGACCATTCGGCCACCGCGAGCCTGCCCAATGGCGGCTTCGTGGTGGTCTGGGAGTCGGCCTCGGGCGATGGTTCCAGCGACTGCGTCATGGCCCAGCTGTTCGATGCCAGCGGCATGCCGCTGGGCGGCGAGTTCGTGGTCAACGCCACGACCGGCGACTTCCAGGGCAAGCCGGCGGTGGCGGTGCTGGCCGACGGCAGCTTCGTGGTCAGCTGGACCAGCTACGCCGGCGGCAACGACGCGATCATGCAGCAGAAGTTCGGCTACACCTACGACCTCGACGGCAACATCAGCGGCGCGCAGCCCCAGGGCGGCGAGTCCAGGGTCAACCTCAACGATGCCGACAGCCAGCGCTATTCCAGCATCACCGCGCTGGAAGACGGCGGCTACATGCTCAGCTGGAAGTCCTGGGAGGGCGGCGGCTGGCGCATCTACGCCCGCCAGTACGACGCCGACGGCTCGCCGGCCAGCGGCGACCTGCTGGTCAGCGCCACCCACTACACCAGCGACATCATCGGCGCCTCCATCAGCACCCTGGCCGATGGCCGCGTGGTGTTCACCTACGCGCGCAACCTCGGCGGCGGCGACGCCTACTTCCGCATCTACGATCCGAATACCCAGAGCTTCGGGCCCGAGATCGTCGCCAACCAGACCACCGCCAACAGCCAGGCCTCGCCCAGCGTGTCGGGGCTGGCCAACGGCAACTTCATCGTCACCTGGGATTCCAACGACCACAGCGGCCCGGACCAGTCCGGCTACGGCATCTGGGGGCGCATCTTCGACGCCGCCGGCGTGCCGGTGGGCAACGAGTTCCTGCTCAGTACCAGCACCCTGGGCGACCAGGCCATGCCGGTGGTGGTGCCGCGCGCCGACGGCAGCTTCGTCGTGGTCTACCAGTCGGCCACCGACGCGGCGCCGGGCGCCGGCACCTGGGGCATCTACGCACAGTTCTTCGACGCTGCCGGGCGCAAGGTCGGCCAGGAACTGCACATCAACCAACTGGTGAGCGGCGACCAGACTCAGGTCGACGCCACCTTCCTCGACAGCGGCAAGCTGTTCGTCAGCTGGACCGACAATGGCGTCGGCGATGGCAACGGCAGCGCCATCAAGGGCAGCCTGGTGGACCTCGACGAGAGCCTCGGGCTGATTCCGCCGCCGCCGCTGGGCGAGGGCGCCACCGGCCTCGACTACGTGCCGGCCAGCCCGCCGCAGATCAGCGTGCTCAGCGTCGGCCTGGACACCAACAGCGCCGAGCGCCTGGGCGGGCGCACCGAGCCGGGGGCGACCGTCAGCGTGGTCGACGCCCAGGGCGTCAGCCACACGGTGGTCGCCGACCAGTACGGCCGCTGGGACTTCTACCCCAACCCGCTGGCCCAGGGCGAGCAGGGCAGCCTGTCGGCCCATGACGGGGCCGGCCACCAGGCGCCGGCGGTGGCCATCCAGGGCGCGGCCCTGGCCGACTACCAGCTGGACCGCCACACCGTGGAAGTGAACAGCACCGAGGCCGGCCCGCAAACCAACCCGAGCGCGGCGACCCTGGCCGATGGCCGGATCATCGTGGTCTGGCAGAGCGGCACCGGCACCGACGTGTTCATGCAACTGTTCGAGGCCGACGGGGTGACCCGCGTCGGCAGCGAGCAGCAGGTCAACCAGCGCAACAGCGGCGACCAGGACGGCCCGCAGGTGGTGGCCCTGGCCGACGGCGGCTACCTGGTGGTCTGGGAGTCCTACGAGGCGGGCCCGGACACCAGCGGCGACGGCATCATGGCGCGCCGCTATGGCGCCGACGGCACGCCGCTGACCGACGAGTTCGCGGTCAACCTGGGCACTGCCGGCGACCAGCGCCACCCCAGCGCCGTGGCGCACCCGGACGGCGGCTACACCATCAGTTGGACGAGCAATCCCGACTCCGGCTCCACCGACCTGGTGGTGCAGCGCACCTTCGATGCCGACAACCAGCCACTCACCGGCGATGTGCTGGCGGGCAGCGGCCAGGCCTATGGCGCCGAGGGCGCTCCGGCCATGGCGGTGTTCGGCGATGCCGCGCACCAGGGCATGTACGTGGCCGTGTGGAGCGGCCGCAACGGCCCGGGCGATGCCTCCGGTACCGGCGTCATCGGCCAGCTCCACGCGGCCGACGGCACCCCGCTGGGCGGCAACTTCCAGGTCAACGCCGGCGCCGGCAACGACCAGAACAACCCTGAGGTGATCGTCCTCAAGGACGGCAGCTTCGTGGTGGTCTGGGAAGGCAACCCGCCGGGCAGCAGCGGCTTCGACGTCTACATGGCGCACTACAGCGTCGACCCGGCCACCGGTGCCGTGCAACTGATCGGCCCGGGCGACGTGCGCGTCAACACCGGCATCGCCGGCGACCAGTACAAGCCCACCGCGGTGGCGCTGGACGACGGCGGCTACCTGGTCATCTGGGGGGCGGCCGGCGGCGACGGCAGCGGTTCGGCGGTCTTCGCCCAGCGCTACGACGCCCAGGGCAACAAGCTGGGCCGCGAGTTCCTGGTCAACCCGACCACCGAGGGCAACCAGGCTTCGAACGAGGCCGGCTCGAACGTGCTGGATGCGACGCTGATGGCCGACGGCAACGTCTACGTGACCTGGCAGAGCGACAAGTCCGACAGCAGCGGCTGGGGCATCGAGGGCACGGTGATCGACATCGACGCCGGCTACTTCTCCGAGTTCCGCGTCAACGGCACCCTGGGCGGCGCCCAGGACCATCCGGCCACCGCGAGCCTGCCCAACGGCGGCTTCATCGTCGTCTGGGAATCGGCCACGGGCGATGATTCCAGCGACTGCATCATGGCCCAGCTGTTCGATGCCGCCGGCATGCCGGTGGGCGGCGAGTTCGTGGTCAACGCCACGACCGGCGACTTCCAGGGCAAGCCGGCGGTGGCGGTGCTGGCCGACGGCAGCTTCGTGGTCAGCTGGACCAGCCATGCCGGCGGCAACGATGCGATCATGCAGCAGAAGTTCGGCTACACCTACGACCTCGACGGCAACATCAGCGGCGCGCAGCCCCAGGGCGGCGAGTCCGGGGTCAACGTCAACGACGTCGGCCAGCAGCGCTTCTCCAGCATCACCGCGCTGGAAGACGGCGGCTACATCGTCAGCTGGAGCGCCAACATCAGCGGCACCAGTGGCAAGTGGCAGATATTCATGCGCCAGTACGCCGCCGATGGCTCGCCGGTGGGCGGCGACCGGCTGGTGGGCGACGCCACCTACCACACCACGGCGGGGCCGGACGCGGCATCCCTGGCGACCCTGCTGGACGGCACCGTGGTGATCGCCTACAACCGCGACGTCGGCGGCGCAGCGGGGGTGGAGTCCTACTTCCGCCTCTACGACCCGGCGACCGGGCTGCTGGGCGAGGAAATCCGCGCCAACCAGACCTCGGCCAACAAGCAGTCCTCGCCGGCGGTGTCGAGGCTGGCCAACGGCAACTTCATCGTCACCTGGGATTCCAACGACCACAGCGGCCCGGACCAGTCCGGCACCAGCACCTGGGGGCGCATCTTCGACGCCACCGGCGCGGCGCTGGGCAGCGAGTTCCTGGTGTCCAACAGCACCACCGGCGACCAGTCCGAGCCCATGGTGGTGGCCCGCGAGGGCGGCGGCTTCGTGGTGGTCTACGTGTCGCGCAGCGAGGCGGCGCCGGGCTCCGGCAGCTATGGCGTGTACGCCCAGTTCTTCGACGATGCCGGGCGCAAGGTCGGCCAGGAACTGCACATCAACCAACTGGTGAGCGGCGACCAGACGCAGGTCGACGCCACCTTCCTCGACAGCGGCAAGCTGTTCGTCAGCTGGACCGACAGCGGCGTCGGCGATGGCAACGGCAGCGCCGTCAAGGGCCGCCTGGTGGACCTGGACGAGACCCTCGGGCTGGCCCCGGCGGTGGCCGAGGGCGGCGCCACCCTCGTCGACTACCTGCCGGTCTCCGACGCCGTGGGCACGGCCGCCGACGACATGCTCGACGCCCGCGGCTACACCACCGCCAGCGGCGGCGAAGGCAACGACGTCATCCTCATCGACGGCACCGGCTTTGCCCACATCGACGGCGGCGCCGGCTACGACATCCTGGTCTGGGCCTCGCGCAATGCGCTGGACCTGGGCCAGGTCGCCGACAGGCTGGAGGGCATCGAGGCCATCCACCTGAGCGAAGGGCTGAGCCAGTCGCTGACGCTGAGCCTGGCCGACCTGCTGAAGGTCACCGAGCCCGACGGCGAGGCCCGGCACAGCCTGAGGATCACCGGCGACAGCGGCCAGAACGGCGTGGTCGACAGCGTCGACATCGACCTCGCGGACTGGGTTCGGCAGGCGCAGCAGGTCACCGAGGGCGCCGTCACCTACGACGTCTACACCTCGAAGAGCGCGTCTTATGCGCACCTGCTGATCCAGGAGGGCCTGTACGTGGTCTGAGTCGCCCGGCGCCGGGGCGGCCGCTCCCGGCGCGCTGGCTCCCACCTGCGGCGCGAACCTCGTTCGCGCCGTTTTTCATTGCGGCCGGCGCGCCGGCCCGAGTCCGAAAAACAGCGGGCGGCTTGAGGGATTTCCTAAAAGCCCGTCCCGGGCGTCGGAGTTCCTACGGCTTTAGGGAGTTTCCTAACCCATGCGCCGGCTTGCTGCTCTAGTCTGCCCGCGGTTCGTGGCGAGTACCCATGGCGCATGGGCGATGTCACTTCATTCACTTCGGGGAGAAATTACCAGATGGACGCAATTGAACTGATCGCGAAAAGCTCGGGGCAGGTGACCCCCGTGACCGGCAATGGCCCCCTGAGCCTGTCGCGGCCCGGCGTGGTGAAGATCGCCGCGGCGCCGGAGGACGTCCAATCCCTCAGCCGCAACGGCGACCACCTGCTGGTGCGCCTGAAGACCGGCAAGGTCATCACCGTCGAGAACTTCTTCCAGGGCTTCGATGGCGTACACAACGACCTGGTGCTGCAGGCGCCGGACGGTCAGCTGTGGCAGGCCGGCTACGAGGAGCCCTGGGACGGCATGGAACTGACGCGCCTGGACTCCGTCGACGAACTGCTGGCGTTGCAGTCGGACGACCACAACGTCGCCTTCGGCCTGCTGGTGCCGGCGGCGGGGCTGGGCGCCATCGGCGTGGGCAACATGCTCACCCAGCGCGACGGCGGTGGCGGCGGCAGCCCGCGCTCGGTGGGCCCGTTGCCGGAAGGACAGGCGCCGGGCGCGCCGCAGATCCTGTTCAACAACCAGCAGGGCCTGACCGGCACCGCCGAGCCCGGCAGCCTGATCACCCTGACCCGCCCGGACGGCAGCACCGAGACCGCCACCACCAATGCCGATGGCACCTGGAGCTTCCTGCCCAACCCGCTGGAGGACGGCCAGTCCGGCAGCGTCACCGCGTCCAACGGCGACGGCGCCAGCCCGGCGGTGGACACCGGCCCGGCGGACCTGACGCCGCCGAAGGACCCAGTCGTCAGCGAGAACAACGCCAATGGCCTGTCCGGCACCGGCGAGGCGGGCGACACCATCATCCTCACCAAGCCCGATGGCAGCACCGTCACCACCGTCGTGGACGAGAACGGCAACTGGAGCTTCCCGGAAAACCCGCTGGGCAATGGCGAGTCCGGCTCGCTGGTGGAAGTGGACCCGGCCGGCAACTCCAGCGGCAGCGTCGATACCGGTCTGGCCGACCTGGAAGTGCCGGAGCCGCCGGTGGTCACCGAGAACAATGGCAATGGCTTGGGCGGCACCGGTGAGCCGGAAGGCATCGTTACCGTCGAGCGGCCGGACGGCAGCACCGTGACCGCCATCGTCGATGAAAACGGCAACTGGGAATTCCCGGAGAACCCGTTGGAGAACGGCGAAAGCGGCAGCATCACCATTACCGACCCCGCGGGCAACGTCAGCCCGCCGACCGTCACCGAGCCGGCCGACGTGGTTGCGCCGGAACCGCCCGTAGTCACCGAGAATAACGGCAACGGCCTGGGCGGCACCGGCGAGCCGGAAGGCATCGTCACCGTCGAGCTGCCGGACGGCAGCACCGTGACCGCCATCGTCGATGAAAGCGGCAACTGGGAATTCCCGGAAAACCCGCTGGAGAACGGCGAGACCGGCAGCGTCACCATTACCGACCCCGCGGGCAACGTCAGCCCGCCGACCATCACCGACCCGGCCGACCTGCTGCCGCCCGTGCTGCCTGAAGGGCACGAGTGGCTGCAACTGATCGACGACATCGGCGAGGTGACGGGCGAGATCGCCAAGGGCGGCGTGACCGACGACGCGCGTCCCGAAGTGATTGGCGACTGCGGCGCCGACAGCGATGCCGTGCTGGCCTTCATCTACTTCGACGGCGCGCTGCTGGGCAGCGCCACCATCACCGCGGGTAAATGGAGCTTCCCCCTGGAAAGCGATCTTGCGGCGGGCGCCCACCAGTTCCAGGTGGAACTGCAGGACGCTGCCGGCAACCGCAGCGCCAAGAGCGAACCCTGGGACTTCACCCTGGAGCTTCCCGATGCGCCCGAGGCGCCAAGCATCGACTGGGTCCAGGACGACCAGGAGCCGCTGGTGGTCGAACTGCAACCCGGGGACAGCACCAACGATCGCAGTCCCATCGTCGGCGGCAGCGGCGTGCCGGGCAGCCTGCTGACCCTGTACGTCGACGACCAGGCCGTGGGCAGCGTGACCGTGGGCGAGGACGGCAAGTGGGAAATCGCCATCGCCGACCTGGGCGCCGATGGCGCCAAGCGCATCAGCGCCGACCAGGCCAGCGCCGGCGGGCCGAGCGGCCCGCGCAGCGAGGTGGTGGAGATCGTCCTGGACACCCAGGCGCCGGCCCGGCCGGTCATCGAGCGGGTCTACGACAACCTCGGGGACCAGCACGGCGACATCGAACCCAATGGCGTGACCGACGATTTCTGGCCGGAAATCAGCGGCCGCGTCGAGGGTGGCGATGCGACTTACGTGAAGCTCTTCGACAAGGGCATGCCGATCGGAACCGCCACGGTCAACGCGGACGGCACCTGGTCCTTCACCCCCGTATCGTCGCTGGGCATAGGCCAGCACAGCCTGCAGGTCATCGCGGTGGACGCGGCAGGCAACGAGAGCCCGTTGAGCGACGCCTGGTCCTATGAAACCTACGTGCCGCCGTCGTTGGAACCGAGCATCACCGGCGTCCGGGACGACTACGGTGCCGAACAGGGCGCCCTGCAGAAGGAAGACTTCACCGACGACAGCACGCCGGTGGTGCGTGGCACCGGGCGTCCCGGTGATGTCATGGAGCTCTACCTGCAACTGGAGGACGGCGCGCTGAATCTGGGAACCGCCTACCTGGTGGGCTCGGCCGTGATCGATGCGAAGGGCCACTGGCAGATCGAGTCCGACGACCTGGCCCAGTATGGCGGCTATGGCATGAAGTTCCTCTATGCCTCTTCCTATAACGAGGGTGGCGACCGCCCGGCGCCCACCGGGGCATACCCCATCTACCTGGAGGATCCCGCCGCGCCGGAGCAGTTGCGTTCGTTGTCATCGGCGCTGGACGAACCGCAGGAGCCGGGCGTGGCGGAGGGCGAGGGCGCCGGGCTGATCCAGCAGGTGCTCGGCCTGGCCGTGGGCACGGGGGCCGCGCTGCCGGCCGGCCCCGAGCCGGACCTGGCCGGGTTGCTGACCGATATCCGGCTGCCGCGGCAGTTCCAGTTGGAGGCTGATGGGCCCCGGGACATCACCGAGCCCACCGGCGAGGTCTTCGCGCCGCTGTCGTCGGGCGAGCGCCTCGACCTGCTCGGCCTGCAGCACAGCCAGCAACTGGTGCTCTGACGCCCGGCTCCCGCCGCCCGCGGCGGGGTTCGTCACGAAGGGCGCGAACCTTGGGTTCGCGCCCTTTTTTGTTCGCGGCGGGCGCTTTCCGGGCCTTGTGAGGGCTTGCCCTTCGCGTGCGCTGGCCCGAAGGGGAATAACCCAGAGACTTTTGGGTTGGGGGTTTGGTGTAGCGCGCCGCTCCGAGTGCTCGGATGTTTCTTGTTTCGCCCCCTCGGGCGAGTCCCTTTTGTCAATCGGTGGAAGGCCACCCCCGCAAAAAGGAACCAAAAAGGCTTGCCCCGACATACGGGCCCGACAGAGTCGGGCTACCCTCACGAACTCCCCCGCCACGGAGGCCCGCCCCGAGGGTACGTCCCTGTAGCCCATCGGGGCTCTCGCGACATCCATGTCGCATGACCTCCTGAGCGCCGGTTTCGCTCGGCCTTCTGAAGGGGCACTCCGGTGCGCTCGGCTATTTCTCTGGAAGTCCAAGAGCAAACGCGCTTTTGCTTTTCGTAGGAGCGAGCTTGCTCGCGAACCCCGCAGTCACTGGGTTGCCGCGTTCGCGGGAATGACGAGGTGGGGGCAGGTGTTTCAGGATGACTCAGGATTCTCCCTTCGCTCAGGACAGCCCCCTCTCCCGCTTGCGGGAGAGGGCTGGGGAGAGGGCGCTCTTTGCAGAGCCCCAATCCCTGCCGCAACCCCGTCGGAAATCCGTAGGATTCATCGGCCACGCCGGACGCTCCGGTGGCACGAAACAGCCCCCTCTCCCTCCGGGAGAGGGCTGGGGTGAGGGCAACGGACTCCGCCGCTACTCCATCGCCAAACCTGCACTCCGTCCCCCAACCCTCCCCGCAAACGGGGCAGGGTACCGCCACGCCGTGCTTCCACCCACCCCTCAGACATCCACCTGAATGCCCCGGCCTTTAAGGGATTCCTGAAGGGAGGTCGCTGGCGATTTGCCTAGGATCGCCGGTGGGGCATCGCCGGCGGCGCCGGCGTTCGTTGCCCGCTGATTTCAGCCTCCCGCACACCGGGTGGCGATGACTGCCAATTGACGATTTGAAGGAGTCTCGGCGCATGACCGACAAGAACTGGAACGACGATCAGGACCGGCCGCAGGCCAGCCTGCCCTTTGCACAGGACGCATCCGCCGGACAGGGCGCGCCCGCGCCGCGTGCGGACAAGCCCCAATTCCTCATCGTGGACGATATCGGCAAGCTCAAGGGCGTGGTCGAGTCGGGCGGATATACCAACGACAAGACGCCGACCTTCACGGGCTCCGGCCTTACGGTGAACCAGGAAGTGTTCATCCGCGTCGTTCTCGAATCCGGTGAGGTGCAGGACCTGGGCAGCGCCGTGGTACGCAAGAACGGCACCTGGTCCCTGGACATCGACATGCCGTTCCAGGATGGCGTGGTCGATTTCTACATCACCGTCGACGGCGTCGATTCCGACCCCTACCGGGTGACCTTCGATAACCAGTTGCCGGAGCCGGTCGAGCTGGAAGAGCCCCTGCAAGTGCTGGCCGGCGAGCGCCCGTTGGCGATGGACGGTGGCCAGGTGCAGGCCAATGCGCAGCCGAGCTTCGTGGGCAAGTTCGCCGGCCAGGCCAGCGTAGCGGACATGCATGCCGTGCTGCTGGAAATTCACTATGGCACGGAGAAGGTCACTGTCACGGCCGAGATCGGCAGTGATGGTTCCTGGCGCTGTGAGTGGCCAGATGAGCTGGCGGAGCAGCAGGGGGACTATACGCTCAAGTTCTTCATGATCGATGCCGCCGGCAACGTGCATACCGAAGGGGGGCAGTACAAGCCCTTCCAGCAACTGGAACTGACGCTCGACACGATCCCGCCCGATGACGATGCCGTGGTGAGCTTCATCCTGCACGACGACTTCGGCCCGGTCACCGGGGTCATCGCCGCCGGCGGCAAGACCGACGACACCACCCCGAGGCTCGAGGGCCAGGTGGCGAACGCTGCCGACAACGGCGTCAAGTGGGTGGAAATCCTCCTCGACGGCAACGTCCTGGCGCGGGTGCTGGTGGATGATCTGGGCAACTGGGAGTACACCCCGGACGCACTGGCTTCCGGCGCGCACCACCTCGAAGTCTTCCCGCTGGACGCCGCCGAGAACTATGGCAAGAGTGCCTCCATCGACTTCGAAGTGGCCGGGCCGGATGTGCCGCCCTTGTCGCCGCCGGTCATCGAGGAAATCCGTGACGACCAGGGCTCGGTCAGCGGCCTGCTGAACGATGGCGACGTCACCGACGACACCAGCCTGTCGCTCAAGGGCCACGCCGAGGCCGGCAACCTCGTATTGCTGTATGTCGGTGGGGTACTGGCCGCCAGCGCAGTCGCCGACGAAAACGGCAACTGGACCGCCGAACTGCCGCTGGCCGGCGATGGCGAGCATGTCATCATCGCCAAGGCCCAGGACGACTTCGGTCGCCACAGCGACGAAACCGCCCCGGTGTCCATCACCCTCGACACCATAGCGCCGGAACAGCCGGGCATGGTGGATGCCCAGGACAACACCGGCGCCATCACCGGCCCCATCGAGCCGGGCAGCGTGACCGACGAAACCCAGCCGACCCTCAGCGGTTCGGGCGAGCCGGGCGACACCGTCAGCATCCTCGACAACGGCGAGGTGATCGGCACTGTCGTGGTCGATGAAAACGGCCAATGGGAATTCACCCCGGAACAGCCGCTGGAAGAGGGCGACCACAGCATCAGCGTGGTGGTCACCGACCCGGCCGGCAACGCCAGCGAGCCCAGCGAGTCCCTGGACTTCAGCGTCGACAGCAGCGTACCGGCCATGGTCATCGACCATCTCGAACTGCAGGACGACTTCGGTCCGGTAGTCGGCGCCATCGCCAACGGCAGCTCCACCGACGACGCCACCCCGACCGTGGTGGGCCATGTCGAAGGCGAAGCCGCCTGGGTGGAAATCTACGATGGCGAGACCCTGCTGGGCACCGCCCTGGTGGACGGCGACGGCAACTGGAGCTTCCAGGCGCCGGAACTGGAGAGCGGCGAGCACAGTATCTCCGCCCGTCCGGTGAACGCCATCGGCCAAGTGGGCGAGGCCAGCGACAGCATCGGCTTCACCGTGGTGGGCGAGGAAACCCCGCTGCCGCAACTGCCGGTCATCGATGAAATCCTCGACGACCAGGGCTCGGTCACCGGCCTGCTGAACGATGGCGACCTCACCGACGACGCCAGCCTGTCGCTCAAGGGCAGCGCCGAAGCCGGCAAGCTCGTGCTGCTGTACGTGAACGGCGAACTGGCCGCCAGCGTGGTGGCCGACGAGCAGGGCAACTGGACTGCCGAACTGCCGCTGGCCGGCGATGGCGAACAGGTCATCACCGCCAAGGCCCAGGACGATGCCGGCCGCCACAGCGACGAAACCGCTCCGGTATCCATCACTCTCGACGCCACCGCGCCGGACAAGCCGGAACAGGTGGGCGCCGACGATAACGAAGGCGTGGTGCAGGGCCCGATCACCCAGCATGGCGCCACCAACGACAACACCCCGGAATTCAGCGGCCAGGCCGAGCCGGGCTCCACGGTCATCATCAGCGACAACGGCGTGCCCCTGGGCAGCGTGGTGGCCGATGCCCAGGGCAACTGGAGCTACACCCCCGAGCCGCCGCTGGCCGACGGTTCGCACAGCATCACCGTGCAGGCCCAGGACGCCGCCGGCAACCTCAGCGAGCCCAGCGACGCGCTGGAATTCAGCGTCTGGAGCGAGGCGCCGCAGGTGAGCATCGACCACGCCCTGGACGACGTCGAGCCGGGCCTGGAGAACGTGGCCAGCGGCGGCATCACCAATGACCTGCAGCCGACCCTGGTGGGCACCGCCACCGCCGGCGCGCTGGTAGTCCTTTCCGAGGCCGGGCTGGTGCTCGGCAGCGCGGTCGCCGACGCCGAGGGCAACTGGAGCATCACCCTGGACCGTAACCAGTCCGAAGGACCCCACACCTACACCGCGGAAGTCCGTTGCGCCACCGGCGAGTTCGCCCAGGCCGACTTCGTCCTGGTGATCGACAACAATGCCCCGGACCGCCCGATCCTCGACGCCGTGCTGGACAACGCCGGCCTGGTCCAGGGCGCGCTGGCCAGCGGCGACACCACCGACGACGCCACCCCGACCCTGCAGGGCGGCGAGGCCGAGCCCAACGGCCTGGTCAAGGTCTACGACAACGGCACCCTGGTCGGCAGCACCCTCGCCGACGAGAACGGCGACTGGAGCCTGGAGCTGCCGGAGCTGGCCGATGGCGCCCATAGCCTGACCGTCACCTCCAGCGATGCCGCGGGCAACGAAAGCAAGCCGACCCGTCCGTTCGAACTGACCGTGGACACCGCGGTGGCCGACCTGGTCATCGACAGCATCGAGCTGGTGGACGACTTCGGTGAGGTCCAGGGCCTTATCGCCGACGGCGGCAAGACCGACGACACCACGCCGCTGCTGCAGGGCCACGTCGAAGGGACGAATGCCGCCTACGTGGAAATCTACGACGGCGAAACCCTGCTGGGCACCGCCGCGGTGGACGCCCAGGGCAACTGGAGCTTCCAGGCGCCGGAGCTGGCAAGCGGCGAATACGCCTTCAGCGCCGTACCGGTGGACAGCCTCGGCAAGACCGGCGAAGCCAGCGAAACCATCCGCTTCGAAGTGGTGGGCCCGGAGGTCGCCCTGCCGAACGCACCTGTCATCAGCGAAATCCTCGATGACCAGGGCTCGGTCAGCGGCTTGCTGAACGACGGAGACCTCACCGACGACACCAGCCTGACCGTCAACGGCAGCGCCGGTGCCGGCAACCTGGTGCTGCTGTACGTCAACGGCGAACTGGCTGCCAGCGTGATAGCCGACGAGCAGGGCAACTGGACTGCCGAACTGCCGCTGGCTGGCGATGGCGAACAGGTCATCACCGCCAAGGCGCAGGATGAAGCTGGCCGCCACAGCGACGAGACTGCACCGGTCAGCGTCATCCTTGACACCACCGCGCCGGAACAGCCGGGCATGGTCACCGCCGAGGACAACACCGGCGCCATCACCGGCCCCATCGAGCCGGGCAGCGTGACCGACGAAACCCAGCCGACCCTCAGCGGTTCGGGCGAGCCGGGCGACACCGTGATCGTCCTCGACAATGGCGAGGTGATCGGCACGGTCGTGATCGACGAGAACGGCCAGTGGGCGTTCACGCCTGAGCAGCCGCTGGAGGAGGGCGACCATAGCATCAGCGTGGTGGTCACTGACCCGGCCGGCAATGCCAGCGAGCCGAGCGAATCCCTGGACTTCAGCGTCGACAGCAGCGTGGCGCCGATGGTCATCGACCATCTCGAACTGCAGGACGACTTCGGTCCGGTAGTCGGCGCCATCGCCAACGGCAGCTCCACCGACGACGCCACCCCGACCGTGGTGGGCCATGTCGAAGGCGAAGCCGCCTGGGTGGAAATCTACGACGGTGAAACCCTGCTGGGCACCGCCCTGGTGGACGCCGAAGGCAACTGGAGCTTCCAGGCGCCGGAACTGGAGAGCGGCGAGCACAGCATCAGCGCCCGCCCGGTGAGCGCCATCGGCCAGGTCGGCGAAGCCAGCGACAGCATCGCCTTCACCCTGGTGGGTGAGGAAACCGATCTGCCGCAGCCGCCGGTCATCGACGAAATCCGCGACGACCAGGGTTCGATCACCGGCCTGCTGAACGACGGCGACGTCACCGACGACACCAGCCTGACCGTCAACGGCAGCGCCGATGCCGGCAACCTGGTGCTGCTGTATGTGAACGGTGAACTGGCCGCCAGCGTGGTGGCCGACGAGCAGGGCAACTGGACCGTCGAACTGCCGCTGGCCGGCGATGGCGAACAGGTCATCACCGCCAAGGCGCAGGACCCGGCTGGTCGCCACAGCGAAGAGACCGCTGCGGTCTCCGTCACCCTCGACACCACCGCGCCGGAACAGCCGGGCATGGTCATCGCCGAGGACAGCACCGGCCCCGTCACCGGGCCCATCGAGCCGGGCAGCGTGACCGACGAAACCCAGCCGACCCTCAGCGGTTCGGGCGAGCCGGGCGATACCGTGAGCATCCTCGATAACGGCGAGGAGATCGGCACCGCCACCGTCGACGAGAGCGGCAACTGGACGTTCACCCCGGAACAGCCGCTGGAGGACGGCGACCACAGCATCAGCGTGGTCATCACCGATGCGGCCGGCAACGTCGGCGAGCCCAGCGAGGCCCTGGACTTCGTGGTGGATTCCACGCCCGTGTTCGTCACCATCGACATGGCCCTCGATCAGGTCGAGAGCATCACTGGCGAGGTGGCCAACGGCGGCATCACCAATGACCGGCAGCCGACTCTGGTGGGCACCGCTACCGCGGGCGCGCTGGTGATCCTCTCCGAGGCCGGGCTCGTTCTCGGCAGTGTGGTCGCCGATGCCGAAGGCAACTGGAGCCTGCGCCTGTCGGTGGGCCAGTCCGACGACGAGCACCACTACACCGCCGAGGTGCAGAGCGTCACCGGCGCCACCGCCCAGGCCGAGTTCAGCCTGCTGATCGACACCGATGCCCCGGACCGTCCGATCCTCGACGCCGTGCTGGACAGCGCCGGCCTGCTCCAGGGCGCGCTGGCCAGCGGCGACACCACCGACGACGCCACCCCGACCCTGCAGGGCAGCGAGGCCGAGCCCAACGGCCTGGTCAAGGTCTATGACAATGACGTCCTGGTCGGCAGCACCCTCGCCGACGAGAACGGCGACTGGAGCCTGGAACTGCCGGAACTGGCCGATGGCGCCCATAGCCTGACCGTTACTTCCAGCGATGTCGCGGGCAACGAAAGCAAGCCGACCCGTCCGTTCGAACTGACCGTGGACACCGCGGCGGCCAACCTGGTCATCGACAGCATCGAGCTGGTGGATGACTTCGGTCCGCTCACCGGCCTGATCGCCGATGGCGACAAGACCGACGACACCACGCCGCTGCTGCAGGGCCATGTCGAAGGCGAGGCGAAGTACGTGGAGGTCTACGACGGCGAAACCCTGCTGGGCACCGCCGCGGTGGACGCCCAGGGCAACTGGAGCTTCCAGGCGCCGGAGCTGGAAAGCGGCGAGCACGCCTTCAGCGCCGTACCGGTGGACGCCCTCGGCAAGACCGGCGAAGCCAGCGAAAGCATCCGCTTCGAAGTGGTGGGCCCAGAGGTCGCACAGCCGGAGGCACCGGTCATCAGCGAAATCCTTGATGACCTGGGTTCGGTCAGTGGCCTGCTGAACGACGGCGACGTCACCGACGACACCAGCCTGACCGTCAACGGCAGCGCCGATGCCGGCAACCTCGTACTGCTGTACGTGAACGGTGAACTGGTCGCCAGCACCACCGCCGATGAACAGGGCAACTGGAGCGCCGAGCTGCCGCTGGCCGGCGATGGCGAGCACGCCATCACCGCCAAGGCGCAGGACCCGGCTGGTCGCCACAGCGAAGAGACCGCTGCGGTCTCCGTCATCCTCGACACCACCGCGCCGGAACAGCCGGGCATGGTGACCGCCGAGGACAACACCGGCGCCATCACCGGCCCCATCGAGCCGGGCAGCGTGACCGACGAAACCCAGCCGACCCTCAGCGGTTCGGGCGAGCCGGGCGACACCGTGAGCATCCTCGACAACGGTGAAGTGATCGGTACGGTCGTGATCGACGAGAACGGCCAGTGGGAATTCACTCCCGAGCAGCCGCTGGAGGAGGGCGACCATAGCCTCAGCGTGGTGGTCACCGACCCGGCCGGCAACGCCAGCGAGCCGAGCGAGTCCCTGGACTTCAGCGTCGACAGCAGCGTACCGGCCATGCTCATCGACCGCATCGAGCTGATCGACGACGTCGATCCCGTCACCGGCGCCATCGTCAACGGTGACTCCACCGACGATGCCGCGCCGCTGGTACAGGGCCATGTCGAAGGCGAAGCCGCCTGGGTGGAAATCTACGATGGCGAGACCCTGCTGGGCACCGCCCTGGTGGACGGCGACGGCAACTGGAGCTTCCAGGCGCCGGAACTGGAGAGCGGCGAGCACAGCATCTCCGCCCGCCCGGTGAACGCCATCGGCCAAGTGGGCGAGGCCAGCGACAGCATCGGCTTCACCGTGGTGGGCGAGGAAACCCCGTTGCCGCAGCTGCCGGTCATCGATGAAATCCGCGACGACCTGGGCTCGGTCACCGGCCTGCTGAACGACGGCGACGTCACCGACGACACCAGCCTGACCGTCAACGGCAGCGCCGATGCCGGCAACCTGGTGCTGCTGTATGTGAACGGCGAACTGGTCGCCAGCGCCACCGCCGACGAGCAGGGCAACTGGAGCGCCGAACTGCCGCTGGCCGGCGATGGCGAGCACGCCATCACCGCCAAGGCGCAGGACCCGGCTGGTCGCCACAGCGAAGAGACCGCTGCGGTCTCCGTCATCCTCGACACCACCGCGCCGGAACAACCGGGCATGGTGACCGCCGAGGACAACACCGGCGCCATCACTGGCCCGATCGAGCCGGGCAGCGTGACCGACGAAACCCAGCCGACCCTCAGCGGTTCGGGCGAGCCGGGCGACACCGTGAGCATCCTCGACAACGGCGAGGTGATCGGCACGGTCGTGATCGACGAGAACGGCAACTGGGAGTTCACCCCGGAACAGCCGCTGGAAGAGGGCGACCACAGCCTCAGCGTGGTGGTCACCGACCCGGCCGGCAACGCCAGCGAGCCCAGCGAGTCGCTGGACTTCACGGTACAGGCCCAGGTGCCGACCCTCAGCCTCGATTCGGTCTACGACGATGTCGAAGGCATTCTCGGCGAGATCGCCCAGGGCGGGCTGACCAACGACGCCCAGCCGATGCTCTCCGGCACGGCCGGCAACGGCGCGGTGCGGGTGCTCATCCATGACGGCCAGACGCTGCTGGGCAGCGCACTGGTCGATGGCGACGGCAACTGGCAGTTCGAGCTGCCGGAACTGGCCGACGGCGAGTACAGCCTGAGCCTGGTGGCCGAAACCGCCAGCGGCACGCCGAGCGAAAGCCTGGAGTGGAGCTTCACCGTCGACACCCAGGCACCGGAAGCCGTCACCGGCCTGGACCTGGTCGACGACGAACCGCTGATCACCGGCACCATCGAGCAGAGCGGCCTGACCAACGACGCCACGCCGACCTTCAGCGGCCAGGCCATCGGCGCCAAGTGGGTGAACATCTACGACGGCAGCCTGCTGATCGCCAGTGTTTCGGTGGACGCCGAGGGCAACTGGAGCTTCACGCCGGAGGAGGCGCTTTACGAAGGCGTGCATCGCTTCAGCGCCGCCGCCGTGGACGAGGCCGGCAACGAAGGCGAGCGCAGCGTCGGTTGGAACTTCACCGTGGATGTCACCGCACCGGGCCGTGTCACCAACCTGGGGCTGTACGACATGATCGGACCGAACCCCGAGACGGACTGGGGCGATGTGCCGAAGGGCGGGAAGACCGACGACCCCTGGCCGAACTTCTATGGCCAGGTCGACACCTTCGGCGTGAAGTACGTGTACGTCTACGACGATGGCAAGTTCCTCGGCTCGGCCACGGTCAACCAGACCACCCTGGAGTGGGCGTTCGAACCGCGCCTGCCGCTGCAGTCGGGCAAGCACAGCCTGCAGGCCTGCGCGGTGGACGAAGCCGGCAACGTGGGCCCGCTCAGCGAGCCCTGGGACTTCACCATCGCCCTGCCGATCGCTGCCGACCCGTCGATCATCAACGTGCGCGACGACGTCGCTGGCGTCTACCTGCAGAAGGAGGACTTCACCGAGGACGTGACTCTGACGGTCAAGGGTTCCTCGCCGCTGGGCACCACAGTGACGCTCTATGCCAACGGCGTAGCGGTGGGCTCGCAGACGGTGGATGAGGATGGTTACTGGTACATCACCACCAGCGACCTGAGCCTTCTGGCCAACCCCGACGGTTCCGTGAGCCTGGTGGCCGAGGCCGAAGGGCTGGCGCCCACCGGTCCGTTCACCATCTTCCTCGAGGACAGCGTGCTGCAACCGCAGGTGCTGGCCGAGCCCCTGGGGGGCGAGGAAGCGCTGATGGCCGGGCTGTTCGCGGCGCTGGAACTGCACCAGGAGCCGGTCGCGCAAGCGCAGCCGCTGTCGTTGCAGGGCCTGCTGCAGGCACCGGCCGGGGCACAGGCTCCGGGCGTGGCGGCAACCCCGCCGGCAGCCGAGGCGCCAGTGCCCGACAGCATGCTGGTGAAACAGGACCTGCTGGCGCTGCAACAGCAGCAGCTGGTCTGACCGACCCGGCCCGTCCGGCGCTTCGGCGCCGGGCGGCCCGGTTTTCAGGCGGCATGGGCGCAAGCCCGTGCCGTTTTTTTTCGCCTGAAAAACACGCTGCGCCCATTATCGAGCGGGCCTGTAGGCGCGCGCCCTGCGCGCGAATCGCGGACAGAGTCCGCTCCTATCGGCGCTGGGAAAATACTGTCGTAGGATGGGTTGAGCGAAGCGATACCCATCGCCATGGTTGGCCGGCGGACGGAGGTTCAATGATGGAGCATCGGCGAAGTCCGTTGCCCTCACCCCAACCCTCTCCCGGAGGGAGAGGGGGCTGTCCGTGCCGAGAGGATAAATGGTTTCAGCTGGAAATCTCTGTGCTAGCCGGCTGACACCAGAACGTCCGACCCTGCCCAACGGTTCCCTCTTCCTGAAGGGAGAGGGGGCTGTCCGTGCCGAGAGAGGGAATGGTTTCAGCTGGAAACCGCCGGAGCTGCCGGCTGACTCCAGAATGCCCGACCCTGCCCAACGGTCCCCTCTCCCTTCAGGGAGAGGGTTAGGGAGAGGGCGCTCTTCGAAGCCACGTCATGCCTTCCCGGCGGAACTCCATTCGCGAACAACGGCGCCAGGTTCAACTCCGGAGCCGTGTTGATGTCCGTAACCCTCTCCCCAGCCCTCTCCCGCAAGCGGGAGAGGGGGCCGTTCGGAGCGAGCGGTGAATTCGGAGTCATCCTGAAACTCCCAGCCCCCTCGTCACTCCCACGAACGCGGGACACGCCACGACCATGCGCCCCTGGAGCCGCCGGCCAGAACACCGCTCCCCATGGGGGCGCCGAGGCTCCCCCCATCCCGCCATGAACGCCCCACCCCCTCCGCGAACAACCTTTTCCGCCCCCCCACCGACAGCCGCCGACCAATGCTGCCGGACTTTAGGGAGCGCCTTAGATACACGGCAGCGATGGCCTTTTAGCATCCTCCCTCGCCTGCCGGACGCCCGCACAGACGGGGCCAAGCGGCAGGCCTGCCAAACGAACGGCGGCGGGCCCGGCCCGCCGCCGTTCGACACTAGACTCAGGAGTACCACATGACTGTCAGCAAGAACCTGTCCCGCGAGGCGGCCGCTTCCGTGCTCGCCCAGAACGATCCGCTAGAAGTGCCCGTGGCGCCGCCCGCCCCGCACATCAGCTACGTGCTCGACGATGCCGGTACGCCGGCCTACCAGGGCATCGTCCAGCTCAACGGCTACACCGACGACACCACGCCGACGCTGATCGGCAACGGCGCGGCCGCCGGCGACCTGATCAAGGTCTACCACGGCGACCGGGTGATCGGCAGCACCATCGTCCAGGGCAACGGCTCCTGGCGCTTCACCCCCTCCGAGGAACTGCGCGAGGAGGGCGTGCAAGTGCTGCGCGCCACCGCTACCGACAGCAGCAACGGTCTGGAAAGCGACTTCAGCCCGCCCTTCAGCTTCATCCTCGACCTGACCCCGCCCAGCGCCCAGGCCACCATCCAGAACGTTTCCGAAGCCCTGCCCGAGCAACCGCTGGTCACCGTGGACTCCACGCCCATGCTGTTCGGCAGCCTGAGCACCGCCCTGGCCGCCAACGAGAAGCTGCAGATCAGCCTGGACACCGGCGCCACCTGGCAGGACGTCGCCTCCGTCAGCGGCGCCTACTGGCAATACCAGGACGTGCGCGAGCTGCAGAACGGCAACTACACCTACCTGCTGCGCACCATCGACGCCGCCGGCAACCAGGGCGCCATGACCGCCCAGCAGATCACCATCAGCCGCGAGGTGACCCCGCAGCCGGTGGAAGGCATCAAGGTCAGCATCATCGGCATCACCCCGGACACCGGCGTGGAAGGCGACTACATCACCAGCGCCTCGAAGATCACCCTGCTGGGCACCCTCAGCGAGGAACTGCCGGCCGGCGCCAAGCTGCAGGTCAGCGTCGATGGCGGCAACAGCTGGAAGACCGTGCAGGCCTTCGGCACCGACTGGATCTACATCGACCCCAGCGTGCACAACCTCGGCACCCAGGTGCGCTACGAAATGCGCGTGCTGGACGCCCAGGGCAACCCGGTGGCCAGCAGCTACGCGGCCCAGGACGTGGTCTTCGACGCCGGCAACCCGCTGCCGGACATGTACTCCAGCATCGAGCTGGGCACCGACACCGCGGTGGAGATCGCCGGCCAGTACAGCAACGCGCAGAGCGCGCAGAACAACGACTTCATCACCCGTGACAACAGCGTCACCCTGTCCGGCAAGCTCAGCGCCGCGCTGCAGATCGGCCAGCACCTGCAACTGTCCCTGGACGGCGGCAAGACCTGGGAGACGCTGATGTCCAACGGCGGCCAGCTGTGGAGCTACACCAGCGAACCGCTGTCGGCCAGCCAGCAGCTGGGCGTGAAACTGCGGGTGGCCGACAACGCCGGCAACAGCGTCGAGCTGGGCGAGCGCACCCTGGTCGTCGACATCGACTCGCCAGTGCCCTTCGCCTTCGCCCCGCAGCTCGGTGAGCAGGCCTTGAGCGGCGAGCGCGCCTACTACTCCAGCGCCCAGTACGGCCTGGCCGAGGCCGGCGCCACCGTGGCCCTGGTGCAGGACGTCAACCGCGACGGCCGCTACCAGGAAGGCCTGGACAAGATCGTCGGCTACGCCGTGGCCGGCAACGACGGCCGCTGGAGCTTCGACGCCATCCTGCCCGAAGGCCAGCAGCAACTGGGCTTCGTCACCTGGGACGTGGCCGGCAACAACTCCGGCTTCGGCCCGCAGGTGCTGACCGACGCCCACCGCCCGGTCAACGAGGCCGGCTTCAGCGTCCATGACACCGGCTGGGGCGGCACGGTCGCCTCGGTGCGCGGCTCCAACACCGCGGCCATGGCCATGAGCGCCGACGGCACCTGGTCGTTCTTCCAGAGCACCGGCTACGCCCTGAGCTCCACCGCCTACAAGAACGCCGGCCACGTCTTCAGCGGCCTGGACCGTGACGAGTACCGCGCCAGCTACCTGAGCGAGCCGCTGAAGGTCACCTCGGACGGCAACGGGCACATGATCTCCAAGGCCACCTTCGCCGACTACAACCGCGACGGCCTGATGGACGTCATCGCCAATGTGAGTGGCAACTCCGCGGACCTGCCGGTATGGACCGCCAAGGCGGACGGCACCTACAGCGCAGGCTCGGTCAACAACCCCAACCGGCTGAACATCGGCGGCGTGATCGCCTGGGACGGCAACGGCGACGGCTACACCGACTTCATCGTGGTCGACAACACCATCGGTAGCTGGGGCTTCAACCTCATCCACAACGACAACGGCGTGCTGAAAGGGGAGCGCAAGGGCAACACCTGGTGGGGTTCGGAGATCAGCGGCGTCGACCTCAACAACGACGGCGCCGTGGACCTGGCCGGTCACAACGACCAGCACGGCAACACCGCCCTGAGCGTATTGCTGACCCAGAGCGACGGCAGCTGGAGCAAGGAGCAGACCTTCGGCAGGATGTTCCGCAGCGATAGCGCCGGCAGCACGGAATACAGCAACCTGGCCACCTCCATGACCTGGGCCGACTTCGACGGCGACGGCGACCTGGACCTGTTCCTGGCCCGCGGTGCTCGCAGCTCCACCGGCCATAACGGCAATTCCGACGACAGCCGCATCTACCTGAACAAGGGCACCGATGCCAACGGCAAGTGGCTGGGGATGGACAACGACAACCCGCTGTTCTTCAACGACGCCCTCGGCCAGGACCAGAAAGGCAACCTGGTGCACTTCGACGGCGGCCCGTCCTTCGCCGTGGACTGGAACCATGACGGTAAGATGGACGTCATCGAGGCGCCGCGGCAGAACGCCGCCTGGTCCTCCACCAATGCCGCCATGACGCCGGTGCTGTTCATCAACCAGGGCAATGGCGACTGGATGAACAGCGGCCAGCTGCTGGGCAACGAGGCCTACGACAACGTCACCGGTGCGGTGGCGGTGGACTACGACTTCGACGGCGCCGTGGACCTGCTGCTGTACCGCACCTCCGGCAAGGACCATGTGGGCCTGGATACCGCTTCGTCGCCCACGGTGCTGATCCGCAACGAGAACCACGTGGCGGAAGGCACCAGCCTGATCCTGCGCATCCTCGACAAGAACGGCATGAACAGCTACTTCGGCAACACCGTGCAGCTGTTCGACGCGGCGGGCCGCCTGGTCGCCACCCAGATCCTCAACCCGCAGTCCGGGGTGACCAACGACAGCTCCGGCCTGGTGTACTTCTACGGTCTGGACGCGAACCAGACCTACAGCGCCAAGCTGCTGGCCGAGCCTGCCATCGGCAACGGCAACATGGTCCCGGGCCGCTTCGAAGAGGACCTGGGCCTGATCAACCCGACCTGGGGCAACCTGGTCACCGGCGCCGCCGAGCACGCCTACGTGCTGACCGCCGGCAAGCCGACCGTGAGCTTCGACAGCCAGGGCGCCGGCACCGTGGGCACCGGCTACAACGACAGCTTCATGGCCACCGAAGGCAACGACGTCATCAACGGCGGCGGCGGCTGGAACCTGCTGGCCGACGGCAGCAAGCAGTGGAGCGCCACCCAGGGCCTGGACGAAGTGGACTACCAGTTCGCCAAGCAGGGCGTGCAGGTCAACCTGCAGAGCGGCCAGTCGCTGGGCATGGGCAACGACACCCTGATCGGCATCGAGGCCGTGAAGGGCAGCTGGTACGCCGACGCCTTCATGGACAACGCCGCCAGCAACCGCTTCGAAGGCCGCGGTGGCGATGACGTCTACTACCTCTTCGGCGGTGGCAACGACACCCTGGCCTATCGTCCGGTCGATGCCTGGGACGTTTCCGCCGATGGCAGCAACGGCCATGACATGGTGTTCGGCTTCGGCCTGGGCAACGTGCTGAACAACAGCAACGCCGACATCATCGACCTGCGCGGGATGCTCGGCTACGGCGGCCCGGTCAGCCTGGTCCGGGATGACGGCGTGCTGCAGCTGGATGCCTCGTCCCAGGGGCTGCTGGACTACCTGTCGAGCCGCGTCGAGGGCAACAACACCATCATCAGCGTCGACCGCGACGGCATCGGCCAACAGGTCGGTTCCACCGACCTGATCACCCTGATGGGTGTGCGTACCGACCTGCTGAACCTGATCCAGAACCACCAGATCATGGTCTGAGGCCCTGAACCGCCCCGGCGCTTGCGCCGGGGCACCGATTCGTTTTCAGCGGCGCCGAATTTTCTCCCCCTTGGTGGCGCCGCTTTTTTCTTTCCGGGCGCGAGCAGGCTCGTGACCCCACATCGGCCTGGCGGCCTTTCTTCGAAGTTCAGAAAAATCTGGCTGATGTAGGTCGTTTTGCTTCCCCAGATTCGGACATCCCCGGTGTTTCCGCCCGGGCTCCATCGGTAGAAAGACCCATCGCCGAACGACAACCCAAAGGCTCCTGACCTTGAGTACCGAAACACCCCTGTTCCGCACCGAGGCCCTGCAAGGGCAGGGCGCCCACTGGCTGGGCCCGATTATCCTCATACGCCCGCTATCCTTCAGCGTGCTCACCGCCCTGGCCACCCTGTTCGCCCTGCTGGTGGCGGGTCTCTTTATCTGGGGCAGCTACACCAAGCGCAGCACCGTGGTCGGGCAACTACTGCCGGTCAACGGCCAGGCCAAGGTGCACGCGCCGCAGATGGGCGTGATTATCGAGAAATCCGTCCGCGAAGGGCAGAAGGTCGAGCGCGGCCAGACCCTCCTGCGCCTTTCCAGCGAACGCTACAGTGGCCAGGACCAGGCGGTGCAGGCCGGCATCAGCCATCAGCTGGAGGCCAGCCGCGAGTCCCTGGAACAGCAGCTGGAGAAGCTGCAGCGGCTGCAGGCCGACGAACGCCGCAGCCTGCAGGCCAAGGTCGTCAGCCTGCGCGAGGAGCTGGCCACCCAGGCCGCCCAGCTGCAGAGCCAGCGCAAGCTGCTGGCCATCGCCAGCGACGCCGAGGGCCGTTACCGCGGGCTGATGGAGAAGGGCTACATCTCCATGGACCAGTTCCAGCAGCGCCAGGCCGAGCTGCTCGGCCAGCGCCAGACCCTGCAGCGCCTGGAGCGCGAGCGCACGGCGCTGCAACAGCAACTGCGCGAACAGCAGGCCACCCTCGACGGGCTCGATGCGCGCCACGCCAACCAGCGCGCCGAGCTGCAACGCCAGCTCAACGGCGTGCGCCAGCAACTGGGCGAGAGCGAGGCCAAGCGCACCCTGCGCATCGTCGCGCCGGAAGCGGGCATCGCCACCGCCGTGCTGGCCGAGGTCGGCCAACTGGTCGACCCCTCGCGGCCGCTGCTGAGTATCGTCCCCGAGAATGCAGAACTGATCGCCGAACTCTATGCGCCGAGCCGCGCGGTGGGCTTCATCAAGGTTGGCGATACGGCGCGGATCCGCTACCAGGCCTACCCCTACCAGAAATTCGGCCAGTACAACGGCAAGGTGCTGTCCATCTCGCGCACCTCGCTGCCGTACAACGAGCTGGCGGCCATGGCCGGCAGCGTGCCGGGCGTCGGCCAGAGCGGCGAGCAGTACTACCGCATCCGCGTGCGACTGGACGAACAGCAGGTGCGCGCCTACGGCCAGCCGCGCCCGCTGCAGAGCGGCATGCTGCTGGAGGCCGACCTGCTGCAGGAAACCCGCAAACTCTACGAATGGGTCCTCGAACCCCTCTACAGCCTGTCCGGCAAACTCTGAGGTATCGCGCCGTATGGCTATCTTCGACTCCCTCGCGCTGCGCTTCGGCCGGCGCCTGCCCAGCATCCAGCAGACCGAGGCCGCCGAGTGCGGCATCGCCTGCCTGGCCATGGTCGCCGGCTACCACGGCAGCCACCACGACCTGCGCGAAATGCGCCAGCGCTTCAACGTCTCGCTCAAGGGCATCACCCTCAAGCAACTGATCGAGGCGGCGCAGCAGATGGGCATGGCCACGCGCCCGCTGAAGCTGGGCCTGGCCGACCTGCCCAAGCTGCGCACCCCGTGCATCCTGCACTGGGACTTCAAACACTTCGTCGTGCTCAAGTCGGTGAGCCGCCGCGGCGCGGTGATCCACGACCCGGCCCACGGCATCCGCAAGGTGGGCGTGGAGACGCTGTCGCGCTCCTTCACCGGCGTGGCCCTGGAGCTGTGGCCTGACGCCGCCTTCGAGAAGAAGGAGGCCAAGCCGAACCTGCGCCTGCTCGGCATGCTCGGCAAGGTCAGCGGCCTGTACCGCTCCCTGGGCCAGGTGCTGCTGCTGTCGCTGGCCCTGGAGGTGTTCGCCCTGGTCAGCCCGTTCTTCATGCAGTGGACCATCGACAACGTCATCCCCAGCAACGACCGCGACCTGCTGACCACGCTGCTGATCGGCTTCGGCCTGATGATGCTGATGCAGCAGATCATCGGCGCCGTGCGCCAATGGGTGGGCATGCACATGGGTACGCTGCTCAACGTGCAGTGGCGGGCCAACGTCTTCACCCACCTGCTCAACCTGCCCACGCAGTATTTCGAGAAGCGCCACCTGGGCGACATCGTCTCGCGCTTCGGCGCCGTCGACAGCATCCAGTCGACCCTGACCTCGGCCTTCCTGGTGGCGGTGCTCGACGGCCTGATGACCATCGCCACCCTGGGCATGATGCTGGTCTACAGCCCGCTGCTGGCCAGCATCGCCATCGTCTGCATGGTGCTCTACGCCCTGGTGCGCTGGGTCTCGTACCAGCCGCTGCGCAACGCCACCGAGGAAGAGATCATCCATGGCGCGCGGCAGCAGACGCACTTCCTCGAAACCATGCGCGGCGTGCGCCCGCTGAAACTGTTCCAGCGCCAGACCGAGCGCCGCGCCACCTGGCTGAGCCTGCTGGTGGAGCAGGTCAACGCCGGCCTGCGCACGCAGAAGCTGGGGCTGCTCTACGGCCAGGTCAACGGCCTGCTGTTCGGCATCGAGAACCTGCTGGTGATCTACCTGGGGGCGAACATGGTGATGGACGGCCACTTCACCGTGGGCGCGCTCATGGCCTTCCAGTCCTACAAGGGCCAGTTCGACAGCCGCGTGGGCAGCCTGATCGACAAGTTCTTCGAGCTGCGCATGCTGCAGCTGCAGGGCGAGCGCCTGGCCGACATCGTCCTCGAAGCGCCGGAGCAGGGCGGCAGCGGCATCGACCCCGACCTGCTGCGCCAGCGCGAGTTCGGCATCGAGCTGCGCGGCCTGCGCTACCGCTACTCGGAACACGAGCCCTACGTGCTCGACGGCATCGACCTGGACATCCGCGCCGGCGAGTCGGTGGCCATCGTCGGGCCCTCCGGCTGCGGCAAGAGCACCCTGGTCAACATCATGCTCGGCATCCTGCCGCCATCCGACGGGGCGATTCGCGTGGCCGGCATGGAACTGTCGCAGATCGGCCTCGACGGCCTGCGCAGCGTGGTCGGCACGGTGCTGCAGGACGACAGCCTGTTCGCCGGCTCGCTGGCGGAGAACATCGCCTTCTTCGACCCTGCGATGGACATGGAGTGGGTGATGGAGTGCGCGCGCCTGGCGGCCATCCACGACGAGATCATGATTGCGCCCATGGGCTACAACACCCTGGTCGGCGACATGGGCACGGTGCTCTCCGGCGGCCAGAAGCAGCGCATCCTGCTGGCCCGGGCGCTGTACAAGCGGCCGCAGATCCTGTTCCTCGACGAGGCCACCAGCCACCTCGACGTGGACTGCGAACGCCGCGTCAACGAGGCCATCCGCTCGCTGAACATCACCCGGGTGATGGTCGCCCACCGTCCCGAGACCATCGCCTCGGCCGACCGCGTGGTGGTCATCGCCGGCGGCAAGGTGGTGGGCGAGCGGGCCGTCGACCCCGGGCTGCTGGAGGGCGAGCCGGCATGAAGCGCATCCTCCCGTTCGCCCTGGCGTTGGCCGCGGGCCCCGAGGCCCTGGCCGGGCCGGACGTCTTCCGCACCGAGCGCACGCTGCCCCAGGCGCCGGTCAGCGAGGCGCGGCACGGCGGCGTGCCCTGCCTGTTCAACGGCGTCCAGGCGGAACTGGCGCTGGACGAGGCCATCGAGCGCATGCTCTGCCAGGACCCGCAGACCCGCCAGGCCTGGGCCGAGGCCAAGGCCCAGGCGGCGCAGATGGGCGTCGCCTGGTCGGCCTACCTGCCGCGCCTGGGCGCCAGCGTCGGCGCCAGCGACGGTCGCAGCCGCACCGACTACCTGGACTTCGACGGCGTCGAGACCTCGACCCGCCAGAAGAGCCTCGATGCCCGCCTCGACCTGAGCTGGGTGCTGTTCGACTTCGGCAAGCGCCGCGCCGCGCTGCGCAGCGCCCGGCACCTGCTGGTGGCGGCCAACGCCAGCCACGACGCGATACTGCAGAACGCCTTCGTCAACGCCGCCCAGGTCTACTACGACGCCCTGGCCGCCCAGGATGCCCTGGCCGCGGCGCAGCAGGTCAAGGACATGGCCGAGGAGAACTTCCAGGCCGCCGACGCCAAGTACCGGGCCGGCGCGGCGGCGCTTTCCGACCGCCTGCAGGCGCAGACCGCCGCGTCCCAGTCCGAGCTGCGCCTGGTGCGCGCCCGCGGCAACCTGGACAACGCCCTGGGCACGCTGGCCTTGCGCATGGGGCTGGCGCCGGACAGCGCGCTGAAGCTGTCCAGCGAACTGACGCCGATGCCCGATACCGGCTTCGTCGGCGCCATCGACCGGCTGCTGGCCCAGGCGCGTAGCCACCATCCCGAGCTGATCGCCGCCCAGGCGCGGCTGGACGCGGCCCAGGAAAAGGTCCGCGAGGCGCGCGCCGAAGGCCGGCCGACCCTGGCCCTGACCGGCAGTCTCAGCCATGCGCGCAACGACCTGCCGCTGGCGCTGAACGGCGACACCCGGCAGCGCGATTCGAGCCTGGGCCTGCAACTGAACATCCCGCTGTTCGAGGGCTTCGAACGTAACTACCGGGTGCGTGGCGCACGGGCCCAGGTCGAGGCCAGCCGCGCGGCCCTGGCCGGCGCCGAGCAGCAGGTGTCGCTGCTGGTGTGGGGCAGCTACCAGCGGCTGATGGTCGATACCCGCAGCCTGAAGAGCACCGACGCCCTGGTCGAACAATCGCGCCAGGCCCTGGAGGTGACCCGCGGGCGCTACCGTTCCGGGGTCGGCAGCATGATCGAACTGCTCAACGCCCTGAGCGCCTACGCCGATGCCCAGGAGCAGCACATCCGCGCCCTGGCCGACTGGCAGAATGCCCGCCTGCAACTGGCGGCGGGATTGGGCCGCCTGGGGTTCTGGGCGTTGCAGTGAGGAGCGGCGGCAAGTAGCGGGTATTTCCGGTCGCTAAAACAAAAGCCGCTTCGGTATGAACCGAAGCGGCTTTTTTGTCTTCAGGAGACGCTGGGTTATTCATATATTCGGCTCGCGAACTATCTTTCGCGACCATTATCCGCTCACCATTCATAAGATTATTTTGTACGAAACTTCCAGGTTCGCTGGTTGTATTTTTATGGCCTTTTGCCAGGAAATCTGAATGGCGATTTAGTTCGCCGATTTAAGGTTGTCATGGGTATTTCCATACAGAACAATCACCTGGTCGCGCCACATAAGTGGTAGCGCAGCAAGAAAGCCAACATAAGCACTCAATGTGCAAGGAGTACGAAAATGCAAGAGTTGAACATTCACGAAGTAGAGATGGTCGCCGGCGCTGGCATCATCGATGACGTTATCGGTCGCATCGGCGCCGCCATCATGCTGATTCCGCTGTCCCTCAGCACCGGCGTGGCGAAGGGCGTGGTAACCGGTGGTTCGGTGGGCGGCATTCTGGGCGTTGGCGTCGCCAGCGGTGCCTTCGGTGGCGTCATCGGTGGCGTTCTCGGCGTTATCCATGCCGTTACCTACGGCCTGGTGAATGGCTGGGGCATGTCGCTGGAAACCTTCAACGCCAACGCCGAAGGTTGGTGGAGCATGAACGTTCCGGCCCCGCAGGTCGGCCAAGGCGGCGGTCTGCTGGGCAGCCTGGTGGGCGGCGGCGGTTCCTCCACCGGCCCGCGTTGATCCGGCATCGACCCGAATGAATGCCACCGCTTGGCTGGGTGGCATTCCCATCTGTTCGGTGGAACAGGGAGCCTGCCGGTATCCGGCAGGCTCCTCTATGCGCTCGATGATGGAGGCATGATGAAAGAACTCAATGGGCAGGAACTGGAAATGGTCGCCGGCGGAGCCTCTTCCGGCTTCCTCGACAGCATCGGCGGTGCGCTCTTCGGCACCTTGAGCGGTGCGCTGGGGGGCATCACCCAGGGGCTTTCCAGCCTGCTGGGCGGCAACCCGATCGGCGCTATCCTCAACGTCACCGTGGGCACGATCTTCGGTGCCATCTCCGGGTTGTTCAATGGCCTGGCACAGGGGACTTCCTCGCAACTCCAATCCTTGGGAAGTCTCTTGGGCAATCCATTCTCCGGCAATAATTCCGGCTCTGGAAACGGGCCGCGTTGATATCGCCAGTACGCTGTCTTATCGAAAATAAGCCACTACTTCGGTAGTGGCTTTTTTGTTGTCTGGCGATAGTCCCTGGTTGATTTCTTAAATATATCAATCGGAATTTTCTTAATTTTATCTATAAGAGATTTCCTACAAGTCAGGTTGGATTTCTCCACTGTCTGGCTATTCGGCTCGCGTAATAGCCTATTGCCTGATTCTTTAGCGGTTCGAGGCTTTTTCAGGATATCCCCGAAGAATGTCCACGACCTGACTCGTAGCATTGCGGCTCGATTTTTCAGGGTGGTTCAGATGTTTCTCAACAAGTTGCATTGGGGTGCGCTGGCCTGGCTGGCATTCACCCCGCTGGTGGTCCTCGGCGCCGAGCCGGAGGGCAAGGGCGGCAAGCGCCTGCTCTGCCAGCCCGAATGCGGGTGGCAGGATGCCCCGCGGAAGAAACTGGACCTGTCGGTCGACCACCTGACCCGCGACTGGCAGTCGTCGGACGCCGGAGCGGGGCAGGGCGGTACCCTGGACCTGTGGCATGCGGTCAGCCTGGCGGTGCAGACCTACCCGTCGATCCGCGATGCCGCGGCCCAGCTCGACCAGCAGCGCGAGGCCATCAACGTGGCCAGGGCCGGCTACCTGCCGACCATCCAGACCGGCCTGAACACCGGCAAGCAGGGCGCCTACGGCAGCGGCCAGAACCTGTCGCTGTCCGCCTCGCAGATGATCTACGACTTCGGCAAGGTGGCCAACGCGGTCAAGGGCGCCGAAGCCGGCGTGCAGGTGCAGCGCTTCCAACTGATGAGCGAGGTGGACGAGGTCGCCCGGCAGTCGGCCCAGGCGCTGATCGAAGTGGCCCGCTACCGCGCCCTGCGCGACAGCGCCCGGACCCTGGTGGACGGCCTGCAGCGCCTGCGCCAGTTGGCCCGGCAGCGCGCCAGCGAAGGCGCCAGCACCCAGGCCGACCTGATCCAGGCGCAGTCGCGGGTGGAGGCGGCCGAAGCCTCGCTGCTGGCCATCGAGACGCAGCTGCGCCAGCAGAAGAGCAAGCTGCGCACCATGATCGGCCGCGAGGTGGACGAGGCCGCCGTGGACGTGCCCGCCGAGCGCCTGCAACAGGCCGTGCGGCTGATCGAGCCGAACCCGCGGATGCCGGTCGGCGTGCGCATGGCGGTGGCCGAGCGCGAGGAGGCCGAGGCCCAGCTGTCCCTGGCGCGCGCCAACACGCGGCCGACCTTCACCGTCGACGGCGGCGTCAACAAGTACTTCGGCAATGCCGGCGACATGGCCGGCGAACGCGTCTACACCCTGACCCTCGGCGTCAAGCACGACCTGTTCGCCGGCGGCGCGCCCTCGGCGCGGGTGCGCGGCGCCGGCCAGGCGCTGCGGGCGGCCGAGGAGCGCCTGCACACCCGGCAGCTGGAGGCCCGCGACCAGTGGGTCGCCCTGCAGGAACAGATGGGCGGCCTCGACGAGCGCCTGCGCGTGCTCGCCGACCGCCAGAAAAGCATCGTCGACACCCAGCGCCTGTACCGCGAGCAGTACCTCTCGCTGGGCACCCGCACGCTGCTCGACCTGCTCAACGCCGAGCAGGAGATCTACCAGGCGCAGAGCGATTCGGTGAACGCCCGCCACGACCTGTGGAGCGCCCAGGTGGCCTTCATCAACGCCACCGGGCGGATGCACGACGTCTTCCAACTCGAGAGTGATTCCCTATGACCGCGCAAGCGCAACGCCCGGATGCCGTCAGCAGCCCGTGGCTGGAAGCCATGCTGATGGTGGCCCGGCATTACCGCCTGGACGTTTCCGAAGAACGCGTCCGCGTCGGCCTGCAATGGCGCCAGGGCCAGGACCTGGACGGGCAGCTGCAGCACATGGCCCGCGACATGGGCCTGACGCTGCGCGCCGAGGCCCTGGACAAGGGCGTGCTCGACCCCTGGCGCCTGCCGGTGCTGGCGCAGTTCTCCGGCGGCCAGGTCGGCGTCATCGAAAGCATCGACGGCCAGGGCCGCGTCGGCGTGCGCCTGAGCGGCGAGCAGGGCGTGCTGCAGGCCCTGCCGGCCGAGGAAGTGGTCGAGCGGGTGGAGCGCGTCTACTGCCTGCGCCCGGAAGTCGCGGTGGCCGACGTGCGCGTCGACGACTACATCAAGCCCTACCAGCCCAACTGGTTCTGGAGCCTGGTGCTGCGCGACTGGCGGCGCTACGGCGACGTCATGCTCGCCTCGCTGGTGGCCAACGTCCTGGCCCTGGCCTCCATGCTGTTCTCCATGCAGGTCTACGACCGCGTGGTGCCGTCGCAGTCCGAGCCGACCCTCTGGGTATTGTTCGGCGGGGTGCTGCTGGCGGTGCTCATCGGCTTTGGCATGCGCCTGGCGCGCACCCACATCTCCGACCTGATCGGCAAGCGCGCCGACCTGCGCATTTCCGACCGCGTCTTCGGCCACGCCCTGCGCCTGCGCAACGAGGCCATGTCCAAGTCCACCGGCTCGTTCATCTCGCAGATCCGCGAGATGGAGCAGGTGCGCGAACTGATCACCTCGACCACCCTGGGCGCGCTGGCCGACCTGCCGTTCTTCTTCCTGTTCCTGGTGGTGCTCTGGTCGGTGGGCGGGGTCATGGCCCTGGTGCCGCTGGCGGTGCTGCCGCTGCTGCTGATCCCCGGCCTGCTGGCGCAGAAGCCGCTGGCGCGGCTGTCCAAGGAAGGCATGCGCGAGTCGGCGATCCGCAACGCCATCCTGGTGGAGGCGGTGCAGGGCATCGAGGACGTCAAGCAACTGCGCGCCGAGCAGCGCTTCCAGAACCAGTGGAACCACCTCAACGAGGTCTCGGCCACCGTCAGCATGCGCCAGCGCTTCATCTCCGGCGCGCTCATGGCCTGGACCCAGGAAGTGCAGACGCTGGTCTACGTGCTGGTGGTGCTGGTCGGCTGCTTCCAGGTGATGAGCGGCGACATGACCACCGGCGCGCTGATCGGCATGTCCATCCTGTCCTCGCGGATGATCGCGCCGCTGGCGCAGATCTCCGGGATCATGTCGCGCTGGCAGCAGGCCAAGGTCGCCCGCGAGGGCCTGGAGGAGCTGATGCAGCGCCCGGTGGAAAGCGCCGAGGGCGGCAAGCGCCTGCACCGCCCGGTGCTGCACGGCGACTACCAGCTCGAAGGCGTGCGCTTCCGCTACGGCCAGGACGACAAGCGCGCGGCCATCGAAGTGGGCCAGCTGCGCATCGCCGCCGGCGAGAAGGTGGCCATCCTCGGCCGCAACGGCGCCGGCAAGTCCAGCCTGCTGCAACTGCTGGCCGGCATGTACCGGCCGCAGGAGGGCAGCCTGCTGCTCGACTCGCTGCGCCTGGAACTGATCGACCCCTACGACGTGCGCCGCGACGTGGCCTTCCTCAGCCAGCAGGCCAACCTGTTCTTCGGCACCCTGCGCGACAACCTGACCATGGGCCGGCCCAACGCCAGCGACGAGGAACTGCTCGAAGCCCTGCGCCTGAGCGGCGCCCTGGGCATGGTGCAGGCGCTGCCCGACGGCCTGGAGCACATGGTCCAGGAAGGCGGCCGCGGCCTCTCCGGCGGCCAGCGCCAGAGCCTGTTGCTGGCCCGCACGCTGCTGCGCCAGCCGCGTGTGCTGCTGCTCGACGAACCCACCGCCTGGCTCGACGAGGTCGGCGAGCAGGGCCTGATCCGCCACCTGGAGCCCTGGCTGGCCTCGCGCACCCTGGTGGTGGCGACGCACCGCCCGGCGGTGCTCAAGTGGGTCGACCGCATCATCGTGGTCGACAACGGCCGCGTCGTCCTCGACGACACCAAGCAGGCGGTGCTGGCCAAGCTCGCCGGCGGGCCGGCGGCCAAGCCCGGCGAGAAGGCCCCGGCCGTCGCCTGAGCCACCACTGAATTCGCAGAGGACGCGGGCCCTGGCCCGCGTCGGGAGTGACCATGCAAGCCAATTCGATTCAAGCGCCCGGGGCCGCGCCCCTGGCCCCCTACTTCCAGGCGAAGGAGCACGCGCCGCGCGCCACCTGGCTGATCTGGAGCGTGCTCGGCGGCATGCTGCTGCTGTTCGCCTGGGCCTACCTGTTCGAGCTCGACGAGGTTTCCACCGGCACCGGCAAGGTGATCCCCAGCTCGCGCGAGCAGGTGGTGCAGTCGCTGGAAGGCGGCATCCTCGCCGAGCTGCGGGTCAAGGAGGGCGACCGCGTCGACGCGGGCCAGGTGCTCGCCCAGCTCGACCGCACCAAGACCGAATCCTCGGTGGGCGAGAGCACCTCGCGCCTGCGCGCCGCCCTGGCCATGGCCGCGCGCCTGCGGGCGGAAGTGGACGGCGGCGAACTGGTGTTTCCCGCGCAAGTGCTGGAGGAGCCGGACCTGGTGAAGTCCGAGACCGCCCTGTACAAGTCGCGGCGCAACAGCCTGGAGAAGAGCCTCAAGGGCATCAACGAGGCCCTGGCTCTGGTCGACAAGGAACTCAAGCTGACCACGCGCCTGGCCGAGATCGGCGCGGCGAGCAACGTCGAGGTGCTGCGCCTGAAGCGCCAGGCCAACGAGCTGGAGCTCAAGGCCACCGAGACGCGCAACCAATACTACGTCAAGGCCCGCGAGGAGCTGGCCAAGGCCAACGGCGAAGTGGAGGCGCAGCAGTCGGTGACGCGCGGCCGCGCCGACTCGCTGACGCGCCTGACCGTGCTCTCGCCGGTGCGCGGCATCGTCAAGGACATCGAGGTGAACACCGTCGGCGGCGTCATCCCGCCCAATGGCCGCTTCATGGTCATAGTGCCGGTGGAGGACCAGTTGCTGGTGGAGGCGCGCATCTCCCCGCGCGACGTGGCCTTCATCCACCCCGGGCAGCGCGCCACGGTGAAGATCAGCGCCTACGACTACGCCATCTACGGCGGCCTGGAGGGCAAGGTGACGCACATCTCGCCGGACACCATCCAGGACGAGGTGCGCCGCGACCAGTACTACTACCGGGTGTTCGTGCGCACCGAGACCGACTCGCTGCAGAACAAGGACGGCAAGAGCTTCCCGATCTTCCCCGGCATGGTCGCCACGGTGGACGTGCACACCGGCAGCAAGACCGTCTGGGACTACCTGACCAAGCCGCTCAACCGCGCCCGCGAAGCGCTGCGCGAACGCTGAGGAGGGCAAGCATGGCCAAGCAACGCACGCCCAGCTACCGCGAACGCCGCGAGGTCGAGGCCGCCGGCCGGCGCGCCAGCGCCCTCTACGCCCAGGGCCGGCACGAGCAGGCCCTGCAACTGTGCCTGCAGACCGCCCGGCGCTGGCCGCAGCTGGCGGTGGCCTGGACCGACGCGGCGGTGAACTGCATCAAGCTGGAGCGCTGGCAGGAAGCCATCGAGCATGCCGGCCGCGCCCTGGCCGCCGGCGGCGACAGCCTGGCGCTGTTCGACGCCCTGTCCCACGCCCATTGCGCCCTGCGCCAGTGGGACCAGGTGCGCCGCCATGGCCTGCACGCGCTGAGCCTGCGCGAGCGCCAGTTCGGCGTCGAACCGCCGATCGCCCATGCCCTGCCGGCATTGCCGCCGCCGCCCGGCGCCGCCACCCGCGAGCGCAACCTGATCGCCTTCTCGCTGTTCGGCGCCAGCGCCAAGTATTGCGAGACGGCGGTGCTCAACGTGCTGGAACAGCCGCGCATCTACCCGCACTGGACCTGCCGCTTCTATATCGACGACAGCGTGCCCGAGGCCATCGTCCGCCGCCTGCTCGACAACGGCGGCCAGGTGGTGCGGGTGGACGAGGCCGCGCGCCAGTGGCCGGGGCCGATGTGGCGCTTCCTCGCCCTGGACGACGCCCAGGCCCAGCGCATCCTGTTCCGCGACGCCGACTCGGTGATCAGCGAGCGCGAGGCCGAGGCGGTGGCCCAGTGGCTGGCCAGCGACAAGCACTTCCACGCGCTGCGTGACAACGGCACCCATACCGAACTGCTGCTGGCCGGGCTCTGGGGCGTCGTCGGCGGGGCGCTGCCGCCGCTGGCGCAACTGGCCCGGCTGTTCTTCGCCGAACCGGTGGCTTCGCAGCATTTCGCCGACCAGCACTTCCTGCGCCGCTACGTCTGGCCCTACGCCCGGCGCAGCCTGCTGCAGCACGACTCGATGTTCGGTTTCCTCGATGCCGCCGGCTTCCCCGGCGGGCCCATGCCGGACGACTTCCACGTCGGCTACGCCGAAGGCTCGCCCCGCTTCGAACTACCCTGCTCCCTGGCCGAAGGCAGCCGGGTGCGCTGGACCCTGTACCGGCGCGAAGGGGAGGGCGAGCAGGCGATCTGCGACTACGCCGCCACGGTGAACGCAGGCAGGGTGCAAGGGCACATCCCGGCACGCTACGCCGAGTGGATCCGCCGCGGCGAAGCCCGCATAGGGGTGGCCCCGGAAGCGTAGGGCGAATAACCGTTCGCGGTTATCCGCCGCTTCACCTTTCTCATCGCCAACGCCATCGCCAGCCCTGGCGCGGCCATCAGCGATAATGATCGAGGATGCGCTCGATTTCCCCGGAGGCCTTGAGCTCGGCCAGGGCATCGAGCACCGCCTGGGTCGGCAGTTGCGGATCGTCGAGGACCATGCAGCCCAGTTCGGCCTGGTCGAGCTTGGCGGCGGGGTAGAGGCGGCGCTCGGCCGGCCGCTGGAGGTTGAACCAGTTCAGCGCTACCTCGCTGGACACCGCATAGTCGTAGCGCCCGGCTTCCAGCTTTTTCAGCACCAGCTCCTGGTTGCGCGCATCGTCGCGGTGCAGGCGCCCGCTGGCGAACGAGCGCTGCAGGTGCGGGTAGGAGTAGCCCAGCACGGTGCCGATACTCTGCCCGGCCAGCGTGGCGACCTCCACCGGCGCCCGCTCCCGGGCCACCAGCAGGTCGCGCTGGGTCAGCAGCGGCACGCTCCAGCGGTAGTCGCTGAACGCCTCGCTGAGCCAGGCCGGGGCGATGTAGCAGCGCACGTCGATGCTGTGGCTGTGCAGCGCCTGTTCCACCCGGGCCCGCGGCAGGATATGGAAGGACGGTGCCATGCCGACCTTGTGCGCGGTGCGGGTGAACAGCTCGAAGAGGATACCGCCGGTCAGTTGGCCGTCCTCGACCTGCGCCAGCGGCATGGCCCAGCCCTCGATCACCGAGAAACTCAGCTGCCGGGGATCGGCCTGGGCCAGGCCGGCTACCAGCAGGAGGACGGGGAGGAGTGCGCGCATTCGGGCTCCGGACGTGCGGAAGCAGGACACAATGCCTGTTTCGGAGGGTTCTTGCCAAGCCTGGCCCGGCATCGGGTGCAATTTCCGGTCCTCTTCGCTAGGATTAGCCCACTTCCGCCTACCAGCCGCGATGGATTTCAATGAGTTATCAGGTTCTTGCCCGCAAATGGCGTCCGCGTTCGTTCCGCGAAATGGTCGGCCAGACCCACGTCCTCAAGGCCCTGATCAACGCGCTCGACAACCAGCGCCTGCACCACGCCTACCTGTTCACCGGGACCCGCGGCGTGGGCAAGACCACCATCGCGCGCATCCTGGCCAAGTGCCTGAACTGCGAGACCGGCATCAGCTCCACCCCCTGCGGCCAGTGCTCGGTGTGCCGGGAGATCGATGAGGGCCGCTTCGTCGACCTCATCGAAGTGGACGCCGCCAGCCGCACCAAGGTCGAGGATACCCGCGAACTGCTGGACAACGTGCAGTACGCGCCGAGCCGCGGGCGCTACAAGGTCTACCTGATCGACGAAGTGCACATGCTCTCCTCGCACTCGTTCAACGCCCTGCTCAAGACCCTCGAAGAGCCGCCGCCCCACGTCAAGTTCCTGCTGGCCACCACCGACCCGCAGAAGCTGCCGGTGACCATCCTCTCGCGCTGCCTGCAGTTCAGCCTGAAGAACATGCCGCCGGAGCGCGTGGTGGAGCACCTGACCCACGTGCTCGGCGCCGAGAACGTGCCCTTCGAGGAAGACGCCCTGTGGCTGCTCGGCCGCGCCGCCGACGGCTCCATGCGCGACGCCATGAGCCTGACCGACCAGGCCATCGCCTTCGGTGAGGGCAAGGTGCTGGCCGCCGACGTGCGCGCCATGCTCGGCACCCTCGACCACGGCCAGGTCTACGGCGTGCTCCACGCGCTGCTCGAAGGCGACGCCCGGGCGCTGCTGGATGCCGTGCGCCACCTGGCCGAACAAGGCCCGGACTGGGGCGGGGTGCTGGCCGAAATCCTCAACGTGCTGCACCGCGTGGCCATCGCCCAGGTGCTGCCGGACGCCGTCGACAACGGCCAGGGCGACCGCGACAAGGTGCTGGCCCTAGCGCAAGCGCTGCCCGGCGAGGACGTGCAGTTCTACTACCAGATGGGCCTGATCGGCCGCCGCGACCTGCCCCTGGCGCCGGACCCGCGCAGCGGCTTCGAAATGGTGCTGCTGCGCATGCTGGCCTTCCGCCCGGCCGATGGCGGCGCGCCACCGAGGTCACCGCTAAAGGACCTGGGGATCAGCACGGCCACGGCTGATTCCAACCGCAACCCAGTGGCCGGCGCCGCCGTTGCGGCGCCGGCAGCCGTTGCCAGCGCGGCCAGCGTGCCGGTGGTGTCCACCGTGCCCGCCGCCGTTGCGCAACCGGCCCCCGCGCCGCAGCCTGTGGCGGCTCCGGCTCCGGCTCCGGCTCCGGCTCCGGCTCCGGCTCCGGCTCCGGCTCCGGCTCCGGCTCCGGTAGCCGAGGTTGCGCCCGAACCTGCGCCGGCGCCTGTCGTCGAGGCTGCGCCCGCACCTGTCGAGCCCGCCCCGCAGGCCGTGCCCGTCGAGGTGCCGGCGGTCGAAGCGCAGGCCGTTCCGGCCGAACCGCCGCCCGTCGTCGACCTGCCCTGGGAAGAACCCGCCGCGCCGCCCGCCGCGCAGCCGCCGGTCGCGCCCGCGCCCCAGCCGGCCGCCGAGCCCGCTCCACTGCCCGAGCCCGCGCCTATCATCGCCATGGCCGACAGCGAGGACGACGACCGCGACGAGGAGCCGCCGCCGGCCGAGGACTACTATGAAGTCGACATGGACTCGCTCAGCTACCTGGAAGGCGGCGACGAGTCGCAGGCCAGCGCCCAACCCGAGCCCGAACCGGAACCGGCGGCCCTGCCGGCCACGGGCCTTGCCGCCGAGTGGCTGGACCTGTTCCCGCGCCTGGGCCTGGGCGGCCTGACCGCGAGCATCGGCGCCAACTGCACCCTGGTCGCGGTGGAGGACGACACCTGGCACCTGCACCTGGACCCGGGGCAGAGCGCGTTGTACAACGCCACCCAGCAGCGCCGCCTGAACGACGCGCTGAGCCAGTACCACGGGCGCACCCTGAAGCTGGAAGTGACCATCCAGAAGCCCGAGCAGGAAACCCCGGCCCAGGCCGCGGCGCGCAAGCGCGCCGAGCGCCAGCGCGAGGCCGAGCGCTCCATCGAGGCGGACCCTTACGTGCAGCAGATGCGGCAGCAGTTCGGCGCGGTGGTTCGCGCCGGTACCATCGAACCCCTGGCGGCGAAGGCCTGAAGGCCGGCGCCCAACCAACCCTGAACGACAAAAGGTGATCGAGATGATGAAAGGTGGCATGGCCGGCCTGATGAAGCAGGCCCAGCAGATGCAGGAAAAGATGCAGAAGATGCAGGAAGAGCTGGCCAACGCCGAAGTCACCGGCCAGTCCGGCGCCGGCCTGGTGAGCGTGGTGATGACCGGCCGGCACGACGTCAAGCGCGTCAGCCTGGACGACAGCCTGATGCAGGAGGACAAGGAAATCCTCGAAGACCTGATCGCCGCCGCGGTGAACGACGCCGTGCGCAAGATCGAGCAGAACAACCAGGAGAAGATGGCGGGCATGACCGCCGGCATGCAACTGCCCCCCGGCTTCAAGATGCCGTTCTAAGCAAGTGGGCTGGAAGCTGGAGGCCAGAAGCAAAAGCCGCAGGCTCTTCCAGCTTCCAGCTTCCAGCTTCCAGCTTCCAGCTTCCAGCTTTTAGCCCTTCTTCCACCCCTTGCAGTCAGATACTTCCATGAGCTTCAGCCCGCTGATCCGCCAACTCATCGACGCCCTGCGCATTCTCCCCGGGGTGGGGCAGAAGAGCGCCCAGCGCATGGCGCTGCAGTTGCTGGAGCGTGACCGCACGGGCGGGCTGCGCCTGGCCCAGGCGCTGACCCAGGCCATGGAAGGGGTAGGGCACTGCAAGCAGTGCCGCACGCTGAGCGAGGAGGAACTCTGCCCGCAGTGCGCCGACCCACGCCGCGACGACTCGCTGCTGTGCGTGGTGGAAGGCCCGCTGGACGTGTTCGCGGTGGAGCAGACCGGCTATCGCGGGCGCTTCTTCGTGCTCAAGGGCCACCTCTCGCCGCTGGACGGCCTGGGCCCGGAGGCCATCGGCATTCCCGAGCTGGAAGCGCGGATCAAGGCCGGCAACTTCGCCGAGATCATCCTCGCCACTAACCCCACGGTGGAAGGCGAGGCCACCGCCCACTACATCGCCCAACTGCTGGCCGGCAGCGGCCTGGTGCTCAGCCGCATCGCCCACGGCGTGCCCCTGGGCGGCGAACTGGAGCTGGTGGACGGCGGCACCCTGGCCCACGCCCTGGCCGGGCGCCGGCCGATTGTCTAGTCCAGAGGCATCGGGCCGAAACGGCCCAGGCGATGGCGCAAGTCTCGCCTTGAAAACCAAGCAAGCGCTCGGTAAGTTTTCAGGCAACCCGCCTGGAGGCCCGCCATGTCCGCATTCACCGAATACTTCGACGACAGCCACCGCCTGGTCCGCGACTCGGTGCGGCGCTTCGTCGAGCGGGAAATCCTCCCGCACATCGCCGATTGGGAAGAAGCCGAGGAGTTCCCCCGCGAGCTCTACCGCAAGGCCGGCGAGGCCGGCATCCTCGGCATCGGCTACCCCGAAGCCTACGGCGGCAGCCACGAGGGCGACCTGTTCGCCAAGCTGGCGGCCAGCGAGGAACTGATGCGCAGCGGTTCCGGCGGCCTGGTGGCCGGCCTGGGCTCGCTGGACATCGGCCTGCCGCCGCTGCTCAAGTGGGGCCGCGCGGAACTGCGCGAACGCATCGTGCCGCAGGTGCTGGCCGGCGAGAAGATCATGGCCCTGGCGGTCACCGAGCCCTCCGGCGGCTCCGACGTGGCCAGCCTGAAGACCCGCGCCGTGCGCGACGGCGACCACTACCGCGTGACCGGTAGCAAGACCTTCATCACCAGCGGCGTGCGCGCCGACTACTACACGGTGGCGGTGCGCACCGGCGGCGAGGGCTACGGCGGCGTCAGCCTGCTGCTGGTGGAGAAGGGCACGCCCGGCTTCACGGTGGGCCGCAAGCTGAAGAAGATGGGCTGGTGGGCCTCGGACACCGCCGAGCTGTTCTTCGACGACTGCCGGGTGCCGGTGGAAAACCTGATCGGCATGGAGAACATGGGCTTCGCCTGCATCATGGCCAACTTCCAGAGCGAGCGCCTGGCCCTGGCCACCATGGCCAACATGACCGCCCAGCTGGCCCTGGAGGAAGCCCTGAAATGGAGCGCCGAGCGCGAAGCCTTCGGCAAGCCCATCGGCAAGTTCCAGGTGCTCAAGCACCGCCTGGCGGAGATGGCCACCCAGGTGGAAGTCTCCCGCGAGTTCACCTACCGCCAGGCGGCGAAGATGGCCGTTGGGCAGAGCGTGGTGAAGGAAATCTCCATGGCCAAGAACTTCGCCACCGATGTCGCGGATCGGGTGGTCTATGACGCAGTGCAGCTGCTGGGTGGCATGGGGTATATGCGCGAGAGCCTGGTGGAGCGGTTGTATCGCGATAACCGCATTCTCTCCATCGGTGGGGGGACGCGGGAGATCATGAACGAGATCATCGCCAAGCAGATGGGGCTTTGAGGGGGCGGGCATTTCGTAGGAGCGAGCTTGCTCGCGAACCCATGGAGTTACCTGGCTGCGCTGGTGTATGGCCGGACCTCGTTCCCTCTCCCTAACCCTCTCCCTGAAGGGAGAGGGGACCGTTCGGAGCGCTTGGGTATCCCTGAGTCAGCCGGCAACTCCGATGGTTTCCGGTTGAAACCATTCCTTCTCTCGGCACGGACTGCCCCCTCTCCCTTCAGGGAGAGGGCTGGGGAGAGGGAGCGGAGTCAATCCCAAACACCGCAGCCGCCGGGAAACGCCATTGTTCGCGAGCAAGCTCGCTCCTACGAAAAGCCAAAACGCATTCGCTTTGGCTTTTGCTCTTGATACTTCCAGAGAAACATCCGCGCACTCCGAAACGCCCCTTCAGCAGGCCGAACGAAACCGGCGCTCAGGAGGTCATGCGACATGGATGTCGCGAGAGCCCCGATGGGCTACAGGGACGTACCCTCGGGGCGGGCCTCCGTGGCGGGGGAATTCGTGAGGGTAGCCCGACTCTGTCGGGCCCGTATGGCGGGGCAAGCCTTTTTGGTTCCTTTTGTGGCGATTGACAAAAGGGACTCGCCCGAGGGGGCGAAACAAGACGGTCGGGCAGACTCGGTGCGGCGCAGAAATACCCAAGCCAAGGCAACTGGGTTATTCCCCTTCGGGCCAGCGCAAGTATTGTTCGCGGCAATGACGAGCTTAAGGCCGGAGTGGGGCAAGCCTCGCGAGCCAAGCCATAACCCCAAATGAAAAATACCGTTTCCCCCAGGCAGAGAAACGGCATCCTTTCTTAAGTGAACAGCATTACGCTCCAAGAAGCGGGCTTCCCCTTTCACTACTCCCTACTTGGCCTCATACCCCTCCGTCCGCGCCTTGCCCTTGGGCGCAAAACGCGCCGCCAGACGCATGCTGACGGTAACCACCTTCTGGTACCACACCGGCAACACCCGCAGCATCACATCGATGGCATGGGCATCCGCGCCGATGAGGATGCGCCGTGCGTCGCGCTCCACGCCGCGGATGATCACCTGGGCCGCCTTGTCCGGGGTGGTGCGCAGCAGCTGGTCGTTGAACTGCTGGCGCGCGGCGTTGGCGTTCTGCCCGGTGACCTTGGCCAGGCTGTCGTTCATCCGCGCGGTCCGGGCGATGTTGGTCTTGATCCCGCCGGGGTGCACGCAACTGGCCGAGACCGCGCCGCCTTCCATGTCCAGCTCCTGGCGCAGCGATTCGGTGAAGCCGCGCACGGCGAACTTGGTGGCGTTGTAGGCGCTCATGCCCGGCTGCGAGAACAGCCCGAACACGCTGGAGACGTTGACGACGTGCCCCTCGCCGCTGGCCTTGATGTGCGGCAGGAAGGCCTTGGTGCCGTAGACCACGCCCCAGAAGTTGATGTTGGTGATCCACTCGTACTCTTCGTACTCGCTGCCTTCCACGGTGCCGGCATGGGCCACCCCGGCGTTGTTGAACACCAGGTTGACCTTGCCGTGCTCGGCCACCACCTTGTCGGCCCAGGCGTGGACCTGCTCGCGCTCGGCGACGTTGACCACCTCGGTGGAGATGCGCACGCCGTAGGAGGCCAGGGCTTGGCGGGTTTCCTCCAGCCCCGCGGCGTTGACGTCGGCCAGCGCCAGGTGGCAGCCGCGCGAGGCCAGCTCGCGGGCCAGGGCGCGGCCGATGCCGGAACCGGCGCCGGTGATGGCGGCGACTTTGTTCTCGAAGGACTTCATGCCGGGACCTCCTCGGCGCGGGGTTGCTGGGTGACTGCGGTTTCCTCGAACGGCCTGGCCTTCAGATGATAGGCGGCGGCGTCGAAACTGCGGGTGAGCAGGCGGAAGCGCCAGGTGAAGCCCGGCCACAGGGTGCAGTTGCGCCCGCTCACCGGGTGCAGGTACCAGCTCTTGCAGCCGCCGGTGTTCCACACGCTATGGTTGAGCCCGCGCTGCAGCTTGAGGTTCCAGCGCTGTTGCTCGTCTTCCTTGACCTCCAGGCTGAGCAGCTCGCGGCGCTGCATCAGCTTCAGCGCGCCGAGCACGTAGGCGATCTGCGACTCGATCATGTAGACCATGGAGTTGTGGCCCAGGCCGGTGTTCGGGCCCATCAGGAAGAACAGGTTGGGGAAGCCGCGGGTGACGGTGCCCTTGTAGGCCTCCGGGCCCTGCGGCCAGGTATCCAGCAGGTCCACGCCGCCGCGGCCGAACACGGTGCCGCGGGGGATGGGGTCGTTGGCGGTGAAGCCGGTGCCGAAGATGATCGCGTCCACCTCGCGCTCCTGGCCGTCGGCGGTGACGATGCTGTGCTCGCGGATCTCGCGGATGCCGTCGGTGATCACCGAGGCGTTCGGCGCGGCCAGCGCCGGGTAGTAGTTCGGCGACATCAGGATGCGCTTGCAGCCGATGGTGTAGTCCGGGGTCAGCTTGCGGCGCAGTTCCGGGTCCTTGACCTGCTGGTGAATGTAGCGCACCGCCAGCTTGCCGATCATCTTCATCGCCCAGGGCGCGAAGGTGAAGCCCAGCACGCGGCCTTCGAGCATGCTGTAGAGCGCGCCGCGCCAGAGCTTCTGCACCAGCGGGAAGTGCTTGAAGCGCGCCCGTTCCTTGTCGCTGATGGCGCGGTCGGGCTTGGGCAGGATCCACGGCGCGGTGCGCTGGTAGAGGTCCAGGCTGGCCACCAGCGGCTGGATTTCCGGAACGAACTGGATGGCCGAGGCGCCGGTGCCGATCACCGCCACGCGCTTGCCCTTCAGGTCGTAGTCGTGGTCCCAGTGCTGCGAGTGGAAGGCGTGGCCCTTGAAGCTGTCCAGGCCCTTGAGGTCGGGGATCGAGGGGATCGACAGGGCGCCCATGCCGGAGACCACCGCCTGGGCGGTGTAGTGGTTGCCGGCGGCGTCGCGCAGGTGCCAGAGGTCGCGCGCCTCGTCCCACTCCAGGCGCTGGATCTCGGTATTCAGCAGGGTGCGGCCTTCCAGGCGGTATTTCTTCCAGCAGTTCTCCAGGTAGCCGCGGATTTCCGGCTGGCGGGCGAACATGCGCGTCCATTCCGGGTTCGGCTCGAAGGAGAAGGAGTAGACGTGGGACTGCACGTCGCAGGCGCAGCCGGGGTAGTTGTTGACCCGCCAGGTGCCGCCGACGCCGGCGTCCTTCTCGAACAGCAGGAAGTCGTCCTCGCCCTCCTGGCTGAGGCGGATGGCCATGCCCAGGCCGGAGAAACCGGTGCCGATGATGGCCACCTTGCAGTGTCTGACCGCGGCAGTCTTAGGTTGAGTTCCCATTTACCTGGCTCCTGTTATGCTTGTGTGCAGGCGTATACAACTGTCTACGTGGTGCCAATGTAGACATCTGTATACTTCGCGGGCAACCAATCTTTAGGGTGGGCGAGGTGGGGCAAGGATGAGTCTGGAACCGGACGCGGTAACACAACGCCAGGATGCACCGGGCAAGCGCCTGCTGATGGAGGCGGCGCTGCGCCTGGCCTCCAGCCGGCGCAGCCTGAGCAGCATCGGCCTGCGCGAGCTGGCCCGCGAGGCCGGGCTGAACCCCAACACCTTCTACCGCCACTTCGCCGACGTCGACGACCTGGGCCTGGCGATCATCCGCGACATCGCCACCCAGCTGCGCCAGCCGCTGCGCGAACTGCGCCGCGAAGCGGCCGGGCGCGCGCCGGCGGCGGGCAGCGCGGCGGCCACCCCGCTGGGCCTGGACTTCGCCCGCGGCCAGCGGGTGTGCGAGGAGACGGTGCGGCTGTTCTTCGATTTCGTCGAACGCCACCCCGAGGCCTTCATCATCGGCGTGCGCGAGCTGCACGGCCCCTCGGTGGCATTGCGCGAAGCGCTGGGCCAGGTGATGGACGACTTCGGCGCCGACATGGCCGAGGACATCGCCCTGTTCCGCCTGCTGCCGGAGGTGCCGGCGCAGGAGGTGGCGCAGCTGTCGAGGCTGATCAGCCGGCAGCTGTTCCAGCTGTCGCTGGATTACCTGGAATTGCCGGAAGGGCAACGGGGCGAGGTCCGCGCACTGGCGGAGCGGCAGGTGCTGCTGCTGTTCACCGGGGCGGCGGTGTTGCAGGCGTTGGGGTTGTAGGAGCGTTCCTGTCGTGCAGGGTGCGGAACCCGACTCTGCTCCCTCACCCTAACCCTCTCCCAGAGGGAGAGGGGACCGTTCGGTGTGCTTGGTTGTCATGGCGTTAGCCGGCGACCGCAGAGGTTTCCGGCGCAATGCATTGCTCATCTCGGCACGGACGGCTCCCTCTCTCTCCCAGAGGGAGAGGGGACCGTTCGGTGTGCTTGGCTGTCATGGCGTTAGCCGGCGGCCGCAGAGGTTTCCGGCGCAATGCATTGCTCATCCCGGCACGGACGGCCCCCTCTCTCTCCCAGAGAGAGAGGGGGCCGTTCGGTGTGCTTGGCTGTCATGGCGTTAGCCGGCGGCCGCAGAGGTTTCCGGTGCAATGCATTGCTCATCCCGGCACGGACGGCTCCCTCTCCCTCTGGGAGAGGGCTGGGGTGAGGGAACGCGGTTGTTCCGAGATCCGTCCTCACAGGGAGAGTAGGGAGAGTCTGTTCGCGAGCAAGCTCGCTCCTACGAGAAGCCGTGCTGCACCTGTAGGAGCGCGCCCTGCGCGCGATTCGCGGGCAGGGCCCACTCCTACAGGTGAGGGGGCGGCTCAACCAGCGAAGTCGAGCTTGTCCTTCCAGTACTTCTCCAGCGTCTTGGTGTCGTGGTCGAAGGGGTGGAAGCCGGGGCGGAAGTAGTCCAGCCAGGGCAGCACGAGCTGGGTGAAGTAGCCGTTGCGCAGGCCGAACAGGGTGACCAGGCCGTGCTTCCAGCTGCGCCAGTTGAACAGCTGGCGGTCGCGGCGCAGCAGGTGGATCTGGAAGCCGCCGATCACGCCGAGGAAGATCACGGTGGTCAGCAGCATCACCGCGGTGCGGGTGAAGTAGCCGCCGTAGACCTGCTGGTAGACGTCGTAGGCCACCGCCTTGTGCTCGTTCTCCTCGATGGCGTGCCACATCCACAGCTTGTACATCTTCGGCGAGCGCATCTGCGTGCTCAGGTCCTCGCGGCGCAGCAGGCGCTCGGCCATGGTCGCGGTGAAGTGCTCCAGGGCGCAGGTGATGGCCAGGTCCTGCTTCTTGGTGGTGACCTTGCTGACCGCGCCGAGCAGGTGCTTGATGCGCAGCTCCAGGCGTTCCAGGTCGATGCCGTGTTCCTCGGCGTATTCGTTGTAGGCCGCGTGTTCCTTGGAGTGCATGGCCTCCTGGCCGATGAAGGCGGACACGTCCTTCTGCAGCTGCGGGTCCTGGATGCGGTCGCGCACGGCGCGCACGCTGTCGACGAAGAACTTCTCGCCATAGGGGAACAGCGAGGACAGGTTGTTCATGAAGTGCGACATGAAGGGCTGATCGTCCCACCAGTACTTCGGCGTCTCGGTGAAGCTGAAATCCATGCGCCGGACGGGGAAGTGGGCGCGGAGCGGTTCGGTCTGGGCGTTCATGGGCGACTCCTTGTTGTTGTTCGACGAGCCCCGGCGGCGGCATGGGCAGGCAGTGGCGCCGGCGGGACGGAGGGCCTGACACGGTGAATGTGTCATTGGTTGATGTAATTGTTGGAAGGATTGTCGGACAAGGGAGAGGTCCGATCCGGCCATGGAAGGGTTATTTGCGGCCAAGGAGGGGCCGGCCCGACCTTGGATAGGGGGGAAGGGGGCGCGGCTGTAGGAGCGAGCTTGCTCGCGAACGGTGTTTACCGGCGGCTACGGTATATCGGGTTGACACCGTCCCTCTCCCCAGCCCTCGGCTGCGCGCCCCGCCCTGAAGGGAGAGGGGGTCGTTCGGTGTCTGTGGGGAGAATGGAGTCAGCCGGCGACCCTGGTCATTCCGGCGAATGCGGGAACTTCGCGGACAGCCCCCGCGGCAGGTCAGCCTTGCTGCGCTTCCCGCGCCTCGCGGGCGGTGACCTGCTGGCACAGCTCGATCAGCTGCTCGCGCATCCAGCGGTTGGCCGGGTCCTGGTCGGTGCTTTCGTGCCAGTACAGGTGGGTTTCCAGCTTGGGCACGTCGCTCACCGGCAGGTCCACGTAGTGCAGGTTGTGGTGGCGGGCGAAGCGCTCGGGCACCGTCACCGCCATGTCGGTCTGTTGCACCACGTTGGAGGCCATCAGGTAGTGCTGCGAGCGCAGGGCGATCTTGCGCTGCAGGCCCATCTTGCCCAGCGACAGGTCGATATAGCCCAGGCCGCTGCGGCGGCTGGAGATCTGGATGTGCGTCAGCGACAGGTACTCCTCCAGGCTCAGCTTCGGCCTGGCCAGCGGGTGGCCGTGGCGCATGGCGCAGACGTAGCGGTCCTCCATCAGCTTGACGTGGCGCACCTGCGGGTCGGTGTTCAGCGGCGCGTCCACGGCGAAGTCCAGGCGCCCGGCGGCCAGTTCCTTGGTGGTCTCGCGGCGCTTGGAGAGGAAGCTCTCGATGTGCACGTTGGGCGCCTGGCGGCGCAGGCGCTGGAACAGCGGCGGCAGGATGATGGCCTCGGTGAGGTCGGTCATGCTGATGCGGTAGGTCTTGCTCGCCTGCTGTGGGGTGAAGGTGCGGCTTTCCTGCACCGATACGCGCAGCAGCTGCAGGGCGTTGCGCACCGGGCCGATGATGTTCTGCGCCATGGGCGTGGGCACCATGCCCTGGGCGGTGCGCACGAACAGCGGGTCGTTGAAGGTCTCGCGCAGGCGGGCGAGGGCGTTGGACACCGCGGGTTGGGTGATGCCGACGATCTGTCCGGCGCGGGTGAGGTTGGCTTCGGTGTAGATGGCATCGAAGACGATGAACAGATTCAGGTCGACCTTGTTCAGGTTCATCCCGTGGCTCCGCTTGTCATTGTTGTGGCCGGATCATACCCGGGATGGCGGACCATCATGCGGGTTATGAATGTTCATTGATTCGGATAATAGGCTAGGTAAATCGTGCTGCCTGTTCTAGCATCTTCCTCGACACAAGACAAACCCCTGCCAGAAGGTAGCCCCCATGGATTTCGCCTATTCCGCCAAGGTCCAGGACCTGCGTGAGCGCGTCACCGCGTTCATGGAAGCTTATGTATATCCCGCCGAGAGCGTCTTCGAGCAACAGGTAGCCGAAGGCGACCGCTGGCAGCCGACCCAGGTCATGGAGGACCTCAAGGCCCGCGCCAAGGCCGAGGGCCTGTGGAACCTGTTCCTGCCCGAGTCCGAATACGGCGCCGGCCTGACCAACATGGAGTACGCCCCGCTGGCGGAGATCATGGGCCGCTCGCTGATCGGCGCCGAGCCGTTCAACTGCTCGGCCCCGGATACCGGCAACATGGAGACCCTCGTCCGCTACGGCAGCGAGGAACAGAAGCGCACCTGGCTGGAACCGCTGCTGCGCGGCGAAATCCGCTCCGCCTTCGCCATGACCGAGCCTGGCGTGGCTTCCTCCGACGCCACCAACATGCAGGCCAACGCCGTGCGCGACGGTGACGAGTGGGTCATCAACGGCCGCAAGTGGTGGACTTCCGGCGCCTGCGACCCGCGCTGCAAGGTGATGATCTTCATGGGCCTGACCAACCCGGACGCGCCGCGCCACCAGCAGCACTCGATGATCCTGGTGCCCAGCGACGCCCCCGGGGTGAAGATCCTCCGCCCGCTGCCGGTGTTCGGCTACGACGACGCGCCCCACGGCCACGCCGAGGTGCTCTTCGAGAACGTCCGCGTGCCCTACGAGAACGTGCTGCTGGGCGAGGGTCGCGGCTTCGAGATCGCCCAGGGCCGCCTCGGCCCGGGCCGCATCCACCACTGCATGCGCTCCATCGGCATGGCCGAGCGCGCCCTGGAACTGATGTGCAAGCGCGCCACCAGCCGCACCGCCTTCGGCAAGCCGCTGGCGCGCCTGGGCGGCAACATCGACCACATCGCCAACTCGCGCATCGAGATCAACCAGGCCCGCCTGCTGACCCTCAACGCCGCGTACATGATGGACACCGTGGGCAACAAGATCGCCCAGAGCGAGATCGCCCAGATCAAGGTGGTGGCGCCCAACGTCGCCCTGCAGGTGATCGACCGCGCCATCCAGATCCACGGCGGCGCCGGCGTCTCCAACGACTTCCCGCTGGCCTACTGGTACTCCATGCAGCGCACCCTGCGCCTGGCCGACGGCCCGGACGAAGTGCACCGCATGGCCGTCGGCAAGTACGAGATCGGCAAGTACATGGGCAAGTGAGTGCTGGTTGGTAGTTGAGGCCCGGTGAGGGTCACGGGAACGCCGTTTCTCCGAAAGGGAAACGGCGTTTTTGTGTGTGGGTCGCATTCGGGCGGTTTTTTTGTAGGAGCGAGCTTGCTCGCGAATGGGGTTTCCCGGTGGCTGCGGTGTATCGGGTTGACTCCGCTCCCTCACCCCAGCCCTCTCCCGAAGGGAGAGGGGGCCGTTCGGAGTGGGCGGTGAGTCCGGCGTCATCCTGAAACGTAGGGCGTATAACCGTTCGCGGTTATACGCCGCAGCCTAACGGGGTTTCCCCGGTGGCTTAGGTGCTGGGGTTGAGAGCGCCCTCTCCCCAACCCTCGGCTGCGCGCCCCGCCCTGAAGGGAGAGGGTGCTGTCCTGAGTGGCTTGGAGGTCAGGCACCATCCTTCCCCCTCGTCATTCCCGCGAACGCGGGACGCGGCTCCATCGCGAACAGCGCTTGCGCTGGCCCGAAGGGGAATAACCCAGTGACTGCCCGGTTCGCGAGCAAGCTCGGTCCTACAGAATCACCCCGCCACCTGCCTCGCCTTCAGCCAGGCCGCGAACCCTTCGGCCGGTAGCGGTGGGGACAGCAGGTAGCCCTGGGCCACCCTGTAGCCCTGGGCTTCGAGGATGCGCAGTTGCTCGGGGTTCTCGATGCCTTCGGCGACCACCGTCATGCCCAGGCTGCGGCCGATGTTCAGCACGGCGTCGCTGAGGGTGCGGCTGGTGCTGTTGCTCTCCAGGTCGCGGACGAAGCTGCGGTCCAGCTTCAGTTCCTGCACCGGCAGGCGGTTCAGCCGGGCCAGGCTGGAGTAGCCGGTGCCGAAGTCGTCCAGGGCCAGGCGGATGCCCAGTTCGTGCAGCTGGTCGAGCACGCCCAGGGTGTCGCTGTCGGCTTCCATCAGCGCGCTTTCGGTGATTTCCAGGGTCAGGTCGGTGCCGTGCAGGCCGTGCTCTTCCAGGGTGCGCAGCACCGCGACGGGCAGTTGCGGGTCCTGGAAGTCGCCGGCGGACAGGTTGACCGATATCTCCGGCACCTGCAGGCCCGCGTGGCGCCACTCGGCCAGTTGCCGGCAGGCTTCGCGCAGCACCCAGCGACCCAGTTCGATGCTCAGCCCGCATTCCTCGGAGAGGGGAATGAAGCGCTCCGGGGAGATGTTGCCCAGCTGCGGGTGGTGCCAGCGGGCCAGGACCTCGGCGCCGCGCAGGCGGCCCGCGCGGATGTCCACCAGCGGCTGGTAGTTCAGGTGCAGGCGCTGCCTGGCGAGGGCTTCGCGCAGGGCGCTCTCCAGCGCCACGCGTTCCTGCGCCAGGCGCTCCAGTTCCTCGCTGAAGAACACCTGGCCGCCACGGCTCTTGCCTTTGCCCTTGGCCTGGTTCATCGCCATCGCCGCGTGGCGCAGCAGGCTCTGGAAGTCCTCGCCATCCTCCGGGAACAGGCTGATGCCGATGCTCGCCGAGGGGTTGTGGGGCGCGCCGGCGACGCGCCAGGGCGCGTCGAGGGCGGCCTTCAGGCGGGCGAGGTGGACGCCGGCCGCCGCGCGGTCGCAGGCCGGCAGCAGGACGACGAATTCGTCGTTGGCCTGGCGCCCGACGTGGTCCTCGTCGCGGCAGGCCTGGCGCAGGCGCCGGGCGATGGTGCGCAGCAGCTCGTCGCCGGAGGGGCGGCCGAAGGAGTCGTTGATCTGGCGGAAGCGGTCCAGGCCGATGTACAGCACCGCCAGGCCCTGCCGGCGCGCGGCGGCGCCGGCCAGTTCGGCGCTGGCCAGGTTCTGCAGCAGGTGGCGGTTGGGCAGGCCGGTGAGGTCGTCGTAGTAGGCGAGCTGGTGGATGCGCGTGCGCGCCTGGTCGCGCTCCAGCACCAGCGCGCAGAGGTGCGTGCAGATGTCCAGCAGGCATTGTTGCGTCGCGCAGGGCGCCTGTTCCCCCCGGCCGTAGCAGACGAAGCTGCCGATCAGCTGGCCGGTGCTGGAGCGGATCGGCGTGATGCTGCAGCTGCGCAGCTCCGGTGGCAGCAGGTGGCGGTAGGCGGACCACAGCGGATGGCGCTCGACCTCGCCGGCCCAGGCGCCCTCGCTGCCCGGGCCGTCGCCCAGGGGCAGGCCGTCCAGGGCCTGCAGGTAGGCGGGCGGCAGGCTCGGCCCGGCCAGCGGGTGCAGGCGGCCTGCGTTGACGCGCAGGACCGAGGCGCTGGTCCGCGGCAGCAGCCGTTCGATCTCCAGGCAGGCCGCTTCCATCAGGTGTTCCGGCGGCTCGTCGCGGGCCATGCCTTCGAGCAGGCGGTCCAGCAGCACTTCGTGGATTTTCGACTGGGTGATCTCGGTGAGCGCCAGCAACTGCAGGTCGGGCTCGCCCGTGGCGCGGTTCAGCCCGGTGCTGGCGATGCCGCACCAGATGCGCCGGCCGTCATGGCAGCGCACCAGGGCTTCCACGCGGTCGTTGGCCGCCGGCCGCGCGTCCACCAGCTCGTCGAACGGGCGGCCCACCAGGCTTTCCGGGGCATGGCCGAGCAGCCGGCCGAAGGCGCGGTTGCAGTACAGCAGGCGCTGCCCGTCGTCGTTGATGCAAAGAGCGGTCTCGGCATGCTCCAGGGCTTCGGAGAGCATCCGGGGGAGGTCGGGAATACTGCGGATCGGCATGCTTGCACTCCGGCCTGGTGGTCGAGGAACGGGGCTAGAGCTTGAAGCGCAGCACCATGTCGTTGAGCTCCACCGCCACGCGGTTCAGCGACTGGATCTGCTGGTCGCTGCTGCGGGCGCTGTTCCAGCCGGTGAGGATCGAAAGCAGGAGGGCGGCGGCCAGGACGATGAGCATTCCCGTGCGTATTTTCAGCTTGGACAACATTGCGGACTTCCTTTCGTGGCAAACCACCATCGGACCGGCTGCGCCATGGGGGCGAAGTGATGGCAATCAGCCCTATCCTGTTCCCCCGTGAAAAGGAAAGTCAATTAGTCAATGATCTATTAAGAAACATTTATAGACGTCATGCGTCCTTCAGCCGCACGCAAGCTCCCCTGAAAATGGCTTGAGGCGTTATATCGGATGATGTATGAGGTCAATTCGCATGAAAGGTCGGAGCGTGGTCCATGAAGTCGGCGCAGCCATCGCCAACCGCCGCAGGGCCAAGGGGCTGACGCAGGCACAGATAGCAGAGGGGATAGGGGTGGAGAAGGAAACCATCAGCCGCATGGAGAACGGTGTGATATCGCCGACCTTGCAGCGCCTGGGACAGATCGCGGAAATCCTCGAATGCCCGCTGAGCGACCTTTTCCGCAAGGATTCGATCGACGTCGCCGAGCAGGCCGAGGCCATCGGCGACCTGCTTCAGGGGTTGGCGGAGAGCGAGCGGGCGCTGGTGGTGAACCTGATCGGCGAGATCGTCAAGGTGCTCAAGGGCCGGCGCAGCCACTAGCGCCGCTGCGAGCGCCCCGCCGGCGGCGGGCGGGGGGCTCAGGTGCGTTCGTTGGGTTCGTCTTCGCCGCGCTGCTGCCACCACTGGCGGCGCACATGCAACTGGGCGGCGAAGGCGCGGGCCAGGGATTCCTGGGAAAAGCGCAGGCCGCGGCGGCCCAGGCGCACCAGCCACCAGGGCCGGCCCTGGACTTCAATGGCCTCGATCTTCACCTCGTCCTGCATGCAGGGTCTCCCGGCTGACGATTTCCAGCTCCTGCTCGCCTGCCTTGCGCGTCTTGAGCAGTGACAGCAGTATGCCACCAGCGAGCAGGCCGAAGGTTACCCCAAGCGAGAGCACGGCGGGAACCTTGCCGATGAAGCCGTGGGCGAAGATCTTCGCGCCGATGAACACCAGCACCAGGGCCAGGGCGTACTTCAGGTAGACGAAGCGGTGGATCATCGCCGCCAGCGAGAAGTACAGGGCGCGCAGGCCGAGGATGGCGAAGATGTTCGAGGTGTAGACGATGAACGGGTCCTTGGTGATGGCGAAGATCGCCGGCACGCTGTCCACCGCGAACACCACGTCGGCCAGCTCGATCAGGATCAGCGCCAGGAACAGCGGGGTGGCGAAGCGCACCAGCTTGCCGCTGGCGTCCGGCTTGCGCACGAAGAAGTGGTGCTCGTGGAGCTGCTCGGTGACGCGGATGTGCTTGCGCAAAAAGCGCAGCACCGGGTTGTTGGCCAGGTCGGGCTCTTCCTCGTGCCTGGCGAAGAGCATCTTCACCCCGCTGAACAGCAGGAAGGCGCCGAACACGTACATGATCCACTCGAACTCGCTGACCAGGGCGGCGCCCAGGCCGATCATGATGGCGCGCATGACGATGGCGCCGAGGATGCCCCAGAACAACACCTGGTGCTGGTAGCGGCGGGGGATGCCGAAGAAGCCGAAGATCATCGCCATGACGAACACGTTGTCCATCGACAGCGATTGCTCCACCAGGAAGCCGGTGTAGTACTCCATGGCGCTGGTGGCGCCGAACTCGTACCAGACGAAACCGCCGAAGGCCAGGCCGCAGCTGAAGTAGCCGGCCGAAAGCAGCAGGCTCTCGCGCACGCCGATCTCGTGGTGGTCGCGCTGCAGCACGCCCAGGTCGAGGAACAGGAGGAGGATGACGATGGCCAGGAACAGCAGCCAGAACCAGGCGGCGGTGCCGAGGAAGGGGGTGTTGAGGAAATCCAATAGGGGTGCCATGCGGGCCCTCTCTTGCTGTCGTTGTCGAAAGTGACTCCGACATGGCGGTCAGCGACCGTCAGAGGGGCCCGGCGTCACGGCGGGAAAAATAGCAGAGCAGGGTCGCGAGGCAAGCGGGGGAAAGTAACAAGTTCCTACGACCTATTCACTCCTACAGTAACAGCCTAGACCAGGGGCGAGCGCCCTGGGCTGCCCTGGGTCAGTACACCCAGACCTCCACGCGGCGGTTCTTCACCCGGCCTTCCTGGTCGTCGTTGGCCGCCACCGGCAGCGCCGCGCCCATGCCCTCGATGCCGTGGAAGACCACGCCTTCCCTGGCCAGTTCGCGGCGCACCGCCATGGCCCGCAGCTTGGACAGCAACTGCGCGCGGGCCGGGTCCTGGCGGGCGTCGCCGAAGCCGACCAGCACCGCCTTGCCGTCGAGCTTGTCGTGCTGGCGCAGGTAGGCCAGCAGGCGCTCGACGTCGCGCTGGGCCTTGTTGTCCAGGGTGGCGCTGCCCTCGTGGAAGCGGAAATTCACTGACAGCCGGCGGGCCTCGCGGGCCAGGGCCTTGTACTGCTCGGGCATGCCCTCGGCGGGCTGCACGCGCATGGCCTGCACGCGCTGGCCGACGAAGCCGCTGCCGCTGACCAGGGCCTGGCCGCGGTCGCCCTGGGCGAACTGCACCAGGGCCTGGGCCCAGGGGTTGCGCTCGTTGGGCTTGATGTACAGGTACAGGCGGCGCGACAGCGGGTAGTCCTCGGTGGCGATGCTGCCGGGGGAGGGCAGCATCGCCCGCGACTCGCCGTCGGCGATGGCCAGGGCGCGCGCCTTGAGCACCGAGGCCAGGCCGACGAAGCCGATGCCCTGCGGGTCCGCGGCGACCTGGGCCGACAGCGCGTCGCTGGATTCGAAGCGCTGGGCGGAGGCGGCGAGGGCCTTGCCCTGGCTGGCCAGCACCAGTTCCTTGAAGGTATCGAAGGTGCCGGAGTTGTCGTCGCGGGCGTACAGGTGGATGGCGCCGCCGCGGCCGCCGAGATCTTCCCAGGTCGTCACCTCGTCGGCGAAGACCTGGGCCAGCTGGGCGGTGGTCAGCTCGCGCAGCGGGTTGTCCGGGTGCACGACGATGGCCAGGCCGTCGATGCCGATCACCTGCTCGGCCTTGGCGCCGCGCAGGTTGCCCGAGGCGGAAAGGGCCGCGGCCTCGGCGTCCTTGATCGGCCGCGAGGCGGCGGCGATCTCGGCGCTGCCGTCCTTCAGCGCGGCGAAGCCGGTGCTGCTGCCGTGGGCGGCGATCTCCACCACGACGTCGCGGCCCTGGGCGTCGCGGGCGCGGACCCGCGTCTCGTTCTGCGCCTGGCCGGGTTCGGCGAGGATGGCCTTGTAGCCCTGTTCCAGCAGTAGCCCCTTCACCAGTTCCGGCAGCAGGTGCGCGCCTATGGTGTTGGAGCCCTGGATGCGCAGCACCGGCTGGCCCTCCGGGGCGGCGGGCAGGGCGGCGAAGGCGTGCCAGGGCAGGGCGTAGCAGACGAAGGCGATGATCAGCCAGGCGAGGGTGACGGGCCAGGCGTCCTTGTCGTGGCGCGTGAAGTGCGGCATCGGTGATTCCAGGGCGGTTGCGGACGAGGTCGGGAGCATAGGCGGGCAAGGTTTCAGTGCGGTGACGCCGGGCCTCGCGGGCGCGCCGGGTAGGCGCCGCCGCTTTGGCTATAGTCATTCAGCAGCGGCCTGTCCGGGCTGCCGAGCCATTCCCGCAAGGAGCGCCATGTCCCCAGTACGCGGCCTCATCTTCTGCTGTACCCTGCTGCTGGGCACGGCGCCGGCCCTGGCCATCGACCAGCCGCCGCTGCAGCCGCTGACCCTCTCCGGCTACAGCGCGCACATGCCCGACAGCTGGCTGAGCCCCGCCGAGCGGGCCTGGCTGGCGCAGCGCGGCCCGCTGCGCGTCGGCGTGGCGCAGATTGACCGGCCGCCGCTGCAGATCGTCGGCGGCGGCCGCCTGGAGGGCGTCAGCGCCGACTACCTGGGGCTGCTGGCCGGCGGCTATCAGCGCGTCTACGCCTACCCCTCGCGGGAGGCGGCCCTGGAGGCGCTGCGCAAGGGCGAGATCGACATGGTCTGCGGCGGCACCGCCAGCGAGGCCGAGGCCCGCGGCCTGCTGCTCAGCCGCACCTACCTGCAGGACCAGCCGGTGCTGGTCAGCGACGATGCCCGCCCGTTCGACGCCAGCCGCCCCGGCACCACCCTCGCGCTGGTGGCCGACTACCTGCGCCTGGCCCAGGTGCAGGCGGCCTATCCCAACAGCCGCGTCCTGCTCTTCGCCTCGCCGCTGCGGGCCCTGGAGGCGCTGAGCCTGGGCAACGTCGACGGCATGCTCGGCGATGCGCTGTCGGTGCACTACCTGATCAACATGAACTACCTGTTCAACCTGCGCATCGACAACTTCGCGCCGCTGGAGAGCGCCGGCTTCGGCTTCCTCATGCGCCCCGGCGAGGAGCGCCTGCTCGGCCTGGTGGACCGCGGCCTGGCGCGCATCGACGTGCAGCGCAACGAGGAAATCCTGCGCCGCTGGAGCGCCGGCGAGCGCCTGCGCCTGGGCGGCCAGCGGGTGGTGCTGACGCCGCGGGAAAACCGCTGGCTGGCCGAGCACCCGCGGGTGCCGGTGGTGGTCAACCGCCACAGCGGCTCGCTGGCCCAGGCCGACGCCGACGGGCGCGTCAGCGGCATCGCCCGCGATTACCTGGACCTGCTGGGCCAGCGCTCCGGCCTGCGCTTCGCCTATGCCGCGGTGGACGACTACGCCGACGTGTTCCGCGAGCTGCACGCCGGGCGCGCCTGGCTGACGCCGGTGGTGCCGCCGAGCAACGAGGGCCTGGCGCTGCTGCCGCCCTACCTGCGGGCCACCATGCTCCTGGTGATGCGCAAGGACGCGGCGGCCGTCCACGACCTCCACGACCTGGCCGGCAAGCGCGTGTCCATCGCCATCGACCCCTACCTCAACCGCGCGCTCATCGAGCGCTACCCGGACACCCGCCTGGAGTCGGCGGGCAACCAGCGCCAGGCCCTGCGCGAGGTGGCCGAGCAGCGCAGCGAGGCGGCCGTCAGCACCCTGTTCAGCGCCCGCGCGCTGATCGCCGGCGAGTTCAAGGACAGCCTCAAGGTCGCCGGCATACTCGAAGACCTGAGCACCCCCTTCAGCATCGGCGTGCGCCCGGACCAGCCGGAACTCTACTCCATCCTGGAGAAGGCCCAGCTGTCGGTGGACCCGGAGGAGGTGGCCGAACTGGTGCGGCGCTGGGAGCCGCGCCTGGCCTCCGGCGGCGGCGACTTCTGGGCCGAGCACCGCCAGGCGATCCTCAGCGGCGCCGCTCTGGCCGGCGCGCTGGTGCTGCTGTCGCTGGTCTGGGGCTTCTACCTCAACCGCCAGGTGCTGCGCACGCGGCGCGCCGAGCGGCGCCTGGGCGCCCAGGTGGGGCTGCTCAACGAATTGATCGAGGCGCTGCCCAACCCGGTCTACCGGCTCGACCGCGAGGGCCACCTGGACCTCTGCAACCAGGCCATGCTGCGCATGTTCGACGCGCGCCCGGAGGACTGCCTGGGCAAGGCCATCGGCGAGCTGGGCTGGTTCCCCGAGGAGGAGGCCGAGCGCCTGATGCAGGTGCACCGCCAGCAGGTGACCGACGGCGAGATGCCGGCGCCGGGCGACTACGTGCTGCGCCTGCGCGACGGCGATCACTACGTCTACCACTGGGCGGTGGCCCAGCACGATGGCGACGGCGTGGTGCAGGGCGTGATCGGCGGCTGGGTCGACCTGACCGAGCGCCAGCAACTGATCAACCAGCTGGAGCGCGAGCGGCAGCGCGCGGACCAGGCCAGCGCCGCCAAGAGCCAGTTCCTCTCGACCATGAGCCACGAGATCCGCACGCCGATGAACGCCATCGTCGGCCTGCAGGAACTGGTGCTGGAAAAGGCCCGCGACGGCGTGCTCGACCGCGAGGCGCTGGAGGTGGCGCAGGACGCCGCGCGGGCCCTGCTGATGCTGATCGGCAACGTGCTGGACCTGGCGCGCATCGAATCCGGGCGCATCGACTCCACGCCGCAGCCGGCGCTGCTGCGCCGCGAGATCGAAGGCGCGGTGGCGCTGTTCGCCGGCCTGGCCACGCAGAAGGGCCTGGGCCTGGACCTGGAAACCGAGGGCGAGCTGGACCACTGGGTGCTGCTGGATGCGCTGCGCTTCAAGCAGGTGCTGTTCAACCTGCTGAACAACGCGGTGAAGTTCACCGAGCGCGGCGGCGTGCGCGTGCGGGCCAGCGCCCGGCGCCAGGGCGAGCGCCTGGAGCTGCTGGTGGAGGTGATCGACAGCGGCATCGGCATTTCCGCCGAGGACCAGGCCCGGCTGTTCCAGCCCTTCGTCCAGGTGGAGCCGGGCGCCAGGGGCCAGGGCACCGGCCTGGGCCTGCACATCAGCCAGCGCCTGGTGCAACTGATGGGCGGCGCCTTCGGCCTGCACAGCGAGCCCGGCCAAGGCTCCTGTTTCAGCGTGCGCCTGCCGCTGGCGCTCACCGAGGCGCCGCCGGACACCGCGCAACCGGGCACCAGCGCCAGCGTCCCGGGCGGCCTGCGGGTGCTGGCGGTGGACGACCACCCGGCCAACCGCATGGTGTTCCGCCAGCAGTTGGCGCACCTGGGCCACAGCGCCACCCTGGCGGCCGGCGGCGAGGAGGGCTGGCAGGCCTGGCTGGCCGGCGACTTCGCCGCGGTCATCACCGATTGCCGGATGCCCGGCGTCGACGGCTACGAGCTGAGCCGGCGCATCCGCGCCCACGAGCGTGAGCAGGGGCGGCGGCCGTGCCGGGTGATCGGCGCCACGGCCAACGCCCAGGAGGAAGAAGTGCAGCGCTGCCGCGACGCCGGCATGGACCAGGTGCTGTTCAAGCCGCTGACCCTCGAGGTGCTGGCCCAGGCGCTGGCCGGCGCGCAGACCGCGGCGCCGGACGAGCCGGCCGACGATGCGGTCTTCGACCTGAGTGGCCTGTTCGGCCCGCAGCCGCTGGAGAGCGAGGCGGCGCGGGAGTTCGTGCGCACCCTGGCGCAGGCCAATGCCGGCGACATAGAGCAGTTGCACCAGGCCCGCAACCGTGGCGACCGCAAGGCGCTGGGCGACCTGGCGCACCGCCTGGCCGGCGCCGCGGCGATCATCGGCGCCGCCGAGGCGGAAGGGCATTGCCGCGCCCTGCAGCGAATCTGCGAAGGCGATGGGGAAGGACTGGAAGCGCGCCTGGGCCAGGCCGATGCGGCGCTGGCCGAACTGCAGCGCGCGCTGGCCGACTGGCTGGCGCGCGCCGCTGGCTGATCAGCTCAGCTTGAGCCAGATGGGCGCGTGGTCGGAGGGTTTTTCCATGCCGCGGATCTGGTAGTCGATGCCGGCATCGGCCAGGCGCGGGCGCAGCGCCTCGGAGGCGAGGATGACGTCGATGCGCAGGCCGCGCTTGGGCTCGTCCTCGAAGCCGCGGCTGCGGTAGTCGAACCAGCTGAAGCGGTCGTTCACCTGCGGGTGCAGCTGGCGGAAGCTGTCCACCAGGCCCCAGGCCTTGAGCTTGCCCAGCCACTCGCGCTCCTCGGGGAGGAAGCTGCATTTGCCGGTGCGCAGCCAGCGCTTGCGGTTCTCCTCGCCGATGCCGATGTCGCAGTCTTCCGGCGAGATGTTGATGTCGCCCATGATCACCAGGCGCTGCTCGGGCTTGAACTGGCTTTCCAGCAACTGCTGCAGGTCGGCGTAGAAGCGCTGCTTGGCCGGGAACTTCACCGGGTGCTCGCGGCTTTCGCCCTGGGGGAAGTAGCCGTTCATCACGGTGATCGGCTGGCCGTCGGCGTCGGCGAAGGTGCCCCAGATGAAGCGGCGCTGGGCGTCCTCGCCGTCGTTGGGGAAGCCGTAGCGGATTTCCAGCGGCGCCTGGCGCGAGAGCAGGGCCACGCCGTAGTGGCCCTTCTGGCCGTGGAAGTGCACCTGGTAGCCCAGGGCCTCGATCTCTTCGCGGGGGAACTGGTCGTCGGCGACCTTGGTTTCCTGCAGGCCGATGACGTCGGGCTGGTGCGTCTCGACGATCGCCTTGAGTTGGGCGGGGCGGGCACGCAAGCCATTGATATTGAAAGAGACGATTTTCATCCGCAGCGTCCTGGGCAAAGTGACGATGCTAGCCGCTGGCGCCGGCAGCGGCAAATGCCGCGACGGGCCGAAGGCGGCCGCTGGCGGTGCGGGCGCGGCGCTGCTAGGGTTCGGCTCTGGGCCCAAACACGATAACAAGAGGTGTCCGCATGCCTGAGACGCTCGCCGAAGTCCGCCTGCTGGGCGATTCCTACGCCCGGGAGATCCGCTCGCTGCTCTACCACGCCTACCGCCACGAGCCGACCTTCGCCTACCTGTTCGAAAGCGACCGCCCCGGCTTCGACCAGCGGGTGCGCGCCACCGTGCGCGAGCTGACCAACCGGCACCTGTCCGAAGACCTGCCGGTGCTCGGCCTGGTGATCGACGAGCGCCTGGTGGCGGTGGCGCTGATCGCCCCGCCGCAACGCCGCCTGGACATCACCGACAGCTGGGCCTGGCGCATGCGCATGCTGCTCACCACCGGCTTCCGCTGCACGCGGCGCTACCTGGCCTACCACGAGGCCGTGCTCGGCTGCCTGCCGCCGGGGCCCTACCACGTGCTGCCGCTGCTGGGCGTGCACCCGGAATTCCAGGGCCGCCACCTCGGCGAACAGCTGCTCGACGCCCTGCATGCCTGGTGCGTCGACGACGTGGATTCCCAGGGCCTGGTGCTGGACACCGGCAACGCCCGCTACCTGGATTTCTACCGCCGCCACGGCTACGAGGAGGTGGGCGAAGTGGCGCTGGGGCCGCTGCGCGAACACGTGCTGTTCCACCCCAATCCGCAGCCGGAAACGCGCCTGGCCCGCGAGGGCTGATAGCCCCTCGCCATCGCGCAAAGCCGCGGCGCAGGGGCCGCGGCGCTGGATTGTCACGGCCATCGTGCTAGCATCTCGCGCCATGAGACTCCAAGGAACGATTCGGCTAGCGCTGATGGGCCTGCTGTGCTGGATCGGCGCGGCAGTGGCAGCGGAAAGCCAGCTCGACGTACGTATCGACCCCGCCAACTCTGCGCTCAAGGCCAATATCGAGGCCTATGTGGGCAGCGTGGAAGGGCGCGACGAAACCGCCCTGCGACGCCTGCGCCGCACGGTCCAGCAGCAGGCCGTGCAGGCCGCCCAGGCGCTGGGCTACTACCAGGCGCGCATCCGCGTGCGGGTGCGCGGCGACGACAAGAACCCGCGCCTGCGCATCGACGTCTCGCCCGGCGAGCCGGTGAAGCTGCGCACGGTCGACATCCGCATCGAGGGGCCGGCGGCTAAGCTGAAGAGCTTCCGCGTGCCCGGCGGCGATACTTTGAAGCCCGGCGCGCAGCTCAACCACGGCACCTACGAGGACGCCAAGCGGCTGATCCAGAACCAGGCCTCGCGCTTCGGCTTCTTCCGCGGCCAGTTCACCCGCCAGCAACTGCGCGTCGACCCCGAGGCCGGGGTGGCCGACATCGAGCTGGTCTACGCCAGCGGCCCGCGCTTCGCCCTCGGCGCGGTCAGCTTCAGCGGCGACTACCCGTTCGACGAGGAACTGCTGCGGCGCATGGTGCCCTTCCGGCAGGGCGAGGCCTACGACTCCGAACTCATCGCCGACCTCAACCAGGCCCTGCAGTCCAGCGGCTACTTCGACGGCGTGCGCGTCGACGCCTCGCCGCTGCAGGCCAAGGGCGAGAGCATCCCGGTGGCGGTCCACCTCAGCGCGCGCAAGCCGCGCTCGCTCGGCGTCGGCCTGGGCTTCTCCACCGACGTGGGGCCGCGCGCCAAGTTCAGCTGGACGCGCCACTGGGTCAACCCCCAGGGCCACAGCCTGGGCACCGAGGCCGAAGTCTCCGGGCCGCGGCAGAACGTCGGCGCCTGGTACGAGGTGCCGCTGGACCCGCCGCTGACCGACAAGCTGCGCTTCACCACCGGCTACCAGAACGAAGACCTGGTGGACACCGAGAGCAAGCAGTTCACCCTCGGCGGCGAGTGGCTGCGCAAGCTGCCCAGCGGCTGGCAGCGCTCGTTCTCCCTGGGCTGGCTGCACGAGGAATACCTGCTGGGCGACGACTCGGGCAACAGCAGCTTCCTCATGCCCGGCTTCGGCTACTCCATCCTGCACGCCGACAACAAGGTCGACCCGCACCAGGGCTACCGCCTGCAGCTGGAAACCAAGGTAGCCAAGGAGGGTCTGCTGGCCGACGCCGACCTGGCCCACGTCAGCGCCATGGCCAAGGGCTTGACCACCTTCGCCGGCGGCCACCGCCTGCTGGGCCGTGCCCAGGTCGGCTTCATCGCCACCAACGACTATTCGAGTATCCCGCCGTCGCTGCGCTTCTTCGCCGGCGGCGACCAGAGCGTGCGCGGCTACGACTACCAGACGCTGTCGCCGAAGAACTCCCGGGGCGACCGCATCGGCGGGCGCTACATGGTCGCCGGCAGCGTCGAGTACCAGTACCCGCTGGCCGAGAAATGGCGCCTGGCGACCTTCATCGACCAGGGCAACTCCTTCAACTCGCTGGACTTCCCCTCGATCAAGACCGGCGTCGGCTTCGGCATCCGCTGGGTGTCGCCGGTGGGGCCGCTGCGCCTGGACCTGGCCGATGGCCTGGACGAGGGCGGCGGCTGGCGCATCCACTTCTCCATGGGGCCCGAGCTGTGAAGCGCCTGTTGAAATACCTGGTGGCCGCGCTGCTCGGCCTGATCCTGCTGCTGGCCGTGGCGCTGGCCGCCATCCTCGGCAGCGAGGCCGGCAGCCGCTGGGCCCTGGGCCTGGTGCCGGGCCTGCAGGTGCAGGGCTATGCCGGCCGGCTGGGCGGCGCCTGGCAGGCCGAGCGCCTGGCCTGGAGCGACGGCGCCACCGAGCTGGAGGTCGAGCGGCCGCAGTTCGCCTGGTCGCCCGCCTGCCTGCTGCAAGGCGCGCTGTGCATCGACCGCCTGATCGTCGAGCGCGTGCAGCTGCGCCTGGCGCCGGGGCCAGCGGAGCCCAGCGAGGGGCCGATCCAGCTGCCGGCGCTGAAACTGCCGCTGGCCGTGCGCCTGGGCGAGGTGCGCCTGGGCAGCTTCCTGCTGGATGGCAACGAACAGGTCAGCAACGTCCAGGCCAGCGCCCACTGGGAGGCCGACGGCCTGCACATCGACGTGCTCAAGGCCGCCCGCGGCGACTTGGCCGTGGACCTGAGTGGCCTGCTCACCCCGCAGGGTAACTGGCCGTTGCAGGCCCAGGGCAGCCTGCGCCTGCCGGCGCCCGGCGAGCAGCCCTGGGAGTTGAAACTGCAAGCCAAGGGCGAACTGCTCGGCCACCTGCTGCTGGAAGCCGACAGCAGCGGCTACCTGCAAGGCCACCTGAGCGGCGACCTGCAACCCCTGGCGGAGAACCTGCCGGCCAGCACGAAGATCACTGCCGACGGCTTCCGCGGCGCGGCGGACCTGCCCGACACCCTGGTGCTGAACAAGGTGCAGCTGCAAGCGGCGGGCGACCTGGCCGCCGGCTACCGCATCAGCGGCTCGGCCGTGCTGCCGGGGGAGGGCGGCGATGTCGCCCTGGCCTTGCAGGGCCGCGTCGACGCCAAGGGCGCGGATATCGCCGCGCTGAACCTCACCGCCGCGCCGGAACAGCGCCTGGGCCTGAGCGGCCGTCTCGACTGGCAGGAGGGTTTCGCCGCCGACGCCAAGCTGGACTGGCTGGACTTCCCCTGGCTGCGCCTGTACCCCATGGAGCCGCCGCCGGTCTCCATGCACCGCCTGCAAGCCGACCTGCAATACCGCGACGAGGCCTACCTGGGCAACTTCGCCGCCGAACTCAGCGGCCCGGCCGGCGCCTTCCAGCTCAGCAGCCCGGTGTCCGGCAACCTCGCCGAGGTGCACCTGCCGTCGCTGCAACTGGTCGCCGGGCAGGGCAAGGCCGAGGGCAGCCTGGGCCTGAAGTTCGCCGACACCCTGGCCTGGGACGCGCAACTGAAGCTGAGCGACTTCGACCCGGCCTACTGGGTCGCCGAACTGCCGGGCAAGCTCGGCGGGCCGCTGAGCAGCCAGGGCAGCTACAAGAACGGCGTGCTCGCCGTGCAGGCCAACCTCGACCTGCAAGGCCGTCTGCGCGGCCAGCCGGCGGTCTTCAAGACCGCCGCCAACGGCCAGGGCCAGAACTGGAAGGTCGACGGCCTGGAACTGCGCCTGGGCGACAACCGCATCAGCGGCCAGGCCAGCCTCGACCAGCGCCTGGCCGGGCGCCTGGACATCGCCCTGGCGCGCCTGGGCCAGCTCTGGCCGCAATTGCAGGGCCAGTTGAACGGCCGCCTCGACCTGGCCGGCAGCCTCAAGGCGCCCCAGGGCGAACTGAGCCTCAAGGGCCAGCGCCTGGCCTTCCAGGACAACGGCGTGCGCAGCCTCGACCTCAGCGCCCGCCTCGACGCCGCCCAGCGCGGCCGCCTGGAGCTGCTGGCCGACGGCGTGCGCGCCGGCGACACGCGCCTGGGCCAGTTCAAGGCCAGCGGCCAGGGCGACCTGCAACGCCAGCAGCTCGACCTGTCCCTGCAGGGGCGCCCGCTGGTGCTGGCGCTGGGCTTCGACGGCACTTGGAACGGCCGCGACTGGCGCGGCCGCCTGGCCAAGGGCGAGATCCAGAGCGGCGGCCAGGACTGGCGCCTGCAGCAGCCGGCGCGCCTGGAGCGCCTGGCCGACGGCCGCCTGAACCTGGGCGCGCACTGCTGGGCCTCCGGCCCGGCCAGCCTCTGCGGCGGCGAGCAGCGCCTGCTGCCGGAGCCACAGCTGCGCTGGCAACTGCGCGACTTCCCGCTGGACAGCCTGGCGCGCTGGCTGCCCGAGGACTTCGCCTGGCAGGGCAAGCTCAACGGCGACGTCAAGCTCGACCTGCCGGCCCGCGGCCCCAACGGCAACATCCTGCTGGACGCCGGCGCCGGTACCCTGCGCCTGAAAGAGCAGGACCAGTGGCTAGACTTCCCCTACCAGAGCCTGCGCCTGGAAAGCCGCCTGACGCCCACTCGCATCGACAGCAGCCTGCAGTTCCACGGCAACAAGCTCGGCACCCTGGAGGCCCAGGCGGTGCTCGACCCGCGGCCGAAGAACAAGCCGCTGAGCGGCAGCTTCACCCTCGCCGGGCTGGACCTGGCGGTGGCGCGGCCCTTCGTGCCCATGGTCGAGACGCTCAAGGGCCGCCTGGACGGCAACGGACGCATTTCCGGCGGCCTCATGCAGCCGCGCCTGGACGGCGAACTGCGGCTTTCCGGCGGCGAGCTGTCCGGCGGCGACCTGCCGACGCGCCTGGCCAACCTGCAGGTGCTGGCGCGCATCGCCGGCGAGCGCGTCGACCTCAGCGGCACCTGGAGCGGCGGCGACAAGGGCAACGGCAGCCTGGGCGGCTACCTGGCCTGGAGCCAGGGCCTGGACATGGGCCTGGCAGTGCGCGGCACGGACCTGCCGGTGAGCGTCGAGCCCTACGCCAACCTCGAAGTCACCCCGGACCTGGCGCTGCGCATGGCCGACCAGAAGCTCAGCGTTTCCGGCAAGGTGCAGGTGCCGCGCGGGGCCATCGTCATCCGCCAGTTGCCGCCCTCGACGGTGAAGCTCTCCGACGACACCCTGATCGTCGGCGCGCCGCCCAAGGAGCAGGGCGGCCCCCACCTGGCCATGGACGTGGACGTGCTGGTCGGCCAGGACAAGCTGACCTTCAGCGGCTTCGGCCTGAGCGCCGAGCTGGCCGGCCAGGTGCACATCGGCGACGACATGGACACCCGCGGCGAACTGAGCCTGAACAAGGGCCGCTACCGGGCCTACGGGCAGAAACTCAGCATCCGCCGCGCGCGCCTGCTGTTCGCCGGCCCCATCGACCAGCCGTACCTGGACATCGAGGCGATCCGCAAGGTCGACGACGTGATCGCCGGCCTGCGCCTGACCGGCAACGCCGAGCAGCCGCGCAGCGAGGTGTTCTCGGAGCCGGCGATGAGCCAGGAGCAGGCACTGTCCTACCTGGTCATGGGCCGTCCGCTGTCCACCGGCGAGGACAGCAACATGCTCGGCGAGGCCGCACTGGCCCTGGGCCTGGCCGGCAGCGCGCCGATCACCGGCGAGGTGGCCAAGCAGCTGGGCATCAAGGACTTCGAACTGGGCACCGAGGGCACCGGCACCAGCACCAGCGTGGTCGCCAGCGGCCAGCTCTCCGAGCGCCTGAGCCTGCGCTACGGCGTGGGCGTGTTCGAACCGGCCAACACCATCGCCCTGCGCTACCTGCTGAGCAAGAAGGTCTACCTGGAGGCCGCCAGCGGTTTGGCCAGTTCGCTGGACATCTTCTACAAGCGCGACTTCTGAGAGAGGCAGTCAGGTTGCGAATGATGTCAGCGAATTTTCGCGCATCATTCTCGGCCCATATCTGACTGCGACATGGATATCGTGACCGCCCACTCAACTCCACGGACGGCGCGATGGTTTCGGTCTATCAACTCAAATCGAGCTTCCAGAATCTGCTGCGGCCATTGGTGGTGCGCCTGCATGCCCGGGGCGCGACGGCCAACCAGGTGACACTGGCGGCCTGTGCGCTATCGATGCTGGTGGCCTCCTTGGTGGCTGGCCTGGCTGCGCACCCTTGGGTGTTTGCCCTGATCCCGCTGTGGATGCTCCTGCGCATGGCACTCAATGCCATGGACGGCATGCTGGCCCGCGAATTCGGGCAGCAGTCGCCCCTCGGCGCCTATCTCAACGAACTTACCGACGTGGTCGCCGATGCCGCGCTCTACCTGCCGTTCGCCCTGCTGCCTGGGGTGACCCCGGCCTGGGTGGTGCTGGTGGTGTTGCTGGCGCTGCTCGCCGAATACGCCGGCGTGCTGGGGCACATGGTCGGTGCCTCGCGGCGCTACGACGGCCCCATGGGCAAGAGCGACCGAGCGCTGTGCTTTGGCGTGCTCGGCGCCGGAATTGCCAGTGGCTTGTTGCCGACGGCCTGGATCGACCCAGCCATGTGGTTGCTGGCTGCGCTGCTGGCGCTGACCGTGGTCAACCGCGTCAGCCAGGGCCTGGCCGCGCCGCGTCAGGACTGATGGCCGCGCTCGTCTGCCGGTTCACCCTGGCCCCCTGAAGGAACCCACGGATGCTGGAAAAACTCCTCGCCTACGCCATCATCGCCAGCGCCCGCACGGTCACCGGCCTGCGCAGCCTGTGGCTGGGCACCACGCCGAAGGCGGTACAACGCATCTACTATGCCAACCACAGCAGCCATGGCGACTTCGTCCTGCTCTGGGCCTCGTTGCCGCCGGAGCTGCGCCCGCGTACCCGGCCGGTGGCCGGCGCCGACTATTGGGGCAAGCCCGGCCTGCGCGGCTTCGTCATCAACCGGGTGTTCAACGGCGTGCTCATCGAGCGCCAGCGCAGCGAAGCCGATGGCAACCCGCTGGCGCCGATCGAACGCGCGCTGGCCGCCGGCGACTCGCTGATCCTGTTCCCCGAGGGCACGCGCAACCTGGACGACGAGGTGCGCCTGCTGCCGTTCAAGAGCGGCATCTACCACCTTTCCCGCGCCCATCCGCAGGTGGAGCTGGTGCCGGTGTGGATCGCCAACCTCAACCGGGTGATGCCCAAGGGCCGCGCGCTGCCGTTGCCGCTGCTGTGCACCCTGAGCTTTGGCACGCCGCTGGCGGCGCAGGCCGACGAGGCCAAGGAGGCTTTCCTCGAGCGCGCCCGTGAGTCGCTACTGGCCCTGGCGCCGGCGGAGGGGCACTGAAATGGACGGGCAGACCTGGCTGCTGTTCGCCGGCATCGGCGCGATCCTCCTCGGCGCCTCGATAATCGGCGCCGTCCTGCGCTGGCGCGTGGCCCCCGGGCCGCACGCGGTGATCGACAACCTCAATGCGCGGATCAAGGCCTGGTGGGCCATGGTCGCGGTGATCGGCTGCGCCTTCGCCCTTGGCAACTGGGCGGTGATCCTGCTGTTCTATGGCGTGTCGTTCTACGCGCTGCGTGAATTCATGACCTTGATGCCGACCCGGCGCAGCGACTACCCGGCACTGGTGGCGGCGTTCTACTTCGTGCTGCCGATGCAATACCTGCTGATCGCCATCGACTGGTACGGGATGTTCTCCATCTTCATCCCGGTCCACGTCTTCCTCCTGCTGCCGATCCTGGCCTCGCTGGGCGGCGACGCCAAGCACTTCCTCGAACGCGCCTCCAAGGTGCAGTGGGGGCTGATGCTGGCGGTGTACTGCATTTCCTTCGTGCCGGCGCTGCTGACCCTGGACATACCCGGCTTCGAGGGACGCAACCTGCTGCTGATCGCCTACCTGGTGATAGTGGTGCAGCTCTCCGACGTGCTGCAGTACGTGTGCGGCAAGCTGTTCGGCAGACGCAGGATAGCCCCCAACCTGTCGCCGTCGAAAACCGTGGAAGGCTTCGTCGGCGGCGTGGCGCTGGCCACTGCGATCGGCACCGCGCTTTACTGGATCACCCCCTTCGCGCCCTGGCAGGCGTTGCTGATGGCGCTGCTGCTGAATGTGCTGGGCTTCTTCGGCGGCCTGGTGATGTCGGCGATCAAGCGCGACCGTGGAGTCAAGGACTGGGGGCACATGATCGAAGGCCATGGCGGCATGCTCGACCGGCTGGACTCGGTGTGCTTCGCCGCGCCGATCTTCTTCCACGCGGTGCGCTACTGGTGGACCTGAGGGCTGCCGGCCGCGCCTTCATGGCACCTTAAGGAACTCCTCGCAGACTCCCGCTGCCGCCGGTCAGGGCGGCAGTGATCGGGGAGTCGCCATGCATTTCGAACAGATCAGGACCCACCTGCTGGAGTTCCTCAACAAGGGCCTGCCCGCCCGGCAGCTGCGCCGGCTGGTGCTGCTCGACCTGCTGCGCGGCTCGGCGGCCGGGCGCCAGGCGCCGGCGCAGCTGGCCCAGGGCATGCTGGAATGGTCGGTGCTGGAGCCGCAGGCGCTGTTCGAGCGCCTGGGCAGCCGCCGCGAGGGCCTGAGCGAGGCCGAGGCCGCCGAGCGGCGGGAGAGCGTCGGGCTCAACGAGGTCGACCAGGAGCGCCCGATGCCCTGGTGGCGGCACCTGTGGCTGTGCTATTGCAACCCCTTCAACCTGCTGCTGAGCGTGCTGGCGCTGGTGTCGTTGTTCACCGGCGACAGCGAGGCGGCGGTGGTGATCGGCGCCATGGTGGGCATTTCCACGCTGCTGCGTTTCGTCCAGGAGAAACGCTCCAACGACGCCGCCGAGCAGCTCAAGGCCATGGTCAGCAACACCGCCACCGTGTTCCGCTACCCCGAGGGCGGGCAGGGCGCGGCGCAGCGCCTGGAGGTGCCGATCCGCCAGCTGGTGCCCGGCGAGGTGCTGTGGCTGTCGGCCGGCGACATGGTGCCGGCGGACGTGCGCCTGTTCAGCGCCAAGGACCTGTTCGTCAGCCAGGCGGCGCTCACCGGCGAGTCGCTGCCGGTGGAGAAGTTCGCCCAGGTCCGCGACGCCCGCCAGGGCAACCCGCTGGAGCGTGACAGCCTGTGCTTCATGGGCACCACCGTGGTCAGCGGTTCGGCCCGCGCGGTGGTGGTCGGCACCGGCGCGCAGACCTACTTCGGCTCCCTGGCCGAACGGGTGATCGCCAGCGACCACACGCCCACCGCCTTCCAGGCCGGGGTCAACAAGGTCAGCTGGCTGCTGATCCGCTTCATGCTGGTGATGGCGCCCATCGTCCTGCTGCTCAACGGCTTCACCAAGGGCGACTGGCTGCAGGCGGCGCTGTTCGCGCTGTCCATCGCCGTGGGCCTGACCCCGGAAATGCTGCCGATGATCGTCACCTCGACCCTGGCCAAGGGTGCGGTGGTGCTGAGCCGGCGCAAGGTCATCGTCAAGCGCCTGGACGCCATCCAGAACTTCGGCGCCATGGACATCCTCTGCACCGACAAGACCGGCACCCTGACCCAGGACCGCATCGTCCTGGAACGCCACACCGACGCTTTCGGCGAGGTGGAGGACCGGGTGCTGCAGCTGGCCTTCCTCAACAGCCACTACCAGACGGGGCTTAAGAACCTGCTGGACGTGGCCGTGCTCGAGCACGTGGAGCTGCGCCAGGCGCTGCGGGTGGACAGCCGCTACCGCAAGATCGACGAAATCCCCTTCGACTTCGCCCGCCGGCGCATGTCGGTGGTGGTCAGCGAGCGCGACGACCACCATCTGCTGATCTGCAAGGGCGCCCTGGAGGAAGTGTTGGCGGTGTGTACCTCGGTGCGCGAGCAGGAGCGCGTCGAACCGCTGACCGGCGAACGCCTGGCGTGCATCCGCGCGGTGGCCGAGGCGCTCAACCAGGACGGCCTGCGGGTGGTCGCGGTGGCTACCCGCGAACTGCCGACCAACCGCGACACCTACGGCCTGGCCGACGAGCAGGGGCTGTGCCTGGACGGCTACATCGCCTTCCTCGACCCGCCCAAGGAAACCACCGCCCCGGCCCTGCGCGCCCTGGCCGCCAACGGCGTGGCGGTGAAGGTGCTGACCGGCGACAACGAGCGGGTGACGCTGAAGGTCTGCCGCGACGTCGGCCTGCAGGTCGACGGCGTGCTGCTGGGCCCGCAGCTGGATGACATAGCCGATGCCGAGCTGGGCGAACTGGCCGAGCGCACCACGCTGTTCGCCAAGCTGACGCCGACGCACAAGGAACGCCTGGTCCGCGTGCTGCGCGAGCGCGGCCACGTGGTGGGCTTCCTCGGCGACGGCATCAACGACGCCCCGGCGCTGCGCAGCGCGGACATCGGCATCTCGGTGGACTCGGCGGTGGACATCGCCAAGGAAGCGGCCGACCTGATCCTCCTGGAAAAGAGCCTGATGGTGCTGGAGGAGGGCGTGGTGGAAGGGCGGCGCACCTTTGCCAACATGCTCAAGTACATCCGCATGACCGCCAGCTCCAACTTCGGCAACGTGTTCAGCGTGCTGGTGGCCAGCGCCTTCATCCCGTTCCTGCCGATGCTGCCGATGCAACTGCTGGTGCAGAACCTGCTGTACGACATCTCGCAGATCGCCATCCCCTTCGACGGCGTGGACGCCGAACAGCTGAGCCGCCCGCAGCAATGGAACCCCGATGGCCTGGGGCGCTTCATGGTGTTCTTCGGGCCGCTGAGTTCGATCTTCGACATCACCACCTTCCTGGTGCTCTGGCACGTATTCGGCGCCAACGCCCCGGTCCACCAGGCGCTGTTCCAGTCCGGCTGGTTCGTCGAGGGGCTGCTCTCGCAACTGCTGGTGGTGCACATGATCCGCACCCGGCGCATCCCCTTCCTGCAGAGCCGCGCCTCCTGGCCGCTGCTGGCGATGACCGCGGGCATCGGCGCGCTGGCGATCTTCCTGCCCATGGGGCCGCTGGCGCGCTACTTCCACATGCAGCCGCTGCCGCCGGGCTACTGGCCGTGGCTGGTGGCGATACTGCTGGGCTACATGGGGCTGACCCAGGCGGTGAAGGGCTGGTTCGCGCGGCGGTATGGGTGGTCGTAGGGCTTGAGAGATCGCGGACGGAGTCCGCTAGGTGCCAGGAAGCACGGCTTTTCGTAGGATGGGTTGAGCGAAGCGATACCCATCACCACGGCAGCATGGGTATCGCAAGCTCAACCCATCCTACGAAGAGCACCTCGGCGCAAGACAGTTGCTCCTACAGGAAGCACGGGCGGAGCGGACCTTGTCCGCGATGGCCGGACGTCCCGGCGCGGTTCGCGGATAAGAATCTCCTACGCTGCTCCACCCGCGCCATTCCCATGTAGGAGCGCGCCCTGCGCGCGATTCGCGGGCAGGGCCCGCTCCTACAGTTCCAGGAAAGCCCCCGTAGGATGGGTTGAGCGAAGCGATACCCATCACCACACTAAGCCACATCAAGCCCCTCCGACAGAACACCCTTCGCGAGCCAGC
>NZ_KL647094.1:0-197596 GCF_000725445.1 Pseudomonas sp. AAC | reverse complement strand
CTGCTCCACCCGCGCCATTCCCATGTAGGAGCGCGCCTGCGCGCGATTCGCGGGCAGGGCCCGCTCCTACAGTTCCAGGAAAGCCCCGTAGGATGGGTTGAGCGAAGCGATACCCATCACAAAGCACGGGCGTAGGAGCGGACCTTGTCCGCGATGGCCGGATGTTCCGGCGCGGTTCGTGGATGAGATCCGCTACGCTGCTCCACCCGCGCCATTCCCATGTAGGAGCGCGCCCTGCGCGCGATTCGCGGGCAGGGCCCGCTCCTACAGTTCCAGGAAAGCCCCCGTAGGATGGGTTGAGCGAAGCGATACCCATCACCACACTAAGCCACATCAAGCCCCTCCGACAGAACACCCTTCGCGAGCAAGCTCCTACAAACCACGCCCCCCCGCGACAAACCTCAGCGCAACGTCGCCTGCACCTGCTCCGGTTCCAGCGCCTCGTCGAAGAAGCGCTGCGCATCGCCGATCAGGTGACGGTGAATGGCTACCCGGTCCACCCCTTCGGCGTCCTTGCACAGGCCCGGAGTGGCGGCGGTTTCCTCTTCGTTGCAGGGAGCCATGAAGACGAAGTGGCCGGCGCCCAGCAGCACGTGGAAGTCGGCGCTGCGCGGCAGCTTGCGGGCCAGGGCGGCGGCGTTGCGCGTCCAGTCCAGCACCTTGTCGGCGTCGCCGCTGTAGATCAGCACCGGGACGTTCACGTCGGCCAGTTCGCGGCTGCCGAACATCAGCCCCAGCGGCGCCAGCAGCATCACCGCGCCCACCCGCGGGTCGGCCATGGGCGCCAGGTCGTTGCGGTCGGCCAGCAGCTCGCCGCCGGCGCTGCAGGCGTCGCGGTCGTCCGGGCGTTGCGTGCAGTAGCGGCGCAGGCGCTCCAGGCGCGGCTGGGCGCCGGCGAGGATCAGCGCCGTCTCGCCGCCGGCGGAGTAGCCGATCACGCCGATGCGCCGGGGATCGAGCAGCGGCGCCAGGCGCTCGTCGGCCAGGGCCGCGCTGATGGCTTCGGACACCTGCAGCGGACGGCCGTAGAGGTTGCTCAGGGCGCCCAGGCGGCTCTGGTCGTGGAGGTTGTCGCCGGGGTGCAGCAGGGTGACCACCACGAAGCCGCGCCGGGCCAGGGCCAGCACCAGGTCGCGCAGGGCCAGCGGGGTGCCGCCGTTGCCGTGGGAGACGACCAGCAGCGGGTGGCGCCCGGCCACCGCCGGGGCTTCCTCGGCCAGCGGCAGGGTGAACGGGCCGAGGGTGGTGGGGGCGGTTGGCGCCCGCGTCGGGTAGAAGGCGATGGCGCGCATCGGCTGGTGGTCCAGCGGGTCGTCGAGGGTCAGGCGATGGAAGCCGACGTTCAGCGTTTCGGCGCCGGCCGCCAGTGAGAAGATCAGTAGCACAACGCAACAGACGAATCGCCCCAACATGGTGCTCTCCACCCCCAACGCAGCCTCTGGATCGGGCGTTGCCGGGCGCCTGGGCGCGGCCGGCCGCCGCGGTGCGGACATCCTTGCAGGGTACGCGCCAATTTCGCAGGCGTGCGGGACGGCGGATCGACGGTGGGGAAGGGCGTTGCGGGGAGGGCGGGGGCAGGGGATGCCGGCGCGGCATCCCCTGCGGGGGCATCAGACGATCACGCCCTGGCTGCGCAGGTAGTCGTCGTAGCTGCCGCTGAAGTCGGTCACGCCGTTTTCCGACAGCTCGATGATGCGGGTAGCCAGGGAGGACACGAACTCGCGGTCGTGGCTGACGAAGATCAGCGTGCCCGGGTAATTTTCCAGGGCCAGGTTGAGCGCCTCGATGGACTCCATGTCCAGGTGGTTGGTCGGTTCGTCCATCACCAGCACGTTGGGCTTCTTCAGGATCAGCTTGCCGAACAGCATGCGGCCCTGTTCGCCACCGGAGATCACCTTGACCGACTTCTTGATGTCGTCGTTGGAGAACAGCATGCGCCCGAGGGTGCCGCGCACCAGTTGCTCGCCGCCCTGGGTCCACTGGGCCATCCAGTCGAACAGGTTGTAGTCGTCCTCGAAGTCCTCGGCGTGGTCCTGGGCGAAGTAGCCGACCTCGGCGCTGTCGGTCCACTTCACTTCGCCGGTCTGCGGCGGCATCTCGCCGACCAGGGTGCGCAGCAGGGTGGTCTTGCCGATGCCGTTGGGGCCGATGATGGCGATGCGCTCGCCGGCTTCCACCTGCAGGCTCAGGTTCTTGAACAGGGGCACGCCGTCGAAGCCCTGGCTGACTTTCTCCAGGGTCACCGCCTGGCGGTGCAGCTTCTTGAACTGCTCGAAGCGGATGAACGGGCTGACGCGGCTGGACGGCTTGACCTCTTCCAGCTGGATCTTGTCGATCTGGCGCGCGCGGCTGGTGGCCTGCTTGGCCTTGGAGGCGTTGGCCGAGAAGCGGCTGACGAAGGTCTGCAGCTCGGCGATCTGCGCCTTCTTCTTGGCGTTGTCCGACAGCAGGCGCTCGCGGGCCTGTTCGGCGGCGGTCATGTACTCGTCGTAGTTGCCCGGGAACAGGCGCAGCTCGCCGTAGTCCAGGTCGGCCATGTGGGTGCAGACGCTGTTGAGGAAGTGACGATCGTGGGAAATGATGATCATGGTGCTGTTGCGCGCCGTGATGACGTTTTCCAGCCAGCGGATGGTGTTGATGTCCAGGTGGTTGGTCGGCTCGTCGAGCAGCAGCAGGTCCGGGTCGGAGAACAGCGCCTGGGCCAGCAGCACGCGCAGCTTCCAGCCCGGGGCCACGGCGCTCATCGGGCCGAAGTGCTGCTCCAGGGGAATGCCCAGGCCCAGCAGCAGCTCGCCGGCGCGGGACTCGGCGGTGTAGCCGTCGAACTCGGCGAACTGCACTTCCAGCTCGGCCACGGCCATGCCGTCGTCCTCGCTCATTTCCGGCAGCGAGTAGATGCGGTCGCGCTCGGCCTTGACCTTCCACAGTTCCTCGTGGCCCATGATCACGGTGTCGATCACCGAGAAGTCCTCGTAGGCGAACTGGTCCTGGCGCAGCTTGCCCAGGCGCACGCCGTTTTCCAGCATGACCTGGCCGGAGGAGGGCTCCAGCTCGCCGCCGAGGATCTTCATGAAGGTGGACTTGCCGCAACCGTTGGCGCCGATCAGGCCGTAGCGGTTGCCGTTGCCGAACTTGACGGAAACGTTCTCGAACAGCGGCTTGGCGCCGAACTGCATGGTGATGTTCGCTGTGGAAATCAAAGTTTTACCTATCAATGACTGGCGAGCCGCTGGGCCGGTCTGGCAGCGGGCCGATACCGATTCGATACCAATGTTGGCTTTCCGGGCCCGTTGACATGGGCGCCGGGGGAATCCAGCGGACGTGCGCGAAGGGCAGCATCTGGACGCGATGTCCAGGCTTTTGCGCTTGAAGAGCGGGGGACATGCCGGACAGGCCGCGGATTATCTCATAGGTGGGCCTGTCCTTGCATGGCGGGTCGCTTTGCGGTGGTGGCCAGCCGTCAGCCGGGCGTCTGCTGCTCGAAGGCGGCCTCGGCCTCCAGGCTCTGCCGGTCGCGCCCCACGGTGGCGACGGCGAGCGCCTTGCCGTCGCGCCAGTAGGTCACCCGGCAGTCGTGGGCGGCGGGGTCGCCGTCGATGTCCACGCGGTCCCAGCGCTGCGCGTGGCCGACGTAGTCGATGGTGGTGTCGTACTGGTGCGTCCAGAAGAAGGGCACCGCGGTGAAGCGCTGGGCGTGGCCGAGGATGTTGCGCGCCGCCGCCATGCCCTGGCGCTCGGCGACCGCCCAGTGCTCCACGCGGATCGCCTCGCCGCTGCGGGCGTCCGGCCAGCGGGCGATGTCGCCCACGGCATAGACGTCCGCGGCGCTGGTGCGCAGCCAGGCGTCCACCAGCACGCCCTTGTCCAGCTTCAGGCCGGCGTCGCGGGCCAGCTCCAGCTCGGGGCGGGCGCCGATGCCGATCACCACCAGGTCCGCCGGCAGCGCGCCGCCAGTGGACAGCCTGACCTGCCGCGCCTCGATCGCCGTGACCTCGGCGCCGAAATGGAAGCCCACGCCATGGGCCTCGTGCAAGGCCCGGAGCATGTCGCCCAGGGCCTCGCCGAAGACGTTCTCCATGGGCCGCGCGCCCGGCGCCACTATCTGCACGTCCAGGCCGCGGCTGCGCAGCGAGGCGGCCACTTCCAGGCCGATGAAGCCGGCGCCGACCACCACGCAGCGGCGGGCCGTGGCGCAGCGGGCGATCAGCTCGTCGCAGTCGGCGAGGCTGCGCAGCACGCGGACGTGGGGCAGGTCGGCGCCGGGCACGTCCAGGCGCGCTGGCGCGGAGCCGGTGGCCAGCACCAGGGCGCCGTAGTCCAGTTCCTCGCCGCTGGCGAGGGTCAGCTTCTTGTGCGCCGTGTCGATGTGGCTGACGCGGGTGTCGCAGCGCAGCTCGATGCGCTGGCTGGCGTAGAAGTCCGCCGAACGCAGTGGCAGCCAGGCGGGGTCGGCGCTGCCGGCCAGGTAGTCCTTGGACAGGTTGGGCCGGTCGTAGGGCGCGGCGGGGTCGGCGCTGAGCAGGGTGATGGGCCCGTCGTAGCCCTCGTGGCGCAGGCCGAGGGCCGCCGCGTTGCCGGCGGCGCCGCCACCGATGATCACCACCGAGGCCGGTACCTGCGCGTTGGCCGGCAGGTCCGCCGGGGCGGCGGGCAGGGGCGCGCCGACGTAGGCCTTGCCGTCGCGGCAGTCCACCTGCCAGCGCGGCAGGTCGTCCAGCGCCGGCGGGGCGAGCAGGCGCCCGTCGTGCAGGCGGAAGCAGGCGTGGTGCCAGGGGCAGCGCAGGGTGTCGCCGTCGACCAGGCCCTCGGCCAGGGGCGCGCCGTAGTGCGGGCAGGTGGCGCCTATGGCGTACAGCTGCCCGGCCTGGCGCACCAGCAGCGCCGCTTCGCCGCCGACGTGGCCGGCGAGCGGGCTGCCTTCGGTGATGTCCGCCAGGGGCACGCCCTGGGCGAAGTCGGGGCCGGGCGGGGACGATGGATGGTCGCTCATCGCTCTCTCCTCGTCTTTTCCTGAAGGTCACCGCTTCAGGATAGCCCCCGCGCCCGGGCGGGCGCCTACGCTCGTCGAGGCGCGGTCAGGCCGCGTGCTCCTTGCCTTGTCCCGCGCGCACGTCGAAGGCGCCGCCGGTGACCACGCCGTCCACCGTCACCCGGCCCTTGCCCGGCAGCAGCGGGAACACCAGTTCGGCGAAGCGGTAGGCCTCCTCCAGGTGCGGGTAGCCGGACAGCACGAAGCTGTCCACGCCCAGCGCCGCATACTCCAGCAGGCGCGCCGCTACCGTCTGCGGGTCACCGACCAGCGCAGTGCCGGCGCCGCCGCGCACCAGGCCGACGCCGGCCCACAGGTTGGGCGCGACTTCCAGGCGCTTGCGGTCGCCGCCGTGCAGCGCGGCCATACGCCGCTGGCCTTCGGAATCCATCTTCGCGTAGTTGGCCTGGGCCGCGGCGATGGTGGCGTCGTCCAGGTGGCTGATCAGCTCCTCGGCGGCGGCCCAGGCCTTCTCGTTGGTCTCGCGCACGATCACGTGCAGGCGCACGCCGAAGCGCACCGTGCGGCCATGGCGGGCGGCGCGCTGGCGCACGTCGGCGATCTTCTCGGCCACCGCTGCCGGCGGCTCGCCCCAGGTCAGGTAGGCGTCCACGTGCCTGGCCGCCAGCTCGTGGGCGGCGGGCGAGGAGCCGCCGAAGTACAGCGGCGGGTAGGGCTTCTGCACGGGCGGGAAGAAGTTCTGCGCGCCGCGCACCTGCAGGTGCTTGCCGTCGTGGTCGACGGTCTCGCCGCCGAGCAGGCGCCGCCAGATGCCGAGGAACTCGTCGGAGGCCTCGTAGCGTTCGTCGTGGGAATAGAAGACGCCGTCGGCGGCCAGCTCGGTGGCGTCGCCGCCGGGCACCACGTTGAGCAGCAGGCGGCCGCCGCTGGCCTGGTCGAGGGTGGCCGCCTGGCGCGCCGAAGCGGTGGGGTTGCCCAGGGAAGTGCGCAGCGCCACCAGCAGCTTGATGCGCCGCGTCACCGGCACCAGGCTGGCGGCGGTCACCCAGGGGTCGAGGCAACTGGCGCCGGTGGGGATCAGCAGGCCGTCGTAGCCGAGCTGATCGGCGGCCACGGCGATCTGCCGCATGTATTCGTTGGTCGCCGGGCGGCCGCTGTCGGAATGGCCCAGGTAGCGGGTGTCGCCGGAAGTGGGCAGGAACCAGAAGATATCCAGACTCATGATGTGTCCTCGTTGCCATCGTCGAAAGGGGCAGGGCCCCATGGGTGCACGCGTGGCGGGGAGTCTTGTTGGAATGGGCGAACGCTCGCGGAGGGCGCCGACGCCGCGCTGGGATGCGGGCGTGGGATTCGCAGTGGGAGCCGTTGAAGCGCTAGCGGCTGTCAGGCAAGCCCCATGCCAGCGACGCAGGTGCCGTGGCGCGGGGCCTGGCGAGCTGCGGGCGGTGGCACGCTGTTGCTGGGTGGGCAGATTGTTGGATAGCTGTTGGCAAGCGGACAGTTGGTTCATGCTGGTGCAGGAGAAACGCCATCCTACGGGGACATGCCGTGCCTCGTGGCGCACACGTAGGGCGAATAACGCTCCGCGTTATCCGCCGTTTAGCGGTGATCCCCGGCGGCGCCGAGGTCGGCCTGGACCTTGTCCGCCCTGCCGGCGGAATCGCGGATGAATCCGCTCCAGTTCCAGGGAAGCCCCGTAGGATGGGTTGAGCGAAGCGATACCCATCACAGTGACCGCATGGGTTTCGCAAGCTCAACCCATCCTACGAAGAGCATTTCGGCGCGGGGCAGGGCAGTCGCTAAAGTGGTCGAGGCTTAGATTCTTTATTCACTACGGTTATTGGCTAAGCACTGGAATGCATATCCATCCCGTGGTTTTCCCTGCCGCTTGAGCAACTGTCGCTGCCATGACGTCGAATCCGTCGTCACCACGCCGAAAGGTTCCGCGGCACCGGGCTTTTCGCCGTGGCGGGCGAAGCGGACCGGCGCTGGGCCGCCAGCTTGTCCGGTTCGCCGGCCTCCCTAGAATCGGCTCCATCAGCAGTTACCCATTCCGTCCAGTTCAGGGAGTTCCACCATGATGAATGCAATGCAGATGCCGATGAACGCCAACCCGATGATGCCCATGATGGGCATGCCGATGATGATGGCGACCCTGCAGTGCGAAATGCAGGACGACGGCATGATGTGCAAGATGATGCCGGCCATGGGCATGGACGCGGCCATGTTCCGCAACAATGCGGAAATGATGGCGATGATGATGAACTGCGGCATGCCGATGATGATGCACTGCGGCAACATGTCGATGATGTGCATGTCCCAGACCGGCATGGCGATGATGCCGATGATGGGCATGATGAACATGATGCCGATGATGATGGGCATGCCCATGCCGTCGATGAAGTGCATGATGGAGTGCTCCATGCAGGGCGACGCCATGATGTGCAAGATGATGCCGATGCAGGGCATGAACATGGAGATGTTCAAGAACTGCTGCATGCTGATGAACAAGATGATGGAATGCGGCATGCCGATGATGATGAGTTGCAACGGCATGCCGATGATGTGCTGCACCTGCTGACCGCGGCGCGCTGAACGACAAAGGCCCGATGGGGAAACCCGCCGGGCCTTTTGCTTTGTGCCGCCGCCTCAGTCCAGGCGTTCGGCGTAGGTGGTCACCAGGTAGGCCACGGCCTCGCTGTCGGCCGGGTTGCGGTAGCTGTGCGGCTGGTCGGCGTAGAACAGGATGGAGTCGCCGGTGCCGAGCAGGAAGCGTTCTTCGTTCACCGCGATCTCCAGCACGCCCTGGGCCACCACCAGGTTTTCCTGGGTGCCGGGGGCGTGGCCGGCGGAGTGCTCGATGGCCAGGCCCGCCAGGCGCAGTTCGTAGAATTCCACCTGGCGCGAGACGTCGAAGGGGAACAGCGCGCGGCTGACGAAGGCGCCGTCGCCGCTGACCAGGCGCTTGCTCTCGCGCGCCGGCAGCAGGGCCACGCCGTCGAAGGCGCGGTCGTCGAGGAAGGCCGCCACCGAGACCTTCAGGCCCTGGGCGATCTTGCACAGCACCTTGATCGAGGGAACGCTGCGTCCGGATTCGATCTGCGCCAGCATCGCCCGGCTCACCCCGGACAGCCGGGCCAGACCGTCCAGGGACAGGTTGCGCTTGCCGCGCAGGCGCAGCAGGTTGTGGGCCACGCGCTGGCCGATGGGGTCGTCGGCCGCCGCCGGGGCGGTTTCGAGGCCCGCCTCGGTGGCGTCGCTGGAAAGCGGCAGGCCCACGTTCAGGCCTCGCGGATGCCGTTGTCGCGCTGCTGCACCCACTGGGCGGCGCCGAAGCCGGCGCGGCTCGCGTACATCGCCCACATCAGCTCGGCCATGCGCCGCGCCTGGCGGCGGGTGCGGTAGCGGGCGAGGTCGATGACGTTGTCGGTGCGGTCCATGGCGACTCCTCAGGGAACTGCGGTGAAGGATGGGGCTAGCCTAGCCGGGGCAATGTTAGAACCATAAATACTGAGTTTTCATTTATTAAGCACTTATAGGACTAAGCATTTCCCTCGCCTGTAGGTGGCGCTTGATGCTTTGTCTTTATTGGTTACGATCGATCTTCAATCGAAACGACTCTGTCTGCGCAGGAGGCAATTGGCATGGCCACCACCGGCAAGACCCGCTCTGTCACCGCCCAGGTTCCCGTCGAACCGGCGGCGCGCGTGGACGAAACCGCCGCGCGTAGCCGCCTGACCCGCGAGGCCCTGGCCGATGTGGATGCCGGCCGGGTGATCGATCATCAGGCCGTCCAGGCCTGGGCGGACAGCCTTGACTCCGACACGTCGCTACCGCTGCCGGAACCGTGCTGACGATTGGCCTAGGCTGAAAGCAACCCACGCCACCGCCAGGAGCCCCCCATGAGCCTTCGCCCCTTCCACCTCGCCATTCCCGTCCACGACCTGCCCGCCGCCCGCCGTTTCTACGGCGAGGTGTTCGGCCTGGAGGAGGGCCGCTCCAGCGACCAGTGGGTGGACTTCGACTTCTATGGCCATCAGTTGGTGATCCACGAGCACCCGCGCACCGCGTCCCAGGAAAGCGCCCACTGCAACCCGGTGGACGGCCACGACGTGCCGGTGCCGCACTTCGGCATCGTGCTGGATTGGGAGCAGTGGGAAGCGCTGGCCGAGCGCCTGCGTTCGTTCGACGTGCGCTTCGTGATCGAGCCCTACGTGCGCTTCAAGGGCCAGGTGGGCGAGCAGGCGACCATGTTCCTCCTCGACCCCTGCGGCAACGCCCTGGAGTTCAAGGCGTTCAAGGACATCGGCCAGCTGTTCGCCAGGTAGCTCAGGGCAGCAGGCGCATCACGCCGCCCGCCTAGCCGACCCGCAGCCAGATCGCCGAGGCGTCGTCGCTGGCCTTGAAGCGCGGGTAGCGCAGGCAGGCTGCGTCGTCCTGCTCGATACCGCGCAGTTCTTCCGCCAGCGGCCCCAGGCCGTGTTCGAGCACGCGCGCGACCAGGCCGGCGGCATCGTAGGCGCCGTAGGTGTCGAGCAGCGCGGCGAAACCGTCGCTCATCAGCAGCAGGTCGTCGCCCCGGTCCAGGGGCGCGCGGGCCTGGCGCAGGTCTGCCCTGGCCTGGGCGGCATCCACGCCCAGCACGGCCCGGGGACGTTCGCGGGCGGAGCGGCGGTCGGCCAGCACGTGAGGCGTGCGCACGCCGCCGGCACCAGCGCCAGGGCCGAGGGCGGCGGCTTCTGCGAGCTCCTCCGCGCGGTCCGGCACGGGGGTCAGGAAGGCCACGCCGGTGGCGCTGCGATGGATGACCACGCAATCGCCGAGGAAGCCGCAGGCGAGGCTGTCGCCCTCTATCGCCACCGCAGCGAACGAGGCGCGCGGCAGTTCCCAGGCGGCGACCGGTTCGCGGCGGCGGTCGCGCCGATAGTCGTCGGCGACCGCGTCGAAGACGCTTTCGCACAGGTTTGCCAGCTTGCCGGAGGCCGTGGCGAAGGCGCGGTGCGCGGACGCGGCCAGCCAGGCGGCGCCGCCGCGCTCGCCCAGCAGGCCCGGTTCGCCGAGGTCGGTCGCCCCGTCGATGACCCAGGCATGCCGCTCGGCGCAGCCGATGCGGTCGTCGTTGGGAACGTCCAATTTGCCGGCGAGGCTGAGGACCTGGAGTAGATCGAAGTGCATGGGCAGGGTTTCTCCCGTCGAGCGTGGGTGTCTGGCTGCCGGCACGGGGTTCGGCACCGGCCAAGGGCAGAGCCTGTCAGCCGGGCGGCGTGCTGTCCACCCCGTGCGGGTTGCATCCGGGGTTCGCTATGCACAATTCTATACAGCGAAACCCCGAGGACTCCGCAGAGACTGCCCGAATGAATACCGCCGTGTACGCCAAGGAAGCCGTGGGCGCGAACTATGCGCCGGAACTGATGAAATACGCCCAGGCCCGCACCTGGGAGGCCGTGGACGCCATCGCCGCGGCCATCCGCCCGGGGATGAGCGAGTCCGAGGCCACCGCCATCGGCAAGCAGGTGCTGGCCGAGTTGGGCATGGAGCGCATCTGGCACCCGCTGCTGATCCGCTTCGGCGCCAATACCCTGAAGACCTTCAAGCAACGCTCCGACGGCGACCCAGTTCTGGGCGCGAACGACATCTTCTTCATCGACATGGGCGTGGTCTGGCGCGGCCACGAAGGCGACGCCGGGGCCACCTTCGTGGTCGGCGACGATCCTGAGATGGCGTCCTGTGCGGCGGCGGCCAGGGAGCTGTTCCAGCGCGTCGAGGCGCACTGGCGCGACACCCGCTGCAGCGGCGTGGCGCTGTACGACTTCGCCCATGCCCAGGCCGAGGCGCTGGGCTGGAAGCTCAACCTGGACATCAAGGGCCACCGCGTCAGCGACTTCCCCCACGCCATCTACCGCGCCGGCGACCTGGGCGACTACGCCGAGCACCCCAACGGCGGGCTGTGGATCCTGGAAATCCAGATCGCCCACCCGCACAAGCCCTACGGAGCCTTCTACGAGGACCTGCTGGCCTGAGGTGGCCGCGTTCAGCCTGCTGGCGCGGCCAGCCCCAGCGCCTGCTCCAGCCAGCTGCAGAACTGCCGGGCCTGGGGGCTGCGGGCGCTCTGGTGGTTGACCAGCAGCGACCAGTTCGGCCCGCGCACCCGCTGCTCGCTGAGCGCCACCAGCGTGCCGCCTTCTAGGGCGCCGGCGGCCAGCAACTGGCTGACCAGCGCCACGCCCAGGCCCTGGCTGGCGGCATCGAGCAACTGGCCGGGGTCGGAGAAGTTCAGCCCCGCGCTGCGCTGGCCGACGTCGGCGCCGCCCTGCAGTTGCCAGTAGGCCCAATCCATTTCCCGTTCGCCGTGCAGCGTGGTGCGTTGCTCCGCGGCCAGCAGGCCGGGATGGCACGCCGGTAGCAGGCGGTCTTCCAGCAGCACGCGGAACTGGCAGTCGGCCTGGGCGCTGAGGTCGTCGCGGACGGCGACGTCGACGGTCTGGGTGGCCAGGTCCGGGGTGTCGTCGGTGGTCAGCAGCCAGAGATCGATCTGCGGATGGCGGGCGTGGAAGTCGGCCAGCCGCGGCACCAGCCAGTGGCGGGCGAATGCCGGGGTGGTGTTGAGCACCAGTTGGTTGGGCTTGCGGTACTGGTCCAGGCGGCGGATGCCAACGGCCAGTTGCTGCAGCAGCGCCTGGGTACTGCTGAGCAGGTCGAGGCCGGCATCGGTGAGGGCTACCTGGCGCCCGTGGCGATGGAACAGCGGTTGTTCCAGGAAGCTTTCCAGGCTGCGGATCTGCTGGCTGATGGCCGATTGGGTGAGGTGCAGCTCCTGGGCCGCCTTGTGGAAGCTGCCCAGGCGCGCCGCCGCCTCGAAGCCGCGCAGGGCGTTCAGCGGGGGCCAGTGTTTGAGCATGTTTGATAAGTCCTGCTAATCAGAAGTCCGCAAAATCTATCGTTTGTCGTTGTGCATGGCCAGCCATAGGATGGATTCCGGCGCCGCTGAATCCATCGCATTAGATTAGAAAATCTTACCTGGAGGTTTGGTATGCATCGCATTGGCGATCAGCAGAACGGCTGGCGTATGCCCGCCGAATGGGTCACCCACGCCGCGACCTGGATGTGCTTCCCGCACAACCGCGAAGTCTGGGAGTCCGGCTGGCGGGTGACGCTGGAAGAGGTGCAGGAGGATTTCGTCGGGGTGGCCAACGCCATCGCCCGCTTCGAGCCGGTGAAGATGGTGGTGGCGCCCTCGGCCGTGGAGCGTGCCGCGCAATTGTGCGGGGCGAACGTCGAGCTGGTGGTGCTGCCCATCGATGACAGCTGGTGCCGCGACTCCGGGCCGACCTTCGTCTACCACCCGCAGCTGGGCGTGGCGGGCGTCAGCTGGCGCTTCAACGCCTGGGGCGGCAAGGGCCAGCACGGCCTGGACGAGGGCCTGGGCCGGCGCCTGCTCAACCACCTGGGCCTGGACTGCTTCGGCACGCCGCTGGCCAACGAGGGCGGCGCCATCCACGTGGATGGCGAGGGCACGCTGATCACCACCGAGTCGGTGTTGCTCAACGGCAACCGCAACCCCGGCGTGAGCAAGCGCGAGATGGAGGAAATCTTCGCCCGCCTGCTGGGCGTGACCAAGACCATCTGGCTGCCCGGCGACCCCGACTACGTCACCGGCGACATGACCGACGGCCATGTCGACGGCGTCTGCGCCTTCGCCCGGCCCGGCACCTTGCTGGTGGACGCGACCCATGACCGCAGCTCCGTTTATGCCGAGGTGGCGCGGGAAAATCGCCGCGCCCTGGAGCTGGCGACCGACGCCCAGGGGCGCGCCTTCGAGCTGATCGACCTGTTCGAAGCCAGCGACGCGGTGGACCCGGACGCGCAAGTGTTCTGTGCCTCCTACACCAACTTCTACCTGGCCAACGGCGCGGTGATCATGCCGGCCTACGGCATCGACGCCGACCGCGAGGCGGCGCAGACCCTCGCCCGCGCGTTCCCCCGGCGCGAGGTTGTGCCGGTGCGCATCAACCGCCTGGCCCATGGCGGCGGTGGCGTGCACTGCATCACCCAGCAGCAGCCGGCCTGGCCGCTGGAGGTGGCGCGATGAGCCGTGTCCTCAAGGTCGCCGTGGTGCAGTTCGCCTGCGGCTGGGACCTGCCGCGCAACCTCGACGAGGCCGAACGCCGGGTGCGCGAGGCGCACGCCGCCGGCGCGCGGCTGATCCTGCTGCCCGAGCTGTTCGCCACGCCGTACTTCTGCATCGAGCAGGATCACCGTCACCTGGCGCTGGCCCAGCCCTACGCCGACAGCCCGCTGCTGCGGCGCTTCGCCGCCCTGGCCGCGGAGCTGCAGGTGGTGCTGCCGCTGAGCTGGTTCGAGCGCGCCGGCAACGCCCACTTCAACTCGCTGACGGTGGCCGACGCCGACGGCCGCCTGCTCGGCGTCTACCGCAAGACGCACATCCCCAACGCCATCGGCTACCAGGAGAAGGAGTACTTCAGCCCCGGCGACACCGGCTTCCGCGTCTGGGACACGGCGGTCGGGCGCATCGGCGTCGGCATCTGCTGGGACCAGTGGTTCCCGGAAACCGCCCGCTGCCTGGCCCTGCAGGGCGCCGAGCTGCTGCTGTTCCCCACCGCCATCGGCTCCGAGCCCGGCGCCGCCGGCCTGGACTCCCGCGACCATTGGCAGATGGCGCAGCGCGGCCATGCCGCCGCCAACCTGCTGCCGGTGCTGGCGGCCAACCGGATCGGCGAGGAGATCGCGCCCGGCGACGAAAGCCTGCGCATGCGCTTCTACGGCTCCTCGTTCATCAGCGACCACAAGGGCCGGCTGCTGGCCGAGGCCACGCGCGATACCGCGCAGGTGCTGGTGCAGGCGCTGGACCTGGCGGCGATGGAAGAGGACCGCCTGCACTGGGGCGTGTATCGCGACCGCCGTCCGGACATGTACGGCGTGCTGCTGAGCCTGGACGGCCGGCAGCCTGCGGGAGAACGCCCATGAAACGCGCACTGATCGTCGCCCTGGGGCTGTCGTTCGCCGGCACGCTCTGCACCGCGGCCGCGGCGGAGGAAAAGGTCTTGCGGCTGTACAACTGGGCCGACTACTTCGCCCCCGACACCCTCGCCGGGTTCACCCGCGAGACCGGCATCCGCGTGGTCTACGACGTGATGGACAGCAGCGAGACCCTGGAGGCGAAGCTGATGGCCGGGCACAGCGGCTACGACCTGGTCTTCCCCGGCGACACCGTCGCCGAGCGCCTGGCCCGCGCCGGCGCGCTGCAGAAGCTCGACAAGTCGCGCCTGGAGCACCTGGCCGAAGTGTCCGCCGGGCTCGACCGGCTCCACACCCAGTACCGCAATTCGGTGGACTACACCGTGCCCTATACCTGGGGCACCATCGGCCTGACCTACAACGCGGCGGAAATCCGCAAGCGCCTGCCCGAGGCGAAGACCGACAGCCTGGACCTGCTGTTCAAGCCGGAGCTGGCGGCGCACTTCGCCGACTGCGGCATCTCCATGATCGACTCGCCGGACGAGGTGCTCACGGTGGTGCTCAACTACCTGGGCCGCGATCCGCGCAGCGCCAGGCCCGGGGACCTGGACGCCGCCCTGGCGCTGCTGCGCGGCATCCAGCCGTACATCCGCAAGTTCCAGTCGCAGCCGGTGACGCAACTGGTGAACGGCGACGTCTGCCTGTCGCTGGGCTACAGCGGCGACGTCACCGCCGCCCAGCGTGCCGCCGACGAGGCCGGCAAGCCGCTGCGCTTCGAGTACCGGCTGCCCCGCGAGGGGACCTCGGTGTGGATGGACAACATGGCCATCCCGGCGGACGCGCGGCACCCGGAGTACGCCTACGCGCTGATCAACTACCTGATGCGCCCGCAGGTGATGGCCGCGATCACCAACGCCACCGGCTACCCGACGTCCAACGCCAAGGCGACGCCCATGGTCGATGCGCGGATGCGCGATGACCCGGACATCTACATCGACGAGGCCACCTACGCGCGGCTGGTCACCGGCCGGGACATCCCGCAACGCGACATGCGTGCGCGGATGCGCGCCTGGACCACCTTCAAGACCAATACCGGGCGCTGAAGCCGGCCGGGTGCCGGAGACGCCGGCGGGCGTCCCCGGCGTCCGGGCCCGAGGGGCGACGGGGAAGGGCGCCCGGAGTTGTCTTTTACATATGGAAATCCGTATATTCGGATTTCCATATGTCCTGGTGCCCCCGATGATCGCGCCCCCCGAAGTCTTCAAGTGCCTGGCCGACGAGACCCGCGCCCGCGCCACCCTGCTGATCGCCGAGCAGGGCGAGCTGTGCGTCTGCGAGCTGATGTGCGCGCTGGGCGACAGCCAACCCAAAGTCAGCCGCCACCTGGCGCAGCTGCGTGCTGCCGGGCTGCTGCTCGACCGCCGCCAGGGGCAGTGGGTGTACTACCGCCTCAACCCGGCGCTGCCCGCCTGGGTCCACGAGGTGCTGCGCGTCACCCTGCAGGCCAACACCGACTGGCTGAAGGAAAGCGCCGCCCGCCTGCGCGACATGGATGGCCGCCCCGTGCGCGCCAGCTGCTGCTGAACCCCTCCCGGAACCCGCCTCGATGCTGCTCGCCGCTGCCGTCTTCCTGTTCACCCTCGTCCTCGTCATCTGGCAGCCCAGGGGGCTGGGCGTCGGCTGGAGCGCCAGCGCCGGCGCGCTGGTCGCCCTGGCCCTGGGCGTGGTGTCGCTGCACGACATTCCCACCGTCTGGGCCATCGTCTGGAACGCCACCGCCACCTTCATCGCGGTCATCGTCATCAGCCTGCTGCTGGACGAGGCCGGCTTCTTCGCCTGGGCGGCGCTGCACGTGGCGCGCTGGGCGGGCGGCAGCGGCCGGCGCCTGTTCGCCTTCTGCGTGCTGCTGGGCGCCGCCGTTTCCGCGCTGTTCGCCAACGACGGGGCGGCGCTGATCCTCACCCCCATCGTCATTTCCATGCTGCTGGCGCTGCGCTTCTCGCCGGCGGCGACCCTGGCCTTCGTCATGGCCGCCGGCTTCATCGCCGACACCGCCAGCCTGCCGCTGGTGGTGTCGAACCTGGTGAACATCGTTTCCGCCGACTATTTCGGCCTGGGCTTCGCCGAGTACGCCGCGGTGATGGTGCCGGTGAACCTGGCCAGCGTCGCCGCGACGCTGCTGGCGCTGTACCTGTTCTTCCGCCGCGACCTGCCGCAGCGCTATGCCGTGGACCAGTTGCCGGCGCCGCGGGAGGCGATTCGCGACCCGGCCACCTTCGCGGTCGGCGCCTGGATGCTGCTGGCGCTGCTGCTCGGGCTGTTCGCCCTGGAGCCGCTGGGCATCCCGGTCAGCGCGGTGGCGGCGCTGTGCGCGGCGGTGCTCTTCGCCGTCGCCGCCCGCGGCCATGTGATCTCCACCCGCCGGGTGCTGCGCGAGGCGCCCTGGCAGGTGGTGGTGTTCTCCCTGGGCATGTACCTGGTGGTCTACGGCCTGAAGAACGCCGGCCTCACCGACTTCCTCACCCGCCTGCTGGACGGCCTGGCGGGGCAGGGCGTGTGGGCCGCGGCCCTGGGCTCCGGCCTGCTGTCGGCGGCGCTGTCGTCGCTGATGAACAACATGCCCAGCGTGCTGGTGGGCGCGCTGGCGATCCAGGCCAGCGCCGCCGAGGGCGTGGCCCGCGAGGCGATGATCTACGCCAACGTCATCGGCTGCGACCTGGGGCCGAAGATCACCCCCATCGGCAGCCTGGCCACGCTGCTCTGGCTGCACGTGCTGGCGCGCAAGGGCATCCGCATCACCTGGGGCTACTACTTCAGGGTCGGCATCCTGCTGACCCTGCCGGTCCTGCTCGTCACCCTCTCGGCCCTGGCGCTGCGCCTGAGCCTCTGACGTCCGCCACGAAGCGGAGGAGTTCTGCATGCGAGTCTTGTTCATGTGCACGGCCAACAGCTGCCGCAGCATCCTTTCCGAAGCGCTGTTCAACCACCTGGCCCCGGAAGGCTTCGAGGCGGTGAGCGCCGGCAGTTTTCCCGGCGGACAGGTACTGCCGCGCAGCCTGGCGACGCTGGAGCGTGCCGGCATCGCCACCGCAGGCCTGAGCAGCAAGGGCAACGACGCCTTCGCGGACAACCCGCCGGACGTCGTCATCACCGTCTGCGACAAGGCCGCGGGCGAAGCCTGCCCGCTGTACTTCGGCCCGGCGCTGAAAGCCCACTGGGGCCTGCAGGACCCTTCCACGGCGCAGGGCGACGAAGCGCAGCTGGACGACGCCTTCCGCGCCACCCTGGCGCACATCGAGCGACGCTGCCGGGCCTTCTTCGCCTTGCCCTTCGCCAGCCTGGACCGCGACGGGCTGCAGCGCGAGCTGGCGCGGATCGGCGACCTCTGACAGGCGGTGCGGCATAGCCGGCGGTCGCCGTTCGGTGCCGCTTCCGCTGCCTTCTGAGCCACGGACGGGACAGCCCCATGAAAAAAGCCCCGTGGCGTGCGCCACGGGGCTTTTTCGTTCACGTCAGGTCGCGAAGCCGATCAGAACACGCTGAACGGGTACTCGACGAAGATGCGCACTTCGTTGCCGTCGTCGTTGTACTCGCGGGCGTCGTTGGAAACGCGTACCCAGGAGCCGCGCAGCTTGACCGACAGGTCCTTGGCCGGGCCGCTCTGTACGACGTACTTGGCCTGGTTGAAGATCTCGCGCTCGTGGCCGTTGTTGGTCTGCGAGGTCTTGATGTTGTCGCCGTAGACGTAGGCGACGGTGTAGCTCAGGCCCGGGATGCCGTACTCAGCGAAGTTGATGCTGTAGTTGGCCTGCCAGGAACGCTCGTCCTCGGCGTTGAAGTCCGACCAGTAGGAGTTGGCCAGCCAGATGGTGGTGCCGCCGTCGCCCAGGCCGCCGGCGTTCTGGTACCAGCCGTAGTTGTAGCCGGTGTCGCCGGTGTTGCGCTGGTGGGCGATCATGAACGAGTGGGCGCCGATGGCGTAGGTGGCCGCCAGGCTCCAGATGGTGTTGTCGCGGTCGCCGCCGAAGTTCAGGTTGGCGAAGTCCTTGTTCAGCTTGGTCTTGTAGCCGTTGAAGTCGAAGGTCAGCGACTGCGCATCCTGCATCGGGATGACGTAGTTCAGGTTCATGTACTGCTTGCGTGCCACGTCCTTGTTGTCCGAGGCGTACAGCGAGCCGCTGAAGTTGTCGGTGAACTTGTAGCTGCCGCCGTACACGTCGATGCGCTTCAGGCCGCCGCTGTCGCGCCCTTCGGCGCTCTTGCGGGCTTCCTCGGTGAAGCTACCGACGTTCAGCTCCAGGCCCTCGATCTCCTTGGAGGTGATCAGGGTGCCGGTGTAGCTCTCCGGCAGCAGGCGCGAGTTGTCGTAGCTCAGCACCGGCAGGCTGGGCATCTGGTCACCGTACTTGATCACGGTGTTGGAGATGCGCGCCTTGACCGCGCCACCGGCGCGGGCCAGGTCGTCGGCCGGGTTGCCGTCGCTGTCCTGCTTGAAGAAGTCGATGCCGGCGGCGCCGGTGCGGCCCTTGCCACCGTCCAGGCGCAGGGCATACAGGCCGAAGGCGTCGACGCCGAAACCGACGGTGCCCTGGGTGAAGCCGGAGGTGAAGGTGGCGGTGGCCGACTGGCCCCACTCGGCCTTGTCATCGCGACCGTGCTTGTAGTCACGGTTCATGTAGGCGTTGCGGAAGAACAGGTCCAGGTGGCTGTCTTCGACGAAGCCCTTGGCGGCTGCCTGGTCGTCGGCCATGGCCTGGGTGCTGGCAGCGAGGATCCCCAATGCAAGCAAACTGAACGCTTTGTTAGTCATTTTGTTATTTCCTGCAGTCTGTTTATTCGCAGCCCCCGAGCGTGGAAAAAAGCCTGCCGTCCCGGATGCTCCAATCCAGGTCTGGCAACGCGTGGGTGCTGGCGTTTCTTGGATGTCTCGAGGCCCCTCACAGGCCCCGATGGCGCGGGATGATAGCAGAACGTGGATAAAATCCAGGAATTTCGATGGCAGGTTACGGGCCCGACGGAGCCGGGCTACCCTCGCGAACTCCCCGCCACGGAGGCCCGCCCGAGCATGTGGCATGACCTCCTGAGCGCCGGTTTCGCTCGGCCTTCTGAAGGGGGGCGGCGTGCGCGGATGTTTCTCTGGAAATCCGAATCGCGGACGGAGTCCGCTCGGTTACAGGGAGGCACGGGCGTAGGAGCAACTGTCTTGCCGACTGCGTCGGGGTGCGCCTCAACGGATGGGTTGAGCTTGCGAAACCCATCGGGCCATGGTGATGGGTATCGCTTCGCTCAACGCCATCCTACGAAAAAACGTGCTTTCCCGGAGGTGTAGGATCTCATCCGCGAATCACGCCGATACGTCCGGCTATCGCGGACAGAGTCCGCTCCTACGGGGATACGCCATGCCTCACGGCGAAACTGTAGGAGCGGGCCCTGCCCGCGAATCGCGCGCAGGGCGCGCTCCTACAATGGGAATGGCGTGGGTGGAGCAGCGGACTCCGTCCGCGATTGGACTCACCGGCCACGCCGGGCGCTCCGGTGGCCCGAACAGCCCCTTCTCCCTCCGGAAGGGGGCCGGGGTGAGGGCGCGAACCCAGCATTGCGCACCTTCCCCAAACCAACGAATCGCTTAACTGAACAACACCACCGCTCAGGCCGAGCCCGTTTCACGATTGCGCCTTTGCAACCACAGACTCAGACCCAGGCCGAGCAGCGCAGCGGCGCAGGCGAAGGGGAAGATCGAACGAAACCCCCAGGCAGTGGCGATGGCGCCGGCCACCGGCCCGGTGATGCCCAGGGACACGTCGATGAACAGCGAGTACGCGCCCAGCGCCGCGCCGCGGCTGGAGGCTGGCACCAGGCGCACCGCCTCCACGCCCAGGGCGGGGAACACCAGGGAGAAGCCGAAGCCGGTCAGCGCCGCGCCGGCCATGGCCGACCAGGGCCCCGGCGCCAGCCACAGCAGGAGCAGGCCGAGGCTTTCCACCAGTAGGCAGCCGATGGCCACGGCAAAGCCGCCGTGGCGGTTGATGGCGTTGGCGAACAGCAGCCGCGCGCCGATGAAGCAGGCGCCGAAGGCGCTCAGGCAGTACACCGCGCCGCCCCAGCCGCGGCTGGCGTAGTACAGGGTGATGAAGGTGGCGATGCAGCCGAAGCCGATGCCGCCCAGGGCCAGCCCGGTGCCGTGGGGCGCCACGCGGCCGAGCACGTGGTGGAAGGGCAGGCGCTCGCCGTGGACGATGGCCGCGGCGCGCTTGGGCCAGGCCAGGGCGAAGCCGATGGCCGCCAGCAGCATCACCACCGCGCCCATGCTCCACAGCCCCAGGCCCTGCACCAGGAGGACGCCGAAGGGCGCGCCCACGGCCAGCGCGCCGTAGCTGGCGATGCCGTTCCAGGAGATCACCTTGGCGGTGTGCAGCGAACCGACGCGGTCGATGCCCCAACTGATGGCGCCGGTGCCCACCAGGCTCTCGGCGGTGCCGAGGATCATCCGGCCGAGCAGCAGGCAGCCCAGGCTCAGCGCCGGCATGCCTTGCAGCCACACCGAAAGCAGCATCAGCAGGCCGCTGCCGGCGCAGCCGAGCATGCCGTAGAGCACCGCGCGCTTGGGCCCGAGGTTGTCGATCACCTTGCCGGCGTAGGGCCGGGTGAGCAGGGTGGCCAGGTACTGCACGCTGATCACCAGCCCGGCCAGCACCGAGCCGAAGCCCAGCTCGCCATGCACGTAGCCCGGCAGCACGGCCAGGGGGATGCCGATGGTCAGGTAGGCGAGAAAGGTGAACAGCACCACCGACACCACCTCGAGCGTGATGGCGGCGTTGGAGCGGGGCATGGCGGTATCGGCGGACATGGACACGAACAGCGGGGCGGAGAGGGGAGCGCCATGATGAACCGCCGTCGGCTTGTAGGAAAGCTAGCTAACGAACTACCTGAGGGGTTTGCACGAAGCCGGGTGTATCGGCGTACAACCGCGAACGGTTGTACGCCCTACGTTACGGGTGAGCTTGGCGTAGGGCGGATAACCGTTCGCGGTTATCTGCCGTTTGACCGTGATCCCCGGCGCGCCCCGGATTCGAGCACGAAGCGCCTGTTCGGGGGCGCTCCGCGTTTACCGGGGAATCAGACCCGCCGGAACAACGTCGGATAATCCACCACCAACCCCTGCCCATCCACCTCCAGCAACGCCTGGAAGTCCGTACCCTCCAGGTTGCGGTACAGATAATGGCTGGCATCCCGGCGCGTGTAGCCTTGGCGCATTTTCCTCGGCTGCAACCTTGGAGCCTCCACGTAGACCACCTCCAGCGCAACCGACTGGCCATCGCCCAGGCCCAGGCGGCGGATCGGGAAGGTGTTGGTGAAGGGGCTGGGCCAGATGTCGATGTCCAGGCAGCCGTCCAGTTCATCCAGCGCAGTGCCGTCACCCAGCGTCCAGCGGCCCTGGCCGTCGGTCAGCAGTACCAGATGACGTTGCAGGTGTTCGCCCTCCACCAGTAGCTCGGCCTCGCGCAGGCGCCAGTCGGTGTCCCATTCCAGGCGGTATTCCAGTTGGTAGGGCGGCTGGCCGTCGGCGGCGGCCACGCGCAGTTGGCTGTCGGCGCGGCCGTCCTGCAGCAGCAGGCGCTCCCAACTGGCCGGCGGGGCCTGCCACAGGCCTTCCCAGGTGAGCTGGCGGTTCATGCCGGGTCCAGCAGCAGGCCCAGGCGCAGGCGCTTGGGCAGGCGGGCGACCACCAACTGGTGCGAGCGGGTGAGGGCCTCGCGCAACTCGTCGGCGCCCATGGGGTAGGGGCGCTGCATGGCGATCCAGTGGGCGCGGGCCAGGTAGGGCGCGGGGCGGATGCCGGGGCGGTCGACGAAGCCGAGGAAGAGTTCCGGGCCGACCTTGAAGGCCAGGCCGCCGCGGCCCTCGTCGAGGAAGTCGAGGATGGCGAACATCTTGTTGCCGGCCACCGAGAACACCCGGTTGCTGCCCCACTTGAGGTCTTCGCGGGCGCCGGGCAATTGCAGGCAGAAGCGGGCGATCTGGTCGGGCGTCATGGGTTCTCCGGCGTCAGTCGCGGAAATAGACCTGCACCAGATGGTAGCCGAACTGGCTTTTCACCGGGCCGTGGACGACGTTCAGCGGCTTCTTGAACACCACCGCGTCGACGCTGCGCACCAGTTGCCCGGGGCGTAGCTCGCCGAGGTCGCCGCCGCGCTTGCCGGAGGGGCAGGTGGAGTGCTTCTTCGCCAGGGCGGCGAAGTCTTCCCCCTTGGCCAGGCGCTGCTTGAGCTGCTCGGCCTCGGCGGCGGTCTTGACCAGGATGTGGCGGGCCATGGCGACGGGCATGGAAGGTTCTCGGCTGAAGGAAATGGCCGATTGTACTCCCGCTCGGTCGCCCGCGAGGCAGTGACGTACATCGCATTTTTCCGGGGCTGGCATTGTGCCTGTCTGACGGCCTACCTAGAGTCTGGTGATTATTCCTACAAGCGCTTGCCTGTCGTGGGCAGCGCCTCCCCTAGCGTGCGGATGCAGTACAGATGGAAATCCAAGCGATGCTGCGGATCCTGTCCAGCCAGGACGGTTCCGACCTCTACCTTTCCACCGGCGCGCCGCCCTGCGCCAAGTTCAACGGCGTGCTCAAGCCGCTGTCCAGCGAGCCGCTGAAGGCCGGCGACGTGGCGCGCATCGCCGACGCCATCATGGACGAGGAGCAGAAGGCCGAGTTCGAGCGCGAGCTGGAGATGAACCTGGCGATCTCGGTCGCCGGCGTCGGGCGCTTCCGCATCAACATCTTCAAGCAGCGCAACGAGGTGTCCATCGTCGCGCGCAACATCAAGCTGGACATCCCGTTGTTCGAAGACCTGAAGCTGCCCGAGGTGCTGCTCAAGGTGGTGATGGAGAAGCGCGGCCTGGTGCTCTTCGTCGGCGGCACCGGCTCGGGCAAGTCGACCTCCCTGGCGGCGCTGATCGACCACCGCAACCGCAACAGCGGCGGGCACATCATCACCATCGAGGACCCCATCGAATACGTGCACCGGCACCGCAAGTCGATCATCAACCAGCGCGAGGTGGGGGTGGACACCCGCAGCTTCCACGCCGCGCTGAAGAACACCCTGCGCCAGGCGCCGGACGTGATCCTGATCGGCGAGATCCGCGACCGCGAGACCATGGAGCACGCCCTGGCCTTCGCCGACACCGGGCACCTGGCGATCTCCACCCTGCACGCCAACAACGCCAACCAGGCGCTGGACCGCATCATCAACTTCTTCCCGGAAGAGCGCCGGCCGCAACTGCTCAACGACCTGGGCAACAACCTCAAGGCCTTCGTCTCCCAGCGCCTGGTGCGCACCCAGGACGGCAAGCGCCGCGCCGCGGTGGAGGTGCTGCTGGGCACCGCGACCATCAGCGACATCATCAAGCGCGGCGACTTCAGCTCGATCAAGGAGATCATGGACAAGTCCCGCGCGCTGGGCATGCAGACCTTCGACCAGGCGCTGTTCGACCTGGCGGTGGAAGGCGCGATCAGCGAGGAAGAGGCGGTGAAGAACGCCGACTCGGCGAACAACCTGCGGCTGAAGCTCAAGCTGCACCGGGACAACCCGGCCGCGGCCCAGACCCAGGCCGCCAGCGCCCAGCCGGCAACCCCGGCCGCGCCCGCGGTGGAAGCCTCCAGCTGGGGCCTGGAACTGGCCCTGGAAGAGATCAAGGCCGAGGACGAGGAAGACAAGAAGGGCGGTTGAAGGGTGGGCGAGGCGTAGGGCGGATAACCGTTCGCGGTTATCCGCCGTTTGACCATGACCCCCTGCGCGCCGCCGCATCAGCCATGGCGCGCCAATAAATGTAGGAGCGCGCCCTGCGCGCGAATCGCGGGCAGGGCCCGCTCCTACAGGTGGGCTCGGAGGTGGGCGCATTGTAGGCGCGAGCTTGCTCGCGAACAGACTCCGCTGCGGGGTTCATTCGCGAGCAAGCTCGCTCCTACGCGGTGGATTCCGACGTGGACTTCAAGCGCCTGTCCGAGGCCGGCGTGGACGGCTTCTTCACCAACCGCGCCGACCGCCTGCTGGCCTTCTACGGGCGCCCGGCCGCCAAGTCGGTGGGGGGAGATACTGGCGGGGCTGGGCTACTGAGCGGAGCGCCGCTGTTCTGGCGGCGCATCCCTTCTCCCAATCTGGAGAACTGCATGGACGCTTTCGAATCAACTATTGGGATCAGTGGTTGATCTCATGCTTCGAAACCAGGAAGACATTCACCTCGCTTGCCGAGCATTCCTCTGTGGTCGCATCGCTCTGCGTGATGACGTCAAAGGATTTCCCATCTTTCCCGTAGAAAGTGAAGAAGTAAACCTGGGTATATAGGTCGCCATTCTTCTTTTCGGTGGCAAGCAGGGTTGAACGTGTCTTTTCTTTGTCGATGCTCTGTATGTCAATTATGTTGTTGTTCTTGAGCCAAACCTCGGCCATGTTCATAGGCCAGGATTGACAGTTTGGCGAAGCTGCAAAGGACTTCGAGGCAAGCAAGAATAGGGCAGAAAAAATCAATCGCTTCACTGTGTTACCTCTAGGTCACGATCACCGCTATTCCATATTTGGTGGCGTATATTGAACGGGAGCACTATGCAGCCACTGGAAGCTCCGCCAGGGTTTGAGGCGCTATCGCCATGAATTAGAAAGCCGCTTCTTCCGTACATTGAAGTCGTGGGTTTAGGTTCAAGCCTGATTGAATAGTTCCCTGTGTGCGGATGATGGAAGGGGTGCCCAATGATTTTGTATTCGCCCCTTGGTAAGGGGCCAATATTCGGTACTGTCTGCATGTGAGGGTTGTTTTTTCCTTCATTCTTGCCAGCGTAGCCCGTTCCCACCAATACGCCATTGCGCATCAGCTTGCCTGTGCTTTGTTGAAATATCCAAGGCATTAACGTTTCCTTGTTTTGTGCTGTTGTTGAAGGTTGATCCTGATGTTTAGGGACCCATGTCGGCCGATATCAAGGCGGTGTTGTACTATGCTGGTGGCCATTCCTTTTGCAAGTTGTCAGTTTGCCCGACTGTGCAAGAGGAAAATCCAGGCTAGATTTAGCGGAATTAAAAAATCGATAGGACGAGCCTGGGGTGTTGGTAGGAATCTGCCTGCGTCCCGGTAGATACCTTCGTATATCCCCCCGCCACAGAGGTATGGCCCCGCCGTCCCGATGGAGAAGTGCGCCAGGAAGTCCCCCTCAATAGCATGGGTTCACAGCGGACGATTCGCTGCAACGGCCCTGCATTTCGGTGCTCGTCTATCGCCCAGCCGAACCCGAAGGAACGACTTCCAGGTTATTGGCCACTTCTTCCGAGGAAACGTCATGAGCATGCATCTGAACTATTCCGTCCAAAAGAATTCCGTCCAAAAGAATTCCGCCCAAAAGAATTCCACCCAAAAGAATGCACAACACCAGGCGAGGGAAGAGCTGGTGCCTTCGCGCTATGCGCTGCGGGTCGGCGAGATCGACGTGCTGGTGGTCAGCGATGGGGTGCTGCCGCTGCCGACCGCGACCATGTCCACCAATGCCGAGCCGGCCGCCCGCGCGGCCTGGTTCAAGGACATGTTCCTGGGCCCGGAGGCGTTCGACTGGGCGCTGAACGTGCTGGTGGTGCGCAGCGGCGAGCAGACCATTCTGGTCGACGCCGGCCTGGGCGGGCAGTTCCCCGGCTTCCCGCGGGCCGGGCAGTTCCCCCGGCGCCTGGAGGCGGCCGGTATCGACCTGGCGTCGGTCACCGACGTGGTGATCACCCACATGCACATGGACCATATCGGCGGGCTGCTCGTCGACGAGGTGAAGAACCGGCTGCGCCCGGATGTGCGCATCCACGTCGCGGCCACCGAGGTGGCGTTCTGGGCGGCGCCCGATTTCTCCCTCACCTCCATGCCGGCGCCGGTGCCGGACGTCCTGCGCGCGACTGCCGGGCAGTTCATGGAGGCATACCGCGACAAGCTGCATACCTTCGAGGATGAGCACGAGGTTGCGCCGGGCGTGGTCGCCAGGCTCACCGGCGGCCACACGCCGGGGCATAGCGTGGTCCATGTCACGTCCGCCGGCGAGCGCCTGACCTTCGCCGGCGACGCCCTGTTCCCGGTGGCCTTCGACCACCCCGACTGGCACAACGGCTTCGAGCACGACCCCGAGGAATCGGTGCGCGTGCGCGTCCGTCTTATGCAGGAGGCGGCGGCCAGCGGCGAGCTGCTGGTGGCCACGCACCTGCCGTTCCCCTCCGTTGGCCGGGTGGCCGTCGACGGCGATGCCTTCCGTTGGATTGCGGCCTTCTGGGATTACTGACGGGCCGGCCCGCCCGGACGGGCTGTACACGTTCACCGGCCAGGAGCCCGGCGCCGGCCCGCTCCTGGCCTTCATGGATTCTCCTGAAATTTCCCACCCACATTCTCCCTTGTGAGCCTACAAGCCCCCTCGCTAGATTCCCTTCCGCCACGGTCAATCCCGTGGCCCGGATCGCAGTCCGGTACTGTTCAAAGCACACGTAGCGCCACCGCACCTTGCACAGGCGCTTTTTTGCGCCTGCTGCTTGGTGCAGCTATGGCGGATCGTGTGGGGCAGGCTACGGCCTGGCCGGGCACTCCTTTGAACAGCCGGTACTGCGACCCCGCACGATCCGCCGCCCATTCCCGGGTTGGCGGCTCCTTCCTCCGTACTAAGGAGCAATGGAAATGCCGTATCACTTCGTGTCTGTCGTGTATCCCCCGTTGTCCTATTCGTCCTTCGCCTTCCCCCGGGAGGTGCGCCATGGCTGATCGCAGGCTGGTTGCGTTGCAGGCCCAGGCGTCCGAGGGCGTGCTCTATGTCGATACCGCCGCGCCGGCGGAGCATATCTACGATGTGGCCGAACGCCGGCTGAATGCGCTGGAGGACCTGTTGCGGGTGCTGGAAGTGCATGACGTCGGCGACGTGCTGGTGCACGAGACGTCGCGCCTGGCCTCCGCCCTGGTGCCGCTGGTGGGCGAGGCGCGGCAGTTGTACGGGCTGGCGCGGGAGAAGGCTCTGGTGGCTGGCCGGTAGGAGCAGCAGTCTTGCGCCGAGGTGCTCTTCGTAGGATGGGTTGAGCTTGCGAAACCCATGCGGTTGCGCTGATGGGTATCGCTTCGCTCAACGCCATCCTACGAAAAGCCGTGCTGCCTGGAACCGTAGCGGGCCCTGCCCGCGATTCGCGCGCAGGGCGCGCTCCTACAGGGGAATGGCGTGGGTGGGGCGGCGTAGGAGCGAGCTTGCTCGCGAATGGGGTTTACCGGTGGCTTGGGCGTCGGGTTCAAGAGCGCCCTCTCCCCAACCCTCTCCCGCAAGCGGGAGAGGGGGCTGTCCGGCGCGGGCGGGAGGTTCGGCGTCAACCTGTAGGAGCGACTGTCTTGCAGGCCGCGCCGAGGCGCTCTTCGTAGGATGGGTTGAGCCTTGGCGAAACCCATGCGGTCGTGGTGATGGGTATCGCTTCGCTCAACCCATCCTACGGGGTGTCATATCTGCCGGAAGGGGTAAGAGCGGACTCTGTCCGCGATTCGCGTGCAGGCCGACGCCTCATCCATCCGTGGAACGGGTGGTGGCTTCCCAGGCCGCTATTTCCTCTTCCAGCGCCTCCAGTTTCTGGCGCACCAGGCCGAGTGCATCGCTGCCCAGCAGCAGGTGGGCGGGGGGATTTGCCGAGCCGATCGCTTCCAGCATGGCCCTGGCTGCTTTCCTTGGGTCGCCCAGCTGCTTGCCGCTTTTTTCCTGGCGCGCCTGGCGCACGGGGTCGAAGAGTGCGTCGTAGTCGGCGATGCTGCGGGGGCTGCGGACCATGGAGCGACCGGCCCAGTCGGTGCGGAAGGAGCCGGGCGCGACGGCGGTCACGGCGATGCCGAAGCCTTCGACTTCCTTGCCCACCACTTCTGATATGCCCTCCAGCGCGAACTTGCTGCCGCAGTAGTAGGCAATGCCGGGCAGGGTGATGAAGCCGCCCATCGAGGTGATGTTGAGGATGTGGCCGCGGCGCCGCTGACGCATGTATGGCAGCACGGCCTTCATCATCGCAACGGCGCCGAACACATTCACGTCGAACTGCCGGCGCATTTCCGCCAGCGGGGATTCTTCGAGAATGCCTTCGTGACCGTAGCCGGCGCTGTTCACCAGCACATCCAGCGGGCCGACGGTCTTTTCGACCTCGGCGACCAGCGGCTCGATGGCCGCGAAGTCGGTCACGTCCAGCAGGCGCCCCAGCGCCCGGCCGGGGGCCAGGGCTTCGAGCGCGGCCCTGGCCTGTTCGCTGCGGACGGTGCCCACCACGCGGTGGCCGTCCGCCAGTGCCTCCTGGGCGAGGGCCAGCCCGAAGCCGCTGCTGGCTCCGGTGATCAACAAGGTTTTGCGGGGTGACATGGCGGTGGCTCCATTTCAGTGGGGATGAGCGCACAATACTTATCCGCCGGCCTGTTTCAGAGACCGCATCTTCTGACTTTATTGCCTAATCCTATGAGCCGACATCATCCCTCGGAGCGAGAACGCATGGTCGCCCTGCTAGAGGCGCTGGCCCCCAACGAGGGGTACAACCTCACGTCGCTGGCCAGCGTGCGCATCCTGAGGTCGGACCGGCCCCTGGCGCGGACGCCCGTGCTCTACGACCCCGGCATCGTGATCGTGTGCCAGGGCTGCAAGCGCGGGTATTTCGGCGATCAGGTGTATGTGTACGACGAGCAGCATTACCTGGCCGTCGCCGTGCCCGTGCCCTTCACCATGGAAACGGACGCGACGGCCGAGCGTCCGCTGCTGGCCATCTACCTGCACCTGGATTTTCAGCTCGCCGCCGAGCTGATGATCCAGATCGACCAGCAGCAGGCGCCCTCGCCGAAGGAGGCGCCGCGCAGCATGATGTCGAGCCCCATGGATGACGCGCTCGCCGCTTCCGTCCTGCGCTTCCTGGCGGCGCTGAACGACCCGCTGGAGGCGACGGTGCTCGGCCCGGCCTTACTGCGCGAGCTGTATTTCCGCGTGCTGACCGGCGCCCAGGGCACCGCCATGCGCGCGGCGCTGGCCATGCAGGGGCGGTTCGGGCGGATCGCCAGGGCGCTGCGGCGCATCCACACCGATTACGCGCAGCCGCTCGACTTGCCGCAACTGGCCGAGGAGGCCGGCATGAGCGTTCCTTCGTTCCACAGCCATTTCAAGGCGATTACCCAGACCTCGCCCATGCAGTACGTGAAGTGCACCCGGTTGCACCAGGCGCGGCTGCTGATCGTGCGCCAGGGCATGACGGCGCAGGCCGCCAGCCATGCCGTGGGCTACGCCAGCCCGTCGCAGTTCAACCGGGAGTTCAAGCGGTTGTTCGGGCGTTCGCCGCAGGTGGAGGCCAGGAGGATGCGGGAGAGTTTTGCTATTCCGCCGGTGCATGGGGAGGGGGTGTATGTGTCTTCCCATTAGGCCGTTCGGCGCAATCGCGGACGGAGTCCGCTCCTACGGGTGCGGGAGAAACGTCGTCGTAGGATGGTGTTGAGCGAAGCGATACCCATCAGCGCAACCGCATGGGTTTCGCAAGCTCAACCCATCCTACGAAAAGCCATGCTCGCTCATGCTGCAGGGGCGGACTTTGGGAGGAGGGCGCGGTATCACGCAGTTGTAATCCGCGGCCGCTACCCTGGCGCCCGCATGTTGCCCGCCGCGGTGCGGGCGGCTTCCTGGCATTGCCGGCAGATGGGGCAGCAAGGTGGATACAGGTACTTCGCGCAGGCCGTTTCTCATCCGTTCCGAGGACATGCACGCCGACGAGTTCGGCGCGCTGTTCACGCGGATGTTCGGCGATCTCTATTCCGGCCTTCCGCCCTTGCGGCGCAAGGTCGCCATCGCCGGCGTCTACGGGCGCTACGAGGGCGTCAGCTTCCGGTGCCTGAGTTTTCGCGGCGACTTCCTCACCGCGCTGCCCGACATGGATGATGAGATCACCTTCGTCTTTCCCACCGCCGGGCGCATCGTGTTCAACCAGGCGAGCGAGACCGTGGGCGTGCCCCAGGTCGGCCTGGCCATCGAGAAGGCCGCGGTGCGCTCGGTGGGCTTCGGCGACGGCCATGCGCAGTACGGGCTGTCGGTGCGCCGCGGCCTGTTCGCCAGGCGGCTCGCCACGCTGCTTGGCCGCCCTGTGGCGCGCCCGGTGCGCTTCCAGCCGGTGGTGGACTTGAAGCGGGAGGCCTTCCAGGGGATCAAGGCGATCGTCGGCATGGCCACCGGTACGGAGTTCGACGCTCTGGCCAGTTCCAGCGCGCTGATGCCCGCCCGCCTGCAGGAGATGCTGGTGGATTCGGTGCTGGAAGCCTGGCCGCACAACTACAGCGAGGCGCTGCGCCGGCCGGGGCCGCTGATTGCGCCGCGCCACGTGAAGCTGGCCGTGGAATACATCCGCGAGCACCCCGATGCCCTGGTCAGCGGTGGTGAGCTGGCGGCGCTGACGAACGTCAGCCTGCGCGCCCTGCAGGAGGGCTTCCGGCGCTTCGTCGGCTGCTCCATCGTTGCCTACCAGCGCCAGGTCCGCCTGGAGCGGGCGTACGACGCGCTGCGCCAGGACGCTTCGCCCTCGGTCAGCGAAATCGCCCTGGGCCTGGGCTTCAGCAACGTCGGCCGCTTCTGCCAGTACTTCCAGGGCGCCTTCGGGCTGAGCCCGGCGGATGTGCGCAAGGGTATCCGCCATTAGCGATGCCCGGCCAGTCGACCGGGCAGTGGCGGGCGGTCAGAACTGGTAGCTGGCCTTGAGGCTGCCGCTGTAGCCATGGCTGCCGCTGCCGCTCAGGGCGCCGACTTCCGCGCCCAGGCTCAGGTCGCCGAGGCTGGCCATGACGTTCACCGCGCCGCTGAACTGGTCGCGGTTGTCGAAGGCGGCGCGCTGGGCGACGTCCAGGCCCAGCAGGTGACCTTCGCTGTCGACCTTGTAGTCGCCCAGCGCGTGGTCGTAACCCAGGTCCAGGCCCGGCACCAGTTGCCAGCCGCCGCTCAGGGCGATGGGCATGAAGCTCACCTTCAGGTTGGCGACGGCGCTGCGGCGGGTCTGCTCGATGCCGTCGACGTCCAGGGCCAGTTCGCTGCCTTTTTCCTGGAAGCCGGACAGGTCCAGGTGGCTGATGCGCAGGCCCAGGCTCGGTTCGAGGATCGCGTCGCGCACCGGGATGCGGTAGCCCAGCGCCACGCCGGCGCCGCTGAGGGTGCCGTGGCTGTCGCCCTTGGCGGTGCCCAGGCCGCCGCCCAGCTCGCGCTTGCTGTCGTAGTCGAGCCAGCCGGTGCTCAGGTCGGCGTCGACGAACAGGCCCTGCTCCAGGCTGCCCGGGGCGAAGCGCGCGCCGGCGCGGAGGAAGGTCAGGTCGGTGTCCACCTCGCCGCCCGCGCCGCCGACGCTGCCGCGGCTGTAGCCGAAGCCGGCGTTGGCGCTGAGCTGCTCGCTGAAGCGCTGGGTCAGGCCGATCATCAGGCCCTGGGTGTGCTCGTTGCTGCTGGCGGCCCGGGACGAGCCGTCGTTGCCCTGGTAGCCGGCCAGGGCGGTGCTCCACAGGCGGCGCTGGCCGGGCTTGAGGTCGGTGCCGCTGGCGAAGGGCGCGGCGGCCCTGTCGATCAGCGCGTCCTGGCGCAGCAGGTAGCTGGCGGCATCGGCGTGGGCCTGGCCGCCGACGGTGGCTTCGACGCCGCCCAGGCTGCCGGCGTCGATGGCCGATTGCAGGTAGTAGTTGTAGGCGCTGTAGGCGCCGGAGAGGCTGCTGTTCTGCAGTTGCTGCAGCAGTCGCGCGCCGGCGGCGGCGTTGCCGGCCAGGCCTTCCATGCCGGGCAGGCTGTTGTAGTAGACCATCTTGCCGCGCAGCACGTAGAGGGTTTCCTGGGACAGGCCCAGGCCTTGCTTGAGGTAGTTGTCCATGCTGCCGTACCGGGCCACCACTTCGTCCAGGCCGGCCTGCAGGTAGCTGGCCTGCACGCCGAGCAGGGGCGCGTAGATGGCGGCCATGCTCGGTGGCAGCGCCGCCAGGGTCGCGGCGACGCGGGCGGCGGTGTAGTCGTTGGTGGCCAGGTAGTTGGCCATGATGGTGGCGTTGTCCACCCCGGCGATGCTCAGCAGCACGGCGGCGGTCCAGCCTGTGCGGTCCTTGCCGGCAGTGCAGTGGAAGAGGGCGGCGCCGTCGGCCGCGGCCAGTTCGTTGAACAGCTCGGCGAACTGGCTACGCATGCCGGCGTCGCTGACGAAGGCGCGGTTGGTTTCTTCCATCATGGCAACGGCCTCGGCGGCGCTGCCGAAGGAGATGTTGGTGACGTTCGCCCCGGAGGTGGTGCTGCCGATGATGTCGATGTTGCGGTAGGCGGCGCCGGCGGGCAGGGTGTCGGGCGTGGCGGCGATTTCGCTGGCGGTGCGCAGGTCGAAGACGTTGCTGATGCCCAGGCCATCGAGCGTGGCCAGGTCCGAGGCCGTGGGCGTCAGCGCGTTGGAGCGGTAGAACACCCCGGAGCGCATGGTGCCGTCGTTGGCGGTGGTGTAGGCGGTGGTGGTTCCGGCGATGTCGCGGAAGTTGTCCATGCCGGTCAGCCGCGGGGTGTCGAGGGTGTAGGTCTCGGCGGCGTGGGCGGCGATGGACAGGCTGAGGGCGGACAGGGAGAACAGAACACGATGCAGCACGATGTAGCCTCTTCGAGCGGGTTGGCGGGGCTACTATCGGCATCGTTGCGAACCGGGATATTACAGTTCGCGGCGCCGGGAAAATCACGGCGCGAATTGTCCGTGGGCTGCGTTTTTCGTCCGTTGTGCTGTGGGTGTGGCCGCCTACTCCTCGAAGCGGCCGGTGCCCTCGCGGTCGCGCTCATAGTGCCTGGCCAGCGGGAACGCCGGCAGCCAGGACTCGCGGCGAAGGGTCCAGAGTTCGTAGGTCGGCACGAACTGGTCCGGGGCATCCAGGGCGCCCAGGTTCACTTCCACCTCGTCGGCGCTGCGCAGGAACACCGACGAGCCGCAGCGCGGGCAGAAGAAGCGTCCCGCGTAGTCGCGGGTTTCGCCCTCGATGCTTACCGCCGCCTCGGGGAATATCGCCGAGGCGTGGAACAGCGCGCCATGGTGCTTGCGGCAGTCGAGGCAGTGGCAGAGGCCGACCCGGTAGGGGCGCCCCGAGGCCACGAAGCGGACGTTGCCGCACAGGCAACCGCCGGTGAACTGGTCCATGCTGCATCTCCTCTGGAATCGAAGGTTCGGAAGTCCGTCGTGAAAAATAGCAGCCGGGCCGTCGCCGGGTTTCGGCTTCCGACGTTCGTTGCCGGGCGGGGGAGCGGCGGCGAGCCCGCTAGTCTTCGAGGCCGGTCGCCTGGCGGTATTGCCGCGGAGTGAAACCGGTCAGTTGCTTGAACTGCCGGCTGAACGCGCTGTGGTCGGTATAGCCGCACTGCAGGGCGACTTCGGTGATCGGCAGGTCGGTGTGCAGCAGCCGGTGGGCGTGCTCCAGGCGCACCTTGTGGATCAGCTGCCGTGGCGTCAGGTGGAACACGCGCTTGCAGTAGCGCTCGAGCTGGGCCACGGAGAGGTCGGTGATGCGCGTCAGTTCGTCCAGGCTGATGGGCTGGTGGAAGTGCGCGCGGATGTATTCGTCCACCGCGGCAAGGCGCTGGTAGGCCGGGTGGGTGGCGCTGGCCGACTGCAGGTCCACCGAGATGCCCACCAGGCCGATGATCTCGCCGTCGCGGTTGTACAGCGGCCGCTTGTGCGTCAGGCACCAGCCCGGCTCGCGGCTGCCGTACAGGTGCAGTTCCAGTTTGTCTTCCAGTACCTGGCCGTGTTCCAGCACGCGGCGATCCTGCTCGGTATAGCCCGGCCCCAGTTGCGCCGGGAACACCTCGGCGCTGGTCTTGCCCAGCAGCGGCTGCAACTGCTTCAGGCCGCAGCGCTGGACCAGCGTGCGGTTGGCCATGACGTAGCGCGCCTGGGTGTCCTTGATGAAGATCGCGGCATTGGGGATCACGTCCAGCATCGGCAGCAGCATCGACACGCTGGCCAGCAACGCCTCCATGCTCTCCGGGCGCTGCAGTTCATGCCCCTGGCACAGCATGGCGAGCACGTTCTGCGACATGGTTTCCAGCCTCCCGAAAGCCGCCTGGCAACAAGCTGCCGGGCAGCTTGCCGCAAGGCTCGCAGCCTGTCGAGGGTATGCAGAGGCGGCGCGATCCAGGCGCGGACGAGCGGGGCAATTGTGCCGATTTCGTCATTCGTGCTGAAGAAAACCATCAAGCGCGCCGGCGCCGCCCCGGTCCACTCTATGGCCAACGCGTGCAGCCGAACTTCATAGAACAAGCGGTTGCCGCCGGCCGACTCGTCCCTGCGGGCAGCACCCGGAGCGCAGCGTCGAGTGGCAATGCATCTGCCTATCCAACAACGCACAAGAAGGCAACGCCATGTCAGGCAAGTTCAAGAAGCAACTCTCGTTGATGGACCTTACGTTTATCGGGCTGGGAGCCATCTTCGGCTCCGGCTGGTTGTTCGCGGCCAGCCACGTTTCCGCCATCGCCGGCCCGGCAGGGATCTTCTCCTGGCTGCTGGGCGGGTTCGCCGTGCTGCTGCTGGGCATCGTCTACTGCGAGCTGGGGGCGGCCCTGCCGCGCGCCGGTGGCGTGGTGCGCTACCCGGTGTACTCGCACGGCCCGCTGCTGGGCTACCTGATGGGCTTCATCACCCTGATCGCCTTCTCCAGCCTGGTGGCGATCGAGGTCGTCGCCTCCCGCCAGTACGCGGCCGCCTGGTTCCCCGGGCTGACCAAGTCCGGCTCCAGCGACCCCACGGCCATCGGCTGGCTGGTGCAGTTCGGCCTGCTTTGTCTGTTCTTCCTGCTCAACTACCGCAGCGTGAAGACTTTCGCCAAGGCCAACAACCTGATCAGCATGTTCAAGTTCATCGTGCCGCTGCTGGTCATCGGCGTGCTGTTCTGCTTCTTCAAGCCGGAGAACTTCTCGGCCCAGGGCTTCGCGCCCTTCGGCCTGTCGGGCGTGGAGATGGCGGTTTCCGCCGGTGGCGTCATCTTCGCCTACCTGGGGCTGACGCCGATCATCTCGGTGGCCAGCGAGGTGAAGAACCCGCAGCGCACCATCCCCTTCGCGCTGATCCTTTCCGTGCTGCTCTCCACGGCCATCTACGTGCTGCTGCAAACGGCCTTCCTCGGCGGCGTGCCCACGGAAATGCTGGCCAACGGCTGGGCCAGCGTGTCCAGGCAACTGGCCCTGCCTTACCGCGACATTGCCCTGGCCCTTGGGGTGGGTTGGCTGGCCTACCTGGTGGTGGCCGATGCGGTGATATCCCCCAGCGGCTGCGGCAACATCTACATGAACGCCACCCCGCGGGTGATCTATGGCTGGGCGCAGACCGGGACCTTCTTCAAGCTGTTCACCCGCGTCGACGAGAAGTCCGGCATCCCGCGCCCGGCGCTGTGGCTGACCTTCGGCCTGTCGGTGTTCTGGACCCTACCGTTCCCCTCCTGGGAAGCGCTGATCAACGTGGTGTCGGCCGCGCTGGTGCTCAGCTACGCCGTGGCGCCGGTCTCGGTGGCCGCCCTGCGCCGCAGCGCGCCCGGCATGCCGCGCCCGTTCCTGGTCAAGGGCATGGGCGTGCTCGGCCCGCTGTCCTTCATCATCGCCGCGCTGATCGTCTACTGGTCGGGCTGGGGCACGGTGTCCTGGCTGCTCGGCCTGCAGATCCTGATGTTCGTGGTGTACCTGCTGTGCGGCCGCTTCGTGCCGACCCGCCACCTGGACCTGCGCCAGCAGGTGCGCTCCTCGGCCTGGCTGATCGGCTTCTATGCCGTGACCATCGTGCTGTCCTGGCTCGGCAGCTTCGGTGGCATCGGCGTGCTCGGCCATCCGTTCGACACCCTGGCCGTGGCCGCCTGCGCCATGGGCATCTACTACTGGGGCGCGGCCACCGGCGTGCCTGCCCACCTGGTTCGCCTGAGCGGCGACGATGAAAGCGACGCCGAGGCCGACGTGGCCGGCGACCAGCGCCCCCTGGGCGGCTACGCCCAGGCTTCGTCCTGACGGCCCGCGCCCTCAACGCCTTCGGGCTCTCTCACTGGACGGCTACATGAAACGCGTACACATCATCGACTCCCACACCGGCGGCGAACCCACCCGCCTGGTGATGAAAGGCTTCCCCGAGCTGGCCGGCGCCAGCCTGGCCGAGAAGCGCAACGCCCTGCGCGAGCAGCATGACCACTGGCGCCGCGCCTGCCTGCTGGAACCGCGCGGCAACGACGTGCTGGTGGGCGCGCTGTATTGCGAGCCGGTGTCGGCGGGCGCCACCTGCGGGGTGATCTTCTTCAACAACGCCGGCTACCTGAACATGTGCGGCCACGGCACCATCGGCCTGGTCGCCTCGCTGCAGCACCTGGGGCTGATCGGCCCGGGCGTGCACAAGATCGACACCCCGGTGGGCCCGGTCAGCGCCACCCTGCACGAGGACGGCGCCGTCACCATCGGCAACGTGCCGGCCTACCGCTACCGCCGGCAGGTGCCGGTGGAGGTGCCCGGCCACGGCCGGGTGTACGGCGACATCGCCTGGGGCGGCAACTGGTTCTTCCTGGTATCCGAGCATGGCCAGCGGCTGGCGCTGGACAACGTCGAGGCGCTGACCGACTTCACCTGGGCGCTGCTCCAGGCCCTGGAGGCCCAGGGCATCCACGGCGAAGGCGGCGCGCCGATCGACCACGTCGAGCTGTTCGCCGACGACGAGGAGGCCGACAGCCGCAACTTCGTCATGTGCCCGGGCAAGGCCTACGACCGTTCGCCCTGCGGCACCGGCACCAGCGCCAAGCTGGCGTGCCTGGCCGCCGACGGCAAGCTGGCCCCCGGGCAGGCCTGGGTGCAGGCCGGCATCACCGGCAGCCGTTTCGAAGGCCGCTACGAATGGGAAGGCGAGCGCATCCGCCCGTTCATCACCGGCCGCGCCTACATGACCGCCGACAGCACCCTGCTGATCGACGAGCAGGACCCCTTCGCGTGGGGCATCTGAGCCCCCACGCCGTTTTTCCCTACCTGAACGAGTGCTTCAAGGAGCCCGAACAATGAGCGACAACATCTTCACCGGCTGCATCCCCGCGCTGATGACCCCCTGCACCGCCCAGCGCAAGCCGGACTTCGACGCCCTGGTCGCCAAGGGCCGCGAGCTGATCGACGTCGGCATGAGCGCGGTGGTGTACTGCGGCTCCATGGGTGACTGGCCGCTGCTCACCGAGGCCGAGCGCCAGGAGGGCGTGGCGCGCCTGGTGGCCGCCGACGTGCCGACCATCGTCGGCACCGGCGCGGTCAACACCCGCGAGGCGGTGTCCCACGCGGCGCATGCCGCCAGGGTCGGCGCCCACGGCCTGATGGTGATTCCCCGCGTGCTCTCCCGCGGCGCCTCGCCGGCCGCGCAGAAGGCCCACTTCTCCGCCATCCTCGCGGCCGCCCCGGAACTGCCGGCGGTGATCTACAACAGCCCCTACTACGGCTTCGCCACCCGCGCCGACCTGTTCTTCGAACTGCGCCGCGAGTTCCCCAACCTGATTGGCTTCAAGGAGTTCGGCGGCGGCGCCGACCTGCGCTACGCGGCCGAGAACATCACCTCCCAGGACGACGAGGTGACGCTCATGGTCGGTGTCGACACCCAGGTGGTCCACGGTTTCGTCAACTGCAACGCCACCGGCGCCATCACCGGCATCGGCAACGCCCTGCCGCGCGAAGTGCTGCAACTGGTGGCCCTGAGCAGGCAGGCCGCCAAGGGCGACGTCAAGGCGCGCCGCCTGGCCGGCGAGCTGGAGGCGGCGTTGGCGGTGCTTTCGTCCTTCGACGAGGGCTGCGACCTGGTGCTGTACTACAAGCACCTGATGGTGCTCAACGGCGACAGGGAATACAGCCTGCACTTCAACGAAACCGACGTGCTCAGCGAGGCCCAGCGCCGCTACGCCGAGAACCAGTACGCGCTGTTCCGCCAGTGGTACGCCAACTGGTCGGCCGAGCAGAACCTCGCCTGAACCGGCCGGCGGCGGGGCCCGATGCCCCGCCGCGATCCGCCCCCTGCGCGACGGGCGTCGCGCAGGGGGCCCACTTTCTTGATCCAGGACGCACCATGAACCTGACAGGCAGCATGCTGATCGGCCAGCAGGCGGTCGCCGGGCGCCGCGAGGCGACCCGGGCCATCGACCCGGCCACCAATGAACCCCTCCAGCCGCCCTATGCCGGCGGCACCGGCGAGCAGGTGGAGCAGGCCTGCGCCCTGGCCTGGGCCGCCTTCGACCGCTACCGCGAAACCTCCCTGGAGGCGCGCGCCGGCTTCCTTGAAACCATCGCCGAGGAGATCGAGGCCCTGGGCGAGCAACTGATCGAGCGCGCGATGGCCGAGACCGGCCTGCCGCGCCAGCGCATCCAGGGCGAGCGTGGCCGCACCTGCCAGCAGTTGCGCACCTTCGCCCGCACCGTGCGCGCCGGCGAGTGGCTGGACGTGCGGGTGGACAGGGCGCTGCCCGAGCGCCAGCCGCTGCCGCGCCCGGACCTGCGCCAGCGCCAGGTGCCGCTGGGGCCGGTGGCCGTGTTCGGCGCCAGCAACTTCCCGCTGGCCTTCTCCGTTGCCGGCGGCGATACCGCCTCGGCCCTGGCCGCTGGCTGCCCGGTGGTGGTCAAGGCCCATGGCGCCCACCCCGGCACCAGCGAACTGGTGGGGCGCGCCGTGGCCCGCGCTGTGGCCAGGTGCGCCTTGCCGGATGGCGTCTTCTCGCTGCTGTTCGGCTCCGGCCGCGAGGTCGGCACTGCCCTGGTGGCCGACCCGCGCATCAAGGCGGTGGGCTTCACCGGCTCGCGCAGCGGCGGCCTGGCCCTGTGCCGGGTGGCCCAGGCCCGCCCGGAGCCGATCCCGGTGTATGCGGAGATGAGTTCGATCAACCCGGTGTTCCTCTTCCCCGCGGCCCTGCAGGCGCGCGGCGAGGCGTTGGCGCAGGGCTTCGTCGCCTCGCTGACCCAGGGCGCCGGCCAGTTCTGCACCAACCCGGGCCTGGTGGTCGCCCGCCAGGGGCCGGCGCTGGAGCGCTTCATCGCCGCGGCCGCCGAGCGGGTGCGGCGCAGCCCGGCGCAGACCATGCTGACGCCGGGGATCTTCCAGGCCTTCGAAGCCGGCGTCGCTGCGTTGGCCGGGCAGGCCCAGGCGCGTGTCCTGGCGAAGGGCCTGGAAGGCGAGGGGCCCAACCAGGGCCAGGCCCATCTGTTCGCGACCCGGGCGCAGGCGTTCCTCGCCGAGCCGGCGCTGCAGGCCGAGGTGTTCGGCGCCGCGTCGCTGATCGTGGAGTGCGCCGACGACGAGCAGGTGCGCCAGGTCGCCGAGCACCTGGAAGGCCAGCTCACCGCGACCCTGCACCTCGACGAGGCCGACCTGGACAGCGCCCGTGCGCTGCTGCCGACCCTGGAGCGCAAGGCCGGTCGCCTCTTGGTCAACGGCTGGCCGACCGGCGTGGAGGTGTGCGATGCCATGGTCCATGGCGGCCCCTTCCCGGCCACCTCGGATACGCGCACCACCTCGGTCGGCACCGCGGCCATCCTGCGTTTCCTGCGCCCGGTCTGCTACCAGGACTTCCCCGACGCCCTGCTGCCCGCCGCGCTGCGCCACGGCAACCCGCTGCAGTTGCGCCGCCTGCTCGATGGCCAGAGGGAAGCCCGGGAACATGCGTGACGTCCAGGCTTCGAACGGCCCGCAACCCCAGGCGGACATCGCCGTGATCGGCGCCGGCATCGTCGGCGTCGCCTGCGCCTTGCAACTGGCGCGCCAGGGGCTGCGGGTGCAGGTCGTCGACCAGCAAGCGCCGGGGCAGGGCGCCTCGTTCGGCAATGCCGGGCACCTGGCCACCGAGCAGGTGTTCCCCATCGCCGACCTGTCGATCCTCAGGCGCCTGCCGGCCATGCTCATGGACCCCATGGGCCCGCTACGCCTGGACTGGAAGTACCTGCCGCATGCTCTGCCATGGTTCGTGCGGCTGCTGCTGAACCTGCGCCCGGCGCCGTTCCGCCGCACCGTCGCCGGTATCCGTGCGCTCAACGAGGGCAGCCTGGAGGCCTGGCGGCGGATGTTGGCGGCCATCGGGCGCCCCGGCCTGTTGAAGGAGGACGGTTCCTTGCTGGTGTTCGAGCGCGCCGAGTCGCGCCAGGCGCTGGACGCGCTGCAGGCGCGCATGCGCCAGCAGGCGGTGCCGGTCGACTTCTGGCCCGCGCAGGCCGTGCGCGCCGCCGCCCCGCAACTCAGCGAGCGCCTGCTGGGCGGGCTGTTCTTTCCGCGCACGGGGCATTTCATCGACCCCTACCTCGTGGTCCGCGAACTGGTGGACGCCGCCCGTGCCCTGGGCGTGCAGTTCCTCCAGCGCAAGGTTCTCGGCGGGCAACTGCGGCAGGACGGCGTGGCGCTGGCCACGGCGGAAGGCGGCCTGCGGGCCCGCCAGGTGCTGATCGCCTGCGGCGCCCACTCGGCCGGGCTCACCGCGGCGCTGACCGGCCGCAAGGTACCCCTGGACACCGAGCGCGGCTATCACCTGATGCTGCCCCACGAGCACGATCGCCTGCCGTTCGCCGTCACCTCGCTGGAACGCCGGTTCATCATGACGCCCATGGCCGACGGCCTGAGGCTGGCCGGCACCGTGGAGTTCGCCGGCCTCGAAAGCCCGCCGAGCATGGAGCGCGCCTGGCAACTGCACCGGCTCAGCAAGGGCCTGTTCGGCCGCGACCTGAGCGCCGAGGCGGCCACGCCCTGGATGGGCATGCGCCCGTCGCTGCCGGACTCGCTGCCGATCATCGACCGGGTGTGCGAGGGCAGGGTGCTGCTCGCCTTCGGCCACCAGCACCTGGGCCTGACCCAGGCGGCGATCACCGCCGAGCATGTCGCCCGGCTGGCAACCGTGCCGGCAACGGGCAATGCGCCGCACGGCCTGCCGGGGCTCGACGCCTACAGGTTGGATCGGTTCTGAACCCTGGCCGGGGCCGCGGGACAGGTGCGGCCTCGCCAGCGTGACCCGGCGAAGCGGCTATGCGCGTGGGAGCGGGCTTCCCGTCGGCAGGGCGGGAAAGGCCCTGCGAAAAAACGCCGCGAACGCTTAGAATCCGCCCCCCACCGTCCAGGCAGCCCCGTCCAGAAGTCATGGCGCTCGATCCTCCCACGATGTTGACCCTCTCGATCGCCCTGGCAGCGGCCGCCGCCCTGTACCTGGCGATCGAGTGGCGCAACGTTCGCGAACCCTCGCTGCTGTTCTGGAGCGCGGGCTTTTCCACCATCGCCGTGGGCTCGACCCTGGCCCTGTTGCGCATGGGAGGCTTCCCGCTCCTGGGCATCTGGTTCGCCAACGGCCTGCTGATCATCGCCCACTGGCTGTTCCTGCTGGGCGTGGCGCGCTTCACCGAGGCGCGCCTGTCCCGCGCCTGGTACCTGATCTTCGTCGCCTGGACGGCCATGCTGCTGTTGCCGGACGGGCAGGCGTGGTCGAAGGTCATGCTGCTGGCCAACTCGCTGCTGGTGGCGCTGCCGACGCTGCGCGCCAGCGCGCTGCTGCGGCCCCATGGCAAGTCGTTGAGCGTGGGCGCCGGGCAGCTGCGCTACGTGTTGCTGCTGCACGGGCTGTTCTACCTGGCCAAGCCGCTGACGGCGCTGGTGCCGGGCACGCTGATCGACCTCACGGCCTTCCGCGGCGCGATCATCCAGGTTTCGCTGGTGGAAGGGACGATGGCGATCATGCTGATCGCGCTGTCGATGACCGGCACCGAGCGCTACCGCCGCGAGAAGCGCATGGCCCGGCTGGCCGCCCGCGATCCGCTGACCGCGCTGTACAACCGCCGCGCCCTGGAAGTGCGCGCGCCGCGGTTGCTGGAGGAGGTCTGCAGCGCGCGGCCGGGCGCGCTGCTGCTGATCGACATCGACAATTTCAAGCTGGTCAACGACCTGCACGGCCACATTGCCGGCGACCGGCTGCTGGTCATGCTGAGCGAGATGATCCGCGCGCTGCTGCCCGAGCGCGCGCTCGCGGCCCGGCTGGGCGGCGACGAGTTCGTCATCCTGCTCGGCGACGTGACCGACGAGCGTGTCGTGGCGCTGGGCAGCGCGCTGCGCGAGCAGTTCCACCGGGCCGCCGCGCAGGCCTTCGCCACACCCGAGGCGGTGACCCTGAGCATCGGCGCCAGCCTGTTCGACCGGCCGCCGGCCAGCCTGGCGGCGCTGGTCGAGCAGGGCGACGCGGCGCTGTACGAATCCAAGCGCGGCGGGCGCGACAGCATCCGCCTGGTGGCCGGCGGCGAGGCGTAGGCCATGCCGAGACGCTCTTCGTAGGATGGGTTGAGCTTGCGAAACCCATCGGACAATGGCGATGGGTATCGCTTCGCTCAACCCATCCTACGGTTCCGCTGCCGGGCAACTATGCTGCAGGCTATGCCGAAGCGCTTTTCGTAGGATGGGTTGAGCTTGCGAAACCCATCGGACCATGGTGATGGGTATCGCTTCGCTCAACCCATCCTACGGTTTCCGCTGCCATGGACTCACCGTCCACGCCTCGTGCCACCCATTTCGACCGCCAGGGCTTCGCGGCGCGGCATGTCGCCGTGCCGGCCCTGACGCAGCGAACGCCAGGAGGTCAACCCCATGAGCGCGATTCACATTCACCCCTCGCTGGACAACGGCATCCGCCCGGCCCGCGCCGATTTCGCCGGCGGCACCCTGCAATGCCTGTGCGCGACCGACAAGGTGGAGGTCGCGGTGGGCGCCCAGACGCTGCACAACCACGCCTGCGGCTGCACCAAGTGCTGGAAGCCCGCGGGGGCGACCTTCTCGGTGGTGGCGGTGGTGCCGCGGGACAAGGTCAGCGTGGTGGCCCACCCCGAGAAGCTGCATATCGTCGACGAGAGCGCCGTCATCCAGCGCCATGCCTGCCGCGAGTGCGGCGCGCACCTGTTCGGGCGCATCGAGAACCCGGGGCACGCCTTCTACGGCCTGGACTTCGTGCATACCGAACTGTCCCCGCAGGAGGGCTGGTCGGCGCCGGGCTTCGCCGCCTTCGTCTCCTCGGTGATCGAGGGCGGCACCCCGCCGGCGCAGATGGACGCCATCCGCCAGCGCCTGCGCGAACTCAACCTGGAGCCCTATGACTGCCTGTCGCCGCCGCTGATGGACGCCCTGGCCACCCACGCCGCCAAGCAGAAGGGCACCTACCGCGAGGCCTGACGGCGCCGGCGGGGCGGCCGGCCACCTGATAGAGGCCCTCGGTCTGCGCGGGCCTCCTCAGGCATACTCCTGGCCAACAGAGCCCCGAGTCCGTCCCCATGCCCCACAGCAAGCCCCCGGCCGGCGCCCCCGGCGCCAGCGGTTTCGTCGAAGTGCGCGGCGCGCGCGAGCACAACCTCAAGGACGTGGATGTCGCCATCCCGCGCGATGCGCTGGTGGTGTTCTCCGGCGTGTCGGGTTCCGGCAAGTCCTCGCTGGCGTTCGGCACCCTGTATGCCGAGGCGCAGCGGCGCTACTTCGAGTCGGTGGCGCCCTATGCCCGGCGCCTGATCGACCAGGTGGGCGTGCCGGACGTCGACGCCATCGACGGCCTGCCGCCGGCGGTGGCGTTGCAGCAACAGCGCGGCGCCAGCAACGCGCGCTCCTCGGTGGGCAGCGTGACCACCCTGTCCAGCCTGGTGCGGATGATGTACTCGCGCGCCGGCACCTACCCGCCGGGCCAGCCGCTGCTGTACGCCGAGGACTTCTCGCCGAATACGCCGCAGGGCGCTTGCCCGGCCTGCCACGGCCTGGGCCACGTGTACGAGGTGACCGAGGCGCTGATGGTGCCGGACCCGTCGCTGAGCATCCGCGAGAAGGCCATCGCCGCCTGGCCGCCGGCCTGGCACGGGCAGAACCTGCGCGACATCCTCGTCACCCTGGGCTACGACGTCGACCGGCCCTGGCGCGACCTGCCGAAGAAGGACCGCGACTGGATCCTCTTCACCGAGGAAACCCCCACCGCGCCGGTGTACGCCGGCCTCACCCCCGCGGAGACCCGCGCCGCGCTCAAGCGCAAGCAGGAGCCCAGCTACATGGGCACCTTCACCGGTGTGCGGCGCTACGTGCTGCACACCTTCGCCAGCACCCAGAGCGCCCTGATGAGAAGGCGCGTGTCGCGCTTCATGGAGGGCCGGCCGTGCCCGGCGTGCGGCGGCAAGCGGCTCAAGGCCGAGGCGCTGGCGGTGACCTTCGGCGGGGTGGACATAGGCGCGCTGGCGCAGTTGCCCCTGGACCAGGTGGCGGCGCTGCTGGAGCCCATCGCCCGGGGCGACTTCCGCGCCCAGCCCGGCGCCGCGCTCTCGGAAGAGAAGCAACTGGCGGCGCGGCGCCTGGCCGAGGGCGTGGTGGCGCGGCTGCGCACGCTGCAGCAGCTGGGCCTGGGCTACCTGAGCCTGGACCGCGCCACGCCGAGCCTGTCCACCGGCGAGCTGCAGCGCCTGCGGCTGGCCACGCAGCTGAGTTCCATGCTGTTCGGCGTGGTCTACGTGCTCGACGAGCCCTCGGCCGGACTGCACCCCTCCGACAGCCAGGCCCTGTACGACGCCCTGGACAGGCTGCGCGACGCCGGCAACTCGGTGTTCGTGGTGGAGCACGACCTGGAACTGATGCGCCGCGCGCAATGGCTGGTGGACGTCGGGCCCGACGCCGGCGAGCGCGGCGGCCGGGTGCTCTACAGCGGCGCCCCGGCGGGCCTGCGCGAGGTGGCGGAGTCGCGCACCGCCCGCTACCTGTTCGACGAGATTCCCGCGCCGCCCAGCCACGGGCGCGAGGCCGCCGGCTGGCTGGAGCTGCGCGGCATCCACCGGCACAACCTGCGCGGGGTGGACGCGCGCATTCCGCTGGGCGTGCTCACCGCGGTCACCGGCATCTCCGGCTCGGGCAAGTCCAGCCTCATCGCCCAGGCGTTGCCCGAGCTGATGCTGGCGCACCTGGGGCACGAGCCCGAGGAGGATGGCGCGCCAGCCACCGACGAAGGCCCGGCGATCCTCGAAAGCACCGGCGGCCACCTGGCCGGCGACCTGGCGGCGGTGCAGCGGGTGGTGCAGGTGGACCAGAAGCCCATCGGCCGCACGCCGCGTTCCAACCTGGCCACCTACACCGGCCTGTTCGACCACGTGCGCAAGCTGTTCGCCGCCACCCCCGATGCGCGCCGCCGCCGCTACGACGCCGGGCGCTTCTCGTTCAACGTGGCCAAGGGGCGCTGCGACACCTGCGAGGGCGAGGGCTTCGTCAGCGTGGAACTGCTGTTCATGCCCAGCGTGTATGCGCCATGCCCCAGTTGCCACGGCGCCCGCTACAACGAGGCGACGCTGCAGGTGCGCTGGAACGGCCGCAACATCGCCGAGGTGCTGGGCATGACGGTGGAGGAGGCCGGCGATTTCTTCGCCGAGGAGGACGCGGTGGCGCGCCCGCTGCGCCTGCTGCGCGAGATCGGCCTGGGCTACCTGCGCCTGGGGCAGCCGGCCACCGAGCTGTCCGGCGGCGAGGCGCAGCGCATCAAGCTGGCCACCGAACTGCAACGCAGCCAGCGCGGCCGCAGCCTGTACGTGCTGGACGAACCCACCACCGGCCTGCACGTGGCGGACATCGACCGGCTGATGCTGCAATTGCAGCGGCTGGTCGATGCCGGCAACAGCGTGGTGATAATCGAACACGACATGCGCGTGGTGGCCCAGGCCGACTGGGTGATCGACGTCGGCCCGGGCGCCGGCCAGGCCGGCGGCCGCGTGGTGGCCAGCGGCACCCCGCAACAGCTGGCGCGGGCGAAGGGTAGCAGGACCGCGGCCTATCTCGCCGCGGAACTGGCGCGCTGCGCGCCGAACACGCGGCGCGCAAGGCGCTGAGGGCGCAAAGGCGCTCCTCCGAGTGTCTTCGCGCCGTCAGGCGCGCTTGGTGGAGGGCAGCAGGATAGTCAGGCAGCCCAGCAGCGGCAGGTAGGAGCACAGCTTGTACACGTACTCGATGCCGTGGATGTCGGCCAGGTGGCCGAGCAGGGCGGCGCCGATGCCGCCGAAGCCGAACATCAGGCCGAAGAACACCCCGGCGATCATGCCGACGTTGCCGGGCACCAACTCCTGGGCGAACACCACGATGGCGGAGAACGCCGAGGCGAGGATGAAGCCGATGATCATGCTCAGCACGCCGGTCCAGAACAGGTCGACGTAGGGCAGGGCGAGGGTGAAGGGGGCCACGCCGAGGATCGAGAACCAGATCACCGTCTTGCGCCCGATACGGTCGCCTACCGGGCCGCCGAAGAAGGTGCCGGCGGCCACGGCGCCGAGGAACAGGAACAGGTACAGCTGCGAGCTGGCCACCGAGAGCTGGAACTTCTCGATCAGGTAGAAGGTGAAGTAGCTGGTGAAGCTGGCCATGTAGAAGTACTTGGAGAACACCAGCAGCGCCAGCACCACCAGCGCGGCGTTCACCCGGCCCCTGGACAGGCCGTGGGTAGCCTTGCCGCCCTGCTTGAGCTTGAACAGGTTCAGGTGGTTGCGGTACCAGCGGCTGAGGCCGTACAGCACGCCGATGGCGAACACCGAGAACAGGCCGAACCAGGCCACGTGGCCCTGGCCGTAGGGCACGATGATGGCCGCCGCCAGCAGCGGGCCGAAGGCGCTGCCGGCATTGCCGCCGACCTGGAAGGTGGACTGCGCCAGGCCGTAGCGCCCGCCCGAGGCCAGCCGCGCGATGCGCGAGGTTTCCGGGTGGAAGGTCGAGGAGCCGATGCCCACCAGCGCCGAGGCCAGGAGGATGGCCGGGAAGTTGCCGACGAAGGCCAGCAGGAGGATGCCGATCAGCGTGCAGACGCTGCCCGCCGGCGCCAGCCAGGGCTTGGGATGGCGGTCGGTGTGGTAGCCCACCCAGGGCTGCAGCAGCGAGGCGGTCAGTTGGAAGGTCAGGGTGATCAGGCCGACCTGGGTGAAGCTCAGCCCGTAGTTGGCCTTGAGCACCGGGTAGATCGACGGCAGCACCGCCTGGATCAGGTCGTTGATCAGGTGGGCCAGGGCGCAGGCGCCGATCACGCGCATGACCAGGGGGCTTGCTTGGCTGGCGACGGACGCGGCAGCCGTGGGGGCGGCAGTAGTGGACATGGGACTCCGGGCAGCAAGGGGCGGCCGGCGCGCAGGCGCGGCCATCGTTTTTGGCGGAAGTCCTATGCTAGGCAGTACGTGTCCGTCCGTCTTGCGAGTTTCGGACGTCGGATATCGAGAAACGGGCAATTCGTTTCGGGCAGGCGTCGCAGGGTTATCTGCAGCGCGCGGGTGGTAGGTTTCACGACAAAGCAAAACGGGACGCCAGGCGTCCCGTTTCGTCATTGACCGTAGGATGGGTCGAGCGAAGCGATACCCATCACCGGTGGATCAGGCCAGCGCGGCGAGGTCGTTGCGCAGCTCGCGGGCCGCCGCGACCATGTTCACCAGCGCCGCTTCGGTCTCCGGCCAGGCGCGGGTCTTCAGGCCGCAGTCCGGGTTCACCCACAGGCGCTCGGCGGGGATGCGCTGGGCCGCCTTGCGCAGCAGCTTGACGATCTCTTCCCGGCTCGGCACGCGCGGCGAGTGGATGTCGTAGACGCCCGGGCCGATCTCGTTCGGGTAGTCGAACTTCTCGAAGGCCTCCAGCAGCTCCATGTCCGAACGCGAGGTCTCGATGGTGATCACGTCGGCGTCCATGGCGGCGATGGATTCGATCACGTCGTTGAACTCGCTGTAGCACATGTGGGTGTGGATCTGGGTTTCGTCGCGCACGCCCGAGGCGCACAGGCGGAAGGCCTCGGTGGCCCAGTCCAGGTAGTGCGCCCAGGCGCTCCTGCGCAGCGGCAGGCCTTCGCGGAAGGCGGCTTCGTCGATCTGCACGATCCTGATGCCGGCGGCTTCCAGGTCCACCACTTCGTCGCGGATGGCCAGGGCCAGTTGGCGCGCCTGGACCTCGCGGGACACGTCCTCGCGCGGGAAGGACCACATCAGCATGGTCACCGGGCCGGTCAGCATGCCCTTCATCACCTTGCCGGTGAGGCTCTGGGCATAGGTGATCCACTCCACGGTCATGGCTTTCGGGCGGCTCAGGTCGCCATAGATCACCGCCGGCTTCACGCAGCGCGAACCGTAGCTCTGCACCCAGCCGAAGCGGGTGAAGACGTAGCCGTCGAGCTGCTCGGCGAAGTACTCGACCATGTCGTTGCGCTCGGCTTCGCCGTGTACCAGCACGTCCAGGCCCAGTTGCTCCTGGATCTGCACCGCGTGGCGGATTTCGCTGTGCATGGCTTCGGTGTACTCGGCCTCGCTCAGCTTGCCCTGCTTGAACGACTGGCGCGCCAGGCGGATGGCCGAGGTCTGCGGGAAGGAGCCGATGGTGGTGGTGGGGAAGGCCGGCAGGTCCAGGCCGGCGCGCTGCTTGGCGATGCGCTCGGCGAACGCGGAGTGGCGCTGGGCGTCGGCGGGCTTGATGGCAGCCAGGCGGGCCTGTACGGCCGGCTTGTGGATGCGCGGCGAGGCGGCGCGGCTGGCCTGCACGGCGCGGCTCTGCTCCAGGGCGGCAACCACGTCGGCGGCCTGCGGCTCGGTGGCGGCGCGGGCCAGCACGGAAACTTCGGCGCACTTCTGCACGGCGAAGGCCAGCCAGCTCTTCAGCTCGGCATCCAGCTTGTCTTCACGCGCCAGGTCCACCGGGCTGTGCAGCAGCGAGCAGGAGGGCGCGAGCCACAGGCGCTCGCCGAGGCGTTCCTGGGCGTGGCGCACCACGTCCAGGGCCTTTTCCAGGTCGCAGCGCCAGACGTTGCGGCCGTTGACCAGGCCCAGCGACACGACCTTGTAGGCCGGCAGGCGGTCGAGGATGCTCGGGAACTGTTCCGGCGCGCGCACCAGGTCGATGTGCAGGCCGTCGACCGGCAGGTTCGCGGCCAGGCCGAGGTTGTCTTCCAGGCCGCCGAAGTAGGTGGCCAGCAGCTTTTTCAGCGGCTCGCCCTGCAGCAGGTTGTAGGCGCGCTCGAAGGCGTTCTTCCAGTCCTGGGGCAGGTCGAGGACCAGGATCGGCTCGTCGATCTGCACCCATTCCACGCCCTGTGCGGCCAGGCGGCGGAAGATCTGCCCGTAGAGCGGCAGCAGGCGGTCGAGCAGGTCGAGCTTGTTGAAGTCGGCACCCTTGGTCTTGCCGAGCCACAGGTAGGTCAGCGGGCCGATCACCACGGGCTTGACGTCATGGCCGAGGGCCTTGGCCTCGTCGACCTCTTCGAACAGCTGTTCCCAGCTCAGCGCGAACTGCTGGTCGGCAGTGAACTCGGGGACCAGGTAGTGGTAGTTGGTGTCGAACCACTTGGTCATCTCTTGCGCATGGGCGCCGCCGCAGCAGCTGTCGCTGCGGTCCGTCGCCACGGCGCCACGGGCCATGCCGAAGAGGGTCTGCAGGGTCGGCTTGGCATCGCCATGGCCGCGGAAGCGCTCGGGGATGACGCCGAAGGTCAGCGAGTGGGTCAGCACCTGGTCGTACCAGGCGAAATCGCCCACCGGCAGCAGCTCGATGCCGGCATCCTTCTGCGCCTGCCAGTGGATGGCGCGCAGCTGCTTGCCGACGGCGCGCAGGCCGGCTTCGTCCAGCTCGCCTTTCCAGAAGGCTTCCAGGGCTTTCTTCAGTTCGCGGTCCCGGCCGATACGCGGGAAGCCGAGGTTGTGGGCCAATGCCATGGGTGAATCTCTCCATTGAAAAACCAGTGGAGGGATTCTCGGGATCGGTGGTTCATGAGACAAACTCAATTTATTTGCGATGAAATCAAGTTTTACTCATGATCGAGCTTGGTCATCTACCTCGGCGCTCGGGCTTTCCCCCGGATTGCGGATGAATCCGCTCCTACCGTTCGGCCTCTTGCGCCGAGCCTCCCTGTAGGAGCGGGCCCTGCCCGCGAATCGCGCGCAGGGCGCGCTCCTACAGGGCAATGGCGTGGGTGGGGATTGCGTAGGAGCGGACTCCGTCCGCGATTTTCGGCTGCAGGCTGGACATCGATGCCAGGTCCAAGAGCCCCTCACCCCAGCCCTCTCCCGGAGGGAGAGGGAGCTAGCCCGTGCCGAGAGGAGGCCGGGTTTCCGCCGGCAATCCCTGTGCTGGCCGGCTAACGCCGAAACACTTGCCGACTGCGCCGGGGCGCTTTTCGTAAGATGGGTTGAGCTTGCGATACCCATCGGCCCCCGGTGATGGGTATCGCTTCGCTCAACGCCATCCTACGACGGCGTTTCCCTCGCGATTGCCAACACACGCCGGCCTGCCGGCCGGATCGCGGATGAATCCGCTCCTACCGTTCGGCCTCTTGCGCCGAGCCTCCCTGTAGGAGCGGGCCCTGCCCGCGAATCGCGCGCAGGGCGCGCTCCTACAGGGGAATGGCGTGGGTGGGGATAGCGTAGGAGCGGACTCCGTCCGCGATTTCCGGCAACCGGCGAACACCCTCCGCGAGCAGGAGCTCGCTAGGCGTCCCGCAATTCGAATCGCGGGAACAGCGCTTCCAGCTCGCCCCACAGTGCCGCTGCACCGTGCGGGGCCGGCGTTGCAATGAGTTGCGGGTCGAGCTGGCGCCCGCTGCGGGCCAGTTGCACCACGAAGTTTTCCACGCCCACCCCGCGCAGCCGCGTGGCCAGGCGCCGCAGCCGCTCCAGGTCGAACAGCTGCCAGTGCACCGTGGTCCTGCATTCATAAGCCACGTTGCTTTCCAGCAGCAATTCCAGGCTGCGCCAGTTGGCCTGGCCGCTGCGGGGCACGCCGGTGATGGCGTCGGTGTCCTCGGCCAGGGCCTTCACGTCGAACCCCACCCAGTCGGTGTGCGGCAGCGCCCGGGCGAAGGCGCGCGGCTGGATGCCGGCGCTGTGCAGGCCGGTGCGCAAGCCCATCTCGCGCACCCTGGCCATGGCCCCGGGCAGCGCGGCCTGGAGGGTCGCTTCGCCGCCGCTGAACACCACGGCCTGCAGCAGGCCCTGGCGGCGCTGGAGGAAGGCGAGGATGTCCTCCCAGCGGATTTGTGCCTCGCCGCGCGCCGGGATCAGCTGCGGGTTGTGGCAGTAGCGGCAGCGCCAGGCGCAGCCCTGGCAGAACAACACGCAGGCCAGCAGGCCGGGGTAGTCGAGGGTGGTCAGGGGCACCAGGCCCCCGACCCTGAGCTCAGCGCTCATCGCGTCTCGCGGAAGTGGCAGCGCTCGCGGTGCTCGGACTGCTTGCCGGCGTTGAAGGCCGACACCGGGCGGTGGTAGCCCATCACGCGGGTCCAGACTTCGCAGCGTTGGCGTTGGCTTTCGGGCAGTTGGTTGGCTTTCATCGGTAGAGCTCCTTTCTTGCGGTTGGTGAAGCGGGGTGTCGCCGGCTCAGCCGCCGCAGCTGCCGCAGCAACTGGCGGCGCGTTGTTGCAGCAGGGCTTCGTCGCACTTCGGGCAGAACTCGTGTTCGCCGGCGAGGTAGCCGTGCACCGGGCAGATGGAGAAGGTCGGCGTGACGGTGAGGTAGGGCAGGCGGAAGCGCCCGAGGGCGTTGCGCACCAGGGTCTTGCAGGCCTCTGCGCTGGAGATGCGCTCGGCCATGTACAGGTGCAGCACGGTGCCGCCGGTGTACTTGCATTGCAGGGCGTCCTGCAGCTCCAGCGCCTCGAAGGGGTCGTCGGTGAGGCCCACCGGCAGCTGCGAGGAGTTGGTGTAGTAGGGCGCTTCCGGCGTGCCGGCCTGGAGGATGTCCGGGTGGCGCTTGCGATCCTCGCGGGCGAAGCGGTAGGTGGTGCCCTCGGCGGGCGTCGCCTCCAGGTTGTAGAGGTGGCCGCTGTCTTCCTGGAAGCTCACCAGGCGCGCCCGCACGTGGTCCAGCAGCTCCAGCGCCATCTGCCGGCCGGCCTCGCTGTGCAGGCCTTCGCGGTCGCCGGTGAAGTTGCGCACCATCTCGTGCAGGCCGTTCACGCCGATGGTGGAGAAGTGGTTGCGCAGGGTGCCCAGGTAGCGCTTGGTGTAGGGGTAGAGCCCGGCGTCCATGTGCTGCTGGATGACCTTGCGCTTCACCTCCAGGCTGTCGAAGGCCAGCCCCAGCAGGTAGTCCAGCTGGCGGTGGAGCCCGGCGAGGTCGCCGCGGTGGCGGTAGCCCAGGCGCGCGCAATTGAGCGTCACCACGCCGAGGGAGCCGGTCTGCTCCGCCGAGCCGAACAGGCCGTTGCCGCGCTTGAGCAGTTCGCGCACGTCCAGCTGCAGGCGGCAGCACATGGAGCGCACCTGGTTGGGCTGCATGTCCGAGTTGAGGAAGTTCTGGAAGTACGGCAGGCCGTAGCGCGCGGTCATCTCGAACAGGCGCGTGGCGTTGTCGCTGTGCCAGGGGAAGTCGTGGGTGATGTTGTAGGTGGGGATGGGGAAGGTGAACACCCGGCCGTGGGCGTCGCCGGCCTGCATCACTTCGATGTAGGCACGGTTGATCAGGTCCATCTCCGCCTGCAGCTCGCCATAGGCGAAGGGCATTTCCTCGCCGCCGACGTAGGGGATCTGCTCGCGCAGGTCTTCCGGGCAGACCCAGTCGAAGGTCAGGTTGGTGAAGGGCGTCTGGGTGCCCCAGCGCGACGGCACGTTGAGGTTGTAGATGAATTCCTGGATGGCCTGGCGCACCGCGTCGTAGCCGAGGCCGTCCTTGCGCACGTAGGGCGCGAGGTAGGTGTCGAAGGAGCTGAACGCCTGGGCGCCGGCCCACTCGTTCTGCAGGGTGCCGAGGAAGTTCACCATCTGCCCGAGGGCGCTGGACAGGTGCTTCGGCGGCCCGGCCTCGACGCGCCCCGGCACGCCGTTGAGGCCTTCGTTGAGCAGGGTGCGCAGCGACCAGCCGGCGCAGTAGCCGGCGAGCATGTCGAGGTCGTGGATGTGCAGGTCGGCTTCGCGGTGGGCGGCGGCGATGGCTTCGTCGTAGACCTCGTCCAGCCAGTAGTTGGCGGTGACCTTGCCGGAGACGTTGAGGATCAGCCCGCCCAGGGAATAGCCCTGGTTGGCGTTGGCGCGCACCCGCCAGTCTTCCCGCGAGAGGTATTCGTTCATCGAGGCGGCGACGTCCACCAGCGTCTTGCGCTCGCGGCGCAGGCGGCCGTGGCGCTCGCGGTAGACGATGTAGGCCCGCGCGGTGGGGTAGTGGCCGGCCTCCATGAGGATGCGCTCGACCACGTCCTGCACCTGCTCCACGTCCAGCTCGCCCTCCGGCAGGCGCGACAGCACGCGGCGCGTCAGCGCCTGGGCATGGGCGGCGCTGAACTCGCCGCTGGCTTCGCCGGCGGCGGCGATGGCGCGTTCGATCTTGCTCGGGTCGAAGGGGGCGGCGGCGCCGTTGCGCTTGCGCAGGCGGGTGGGGAGAGGGACGTTCCGGGTCTGGGTCATTGGACTGGATTCCACAACATGATGTGTTTTGAGTTTTCAAGACAACAAGATGTTGTGGAATCTAATGGCGCCGGCCGGAGAAGGATTGACCTCGGTCAATGTTCGGCGCCGGAGGGTTTTCGCCATCGGAGGTATTGACCGGCTGGGCGCGGGTGTAGGAGCGGACTCCGTCCGCGAATGGGGTTTACCGGTGGCTGCGGTGTGTCGGGTGGATTCCGCACCCTCTCCCCAGCCCTCTCCCGCAAGCGGGAGAGGGGGCCGTTCGGCGTGGACGGATAGTTCAGCGTCAGCCGGTGAGTTCGTAGGGCGCATAACCGTTTGCGGTTATGCGCCGTTGGCCGTACCGCCGGGGCGCCCGACACCGCACCCGTAGGATGGGTTGAGCGAAGCGATACCCATCACCGGGGCCTGATGGGTATCGCAAGCTCAACCCATCCTACGAGGAGCCCCTCGGCGCAGCGATAGCCTCGTCAGCGCTTGCGAATCGCCACGCGCCGCGGCTTGAGGCCGCTTCCCGCGTCGGCGGTGCTGTCCTGCACAGGCTGCAGCCTGGCGCGCGCCGCGTGCAGTTTCTTGTAGCTGTCGATCAGCCGCAGGTGCCTGTCCAGCCCTTCCAGTTTCATGCTGGTCGGCGTCAGGCCGTGGAAGCGCACGCTGCCGTCCACCGAGCCCAGCGCCGCGTCCATCCGCTCGTTGCCGAACATGCGACGGAAGTTGGCTTCGTAGTCGGCGATCTCCAGTTCGTTGTCCAGCACCACCTCCAGCACCACGTTCAGGGCCTGGTAGAACAGGCCGCGCTCGACGGTGTTGTCGTTGTACTGGAGGAAGGCCTCCACCAGTTCCTTGGCCTCTTCGAAGCGCCGCAGGGCGAGGTTGATCAGCAGCTTCAGTTCGAGAATGGTCAGCTGGCCCCAGACCGTGTTGTCGTCGAACTCCACGCCGATCAGGGTGGTGATGTCGGTGTAGTCGTCCACCTCACAGCCTTCCAGGCGCTCCAGCAGCGCTTCGAGGCGGGCGTCGTCCAGGCGGTGCAGGTCGAGGATGTCCTCGCGGAAGGCCAGCGCCTTGTTGGTGTTGTCCCAGACCAGGTCCTCCACCGGGTAGATCTCCGAGTAGCCCGGCACCAGGATGCGGCAGGCCGTTGCGCCCAGGTGCTCGTACACCGCCATGTACACTTCCTTGCCCAGGTCTTCGAGGATGCCGAACAGGGTGGCGGCTTCCTCGGCGTTGGACTCTTTTCTTTCACTGGAGCCGCACCGGCCGGAGAAGTCCCACTCGACGAACTCGAAGTCGGCCCTGGCGCTGAAGAAGCGCCACGACACCACGCCGCTGGAGTCGATGAAGTGCTCGACGAAGTTGTTCGGCTCGGTCAGCGCCTGGCTTTCGAAGGTGGGTTGCGGCAGGTCGTTCAGGCCTTCGAAGCTGCGGCCCTGGAGCAGTTCGGTGAGGCTGCGCTCCAGCGCCACCTCCAGGCTGGGGTGGGCGCCGAAGGAGGCGAACACGCCGCCGGTGCGCGGGTTCATCAGGGTCACGCACATCACCGGGAAGCGGCCGCCCAGGGAGGCGTCCTTGACCAGCACCGGGAAGCCCTGTTCCTCCAGGCCGCGGATGCCGGCGAGGATGCCGGGGTACTTGGCCAGCACTTCCTGTGGCACGTCCGGCAGGGCCAGTTCGTTTTCGAGGATTTCGCGCTTCACCGCGCGCTCGAAGATTTCCGACAGGCACTGCACCTGGGCTTCGGCCAGGGTGTTGCCGGCGCTCATGCCGTTGCTCAGGTACAGGTTCTCGATCAGGTTGGAGGGGAAGTACACCACCTTGCCGTCGGACTGGCGCACGAACGGCAGCGAGCAGATGCCGCGCGCCACCTTGCCCGAGTTGGTGTCGTACAGGTGCGAGCCGCGCAGCTCGCCGTCGGGGTTGTAGATCGCCAGGCAGTGGGCGTCGAGAATTTCCGCCGGCAGCTCGTCCTGGCGGCTGGGCTTGAACCAGCGCTCGTCGGGGTAGTGGACGAAGGGCGCGTTGGCGATGTCCTCGCCCCAGAACTGGTCGTTGTAGAAGAAGTTGCAGTTCAGCCGCTCGATGAACTCGCCCAGGGCCGAGGCCAGCGCGCTTTCCTTGGTCGCGCCCTTGCCGTTGGTGAAGCACATCGGCGACTGCGCATCGCGGATGTGCAGCGACCAGACGTTGGGCACGATGTTGCGCCAGGAGGCGATCTCGATCTTCATGCCCAGGCCGGCGAGGATCGCCGACATGTTGGCGATGGTCTGCTCCAGCGGCAGGTCCTTGCCCGGGATGTAGGTGCGCGAATCCGCGTCGGCGCTGGGCATCAGCAGCGCCTGGGCGTCGGCGTCGAGGTTTTCCACTTCCTCGATGACGAAGTCGGGCCCGGTCTGCACCACCTTCTTCACCGTGCAGCGCTCGATGGAGCGCAGGATGCCCTGGCGGTCCTTTTCCGAGATGTCCGCCGGCAGCTCCACCTGGATCTTGAAGATCTGCTTGTAGCGGTTCTCCGGGTCGACGATGTTGTTCTGCGACAGGCGGATGTTGTCGGTGGGGATGTTGCGCGTCTGGCAGTACAGCTTGACGAAGTAGGCCGCGCACAGCGCCGACGAAGCCAGGAAGTAGTCGAACGGACCCGGTGCGGAGCCATCGCCCTTGTAGCGGATGGGCTGGTCGGCCACCACGGTGAAATCGTCGAACTTGGCTTCGAGCCGAAGGTTATCTAAGAAATTAACCTTTATTTCCATGCGGGTTTACCACGACAAAAAATGAGATGAATAACCCGCCATTGTAAGCGTTTTGCGCAGCGCTCCGCCCGTTCGCCCGTCCGGCGCGCTACTGCCCATCCGTGCGCTGATAGCGCGCGGCCGCCCGTTGCACCCAGCCCTCGTCGAGCATCTGCCGCAGCGCGCCTTCGATCAGTTGGCGCTCGGCCGTCAGCGGGCGCTGGTGGGAGAAGCCCAGGTAGAGCTCGGTGCGGCTGTCCGGCTGGAAGCGGGTGCGCACGATCTGCCGGGCCAGTTGCGGGTCGCGCAGTTCGTAGTCCACCTGGCAGTCGGTGCCGATCACCAGTTGCAGGCGACCGAGGGCGAGCATCTGCAGCAGCTGCGTCTCGTTGTTCACGCCGAATTTCTTCAGGCGCTTGTCGGAGTCGAAGGGTTCGAAGTAGGCGGACTCCAGCACGTAGCCGATGGTGGGGCCGAGCAGGTCGTCGTAGCGGGCGATGCGCGGCGCCTCCTGCGGCGAGGCGTACAGGCGCGGGGCGCAGGCGTAGTAGGGCTGCGGCAGGTAGTCGATGTACTGCTCGCGCTCCGGGGTGCGCGCCAGGCCCGTCATCAGGTCCGCCGCGCCGCTCTGCAGGGCGGCCAGGCCGCGGGCCCAGGGCGCGCGGTGCACTTCGAAGCGCAGGCCGGTGCGCTTTTCCAGCTCGGCCAGCAGGTCCATGTCCAGGCCGGTGATGCGGCCGTCGGCGCCCTCGATGCGGAAGGGCGGCCAGTAGTCGGTCATCACCCGCAGCGGCGGGTATTCAGTGGCATCGGCCGCGGCTGCAAGCGCGAGCAGGCCGATGCCCAGCCAGCGGCGAGCGGACATGACGAATCTGGCGAAGGGCTGGCAAGGCATACCGGCTCCCGGAACTGGAATGGGTGGCGAAGTCGGCGGCTCCCTTGCCGAGGGGCGGTGCGCGCCCCGGAGCGTTCGGTCGGCGGACGCCCCCTCAGGCGACGTCGCAGAATCCTTCCGAATTATCTGAAGGATAGCCTTCTGCCGCTACGTTGCAGAATGCCCGGCGTGAAGGAAAGACATGGACGCTCGGGTTCGCCATCAAGTCCTAAGTACCTCGTTTGCAGTCGAAAGAACTCGCTGTGCGGAGAGTCATGATGACTTCAGTGGTTTTCAACACCTTGAAAAATCGATGGTTTCGCCATGGCACGGAAGTTGGTGGAGGTTCCTGGCGACGGCACGTGGAGCACCCACGTGGCGAGCGATCCCACTGACGACCATCAGGAGCATGTACATGCCAAGCAATGATTCCAGGTCCCCCCTTGCGGTGATCACCGGCGCCGGTTCCGGTATCGGCCTGGCCGTGGCCCGGCGGCTGCTGCGCGAGGGCACCCGGGTAGTGGCCATGGCCCGGCGCGAGGTGCCGCCGGCCGAACTCGACGAGGCCGGCGGGCACTTGTGCTGGTTGAGCGGCGACGTCACCCGCGCCGAGGACCTCCAGTGCCTGGCGGACCTGGCCCGGGAACTGGGGCCGGTGGACTACCTGCTGCCCAATGCCGGCATCGCGCAACTGGCCGACGGCCTGGACCAGGCGGCGTTCCAGCGGCAATGGGCGGTCAACGGCGCCGGCGCGCTGAACACCCTGGCCGCCCTGCGCGGGCAGATGGCGCGGCCGTCTTCGGTGGTGTTCATCGGCACCTTCCTGTCCCAGGTGAGCTTCCCGGGGCTGGCCGCCTACATCGCCTCCAAGTCGGCGCTCAAGGCCCAGGCCCGCACCCTGGCGGTGGAGCTGGCGGGCGAGGGCATCCGCGTCAACGTCGTATCGCCCGGGCCCACGGCGACGCCGATCTGGGGCACCCTGGGGCTGGACGACGAGGCCCTGGGCGAGGTCGCCGCCAGCGTCAACGGGCGCCTGCTGGACGGCCGCTTCCTGGAGGCGGAGACGGTCGCCGATGCGATCCTCTTCATGCTCTCGGACCAGGCCCGCGGCATCCACGGCCAGGACCTGGTCGTCGACAACGGCTACACCCTGCGCTGAAACCCGCCTGCGCTGCCCCGCGCGGCGCAGGTCGCTCAGGGTTCCTGCGGCCAGTGCCCGTCGATCTCGTACCAGCTCGCCCTGGACGCGGTGTAGATGTGCTTCTGGCTGGCGCAGTGGAAGTCGCTGTCCAGGGTGCCCAGGGCCACCGCGATCCAGTCCGGGTAGTCGCCCTGGCTGTCCGACCAGAACAGCGTGGCGCCGCACTGGCCGCAGAACTGGCGGCTGACCGAGGGCGAGGAGTGGAAGGTCTTCAGCAGCTCGGCGCCCTGCAGGCTCAGGGCGCTGCGCGGCACGCTGCCGTAGGTGGCGAAGGCTGCGCCATGGCCCTTGCGGCACTGGCTGCAATGGCAGTGCGAGACCGCCTTGGGCGGCGTCGACAGCTGGTAGCGGATATGGCCGCAGAGGCAACTGCCGTGGAAGGTTTCGCTCATGTTCACGCGTCCCGAGGGTGGAAGAGGACCCGGCGCGCCAGCGGTCGGGGACGGCATCATAGTCCGGCCGTCCCCGGCGTGCCCGCTAGGCGCTCTCCGCCGGCTCCTTCAGCGCCTCCTGCACCAGCGGGTGCAGGTCGGCCTCCGGGTGCTGCGCCAGCCAGGCCGCCAGGTCGCGGCGCATGGCCGGCGTCCAGAAGCTCTGCAGGTGCTGGCGCACGCCGCGCACGGCCAGTTCGCGGTCGGCCTCGCTGGCGAAGTACTGGCCGATCTGGTTGGCCATCTTGACCAGGTTGTCGATGCTCATCGGCGCACCTCTGCTTTCTCGGCGTGGCGGCGTTCCTTCAGCAGGCGGCGCTGTTCGTCGCTGAACGCCTGGTAGCGCTTCTGCCATTCCGAGGGCTGGAAGACGCGCACCACTTCCACCGCGGTGACCTTGTATTCCGGGCAGTTGGTGGCCCAGTCGGAGTTGTCGGTGGTGATCACGTTGGCGCCGGACTCGGGGAAGTGGAAGGTGGTGTAGACCACCCCCGGCGCCACCCGCTCGCTGACCTTGGCGCGCAGCACCGTCTGCCCGGCGCGGCTGCCCACGCCGACCCAGTCGCCGTCGGCGATGCCGCGGCTCTCGGCGTCGCTGGGGTGGATCTCCAGGCGGTCCTCGGGGTGCCAGGCGACGTTGCCGGTGCGCCGCGTCTGGGCGCCGACGTTGTACTGGCTGAGGATGCGCCCGGTGGTCAGCAGCAGCGGGTAGCGGTTGTTGACCTTCTCGTCGGTAGGCACGTAGCCGGTGAGCATGAAACGCCCCTTGCCGCGCACGAACTGGTCGATGTGCATGGTCGGGGTGCCGTCGGGCGCGGCGTCGTTGCACGGCCACTGCAGGCTGCCGTGGCGGTCCAGCTCGGCGTAGCTGACGCGGGCGAAGGTGGGCGTCAGGCGGGCGATCTCGTCCATGATCTCGGACGGGTGGCGGTAGTTCATCGGGTAGCCCAGGGCGTTGGACAGCGCCATGGTCGCTTCCCAGTCGGCCTTGCCGCCCAGCGGCTCCATCACCTTGCGCACCCGCGAGATGCGCCGTTCGGCGTTGGTGAAGGTGCCGTCCTTTTCCAGGAAGGAGCTGCCCGGCAGGAACACGTGGGCGAACTTGGCGGTTTCGTTGAGGAAGATGTCCTGCACCACCACGCATTCCATGGCCGAGAGGGCAGCGGTGACGTGCTGGGTGTTGGGGTCGCTCTGGGCGATGTCCTCGCCCTGGCAGTACAGCGCCTTGAAGCTGCCGTCCAGGGCCGCCTCGAACATGTTGGGGATGCGCAGGCCCGGGTCGGGCTGCAGGGTGACGTTCCAGGCCTGCTCGAACTGGCTGCGCACCTCGGCGTTGGAGATGTGCCGGTAGCCGGGCAGCTCGTGGGGGAAGGAGCCCATGTCGCAGGAGCCCTGGACGTTGTTCTGCCCGCGCAGCGGGTTCACCCCCACGCCTTCGCGGCCGACGTTGCCGGTGGCCATGGCCAGGTTGGCGATGCCCATCACCGCGGTGCTGCCCTGGCTGTGCTCGGTGACGCCCAGGCCGTAGTAGATGGCCGCGTTGCCGCCGGTGGCGTAGAGCCGCGCGGCGGCGCGGATCAGTTCGGCGGGTACGCCGCACACCGGGCCGAGCACTTCGGGGGCGTTCTGCGGCTGGCTGACGAAGTCGCGCCAGTGGGCGAAGTCCGCCGCCTCGCAGCGCTGCTCGACGAAGCGCTGGTCGACCAGGCCCTCGGTGACGATGACGTGGGCCAGGGCGTTGAGCATGGCCACGTTGGTGCCCGGGCGCAGTTGCAGGTGCAGCTCGGCGCGGGCGTGGGGCGAATCCACCAGGTCGATGCGCCGCGGGTCGATGACGATCAGCCGCGCGCCCTGGCGCAGGCGGCGCTTGAGCTGGGAACCGAACACCGGGTGGGCGTCGGTGGGGTTGGCGCCCATCACCAGGATGACGTCGGCCTGCATCACCGAGTCGAAGCTCTGGGTGCCGGCGGACTCGCCGAGGGTCTGCTTCAGGCCGTAGCCGGTGGGCGAGTGGCAGACGCGGGCGCAGGTGTCGACGTTGTTGTTGCCGAAGGCGGCGCGCACCAGCTTCTGCACCAGGTACGTCTCTTCGTTGGTGCAGCGGCTGGAAGTGATGCCGCCGATGGAGTCGCGCCCGTACTTGAGCTGGATGCGGCGGAATTCGCCGGCTGCGTGGTTGAGCGCTTCTTCCCAGCTGACCTCCTGCCAGGGATCGCTGATGCGCTGGCGGATCATCGGCTTGGTGATGCGCTCGGGGTGGGTGGCGTAGCCCCAGGCGAAGCGGCCCTTGACGCAGGCGTGGCCGTGGTTGGCCTGGCCGTTGCGGTCCGGGACCATGCGCACCAGCTGCTCGCCCTTGAGTTCGGCGCGGAACGAGCAGCCCACGCCGCAGTAGGCGCAGGTGGTGACGACGCTGCGCTCCGGCTGGCCCAGCTGCACCACGCTCTTCTCCATCAGCGTGGCGGTGGGGCAGGCCTGCACGCAGGCGCCGCAGGACACGCACTCGGAGTCGAGGAAGTCGTCGCCGCCGGCCGCCGCCACCCGCGAGTCGAAGCCGCGGCCGTCGATGGTCAGGGCGAAGGTGCCCTGGATTTCCTCGCAGGCGCGCACGCAGCGGTTGCAGACGATGCACTTGCTCGGGTCATAGTCGAAGTAGGGGTTGGAGACGTCCTTGGCCTCGCTCAGGTGGTTGGCCCCGGCGTAGCCGTAGCGCACCTCGCGCAGGCCCACCTGGCCGGCCACGGTCTGCAGCTCGCAGTTGCCGTTGGCCGGGCAGGTCAGGCAGTCCAGCGGGTGGTCGGAGATGTACAGCTCCATGACGTTGCGCCGCAGCGTCGCCAGCTTCGGCGTCTGCGTGCGCACCACCATGCCCTCGGCCACCGGCGTGGTGCAGGAGGCGGGGTAGCCGCGCATGCCGTCGATTTCCACCAGGCACATGCGGCAGGAGCCGAAGGCTTCCAGGCTGTCGGTGGCGCAGAGCCTGGGAATGCTGGTGCCCAGCAGCGCGGCGGCGCGCATCACCGAGGTGCCGGCGGGCACGCTGATCTCGCGGCCGTCGATGCTCAGGCTGACCTGCACCTCGCTGTCGCGGGGCGGGGTGCCGAGGTCGACGATGTCGGTGGAGGGATCGAAGAGGTTGATCACTGGTCGGCCTCCGTGTTCGCCAGACCGAAGTCGGCGGGGAAGTGCTTGAGGGCGCTGGTCACCGGGTAGGAAGTCATTCCGCCCAGGGCGCAGAGCGAGCCGTATTGCATGGTGTCGCAGAGGTCCACGAGCAGCCGCGCCTGTTCCTCGCGGGCGCCGAGGTCGGTGGCGGCGATCAGCCGGTCCATTACCTCCACGCCGCGGGTGGAGCCGAGCCGGCAGGGCGTGCACTTGCCGCAGGATTCCTCGGCGCAGAACTGCAGGGCGAAGCGGGCCATGCGCGCCATGTCCAGGCTGTCGTCGGCCACCACCACGCCGCCGTGGCCGAGCATGGCGCCCATGGCGGCGAAGGCCTCGTAGTCCAGCGGGGTGTCGAACTGCGCCGGCGGCACCCAGGCGCCCAGCGGGCCGCCCACCTGCGCCGCCTTCAGCGGGCGGCCGCTGGCGGTGCCGCCGCCGTAGCCTTCCACCAGCTCGCGCAGAGTCAGGCCGAAGGCGCGTTCCACCAGGCCGCCGTGGCGCACATTGCCGGCCAGCTGGAAGGGCATGGTGCCCAGCGAGCGGCCCATGCCGAAATCGCGGTAGAACGGCGCGCCGCGGGCCAGGATCACCGGCACCGAGGCCAGGGTGAGCACGTTGTGCACCAGCGTCGGCTGGCCGAACAGGCCCTGCAGGGCCGGCAGCGGCGGCTTGGCGCGGACCACGCCGCGCTTGCCCTCAAGTGAGTCGAGCAGGGCGGTTTCCTCGCCGCAGATGTAGGCGCCGGCGCCCACCCGCACCTGCAGGTCGAAGGCGCGGCCGCTGCCCAGCACGTCGGCGCCCAGGTAGCCGGCTTCGCGGGCGATGGCCAGGGCCTGCTCCAGGGTGTCGATGGCGTCCGGGTATTCCGAGCGCACGTAGATGTAGCCGAGGCTGGCGCCCACGGCGAGGCCGGCGATGGCCATGCCCTCGACCAGCAGGAAGGGGTCGCCCTCCATCAGCATGCGGTCGGCGAAGGTGCCGGAGTCGCCTTCGTCGGCGTTGCACACCACGTATTTCGGCGTGGCCGGGGCCTCGCGCACGGTGCGCCACTTGATGCCGGCGGGGAAGGCCGCGCCGCCGCGGCCGCGCAGGCCGGAGTCGAGCACCGCGGCGACCACCTCGGCGCCGTCCAGGGCGATGGCCCGCGCCAGGCCCTCGAAGCCGCCGTGGGCGCGGTAGTCCTCCAGGGACAGCGGCCGGGTGATGCCGGCGCGGGCGAACAGCAGGCGCTGCTGGCTCTTCAGGTAGGGGATGTCTTCCACCAGCCCCAGGGCCAGCGGGTGAGGGGTGGCATCGGCGGCCAGGGCGTCGAGCAGGGCGGGCACGTCCTGCTCGCTGAGCGGGCCGAAGCCCAGGCGGCGGCCGTCGGCGTCTTCCACCTCCAGCAGCGGTTCCAGCCAGTAGAGGCCGCGGGAGCTGGTGCGGCGCAGTTCCAGCGGCAGTTGCCGGCGCTCGGCCTCGCGGGCCAGGGCGGCGGCCACTTGTTCCGCGCCCACGGCGCGGGCGACGGAGTCGCGGGGGAGGAAGAGCTTCAGCATGCGCCATCCTCCAGGCAGCCGTTGACCAGCTCGCGCAGGCGCTCGGCGGTGAGCCGCGCGTGCAGCCGGCCGTCCAGCTCCAGGGCCGGCGAGCAGGCGCAGGCGCCCAGGCAGTACACCGGGCGCAGGCTGATGTTGCCGTCGGCGCTGGTGCCGTGGTCGTCCAGCGCCAGCTGCTCGCGCAGCTGCGCGGCCAGGCGCTCGGCGCCCATGCTCTGGCAGGACTCGGCGCGGCACAGGCGCAGGGTATGGCGCGCCGGCGGCGCGGTGCGGAAGTCGTGGTAGAAGCTGATCACCCCGCGCACCTCGGCCTGGCTGAGGTTGAGGGCATGGGCGATTTCCGCGACGGCGAGGTCGGGAACGTACCCGCAGCCGTCCTGGATGGCGTGGAGGATCGGCAGCAGGGCGCCGGGGGTGTCCTTCTCGCGTGCCAGCACGTCGTGGATCAGGGGCAGGTGAAGCGTCTCATCAGGCATACAGCGTACCTCGGCATCGCGGACCGGCCTGCCTTGGCGGCAAACCTCCGGTGTCTTCGGCTGCGGCGTACCGTCCACGTCACGGCGGCGTGGTCACCCGGTCGCCCTCCCTGCCGCCGGCCGGGTGTCTTGACGCACCGGTCCGGGGGCATCCTGCAAGCTTGCCATCCTGCTCGCCCGGGGTTTGCACCCAAGCGACCCGGCGCATCCTGAAACCGACCTGCGCCCTGGCCCGGCGTCTTCCCTATTAGCGGGTTTAGCTGGTGTGCAGGCGCGGCGCCAGGGGTTGCCGATCGGCGGAAGCGCCGGGGCAACAGCGAATCAACAGTTGTTGCTCAGATAACAACAAGCCGCCCGCGCCAGGCCGCGCAAACCGGCCCGGCGGCCGCTGGAATGGTTATTGCTCGGCCCTGCGTGCAGTTCAATTTCGCCGGCCGGGCCCATGGCGGCCGCGGCCGAAGGTTCATTGCCGGGGCGGCGCCCGCCTGAAGGCCGCCCCGACCGACGAGGGATCCCGTGTGAGCGCCAACCAGCAAAGCCGCATCCTCAACCCTTTGCAGATCGCCCGCCAGCTGGCCGCCGGTTTTGCCGAGAACGCCGCCGAACGCGACGAGCGCGGCGGCACGCCCAAGGCCGAGCGCGACGCCATCCGCCACAGCGGCCTGCTGGCCCTGAGCATTCCCGGCGCCTTCGGCGGCCATGGCGCGGACTGGTCGCTGACCCTGGAGGTGGTCCGCGAGTTCGCCCGGGCCGACAGTTCGGTGGCCCACGTGTTCGGCTTCCACCACCTGATGCTGGCCACCGTGCGCCTGTTCTCGCGCCCGGAGCAGTGGCAGCCGTGGTTCGAGCTGACCGCGCGCAAGAACTGGTTCTGGGGCAATGCCCTGAACCCGCTGGACACCCGCACCCAGGTGAAGTGGTTCGACGGCTGGTGCGAGTTCTCCGGCAAGAAGAGCTTCTGTTCCGGCGCCAACGACTCGGAGATGCTGATCGCCTCGGCGGTGGACGAAAGCGCCGGCGGCAAGCTGCTGATCGCCGCGCTGCCCAGCGGCCGCAGCGGCATCGGCGTGCACGACGACTGGGACAACATGGGCCAGCGCCAGACCGACAGCGGCAGCGTGACCTTCGAGCGGGTGCGCGTGGAGCGCTCCGAGCTGCTGCTGGACCCGGGCCCGCTGAGCACGCCTTTCGCCTGCCTGCGCCCGCTGCTGGCGCAGCTGATCTTCGCCCACATGTTCCTCGGCATCGCCGAAGGCGCCTTCGAGGAATTCCGCGGCTACACCCTCAAGGAGGCGCGGCCCTGGTTCCGCTCCAGCGCCGAGAGCATCAGCGAGGACCCGTACGTGCTGCGCCACTACGGCGACTTCTGGGTCGGCCTGGAAGGCGTGCGCCTGCTGGTGGAGCGCGCCGCCGCGCAGTTCGACGCGGCCTGGGGCAAGGAACAGCGCCTGGGTGCCGAGGAGCGCGCGGAGCTGGCCATCGCCATCGGCACCGCCAAGGTCGCCGCCACCCGCGTGGGCCTGGAACTCTGTAGCCGCCTCTTCGAAGTCACCGGCGCCCGCGCCACCCACGCCGCGCTGCGGCTGGACCGGCACTGGCGCAACCTGCGCACCCAGAGCCTGCACGACCCCCTCGATTACCGCGTCCAGGAGCTCGGCGCCTGGGCGCTCAACCGGCAGCGACCTTCGCCCACGTTCTACTCGTAAGGAAGCCCATGCAACTGCTGACTCTCCCACCCAACCCGACACTGGCCACCTCGATCCGGGCAACCGCACAGGTCTTCGAAGACCCGAAATCGCAGGCGCTTCTCTCCCATTTGCAACAGGTCGCCCCCAGCGAGGCCAGCGTCCTGATCATCGGCGAGACCGGCACGGGAAAGGAGCTGGTCGCACGTCACATCCACAATTTGAGCGGCCGGCGCGACCGGCCCTTCGTCGCGGTGAACTGCGGGGCCTTCTCCGAATCCCTGGTGGAGGCCGAGCTGTTCGGCCACGAGAAGGGCGCCTTCACCGGCGCTCTCAGTGCCAAGGCTGGCTGGTTCGAGGCGGCCAACGGCGGCACCCTGTTCCTCGACGAGATCGGTGACCTGCCGATGCCCATTCAGGTCAAGCTGCTGCGCGTGCTGCAGGAGCGCGAAGTGGTGCGCCTGGGCTCGCGCAGGGGCATCCCGATCGACGTGCGGGTGCTGGCGGCCACCAACGTGCAACTGGAGAAGGCGATCAACGCCGGGCATTTCCGCGAGGACCTGTACTACCGCCTCAACGTCGTCACCCTGCAGCTGCCCGCGCTGCGCGAGCGGCGCGGCGACATCCTGCCGCTGGTGCGGCACTTCATCGGCACCTACGGGCGCAAGCTCGGCTTCGAGGCGGTCGACCTGAGCGAGGCGGCGGCGCGCAAGCTGGCGGAGTACGACTGGCCGGGCAACATCCGCGAGCTGGAGAACGTCATCCACCACACCCTGCTGGTCTGCCAGGGCGGCCGCATCGAGGCCGACGACCTGCGCCTGCCGGGGCTGCGCCCGGAACGCCTGGAGGGCGCGGCCGGCGCCGACGAGCCGCTGGAGGCGCAGCTGGAACGCGCCTTCCTGCGCCTGTTCCGCGAGCGCGGCGGCGACGTGCATGGGCAGGTGGAAAGCCTGCTGGTGCGCGAGGCCTACCAGTTCTGCCATGCCAACCAGGTGCACACCTCCGACCTGCTGGGGCTCAGCCGCAACATCGTCAGGGCCCGGCTGATCGCCGCTGGCGAACTGGTGGTGAACAAGCGCCGCACGCCGGCGCCGTTGGCCAGCCGTATCGTGCGGTTGTCGATCTGAACTGGGTGGAGGAGGACGGGCGAGCACAGCTTTTTGTAGGAGCGAGCTTGCTCGCGAACGGGGCTTCCCGTGGCTTCGGTGCTAGGACCAAGAGCACCCTCTCCCCAGCCCTCTCCCTGAAGGGAGAGGGGGCTTGTCCGTGCAGAGAGAAGGAATGGTTTCAACCTGAAAGCACCGGCGCGTCCGGCTGACTCAAGAGCATCCGAACGCACCGAACGGTCCCCTCTCCCTTCAGGGAGAGGGTTAGGGAGAGGGTACGGCGTTAGCCCCCCGCACCAGCGTTACCGGCAAACTCCATTCGCGAGCAAGCTCGCTCCTACGAAAAGCGCTTCGGCGCGGCTGGCGTCCCGTCATTCCCCGCGCGGGCGGCGGCCGGGGACGAAGTGGGTCGGGTCGTTGTAGCCCGGCGTGGAGGCGTGGCCGGGGGTGACCAGGGCGTCGACGAAGGCTTCGTCCTCGGCGTCCAGGCGCACGTCCAGCGCCTTCAGGTAGTCCTGCCATTGCTCCTCGGTGCGCGGACCGACGATGGCCGCGCTGACCAGGGCGTTGTTCAGCACCCAGGCGATGGCGAATTGCACCACGCCGACGCCACGCGCCTCGGCGTGGGCCTTCAGCTTCTGCGCTATCTCCAGGGACTCCGCGCGCCATTCGGTCTCCAGGATGCGCTTGTCCTGGCGCCCGGCGCGGCTGTCGGCGGCCGGCTCCACGCCCGGCAGGTACTTGCCGCTGAGCACGCCGCGGGCCAGCGGGCTGTAGGGCACCACGCCCAGGCCGTGGAATTCGGCGGCGGTGAACTGCTCGGTCTCGGCCTGGCGGTTCACCAGGTTGTACAGCGGCTGGCTGGCGATGGGCCGGGGCACGCCCAGGCGCTCGGCCACGTGGACCACCTCGGCGATGCGCCAGCCGCGGTAGTTGGACAGCCCCCAGTGGCGCACCTTGCCCTGGGCGATGGCGTCGCCGATGGCCGCGACCGTTTCCTCCAGCGGCGTCTGCGGGTCCTCGCGGTGCAGGTAGTAGAGGTCCAGGTAGTCGGTGCCCAGGCGTTTCAGGCTGGCATCCAGGGCTGCGGCGATGTGCTTGCGGCCCAGGCCGCGGCGGTTCGGCCAGGCGTCCGCCGGGCCCATGCCGACCTTGGAGGCCAGCACCCAGTCGTCGCGGCGCACGGCGATGGCCTGGCCGACGATCTCCTCCGAGCGCCCGTCGTTGTAGACGTTCGCGGTATCGATGAAGTTGATCCCGCGCTCCAGCGCCTGGTCGATGATGCGCCGCGAGCTGGCGGCGTCGGTCTGGCCGCCGAACATCATGCTGCCCAGCGCCAGGGGGAGACCTGCAGGCCGGAGCGGCCCAGGGTTCGGTAGTTCATGTCGCTCTCCGGTTGGGAAATTCAGACCGCCTCGGCCTCTTCCTGGAACAGCCCGTCGGACTGCCGGCTCCACAGGCGGTAGTACTGGCCGCGCTTCTTCAGCAGCTCCTGGTGGCTGCCGTCCTCGACCACGCGGCCCTTGTCGAAGACGATGATGCGGTCAAGGTGCGCCACCGTCGACAGGCGGTGGGCCACCACGATCACGGTCTTGCCCTGCATGATGCTGTCCAACTGGTCCTGGATGAAGCGCTCGGTGATGGAGTCCAGGCTGGAAGTGGCCTCGTCCATCACCAGGATGGGTGCGTTCTTCAGCAGCACCCGGGCGATGGCGATGCGCTGCCGCTGGCCGCCGGACAGCTTGACGCCGCGCTCGCCCACCAGGGAATCGTAGCCGTGCTCCATGCGCTCGATGAAGGCGCTGGCGCCGGCGCCGTGGATGGCCGCGGCCAGTTCCTCGGCGCTGGCCTCCAGGCGCCCGTAATGGATGTTCTCGCGGATGCTGCGGTGGAACAGCCCGGGCTCCTGGGGGATCAGGCCGATCTGCCGGTGCAGCGAGTGCTGCGTCACCTCGCGGATGTCCTGGCCGTCGATCAGCACCTGGCCGCCGTCGACGTCGTACAGGCGCAGCAGCAGGTTGAGCAGGGTGGACTTGCCGGAGCCGGAGAAGCCCACCAGGCCGACGCGCTGGCCGGCCGGGATGCGCAGGTCGAGCTGCTCGAAGATCGGCTGGCCGGGGTGGTAGCCGAAGCGCACGCCGCGGAACTCGACGTTGCCCTGGCGCACTTCCAGGCGGCGGGCGTCGGGGCGGTCGACCACCTCGTGGGGGCGGATCAGGGTGCGCACGCCGTTGGCGATGTTGCCGGTGGCCTCGAACAGCTCCAGGAAGCGCCGCGACAGACTGGCCACGTCGTTGATGATCAGCAGCGCCATGCTGGTGGCCATGACGAAGGCAGCGATGCTGATGGCGCCGCTGCGCCACAGCCACAGGGTGAGCAGCAGCATGCCGATCTTCAGGGCCATGCCGCAGCTGTTCTGGAACCAGCGGATCTTCTCCATGTAGCCCAGCGAGCGGCCGGCCGCCGCCAGTTCGCGGTCCAGGTAGCCGGACAGGTAGTCCAGCTCGTGGGAATGCCGGGCGAACAGGCGCACGTTGCTCAGGTTGGTCACCGCGTCCACCACCTTGCCGGTGCTGATGCTGCGCGCCGCGGAGTACTGCTGCGCCAGCGGGTGGCTGCGCCGGGCGAGCAGGAAGGAGATGCCGATGAACAGCACCGACCAGCCCAGCATGAACGCCGCCAGCAGGCCCGAGGCGCTGGCCAGCACCAGGCTCGCCAGGCTCAGGGTGACCAGCAGCGGGATCAGGTCGAAGAGCAGGATGTTCATGGTCTGGTTCACCCCCATGGCGACTTCCGAGACCTTGTGCGCCAGGGCGCCGGCGAACTCGTTGCTGACGAAGCGGTGCGAGTGCTGCTGCAGGTAGGCGTAGACGGTGTGGGTGACGCGCGCCCGCTGGCGCGGCAGCACGCGGATGTTGATGGTGTTGGCGCTGCGGGTGAAGACCACCTCCAGGGCCACCAGCACGGCGAAGCCGGCCACCGGCCAGAACAGCGCCTCGGGCGTGCTGCTGGCGTTCACCAGGCGGGTGACCTGGCCCAGGCTCCAGGGGATCAGCACGGTGCAGACCACCGCGGTGATCTGCAGCAGCAGGATCGCCAGGTAGGCCCAGCGGTACTGGCTGACGAAGTGGATGACGAAAGGTACTGGCGCCTCCGGCAGGTAACGGATGTTCCAGGCGTGGGCCTGGCGTTCGCCGGCGGTGTCGTCCGGGGTGTGGCTCATGGCGGGTAGGGTCCTTCAGGCATGGGTCAGGGGCAGCAGGTAGCGGGTCACCGGGAAGGCCGTGCCGTCCTCCCCGAAGACCCGCGAGGCGTTGCTTTGCGGGGTGAAGCGAACGGCGTGGATCAGCGCGGGAATGGGCTCAGCCATGGGCGGTCTCCTTGGGTCATGGGTTATCGGCGAGCGAGGGCCTGGCGTGGCCGCTGATGGAGGCTCCGGCGGTCTCGCCCAGGCGACGGAACGACAGCGCCGAGGCGGCGCACAGCACAGCCCCGGCGAGCATCGCCAGGGACAGGTCGGCGACCTGCGGCTGGGCATGGCCCTGGGCGTGCATGACCAGCCCCAGCAGGCTGGCGGCCAGGCCCACCGCCAGGCTCATGGCCAGTTGCATGGACATCGCCGACAGGCTGCTGGCGCGGCTGGCCAGCTCGCGCGGCACCTCGCAGAAGGTCAGGGCGCCCAGGGTGCTGAACTGCAGCGAGCGCAGCAGGCCGCTCAGGTACAGCAGCCCCAGCAGCAGCCACAGGGGTGTGTCGGCGCGCAGTAGGGCGCAGCCGACGATGGACAGGGCGCAGAGCAGCGCGTTGCCGACCAGGGTGCGGCGGAAACCCAGGCGCTGGACGATGCGCACCGAGAGGAACTTCACGCTCAGCGCGCCGGCGCCGCCGGCGAGGGTCAGCAACCCGGCGTCCAGCGCCCCCAGGCCGAAGCCCAGCTGCAGCATCAGCACCATCAGGAACGGCTGCGCGGCGCTGCCCAGGCGGAACAGGTTGCCGCCCCAGATCGCTGTGGCGAAGGTGGGGATGCGCAGCAGGCCGAGGTCGATCAGCGGCGCCGCGTGACGCCGGGCATGGCGCCAGTAGGCCAGCGCGGCGCAGGCGCCGGCGGCCAGCAGCGCGGCCACCGCCGGCAGCGGCAGCAGGCGGTGGCCCAGGGCCTCGAAGCCGAACACCAGCGCCGCCAGGGCGCAGCCGCTGAGCAGGAAGCCGCGGCGGTCCAGGCGCCGCTGCGGATCGCCCGGGAAGTCGGGGACGAAGCGCAGGATCAGGACGATGCCCAGCGCGCCGATGGGCAGGTTGACCAGGAAGATCCAGTGCCACGACAGCAGGTCCACCAGCAGCCCGCCCAGCGGCGGGCCGAGCAGCGGCCCGACCAGCGCGGGGATGGCCAGCGCGGCCATGTTGCGCAGCAGGGTGTCCGGCGTCGACCAGCGCAACAGCAGCACCTGGCCCACCGGCGCCATCAGCGCCCCGGCGGCGCCCTGGGCCAGGCGCGCCAGGGACAGCTGCAGCAGCGAGGTGGACGCCGCGCAGGCCAGCGAGGCGAGCATGAACAGGCCGATGGCCGCCAGCAGCACCCGGCGCGGGCCAAAGCGGTCGGCCACCCAGCCGCTGACTGGCACGAACAGCGCCACCGCCAGCAGGTACAGCGACACCACCAGGTTCATGCGCACCGCGGCCTCGCCGAAGTCGGCGGCCATCTGCGGCAGCGCGGTGAGCACCGCGGTGCTGTCCAGCAGCTCCATGAACAGCGCGGCGCCGGTGATCATCGGCACCAGGCGGCCGCCGCGCGCCGGGGCGTCGATGGCGGGGAGCAGGGGGCGCATGGCTGCGCCCATCAGAACAGCCCCGAGGTCGGCGGCTCGCTGCCCTTCAGGCGCCAGGCGCCGACCACCGCGGCCTTCCAGTGGCGCGGGTTGTGGTTGGCCAGGGTGCGGGCGTTGCGCCAGTGGCGGTCGAGGTTGTGCTGGCGGCCGGTGGTGGAGGCGCCGCCGACGTCGAACAGCAGTTCGGCGGCCTTGAGCGCCGATTCCACGGCGATGTACTGGGCCTGGGCCACTTCCACCGCGGCGAGGTTCACCGCGTCGTGGTCGAGGCCCGCCGCCCAGGCTTCGTCGAGGCGCTCGGCGGCGCGCAGGATCACCGCCTCGGCGGCCAGGGCGCGGGCGGAAATCTCGCCCACGGCGAATTCCACGTAGGGGTCGTCCACCGAGCGCTGCGCGCTGCTGTGCTTGATCGGCCGGGCGTGGTCGCGGGCGAAGGCCACGGCGTCGGTCAGGGCGTTGCGGGCGATGCCGGCCTCCACCGCTCCGAGGAACAGTTGCAGGAAGGGCGTGACGATGGAGCGCTGGCCTTCCTCCACCACCCGCGGGCGGATTTCCCCCGGCTGCACCAGCAGGTCGTTCAGGCGCGTGGTGCCGCTGGCGGTGAGGCGCTGGCCCATGGCGTCGAAGTCGTCCAGCAGTTCCAGGCCCTCGCGGTCGCGCGGGACCACGAAGGACACCGGCCTGTCGTCCTCGTCCAGTGCCACCGCGCTGACCCAGTCGGCGTACAGCGAGCCGGTGCTGTAGAACTTGCTGCCGCTGGCGCGGAAGGCCTCGCCGTCGCGGCGCAGGCGCGCGCTCACCGCGCCGTTGGCGCCGCCGATCTCCCAGCCGGCATTGCCGAACACCTCGCCGGCGAGGAAGCGCGGGAACCAGCGCTGCTGCTCGGCCTCGTCGCCGCGGGCGAGCAGGCCCTCGATGAAGGCGAAGCTGGGGCGCAGCGACTGGGCGACGTTGGAGTCCACCGCCGCCAGGTCGATGACGAACTGCACGGTGTCGCGCACGCTGGCGCCGGCGCCGCCGTATGCGGCGGGGATGCGGAAGCACAGCAGGCGATCGGCGGCCAGGGCGCGCACCTGTTCGTGGGGCAGCTGGCGCAGGCGCTCGCGTTCGGCGGCGCCCTCGGCGATGGCGGCCAGGCGCGGCACGGCGCGGCGGCGCAGCTCGGCCAGGTCGAGGGGGGCGGGGGGCAGGGCGGTTGCGGCGGATGTGGGCATCTTCAGGTCCATCTCGGGAAAGGGATCAGGCTGGCGCCTGGGCGAAGCGCAGCGGCGCGCTGGCCTGGCGCAGGGCCGCCGGGTCGCGGTAGCGGGCGCCATGGTGGTCGGCGGGCAGGCGCGCGTGGCCGGCGCCGAACAGCCGTTCGCGCAGGGTCTCGCCGTCGTTGTAGGCCTCGCGGAAGCGTCCGCGGCGGCGCAGCTCGGGCACCACCAGTTCGATGAAGTCGCGCGCTGTGTGCGGGGTGAGGAACTGGCGCAGGTTGATGCCGTCGATACCGTCCTCGTCGAGCCATTTCTCGATCTCGTCGGCCACCACCTTTGGCGTGCCGGCGACGAAGAAGCGGCCCTCGTCGAAGCCGCCCAGGCGCTTCACCAACTGGCCCACGGTGGCCTGCGGGTCGCTGGCCAGCAGCGCCGCCCAGGGTCCGCCGCCGGGCAGCTCGGCCAGCGGCGTGTGCGCCGGGAAGGCGGCCAGGTCGACGCCCGACTGCATGTGCGCCAGGGCGCCGTCGAGGCTCTGCAGGCGCCGGTAGTCCTCCAGCTTGGCCTGCACTTCCAGGTCGTTGCGGCCGACGATCACCGCCGCCTGGACGATGAACTTGATGCCCGCCGGATCGCGCCCGTGGGCGCGGGCGCGTTCGCGCATGTGGGCGATGTTGCGGCGCACCGCCGCCGGGGTAGGGCCGCCGGTGAACACCACTTCGGCGTGGCGCCCGGCGAACTCGGTGCCGGCCGGCGAGCCGGTGGCCTGGAACAGCACCGGGGTGCGCTGCCGCGAGGGCTGGCAGAGGTGCGGCCCGGCGACCCTGAAGTGCTCGCCGACGTGGTCGATGTAGCGCACCTTGGCCGGGTCGGTGTAGATGCGCCGCTGGCGGTCGGCGATCACCGCGTCGTCGTCCCAGGAGCCTTCCCAGAGCTTGTAGAGCACGTCCAGGTATTCGTCGGCGATCTCGTAGCGGCGGTCGTGGGGCACCTCGTCGTCCAGGCCGAAGTTGCGCGCGGCGTTGGGCAGGTAGGAGGTGACGATGTTCCAGCCGACGCGGCCGCGGGTCAGGTGGTCGAGGGTGCTCATGCGCCGGGCGAAGGCGAAGGGCGGCTCGTAGGTGGTGGAGAAGGTGGCGCCGAAGCCCAGGTTGCGGGTCACCACGGCCATCGCCGGGATGACCAGCAACGGGTCGTTGCTGGGCACCTGCACGGCTTCGCGCAGGGCCGTCTCGGGGCCGCCGCGGAAGCGGTCGTAGACGCCCACCACGTCGGCCAGGAAGACGCCGTCGAAGGTGCCGTGCTCCAGCAGTTGCGCCAGTTCCGTCCAGTAGTCGATGTCGTTGAAGCGGTGCCGCTGGTTTTCCGGGTGGGCCCAGAGGCCGTGGACGATGTGGCTGACGCAGTTCATCTCGAACAGGTTAACGTGCAATGGCTTCGACACGGATGCGGCGCTCCCGGGGTTGCGGCAGGTGGGGAATGGCGCCCAGCAGGGCGCGGGTGTAGTCGTGCTGCGGGCGGGCGAAGACCTCGCGCACCGGGCCGCTCTCGACGATGTGGCCGTCCTTCATCACCAGCACGCGGTCGCTGACGTGGCGCACCACGCCCAGGTCGTGGGAGATGAACAGGCAGGCCAGGCCCAGGCGCTGCTTGAGGTCGGCCAGCAGGTCGAGGATCTGCGCCTGCACCGAGACGTCCAGCGCCGACACCGGCTCGTCGCACACCAGGATTTCCGGCTGCGCCGCCAGGGCGCGGGCGATGGCGATGCGCTGGCGCTGGCCGCCGGACAGCTCGATGGGCCGGCGCTGCAGCATGCCCGCCGGCAGGCGCACCAGTTCCAGCAGTTCGCGCGCCCGCTGCTGGCGCTCGGCGCGGCTGCCGCCGGCCCGGGCCAGGGCCTCGTCGAGGACGCGGGCCACGCTGTAGCGCGGGTCGAAGGAGGCCAGCGGGTCCTGGAACACCACTTGGATGCGGCGCCTCTCGCGGCGCTGGGCGAGGGCGTCGAGGGCGCTCCAGGCCTGGCCGCGCAGGTACACCTCGCCGCTGTCGGGGCGCTCCAGGCCGAGGATCATGCGGGTGAGGGTGGTCTTGCCCGAGCCGGATTCGCCGACGATGCCCAGGGTCTCGCCGGCGCGCAGGGTGAAGGAGGCGTTGGCCACCGCCTGCTGCGCCGCGCCGTTCGGGCCGCGGAAGTGCTTGGCCAGTTGCCGCGCCTCCAGCACCACCGGCTGGGCGCCGAGGCTGGCCGGCGGCGGCTCGCTGGCGGCGGGCTGCGGCGCATGGCTGAGGTGCACCGCGGAGGCTGCGCGCAGCAGCGAGCGGGTGTAGGGGTGGCGCGGGTCTTCCAGCACCTGGTCGACCGGGCCTTCCTCGACTATCACGCCGTGCTGCATCACCGCCACGCGGTGCGCCAGGCGCGCCACCACCGCCAGGTCGTGGCTCACCACCAGCATGGCGCGGTTGCGCTGGCGCAGGCTTTCCAGCAGGTCGAGGACCTGCGCCTGGACGGTGGCGTCCAGCGCCGTGGTGGGTTCGTCGGCGATCAGCAGGTCGGGGTCGCAGGCGATGGCCGAGGCGATCAGCGCGCGCTGGCGCAGCCCGCCGGAGAGCTGGTGCGGGTACTGGCGGGCGCGCAGCTCGGCCTCGGGCACGCCCACCGCGCGTAGCAGGTCGAGCACCTTCTGCTGGCGCCGCTCGCGGTCCAGGGACGTATGCAGGCGCAGCGGCTCGTCGATCTCGCGGCCCACCTGGCGCAGCGGGTCGAGCGAGCCGAGGGCGTCCTGCATCACGAAGCCGATGCGCGAGCCGCGCAGCTCGCGCCACTGGCGGCCGCCTAGGTTCAGCAGGTCCTGGCCGTCGAAGGCCAGGCGCCGCGCGCGGATCTGCGCGCCGGCGCCGGTGAGCCCGGCCAGGGTGCGCGAGGTGACGCTCTTGCCCGAGCCGGACTCGCCGACCAGGGCCAGGCATTCGCCGGGGAAGAGGCTGAAGGACACCTGCTGCAGCACCGGCTGGGCGCGGCCGAAGGCGACGTCCAGGTCGGCCACTTCCAGCAGCGGGCGGAACGGGTTGATCAGGGTGGTCATGGGCGTTTGCCCTCGCTGTAGCGCAGCAGGGCGCGGCCGAGCACGGTCACGGCGACCACGGTGAGGGTCACCGCCGTGCCCGGTGCCGCGACCAGCCACCAGGCGTTGGAGAGGAAGTTGCGGCCGACCGAGAGCATCGAGCCCCATTCGGGCGCCGGCGGCGGCGCGCCGAAGCCGAGGAAGCTCAGCGAGGCGCCGGCGGCGATGTTGGCGCCAATGCCCAGGGTGGCCAGGATCAGCACCGGGCGGATGGCGTTGGGCAGCAGGTGGCGCCAGATCACCGCCGGCCGCGACAGGCCCAGGGTGACTGCCGCCTCGACGTAGGCCGCGCCGCGCACCACCTTGGCCTGGGCCCGCACCAGGCGGGCGTAGCGCGGGATGCCGGCGATGCCCACGGCGAGCATGGCGTTGACCAGCCCCTGGCCCCAGAAGGTGATGATGACCAGGGCCAGCAGCAGTTCCGGGAAGGCCAGCAGCACGTCGATGCCGCGCATCGCCGAGGCGTCCAGCCAGCGCGGCCCGAGCCCGGCGGCCAGGCCCACGGCGATGCCGCCGAGCAGGCCGATGGTGGTGGCCGCCAGGCCCATCAGCAACGACGGCCGGGCGCCGTGCACCAGGCGTGCGAGCACGTCGCGGCCGTTCTCGTCGGTGCCCAGCCAGTGCGCCGCGCTGGGCGCCTGGAAGGCGTGGCGGGCGCTGGCGGCTAGCGGGTCGGTGGCCACCAGCCAGGTCGGCGCCAGGCTGGCGAGCACCAGCAGCGCCAGGAACACCCCGGCCAGCGTCAGGCCCGGGCGGGCCAGGGCCGCGCCGAGGAAGGCGGGCAACTGGCGGCGCCGCGACGGCGCGGGCAGCAGGCGGGGCAGTGCGGTCGACGGACCGGCCATGGGCGTTCTCCTGTCAGGGCGCCGGGTTCGGCAGGCGCGCGTGGATGGCGTCGATGGCGGCGAGCGCCTCCGGCGTCAGCTGCAGCTCGGCGGCGTCGAGGTTCTGCGCCAGTTGCTCCAGGCTGGTGGCGCCGTTCAGCGCGCTGGCCACGAAGGGCTTGGCGATGACGAAGGCCAGGGCCAGCTGCGCCGGCGCCAGGCCCAGCTCGCGGGCCAGCTCGACGTAGGCGCGGGTGGCCTGCTGCGCCTCGGCGCTGGCGTAGCGGGCGAAGCGGCCGTAGGCGGAGCCGGCGCTCAGGCGCGCGCCGGCCGGCTGGGCGCCGTCCAGGTACTTGCCGGTGAGCACGCCGAAGGCCAGCGGCGAGTAGGCCAGCAGGCCGATGCGCTCGCGGTGGCTGAACTCTGCAAGTCCCGTCTCGTACTGGCGGTTGAGCAGGCTGTAGGGGTTCTGCACGCTGAGGATGCGCGGCAGGCCCAGGCGCTCGGACTGCCTGAGGAACTCGGCCACGCCCCAGGGCGTTTCGTTGGACAGGCCGATGTGGCGCACCCGCCCGGACTTCACCAGCTCGGCCAGGGCGGCGAGGGTTTCGCCGATGTCGTCGCTCTGCTCGTCGTCCACCCAGGGGTAGTCGCGGGTGCCGAAGAAGTTGGTGCTGCGGCTGGGCCAGTGCAACTGGTAGAGGTCCAGGTAGTCGGTCTGCAGGCGGTCGAGGCTGCCGTCCAGGGCGCTGCGCAGGGTGGCCGGGTCGAAGCGCGTGGCGCCGTCGCGGATGTGCTGCATGTGCCCGCTCTGGCGCGGCGGGCCGACGATCTTGCTGGTCAGGACGATGTCCTTGCGGCGCTTGCTGCGCGCAAGCCAGGTGCCGATGAAGCGCTCGGTGTCGCCCCAGGTGTCGGCCCGGGACGGGGTGGGGTACATCTCGGCGGCGTCCACCAGGTTGACGCCGCGCGAGAGCGCGTAGTCGAGCTGGCGGTGGGCGTCGGCCTCGCTGTTCTGGTGGCCCCAGGTCATGCTGCCGAGGCCGATGACGCTGACCTTGAGGTCGCTGTTGCCGAGTGGGCGGTAGTTCATGCCGGTGGTTTCTCGCAGGTTCAGGCCGAAGCGGCCGCGGGTTGTTCGTAGCGGCTGGCCGGGTAGGGCAGGCCGAGGTGTTCGCGCAGGGTGCAGCCCTGGTATTCGTGGCGGAACAGCCCGCGCTTGCGCAGGCGCGGCACCACTTCGTCGACGAAACTCTCCACGCCCGAGGGGAAGCTGTCGGGCATGATGTTGAAGCCGTCGGCGGCGCCGGCGAGGAACCATTCCTCCAGGCTGGCGGCGACCTGCTCGGGGGTGCCCACCAGCAGCCGGTGGCCGACCAGGATGCGCCGCGACAGCTGGCGCACGCTGAGGTTCTCGGCGCGGGCCAGGTTCAGCTGGGCTTCGAGGAAACCGTGGGAGCCCTTCTCGAATTCGTTGACCGGGCCGATGCGCTGCCAGGGCAGCGGCGCGTCCGGGTCCAGCTCGCTGGCGTCGATGCCGATGCGCTGGGCGATCTGCCGCAGCAGGCCGCCTTCGCCCAGGTAGCCGTTCAGCCGCTCGAAGCGCTCCAGGGCCTCGGCCTCGGTGCTGCCGATCACCGTGGACAGGCCGGGCATGATCTTCAGGTGCTCGGGGTTGCGCCCCCACTGGCGGGCGCGCTGCTTCATCTCGCGGTAGAAGGCCTGGCCGTCGGCGAGGGTGGTCTGGGTGGTGAAGATGGCGTCGGCGAAGCGCGAGCCCAGGGCCTTGCCGCCCTCCGAGGAGCCGGCCTGGAACAGCACCGGGCGGCCCTGGGGCGAGCGCGGCACGTTGAGCGGGCCCTTGACCGAGAAGTAGCGGCCGACGTGGTCGATGGCGTGCACCCGGGCCGGGTCGGCGAAGCGCCCGGAGGCGGCGTCGCCGAGGATGGCGCCGTCTTCCCAGCTGTCCCACAGTTTGAGGGTGACGTCGACGAACTCCTCGGCGCGGGCGTAGCGGTCCACGTGCAGCGGCGCGCCGGCCAGGCCGAAGTTCTGCGCGGCGGCGTCGCCGGCGTTGGTCACCACGTTCCAGGCCGCGCGGCCGCCGCTGATGTGGTCGACCGAGGCGATGCGCCGGGCCAGGTTGAAGGGTTCGTTGTAGGAGCTGGAGGCGGTGGAGATCACGCCGATGCGCTGGGTGGCCAGGGCCACCGCGGTGAGCAGCACGGTGGGCTCCAGGCGCCCGGCCGGCTGGCGGCCGACGTCGCCGGCCAGGGCCGGGCCGTCGGCGAGGAAGATGGCGTCCAGGGTGCCGCGCTCGGAGATGCGCGCGATGTTCTGGTAGTAGCCCACGTCCAGATAGGCGGTGGGCGGCGCCTCGCCGGTGCGCCAGGCCGCGGCGTGGGCGCCGAAGCCGAGGATGTTCATGCCGATGCTCATTTGCCGCTGTGCGTTGCTCATGCCGGGGTCTCCTCGGTATCGGGGGCTTGCTGTTGCGCGGCCTTGGCGGCGGCGAAACGCTCGCTCCAGGCCTCGCTGGGAAGGGTGCCGTTGAGGTGGTAGTCGCCCAGGTAGGCCTCGCGCAGAATCGCCGGGTTGTGCGAGGCCAGGGTGCGGGCGTTGCGCCAGTGCCGGTCGAGCCGGCGGCCGCTGCTGGTGGCCGAGGCGCCGCCGACCTCGAAGAGCAGGGTGGCGGCCTCCAGCACCTGGGGCAGGACGATCTGCTGCGCCTGGTAGGCGTGGATGTCGGCCTCGGCGTACAGCTCGCGGCTGGCTTGGCCTGCGCGGTGCGCCTGCCAGGTGCGTTCGAGGGTGGCCGAGACGGCTTCCACCAGTGCCTCGGCAGAGAACGCCAGGCTGCCCAGGCGGCCCACCACGCGCTGCACCAGCGGGTCCTGGCGCGGCTCGGAGCGGCCGGGAATGCCGAAGGCGCGGGTGCGGCCCTGGACGAAGGCGACGGCGTCGCGCAGCACCGCCCGGGCGATGCCGGCCAGGGTGGCCAGGTGCACCTGCTGGTAGAAGGCGGTGATGTAGCTGTCGCTGCGCCCTTCGCCGAGCTTGAAGCGGCGGAACAACTGGTGCTCCTCGACGCGGACCTTGTCGAAGCGGGTGGTGCCGCTGCCGGTCAGGCGCTGGCCGAAGCCGTCCCAGTCGTCCAGGCGGGTGACGCCGGGCGCGTCGGTGGCCACGGCCACGGCGACGTGTTCGTCGCCGTCGCTGGCCGACACGGCGATCCAGTCGGCGTAGAGGGTGCCGGTGCAGTAGTACTTCTCGCCGTCGAGCAGCCAGTGGTCGTCCTCGCGGACGAGGGTGACGCTGTTGCCGGTGACTTCGCTGCGCTCGGCCATGGCCGCGCCGAACAGCTCGCCGCCGACGATGCGCGGGAACCAGTGCTGGCGGCTGGCTTCGTCGTCGTCGTTGAGGCGGCCTTCGACGAAGCCGAAGTGCGCGCGGAAGATCTGCGGCAGGTTGGAGTCGGCCTCGCCGAGGCGGCGGACCAGGCGGAACAGCTGCGGCAGGCTGGCGCCCAGGCCGCCGTAGGCCAGGGGAATGCGCAGCGCGCCGAAGCCGGCCTCGCGCAGCCAGGCCACCGGCTCGTAGGCCAGCTCGCGCTGCTGCTCGCGCTCGATGGCGCCGGCGGCGATGCGCTGGAACACCGCTTCGAAGCGTTGCAGCAGGGCGTTGTCGTCGGGGTGCGCCGGCGCACTCGCGGCGGCGGGAAGGTCGTCGGAGAAGATCATCGCGGTGTCCTCGGGGCGGGCGATGGAAGGGGGCGGCGCCTCGTGGGCGTCGAACAGTTGGCGCAGCTGGGCCAGGGCGATGCTCGCGGTCATGCTCATGCCTCGCTCACCCGCGGGTCGACCAGGGCGTTGAGCAGGTCCACGGCCAGGTTCACCAGCACGTAGATCGCCGCCGCCAGCAGGGTGATGCCGAGCACCACGGGCACGTCCTTGTCGTTCACCGCGTTGAGCATCAGGCGGCCGATGCCCTGGCGGGCGAACAGGTTCTCGGTGATCACCGCGCCGCCCAGCAGCGCGGCGAAGACGAAGCCGGACAGGGTGATCAGCGGCGTCAGCGCATGGCGCAGGGCGTGTCCCAGGCGCACGCCGGCCTCGGACAGGCCGCGGGCGCGGGCCATGGCGATGAAGGGCTGTTCGAGGATTTCCTCCAGCTCCTGGCGCAGCACCTGGGCCAGCACCGCGGCCACCGGCAGGGCCAGGGTGAGGATCGGCAGCACCAGGCTCTTCCAGCCGCGCGAGCCGGTGGGTGGCAGCCAGTGCAGCTGGAAGGAGAACACCAGCAGCAGGAGGATGCCGAGCACGAAGCTGGGCATGGACGACAGCAGCAGCTCGCCGCCGGAGGCCAGGCCGCGGGCCCAGGGCGCGCGGTTGGCGGTCAGTACCGCCGCGCTCACCGCCAGCAGCACCGCGGCCAGCGCCGCCCACAGGGCCAACTGGGCGGTGGCGCCGACCTGCCCGGCGATGGCCTGGGCCACCGGGATGCGCAGGCGGTACGACTCGCCCAGGTCGCCCTGGACCAGGCGCCCCAGGTAGTGGGCGTACTGCACCGCCAGCGGCTGGTCCAGGCCGTAGTCGCGGCGCACCTGGGCGATGGCTTCGGCGGTGGGCATGGCGTCCGGCCCGCCGAGGATGGCCAGGGCCGGGTCGCCGCCGCTGACGTTGAGGGCGACGAAGGTCAGGCTGGCGGCGCCCCAGAGCACCGCCAGGCCGCCGAGGAAACGCCAGAACACGCGGCGCAGGGCTTTCATGGTTGCGGCTCCCGGTCCAGCCAGACGCTGGTGAAGAAGGGCACGTTGTGCGAGCTGTCGAACACCACGCCCTTGACGTCGCGGCGGTAGGCGATGGTCAACTGGCTTTCGTACACCGGCACCGCCGGCACCACTTCGGTGAGGCGTTGCTGGGCGGCGCTGTACAGGCGCTGCTGCTCGGCCGCGTCGGTGCTGCGGCGGGCGCGGGCTAGCAGGTCGTCCAACTGGGCGTCGCGCAGGCGCGCGCTGTTCTGCCCGATCAGCTTCGGCGTGGCGATGGAGTTGCTGTGGTAGAGGATGTACAGGCCGTCCGGGGTGTTGGTGTGCCAGTAGCCGCCGACCAGCGCCTGGTAGTCGCCGGCGTAGCGCAGGTCGTTGACCTGGGCCTGGGGCAGCACGCGCAGGCCCAGGTCGATGCCGATCTTCTTCGCGTCGGCCTGCATGGCCACCGCCACGTTGGCGGGCAGCGCCGGGCTGTCGATCATCAGCAGGGTGGCGGCCAGGCGCCGGCCGTCGCGGCTGCGGTAGCCCTCGGCGTCGCGCGCGGTCCAGCCGGCTTCGTCGAGCAGGGCGTTGGCCGCGGCAACGTCGTAGCCCAGGGCGTTGCGCCAGGCCGGGTCGTAGAAGCGGGTGTTGGCGGCGAGGAAGTCGGCCTTGACCTGGAATTCGCCGAAGCCGCTGATCCAGGCCAGGCCCTCGCGGTCGATGGCGCGGGCCAGGGCCTTGCGCACGCGCACGTCGTCGAAGGGGAAGCGCTCGACGTTGAAGGTCAGGCTGCGCACCGGGTTGCCCTTGCGGATGCGGCTGCGCAGTACCAGTTGCGGGTCCTTGCGGATGGCCTGGGCGTTCTGCGTCGGCGCGTCCAGGGTGAAGTCGTACTGCCCGGAGACCAGCGAGCTGTAGCGGATCAGCGCCTCGGGCACGAAGCTCAGCTCCAGGCGCTCCAGGTAGGCCGGGCCCTGGTGGCGCAGCACCGGCGGCGCCCAGTGGTAGCCGGCGCGGCGCACGAAGCTGGCGCCCTGGTCGCGGGTGTAGCTTTCCAGCACGAAGGGCCCGGAGCCCACCGGGTGGGCGGCGATGGATTTCGGGTCTTCGAGGATCTGCTTCGGCGAGATCATGCCCAGCCAGGACTGCGCCAGCACGTCGAGGAAGGGCGAGTAGGGCTCGCGCAGGGTGGCCTGGAAGGTGTACTCGTCGAGCACCTTGCCCGACTGGTAGGGCGCGATGTAGGCCGCGGCCAGCGGCGACTTGGTGGCCGGGTCGCGCATGTGTTCGAGGTTGATGCGCACGGCCTCGGCGTTGAACTTGCTGCCGTCGCTGAAGGTGACGTCGTCGCGCAGGTGGAAGGTGTAGGTCAGGCCGTCCGCGGAAATCTCCCAGGATTTGGCCAGCCAGGGCGAGACCTTGCCCTGTTCGTCCTGGTACACCAGGCAGTCGTAGAGGATGCGCCCCAGCCACTGCACGTTGCCGTGGGACAGGGCGTGGATGTCGAAGGAATAGGTGTCCAGCGCCGCGCTGGCGCGCAGCGTGCCGCCGGGCTTGCCGGGGGCCTGCTCGTGGAAGTCCTCGGCAGGGTAGCTGAGCTGGCCGTCCTTGAGGGTGCCGGTGTCGAGGGCGGCGGACTGCGCCGGCGCCACGGCGGCGTCGGCCTTGCCGGCGGCCGGATCGTCGGGCCCCGAGCAGCCGGCGAGGGCCAGCAGGGCGCACAGCGCCAGGCCCAGCCGGCGTATGCCGGGGCGGGAGTGCTGGGCGCTTCGGATTGGTTGCATGGAAGGCTTCCTGGGTAGGCAAGGGAACGGGGCGCGGGGCCTGGCATCCGCGCCCCTCGGGGCTAGAGCCTGAACTCCACGCCGGCGAAGACGCCGAAGCCGTCGCCGGGGTAGAAGCTCGCGGTGTTCTTGTTGCCTACGGCGTTGTAGACGGGGGACACGGTGGTCACGTAGTCCTTGTCCGCCAGGTTCTTCAGGTCCAGGTACACCTGCCATTTCTTGCTCGGTGCTTCGAAACCGGTGGTCGCGCCGAAGATGGTGTAGGAGGGGGCGTACAGGGTGTTGGTGTAATCCACCGCCGTGCGCGCCACCGACTGCACGTTGACGCCGCCGTAGAAGCCGGAGGGGTGCTGGTATTCCAGCTTGGCCTGGTAGACGTGCTCGGGGATGCCGGGCAGGTGGTTGTCGCCCAGGCGCGGATCGTCGCGGTAGCGGAAGTCGTTGTAGGTGTAGGCCTGGCGCAGCACCACTTTCTCGCCCTGGGGGTTGCCCCAGAGCAGGGTGTCCAGCCCCAGTTCGACGCCCTGGTGGGTGGTCGGCGTGCTGCTGTTGTAGGTGGCGGTGACGATGCTGCCCTGCTTGGCGGTTTCCGCCTCGTCCACCACGGTGAGCAGTTCATCGCGCACCCAGGAGCGGTACAGCGACAGGCTGCCGTCGAAGCGGTCGTAATGGCCTTTGATGCCGACTTCCAGGGTGTTGGCCTTCTGCTCCACCAGCGGGGTGATCTGGTCCTTGCTGTTGGCGTAGCGCCAGTCCAGCGGCGCGTCCACCGAGCGGGTGAAGTTGCCGAACAGTTGCAGGTCGGGGGTCAGCTCGTAGCGCAGGCCGATGCGCGGCGCCAGGCTCCAGTTGTTGTAGTTGGTTTCCCCCGGCGCGTTGGTCTGGTTGCTGTAATGGATTTCCACGTTGCGCCGCACGTTGACCGCGGACAGGCCGGTGGTCAGCCACAGGCGGTCCAGCAGCTCCAGGTCGTTGCCCAGGGAAACGGTACGGTCCGCCGAGCCTTTGAAGGACTTCTTGTTCACCACCTGGCTGCGGTTGTTGCCCTTGAGGGTTTTGACCCGGCCGAGGATGTGTTCGGTGGAGGTCAGTGAGACGTTGGAGCGGCTCTCGTGGCCGGCCAGGAAGTCGGTGCGCGCGTAGCGCAGGGTCAGGTTCAGGTCATGCCAATCCCAGAAGCCGGGGTTGCCGACGGTGTTGTCCTTGTTGTTGGCGTGGGGGTAGTCGTAGTAGCCCAGGCCCACCTCGACGTTCGAGCCGTCGTCGAAGGTGTAGTTGGTCTTGTTGCCCAGCCACACGGACCCGGGCCGTCGGCCGCTGGCGCGGCTGGCCAGGTTGGTCGGGCCGGGCTGGGACGAGTCGTGCTTGAGCTGCGGCAGCGTGAGGGCGCCGGGGTCCTGGTGGAATTCGTCGCGGTAGCGCACCAGGAAGCGGGACTCCAGCTGCGGGCTGAAGCGGTAGCCGACGTTGATCACCGCGCCGGAGCTCTTGGACAGGCTGTAGTCGCTGCGGTAGCCCCGGCTGCGGTAGTTGTCCACGTTGACGTAGTAGTCGAGCGCGCCCTGCACGCCACCGGTGCTCAGCACGGTCTTCTGCAGTCCCCAGCTGCCGGTCTCGTAGCGGATGCGCTCGCCGGGCGCGGTGTAGCCGGTATGGGTGACGAAGTTCACCGCGCCACCCAGGGCCACGGCGCCATAGTCGAAGGCGTTGCCGCCACGGAGGATTTCCGTGTGGTCCACGCCTATGGCGTTGAGGAACTCATAGGGCGTACCGCCGGCGCCGGTGATGGGCAGGCCGTCGTACATGAACTTGATGCCTTCGCGGAAGTAGCCGGGCGTGTTGACGATCCCGGAGCCGCGAATGGAAATCTTCAGGGCGTCGTTGCCGCCGACCGACTGCACGAATACGCCGGGCTGGTAGGCGAGCACGTCGCCCAGGGTGGTGTTGCGCCCCCGGGATACTTCCTCACTGGACACCACGCTGGTGCCGCCGGGCACTTCGGCGAGCTGTTTGCGCGCCGCTTCCACCGGAGTCTCTTTCTGCGCCTGCACCACTACCGTTTGCAGGCGGGTACCGCTGTTTTCCTTATTGCTGTCGCTGGCATCGCTGCCTGCGGTTTCGGCCATTGCCTGGGTCCCCACCAGCAATACCGCCGAACCGAAACTTGCCGACCAGAATGTTGCCCGGCGAATAGCCACGGCAAGTTTCCCCCACTCACCCCCAGAATAATTAACCACCAACTTCGAATCCTCATGGAATAGATAAAGTAATTGGCTTTCTATTCGTATAGTCATGCTCCATCTGTACTTGAGCAGGACTCGTGCCAAGTAGTTAAGTTCTTTTAAATCAAGGTATTGGTGGTTTTTATGGGTTTTTGTCTGCTTGCGTTGGATCAACAGGTGCTGATGTTCTGTTGGTTTGTGCGCAGTGTTTGGGTTATATGCAAATAACGGGGTGTTGGGTGGCGGGAAGTTGTATTGCGGGGGCGGGGGAAGTTGTGGTGTTTTTTTCGTAGGAGCGAGCTTGCTCGCGAACAGGGTCAGCCGGTCGGAGGTGGTGCCTGTCCTGAAGAGCGCCCTCTCCCTAACCCTCTCCCTGAAGGGAGAGGGGACCGTTCGGTGTGTTCGGGTGCTCTGGAGTTCGCCGGATGCTGTGGTACCCGGCTGAAACCTCGCTTTCAGTCGGCACGGACAAAGCCCCCTCTCCCTTCAGGGAGAGGGCTGGGGAGAGGGTACGGAGTCAACCTCCCACACCAGCCTCACCGGCTGACACCGTTCGCGAGCAAGCTCGCTCCTACAACAGCAGCGCCCCCCCTCAAACCGCCAACCCCCACAACCAGCGCTCTTCGAACGGCGGCGCCAGGTCGACGCTGGCCGGTGCCAGTTGCGCCACCTTCGGTCGGCCCTCCGCCGGCAGTTGCGGCACCGAGGCCAGCAGGCGTTGGGTGTAGGGATGCTGCGGGTTCCGCAGCACCGCCTCGGTGGGGCCGGCCTCCACCACCTTGCCCTGCAGCATCACCAGCACTTCGTCGCTGAGGTGGCGGATCACCCCCAGGTCGTGGGAGATGAACAGGTAGGCCAGGCCCAGTTCGTCCTGCAGGTCGGCCAGCAGGTCGAGCACCTGGGCCTGCACCGAGACGTCCAGCGCCGACACCGGTTCGTCGCAGATGATCACCTTCGGCTGGCTGGCCAGGGCGCGGGCGATGGCCACGCGCTGCTGCTGCCCACCGGAGAGTTGCAACGGGCGGCGCTGCGCCAGTTCCGCCGGCAGGCGCACCTGGCGCAGCAGCTCGCTGATGCGCGCCGGGCGCCGCGTGGCTTCCAGGCCGCCGGCCTGGAGGGCGTCGTCGAGCACCTGGCCGACGCTCCAGCGCGGGTCGAAGGAGCTCAGCGGGTCCTGGTAGATCACGCTGATGTCGCGCCGCCGCGGGCGCCGTTCACGCTCGGCGATGCGCTGCGCGGCGGCGGCATTCCAGGGCTGGCCGGCGAACGCCACGCTGCCGGCGTCCGGTTCCAGCAGGCCGAGGGCGATGCGCGCGGCGGTGCTCTTGCCCGAACCGGATTCGCCGACGATGCCCAGGGTGCGCCCGGCGTGCAGGCGGAAGCTGACGTCGTCGAGCACCTGCCGCCATTGCTGGTCGGGGCCGCGGTAGCGCTTGCCGAGGCCGCGGGCTTCCAGCAGCACCTGTGGCTGTGCGACCTCCGCGCGGCGCACCGCGGGAGCTGCGCCGGGCGTCAGCCGCGTGCCGCGCGGGCAGTTGGCGGGGATCGCCTCCAGCAGGCTGCGGGTGTAGGGGTGGCGCGGCGCGTGGAGGATCTGCTCGATCGGCCCCTGTTCCACCACCTCGCCGTGGCGCAGCACCAGCACCTCGTCGGCGAGCTGGGCGACCACCGCCAGGTCGTGGCTGATCAGCAGCAGTGAGTCGCCGCGCGCCTTCACCTGCTGCAGCACGCCGAGAATCTGCGCCTGCACGGTGGCGTCCAGCGCGGTGGTCGGCTCGTCGGCGATCACCAGGCCCGGGTCCAGGGCCAGGGCGCTGGCGATCAATGCGCGCTGGCGCAGGCCGCCGGAGAGTTGTTCGGAGCGTTGCCGGGCCCGCAATTCCGGTTCTGGCACGCCGACCTTCTCCAGCAGCTCCAGCACGCGCTGCTGGCGGCTGTGGCGGTCGCCCCAGCGGTGGGTGCTCAGCACTTCGAGGATTTCCTGGCCCACCGGGCGCAGCGGGTCCAGGGACACCAGGGCGTCCTGCAGCACGAAGCCGATCTCGCGGCCGCGCAGTTCGCGCCAGCGCCGCTCGTCCAGGGCCAGCAGGTCGCGCCCGGCGTATTCCAGGCGCCGCGCCTGCACCTGTGCGCCGGCACCGGCCAGGCCCACCAGGCTGCGCGCCAGCACGCTCTTGCCCGAGCCGGATTCGCCCACCAGCGCCAGGGCGCGGCCCGGCGGCAGGGTGAAGGACAGGCGGTCGAGCACGCGGTGCTCGCCGAAATGCACGGACAGGTCTTCGACTATCAGCGGTTGGCGCGGCATCAGCGGCGGCCCTCCAGGCGTTGTTGCAGGTAGCGCCCGGCGACCGTGGTCGACAGGGTGGTGAGGACGATGAACAGGCCGGGGAAGAAGGTCAGCCACCAGGCGTTGACGATGAAGTCGCGGCCCATCGACAGCATGGTCCCCCATTCCGGCGCCGGCGGCCGCGCGCCCAGGCCGAGGAAGCTCAGCGCCGAGGCCCAGACGATGGCGTGGCCCACGCCCATGGTCAGGGTGACGATCAGCGGGCGCATGGCGTTGGGCAGTATCTGCCGGGCGATGGTGCGCCACGGGCCGTGGCCCAGGGCGCGGGCGGCCTCGATGTAGCCGGCGTGGCGCACCGCCAGCACCTGGCCGCGGACCATGCGCGCGTAGCCCGGCGCGCTACCGATGCCGGTGGCGATGATCAGCGGGCCGATGCCGCTGCCGAAGATGGCCACGAAGAGCAGGGCGAGGATCAGGCTGGGGAAGGCGAACAGCACTTCCAGCAGCCAGCCGATGCCGCGGTCTACGGCGCCGCCGGCCAGGCCCGCGGCGAGTCCCAGGCCGATGGCGATGCTCATCGCCAGGGCGGTGGCGGCCAGGCCAATGGTCAGCGACTGGCGCGCGCCGTGGATGACCCGCGCGTAGATGTCGCGGCCGGACTGGTCGGTGCCGAACCAGTGGGCCCAGCCCGGCGCGCTGAACGCCTCGCGCGGCTGGATGGCCAGCGGGTCGCCGTGGGCGAACAGCGGCGGGAACAGCGCGGCGGCCACCAGTGCGGCGAGGAAGGTCGTCGCCAGCAGCGCCGGCCAGGGCAGCGCGCGGGCCTGCCGGCGCGGCGCCAGGGGCAGTTCGAGACTCGGGGCCAGTTCGCTCATGGGGCGCTCCTTTGCAGGCGGGGGTCGACCAGCTCGTAGAGCAGGTCGACCAGGATGTTGGCCAGCACGTAGCCGGCGGCGACCACCAGGGTGATGCCCAGCACCAGCGGCAGGTCCTGGCTCTGCACGGCCTGGAACAGCTGGCGGCCCAGGCCCTTGCGGGAAAAGATCACCTCCACCACCACCGAGCCGCTGAGCAGCGCGCCCAGCGCCCAGCCCGACAGCGAGATGGCCGGCAGCACCGAGTGGCGCAGGGCGTGGCGGTAGCGCACGGCGCGGTCGCTGAGGCCGCGGGTGCGCGCGGAGAGGATGAAGGGCTGCTCCAGGGTGATCTCCAGGGCCTCGCGGGTGACCTGGCCGATGAACCCGGCCAGCGGCACCGCCAGCGCCAGGGCCGGCAGCACCAGGCTGCGCAGGCCGTCGCTGCCGGCCGGCGGGAACAGCTGCAGGCCGAAGGCGAAGGCGGCCAGCAGCAGGATCGCCAGCCAGAACTGCGGCAGCGCCGCGGCGAGGGTCTCCAGCAGCGAGGCCAGGCCGCCGAACCAGTGGCGGCGGCCGGCGCTGAGCAGCGTCCAGCCCAGCACCATGAGCCAGGCCAGGGCCAGGGCGGCGAAGGTCAGCTGCAGGGTGGGGCCGGTCTGCTCGGCGAGGATGCGCGTCACCGGCAGGTGCTGCGAGTAGGACACCCCGAGGTCGCCGCGCAGCAGGTGGCCCAGGTGGATGGCGTACTGCACCGCCAGCGGCCGGTCCAGGCCGTATTCGCGGGTGGCCTCGGCGATGGTTTCCGGAGTGGGGTTGCCGCTGGGGCCGCCGAGGATGGCCAGCACCGGGTCGCCGGGCATCAGGCGCAGGGCGAAGAAGGTCAGGCTGGCGGCGGCCCACAGCACCAGCAGGCCGCCGAGCAGGCGCCAGGCGGCGTGGCGGGCCAGGCGCAGCAGGCGCTCGCGGCGCGGGTCGGGAGCGGTAAGGGGCTGGCTCATGGGTTCACCCAGGCGTCGTAGAGGGAGGTGACCGCCAGCGACGGCTCCAGGCGCACGCCGTGGGCGCGCTTGTAGATGCCCAGGCGGGTGCTCTGCGGGTAGGTGGTCAGCTGCAGGTACTGGCTGGAGGCGAGGGCCTGGGCCTGGTGGTACAGCTCGCGGCGGCGCTCGCCGTCCTGGGTGGCCAGGGCCTGTTCCACCAGGGCGTCGAAGCGCGGGTCATCGAAGCCGGCGGTGTTCTGGTGGTAGCCGCGCACCCCGGCCGGGCGCAGGAAGGCCGAGCCGAAGATGATCCGCAGCACGTCCGGGGTGTTGGTGTTCCAGTAGCCCAGGCGGATGTCGTAGTCCCAGTCGGCCTGGCGTTGCTGGGCGAGCACGTCGCTCATCTGCTCGATGATCACCTCGAAGCCGGCGCGGCGGGCGGTGGCCTGCACCTGCTCCCACAGGCTGAACTCCGATGGCGGCGTGCGGTTGCCCATGATCACGTGGACCTGCAGGCGCTTGCCGCCGCGGCTGCGGTAGCCCTCGGCGTCGCGCCCGGTCCAGCCGGCGGCGTCGAGCAGTTGTTCGGCGCGCAGCGGGTCGTAGTCCTGGGCGTGTTCGAAGTCCGCGCTGTAGAAGGGCGTGGCCGGGCTGAGCGGGCCGCCGGCGCGGGGGAATTCGCCGAAGTACACGCTCTTCAGCGCCGCTTCTATGTCGGCCGAGCGGATGAAGGCCTCGCGCACGCGGATATCGTCGAAGGGCGCGCGGGTCATGTTGAGGGTGCCGTTGGTGGGGTTGCCGGGGCGCTGTGCGACCAGCAGTGACACCTCCGGGTTGGCCCGCGCGGCGGCGTGGGATTCCGGCGGCACGCTCTCGATCACGTCCACCTCGCCGGCCTGCAGCGAGGCGAAGCGCACCGAGGGTTCCTGGATGAACTTCCAGACGATGCGTTCCAGGTATGCCGGCCCCTGGTGCGCCGCGGTGGGCGGCGCCCAGTGGTAGTCGGGGTTGCGTTCCAGCACCACCTGGCTCTGCCGGTCCCAGCGCACCACCTTGAACGGGCCGCTGCCCACCGGGCTCTCGCAGTTCTCGTCGCGCGGGCGGCGCAGCGCGGCGGGCGACTGGATGCCGAGGAAGCCCTGGGCCAGCACTTCGAGGAAGGCCGCGTAGGGCGTGGCCAGGTGCACCACCGCGGTGTGCGCGTCGGGCACGTCGGTGCCGCGGTACTGGCGCACATAGCCGCCGGCGGTGCTGGACTGGGTGCGCGGGTCGACCATGTGGTCGAGGTTGGCCTTCACCGCGTTGGCGTCGAACGGCGTGCCGTCGCTGAAGCGCACGTCGTCGCGCAGGTGGAAGGTGTAGCTCAGGCCGTCGGCGGAGACCTCCCAGCTTTTCGCCAGCCAGGGGCCGATGCGGCCTTGTGCGTCCATGGACACCAGCGAGTCGAGGAACTGCCGGCCGAGGAACACCTGGGGCATGTCGCCGGCGACGTGGGGGTCGAGGCAGATAGGTTCGCGGTCGGTGGCGTAGGTCAGGGTGCCGCCGCTGACCGGGGTGTCGCTGTGGGCCTGGTGGTCCTGCGCGTCGCGGCAGCCGCCGAGCGCGGCGGCGAGCAGCAAGGGCAGGGCGAGGGCCAGGGGCTGTGGGGGTGTTCGTCTGGGCTTCAAGCGTGGGCAGCCTTCTGCAGGTGGAAGACGGGGCGGCGTGCGCTCGCAGAGCGGCCGCCCAGGCTGCGTTGCACAAGCCATGCCCGGCCTGGAAGGCCCGTTTCAGCGGGGTTGCGCCTCGATTCCACGCTGCTGCGCGGGCAGTTTGTCGATTCGCTGTTGCTGGCTGAGCAGCGGGCGGTTGGCGGCGGGTTGTAGAGCGATCAACAACGCGGCAACAGATGTTCCTTCGAGTACAGCGTGATTTTTCTCAACTGTTTGATTCGTAATGAATTAATGCTTGGCATGGATTCTGCGAAAGCGCTGTCGAGCACGACTATGCGCATAGAGGCTCGCCCACTCATTGGAGGACCTAAGGAGCCTTGCCGTGCATTCGAAAAAAACCATGACCCGTACAACCCGCGCCGGCCTGGGGGGCCGGCTGCTGAGCCTCGGCGCCGGCCTGTGCCTGGCCGGCGGCCCGCTGTGGGCGGCCCAGCCGGAGGATGGCGATACCCGCCTGGCCACCGTGGTGGTGGAGGGCGCCGCCCGCAGCGAGGCGCAGAAGGCCGAGGAGCGTTTGAAGAAGGTGCCCGGCGCGGCCGTGGTGGTGGACAACAAGGCAGTGGAGAAGGGCCGCGCGACCAACGCCGAGGACGTGTTCGCGCTGCAGCCGGGGATTTTCGCCCAGGCCACCAGCGGCAGCGGGGCGAACAAGATCTCCATCCGCGGCTCGGGCCTGAACACCTTCTACCAGGGCTACGCGCTGGGCATCAGATACCTGTTCGACGGCCTGCCCATCACCGGCCCGGGCGGCACCCAGGAAGACTACCTGAGCATGAACGGCATCGATCACACCGAGGTGCTCTACGGTGCCAACGCCTTCGACTACGCGGCCACCAGCCTGGGCGGCGCCATCAACTTCGTCACCCACAGCGGCTACACCGCGCCGGGCAACTACCTGCGCCTGGAGGCCGGCAGCTTCGGCTACCGCAAGCAGCAGCTGAGCACCGGCGGGGTGGTGGACGACAGCGACTACTACGTGTCGATCTTCCACAACGAGCGCGACGGCTACCAGCACGACACCCCGAACAAGGGCCAGGAGCTGGTGGCCAACCTCGGCCACCGCTTCAACGAGCGCCTGGATACCCGGCTGATCGTGCGCTACCGCGAGGAGACGCTGACCCAGGGCAACACCCTGACCCGCGCGCAGATCAAGCACGACTCCAATTCCAACAAGGTGCCCACCGGGCGCAAGAAGGATGGCTCCACCTGGGTCGGCAGCACTACCACCTACCGCTTCGACGACGACTCGCGGCTGCAGGTGGGCCTGAGCGTCAACGACTACCCGCTGCTCAACGGCTGGCGTTACTCGGCCACGCCGCAGGACTGGCGCTCCACCGACACCAACCTGACGCTGCGCTACCTGCGCAGCCAGGACCGCCTGTTCGGCCTGCCCAGCGACACCACCCTGACCTTCAGCAGCACCCGCTCGCAGTTCGCCGACGTGAAGTCCCGCAGCCGCGCCACCGGCCAACTGCTGCAGCACACCGACTACACCGGCTCGCGGGATACCGTGTTCGCCTTCGGCAACGAGCTGCAGCTGGACCCGCGCCTGTGGCTGGTGAGCGGGCTCTCGGCGATCAACATCGACCGCGACGTGAGCATCGAGTACAGCACCAGCGCCAACACCAGCGAGTTCCCCAGCGCGGTCAGCTACAACAAGTGGTACGCCGCGCCGCGCATCGGCCTGCGCTACCAGCTGACGCCGGACATCCAGCTGTTCGGCAACGCCAGCCGCTCCATCGACCCGCCGGTGACCTGGCAACTGGGCAGCACCGGCGTGCCCTACATCCGCCCGCTCACCCCGCAGAAGGCCGACACCCTGGAGGTGGGCATCCGCGGCAGCGTCGGGGTGGTGGACGGCAGCCTGACGCTGTACCGCTCCTGGGTGAAGGACGAACTGCTCTCGGTGGTGGTGCGCCAGGCCACAGCCACGGCGGATGCGCTGGTGGCCAATTCCAACGCCAGCCCGACCATCCACCAGGGCATCGAGGCGGGGCTGGGCATCCAGCTCTGGGAAGGCGCCAACGGCGACCGCCTGGACCTGCGCCAGGCCTGGACGCTGAACGACTTCCACTACCGCGGCGACAGCACCTTCGGCGACAACGAACTGCCCAGCCTGCCGCGCCAGGTGTACCAGGCGCAGCTGAACTACCAGCGGCACGACGGCTACTACGCCGAACTCAACGCGCGGGCGGCCTCCAGCTACTATGTGGACTACGCCAACAGCCTGGGCGCGCCTTCGTACACGCTGTGGGGCGCCAAGCTGGGCTACCAGGCGCCGGGCCGGCGCTGGGAGGTGTTCCTCGACCTGCGCAACCTGACCAACGAGCACTACGCCACCGCGGCCAACACCGCCTACGACGCCAAGGGCCGGGACTCGGCCAACTTCTACCCGGGCGATCCGTTCAACGTCACCGCCGGGGTGGCCGTGCGCTTCTGAGCCGCCGCGGGGCCGGCGCCGTGCCGGCCCCGCCGCTTCAGGCGCCAGGCGCCAGCGCGGCGGTCAGCGAGCGCAGCAGGGTGGCGCAGCGCTGCTGCTGGTCCAGCGGGTAGCGGGCCAGCCACAGGGGCAGGTGTTCGAACAGCTCCAGGGTGGGCTGGCAGGCCTGGCCGGGGCTGGCGTAGCCGGCGGCGCCCAGCTGCGCATCGAGCTTCTGGCCTAGCTGCCGGCGCAGCCGTTCGACGCACTGGCGCTGTTCGTCGCTGAGGCAGCCGGCGTCGCGGGTCGCCAGCTGGAAGTGCAGGGGGTTGCTTTCGTACAACGCCACCAGGCCCTCGACCACCCGTTGCAGGGCGGCCTTGGGGCAGCCGCGCAGCCGGCGCTGGTCGAACAGCGAAAGCAGCGCCAGGTAGTGTTCCTCGATGAACTCCAGCAGCAGTTCTTCCTTGCTCGCGCAATGGCTGTAGAGCGAGCCCGCGGTCAGCTCCAGGTGGCGCGCCAGTTCGCGCAGACTGACCTGGGCGAAGCCGCGCCGGGCGAAGAGCTCCAGGGCCTTGGGGCGGTTGCGCGCGAAACGCGAGCCGGGGGAGGCGGTCATCTGGGCACCTGTACGTCGTATCGGTCTGCTTGCCGGGAAGGCGCGCCGAAAGGGCGGCCGGCCGCGACGCGCCCGTTTCGTGGGTTGGGCGCCTCCGGGGCCGGCCGGCCCGATCAGACGCGTTCGAAGATCACGGCGATGCCCTGGCCGCCGCCGATGCACATGGTGGCCAGTGCGTAGCGGCCCTGGATGCGCTGCAGCTCGTGGATGGCCTTGGTGGCGATGATCGCGCCGGAGGCGCCGATGGGGTGGCCCAGGGAGATGCCCGAGCCGTTGGGGTTGACCTTCTGCGGGTCGAAGCCCAGCTCGCGGCTGACCGCGCAGGCCTGGGCGGCGAAGGCCTCGTTGGACTCGATCACGTCCAGGTCGGCCACGCTCAGGCCGGCGCGTTGCAGGGCCAGGCGGGTGGCCGGGATCGGGCCGAGGCCCATCAGGGTGGGCTCGACGCCGGCGTGGGCGTAGGCCACCACCCGCGCGATGGGCTGCAGGTTTTCGCTCTTCACCGCCTCGGCGCTGGCCAGCAGCAGGGCGCTGGCGCCGTCGTTCAGGCCCGAGGCGTTGCCGGCGGTGACGCTGCCGTCTTCGAGGAAGGCCGGTTTCATCTTCGCCAGTTGCTCGAGGCTGGCCTCGGCGCGCACGTGCTCGTCCACCTCGAACAGGCTGGTGCCTTTGCGGCTGCGGATTTCCACCGGGACGATCTGCCCGGCGAAGCGCCCTTCGGCGGTGGCGCGGGCGGCGCGCTGCTGGCTCTGCAGGGCCAGGGCATCCTGGTCCTGGCGGGTGATGCCGTGCTGCTTGGCGATGTTCTCGGCGGTGATGCCCATGTGGATGCCGTGCAGCGGGTCCTGCAGGGCGCCGAGCATGTAGTCGAGCATCTTCACGTCGCCCATGCGCGCGCCCCAGCGGGCGCTGGGCACCAGGTAGCCGGACTGGCTCATGCACTCGGCGCCGCCGGCGATGGCGATGTGCGAGTCGCCCAGCATCAGGCCCTGGGCCGCGCTGACGATGGCCTGCAGGCCCGAGCCGCACAGGCGGTTGACGGTGAAGGCCGGGGCCTCCTTGGGAATGCCCGCCTGCAGCGCCGCCACGCGGCTGATGTAGGCGTCCTTGGGCGTGGTGGGGATGACGTGGCCGAACACCACGTGCTCGACGCGCTGCGCGTCGCAGTTGGCGCGGGCCAGCGCGGCCTGGGTGACCAGGGTGGCGAGCTGGGCGGGCGGGGTGTCCTTGAGGGTGCCGCCGAAGGTACCGATGGCGGTGCGCACCGCGCTGACGACGAAGACTTCTGGTCTGTGCATGGGAAGGGCTCCTGGCAGAATGGCGAGCAGTCTAGAAGGCGATGCGGCGGCGTCCTATGCCAGAATTGCGCAGCCCCGGCTGACGAATTTGGACATATCGGATGATGAAACCCGCCCTGGGCCCCGAGGAACGGACGGCCACCCCGCGCCGGCGCGACTCGGTGGCGGCCTATTTCGTGAAGGCCGCGCTGCACCGCCTGGCTGACCGCCCGCAGCGCGCCGCCGAGCTGCTGGCGCAGGCCGGCATCGAGCCGCACTGGCTGGACGAGCCGCTGCACCGGGTGCCGGCGGAGGCGGTGACGCGCCTGTGGCTGCTGCTGACCGAGGAGCTGGGCGACGAGTTCTTCGCCTTCGATTCCGCCGGCCTGCCGCGCGGCGCCTTCGCCATGGTCTGCCGCAGCGTGCTGCACGAGCCGGACCTGGGCCGCGCCCTGCGCCAGTGCCTGGCCGGCTTCAACCTGTTCCTGCGTGACATCCGCGCGCACCTGGAGCTGCGCGGCAACCGTGCGGCCATCGTGCTGCACACGCGCATCGACGACGCCACCCTGCGTTGCGTGGCAGAGGAAATCTACCTGAGCATGGTCATCGGCGTGGCCTGCTGGCTGGTGGGGCGGCGCATCAACCCCGACCGCGCCCGCTTCGGCCACCCGCAGCCGCCCCACGGCGCCGAGCCGCTGCTGTGGGGGCCGTGGATCCGCTTCGACGCCGACCACACCGAGTTGGAGTTCAATGCCCAGCAACTGGCGCTGCCGGTGATCCGCAACTTCGCCAGCCTCAAGCAGTTCCTGCGCCAGGCCCCGGAGGGCGTGGTGGTGCGCTTCCGCAACCGCTCCGGGCTGTCGGCCAAGGTCTACCGCCGCCTGAAGGCCGGCGGCGACCTGGACTGGCCATCCCAGGCGCAGATGGCCGCGCAGCTGGCGCTGAGCGAATCGGCCTTCCGCCGCCAACTGGAGCGCGAGGGCTTTTCCTACCAGATGATCAAGCACGAGGTGCGCCGGGCGCTGGCCTTCGAGTGCCTGGATGATGCCAGCCTGAGCATCGCCGAGATCGCCGCGCGCTGCGGCTTCCAGGAGCCCAGCGCGTTCCACCGCGCCTTCCGCCAGTGGACCGGCATGAGCCCCGGACGCTACCGCGCGGCCCGCGCCCAGGGCGGGGATTGAGCGGCCAGGGAGTGTATTGGGCCCCGCCCTGAGGCGGCGGGGCCTGCCCGTGAATCGCGCGCAGGGCGCGCTCCTACATGGGGAGGGTGCGGGTGGGGTGGATAACGCTTGGAGTGTTATGCGCCCTACGGACTGTCTTGCCGGCTGTGCTCAGCCCCGTAGGATGGGTTGAGCGAAGCGATACCCATCACCCCGGCCACATGGTTTTCGCAAGCTCAACCCATCCTACGAAAAGCACCTCGGCGCAGCCGGCAAGACGGTTGCTCCTACGACCGCGATGCTTGGGGTGTTATGCACCCAACATGGCTGCGTTGAGCCAGGGAGCTTCGTGATTCCGCATCATGCCGAACGGTTCCCTCTCCCGCTTGCGGGGGAGGGTTAGGGAGGGGGTGCGGAGTTAGGGTTGGCAGAGGTGCGGCGAGCAGCGCCCTGGCCCTGGCCGGCAACCTGCAGGAGGCGCTGGACCTGCTGCTGCAGCACCGCGCGCGCTTCTGCCCGCTGCTGGCGCCGCGCCTGCTGCTGGAGGAGCGCTACGCCTGCCTGTACTGGGTGGACGCCTGCGGCCTGGGCGGCACCCGGCGCTTCCTGGTGGAGAGCAGCATGACGGCCGTCACCGCGCTGTGCCGCTGGCTGGCCGGCGAGCACCTGCCCTGGCGCTACCTGTTCGCCCATGCCCAGCCGGGCTACCTGGAGCAGTACCAGGCGCACCTGGGCCTGCAACTGCAGTTCGACAGCCACGTGGACGCCATGCTGATCCCCCGCGAATACCTGGTGAAACCCTGGCCACGGGCCGCCGCCACCGCCGGCCAGGCGGCCCGGCGCGACGCCCAGCGCGAACGCCAGGCGCTGGGTCTGCGCGAGGGCTTCCTCGAACACCTGTACCGCCTGCTGCAACGCGAGGCCCACGACCCGCTGAGCCTGGAGCAACTGGCCGCACGCCTGGGCATGAGCCCGGCGACCTGCAAGCGCAAGCTGCAGAAGCACCACACGCACTTCCAGGCCCTGCACGACGAAGTGCGCAAGCACGTCGCCCTGTACCTGTACTGGTCACGCGGCTACGGCAACGACGAGGTGGCGCAGTACCTGCGCTTCACCGACACTACCAACTTCCGCCGCTCGTTCAAGCGCTGGACGGGGTTGGTGCCCAGCGCGATCCGTGGGCTGCAGCCGGACGGCTTCTCGTAGGAGCGAGCACCCCGGCGCGGCCGGCAAGACCGTTGCTCAATACATCCCAGCTACCTGTAGCGGGGCCTGCCCGCGATTTCGCACGCAGGGCTCGCTCCTGCAGGGGCACGGTGCGGGTGGGACGGCCGGTGCCCGGTCGGGCAGGGGCGATGGGCGCCTCGGCGCTGTCGGCAGTTGTCCCTCCGGGAAATGCCGTACCTCAAGGTGCGCGCCGTGCCTTGCCCGGCAATGGGTACGAAGGAGCCCTACGCGCCCTGGACCTGCAGGGCGCGTGGGCGTTGGCTGCGTCGCTCATCGGTGGCTTCGCTGGCGGGCTGCAACTGGAAGTCGAAGACGACCTCGGCGCAACGGCCTGCGATGCCGTGGGCATTCTCGACGAAGTTGACCTCGCCGATCAGCCCGTCGCGGGTGGCGTAGGCGAAGTCGTCCCACAGGTACCGGTCGCCGGCCAGGTTGATCTGGGTGGTCAGGTGGCGATGGCCGGGCGCCGAGATGAAGAAGTGGATGTGCGCCGGGCGCTGGCCGTGGCGGCCGAGCTGGTCCAGGCATTGCTGGGTCGGGCCGTCGGCCGGGCAGCCGTAGCCGCTGGGCACGATGCTGCGGGCGCGGTAGCGACCCTCGGCGTCGGTGCGGATACGCCGGCGCAGGTTGTACTCGGCCTGGCTCGGGTCGAAGTAGGAGTAAAGGCCCTTGGTGTTGGCGTGCCACACGTCGACGGTGGCGCCGGCGATGGGCTGGCCGCGCAGGTCCAGCACGCGGCCGGCCAGGAACATCGGGATGCCGGCGTCGCTGCCGTCGTCCATGCGCGCCTCGCCTTCGCTGAGCGGGGCGCCGGCCACGTACAGCGGGCCCTCGATGGTGCGCGGGGTACCGCCGGTCCTGCCGGCTTCGGCGTCGCGGGCATCGCTGAGCAGGTCGAGGAAATGCTCGATGCCAAGGCCCGCCACCAGCAGGCCGGCTTCGCCGCGGTTGCCCAGGCGGTTGAGGTAGTCGACGGCGGTCCAGAATTCGTCGTCGGTGATTTCCAGGTCTTCGACGAGCCTGGCGGTGTCCTGCAGGATGCGCAGCACGATTTGTTTCAGGCGTGGGTTGCCCTGTTCGTTGCGCAGGCCGGCGGCCTCTTCGAAGAAGGTCTGGATTTCGGCAGTCCGGGAAATCTTCACGGTCATGGGGTTCACCTTGTTGGTCTTGTCGTCAGGTACCGCGAAGGTGGCTGAGCAAAGACGGTGCCAATCTTTCAACTTGTTGATATAAAAGGAGTTCTGTTTTTTCTGGACGGCGAAAGGGGCAGGCCGGTCGAGCATTTGGTGAAGTGCCCGGTCGGCCTTCGTCCAAATGCTCAAGCCCGCCCGGGGGCGCCTTCGCCCGGCGACTTCTTCAGCCGGTAGGCCAGCGCCGGGCGGGTCATGCCCAGCAGGCGAGCGGCCTCGGAGACATTCTGCTGGCTGCGGGCCATGGCTTCCTGCATCAGTGCTTCCTCCAGCGCGTCGAGGCCGATGCCGCTGTCGATGATCTGCCCGACCCACGGCGCCTGCCCGGCGCTGGCCACCAGGCGCCCGTCGCTGGCCAGGCCGATGCTCTCGGCTTCCGGCGGGGCGTGGGGGAAGAGGGCGTCCAGGCCGATGCTCTGGTTCTCGTCGGTGATGATCACGCCGCGCTCCATGAGGTTCTCCAACTCGCGCACGTTGCCCGGCCAGTCGTACTGCAGGCAGGCCTGCAGGGCGCGGTCGCTGAGGCCGAGGGTCTTCTTGCCGTAGCTTTCGTGCAGGCGCGCGAGGAAGTGCTCGATCAGCAGCGGGATGTCTTCGCGGCGCTCGCGCAGGGCGGGGATGCGCACCGGGAACACGTTCAGCCGGTAGAACAGGTCGGCGCGGAAGCGGCCTTGCTTCACCGCCTGCTCCAGGTCCTCGTGGGTGGCGGCGATGACGCGCACGTCCACCTGGCGCGTGCGGCTGTCGCCGACGCGCTCCAGTTCCTCTTCCTGCAGCACCCGCAGCAGGCTGGCCTGCGCGCGCGGGGTCAGCTCGACGATCTCGTCGAGGAACAGGGTGCCGCCGTTGGCCCGCTCGAAGCGGCCCATGCGCGACTGCTGGGCGCCGGTGTAGGCGCCTTTCTCGACGCCGAACAGCTCGGCCTCGATCAGGTCCGGTGGGATGGTCGCGCAGTTCAGCGCCACGAAGGGGCTGCCGGCGCGTTCGCTGCGCAGGTGCAGGCTACGGGCGATGACTTCCTTGCCGGTGCCGGTCTCGCCCAGCAGCAGCACCGAGGCCTTGCCGGGGGCAACCTTGTCGATCAGCGCGCAGCAACGCTTGTAGGCCGGGGCCTGGCCGATGCCGTAGAACTGCCCGGCCTGCAGTTGCAGGCGCTGGCGCATGTTCGCCACCTGCACCTGCAGGGCCTGCAGTTCGTCGATGATGGGGTCGCTCTGGAAGTAGCGCAGGAAGTCGTTGGCGTCTTCCCATTGCTCCACCGGCTTGCCGACGATGCGGCACTGCGCACCGCCGCAGCCACGGCAGCTGACTTCCTTGTAGAGCACCTGGCGGCCGAGGAAGAACGAGCTGTAGCTGATCGCGTAGCCCAGCAGCATCCAGCACACCGGTTGCTCGGAGTGCAGGTTTTCGGCCTGGCAGTTCTCCACCTCGAAGCTGTCCTGCCATTCGATGTCGGCATAGAAATGGCCGCTGTCCAGGTCGATCTCCAACTGCAGCGGGCACACCTTGACCATGCCCTTGAGCGAATGCAGCTGCGGGCCGATGAAGAACATCTCCACCGGGTTGCCCTGCGGGCGCAGCTTGCGCGCCAGCTCGGCGTCCTTCAGCCCGGACTGGTAGCCCATGCGCAGGAAGAAGCCCTTGGCCCGCTCCACACCGAGCATCTCGATCAGCTCGCGGCGCATGCTGGCCATCATCGCTGCCTGGACCAGCAACATGCGCTGTTCGTCCAGCCAGACCTTGCCCTCGGTGCCGAGGAAGCGGACCCGCTCGGTAAGGTCCTTGAGCGCCGGAGCGGGGTCCGGCGCCTTGTATTGGGTAATCATCGATCGCGCCCCTGAATTGTCGTTGTACGGGGTGGTGGCGCGTCCCGCCCAGGCTGTGGCGGGGTGGCTCGCGCCGGCGACGCCGCCGCGGTTCAGGCAAGGCGGAGGGGCGTCGCTCTTTTTCCAAATCGCCTGAAGGGGCGGGAAAAGTCAATCCGGCCCCGGCCTTCGCCATTTGCTGCAATGGCCCCCGCCGGCTTGAGCAAATGATCAATCGCAGTAGCCGTCCGGGCCAGGCTGCAACCCTTCGGCGGGCCTCTTCGCAAGTCGCGATATTTCTAAAAAAACCTTTTGTTTCAGTTGGTTAAATTTATTTTTCGAGCGTCTTCCACGGTCCTGGCACAGGCGTTGCTCAAGCCCCTTCGACGCCACCGGAGCCCGAGCATGAACGCCACCCCCTTCGACCAGATGCCCCGCTACGTGCGGGTTCGCAGCGAGCCGGACGCGGCCTTCGTCGAGTTCGACTTCGCCATCGGCTACCCGGACCTCTTCGTCGAGCTGGTGTTGCCGCGTGCGGCCTTCGCCAGCTTCTGCCGGAGTAACCGGGTGCATCACATGGACGCGCAGATGGCCGCCGCCATCGACGCCGACATGCAGAAATGGCGCTACGGCGAAAGCCGTGGCCAGGACGACTGACGCGCCTTCCGCTGCGTCGCCCCACAACAACAACTACGGGACGCCTTGCATGAGCATCGAGATCAAGACGGCCACGGTGGAGCCCATCCGCCAGACCTTCAGCCACACCCGCCGGCGCTTCGGCGACAAGCCGGCCAGCCGCTACCAGGAGGCCAGCTTCGACATCGAGGCGGCGACCAACTTCCACTACCGCCCGCTGTGGCAGCCGGACAAGCTGCTCAACGACCCCACCCGCACTGCCGTGCACATGGCCGACTGGTACGCCGTCAGCGACCCGCGCCAGTACTACTACGGCGCCTATGTGCAGGCCCGGGCGCGGATGCAGGAGAACGCCGAGCACGACTTCGCCTTCTGCGAGAAGCGCGAACTGCTGGCCCAGCTACCCGAGGAAAAGCGTGCGCTGATCGCCCGGCTTCTGCTGCCGCTGCGCCACGCCGAACTGGGCGCGAACATGAACAACAGCGGCATCGCCGCCGACGCCTTCGGCACCAGCGTCACCCAGATGCACATGTTCCAGGCCATGGACCGCCTGGCCATCGCCCAGTACCTGTCGCGTATCGGCCTGCTGCTGGAGGACGACGGCCTGGCGCTGCTGGCCGAGGCCAAGCGGTGCTGGCTGGACGAGCCGGCCTGGCAGGGCCTGCGCCGCTACGTGGAGGACACGCTGGTGGTACGCGATTGGTTCGAGTTGAGCCTGGCGCAGAACCTGGTCAGCGACGGCCTGCTGTATCCGCTGCTGTTCGAGCGTTTCGACGCTCAACTGGTGGCCGCCGGGGCGGGACAGGTGGGCATGCTCACCGAGTTCATGCGCCTGTGGTTCGCCGAGAGCCAGCGCTGGGTCGACGCGCTGGTGAAGACGGTGGTCGCCGAGAGCGACGCCAATCGCGCGCTGGTCGAGGGCTGGGTCGCCCACTGGCGCGAGCGCGCCTTGCAGGCCCTGGCGCCGCTGGCCGAGATCGGCCCCGGCCACGAGGCGCTGGACGCCGTCGACGGCGCCTTCGGCGCACGCCTGAAGAAACTCGGCCTCAGTGGAGCAGCAGCATGACTTCCCTCGTCTACATCGCCTTCCAGGACAACGACGCCGCCCGCTACATCGTCGAAGCCATCGTCCAGGACAACCCCCACGCCGAGGTCCAGCACCGGCCGGCGATGATCCGCGTGCAGGCCGAAGGCCGCCTGGACATCCACCGCGCCACGGTGGAGGAGAAGCTCGGTCGCGAGTGGGACGTGCAGGAAATGCTGATCGACGTGATCACCCTCGGTGGCAACGTCGAGGAGGACGAGGACCGCTTCGCCCTGCACTGGAACTGATCCGCACAACGACAAGAATCCGGAGAGAGCCGCCATGGCCGCCAAACGCCTGAACCAGAAAGACAAGTACCGCTGCCTGACCCGCGACCTGGGCTGGGAGCCGAGCTACCAGCGCAAGGAAGACATCTACCCCTACGAGCGCTTCGAGGGGATCAAGATCACCGACTGGGACAAGTGGGAGGACCCCTTCCGCCTGACCATGGACGCCTACTGGAAGTACCAGGCCGAGAAGGAGAAGAAGCTCTACGCCATCTTCGACGCCTTCGCCCAGAACAACGGCCACCAGAACATCTCCGACGCCCGCTACGTCAACGCCCTGAAGCTGTTCCTGTGCGGCGTCACGCCCCTGGAATACCAGGCCTACCAGGGCTTCGCGCGGGTCGGCCGGCACTTCGGCGGGGCAGGGGCGCGGGTCGCCTGCCAGATGCAGGCGATCGACGAGTTGCGCCACGTGCAGACCCAGGTGCACGCGATGAGCCACTACAACAAGCACTTCAACGGCCTGCACGACTTCGCCCACATGCACGACCGCGTGTGGTTCCTCTCAGTGCCCAAGTCGTTCTTCGAGGACGCCCGCACCGCCGGCCCGTTCGAGTTCCTCACGGCCATCTCGTTCTCCTTCGAGTACGTGCTGACCAACCTGCTGTTCGTGCCCTTCATGTCCGGCGCCGCCTACAACGGCGACATGGCCACGGTCACCTTCGGCTTCTCGGCGCAGTCCGACGAGGCGCGGCACATGACCCTGGGCCTGGAGGTGATCAAGTTCCTGCTGGAGCAGCACGAGGACAACGTGCCCATCGTCCAGCGCTGGATCGACAAGTGGTTCTGGCGCGGCTACCGCCTGCTGACCCTGGTCGGGATGATGATGGACTACATGCTGCCGAACAAAGTCATGTCCTGGGCCGAGGCCTGGGAGGTGTACTTCGAGCAGGCCGGCGGCGCGCTGTTCAAGGACCTGGAACGCTATGGCATCCGCCCGCCCAAATACGTCGAGCAGACCGCCATCGGCAAGGAGCACATCAGCCACCAGGCCTGGTCGATCTTCTACCAGTACAGCCAGGCCACCAACTTCCACACCTGGATACCCACCGACGAGGAGCTGGACTGGCTCTCGGCCAAGTACCCGGAGACCTTCGACAAGTACTACCGGCCGCGCTACGAGCACTGGCGCGAACTGCAGGCGCGCGGCGAGCGCTTCTACAACCCGACGCTGCCGATGCTCTGCCAGATCTGCCAGATCCCCCTGGCCTTCACCGAGCCGGACGACGCCACGCGCCTGAGCCACCGCAGCCTGGTGCACGGGGGCGAGCGCTATCACTTCTGCTCCGACGGCTGCTGCGACATCTTCGCCCATGAACCGGAGAAGTACGTGCAGGCCTGGCTGCCGGTGCACCAGATTCTCCAGGGCAACTGCGGCGGCGGCGACGTCGAGGCGGTGGTGCGCGACTACTACAACATCGCCCCCGGGCAGGACAACTTCGAGTACCAGGGCTCCCCCGAGCAACAGCGCTGGCAGGCGCAGAAAGCCGGTTGAAGCACAAGGCGGGCGCGCCCGCCGCGCCCCTCGACAAGAACAAGAGGAACACCACCATGTCCGTGACCGCCATCGGCACCTATATCTCCGAGCCCCTGGACCGCCAGGCCAATTTCCACGGCGCCCAACTGGTCTACCTGTGCTGGGAGCACCACCTGCTGTTCTGCGCGCCCTTCACCCTGCCGGTGGACCCGGCGCAGCCCTTCGCCGAGTTCGTCGAGCAGGTGGTCAAGCTGGCCATCGCCCTGCATCCGGACGCCGCCCGGGTGGACTTCGCCGCCGCCCAGTGGCGCCTGGACGATGCGCCTTTCGCACCCGACCCGGCCCGCGGCCTGGCCGCCAACGGCGTGGGCCACAAGAGCCTGCTGCACCTGCATACCCCGGGCCTGGAAGGCCTGGGCGGCAGCCGTAACTGAGGGCGCCGCCATGAGCTATCAAGTGACCATCGAACCCACCGGCGAGCAGATCGAGGTGGAGGAGGGCCAGACCATCCTCCAGGCCGCCCTGCGCCAGGGCGTGTGGCTGCCCTTCGCCTGCGGCCATGGCACCTGCGCCACCTGCAAATGCCAGGTACTGGAAGGCGAGGTGGACCTGGGCGCCGCCTCGTCCTTCGCGCTGATGGACATGGAGCGCGACGAGGGCAAGGTCCTGGCCTGCTGCGCCATTCCGCAGAGCGACTTGGTGATCGAGGCCGACATCGACGTCGACCCCGACTTTGCCGGCCACCCGGTGCGCGACTACCACGCGGTGGTCAGCCGCCTGGTGGACCTGTCGCCGACCATCAAGGGCGTGCACCTGAAGCTGGACCGGCCCATGGCCTTTCAGGCTGGGCAGTACGTCAACCTGCAACTGCCGGGCATTGAGGGCACCCGTGCCTTTTCCCTGGCCAATCCGCCGAGCCGCCCCGATGAGGTCGAGCTGCATGTGCGCCTGGTCGAGGGCGGCGCCGCCACCGGCTTCATCCACGACGGCCTGCGCGAGGGCGACGCGGTGGAAGTCTCCGGTCCCTACGGGCAGTTCTTCGTGCGCGGCTCCCAGGCCGGCGACCTGATCTTCATCGCCGGCGGCTCGGGACTGTCCAGCCCGCAATCGATGATCCTCGACCTGCTGGAGCAGGGCGATGCCCGGCGCATCACCCTGTTCCAGGGCGCGCGCACCCGCGCCGAGCTGTACAACCGCGAGCTGTTCGAGGAACTGGCCACGCGATACGCCAACTTCACCTATGTGCCGGCGCTCAGCCAGGCCGCCGAGGACGGCCAGTGGAGCGGCTTTCGCGGCTACGTCCACGACGCGGCGAAGAAGCACTTCGATGGTCGCTTCGGCGGCCACAAGGCCTACCTGTGCGGCCCGCCGCCGATGATCGACGCGGCCATCACCTGTCTGATGCAGGGCCGACTGTTCGAGCGCGACATCTTCATGGAGCGTTTCTACAGCGCCGCCGACGGTGCCGCCGAGGGCCAGCGCTCGGCCCTGTTCAAGCGCATCTGAAACCTTGCTGCCCGGCACCTCGCTCCTGCGCGGGGGCCGGGGTGCGCCCGACCGATAACAACAACAAAGGTTGCCCCGATGAAAAAGCCCCTTGCGTACCTGCTCCGCTTCGCCGCCTGCGCCCTGCTGTTCGGCGTCGCCAACCTGTCCCGCGCCACCGAGGGTGGCGGTACTTCCTACCCGTTGGGCGCGGAGAATTACATGTCCGGCGCCATGCCGCCGCCGGGCTTCTACGGCCAACTGTTCGTCAACCACTACGAGGCCGACAACCTTCGTGGCAACGACGGCCGCAAGCTGCCGGTGGACTTCCGCGTGCGCGCCAACGCCATCGTTCCCCGGCTGATCTGGGTGAGCGACTACAGCTTGCTCGGCGGCAGCTTCGCGCTGCACGCGATAGTCCCGCTGGTGGACCTGAAGGTCGACCTCAACGGCCAGTCGCAGCACAACCGCGGCCTGGGCGACATGATCTTCGGCCCGGCGCTGGGCTTCCATCACAGCGAGAAGTTACACAGCATCCTGGCCTTCGACATGATCGCCCCCACCGGCCGCTACGATAAGGACGACCTGGCCAACCCCGGGCGCAATTACTGGGTGTTCGAGCCGGTGTACGCGATGAGCTACGTCGACCCGAACGGGCCGAACCTGGATGCCAAGGTGATGTACGACTTTAACCGCAAGAACCCCGACACCGACTACCGCTCCGGGCAGGAATTCCACGTCGACTACGCGGTGGGCTGGGGCTTCGGCAACGGCTGGGTGGCCGGGGTGGGCGGCTACTATTACCGGCAGACCACCGATGACCGCCAGGACGGCGAGCGCATCGAGGACAACAAGGGCCGCAGCTTCGCCATCGGCCCGTCGCTGAAGTACAGCGGCAAGGACGGCTGGTTCGTCACCGCCAAGTGGTCGAAGGAAACCGACGTGCGCAACCGCGCCCAGGGTGACGCCTATTGGCTGAAACTGACGCTGCCATTCTGAGCGGAGGGGCCCGCCGCCTCACTGCGGCGGGCGCTGGTAGTCCTTGAGCAGGCGCTTGATGGCCTTGTTGACGTTGCGCTTGGCCAGTTCGTCCAGGGAGAACCAGCGGCAGTCGGCGATTTCGTTCTGCGGCTGGGGGTTCTGCGGCTCGGGCAGGGCCGTTTCGAACACGTAGTGGAGGGTCTGGTACAGCTCCAGCGGAGCGAGGTAGGCCATGGCCTCCACCTGCAGGCCGGTTTCTTCGGCCAGCTCGCGCTGGGCCGCCTGGCGCGGGGCCTCGTTGGCCTCGATGCGGCCACCGGGCAGGTTCCATTTGCGCCGGGCCTTGCGCACGAAAAGGATCTTGTCGTCCTGACGGCAGATCACTGTCGCCCGTTCCTTGATCGCACTACCCATGGGCACCCCCTGATACTGCTTGCCACATACATCTGTAATAGCAGACAACGCTTGTCATGAATTTGTCACAAAAAATGAGCAAGAACGGCGCCAGCCGGCGCGGCGCGCAGGATACGCAGGGGGGAAGGCAGCGTTCCATTTGAAACCGCTGATTCGGGCAATGGAAATTTCTGATCGGTCGGCGGGGGATGGGCGGTTTTGGGGCGCGGTGTTCCGGCTTGCGCCGAGGTGCCTTTCGTAGGATGGGTTGAGCTTGCGAAACCCATGCGGTCCCGGTGATGGGTATCGCTTCGCTCAACCCATCCTACGTGAATGACCGAGCGCCGGCCTTGCCGGCGAAATCGCGGATAAATCCCTACATGGGAATGGCATGGCGCGTAGGAGCGGACTCCGTCCGCGATCAGCACACCGCGATATGCGAATCCGCCCGCGGTTCGGTGCCGCCGCAGAGCACGCCGGTCTGCGGGTCGCGGACGATGATCTGGCCGCGGCCATAGTCGGTCAGGTCGCAGGCCACTTCCACCTCGTGGCCGCGGCGGGCCAGGGCGAAGGCGAGGTCGCGCGGGGCGCTCTGTTCTATACCCACCTTCATCCCGCCCAGCCACTGCCAGCGCGGGGCGTCCAGCGCGGCTTGCGGGTTGAGGCCGAAGTCCACCAGGTTCATCACCACCTGCACGTGGCCCTGGGGCTGCATGTAGCCGCCCATCACGCCGAAGGGGCCGACCGCCACGCCGTCCTTGCTGAGGAAGCCGGGGATGATGGTGTGGAAGGTCTGCTTGCCCGGGGCCAGGGCGTTGGCGTGGCCGGGGTCGAGGCTGAATTCCGAGCCGCGGTTCTGCAGGGCGATGCCGCTGTCGGGCAGCACCACGCCGGAGCCGAAGCCGTGGTAGGCGCTCTGGATGAAGGAGACCATGTTGCCTTCGCCGTCGGCGGTGGCGATGTACACGGTGCCGCTGGCGTGCGGGTCGCCGTGTTGCGGCGCCTGGGCGCGCTCGCCGATCTCGGCGCGGCGGCGCGCGGCGTAGTCTTCGCTCAGCAGGGCGCTGGCGGCCACGCGCATGTGCTCGGGGTCGGTGATGTAGTGCAGGCCGTCGGCGTAGGCCTTCTTCATCGCTTCCAACTGGCGGTGCCAGGTCAGTTGGCTGTCGCGCTGGTCGAAGTCGAAGCCCTGGAGGATGTTCAGCGTCATCAGGGCGATCAGGCCCTGGCCGCTGGGCGGGATTTCCCAGACGTCGTAGCCGCGGTAGTTGGCCTTGATCGGCTCGACCCATTTCGGCCGGTAGCCGGCCAGGTCCGCCGCGCCCAGGTGACCGCCGCTGGCCGCGGCGTGCGCCGCCAGGCGCTGGGCGATGGCGCCGCGGTAGAAGCTCTCGCACTTGGTCTCGGCCAGTTCGGCCAGGGTCCGCGCCTGGGCCGGGTTGCGGAACAGCTGGCCGGCGCGCGGCGCTTCGCCGTCGAGGGTGAAGGTGTCGAACCAGGCTTGCAGCACCGGCTCAGCGGCGCGGCTGGCCTGGTATTCGCGGCGGGCGATTTCCCACTGGTGAGCCACCACCGGCGACACCGGGAAGCCGTCGCGGGCCAGGGCGATGGCCGGTTGCAGCAAATCGGCGAAGGGCAGCTTGCCGAAGCGCGCGGACAGCTCGGCCCAGGCCGAGGGTATGCCCGGCACCGTGACCGGCAGCCAGCCGTGCACAGGCATTGTCGCGTGGCCGGCGGCCTTCACCGCGTCGATGGACAGCGAGGCGGGCGCGTGGCCGCTGGCGTCCAGGCCGTGCAACTGGTCCTTGACCCAGACCAGGGCGAAGGCGTCGCCGCCGATGGCGCAGCCGGTGGGCTCGACCACCGTCAGCGCCGCCGCGGTGGCGATGGCGGCGTCGATGGCGTTGCCGCCGGCGCGCAGCATGGCGATGCCGGCCTCGGCGGCCAGCGGCTGCGAGGCGGCGACCATGCCGTTGCGGGCGAACACGCTCTGGCGCTGGGAGGCGTAGGGGTATTCGTGGGCGGAGAAACGCAGCATGGAGGGCGTCCTTGAATCAGAGTACGCGGCTGAGGAATTCCCGCGTGCGCGGGTGGTGGGGGTTGCCGAACACCTGGGCCGGCGGGCCTTCTTCGATGAGTTCGCCCTGGTGCAGCACCACCACGCGGTCGGCCACTTCGCGGGCGAAGCCCATCTCGTGGGTCACCACCACCATGGTCATGCCTTCCTCGGCCAGTTCCTTCATCACCTGCAGCACCTCGCCCACGGTTTCCGGGTCCAGCGCGCTGGTGGGTTCGTCGAAGAGCATCGCCTGGGGCTTCATCGCCAGGGCGCGGGCGATGGCCACGCGCTGCTGCTGGCCGCCGGAGAGTTGCGCCGGGTAGTGCTCGGCCTTGTCCGCCAGGCGCACCCGGGCGAGCAGGCGGCGCGCCTGTTCGAGGGCTTCGCCGCGGGGCACGCCGAGCACCTGCACCGGCGCCTCGATGATGTTCTCCAGCACCGTCATGTGCGGGAACAGGTTGAAGCGCTGGAACACCATGCCGATGTCGCGGCGGCGGCGGGCGATGTTGCTTTCCGAGTCGCGCACCCGCTTGCCGTCGGCGCGCTCGCGGTAGCCCATCAGCGCGCCGTTGACGCGGATGCTGCCGCCCTGGATGTCTTCCAGGTGGTTGATGCAGCGGATGAAGGTGGTCTTGCCCGAGCCGGAGGCGCCGATCAGTACCACCACCTCGCCGCGGTGCACGTCCAGGGACACGCCCTTGAGGATCTCCAGCTCGCCGAAGGCCTTGTGCACGTCGCGGGCCTGGATCACCACGTCTTTCGCGGTCGGGATCATCTCAGCGCCCCCTCAGCAGTTTCATGGCCTGCTGGCCGAACATCCGGCTCGGCGCCGCCGGGGTGTTGCCCTCGGACTTGCCGAAGCGTTTCTCCAGCCAGCGCTGGAAGAAGCCCCAGAGGGTGGTCAGCAGCAGGAAGTAGATGGCCACCACCAGGTACAGCTCGAACACGCGGAAGGTCGCCGAGGTGACCATCTGGGTGCTCAGCAGCAGTTCCTGCACGCCGATCACGCTGACCAGGGTGGTGTTCTTCAGCATCACGTTGAACTCGTTGCCCAGCGGCGGGACGATGACGCGGAAGGCCTGGGGCAGGACGATGCGCCGCATCAGCTTGGCGAAGGTCATGCCCAGGGACTTGCCGGCCTCGTACTGGCCCTTGTCCACCGCGCCGATGCCGGCGCGGATGATCTCGGCCATGTAGGCGCCCTCGTTGAGGCCCAGGGCGATGATCGCCGCCTGGATGTTGCCGGGCAGGACGAACAGCCCCAGGTCCAGGTCCTCGAAGCGGAACACCCCGCCGGCGGCCAGCGCCGTGTAGAGGAAGACGATTTGCACCAGCAGCGGCGTGCCGCGCATCAGCCACACGTAGAAGCGCACCGGGTACTGCAGCAGCGGGTTGGACGACAGCCGCATCAGCGCCGCCAGCAGCCCGAGCACGCAGCCCAGGAGCATGGCGCTGACGGCGATCACGCAGGTCAGCCAGAGCCCGTACAGGTAGATGTCGCTCGGCTTGAGCAGGTATTGCCAGAACACGTCCCAACTGAAGTTCATGGTCGGTCACCTCGGCTCAGTCGAGCTTGTCGCCTTCGATGTGCCACTTGGCGAGCAGCGCCTGGTAGCTGCCGTCGGCCTGCATGTCCTGGATGATCTGCTGCACCGCCGCGCTGAGCTGCTTGTCTTCCTTGCGGATGCCCAGGCCGGTGAGGATGCGGGCGAAGGCCGGCACGCCGGTCTCGAACAGGTCCGGGGCCATGCCCTGGTAGTAGCCGGCGGTTTCCACGGTGGTGCCGTAGGCGTCGGCCTGCTGGATGCGCAGGGCCTGGAAGGCGTCGGTGTCGGTGTTGTAGACGATGACTTTCATCGGCGCCTTGCCGGCCTGCTTCAGCTTCTCGTTGTGGGCGTCGAGCAGGGTGCGGATGGTCGAGCCGTTGAGCACCGCGACCTTCTTCCCGGACAGGTCGTCGAGGGTGTGGATGCCCTTGGGGTTGCCCTTGGCGACCACCACAGCCTGGCTGGAATACATGTAGTTGACCATGTCGATCACTTCGCGCCGCTCGGGCTTGTCGAACAGCTGGTCCACCAGCATGTCGCACTGCCGGGCCAGCAGCGCCGGGATCAGCCCGGAGAAGGGCGTCACCCGCCATTCGATCTTCTTGTCGCCCAGGCGCTTGGCGATGGCTTCGCCGAGGTCGACGGTGACCCCGGTGAGCTTCTGCGAGGCGTCGTAGAAGCCCATGGGCGGGGAGTCCATGCCGCCGCAGAACACCACCTTGTCGGCGGTTTGCAGGCGGTCGGGGATTTTCACCGCGTCGGCGTGGGCCAGCGGGGCGGCCAGGCAGAGGGCGAGAAGGCACTGCGGGATCCTGCGTACGAACATGTTCAGCTCCAGTGGGCGAGGTTGCCGGGGCAGTTCAACGGGACAGGCGAAGCGCGGGTCTCAGGCGCCCTTTGCTTCGAGGAACTTCAGCAGCGAGGGCACCGTGCCCTCGATGTGCTCGCAGAGCACCCGCTCGGCTTCGCGGGCGTCGCCGCTGCGCAGCGCGTCGAGGATCACCGCGTGCTCCTCGCGGGCGCTCATCGGCTTGTCGACATGCTGCAGCCACAGGCGCATGTGCGGCTCGATCACCGAGTACAGGGCGTTGATCTGGCGCAGCAGGCGCGGGCGCTCGGCGAGGCTGCAGAGGTATTCGTGGAAGACGCGGTGGCGGCTGACCCACTCGGCGCTGTCGTCGCGGTAGTCGTCCATCTCGTCGAGCAGGCGTTCCAGGCGCCCCAGCTGGCGTTCGCCCAGCTTCGGCACGGCGAGGCGGATGGCCAGGCCTTCCAGGGCGCTGCGCATCTCGAAGACTTCGCGCATCTCCTCGATGTTCAGCCCGCTGACGATGGCGCCGCGGTTCGGCCGTAGCGTCACCAGGCCCTCGGCGGCCAGGCGGCGGAAGGCTTCGCGCACCGGCATGCGGCTCATGCCGATGTCGTTGGCGATGTCTTCGGCGATCAGGCGGTCGCCGGTGCGGTACTGGCCCTTGCAGATGGCGTCCAGCAGGTAGCTGTAGGCCTCTTCCTCGGCGGTCACGGGTTGGCGGTCGTAGTTGGGTACCAGGCGCATGGGGCGCTCCTTTTGGATTTTTGTATCCAATTATCCATAAATGCAATTAAGCAGATGCCGTGCCAGGATCGGTGATCGAGACACAAGCCGTTGATTCGCTGGTGATTTGGTTGGGATGGAGGAGGGTGGCGGGGGCTGGATGGGCATCGAACGGTAACGTCCGGCGCTCGTCGTGCGTCATGTTGATGCACGGCGGGCACTTTTGTAACGCGGGCGGACGTCCGTCAGGGCGGCGCCGGGGGATGTGCCGTGGCCGCGGCGGCGTGCGTCGATGCCTGGGTTGGCACTGTCAGCCCCGCTTCGCCCCGCGACAACCGGTCTCAGCCGAAAGAATGGTCGTGATGCCCATCCTTGACGCTTCGCTCGGCGCCTGGTCAGCTTGGCGCGGGCGCTTCGGGGGTGCTTGCTGGTTCGTTGGCGCTTGCAATTTGACAGCTGTGTTCCAAGCTAGGTCAGGGCATCGCTTTCTGTTAAGGTTCGCGGATTCGATGGCGCGCACAGCGCCGGATTCCACTCTAGTTATGCATGAGGTGCTGTGTGATCAAGGTGCTGGTGGTCGATGACCACGATCTGGTGCGCACCGGAATTACCCGCATGCTGGCCGACATCGAGGGCCTGCAGGTGGTGGGCCAGGCCGAATCCGGCGAGGACGCCCTGCGGCTGGCCCGGGAACTCAAGCCCGACGTCGTCCTGATGGACGTGAAGATGCCCGGCATCGGCGGCCTCGAAGCCACCCGCAAGCTGATGCGCAGCCAGCCGGACGTGCGCGTGCTGGCCGTGACCGTCTGCGAGGAAGACCCGTTCCCCACCCGCCTCATGCAGGCCGGCGCCTCCGGCTACCTGACCAAGGGCGCGGCGCTTGAGGAAATGGTCCAGGCCATCCGCCAGGTCTTCGCCGGGCAGCGCTACATCAGCCCGCAGATCGCCCAGAGCCTGGCGCTGAAGTCCTTCGAGCCGGAGAAGGGCGGTTCGCCGTTCGACTCGCTGTCCGAGCGCGAAATCCAGATCGCCCTGATGATCGCCAACTGCCACAAGGTGCAGAGCATCTCCGACAAGCTCTGCCTGTCGCCCAAGACGGTGAACACCTACCGCTACCGCATCTACGAGAAGCTCTCCATCACCAGCGACGTCGAGCTGGCGCTGCTGGCGGTGCGCCACGGCATGGTGGATGCCAGCAACTAGATGAGCGCGGTGTTCGATCCGGCGGCCTTCCTCGCCACCTGCAGCGGCCGCCCCGGTGTCTACCGGATGTTCGACGAGCAGGCCAAGCTGCTCTACGTCGGCAAGGCGAAGAACCTCAAGAAGCGCCTGGCCAGCTACTTCCGCAAGACCGGCCTGGCGCCCAAGACCGCCGCCCTGGTGGCGCGCATCGCCCAGGTCGAGACCACCATCACCGCCAACGAGACCGAGGCGCTGCTGCTGGAGCAGACGCTGATCAAGGAGTGGCGGCCGCCGTACAACATCCTCCTGCGCGACGACAAGTCCTACCCCTACGTCTACCTGTCCAGCGAGGACGAATACCCGCGCCTGGCCCTGCACCGCGGCGCCAAGAAGGCCAAGGGCCGCTACTTCGGGCCCTACCCGAGCGCCGGCGCCATCCGCGAGAGCCTGGCCCTGCTGCAGAAGGCCTTCCTGGTGCGGCAATGCGAGGACAGCTACTTCCGCAACCGCACCCGGCCCTGCCTGCAGTACCAGATCAAGCGCTGCAAGGGGCCCTGCGTCGGCCTGGTCGGCCCCGAGGAATACGCCCAGGACGTGCGCCATTCGGTGATGTTCCTCGAAGGCCGCAGCAACCAGCTGGCCGATGAGCTGAGCGCCGACATGGAGCAGGCGGCCATGCGCCTGGAGTTCGAGCGCGCCGCCGAGCTGCGCGACCAGGTGGCCATCCTGCGCCGCGTGCAGGACCAGCAGAGCATGGAGGGCGGCAACGGCGACGTCGACGTCATCGCCGCCATGGTCAACCCCGGCGGCGCCTGCGTGCACCTGATCAGCGTGCGCGGCGGGCGCGTGCTGGGCAGCAAGAACTTCTTCCCCCAGGTGGGCATAGAAGAGGAGGTCGACGAGGTGCTGCTGGCCTTCCTCGGCCAGTACTACCTGAGCCACCACGAGCGCGAGCTGCCGGCGGAGCTGATCGTCAACGCCGTGCACGAGGACTTCCCGGTGCTGATCGAGGCCATCGCCAGCGCCCGTGGCCGCGAACTGGAGATCAGCCATCGGGTGCGCGGCACCCGCGCGCGCTGGCAGCAACTGGCGATCACCAACGCCGAGCAGGCCCTGGCCGCGCGCCTGGCCAACCGCCAGCACGTCGCCGCGCGCTTCGAGGCCCTGGCCGAGGCGCTGGACCTGGACGAGCCGCCGCAGCGCCTGGAGTGCTTCGACATCAGCCATTCCAGCGGCGAGGCCACGGTGGCCTCCTGCGTGGTGTTCGGCCCCGAGGGCCCGCTGAAGTCCGACTACCGCCGCTTCAACATCGAGGGCATCACTGGCGGCGACGACTACGCCGCCATGCACCAGGCCCTGACGCGGCGCTTCAGCCGCCTGAAGGAGGGGGAGGGCAAGATGCCCGACATCCTCCTGGTGGACGGCGGCAAGGGCCAACTGGCCATGGCCCGGGAGGTGCTCCAGGAGCTGGCGGTGAGCGGGCTGATCCTGCTCGGCGTGGCCAAGGGCGTGACGCGCAAGCCGGGCCTGGAGACCCTCTACCTCAACGAGGCCGAGCACGAATTCACCCTGCCGGCGAATTCCCCGGCGCTGCACCTGATCCAGCAGATCCGCGACGAATCGCACCGCTTCGCCATCACCGGCCACCGCGCCCGCCGCGGCAAGGCCCGGCGCACCTCGACCCTGGAAGAGGTGCCGGGGGTAGGGCCCAAGCGCCGCCGCGAGCTGCTCAAGCATTTCGGTGGGTTGCAGGAGCTGGGCCGCGCCAGTATCGATGAGATCGCCAAGGCCCCGGGCATCAGCAAAAAGCTGGCCGAGCAGATTTATGCTGCCCTGCACAGCGAGTAGAATGCCGGGCTCAACTCACCGGCCAGTGGTCCCGATGAATATTCCGAACCTGCTCACACTGCTACGCGTCCTGCTCATCCCGATCTTCATCCTGCTGTTCTACATGCCGTTCCCGGGCAGCCACCTGGCCTCCAGTGCCGTCTTCGCCCTGGCCGCGGCGACCGACTGGCTGGACGGCTACCTGGCGCGCAAGCTGGGGCAGAGCACGCCCTTCGGCGCCTTCCTCGACCCGGTGGCGGACAAGCTGATGGTGGCGGTGGCGCTGGTGCTGTTGGTGGAAGAGCACGCCAACCTCTGGCTGACGCTGCCGGCGGTGATCATCATCGGCCGCGAGATCGTGGTCTCGGCGCTGCGCGAATGGATGGCCGAACTGGGCGCCCGCGCCCACGTCGCGGTATCCAACCTGGGCAAGTGGAAGACCGCCGCGCAGATGGCCGCGCTGGTGATCCTGCTGGCCAACGCCCCGGTGTTCACCTTCTGGGTGCTGCTGGGCTACGGGCTGCTGATCGTCGCCGCGGCCCTGACGCTGTGGTCCATGCTGCACTACCTGCTGGCCGCCTGGCCGCACCTGAGCACCACCCCGAAAGAGAAATAACTTTTTTTGAATCAAAGGGTTGACGAGGCTCCAGAAAAAGATAGAATGGCGCCCGTCAACACGACGCGGGAATAGCTCAGTTGGTAGAGCACGACCTTGCCAAGGTCGGGGTCGCGAGTTCGAGTCTCGTTTCCCGCTCCAAATATCGATCTGCAGATGTCCACTGGCATTTGCAAGTCACTGAAAAAAGGGCCGAAAGGCCCTTTTTTCGTTCTGGCGAAAACCACTGGAATCCACCCCCAGCCAGGACTTTCAAGTCCATTTTCAAGTACAGGCTTTCGGGGGAGGGCGCTTTCCGGATTCCTGCTGGAGGAGCGTGGTCGGCGAGACAAGCATCGGGTCCTGACTCTCTTTCAGGAGCCAGGTCATGGCACTCAAAGACATCGTCGTCCGGCAAGCCCGGGCTACCGGCAAGGACTACACCCTTCCTGATTTCGACGGCCTGTCCCTGGCCGTGTCCGCCAAGGGCAACAGGTCCTGGCATTTCCGCTACTACTGGGCTGCCAAGCAGCAGCGCATGTCCTTCGGAACCTATCCGGAGGTCAGCCTTCTCGAAGCGCGTGCGTTGCGCGACGAGGCGCGCGCGTTGCTGGCGAAAGGCATCAATCCCAAGATCGATCGCAAGCAGAAGTTCCGGGCTGTGTGCCTGGCTGCGGAAAGCAGCTTCGAATCGGTGTATCGGCAGTGGCTTGGCCACCGCGAACTGGAGCTCAAGGAGGGGTGGCAGAGTACGCTTTCGCAGATTCGGCGCATCTTCGGCAAGGACGTGCTCCCCACCCTGGGCTCGGTATCCATCTACAACGTCCGTCGTCCCGACTTGCTGGATGTGCTGGATCGGATCGAGCAGCGCAGGGCATTATTACCGGAGCTTTCGAGCAGCGCTCGCTAAGTACCAGGATCGCAATGGAGGTTCCCAGGGCCGAACTGGCGATTGCCATTGAATCTTGGTGGTCAGGCCACCTCGGCTACGCCCCAACGCATGATCTGGCGGCTCTTCCGGCCCCCTTTTCCCGGCGCCTGAAGAGGCTCGGGTTGCACGCACTGCGCTGGAGTCGATCATCCAGGTGTCCAGATCAAACAGACCTTCCTGATTCGACCGGACATGCAATCGCTCAAGTACTCGGTCAAACGTGCCCTCGTCTCGCCAATCACGGAACCGTTGATACATCGTCGACCAGGGGCCGAAGCGTAGCTACCAGCCAAGCGCAATGAGCGTGCGGCCGAAAGCTACCTGAACAAGATGCTCGAGCGTCTTGCTCGACTGATGATCGTGCGAGTAGAGCTTCCCAGCGGGTTTACATACAAACCGCAGCCACTGCGCCACGACGCCCGCAGGCCCCCCGCATCTGGCCTGCAGCACGGTGCAATGTGCGAATTCTGCCGGCAATCGTCCTTTTCCTTATAGGCCGCGTAGCCCTGGCCGCCTCAGAATCGATTCCGGTCAGGATTTCGTGAGCGGGGCGGGTCGCTCGGCCCGTCGATGGACTCCAATCGAAAGTCAGCCGTTACATCAGTGCTTGGCCCGGGAATGCCTGGTTTGCGCCAAGCGAATGCGGCCGGCGCTGTGGCTTGTGAAGTTGTTCCCCAAGTGCTCTTTCGGAAACTAGAAGAGGGTGGTCGTAAATGAAAACAACAAAACAAATGACCCTGGATTTTGCACAAGGAGCCGGTGCCGCAGGTAAGGGGGCGCACGCGATGAAAGCGCTGCTGTCCTGCACGCCGCTATTGTTGGGCCTGGCCGGGTTCGCGCCGCTTGCCCAGGCGGCGGAGTGCGGCACGGTGACGATCGCGAGCATGAACTGGGCCTCCGCCGAGCTGCTCGCCGAGGTGGACAAGTTCATTCTGCAGAACGGTTATGGCTGCGATGCCAGCATCGTGCTGGGCGATACCGTGCCGACCCTGACCTCGATGGCGGAGAAGGGCAAGCCGGACGTGGCGCCCGAATCCTGGACCAGCCTGCGGCCGCCCATCACGCAGAAGAACATCCAGGAAGGGAAGCTGCTGATCGCCGGCAAGGCCTTCACCGAAGGCGGCGTGCAGGGCATCTACATTCCCAGGTTCATCGTCGATGCCCATCCCGACATCAAGACCATCGCCGATGCCTTGAAGCACCCCGAACTCTTCCCCGACCCGGAAGACCCGTCGAAAGGCGCCTGGTCCGCGGGGCAGCAGGGCTGGGGCGGCACCGTCATCGCCAGCCAGTACTACAAGGCCTACAAGGCCAGGGACGCCGGCTTCAACCTGGTGGACACCGGCTCGGCGGCCGGCCACGACGGCTCTCTCATCCATGCCTACGAGCGCAAGAAGGGCTGGATCGGCTACTACTGGGAACCCACTTCGCTGCTTGGCAAATATGAAATGGTGCGACTGTCCTCGGGCGTTCCCTACGACGAGGCCGAGTGGAACCGTTGCAACAAAGTGGAGAAGTGCCCGGACCCGAAACCCAATGAATGGCCGGCCGATGAGGTCAACACCATCGTGACCAGGACATTCGCGGAGCACGCCGGCCCCGCCTACAAGTACCTCTCGACCCGCTCTTGGCCCAATGCGCTGGTCAACCGGATGCTGGCCTGGATGGCGGACAACCAGGCCACCGGCGAAGACGGCGCCAAGGCGTTCCTGAAGAGGAACCCGGATGTCTGGGTGAAGTGGGTCGACGCTGACGCTGCCGAGAAGATCAAGTCAGCTCTGTAATGCGCAGCATGGCGCGGTGCGTACCATTGCGCTGCGCCCTCTCGGCCGGGAGAAAACAAGAATGAGCCCGGCATATCGGAAAAGGGCAATCACATGAGCTGGTTTCAGGATTTTCCCCAGATGGACGATGACTCCCTGCGCAGCCTCAAGCAGGTCATCGACGAGGGCTTCCGTTCGTTCACCCGTGGCCATGGCGATAGCATCGAGAACTTCTTCGCCCCCCTGCAGAAGTTCCTGCTGCTGTCCGAGCGTTTCATGACGCAGACGCCCTGGCCGATCATCGTTCTCATCGTCCTGGCCATCGCCTGGGTCGCCAGCCGCAGCCTGAAGGTGGTGCTGGGCGCGCTCGCCACCCTGCTGGCGATCGGTTACTTCGGCATGTGGGACGACTCCATGCGCACGGTATCGATGATCTTCGTCTGCACCGTGCTATCGATCGCCATGGGCTTGCCGATCGGCATCCTGATGGCGCGCTCGGAACGCCTCCAGCGCCTGGTTAACCCGGTGCTCGACGTGATGCAGACCATGCCCAGCTTCGTCTACCTGATCCCCGTGGTCATGCTGCTGGGCATCGGCCGGGTGCCGGGGCTGATAGCGGTGGTCATCTATGCCATCCCGCCGATGATCCGCATGACCAACCTGGGCATCCGCCTGGTGGACAAGGACGTGCTCGAGGCGGCCGACGCCTTCGGTTCTTCCAGCTGGCAGAAGCTGCGGAACGTCCAGCTGCCCCTGGCGCTGCCGACCATCATGGCCGGCATCAACCAGACGATCATGATGGCCCTGGCCATGGTGGTCATCGCCTCGATGATCGGCGTGCAGGGCCTCGGCCAGCCGGTCCTGAAGGCGATCGCCAACCAGTACTTCACCCTCGGCATCTTCAACGGCCTGGCGATCGTCGGCATCGCCATCATCTTCGACCGGATCAGCCAGGCCTACGGGCAGCGGCTGCAGAAACACCTGGAGGTGGTCCATGGCTGAGCGGCAGTTCGACGGCATCAGCATCCGCAATCTCTACAAGATCTTCGGCCCGGACGCGGCGGCCCACGTCGAGGCGGTGAAGCAGGGCATGGGCAAGACCGAGCTGATGGAGCGCTTCGGCCACGTCCTGGGCCTGAAGGACATCAACCTGGACATGCCGGGGGGCTGCATCCAGGTGATCATGGGGCTGTCCGGCTCGGGCAAGTCCACGCTGATCCGCCACATCAACCGGCTGATCGACCCGACCGCGGGCGAGGTGCTGGTCAACGGCGTGGACGTGGTCAAGATGAGCCAGGCCGAGCTGCGCGGGTTCCGCCGCCAGCAGACCGCGATGGTGTTCCAGAAATTCGCGCTGCTGCCCCACCGCAACGTGATCGAGAACACCGTCTACGGCCTGGACATCCAGAAGCTGCCCCGCGCCAGGAGCCTGGACATCGCCATGCGCTGGATCGAGCGAGTGGGGCTCAAGGGCTTCGAGAAGAAGTACCCCAACCAGTTGTCCGGCGGCATGCAGCAGCGCGTGGGCCTGGCCCGCGCGCTGGCCAACGACGCGCCCGTGCTGCTGATGGACGAGGCCTATTCGGCGCTCGACCCGCTGATCCGCATGGACATGCAAAGCGTGCTGCTGGACCTGCAGAAGGAGATCAGGAAGACCATAGTATTCATCACTCACGACCTCGACGAGGCCCTGCGCCTGGGCGACCAGATCGCCATCCTGCGCGACGGCCAGGTCATCCAGCAGGGCAGCAGCCAGGACATCGTCCTGCGCCCCGCGGATGACTACGTGGCGAACTTCGTCAAGGAGGTCAACCGCGGCCGGGTGCTGCACGTCGAGGCGGTGATGACGCCGGCGCGCGCGGGCGCCGCTGCGAGCGGGATGACCATCCCCGCCGGCACCACGGTGGAGGAGGCGGTGCGCACGCTGGCGCTGGCGCCGGACGGCGACGTCACGGTGGTCTCGCCGGGCGGGAAGCCGCTGGGCACCGTGACCTTCCGCCGGCTGGCGGAGGCCATGGTCAATGCGCGGGAGCTGCCGAACCCGCGCAGCCAGGGGGTGGCGGCGGTGCGCTGAGTCTGCTCGGGAGCTCGAGTCCCTTTGCGCCCGTAATGCTGTTCATTCAAGCGCTGCCCTGGTTCAGCGAAGGTGTTCCAATACTGGCTCCGCCCCTCACCCCAACCCTCTCCCAAAGGGAGAGGGGGCCGTTCGGAGTGGACGGTGAATGCTGAGTCATCCTGATCACGGTTATCCGCCGTTAGCCGTGCCACCAGGGTGACCGGCGTGGCCGGTGAGTCCAATCGCGGACAGAGTCCGCTCCTACGCCCGCCGGCAAACCACCCCGTAGGATGGTGTTGAGCGAAGCGATACCCATCACCCCGACCGCATGGGTTTCGCCAAGGCTCAACCCATCCTACGAAGAGCGCCTCGGCGCAGCCGGCAAGACAGTTGCTCCTACACCTTCCGGCAACTATGACGCCGCGTAGGATGGCGTTGAGCGAAGCGATACCCATCACCACGACCGCATGGGTTTCGCCAAGGCTCAACCCGTCCTACGAAGAGCATCTCGGCAAAGTCGGCAAGACAGTTGCTCCTACACCTTCCGGCAAATATGACGCCGCGTAGGATGGTGTTGAGCGAAGCGATACCCATCACCCCGACCGCATGGGTTTCGCCAAGGCTCAACCCATCCTACGAAGAGCGCCTCGGCGCAGCCGGCAAGACTGTTGCTCCTACGTCCGTGCTTCCTGGAACCGAGCGGACTCCGCCCTATGCACCCAGGCCCTTCGCCTGGGCTTTCAGCCGGCTCAGGGCGTACTGGCCGACGACCAGGTCCAGGTGGGCGCCGCCGGCGTTCTTGTACAGCGTGCGGTCCGTGGCGGCGCGGGCGAAGGGGGAGCGCTGGCACAGGTCGTAGAGATCGCCCTCGATCTGCCCGGGCTGGATGACGCCGGCCTGCAGCGGCCCCAGGATGTCGCCCGCGCAGGCCGCGCTGCCCTGGTCGTCGACGAAGATACGTGCGTTGGCCACCGCCTGGTCGTCCGCCTCGCGCATGTCCGCGCGGTAGCCGCCGACGAGGTCGAGGTGGGTGCCGGGGCGCACCAGTTCGCCGCGGATCAGCGGGGTGGGGGCGCTGGTGGCGGAGGCGATGATGTCGGCGCGGGCCACGGCCGGGTCGAGGTCGTCGACGATCCGCGCGTTCACGCCCCTGGCCTGGAGTTCGGCGCAGGTCGCCATGAGCTTCGCGGCCGTGCGGTTCCACAGCAGCACCTCGCGGAGGGATGGGCGGATGTGCAGGTAGGCGTCCGCCAGGGCCTGGGCGATGGGCCCGGCGCCCATGACCAGCAGCACGGCGCTGTCCTCGCGGCTCAGCTTGCGGGCGGCCAGCGCCGAATCCGCGGCGGTTTTCCAGCGGGTGATCTCGGGGCCGTCGAGGATGGCGGCGATGGCCTTGGTGGCCTCGTCGATGACGATGAAGGCCGCCTGCTCGGTCGGCACCGGCGGCGTCGCGGCGTTGCCGGCGGGGTAGATGGAGCAGACCTTCACCCCGGCGCCGTAGCCGGGCAGCACCACGCCGCGGCTGAACAGGCCGTATTCGGCGTCGCCGATGAAGTAGCTGTCGCCGGCGGGGCGCGCGCCCAGGTGCGCCTGCTGCAGCGCCTGCAGCACGCCTTCCCAGTCCAGCAACGCGCGGATCTGCGCGGCGTCGATCATTTGCATTCTTCCATCCTCCTGGATGCCTGGCTGAAAAACGCCGAGGGCGCCTTCGGCTGGGAAGGCGCCCTCGGGGTGGAGCATGAACGACGGGGGCACTCAAGCCCAGATGTCACCTATGGTGAAGCCCTCGGTGAAGGGATCGTCGTGGTCCAGCACGAAGGTGTTGATTCCGTAGATCCAGCTCTTGCCGGTGATGGTGGGGACCACCGCCTTGCGCTCGCCGATGCGGGCTTCCTCGATCAGCCGGCCGGTGTAGATGTTGCCGACGATGCCCTGGTGGCGGAAGTCCCGGTCCAGCGGCAGCTCGCCCTTGGCGTGCAGGGTGGCCATCTTGGCGCAGGTGCCGGTGCCGCAGGGGCAGCGGTCCAGCGCGCCGGTCCAGGTCGCCGGGTCGTCCCAGGAGAACTCGCCCGAGGCCATGGTCACCACGTTCTTCCAGTCGGCCCTGGGGTCGTCGCTGGGCCCGGACAGCTGCGAGATGGTGATGCCGATGCCCGGGTAGTCGGGGTGCGCCACCGGCAGTTGCTCGATGGCCGCCTGGCGGATCATCGAGGAGATGCGGGCGATCTCGGCGCCGTGCTGCGGGATCAGTTCCAGGCCCTTGAACTGGCGGACGTCGGCGATGACGTAGAACATCCCGCCCCAGCCCACGTCGACCTTGACCTTGCCCAGGTGCGGCACGTCGATGGTCGCGTCCAGGTGCGCGGCGAAGGCCGGCACGTTCTGGAAGGTGACGCCCCTGACCTTGCCGTCCTTGCACTCGGCCTTCACCCGGATCAGCCCGGCGGGGGCCTCCAGCACCAGTTCGGTGACCGGTTCGCGCATCGGCAGCATGCCCATCTCCAGCAGCACGGTCACCACCGAGATGGTGTTGCCGCCGGACATCACCGGGTACTCGATCTGCTCCATGATGATGTAGCCGGCGTCGGCTTCCGGGTGCGTCGGCGGCACTATGATGTTGCAGCAGTGCGCCGGGTAGCCCCGCGGCTCGCGCAGCATCAGCTTGCGCAACTGGTCGTCGTTTTCCTCCAGCCACTTCATCTTCTCGTAGACGCTGTTGCCGGGGATGTGCGGGACGCCGCCGGTGATGACGCGCATGGGCGTGCCGGCGTGGGTGTCCACCGCGTGGATCGTTCTCTTGAATGCCATCTTTTCTACCTGTACGTCTGCGGGCGGGGCCCGGGGTCGAGGTTCCGTCCGACGGCAGGAGGCCCGCCATGCGCGGGCCCGTGCTGCCTGTCGGCCGGGTTCAGTAGCTGAGCGAGCTGGCCTGGTGCAGGTCCAGGGAACGGGTTTCCGGGGCCATCAGCCAGGTGACGAAGAGGCCCACCATGGAGACGCCGAAGGCCACGAACATGGTGTTGGCGATGCCGATGCCGTCCAGCGACAGGGGCACCAGGTAGGTGCCGACGGCCGCGCCGATGCGCGACAGCGAGGTCGCCAGGCCCACCGCCGAACCGCGGATGGAGGTGGGGAACAGCTCGTTGGGGTACACGTACTGCAGCACCTGGGCGCCGCCGATGAACAGCGCGTAGCTGCCGAACAGCACCAGCGTGAGCAGGGCCGCGCCGTCCGGGCACAGGCCCAGCAGCAACAGGGCCAGGCCCGACCAGAGGAAGCTGTGCATGAGCATGTTGCGCCGGCCCAGCGGGTTGATCAGGCGGACGCCCAGCAGGCAGCCGAAGACGAACATCACGGTGATGGCCACCGCGCCCCAGGCCGCCAGCTCGCCGGTCAGGCCCATGGTGCTGAGGATTTTCGGGGCGAAGGCGTAGATGGCGAACTGCGGGATGATCGAGCAGGTCCAGAAGATGCTGACGAAGAAGATGCGCTTGCCGTAGTTGGAGTGGAACAGCGACCAGACCGAGACGTGCTGCTCCGGGGTCTTCTCCGGCAGGTTGCGCACCGAGTACTGCTCGCCATAGACCTTCTTGATCACCTGGTCGGCCTCCTGCACGCGGCCCTTGCTCAGCAGCCAGCGGGCCGACTCGGGGGTGCCGGCGCGCATGACCAGGAACAGCACCGCCGGCACCACCGCGCTGGCCAGGGCCCAGCGCCAGGCGTCCGGGCCGGCGCTGCGCAGGATCAGCTCGCCGGCGATGTAGGCCACGGCGGCGCCGACGAACCACATCATCACCAGGCTGGCGAGGATGGAGCCGCGCTGTTTCTTCGGCAGGAACTCGGCCAGCAGGGAAGTGGCCAGCGGGTGGTCGGCGCCGATGGCGACGCCGAGCATCAGGCGCAGGGCGATCAGCGACCAGGCGGAGGCGACCCAGAACTGGCACAGGGAGAACAGTGCCAGGACCACCAGCACCAGCACGTACAGCGTCTTGCGCCCGAGCCGGTCGGTGAACAGGCCGCCGACGAAGCCGCCGAAGAACATGCCCACCAGCGAGGCCGCGGCGATCATGCCTTCCTGCAACGAACTCAGCTGCAGCGCCTGGCTCAGTTGCACCATCACCACGCCGATGATGCTCAGTATGTAGCCGTCGAGGAATGGGGCGCCGGAAGAATAGATCGCCAGCTTCTTGTGGAAGCTGTTCAGCGATGCATCTTCCAATGAAATCTTGTGATTGTTGGACATGGAGCCTCCGTCAGCGCTCAGCATGCTTGTCCATGGGGGGCCGGACAAGGCTTGCCGGCGGAACAAACAGCTGTTTCTTGTTGGAATTGTTCAGTGGCTTTATCTGCACGAGTGCATCGGCCCGGCACGGCCACGGGAAGTCGCGCCGACGCTTGCCGGCGCGGCCCTGCATCCTTTCTTTTCCTGGCGTACAGATACGAACCACAGCCTGGTCAGCACTATCTCACCGAGGGCTTTGGCGGCCATATAACAGGCCTGACTACTTATAGGAGATTCCTTCTGGAGGGCCGCGGGCGCTCTGGCTCGCGGGCTGCAGGCCGCGCCGGGCGGGGCCTGCAGGGGGGCGGGAAGGGCGCCGCGACGCCGGGCGCCGCGGCGCAACCCGCTAGGCCGGATCCTCGCCGGGCCGGGCGAACAGCTCGCCGGCCACCGCCCAGTCGCAGGGGCTGACGTTCTCGAAGACGACGTGGATCCACTGGCTGTCCATGCCGGTCTTCTCGGCCAGTACGCGGGTGAACTCCGCGGCGACTTCCGCCTTCACGGAGTCGCTCTTGTCATTGAACCAGGTGACGCGGATTACGGGCATGGGCAAGTTCCTCGGTTTGTCTGCCGTTGGTTCGGCGGGAGAGGGCATGATTCAGCGAGGCGTGAGTGCGGGATATAAGAACAAAGACAATTAATGCGATATTGAAAACGGCGGCCCGAAAATAAAAAACGCCAGTGGCGACTCCCGGTGCGCCACTGGCGGAAAGTTGTCAGCTGAACTTGTGCCGAAGGCTCACTGGATATTCAGGCACAGGTATTTGATTTCCAGATAGTCCTCGATGCCGTACCTGGAACCTTCGCGGCCCAGGCCCGAAGCCTTGATGCCGCCGAAGGGCGCCACCTCGTTGGAGATCAGCCCGGTGTTGATGCCCACCATGCCGTATTCCAGGGCCTCGGCCACGCGGAACACGCGGCCCAGGTCGCGGGCGTAGAAGTAGGAGGCCAGGCCGAACTCGGTGTCGTTGGCCATGGCGATGACCTCGGCCTCGTCCTTGAAGCGGAACAGCGGCGCCAGCGGGCCGAAGGTCTCTTCCTTGGCGACGGCAGCGTCCTTCGGCACGTCGACCAGAATGGTCGGCTCGAAGAAGGTGCCGCCCAGGGCGTGGGGCTTGCCGCCGGCGACCACTTTCGCGCCCTTGCTCACCGCGTCGGCGATGTGTTCCTCGACCTTGGCCACGGCCTTGGCGTCGATCAGCGGGCCGGTGGTGATGCCCTGCTCCAGGCCGTTGCCGATGTTCAGCTTGGCGACCGCCGCCTTGAGTTTTTCGACGAAGGCGTCGTACACGCCGTCCTGGATGTACAGGCGGTTGGCGCAGACGCAGGTCTGGCCGTTGTTGCGGTACTTGGAGATCAGCGCGCCTTCCACGGCGGCGTCCAGGTCGGCGTCGTCGAAGACGATGAAGGGCGCGTTGCCGCCCAGTTCCAGGGAGACCTTCTTGATGTCCTGGGCGCACTCGGCCATCAGTTGGCGGCCGATCTCGGTGGAGCCGGTGAAGCTCAGCTTGCGCACGATGGGGTTGCCGGTCAGCTCGCCGCCGACTTCGCCGGCGCTGCCGGTGACCACGCTGAACACGCCTTTCGGAATGCCGGCGCGCTCGGCCAGCTCGGCCAGGGCCAGGGCGGAATACGGCGTCTGCGAAGCGGGCTTGAGCACCATGGTGCAGCCGGCGGCCAGGGCCGGGCCGGCTTTACGGGTGATCATCGCCGAGGGGAAGTTCCACGGGGTGATGGCGGCGGTGACGCCGATGGGCTGCTTGATCACCATCAGGCGCTTGTCCGGCTGGTGGCCGGGGATCATGTCGCCGTAGACGCGCTTGGCTTCCTCGCCGAACCATTCGAAGAAGGACGCGGCATAGGCGATCTCGCCCTTGGCCTCGGCCAGCGGCTTGCCCTGTTCCTGGGTCAGCAGGCGGCCCAGGTCGTCCTGGTGCTCGATCATCAGTTCGAACCAGCGGCGCAGCTTGTTGGCGCGCTCCTTGGCGGTCAGCGCGCGCCAGGCCGGCAGGGCGCGGTCGGCGGCCTCAATGGCGCGGCGCGTCTCGGCGGCGCCCATCTTCGGCACGCTGCCGATGATCTCGTTAGTCGCCGGGTTGTTGACCTTGAGGGTCTGGCCGTTGTCGGCGTCCACCCAGGCGCCGTCGATGTAGGCCTGCTGGCGGAAGAGCGAAGGGTCTTTCAGTTGCATGCAATGCTCCTGTGGATTCGAGTGGGCGAAGGCTGGCCAGCGGCCCGGGGCGGGCCGCTGCGTCCATGGGGGTCAGACTTCCGAGCTGCGGGTTCTGAGCTCGATGTTGAGGATGCGGTCGTTCTCCGAGTAGTCCACCGGGCAGTCGATGACGTGCACCCCGGGCGTGCTCAGGCAGCGCTCCAGCAGCGGCAGGAAGCCCTCCGCGCTTTCCACCCGGTGGCCCTGGGCGCCGTAGGCCCGGGCGTACTGCACGAAGTCCGGGTTGCCGTAGTCCAGGCCGAAGTCGCTGAAGCCCATGTTCGCCTGCTTCCAGCGGATCATCCCGTAGCCGTCGTCGCGCAGGATGACGACCGTGAGGTTCATCTCCAGGCGCACCGCGGTTTCCAGTTCCTGGCTGTTCATCATGAAGCCGCCGTCGCCGCACACTGCGAGGATGCGCCGCTGCGGGTACACCAGGTGCGCGGCCATGGCCGAGGGCAGGCCGGCGCCCATGGTCGCCAGGGCGTTGTCCAGCAGCACGGTGTTGGGCATGTGCGCCTTGTAGTTGCGGGCGAACCAGATCTTGTAGATGCCGTTGTCCAGGGCCACGATGCCGTCCGACGGCAGCGCGCGGCGCACGTCGGCCACCAGGCGTTGCGGGTACAGCGGGAAGCGGGCGTCGTCGGCGCCTTCGGCGACCTGGGCCTCGTTGGCCTCGCGGATCGCCAGCAGGCGGCCGAAGTCCCAGTGCGAGGTGTCGCGCAGCGCCTCGCCGATCTGCCACACGGCGTTGGCGATGTCGCCGATCACTTCCACCTGCGGGAAGTACACCGGGTCCACCTCGGCCGAGCGGAAGTTCACGTGGATCACCTCGGTGCCGCCGCGGACCATGAAGAACGGCGGCTTCTCGATCACGTCGTGGCCGATGTTGACGATCAGGTCGGCGGCCTCCACCGCGCGGTGCACGAAGTCGCCGGAGGACAGCGCGGCGTTGCCGAGGAAGCGCGGGTGGCGCTCGTCCACCACGCCCTTGCCCATCTGGGTGGTGACGAAGGGGATGCCGGTCTTGTCGATCAGCTGCTTGAGGACCTTGGCGGTCATCTTGCGGTTGGCCCCGGCGCCGATCACCAGGATCGGGCTGCGCGCGGCCTGCAGTTTCTCCACCGCGGCCTCGATGGACTTGTGCTCGGCCAGCGGGCGGCGCGACAGGCTGCGCGGGATGGGCAGGCTGTCGGTCTGCTCGGCGGCGACGTCCTCGGGCAGCTCCAGGTGCACGGCGCCGGGCTTCTCTTCCTCGGCCAGGCGGAAGGCCTCGCGCACGCGGGAGGGGATGTTGTCGGCCGAGGCCAACTGGTGGGTGTACTTGGTCAGCGGCTGCATCATGCCGACCACGTCGAGGATCTGGAAGCGGCCCTGCTTGGACTTCTTGATCGGCTTCTGCCCGGTGATCATCAGCATCGGCATGCCGCCCAGGTAGGCGTAGGCGCCGGCGGTGACCAGGTTGGTGGCGCCGGGGCCGAGGGTCGACAGGCTCACCCCGGTCTTGCCGGTCAGGCGGCCGTAGGTGGCGGCCATGAAGCCGGCGGACTGCTCGTGGCGCGTCAGCACCAGCCTGATCGTCGACTTGCGCAGGGATTCCAGCAGGTCGAGGTTCTCCTCGCCGGGAATGCCGAAGACATATTCGACGCCTTCGTTCTCCAGGCATTGCACAACCACATCGGCGGCCTTGGCCATCTTGCTTGCTACCTCGGTATTTCGGGGAGTGGAGGGTTGGGCGGCGGCGCGGCGCCACCCGGTGGAGCATAGGCCCGCTGGCGCGAAGGGCGCGGCGTTGCGCCAAACGGTCGCGGGCGGGGGCGCTAGGCGCCGGGCCCGCTCGAGCGGGTCAGCAGCGCGTCCAGCACCACTTCGCAAGCGGCGCCCCAGTGGGCGTTGGCCTGCAGGTGGTTGAGCATGTCCAGCCCGTTGGCGGTGTAGGTGCCGGGCGTGGCGATGGCCTGGCCGAGGGTCCTGAGGTCGACGCCGGGATGGTGGCGGGCGCTGGCGATGCAGTCCTGCATGTTGTCCAGCACCAGGCTGCGCGCCTTGTCGGCGGGCAGGCCCTTTTCCACCAGCCATTGCTGCAGGTCGTGGAGGAAGAAGTAGAACCAGCCGTTCATGCAGGCGGCCACGGTGGCCAGTTCGAAGTCGGCTTCCTCCTGCAGCACCACCAGATGCCCGAGCGCTCGCAGCGCCCGCTCGGTGGCCGCATCCGGCGGGCAGACCACCACGGTCGACTGGTTGAACTGCGCCGCATAGGAAAGCATCGCCCGCACGCAGCGGGCCCCGGGGAAGTGCCCGGCCAGTTGCCCCAGGCCGACGCCGGCGACCAGCGAAACCAGCTTGCGCCCCGGCGGCACCCGCACCTCGTCGGCCAGCGCCGCCAGGGCGTCGGGGCGCACGCCGACGACCAGCAGTTCGGCCGCGTCGACCACCGCCTGGTTGCTGTCCATCACCTGCGCGCGGCAGTCCGCGGCCAGTTGGGCGGAGCGCTCGTGGTTGCGCGGCGACAGCAGGATGCGCCCGTCGAAACCGCTGCGGCGCAGGCCGCGCACGACCTTCTCGGTCAGCTCGCCCACGCCCAGTATGCCAAGGCTGTGCATGATTACCCCCTTTGCCGCGGCACGCGCGGCGTGCCTGGCTCTCGATTCGATCGGCCCACTATCTCACCCGCGCGCCGGCTTGCCATATAACGACCGGGACAAGTGATAGGACGTTCGCGGCCGCGGGATCGGCGGGCAGGGGAGCTGGGCACGGCCGGCGTGGGCGGGCGAGGGGAAACCTGCTGGCAATCGTCCTTTTCGTTATAGGCGCCGGGCTGGCGCGCGCTCCAGAATTCGCCATCCGTTGTGAGAGCAGAACACCGTGAAAATACAAGAAACCCCTGCTGACGATAATGGCTGCGGCTGGTTCCACCTCAGCCCCCCGCGCACCCCGCGGGCCGCCCGCGGCGGCCAGGTGCGGGTGCGCTGGGCGGTGGTCGGGGCGGGCCTGACCGGGCTTGCCGCCGCGCGCCAACTGGCGTTGAACTTCCCGGCCGACGAGGTCGTGCTGCTGGAGGCCCAGGAGGTGGGCTTCGGCTCGTCCGGGCGCAACTCCGGTTTCGCCATCGACCTGCCCCATGACATAGGTGCGCCCGACTACATCGGCGATCCGGCCATTGCGCGGATGAGCCTGAAGCTGAACCTGTTCGCCCAGGGCGTGATCACCTCGCTGGTGGCGCGGCACGGCATCGACTGCCAGCTCAAGCCGGTGGGCAAGTACCAGGCGGCGGTGGAGGACAAGGGCCTGCGGGTGCTGGAAGCCTACAAGAGCGGCCTGGAGAAGCTCGGCCAGGCCTACCAGATCATCGAGGCCGACGAGCTGCCCGCGCACCTGGGCACTTCCTTCTACCGCCGCGCGCTGTACACCCCCGGCACCCTGCTGTTGCAGCCGGCGAGCCTGGTGAAGGGCCTGGCCGACAGCCTGCCGGCCAACGTCTCGCTGTTCGAGCGCTGCGCCGTCACCGAGGTGGACTACCGTGGGCCGATCACCCTGCGCCACGCCATGGGCAGCGTGGTTGCCGACAAGCTGGTGCTCGCCAACAACGCCTTCGCCACCCAGTTCGGCTTCCTCAAGGGGCGCCTGCTGCCGGTGTTCACCTACGCCAGCATGACCCGCCCGCTGAGCGTGGAAGAGCAGGCGCGGCTGGGCGGCAAGCCGGTCTGGGGGATCATCCCCGCCGACCCCTTCGGTAGCACCCTGCGGCGTACCCCGGACCAGCGCCTGCTGGTGCGCAACAGCTTCAGCTTCAACCCCAGCGGCAAGATCGACGCGCGCCTGCTGGCACGGGCCGCGGCGGCCCAGCGGCGCTCCTTCGAGCATCGCTTCCCGATGCTGCCGGGCGTGGCGTTCGACTACACCTGGGGCGGCGCCATGGGCATGACGCGCAACCACGCAGGCCACTTCGGCGAGCTGGCGCCCAACGTCTACGGCGCGCTGGGCTGCAACGGCCTGGGCATCACCCGCGGCACCGGCACCGGCACGCTGCTGGCCGACTGGCTGGCCGGCCAGCGCAACGAACTGATCGACTTCCTGCTCGCCAGCGCGGGGCCCAGCCGCAACCCGCCGCAGCCGTTCCTGTCCCTCGGCGTCAACGCCAGCCTGTGCTGGGGCCAGCACCGCGCCGGCCTGGAAAGCTGACGGCGCGCAACCCTTACGAATCCGCCCGGGCAGGCCCCGGGCACCCCTTGAAGAGGAACCGAACCCATGGCCGTCAAACCGACCCTGATCAAGAACGCCGCGCAATCGCCCATGGGCGAACCGACCCCGGCCAAGCTGCCGGTCGGCGACCTCGTCGCCCAGGCCCGCCTGGGGCAGGACGTCACCCTGGAGGCGTCCTCCGCCTCGGTGGGCGTCTGGGAAAGCAGCCCGGGGGTATTCCGCCGGCACATCATGAACCGCGAGTTCAGCCACGTCGTTTCCGGCTGGTGCATCTTCACCCCCGACGGCGGCGAGCCGCTGGAGCTGCGCGCCGGCGACGCGGTGTTCTTCCCGGCCAACTGCGAAGGCGTGTGGGACATCCGCGAACCCTTCCGCAAGACCTACGTGATCTTCTGAGGCGCCGGCGCAGCATGATTACCCGTATTGACGCATCGCCCCGGGCCAGCAAACTGGTCATCGCCGGCGACAGGATCGAAACCTCGGGCCTGGTGGCCAACGACTGCGCGGCGGGCATCGCCGGGCAGACCCGCGACGTGCTGGCCCAGCTCGACGCCCTGCTGGCCAAGGCCGGCGTCGGCCGCGAAGGGCTGCTGCGGGTGCAGATCTGGCTGGCCGACATGCAGGACTTCGCGGCCATGAACGAGGTCTACGACGCCTGGGTCGGCGGCGTGCTGCAGCCGGCCCGCGCCTGCGTCGGCGCGCAGCTGGCCAGCCCCGACTACCGCATCGAGATCCAGGCCTGGGCGCAACGCTGATGATCGCCCGTCTCCCCGCCGAACCCCGGCTCGCCAAGGTCTATCGCGCGTTCCTGGAGCGCTTGCGCGCCGCCGGCTTCCGCGGCGAGATCACCCCGGACCAGGCGACGCGCACGGTGCTCGCCACCGACAACTCCATCTACCAGCGCCTGCCGCAGGCGGCGGTGTTCCCGCTGGATACGGCGGACGTCGTCTGCCTGGCCGAGCTGGCCGGCCGCGCCGAGTTCCGCGAGGTGGTACTGGCCCCGCGCGGCGGCGGCACCGGCACCAACGGCCAGTCGCTGACCGAGGGCATAGTCGTCGACCTGTCCCGGCACCTGACGCGGATTCTCGAGATCGACCCCGAGCGGCGCTGGGTGCGGGTGCAGGGCGGGGTGGTCAAGGACCAGCTCAACGCCGCGCTGCGCCCCCACGGGCTGTTCTTCGCCCCTGAGCTGTCGACCTCCAACCGCGCCACCCTCGGCGGCATGATCAACACCGACGCCAGCGGGCAGGGCAGTTGCACCTACGGCAAGACCCGCGACCACGTGCTGGAACTGCACAGCGTGCTGCTGGGCGGCGAAGTGCTGCACAGCGCGGCCATGGACGAACCGGCGCTGCAGGCGCAGATCGCCCGCGGCGACCGGCGCGCCGAGGTGCTGCGCTGCGCGCGCGACATCGCCGACAGCAAGGCCGAGCTGATCGCCGCCGGCTTTCCCAGGCTCAACCGCTGCCTGACCGGCTACGACCTGGCGCACCTGCGCGAGGCCGACGGGCGCTTCAACCTCAACAGCGTGCTGTGCGGTTCCGAAGGCACCCTGGGCTTCATCGTCGAAGCCAAGCTCAACGTGCTGCCGATCCCCCGTCATTCGGTGCTGGTCAACGTGCGCTACGCCAGCTTCATGAGCGCGCTGCGCGACGCCAAGGCGCTGATGGCGCTGCGGCCGCTGTCCATCGAGACGGTGGATTCCAAGGTGCTGCTGCTGGCCATGCGCGACATCGTCTGGCACGGCGTGGCCGAGTATTTCCCCGAGGATGCGGATGCGCCGACCCTCGGCATCAACCTGATCGAATTCAGCGGCGACGACTGGTCCGAGCTGGAGCAGCGCGTCCACGCCTTCGTCGAGCACCTGCGCAGCGACACCTCCGTGCAGCGCCTGGGGCATACCCTGGCGATCGGCGACGAGGCGGTGAAGCGCGTCTACGCCATGCGCAAGCGCGCCGTCGGCCTGCTCGGCAACGTCGAGGGTCAGGCCCGGCCGCAGCCCTTCGTCGAGGACACGGCGGTGCCGCCGGAGCACCTGGCGGACTTCATCGCCGAGTTCCGCGCCCTGCTCGACGGCCACGGCCTGCAGTACGGCATGTTCGGCCACGTGGACGCCGGCGTGCTGCACGTGCGCCCGCTGCTGGACATGAAGGATGCGCGCCAGGCCGCGCTGATCCGCCCCATCTCCGATGGCGTGGCGGCCCTGACGCGCAAGTACGGCGGGTTGCTCTGGGGCGAGCACGGCAAGGGCCTGCGCTCGGAGTACGCGCCGGCCTACTTCGGCGAGCTGTACCCCGAGCTGCAGGCGCTGAAGGCGGCCTTCGACCCGTGGAACCAGCTCAACCCCGGGAAGATCGCCACCCCGGCGAGCCTGCCGGAGGCACGGCTGACCGGCGTGGACGAGGTGACCCTGCGCGGCGAACTGGACCGCCGCATCGACGAGCGCGTCTGGCAGAGCTACGACACGGCCGTGCAGTGCAACGGCAACGGCGCCTGCTACAACTTCGACCCGGACGACGCCATGTGCCCTTCGTGGAAGGCCACCCGCGACCGCACGCAATCGCCCAAGGGGCGCGCCTCGCTGATCCGCGAGTGGCTGCGCCTGCAGGGTGAGCAGGGCGTCGACGTGCTGGCGCAGAGCGCGGCGATCCGCCGGGGCGGGCGGCCGCTGGCGCCGCTGTGGCGCTTGCGCAATGCCCTGGCCCGGCGCCTGGGCGAAAGCGACTTCTCCCACCAGGTGTACGACGCCATGGCCGGCTGCCTGGCGTGCAAGTCCTGCGCAGGACAATGCCCGGTGAAGGTCAACGTGCCGGAGTTCCGCTCGCGCTTCCTGGAGCTGTACCACGGCCGCTATGGGCGCCCGCTGAAGGACTACCTCATCGGCTCGCTGGAGTTCAGCATTCCCTTCTTCGCCCGCTTCCCGCGGCTGTACAACGCTTTGATGGACTTCGCCCCGGTGCGCCTGTTCCTCGCCCGGGTAGCGGGCATGGTCGACAGCCCGCTGCTCAGCCGCCAGGACTTCGACGCGGCCTGCGCGCGCTGGGACGTGCAACTGGCGACGCCCCGGCGCCTGGCTGGCCTGTCGGCGGCCGAACGCGAGCGCAGCGTGGTGTTCGTGCAGGACGCCTTCACCCGCTACTTCGAGACGGCGGTGGCCATCGACTGGATCGAGCTGGCCTCGCGCCTGGGCTACCGCGTGTACCTGGCGCCCTTCGCCGCCAACGGCAAGCCGCTGCACGTGCAGGGCTTCCTCGGCGCCTTCGAGAAGGCCGCGCGGCGCAATGGCGGGGCGCTGGCGGCGCTGGCCGCGTGCGGCGTGCCCCTGGTCGGCCTCGACCCGGCCATGACCCTGGTGTACCGCCAGGAGTACGCCAAGCTGCTGGGCGAGGACACGCCCCGCGTGCAACTCATCCAGGAATGGCTGTGCGACGTGCTGCCGGCGACGCAAGCGCCGACGGGGGCGGAGCGGCCCGGCTACCGGCTGCTGGCCCATTGCACCGAGAAGACCAACGCCCCGGCCAGCGTCGGCCAGTGGCAGCGGGTGTTCGAGCGGCTGGGGCTGGAGCTCACGGTGCTGGCCACGGGTTGCTGCGGCATGTCCGGCACCTATGGGCACGAGACGCGCAACCTGCAGACCTCCAGGGCCATCTACGCGCAGTCCTGGGGACGGTTGATCGCGGAGCATGGCGTGGAGGCGAACCTGCTGGCCGACGGCTACTCGTGCCGCAGCCAGGTCAAGCGCATGGAAGGCAAGGCCCTGCCGCACCCGCTGCAGGCCCTGCTGGCGCACGTGCGCGGCCGGGCGGCCGGGCAGGGCGCGGGCATCAGCCGCTGCGCGACGCCCACCAGCACACCAGGGAACCCAGGGTCACCATCAGCGTGCCCTGCCAGAAGCTCAGGCCCAGGGCGGTGCTGAGGATCACCGAGCTGAAGGCCGAGGACAGCACCGGCGCGGTGTAGGAGGTGGCGGCCAGCATCATCAGGTTGCCGGTGCGCAGCGCCTGGTTCCAGGCCGCGTAGCCCAGGGCGATGACCAGCGCCGTGGCCACCAGCAGCCCGGCCCCGCCGAGGCCGGGCATGGCCAGGGACTCGTCGCTGAAGGCGTACTTGATCCAGAGCACCGCGCTGGCCATGGCGAAGAAGGGCACGGTGCCGTCCTTGGTCGGCGCCATGCGCTTGGAGATGCAGCAGTACAGGGCCCAGACGCAGGCGCAGCCGACCCCCAGCCCGTAGCTCAGCGGGTTCTGCACGGCGTTGCGGGCGATGCTCTGCACCGACAGGCCCTGGCCGCCGCTGAGGATCCAGCCCACTCCCAGCAGCGACAGCGCCATCCCCGGGATCAGCCAGAGGCTGGCCCGCTGCAGCCGCAGCAGCGCGGCCAGCAGGACGGTCAGGCAGGGCCACAGGTGGTTGAGCATGGCCACCTCGATGGCCTGGGCGCGGTTCTGGGCGAAGGCCAGCGCCAGGAACAGGGCGATCTCGTAGGTGACGAACAGGCTCCCGACCACCACCAGGTAGCGCAGGCTGAAGTGCCGCAGCGAAGGCCAGCCCAGCAGCAGGGCGAGGAAGAGCGTGGCCACCGTGTACATCAGCGCGGCGCCGCCGAGGGGGCCGAAGGCCTCGCTCATCAGGCGCATGAGCGAGGCCATGGTGCTCCAGAGCAGGATGGCGCCTATGCCCAGGAGGTTGCCTTTGGTTTGTTGCGACGCTGCGGCGGTGGTCATGCTGTGCCTTGATCGGAAAGCGGGAGGCGGGGCGTGGCTCGGCGGGCGCCGAGCCTGGCGTCAGGGGCCTTCCCTGGGATTGTGTGGGGGGAGCGGATGAGATGCGGGGTTGCCGTGCGCCTGCCGCCGGGGCGGCAGGGCGCTGCGAGCGGGCCGTTCAGTGGCCGGAATTTATCAGTTTTTCCACGTCGTGGCGGCGCTTGCGGAACGAGCAGGGCGTTTCGCCGAACTGCTTGCGGAACCAGAGGATGAAGTGCGAGGCGTCGGAGAAGCCGGTCAGGTAGGCGATCTGGGTGACGTGCAGCTCGGTGTTCATCAGCATCTTGCGCGCCTCGTCCAGGCGCAGCTTGCGCCAGTACTGGGCGGGCGACTCGTTGGTGCTGGACATGAAGGCACGGTGCAGCTGGCGCTCGTTGGTGCCGATGCTTTCCGCCACTTCGCGCAGCGAGGTGGGCGAGTCCATGTGGTTACGCATGTAGGCGATGGCGCGCTCCACCAGGGCGTTCTTGTAGACGTGCAGCTCGGTCACCGGGGCCTTGTCGTCGCTGGCCTGGCGCTGGATTTCCTCGTCGTCCACCAGCAGGTATTCCAGGCCCTTCTGCGCGCGGATCAGCCCGCAGTGGCGGCTGATCAGCTTGGCCGCCAGGTCGATGGCGGTGCCGCCGGGGCAGGTGATGATGCCGTCGTCGTCGACGTAGCTCTTGTCCACCAGCACTTCCGCTTCGGGAAAGCGCTGCATGAACTCCTCGCGGATGGTGAAGTGCACGGCGCAGCGGCGGCCGTCGAGCAGGCCGGCCTTGCCCAGCACGAAGGAGCCTGAGCACAGGCCGATGATCGGCGTCTTGGCCGCGCGCAGTTCGCGCAGCAGCTGCAGCAGGGATTCGGGCGGGTTGCGCGTCTCGCTCAGCAGGCCGCCGGCCAGCACCACGTAGTCGTACTGGTCGATGACGCTCAGCGGCTTGGTCGGGGAGATCGGCATGCCGCAGCTGGCGGTCACCGGCTGGTCGTCGCAGGTCATCCAGTCCCACTTGCAGAAGATCTGCTGGCTGCGGAAGGACTTGTCGGCGGCGAAGCGCAGCGAGTCCACCAGGCCGGCGACGGGCACCAGGGTGAACTGGTTCATCAGAATGAAGCCCACCCGCAGGTCGGGCTTCACCACCGGGGCTTCGGCGTCGTCGCCACCGGGTTCGTACACACTGGACATCTTCATTATTGTTGTCCTCTACCTCATGCCCTGGCGGCAGGGGCCGGGCGCTCCAGGTCGCATCGCCAGGGGCCGCGCCGCACACGCGATGCCCTGCGATGGCAGTAGCTTAATCCTGGCCGGCTGTCTTAAATATAACAACGCTCTCGGAATCTATAAGATTTCGGCGCCCCCCGGGGGATTTCGGACAGCTGGCCGTGCCAGCGGGGCGTCCGGCGTGGCCGGTGAGTCCAATCGCGGACAAGGTCCGCAACCGCATGAGCGAGCATGGCTTTTCGTAGGATGGTGTTGAGCGAAGCGATACCCATCACCACGACCGCATGGGTTTCGCCAAGGCTCAACCCATCCGTTGAGGCGCATCTCGGTGCAGCCGGCAAGACAGTTGCTCCTACGCCCGTGCTTCCTGGAACCGTAAGCGGGCCCTGCCCGCGAATCGCGCGCAGGGCGCGCTCCTACATGGGAATGGCGCGGGTGGGGCAGCGTAGCGGATCTTATCCGCGAATCGCGTCGGGATGGCCGGTTATCGCGGACAAGGTCCGCTACGGGGGGAGAAATACCGTGCTTCCCGGCTACCTGTAGGAGCGGGCCCTGCGCGCGAATCGCGCGCAGGGCGCGCTCCTACATGGGAATGGTGCGGGTGGGGCTGCGTAGCGGACTCCGTCCGCGATTCGGCGGATAACGCCATAGGCGTTATGCGCCCTACGATGAAATACCCGAGCGCACCGGAACGCCCCTTCAGAGCATATGAAAATCCCGCTCCCCCCAGCCAGAGAAACGGCATCCTTTCCCAAGCGAACGGCATTGACTCGGCAGCGGGCTTCTAGCATCTGTCCGTAACCTGATAGTGGCCGGCCGTCCCCTTCGGCAACATGTGTTCTAACCATCACATTCGCAGTGGGTGAATACACATGTACCGTGGCTTTTGGTATGCGCAGGCGCTGGATCGCGATTGTCACCTCGCCCCCTCGCTCAAGGGTAATGAGCAGGCCGACGTCTGCATCGTCGGCGGAGGTTTCCTCGGCCTGTGGTCGGCGATCCGCCTGAAGCAGGCGCATCCCGAGCGCCGGATCGTCATCGTCGAGCGCGACCGCTGCGGCTCCGGCGCCAGCGGCCGCAACGGCGGCATCGCCACCAACTGGTGGGCGAAGTACCTGTCGGTGATGAGCATCTGCGGCGAGAAGGAAGCGCGGCGCATCTGCGAGGCCGCCGAATCGGCCATCGACGAGATCGGCAGCTTCTGCCGCGAGCACGGCATCGACGCGCAGTACCGCAAGGACGGCTGGCTGTGGACCGCCAGCAACCAGCGCCAGGTGGACTCCTGGAAGGTGCTCACCGACAGCCTCGAACGCCATGGCGTCAACCCCTTCCGCAACCTCACCCGCGAGGAGGTGCGCCGGCGCACCGGCTCGGCGCGGATGATGGGCGGCATCTTCGACCCCAACGCCGCCACCGTGCAGCCGGCGATGCTGGCCCGCGGCCTGCGCCGGGTGGCCCTGGAGCTGGGCGTGGTGATCTACGAGAAGTCGCCGCTGACCACCCTGGAGCGCTCCGAGCAGCCGGTGGTGCATACCGCGCAGGGCAGCGTGCGGGCGAAGAAGGTGGTCGTCGCCATGAACGCCTGGGGCGCGCAGTTCCCCGAGCTGCGCCGGATGATCGCGGTCATGTCCAGCGACATGGTGGCCACCGCGCCGGTCAAGGAACGCCTGGATCAGATCGGCTTCAGCGGCGGCGAGTGCATCACCGACTCGCGCACCGTGCTCAACTACTACCGCAACACCCCCGACGGGCGCATCGTCTTCGGCAAGCCGCTGGGGCAGTTCGCCTTCGCCGGCAGGATCGGCGACCTCTACGAGCGCCCGACGCCGGCGGCGCAGAAGGTGGCTGCCGAGATGCGCAGCTTCTACCCGCAACTGAGCGACGTGCCCATCGTCAGCAGCTGGACCGGCCCGATCGACCGCGCCATGAAGGGCCTGCCGAACTTCGGCCAGCTGGGCGGCCACCCGAACATCGTGTTCGGCATCGGCTTCTCCGGCAACGGCGTCGGCACCACGGTGTTCGCCAGCCGGATCATCAAGTCGCTGGTGGAGGAGGCCAACGACGAGTGGGCCAACTGCGGCCTGGTCAACCAGAAGATGAAGCTGTTCCCGCCGGAGCCGTTCCGCTTCATCGGCGCCCACCTGGTGCGTGACGCGCTGGTGCGCAAGGAGTCCCTGGAGGACCGCAACCTGGACGCCAGCTTCCTGACCTCGCAGCTCGCCGCGCTGGCCCCCGCCGGCTACGTTCCCGCCCAGAAGAAATAGGAAAGCATTCCAATGAAGCATCGCATCGTCTTCCTCGACGACGAAGGTATCGGGCCCGACGTCCGCGTGCCGAAGCTGCCTTTCGAGCACACCTGGGTCAGCCACCGCTACACGCGCCCGGAGCAGGTGGTGGAGCACCTGCGCGGCGCCAGCGTGGCGCTGACCTGCAGCGTGCCGCTGCGCGAGGAACACCTGGCCCAGTTGCCCGACCTGCGGATGATCTCCCTGGCGCTGACCGGCACCGACATCGTCGACCTGGACTACTGCCGGGCGCACGGCATCAAGGTCAGCAACGTGCCGGGCTACGCCACCTACTCGGTGGCCGAGCATGCCGTGGCGATGATGTTCGAGCTGTTCCGCAAGGTCTCCAGCTACAGCCGCCTGATGCAGCGGGTGCGCAGCGGCGCCGCCGAGCCCAGGAACATCTACTTCGACTACCCGATCCGCGACCTGCGCGGCCGCGTGCTCGGCATCGTCGGCAACGGCCCCATCGGCAAGCGCGTGGCCGAGCTGGGCAGGGGCATCGGCATGCACGTGGTCTTCCATGACCGCGGCGGCCGCTACGCCGGGCCCAGCTACGTACCGCTGGACACGCTGTTGCAGCTCAGCGACGTGCTGATGATCAACTGCCCGCTGACCGACGAGACCCGCGACCTGGTCGGCGCCGCCGAGCTGGCGCGGATGAAGCCCGACGCGGTGATCGTCAACACCGGCCGCGGCGGCGTGGTCAACGAGGCCGCGCTGATCGAGGCGATGCTCGCCGGGCGCCTCGGCGGCGCCGCGCTGGACGTGCTGGTGGACGAGCCGGTGCAGCCGGACAACCCGATCCTGCAGTTGATCGAGCAGGACAACTTCATCCTCACGCCGCACGTGGCCTGGAGCAGCAACGATGCGATGCAGCGGCTGATCGACCAGAGCGTCGGCAACATCGCCGAGTTCGTCGCCTCGAGCGACGGCGCGCAACGGCTCGGGGTGCTCAAGTGAACACCGGCCCGGCCTGCCGCGCGGCGGGCTGAGCTTTAACGATCTCCACTTGTGCTGCCCGCCGGCAAAGGTGCGCAGCACTTTTTTATCAGATGCAACCTGACGTCCAACGACAATCAACGAGGTATGCAGATGCCGTTCCGCCCGCTCGACATGCTCCGGAAGCTGCGCTACACGCGCGATGTGATGCAGTGCCGGGCCGAGCTGGTGCGCGAGATGCCCGGCCACCTGACCCGCCACCGCTTCCACTATCCCTTCCGGCAGGGCGACCGCTACCCGACCTGGCTGGTGGACATGGGCTTCCGGCTGGTGGAGGCCCTGGGCGGCTGGAAGGTGCCCCTGGCCTACCGCCGCCTGTCCCCTGCGCAGGCCGCCAGCGAGAGTGCCCTGGGACGGGGCAGGGCGGAGGCGCTCTCGCGGATCGCCGCTACGAGGCTCGGCTGGTCCGAGGCCCGTCGTCAGGAAGAGCTGTGCCATTTCGAGCAGGACAGTGCCGGGCTCGCGAACAGGGCCTTGCCCATTGAGCGAAACCTCTCAGGAGGAATGAGCCATGACTCGGGAGGGCCCGCGGCGTAGTGGATGTTTCGTGCAGGACGCGCCAGCGGAAGCGATGGACCGCCTGGAAAGTCCATGGCCAAGTTGCTGTTTGCCTTCAAAACGCTTTTCGCCGCAAAGCTCGGGCACGCGGTCCGGCCGGGTCCCCGGTGGAGCCAAAGGCTCCACCGGGTGAGGGCTTAGCTGCGCCCGCCTCCATGGCTGTGCTGCCCGCCCTTGCGGCCGGCTTCGGAGGCTTTCTCACGGTCGTTGGCGAAGTTGCCGCCGCTTTGCTGACCGCCTTTCTTCCCTGCCTCGGAGGCTTTTTCGCGATCGTTGGCGAAGTTGCCGGGGTTGGTGTTTTTGGAAGTCATGAAAGTGCTCCTCGGATGCATCGCATCCATTGGGTGGGCCGCCAGTCGGCCCACACAGTTACTGGGAAGGCATCGCCGGACAATGGTTCGAAGAAGTTTCGCCAGTGGTTGAAGCACCGTCGGATCAGGCGCCGGAAGGCGTCCGCGAGGGGCGGAGCAGGTCGACGACCTCCTGGTCGTCGAGCTGGTGGAAGTCCCGGTAGTAGTGGCCGACGCTGTGGAAATCCTCCGGCGTCAGCAGGCACACCAGCTCGTCCACCAGCGGCCGCAGTTTCTCCACGGTGGCCGGCGGCCCCACGGGCACGGCGAGGATGATCCGCCGCGGGTCGTCCTCGCGCAGGGCCTGCAGCGCCGCGCGCACGCTGTTGCCGGTGGCCAGTCCGTCGTCCACCAGGATCAGGTCGCGGCCGCGGCGTGACGCCAGCGGTTGCTGCCCACAGTAGCGGGCGCGGCGGCGCTCGATTTCCCGCAGCTGTTCGGCCAGGCGGCGTTCGAACCAGTCGGGCGCCACGCGCAGCTGGCGCAGCAGGTCCTCGTCCTTCACCCACCTGGGCGGGTCGCCTTCCACCACCGCGCCCACGGCGTATTCCTCGTGGCCGGGCGCGCCTATCTTGCGCACCAGCAGCAGCTCCAGGGGGTATTGCAGGGCCAGGGAGATTTCATAGGCCACCGGCACGCCGCCGCGGGGCAGGGCCAGCAGCAGGGGGTCGTGCATGGGCCGTTCGCGCAGCGCCTCGGCCAGGGCCTTGCCGGCGTGCCGGCGGTCGTCGAATGCGTTCATCGTCGGGCTCCGAAGGGGATGGTGTCCGCCGCGTCCGGCTCCGGCAACGGTTCGGCGGCGTGGCAAAGGCGTTCGCGCCCGGCTTCGCTGGCGAAGGAGAACATGCTGCGTACCTCGTCCCGTGGTTCATTCTGGTTTGAGAAGGCAGCGGGGCGGGCGTTCAGGTTTTCAGTGCGGCGGCGGGCAGAGCAGGAAGCGCAGGGCAGGGGGCCGCTGGCCCCGCTCGCGCCGAAAAGCCGACGTCAGGAAATGACGGTAACTGGCTGGCGAAGCGTCGTTATAACTTCTTCTTATACAGGGGGATTTCAACTCGCGGACGGCGTCCTGGCGCATGAGCGGGCACGGCTTTTCGTAGGATGGTGTTGAGCGAAGCGATACCCATCAGCGCAACCGCATGGGTGTCGCAAGCTCAACCCATCCTACGAAGAGCGCCTCGGTGCGGGGGGCAAAACCGTACCTCCCTGGAATTGTAGGAGGCCCTGCCCGCGATTCGCGCGCAGGGCGCGCTCCTACAGGGAAATGGCGCGGGTGGGGTTGCGTAGGAGCGAGCATGGCTTTTCGTAGGATGGTGTTGAGCGAAGCGATACCCATCGGCGCAACCGCATGGGTATCGCAGGCTCAACCCATCCTACGAAGAGCGCCTCGGTGCGGGGGGCAAAACCGTACCTCCCTGGAATTGTAGGAGGCCCTGCCCGCGATTCGCGCGCAGGGCGCGCTCCTACAGGGAAATGGCGCGGGTGGGGTTGCGTGGGAGCGAGCATGGCTTTTCGTAGGATGGTGTTGAGCGAAGCGATACCCATCGGCGCAACCGCATGGGTTTCGCAAGCTCAACACCATCCTGTTCCTCCACGGCGTCCTTGGCGCGGTAGGCCGGTCGGCGAGCGCGGCTGAACCTTGGCCCGGAGCGCCGGTCAGCCGGAGACCACGCACCACGGAGGAACACGACCATGGCGCAGCCCCCGCGCTTTCGCATCCATTACGAGCTCGAAGGCCAGCCCTGCTCCCACGAGGTGGATGCCCCCAGCGGCAACCTGACCCCCGACCAGGCGCGCTTCCAACTGGAAAGCCTGCATTCGGACAGCAACCCGGCGGACATCACCGAACTGCGCATCGTCCCGCTGACGCCCTGCGAGGGCGAACCCGGCCCCGGCGACGGCTGGCAGGCCGGCGCCCTGGATGGCGTGGCCTGAGGCTGGCGCGTGATGAAACCTTGCAAGCCGTCCCGGGCAGGGGAGCCGCCGGCATGAAGTCCGCCCTGTTGTGCCTGCTCAGGGGCTGCGAGTGGGAAGGCCGGGAGATGCTGGAAGTGGGCCACGAGCGCCTGCTGCACCAGTGCTGCCGGCGCTGCGGCGCGCACCGCTACGCCGCCGCGGCCGAGCTGCCCTGAGCCCCTGGCCGCTGCTCGAGGGCGATCGGCTGCTCGCGGGTGCGCCGGCGATGGCTCATTCGCCCTGCGCCAGCGGCAGTTCGGCGAGGCTCTCCAGGTAGGCGCCGAAACCACCGTGGGCGCGGTAGTCGCGGCGGGCGCTGGTGGTCACGCAGGTCTGGTGCGTCCAGACGATGCGCGCGCCGCAGCGTTCCAGGTCGCGCACCAGGTGCACGTCCTCGTCGCAGGGCAGTGGGCGGAAGCCGCCGGCGCGGCGATAGGCCAGGGCGCAGATGCCCAGGTTGGCGCCGTGCACGTGGCGGTGGCCCTCGCGGGACTGGTAGTGGCGCAGGTAGCGCGTGCGCACCTCGGGGGCATGGGCCGACCAGTCGTCCAGGCACACCGTGCCGCACACCGCCTCGGCGTCGAAGGCCAGCTGGCGCGCCAGCCAGTCGGGGCCGACGCGGCTGTCGGCGTCGGTGCAGGCCAGCCAGCGCGCGCCCAGGCCCAGCAGGTGCTGGGCGCCGGCGCGGCGGGCCTGGCCGACGTTGCGCGCGCTCACCGGCAGCACCGTCACGCCCAGCTCGGCGGCGATGGCCGCGCTGCCGTCGGTGCAGCTGTCGAGCACTGCCAGCACGGTTACCGGCTCGCCGTTCAGGGCCGGGTGGCGCGCCGCTTCCAGCAGTGACAACAGGCAGCCACGCAGGCGCTGTTCCTCGTTGTGCGCCGGCACCAGCACGCCGATCACGGGGCGGCCCCGGCGTTGTCGTCGAACCACAGCTCCAGGCGGAAGTCCGGTTCCAGGTGGCAGACCCGCGCCGGCGTGCCCATGGCCTCGGCGAGCAGGGCATGGACGGCGTCGCCGGCCAGTTCGCAGCCCTGGATCGGATGGCGCCAGTGGCAGGCCGCCAGCGCGGCGCCGCGCTCCAGGCTGGCGGCGGCGCGTTCGCAGGCCAGGCGCCAGGACTCCGCATCGAGGTAGTAGCCCAGCTCGCTGAGCACCACCAGGTCGAAACGGCCGGCGGGCCAGTCCTGGGGCAGGCCGCCCTGGCGCACGCGGGCGTGGTCGCAGCTGGCCAGGCGCTGGCGTGCCAGGCTCACGGCGGTGGCGCTGGGGTCGCTGCACAGCAGTTCATCGCAGCGCTGGGCCAGTTCGATGCTCAGTTCGCCGTTGGCGCAGGCCGGCTCGAAGCCGCGGGCGAAGCGCGGGCGCGGCAGGCAGGCCAGCAGCAGCGCACGCTTGCGCCGTTCGTACCAGCGGGTGCGGAAGGCCCAGGGGTCTGGATCGTCGGCATACAGCGCCTCGAAATGGCTGGCGGGCAGGCTCACAGGAAGTACACCTCGAAGGGTTGGTTGAGGGTTTCCAGCAGGTGCGGGCCGAGGATGGGGCCGGCGCCGCGGGTGGGGTCCGCTTGCAGCTGGCTGACGTGGGCGGCGATGGCCCGGCGCTTGCGCCCCCGGGCGCGCGCGTCCAGGTCCAGGCGCCGGGCCCGCGCCCAGGGCAGGCGCGGGTCGCCGGGGGCGGCCCAGTGCCAGGCCCAGATCGGCACTTCGCAATGGCGCGCACCGGAAGTAGCGGCTGCCGCCGCGCAGGCCAGGCCGACCTGATCGTGGTCCGGGTGGCCGTCGCGGCGCCAGGTGCTGAGCAGCCTGTCGCCGGGGCGCAGCAGGCCGCGCAGGGCGCTATCGAGGGTGGCCGCGTCGACCTGGCCGTCGGCCATGCCCAGGCGCCGCCAGCGCAGGCGCGGCAGGTCCAGGCCGAGGCGGGCGAGGGCCTCGCGGCTCTCCTGCGGGCGCACTTCGCGCAGGCGTTCGCGCGTCCAGCGGGACGAGCCGGGGTGGCTGGCCTCGCCATCGGTGACCGACACCAGCAGCAGCTCGCCGGCCCAGTCGCCCAGGCTGGCGAGCAGGCCGCCGCAGCCGAGCACCTCGTCGTCGGGGTGCGGCGCCACCAGCACCAGGCGCCCGTCGCCCAGCAGCGTCTGCGGGGTGATCCGCGGCAAGCGCTGCAGCGCCCGGCAGGCGCGCCAGGCCTGCGGGTCGGTGCCGGCGCCGGCCGCGGCTATCGGGTCCTGCGCCGCGCTCATAGCGCCCAGGCCTCGGCGGCCTGGGCGGCCAGGCGCAGGCCGAGGAAGGCCAGGTCGCGCTCGCCGTGGCTCTGGCGCAGGAATACCGGCAGGTCGGCGGCCAACTGGGCGAAATGCTGGTCGCGGCAGAAGGGCGTGGCGCCCAGGGCGCGGCCGACGTGCCATTGCACCGCCTCCACGGCACCCTCGACCTGGGCCCGCACGCGCCGGGCGCAGAGTTCGGCGCAGGCGTCGGGGTTGTCGTCGATCCAGCCGGCGCATTCGCGCAGCGCGCCGGCGGCGCCGGCCAGGGCGGCGTCCACCGCGCCCAGGTGGGCCATGGCGTGCGGGTCGTCGGTGTGGCCGTGGTGCAGGTAGCTGGCCAGGCGGCTGGCCGCGCCGTACCAGCAGGCGGCGATGCCCGCCGCGCCGTGCCAGAAGCCGGGGCGTTCCAGGTAGGCCAGCGGCCCGCCCACGCAACGCGCCCCGGCTGCCTCGAAGCTGACCTCGACGCTGGCGGTGGCGGCCATGCCCACCGCGTTCCAGCCGCCCTCGGCGACCTGCACGCCCGGCTGCTTCAGGCTCACCGCCACCAGTTGCGGGCGCTGGTTCTCATCCCGGACGCTGAGCAGCGCCTGGTTCACCTGGGCGGCGCCGGAGCACCAGGGCTTGACCCCGCTGATGCGCACCTCGTCGCCCCGGCGCGCCTCGATGCGTACCCGCTGGCTTGGCGGGTCGGCGGCCCACACCGCCCAGACGCCGGGGCGCCGCGGCACTTCGGGGGCCAGCTCGGCGAGGATCGCCAGGGCATCGGTGTGGCCTTCGTACAGCTTGAGCAGCGACAGGTCGGCGCCGGCCACCGTGGCCAGCGCCTGCCAGCGCTGCAGGGTGTGGCCGCCGCCGGGGCGGGGCAACTGGTCGAGGCCGGCGGCGCACAGCTCGCGCAGGCGCCGGCCCAGCGTGTCGGGCTGGCGGCTGAGGTCGCGGGGAAGTTCGAAGTCGGCGAGGGCCTGCAGCAGGCCGGTGGGCAGGTCGTGGGACATGGCGGCTCCGGCGGAGGTCGTTTCCCAGCCGACTGCCGGGCAAGGCCGGAGGTTCAAACCGAACGCCGAACGCGCCGCCGGCCTACCGCCGGGAAAAAAGCCTGAACTCCGCCGCCGCGCCCGCCCCCAACCAAGAGCCAGCGCGCCCATGGGCGCCGCCCACCTGATCAGGAGATGGACAGATGACGCAGAACAAAGAGTCCGGCAAGCAGAGCCAACTGGCGGGGACCCAGACCACCGACCGCGGCAACGGCAACGAGAAGCTCGAACAGTTGGAGCGCTACCGCGAGGACGCCACCGGGCAGGCCCTGACCACCAATACCGGCACGCGCATCGCCGACAACCAGAACAGCCTCAGGGCCGGCCCGCGCGGCCCCTCGCTGCTCGAAGACTTCATCCTGCGCGAGAAGATCACCCACTTCGACCACGAGCGCATCCCCGAGCGCGTGGTGCATGCCCGCGGCTCGGCGGCCCACGGCTATTTCGAGGCCTACGAGGACTGCAGCGCGCTGACCAAGGCGGCGTTCCTGGGCAAGGCCGGCAAGCGCACCCCGGTGTTCGTGCGCTTCTCCACCGTGCAGGGCCCGCGCGGCTCGGCCGACACCGTGCGCGACGTGCGCGGCTTCGCGGTGAAGTTCTACACCGAGGAGGGCAACTTCGACCTGGTGGGCAACAACATGCCGGTGTTCTTCATCCAGGACGCGATCAAGTTCCCCGACTTCGTCCACGCGGTGAAGCCCGAGCCGCACAACGAAATCCCCACCGGCGCCTCGGCCCACGACACCTTCTGGGACTTCGTCTCGCTGCAGCCGGAGTCGGCGCACATGGTCATGTGGCTGATGTCCGACCGCGCCATCCCCATCGCCTTCCGCAACATGCAGGGCTTCGGCGTGCATACCTTCCGCCTGGTCAACGCCAACGGCGAGAGCCACCTGGTGAAGTTCCACTGGAGGCCGAAGTCCGGCACCTGCTCGCTGGTCTGGGACGAGGCGCAGAAGCTCGCCGGCAAGGACCCGGACTTCAACCGCCGCACGCTCTGGGAGGACATCGAGAAGGGCGACTACCCGGAATGGGAGCTGGGCGTGCAGGTGATCGCCGAGGACGACCAGGACAAGTTCGACTTCGACCTGCTCGACGCCACCAAGCTGGTGCCCGAGGAACAGGTGCCGGTGCAGCTGCTCGGGCGCATGGTGCTGAACCGCAACCCGGACAACTTCTTCGCCGAGACCGAGCAGGTGGCCTTCCACGTCGGCCACATAGTGCCGGGCATCGATTTCAGCAACGACCCGCTGCTGCAGGGCCGGCTGTTCTCCTACACCGACACCCAGCTGCTGCGCCTGGGCGGGCCGAACTTCAACCAGATCCCGATCAACCAGCCGCTGTGCCCGTTCCACAACAACCAGCGCGACGCCTACCACCAGCACAGCCTGCACCGCGGGCGGGCCTCCTACGAGCCCAACTCCATCGACGCCGGCTGGCCCCGGGAAACCCCGCCGGCGGCGCGCCAGGGCGGCTTCGTCAGCTACCACGAGCCGATGACCGGCAGCAAGGTGCGAGAACGCGCGGCGTCCTTCGCCGACCACTTCAGCCAGGCCGCGCTGTTCTGGCACAGCCTGAGCGAGGCCGAGCAGAATCACGTGGTGGCCGCTTACGCCTTCGAGCTGGGCAAGGTGGAGCGCCAGGCGATCCGCGAGCGCGAGGTCAACGAGGTGCTGGTGAACATCGACGCCCAGCTGGCCGCGCGGGTGGCCGCGCAGATCGGCGTGCAGGTCACGGCGAAGGCCCCGCAGCGCCCGGCGCCGCAGCCATCGCCGGCGCTGAGCCAGGTGAACCTGCTGGCCGGCGACATCCGTTCGCGCAAGGTGGCGATCCTGGTGGCCGACGGTGCCAGCGAAAGCGAGATCGGCGACATGCTCCAGGCCCTGGGCGCGGAGGGCGCCAGCGCCAAGCTGATCGGCCCTACGGCGGCGCCGGTCAAGACCGACAGCGGCACCAGCCTGGCGCCCCAGGGCACCTGGGACGGCCTGCCCTCGGTGGCCTTCGACGCGGTCTACGTGCCGGGCGGGGTGGCGGTCACGCTGGGCGGGGACGGCCGTGGCCTGCATTACCTGCTGGAGGCCTACAAGCACCTCAAGCCGCTGGCCTTCAGCGGCGATGCGCAGGCGTTGCCGGGGCAACTGGGGCTGCAGCCGGACGATGGCCTGGTGATGGGGGCGGCAGCGGGGGATGTGTTCGCTGGGTTGAAGAACGCATTGCTGCAGCATCGTATCTGGGCGAGGGAGGTGCAGGTGGGGGCGGTGCCGGCGTGACGTGGGGACGCTCCTACGGCCAGAAGGCACGGACGTAGGAGCAACTGTCTTGCCGGTTGTGGTGATGGGTATCGCTTCGCTCAACGCCATCCTACGGGTTGTGTTTGCCGGGGGCGTAGTAGCGGATTTTGTCCGCGATTAGACTCACCGAGCGCACCGGACACCCCGGTGGCACGGACAGCCCCCTCTCCCTCTGGGAGAGGGCTGGGGTGAGGGCAGCGGACTTCGCCCACACACCGTTGCCAACCCTGACTCCACACTCGTCTAGCCGCACCCATCGCGGACTGGCCGCCACCGCACTGAACTCGCCGTCCGCTGCGCCAGTCCACTGCCAGAGAAGCTCCGGAGGCGGTGATGAAAAGACGCTACAGCCTGCTCCTGTCGAGCGTCCTGGCGATCCTGGCGTTGCTGCTGGTCGCGCATGTCGCGTTGCCCTACGTGATCCGCGACTACCTCAACGGCAAGCTCGACCGCATGGGCGACTACCACGGCCAGCTCGCCGACGTCGATCTCGCGCTGTGGCGCGGGGCCTACCGGATCAATGGCCTGAAGATCGTCAAGGTCAACGGCAAGGTGCCGGTGCCGCTGCTGGACGCGCCGGTGATCGACCTCTCGGTGAGCTGGCACGCGCTCTGGTACGACCACGGCATCGTGGCGCGGGTGGTGTTCCTGCGGCCGCAGCTGAACTTCGTCGACGGCGGCGACCGCCAGGACTCCCAGAGCGGCGCCGGCACCGACTGGCGCGAGCAGCTGGACAAGCTGCTGCCCATCACCCTGGACGAGGTGCGCATCGACGACGGCCGCATCCACTTCCGCAACTACCGCTCCAGGCCGCCGGTGCACCTTACCGCCAGCGCGGTGCAGGCGAGCCTGTACAACCTGACCAACGTGAGGGACGAGAAGGGCGAACGGGTGGCCCGCTTCGAAGGCCACGCCCAGCTGTTCGGCCAGGCGCCGCTGGAAGTGCAGGCGTCCTTCGACCCCTTCGCCAACTTCGAGGACTTCGAGCTGCGCCTGCGCGCCAGCGACGTGGAGCTGCGGCGGGTGAACGACTTCGCCGCGGCCTACGGCAGGTTCGACTTCAACCAGGGCCACGGCACCCTGGTGATCGAGGCCAGGGCGGACGAGGGCCGGCTCAGCGGCTACATCAAGCCGCTGCTGCGCGACGTCGACGTGTTCAACTGGCAGCAGGACGTGGAGGAGAAGGACAAAGGCCTGTTCCGCTCCATCTGGGAGGCGCTGGTGGGCGGCGGCGAGACGCTGCTGAAGAACCAGCGCAAGGACCAGTTCGCGACCCGCGTCGAGCTCAGCGGCAACATCCATGACCGGGACGTCAGCGCGTTCCAGGCCTTCCTCGGCATCCTGCGCAACGCCTTCATCCAGGCGTTCAGCGCGCGCTACGAGCGTTCCGCGCCCGAGGACTGAGGCGCCCGCTCAATGGCTGGTGGAGCCCTGGCCGCCGTTCTGCGCCGGCGGGCGGGCGAAATGGCGTTCCTGGCCGCGCGGGGCATCGCCCGGCGCCTCGACGTTGCGCAGCTCGCGGACCGGGAAGGCGAAGTCGACGCCCAGCGCCTGCACCCCGGCCAGCAGCCCCAGGTTGATCTGCTGCTGCACGTCCATGTAACGGTTGTAGTCGGCCGTCTGCATGATGTAGACGACCTCGTAGAGCAGGCGGCTCTCGTCGAAGCAAAGGAAGTGGGCGCGGTCGAACTTCGCCTCGCGCTGGGCGTCGATGATTTCCTTCACCAGCTCCGCCACCGCCTTGGCCTGCTCGGCCGAGGTCCGATAGCTGATGCCGAACTGGAAGACGATGCGCCGGGTGTTCATCCGCTTGTAGTTATGCAGCGTCTGCTTGAGCAGCTCGGTGTTCGAGCAGACGATCTGCTCGCCGCTGAGGCTGCGGATGCGCGTGGTCTTCAGGCCGATGTGCTCGATGGTGCCGGCCACGTCGCCGAACACCACGAAGTCGCCGATCTCGAAGGGCTTGTCGAAGCCGATCGAGAGGGACGCGAACACGTCGCTGAGGATGGTCTGCACGGCCAGCGCCACGGCGATGCCGCCCACGCCCAGGCTGGCGATCAGCGCGGTGATGTCGACGCCCAGGTTGGCCAGGATGGACAGCAGCATCACGGCCCAGACGACGATCAGGATCACCACCGAGAGGAGAGTCGCCATCACCGGGTTGCGGATGCCGCCGAAGCGCGAGCGGGCCAGCTCGCCGGTCCACAGGCGCACGCAGGCGTCGAGCCACAGGGCCACCTGCAGCGCCAGGATGACGAACCAGCCATGGGTCAGCGCCGCCTCCCAGTTGCCCGGCAGGGCAACCAGCTTGAGGGCCAGCATCAGCGAGAAGGCGAACAGCAGCAGGTTGCTGGTCCTGTTGGCGATCGCCGAGGCATAGCGGGCCCACTGGCTGGTCCTGGCCGCCAGGCGCTTTCTCAGGGAGCCGATGAGCAGGTGCAGCAGCCCGGCTACCACGAAGGCGGCGGCCACCACCAGCAGCAGGCGGCCGAGGAAGGCGAGGTCGAGCCAGGAATTCAGCGACGCCATGGTGTTCCCCCTTATCGATGCGTATGAGTAGTTTTGGTCGGGGCGAGGCGGCAGAAGTTCAGGAAAACGGCGAAGCTCGCGCTGCCGCCGGGGAGAACTTCTGAACTCTCGGCCGCGGCGCTTTTCCACCGAGGGCGACACCAGAGGCTTTGGGGGCTCGGCCCCGGGAGAGAACGTGATGAGCGAGAAGAACACCATCGTGCAGAAACCCCGCCCTGGCCCCGTGGCCGAACATGACGACCCGCCGAAGGCGCCGGTGCGCGAGCGCAAGGGCGAGCCGCGCCGGCCCGGCCCGGTCATCGAGACGCCCGAGGAGGACGGCAGCGAGGGTTGCGTGCAGAAGCCCCCGGCTTCGACGGCGGAGTATTCGCCGGAGGACATAGACATCCAGGGGATCGGCGATGAGAAGCGCCCGGGCTGAGCGGCCGGGGCAGAGTGCGAAGGCGGCCGCGCCGGGGGCCGACGAGGCGCCCCCGGCCGCGGCTGGCGCAGAGCGGGAAAAGCCCGGCGGGCTGTCGTTTTCCCGCTTCGCCCAGTGGCTGTCGCTATGGGCCGGGCGCCCGCCGACCTTCGCCGTGGCCTGCGCGCTGCTGGTGGCCTGGGCCGTCAGCGGGCCCTTCTTCCACTTCAACGACACCTGGCAACTGGTGATCAACACCTCGACCACCATCGTCACCTTCCTCATGGTGTTCCTCATCCAGAACACCCAGAACCGCGACACCGACGCCCTGCACATCAAGATCGACGAGTTGCTGCGCACCACCCACGCGGCCCACGACGCCCTGATGGGGCTGGACGAACTGGACGCCGAGCAGCTGCAGAAGCTGCGCGACACCTACCAGCGCATGGGCGAGAGCGCCGGCGCCGGGGAAACGCCCCAGCGCGTGGCCGACCAGGAGCAGGCCGAAGGCGACGCGCCGCCGCCGCGCTGATCCATGCGGAACACTTCGCAGCCGCTCATTTGCCGCTCTCGGGAATGATGGAGATCTTGCCGTTCTTCTCCAGGATGGCGAAGCGGATCTGCTCCATGCGCTCCAGGCCCTGGGTCTGGCGCGCGGCGAGGAGGATGTCTTCCTCGCGCAGGCGCGCCTCGGCCAGGCGCGCGCGCAAGGGCCGGCCGTACTCGACGATGAGCGTCGGCGAGCCCTCGATCAGCCGGTCCACTGCCGGGTGGCGCAGCTTGAGCAGCGACAGGCCGACGTCGATGACGATCAGCGTGACTATCACCAGCGCCGCATTGATCAGCGAGAAGTCGTTGCCCAGCAGGGCCTGCTGGGTAGCCTCGCCGATGATCATCAACAGCAGCAGGTCGAAGGTGGTGATGTCCGCCAGCGACCGCCTGCCGGCGATGCGGAAGAGGATCAGCAACAGCAGGTAGATGGCCGCGGCGCGCAGGACCGACTCCATGGGGCACCTCCTCAGGGGTAGATGAGCTGGTTGAATTCCAGGGCCTGGCCGGCGCCTTCCACCCGGTAGTCGAGCAGGCCCGGCGCGTCGGGCAACAAGGTCAGGAACAGGTGCCACTCGCCGCGCTCGTCGTGCCGCCCGTGGATGGCCAGCCCGCCGCGCCAGCTGTCGCCGCGCTGCATCGGCTGCAGGCTCTGCACGCTCTGGCGGGCGAGGAAGTCGCCGCCCAGGCGCAGTTCGGCCGGGCTGCCCGGGGCGCCTCGCAGGCGCACGTGCAGGTTGTGGCTGGCGCCGATGCGGCCGAAGCGCTCGTACTCCACCTGCAGCCGGCCATCCTGGCTGGCCAACTGGCGCGAGCTCAGCGGGCCGCTGGCGAACAGGCCGCTCAGGGCCACCAGCACTATGCCCAGCAGGACGGCCAGCCCCAGGCGCTCCAGGCGCCAGGCCCGGCGCTGGCCGGCCATGTGCTCGGCGACCGGGTGGCTGCGTTCGCTGAACTCCTCCGCGGGCTCCGCCGGGAGGGGGCGGGGATGCTCTGTCATGGCGGGTACCTTCGCTTGGCCGCTCTTTGCTGCGACTGCGCCGGCGCCGCTTGGTGCCGGCCAGCTTACCGGCGGCCGCGCTGGGCATTTTGCAGCGCCTGGCGGGGCCGCCAGCGCATTCTGCTGATGTCGTCCTGCCATGACCCTGTGCGCGGGCGCTCTGCGCCGGGGCCTGGATCGTCGCGCGGGTGGGCGTGGTTCTTGCTCGCCAGGAAGTCGGACCATTCACCGACGGAGACGAGCCATGAGCGAAACGAACAAGGTGGTGCTGCTGCTCGCCGAGCAGGCCGACCAGCTGTGGCGCCTGGAGCAGCTGTTGCTGGACCGCGGCTACGCGGTGCTCAGCGCGGGCGACACGGAACAGGCGCTGGATCACCTGGCATCCTCGGTAGTGATCGACCTGATGCTGGTGGACGAGCCCTTCGCCGGGCCGCACACCGGCCCGGCGCTGATCCAGTCGTCGCTGCCGCTGCGCCCGCTGACGCGGGTGCTGGTGCTGACCCAGGACCCGCAGCGCTCGGCCACCCACGGCCGTTCCTACCCCGTGCTGCTCAAACCGGTGGGCCTGGAGGAACTGGGCCTGGCGATCGGCGTGGCGCTGTGCAGCCCGCCGGTGCAGCCCTGGCTGTGACGGGGATCAGGCCAGGCGCCGCAACGTCAGCAGCACCGCGGCGATGCGTTCCACCTGGCGGTAGGCGGGCACTTCCAGCTCTTCGCCGAACACGTCCGGGTCCAGTTCCTCGTAGCGCCATTCCCAGCCGGGGCGGGCCGCCAGCAGCCGGCTCGCCTGGCGCCACAGCGGCGCCTCGCCGTCGATGACCGCGGCGCCCGTGTAGAGCAGCAGGCTGCCGCCGGGCGCCAGGCGGCCGAGGGCGCTTTCGAGGATGCGCAACGACAGCTCCGCGCCCTGGGAGCCGCCGCCATGGCGGTAGGTGCGCTGGGCCGCGTCGAGCATGTAGGGCGGGTTGGCGACCATCAGGTCGAAGTCGCCGGCCAGGCCCTCCAGCAGGTCGCTGCGGCGCACCTGCAATTGCGGCGCCTCGGCCAGCAGCGTGTTGACGCGGGTGAAGGCCAGGGCGTGGGGGTTGATGTCCACCGCATGTACCTCCGCCTGCGGGCAGGCCCCGGCGAGGAGGATGGCGCCGGGCCCGGCGCCGCAGCCGATGTCCACCGCGCGATGGATGTCGCGGCTGTCCAGCGTGCGCAGGTGCTGGGCGATGGCGCGGGCGAAACGGTAGGTGTCGGGGCCGAAGAACACCGCCTCGGCCGCCTCGGTGGGGTAGGCCGAATGGGCGAACAACTGGTCCTCCAGGCTCGACCAGCGCACCTTGCTGCGCCAGTGGCGGCCATCCCACTGCAACAGGTCGGCGGCCTCCAGCAGGGAGAACAGCGAGCGCTCGAGCAGGTCCTCGGCGAAGGGCCGGCTCCAGCCGAAGACGTCGCGCAGGTCGCGGGCCAGGGCGTTTTCCTCGCGGGCATTGACCCGCGCGTGGGTGGCCGGGCTCACGGTGACGAAGGCGTAGCCTTCCCCGCGCAGGCGCTGCCCCAGCGCCTGCAGGGCTTCCAGGCGTGGCGGCAGCGGCGTCATGGCGCCACCCCCAGGTCCTGGCTGAACAGGCGGGTGGCCAGCAGGCCCAGCGGCGTCCAGTGGCGCTGCGGGGCCAGCAGCGGCAGCAGGTGCCGGCGGCGCTGGTGCGGCGCCAGCTGGGCCAGTTCGCGGCGCAGCCGGCGTTCTTCCTCGTCGAGGTCGGCCGGCGCCGCTTCCAGCGCCACCGGCTGCGGCGCGCGCCGGCCAGGGGCGTGCGGAGGCGACCAACTGCCGGCGATCCAGTCGTGCAGCAGCTGCTGCTCATAGCCATCGAAGACGCCGAACATGGCCGCGTCGGGGCCGCTGACCAGGCGCCAGAAGCGGCTGTGCGCCGGGTCGGCGTCGCGACGGATCCAGCCCTCCTGCTGCAGCGCCCGCAGCAGCGCGGCCACGCCCCAGGGCGCGGCCAGCCACTGGTTCAGGGTGCGGCCCTGGATGCGCGTGCGGTCGCTGTGCAGGTGGCGGGCGAAGGGCTGCTTGCGCTCCAGCATGGCCAGCAGCTCGCGGTCGAGGTCGAAGCCGTCGATCACCTGGGTGCTGGACAGACCGACGTCGTTCAGCCCCATGCCGGCCCGCACCCGGGCGAGGAAGGCCCGGCGCCGCGGTTTGTCCGGCAGGTGGTTGTAGAGCGCCTGCAGGGCCCGGCGGGCGTGGCCGCAGCTGGCGTTGTCGATGGTCACGTGGAGGCGGAAGTAGGTGGCGTCGATGCCCAACTCCTGCAACTCCCAGGTGGTCACCAGCAGGTGCAGCGGCGGCAGCTCGTAGCCCAGGTTGTAGCCGATCAGCTCGGGCAGGCGCTGCCCGGCCAGGCAGCCCAGCGCCAGTTGCACCGCGCCCTGCACGTAGTGCTCGGCGGACAGCTCGGCCGCGCCGGCGCAGCCCAGGCTTTCCAGCAGGTGGCGGTAGATCAGCACGTGGTTGCTGGCGGCCACGCCGCGGCCGAGTTCCTCCAGGTAGGTATGCAGCAGGGGCAGCAGGCGGGCGTCGCCGGCATGGCCCAGCACGCCATACAGCCAGGCGCCGTCCACCAGCTTGGTGGGGGCCACGCCGCGCAGGAAGTGCAGCGCGTGGGCGCGGTTGCCGAAGTAGCGCCGCGGCGCGCCGGCATGCCGCTCGGCCAGGTACCGGGCATAGTCCCGCGCGGTGCGGGCGGCCCGCGCGTCCAGCCACTGCGGCCAGGCCGCCGGGGTGTCGGGCAGGTCGACGGGCAGCTCGGCCGCCTGGCGCAGCTGCCGGTCGAGGAAGGTTTCGGCCGCCGCCAGGTGCTCCAGGGGCGCATGGAGCAGCGCCCTGTGCAGCGAACGGGCATCGACCGCCTCTTCGCGGGGCGGAGTACAGGGCAGGTTCATGGGGCGGCTCCTCTGGCGATGGCTCCTGAACATTGCGAGTGGCGCCGGCGGCGAAGGTTTCAACGATCGGCACCAGCGGCTGCGCGTGGGAAAAACGGAACCCCGGACGGGGCCGCGGCGTCGATCCTGTAACCCTTCCGGCAGGGATCCCCATGGTCGCGACGCCCGCCTACCCACCGGCCCGCTTCGGCATCGAGGAAGAGGCCTTCCTCGTCGACGGCGCCAGCCTCGACCTGGCCCGGCAGGTCCCGCCCGAATGGGTGCAGGCCTGCCGCCGAGCGCTGGGCGACTGCTTCGCTGAGGAGATGTTCCAGTGCCAGGCGGAACTGGTCAGCCCGGTGTTCCGCCAATTGGGCGAGGCCGCCGCCTTTCTCGCCCGCGGCCGCGCGCAGCTGGCCGAGCTGGCCCGGGCCAACGGCCTGCGCAGCCTGGTGGTGGGCGCGCACCCGTTCAGCCGCCTCGCCGACGCTGCGCCCAGCGAGCCGGCGCATTACCGCGCCCTGTTCGAGGACTACGTGCAGCCGGCCCGCAACAGCATGCTGTGCGGCCTGCACGTGCACGTGGAAGTGCCGCCGGGGCTGGACCGGGTGGCGCTGATGAACCGGGTGCTGCCCTGGGCGCCGCTGCTGCTGGCGCTGAGCTGCTCGTCGCCGTTCTGGCAGGGCCGCCACACCGGGCTGGCGAGCTACCGCCGGGCGCTGTCCGGGCAGTGGCCGCGTATGGACATCCCGCCCTGGTTCGACGACGAGCCGGCCTACCAGGCCTACCTGAAGCTGCTCCACACCCGGGGCCTGATGCGCGAGCCGGGCCACGCCTGGTGGTTCGTCCGGCCCTCGGCACGCTACCCGACCCTGGAACTGCGCATCAGCGACGCCTGCCCGCGCCTGGCCGATGCGCTGTGCATCGCCGGGCTGTTCCGCGCGCTGCTCACCCAGGCCATGGCCGATGCCGACGCAAGGGAGCCGCACCGGCTGCGGGCGCTGCTGGCGGAGAACTACTGGCAGGCCCAGCGCCACGGTTGCCGGGCGCGCTTCCTGCTGGCCGATGGGCGCTGCGTGGACCTGGCGCGGTGGCTGGAACTGGCCTGGGCGCAGTGTGGGACAGCGGCGCGTGCCGGCAACGAATGGGCCTATGCCCATGCCTGCCGGCTGGCCCGTGAGGGTGGCAGCGCGGCGCGGCAGGTTCGCAGTTTTCGCCGCCACCTGGCGCGCAAGGGCGATGTGGATGAGGCGTTGCGGGAGGTGGTGGTCGAGTTGCTGGAAGAGAACAGCCAGGCTCCGGTGGGGCTGGCGTAGCCGGCGAGTCCAATCGCGGACAAGGTCCGCTCCTACGCCGGTGCTTCCTGGAGCCGTAGGCGCAACCGTCTTGCCTGCTGCGCCGAGTCGCTTTTCGTAGGATGGGTTGAGCCTGCGAAACCCATGCGGTGGTGGCGATGGGTATCGCTTCGCTCAACCCATCCTACGGGGCTTTCCTGGAACTGTAGGAGCGGGGCCTGCCCGCGAATCGCGCGCAGGGCGCGCTCCTACATGGGAATGGCGCGGGTGGGGCAGCGTAGGAGGACTCTGTCCGCGATCCGGCGGATAACGCCGGCGGTCGGGGTCAAGAGCACCCTCACCCCAGCCCTCTCCCGCAAGCGGGAGAGGGGGCCGTCCGTGCCGAGAGAAGAATTGGCCCCAGCCGGAAACCACCGAGGCTGCCGGCTAACGCCATAACATCCAGCCCTGCCCAACGGTTCCCTCTACCTTCAGGGCGGGGCGCGCAGCCGAGGGTTAGGGAGAGGGGCGGCGTTGAACCGGCGCGCAGATGCCACCAGCCAGTTCGCGAGCAAGCTCGCTCCACCTCACCACCATTCGTCGCCCCAATGGCTCCCCCACCCACCCCCGCGACTCACCAGAGAGTCCAGCCCAGCGACCCACGCCCCCAGGAGCCCCCATGTCCACCCACATCATCCACTTCACCGGCCCGATCAACTCCTCCACCTGCGGCAACCTCATCAGCACCTGCACCCGCGCCCTGCAGCAGGGCGCCAGCCACCTGCAGCTGAACATCGCCACCATGGGCGGCGACTGCAGCTACGGCTTCACCCTCTACAACTACCTGCTCTCGCTGCCGGTGCAGGTGGACACCCACAACCTCGGCACAGTCGAATCCATGGGCAACATCCTGTTCCTCGCCGGCCAGGTGCGCACCGCGTGCCTGTACAGCAAGTTCCTGTTCCACCCCTTCCACTGGTCGCTGCACGGCGCGGTGGACCATGCGCGCATGGCGGAATACGCCATGAGCCTGGACTACGACCTGAAGCTCTACGCCGACATCGTCGATGAGCGCACCCGGGGCGCGGCGGAGCGCCTGGACATTCCCAGCTACCTGATGGCCTACCCGCGCATCCTCGGGGCGCAGGAAGCCATCGCCTGCGGCCTGGTCGAGCGGGTGGACGCCATGCCCATCGCCGATTCCACCTGCCAGTGGACGGTGCACGCCTGACGCCCGGGCAGATTCTTCGAACCCTGGCGGCGACGGACTTTCCACACAGGTGAGTCCACCCTTGAGGAGAACAGCGATGAAAGTCAGCGAAGTCATGAGCCGCGAAGTCCGCACCATCGACCCGGCCACCACCCTGCAGGAGGCGGCGCTGCTGATGCGCCAGGCGGACATCGGCGCCCTGATCGTCGGCGAGGGCGAGCGCATGACCGGCGTGGTCACCGACCGCGACCTGGTGGTGCGCGGCCTGGCCGATGGCCTGGACGGGCGCACGGCGGTCAGCGAGGTGATGAGTCCCGGCGTCTGCTACTGCTTCGACGACGAGGAGCTGGACCACGTGGCCAAGAACATGGGGCAGATCGAGAAGCGCCGCCTGGCGGTGGTGAACCGGCAGAAACGCCTGGTGGGCGTGGTGTCCCTGGCCAACGTCGCCAGCTGCAACGCCGACAAGCTGGGCGCCAACCTGCTGCGGGCGGTGGCGCGGCCGCATTGAGCGCAGGTCCCGCCGCCGGCGCATGCCGGCGGCGGGGCAGGGGGGTTACCAGCGCGGGTTGCGCTCGGCCAGGGCGCGCAGGCGCTCGCCGGCCACCACTATCTTGCGTGGCCGGTGCCGGTAGTTGCCGGGGACGAAGGTGCGCAGCTCGATACGCTTGAGGAACCAGTCGACGTTGTCCGGCTGCAGCGGACCCGACTCGGTGATCAGGTCGCGGCGGATGCGCTCCACCAGGTTGTTCAGCAGGACGTCGTTTTCCTGCTCTTCCTTGTGCAGCACGCGCAGGGCGATGCGCTCGCCGTTGGCGTCGTGCAGGTCCATCAGCACCGAGCCGTCGGGACGGTAGGAGAATTGCGGGGCATAGGCGCGGAACTGGTTCTGCAGGTATTCGATGGCGGCGTTGAAAATGGCAGGCATGACGTACTCCCTGTGTGTTGGTTGGGTAGCCGATGCCTTTGCAGCAATCGTTCCGCCCGTGCCGCTATTCCTAAGCGGCTGTTTACGTTGAACTTTCAGCTGAATAGATGGCCCTTTGATGCTTGCGCATTGCAAAGCGGCGGGCTCGCCCGGCGCCTTACTGCATGCCCGGGTGGTGGCGAAATGCAATCCAGGCGCGCCTCCGCCGGCCGGGCCTCGATGGCGGTTGGTACCCGGGTACCGGTAACGCCCCATGGCGCCTACCGCTCGTCGGGCCAGACGCTTTTTTGGGCGACAAGAAAGCGGCGCGCAGGTCCGCGGTCCCGCTAAGTGGATGACATGCGGAGCGCTTTTGCCAATCAGGCATTCTGCATGGCCAAAGGATGGCGTCCTGCCAGCCTTTTTTCGCTGGCGACCGGCGCTACCTTTTCCCGAAAGAGGGGCTTTTCCCGGGGAGGGTATCCGCATGACGCATTTCACTCGTGGCGAAATCGAAGCCTTGTTGCAGCACAACCATCCGGGGTTCCGCTTCAACTGCTGCCGCCAGCTCGATGGCTGCTACGCCATCAGCCTGCGCCACCCGTCGCAGGGCAGGGCGCCCACCACGGTGGTAGGCATCAGCGGCGAGGAACTCTGCACCGCCGAGCAGGTGGAAAGCCTGGGCCAGGAGCTGATCCGCACCTACGCCGCCGCCTGAGGCGCGGCGGCGTCGCCCGCGGGAAAAGCTGAACTCCCCGCTTGCGTCCGGCTCAACCGAGGTAGAGCTGACGCACGGAGGAGCCTGGAAATGAAACCCGATATCTGTGCCTGCCCCAACTGCATCTGCGAGCTGGACGCCGCCGCCGTGCGCGAGGGCGAGCGCTATTTCTGCTGCCAGGCCTGCGCCCAGGGCCACCCCGAGGACCGCCAGTGCAAGGACCCCGAATGCCCCTGCGCCGACAGCGGCAGGCTGAAGAAGGCGCAGGAACGGCAACTGGACCACTCCCTGGAAGAAACCTTCCCCGCCAGCGACCCCATTTCCCCCTGAGGCCCGCGCGCCGCGCGCTGCCCGCAGGTGGCCGGGCAGGGCGGCGCCCAGCGAGAGGAGAAGGCCATGAACGACGAGCGCAAGCACAGCCAGCCGCAGGAAATCGACGACACCGAGGACCGCATGGGCTCGGTGCGCGAGCTGGATTTCGAGGACGAGCGCGCCGCGGGCCGCATCGGCGACGAGCGGCCGCGGCGCGAGGTGAATGAGGAGTTCCCGCCGCAGCGGGCTGCCGAGATGGGCATGACCGGCGGCGAGACCCTGGTCGATGGCGAGTACGAGGACCACGTGGACAGCGACGACCTGGCCCCGGAGACGCTGCTCGACGAAGGTACCGAGTCCGAACTCGAGCCCGCCGACGAAACCCCGGTGGACCGCGAACTGCGGGTGGTGGGCGAGGAGGAGATCGGCGGCGGCATCGGCCTGGACGAGGCCGAGCTGGGCCGCTCCGCGCCATTGGACGGCAAGCCCTGGACCGACCAGGTGTCGCCGCCGGACACTGACGAGGAAGAACGCTGAAGCGGCCCGCCGCGGAGGAAACACCCATGGCCAGTGATACGCCGAGCCTGCAGGAGTACGCCCGCCGCCGCGACTTCAGCGGCACGCCGGAGCCGCGCGGCGAGGCCCCCGGACGCCAGGCCGGGGAACTGGAATTCGTCGTCCAGAAGCATGACGCCAGCCACCTGCACTACGACTTCCGCCTGGAACTCGATGGCGTGCTCAAGAGCTGGGCGGTGCCCAAGGGGCCCTGCCTGGACCCTTCGGTGAAGCGCCTGGCCATCGAGGTGGAGGACCACCCGCTGGAATACGCCGGCTTCGAGGGCCACATCCCCGAGGGCCATTACGGCGCCGGCGACGTCATCGTCTGGGACCGCGGCCGCTGGCAGCCCCTGGGCGACCCGCGGCAGGGCCTGGAGAACGGCCACCTGAAGTTCCGCCTGGAAGGCAGCAAGCTGCACGGCAGCTGGAACCTCATCCGCACCCGCATGGCCGGGCGCAAGCCGCAGTGGTTCCTGGTCAAGGGGCGCGACGATGAGGCCCGCGACTTCCCCCGCCACGACATCCTCGCCGAGGCGCCGCAGAGCGTGCTCAGCGGGCGGACGCTGCCCGGCGAGGCGGCACCGGCGCAAAAGCCGGCCGACCCGCCCAGGCGCGCCGCCGCGGCCAAGGCGCCGCGCCGCAAGGCCGCCAAGGCCGGCGCCATGCCCGAGCGTATCTCCCCGGAACTGGCCACGTTGCTGGATGCGCCCCCGGAGGGCGACTGGCGCTACGAGCTGAAGCTCGACGGCTACCGCATCCTGGCACGGGTGGAAAAGGGCGAGGTGCGCCTGCAGACGCGCAACGGCCACGACTGGGCGGAGCGCCTGCCGGACATCTGCGCCGCGCTGCGCGCCCTGCCGCTGGAGTCGGCCTGGCTCGACGGCGAAATCCTGGTGGTGGACGAGGAGGGTCGCCCGGACTTCCAGCGCCTGCAGAACGCCTTCGACGTCGGCGCCAGCGACGAGGTGCGCTACACCCTGTTCGACCTGCTCTGGCTGGACGGCGAGGACCTGCGCCGGCAGCCCGTGGAGCAGCGCCGCGCCATGCTGGCCGGGTTGCTGAAGCACAATGCCAGCGACCGCCTGCGCTACTCGGAGGATTTCACCGACGACCCGCGCAGCATCCTCGACAGCGCCTGCCGCCTGGGCCTGGAAGGGCTGATCGGCAAGCGTGTCGGCAGCGCCTATGTCGAGCGCCGCTCCACCGACTGGATCAAGCTCAAGTGCAAGCGCCGCCAGGAATTCGTCATCCTCGGCCTGACCCCGCCCAAGGGCAGCCGCCGGCATTTCGGCGCGCTGCTGTTGGGCCTGCACGATGACCAGGGCGAGCTGCGCTACGCCGGCAAGGTGGGCACCGGCTTCGATGCCGCCACCCTCAAGCGGGTGCACGACAACCTGCGCCCGCTGGCCAGCAAGACCTGCCCGCTGGCCTCGCCGCCGCGCGGCCAGGCCTTCCAGGGCGTGACCTGGCTGCGCCCCGAGCGGCTCTGCGAAGTGGCCTTCGCCGAAATGACCCGCGAGGGCCTGGTGCGCCACGCGGTGTTCCACGGCCTGCGCAACGACAAGCCCGCCGAGGCGATAGTCGAGGAACGCGCGAAGCCGGCGGCCGGGGAGGGCGCGCAGCCCATGGCGAAACGCCCGCGCAAGGCGGCGAAGGACGACGCGAAGGTGGCCGGCGTGGCCATCACCCACCCCGAGCGGGTGATCGACGCCGCCAGCGGCCTGCGCAAGCTGGACCTGGCGCGCTACTACGAGAGGGCCGCCGAGCACATCCTGCCCTGGCTCGGCGACCGTCCGGTATCGCTGCTGCGCGCCCCGGACGGCGTCGGCGGCGAGGTGTTCTTCCAGCGCCACGCCTCGCGCAACGCCATGCCCGGAGTGGAACAGCTGGACCCGCGCCTGGACCCGGGCCACGCGCCGCTGCTGCGCATCGCCACCGCCAAGGCCCTGGCCGGCGCCGCACAGATGGGCGTGGTCGAGCTGCACACCTGGAACGCCCGGGTGGACGACCTGGAGCACCCCGACCGCTTCGTCCTCGACCTGGACCCCGACCCCAGCCTGCCCTGGGCGCGGATGATCGAGGCGACCCGGCTGACCCTCGCAGTGCTCGACGAACTGGGCCTGGCCTGCTTCCTCAAGACCAGCGGCGGCAAGGGCATGCACATCCTGGTGCCGCTGGAGCGCCGCCACGGCTGGGACGAGGTCAAGGACTTCGCCCACGCCATCACCCGCCACCTGGCCAGGCAGATGCCGGACCGCTTCAGCGCCGTATCCGGGCCGAAGAACCGCGTCGGGCGGATCTTCGTCGATTACCTGCGCAACAGCCGCGGCGCCAGCACCGTGTGCGCCTGGTCGGTCCGCGCCCGCGAAGGCCTGCCGGTGTCGGTGCCGGTGGCCGAGGGCGAGCTGGATGCGTTGCGCGGCGCCAATGCCTGGAACCTGGGCAACATCGACGAGCGCCTGGCGCTGAAGGGCGAGGATGACCCCTGGGCGAGCTGGGGCGAGACCCGGCAACGCCTGACGCGGCGGATGTGGCAGCAGTTGGGCGAGGAGCGCTGAGACCGGCCTGCCGGCCGGATCGCGGACGAAGTCCGCTCCTACGTCCGCAAACACAATCCGTAGGATGGCGTTGAGCGAAGCGATACCCATCACCGTGGCCGCATGGGTTTCGCCAAGGCTCAACCCATCCTACGAAAAGCGCTTCACAGTTGCTCCTACGTCCGGGCTGTAGGGCGGATAACGCCTATGGCGTTATCCGCCGTTTGGCCTTGGTTTCCAGCAGCTCCGGGGGGATCTGGGCGTTGGCCATGACCTCGGTGTATCGGCGGATAACCGCGAACGGTTATACGCCCTACGTCACTGACGAAGGAGGCGTCCTCCCACGGTTCCAGGAAGCACGGCTTTTTGTCTTGCCCCGCGCGCCGAGGCGCTCTGGTGGGTCGTGTCAAGGCTCAACCCATCCTACGAAAAGCGCTTCACAGTTGCTCCTACGTCCGGGCTGTAGGGCGCATAACGCCTATGGCGTTATCCGCCGTTTGGCTTTGGTTTCCAGCAGCTCCGGGGGTGATCTGGGCGTTGCCCATGACCTCGGTGTATCGGCGGATAACCGCGAACGGTTATACGCCCTACGTCACTGACGAAGTCTCAGGACGACTGCGAATTCATCGCCCACGCCGAACGGCTCCCTCTCCCTCTGGGAGAGGGCTGGGGTGAGGGCAACGGACTTCGCCGACACACCTCTGCCAACCCTGACTCCTCTCCCCCTCCCTAACCCTCCCCCGCAAGCGGGAGAGGGGATCGCTCGGCATGATGCGCAACCACGAAGCTCCCTGGCTCCACAGGCAGGCGAATAGCAGCAGCGAAATGCGCGCAGCCGGCGGGCCGCTGGCGGAAAAAGCTGAACTCCGCCGCCCCCAGCCGGCCGAACCCTGTGACCGGCGGGGCTGCGGCCCCGCGCCACGAAGCGGAGGAGACCTGCCATGAGCGACCAACCCTGCGCCTGCCCCGGCTGCCAGTGCAGCCTGGGCGCCGCCGCCGTGTTCGCCGACGGCCGCGCCTATTGCTGCCAGGCCTGCGCGGACGGCCATCCCGATGGCGAGAAGCACTGCCAGGACCCGCACTGCCATTGCGGCGAGACCCTGCCGCCGCGCGGCTGACGGCCCGCGCTACCGACCCACGCACCGGAGGACAGCCACCATGAGCGAGAAACTTCCGCCCCAGCACCAGGACCGGCAGCCCGGCCGCGAGGAGATCATGCAGCCACCGCCGGAGTTCGCCTCGGAAAGCTACCGCGCCGCCGGCAAGCTGGAGGGCAAGGTGGCGGTGGTCACCGGCGGCGACAGCGGCATCGGCCGCGCCGTGGCGCTGACCTTCGCCCGCGAGGGCGCCGACGTGATGCTGCTGTACCTGGAGGAAACCGAGGACGCGACCAAGACCTGCCAGTTGATCGAGGCCTGCGGCCGGCACTGCCTGGAACTGGCCGGCGACGTCGCCGATGCCGGTTTCTGCGCCGAGGTGGCGCGGCGCCTGAAGGAACGCTGGGGCAGGCTGGACGTGCTGGTGAACAACGCCGGCGAACAGCACCCGGCCGACTCCCTCGAAGACATCAGCGAGGAACAGTGGGAGCGCACCTTCCGCACCAACATCTTCGGCATGTTCCAGCTGACCAAGGCGCTGCTGCCGCTGATGGGCGAGGGCGCGGCCATCGTCAACACCACCTCGATCACCGCCTACAAGGGCAACCCCAGGCTGATCGACTATTCCTCGACCAAGGGCGCCATCACTTCCTTCACCCGTTCCCTGGCGCTGAACCTGGTGCAGCGCGGCATCCGGGTGAACGCCGTAGCCCCGGGGCCGATCTGGACGCCGCTGATCCCCTCGACCTTCAGCGCCGAGGAGGTGGCGAAGTTCGGCAGCAACACGCCGATGGGGCGCCCCGGCCAGCCCGACGAGCTGGCCCCGGCCTACGTCTACCTGGCCTGTTCCGACTCCTCGTATATGAGCGGCCAGGTGCTGCACGTCAACGGCGGAACCGTGGTCAACGGCTGAGACGCCCGGCCCCTGGCGCAATGCAGCGCCAGGGGCCAGGGATCAGGCCTTGCGCAAGGCCTCGATCAGCTCCTGCTTGCGCATGGACGAGCGTCCGCGGATGTTCTGCCGGCGCGCGCGCTCCAGCAGCTCCTGCTTGTTCATCGCCTCCAGGCGCTGGCCGGGGCGCGGCACGCCGTGCTTGGTGGCCACCGCGCGGCGCGCCGAGGAACGCCGCGATTCGGCCTTGGCCGTTGGGCTCTTCTTCTGGCCCGAGCCGCCGGCTCGCTCGCCGCCGCCGGACTGCTTGTTGACGGTGGCCCAGGCCCGCGCTTCGGCCTCGTCCCTGGACACGCCACGCTCCTCGTAGCTTTCCTCGATATGTTCGGCCTTGCGCTTCTGCTTGTCGGTGTACTTGTCTTTGCTGCCTCGGGGCATCGCTCTTCTCCTTTCGCGGCCGCTTCACTGCGGGGTTCGTTCGGGAGAGGCCGCGGCGCCGGGCGGTGTTCAGCGATTCGGACGGACGGCCGCCCCGGGCGGGGAAAACACCTGAACTCTGGCCGGCGCACCGGGCCTAGATACACGAGGCGGCCGCCGGCGCCGCCCTTTTCCCAAGGCGAACCACGGAGAACACGCCATGCACGGCTCCAGCACCCCCGTTCCCGAACAGGTGGAAACCTTCAAGCAGGAAGTGCTGACGCGACTGCGCTACGACGTCGGCAAGGACGCCGCCGACGCCTACGCCCACGACTGGTTCGAGGCCGTGGCGCTGGCCGCGCGGCGCTACATCGTCGACGGCTGGGACGAGGCCAGCCGCAGCATCGACCGCGGCCAGCGCAAGCGCGTCTACTACCTGTCGCTGGAGTTCCTCATCGGCCGCCTGCTGATCGACAACCTGAGCAACCTCGGCCTGCTGGAGATCGCCCGCGAGGCCCTGCTGCAACTGGGCGTAGACCTGGAGCAGGTGCGCCTGGCCGAGCCCGACGCGGCCCTGGGCAACGGTGGCCTGGGCCGCCTGGCGGCGTGCTTCATGGAGAGCATGGCGACCCTCGACATCCCCGCCTACGGCTATGGCATCCGCTACGAGCACGGGCTGTTCCGCCAGAGCATCGCCGACGGCTGGCAGCAGGAGCAGCCGGAGACCTGGCTGGACTTCGGCAACCCCTGGGAGTTCGAGCGCCCGGAATGCAGCATCAGCATCGGCTTCGGCGGCAGCGTGTACGCCATCGACGGCGGCGACGGCAGCGCGCGGCAGCACTGGGAACCCATGGAGCGCCTGCGCGCGGTGGCCTACGACATGCCCATCGTCGGCTGGCGGCGGGCCGGGGTGAACACCCTGCGCCTGTGGCGCGCCCGCGGCGAGGAAACCCTCAAGCTCGACCGCTTCAACGCCGGCGACCACCTCGGCGCGGTGGCCGACACGGCGCGCGCCGAGAGCATCTCGCGGGTGCTCTACCCGGCGGACAGCACCGAGGCCGGCCAGGAGCTGCGCCTGCGCCAGGAATACTTCTTCGTCAGCGCCTCGCTGCAGGACCTGCTGCAGCGCCACCTGGGCCAGGGCCTGGCGCTGGCCAGCTTGCCGGCGCGGGTGGCCATCCAGCTCAACGACACCCACCCGGCCATCGCCGTGGCCGAACTGATGCGCCTGCTGCTGGACGACCATTACCTGCAGTGGGAGCAGGCCTGGGAGCTGACCGTGGCGACGCTGTCCTACACCAACCACACGCTGCTGCCCGAGGCCCTGGAGTCCTGGCCGGTGGGGCTGATGGAGCGCATGCTGCCGCGGCACATGCAGATCATCTACCTGATCAACGCCTTCCACATCGACGCGCTGCGCGCCAAGGACATCCACGACTTCGCCCTGCTGCGCGCGGTGTCGCTGATCGAGGAGGACAACGGCCGGCGGGTGCGCATGGGCAACCTGGCGTTCCTCGGCTCGCACAGCGTCAACGGCGTCTCCGCGCTGCACACCGAGCTGATGCGCGAGACGGTGTTCCGCGACCTGCACCGCCTGTACCCGGGGCGCATCAGCAACAAGACCAACGGCGTGACCTTCCGCCGCTGGCTGTTCCAGACCAACCCGGAGCTGACCGGGCTGCTCTGCGAGTTCCTCGGGCGCGAGCTGCTCGACGACCCCGAGACGCGCCTGCGCGCCCTGGAGGCCCACGCCGGCGACGCCGCGGTGCAGCGCGGCTTCGCCCAGCAGCGGCGGCACAACAAGGCGCGCCTGGCGCGGCTGGTGGAGGAGCGCCTGGGCATCCGCCTGGACGTCGAGGCGCTGTTCGACGTGCAGGTCAAGCGCATCCACGAGTACAAGCGCCAGTTGCTCAACCTGCTGCACGCCGTGGCGCTGTACCAGGACATCCGCAACGACCCGGCCACCCCGCGGGTGCCGCGGGTGAAGATCTTCGCCGGCAAGGCCGCGCCCAGCTACCACCAGGCCAAGCTGATCATCAAGCTGGCCAACGACGTCGCCCGCATCGTCAACGACGACCCCACCGTGCGCGGCCTGCTCAAGGTGGTGTTCATCCCCAACTACAACGTCAGCCTGGCCGAGGCCATCATCCCGGCGGCGGACCTGTCCGAGCAGATTTCCACCGCGGGCCTGGAGGCCTCGGGCACCAGCAACATGAAGTTCGCCTTGAACGGCGCGCTGACCATCGGCACCCTGGACGGCGCCAACGTCGAGATGTCCGAGCGCATCGGCCTGGAGAACCTGTTCATCTTCGGCCTCACCGCCCAGCAGGTGGAGGCCCGCAAGCACGCCGGCGAGCTGTCCATGGCCGGCGAGATCGCCGCCTCGCCGCGCCTGCAGGAAGCCCTGAAGGCCATCGGCTCGGGGGTGTTCTCGCCGGACGACGCCAACCGCTACACGGCCCTGGTGGAGGGGCTGCGCCACGACGACAGGTTCATGCTCTGCGCCGACTTCGAGGCCTACTGGCAGGCCCAGGAACGCGTCGAGGCGCTGTGGCGCGAGCCGGCGCGCTGGTGGCGGGCGGCGGTGCTGAACACCGCGCGGGTCGGCTGGTTCTCTTCCGACCGCACCATCCGCGAGTACGCCGAGGACATCTGGAAGGTGCCGCTGGGCGGCGCCTAGGGCCTACCAGAAGCCGCCGCCGTGGCGGCGCGCCAGGTAGTCCGGGCTGAGGCCGAAGCCGGTCTGGAAGAAGGCCTGCAGGCGGGTGTCCAGCACCATGCGGTTGAGCGAGGCCAGCGGGCCGACGATGCGCTCCGGCTCGCTGCGCCCGCCGTAGTGGTTCTCGTGCACCAGGCTGGCGCTCTGCGGTTCGGCGCTGATCAGGCAGCGGCAGTCCAGGCCCTCGCCGGGGCGGCGGGCGTGCAGGCCCAGCTCGGAGAGCCCGCCGGCGCCACGGTGCAGGCCCACGTGGCAGAGCAGGCCGTGGGCGCGGGCGTACTCGCCGGCGGCGGCGAAGGCGGGCAGGGCCACTTCGGTCAGGGCCTGTTCGTAGGCCTGGGCGAAGTCGGTGTCGTCGCGGCTGTTCATGGCGCATTCCTTTGGTGTTCGACGATTGCCGGGGTTGGACAGGCGCGGCGGGCGAATGCGCGGACGATCCGCCGGGCGGTCGTGCCGGGCTACCGCCGGGGAAATCGTTCAAACCATCGGCCGGCGCGGCAGTCTGCACCTGCAACGGCCCTTCGCGGAGAAGCCCATGGAGACACTGTCGCGCATCGCCGCGGCCCTGCTGGCGGAGTTTTCCGACCTGCGCGAGCTGGAGCAGATCACCCGCGCCTGCTTCCGCCTGGCGCTCGCCGCGCTGCTCGGCGGCCTGCTGGGCTACGAGCGCGAGGCCCAGGGCAAGGCCGCCGGGTTGCGCACGCACATGCTGGTCACCCTGGGCGCCGCGCTCTTCGTCATGGCCATGAGCGAGGGCGGCGCCGGCGACGACGCCATCAGCCGGGTGATCCAGGGCATCGCCGCGGGCATCGGCTTCCTCTGCGCCGGCACCATCCTCAAGCAGGACAGCGCCGACACCGCGCGGGTGAAGGGGCTGACCACCGCGGCCGGGCTGTGGCTGAGCACCGCCATCGGCATCTGCGTGGGCCGCGGCCATTCCGCCACCGCGGTGCTCGGCACCCTGCTGGCGCTGCTGGTGCTGCACAGCCTGCCGCGCCTGTTCGAGCGGCCGCGGGCGCCGCGCAAGACCGCGGAGGATCACCATGTTCCGTGAATTCAGCGGCAGCAGCGCCTGGACCGACGCCATGCGCAGCGGCGGCGCCTACGTCGGGCTGATCGAATACCAGCCCAAGCGCGAGGGCGCGGCGGTGCAGGTGCTCTGGGTGTTCGCCCCCGGCAGCCGCAACGAGGCCCAGGCCGAGGACGCGGCCCGGCGCATGCTGGCGCGCATCCGCGACATTTCGGCGGACGGCCGCGTCCGCTTCGACGACGGCATCTCACTGTAGGAGGCATGCATGGCGCGCGTGATCTGGAAGGGCGCGATCAGTTTCGGCCTGGTGCATATCCCCGTGGGGCTGAACAGCGCCAGCCGCTCCGGCGGCACCGACTTCGACTGGCTGGACGCCCGCAGCCTGGAGCCGGTGGGCTACAAGCGGGTGAACAAGGTGACCGGCAAGGAGGTGCCCAAGGAGCAGATAGTCAAGGGCGTGGAATACGAGAAGGGCCGCTACGTGGTGCTCAGCGAGGCGGAAATCCGCGCGGCGCGCCCACGGGCCACCCAGACCATCGACATCCTGCGCTTCGTCGAGCGCGGCGAGATTCCCCTGGCGTACTTCGACTCGCCCTACTACCTGAGCCCCGAACGGCGCGGCGAGAAGGTCTACGTGCTGCTGCGCGAGACCCTCGCGCGCAGCGGCAAGGTCGCGGTGTGCCAGCTGGTGCTGCACAGCCGCCAGCACCTGGCGGCGCTGCTTGCCGACGGCGAGGCGCTGCTGCTGATGACGCTGCGCTGGCCGGGCGAGGTGCGCTCGGTGGACGAACTGGGCCTGGAGCTGGACGACGTCGACCTGGACAAGCGCGAGCGCGAGATGGCCACGCGCCTGGTGGAAGACATGAGCCAGGCCTGGGACGACTCGGCCTTCAAGGACAGCTTCAGCGACGAGATCCACGCCCTGGTCGAGCAGAAGGCCGCCAAGGGCCAACTGGAGGAAGTGCCCGGCGCCGAGGCGCCGGAAACCGGGGAGGGCGCCGACATCATCGACCTCACCGACCTGCTGCGGCGCAGCCTGCGCGGCAACGCCAGGGGCGGCGGCAAAGCGGCGCCCAGGGGCAAGGCCGGAGAGGCGCCGGCGCCGCGCAAGAGCAGCGGCCGGCGGCGCGCCCCGCGCTGAGCCGGCCCGCCGGCGAAAAGTCTGAACTTGCCGGCGGGCCCGGCCTCGGAAAGCATGGGGCCGCAGGTTGCGGCCGACGACGAACATGCGATCGCCTGGCGAGGAGGGCGCAGCGATGAATCCGGACCTGCAGGGGCGCGCCAGCGCCGCGGCCAAGGCGCCGCGCATCGCCATCGAGGGCATCGAGCCCCAGGTCGAGGGCGGGCGCTTCGCCGCCAAGGCCATCGCCGGCCGGGGCTGCCCGGTCAGCGCACGCATCTTCATGGACGGCCACGAGCAACTGGGCGCCGAAGTGACCTGGCGCCTGGAGCCGGAAGAGGTCTGGCGCAGCCTGCCGCTGGTCTGGCAGGGCAACGACCTGTGGCGGGCCGAGCTGCTGCCGCCCCACGAGGGGCGCATCCAGTTCGTCATCCAGGCCTGGCTGGACCGCTACGCCAGCTTCCGTCACGACCTGGAGAAGAAGTACGCCGCCGGCCAGGCCGTCGAGCTGGAACTCAGCGAAGGCGAGCAACTGCTGCGCGAGGCGCGGCAGGGCGCCCAGGGCGAACCCGCCGCGCAACTGGACGCCCTGCTGGGCCAGCTCGCCGCCGAGCAGGCCCGCGACGGCCGCGTGGCCCTGCTGCTGGCCCCGGCCACCCTGGAACTGATGCAACGAGTGGAGCCGCGCCTGCACCGCGTGCGCAGCCCGCTGCTGAGCCTGGAGGTGGAGCGGCCGCTGGCCGGCTTCGCCAGCTGGTACGAGCTGTTCCCGCGCTCGGAGGGCGCGCAGCCGGGCGTGCACGGGCGCTTCGAGGACGTGCGCCGGCGCCTGCCGGAAATCGCCGCCATGGGCTTCGACGTGCTGTATTTCCCGCCCATCCACCCCATCGGCCGCACCCACCGCAAGGGCCCCAACAACAGCCTGCAGGCCGACCCGGACGACCCCGGCAGCCCCTACGCCATCGGCGCCGAGGAGGGTGGCCACGAGGCCGTGCACCCGCAGCTGGGCAGCCTGGAGGACTTCCGCGCGCTGGTGGCCGACGCCCGCGCCCACGGCCTGGAGGTGGCCCTGGACTTCGCCATCCAGTGCTCGCCGGACCACCCCTGGCTGCGCCGGCACCCCGGCTGGTTCAGCTGGCGCGCCGACGGCAGCATCCGCCATGCCGAGAACCCGCCGAAGAAGTACGAGGACATCGTCAACGTCGATTTCTACGCCGCCGACGCCGTGCCTTCGCTGTGGCTGGCGCTGCTGGAAGTGGTGCTGGGCTGGGTGGCCCAGGGCGTGACGCTGTTCCGCGTCGACAACCCGCACACCAAGCCGCTGCCGTTCTGGGAATGGCTGATCGCCGAGGTGCGCCACCTGCACCCCGAGGTGATCTTCCTGGCCGAGGCCTTCACCCGCCCGGCGATGATGGCGCGCCTGGGCAAGCTCGGCTTCAGCCAGAGCTACACCTACTTCACCTGGCGCAACACCAAGCAGGAATTGCAGGAATACCTCGCCGAGCTGAACCAGCCGCCCTGGCGCGACTGCTACCGGCCCAACTTCTTCGTCAACACCCCGGACATCAACCCCTTCTTCCTGCAGCGCAGCGGGCGCGCGGGCTTCCTCATCCGCGCCGTGCTGGCGGCCACCGGCTCGGGGCTGTGGGGGATGTATTCGGGCTTCGAGCTGTGCGAGGCCGCGGCCATCCCCGGGCGCGAGGAATACGCCGACTCCGAGAAGTACCAGCTGCGCCAGCGCGACTACCACGCGCCGGGCAACATCGTCGGCGAGATCACCCGGCTCAACCGCATCCGCCGCGAGAACCCGGCGCTGCACAGCCACCTCGGCTTCCAGGCCTACAACGCCTGGAACGACAACATCCTCTATTTCGGCAAGCGCACCGCGGACCTGGCCAACTTCGTGCTGGTCGCCGTGTGCCTGGACCCGGACAACGCCCAGGAGGCCGACTTCGAGCTGCCGCTGTGGGAGTTCGGCCTGGCGGACGACGCCGCCATGGGCGGCGAGGACCTGATGAACGGCCACCAGTGGACCTGGTACGGCAAACGCCAACGGATGCGCATCGAGCCCTGGCACCTTCCCTTCGGCATCTGGCGCCTGCACCCGCAGCGCCGCTAGGAGTCCGCCCATGGCCAGACGCCTGAGAAAGCCCCGTCCCTTCCTGCACGACCCGCTCTGGTACAAGGACGCGGTCATCTACCAGTTGCACGTGAAGTCCTTCTTCGACGCCAACAACGACGGCATCGGCGACTTCCCCGGGCTGATCGAGAAGCTCGACTACATCGCCGATCTGGGGGTGAACACCCTCTGGCTGCTGCCGTTCTACCCCTCGCCGCGGCGCGACGACGGCTACGACATCGCCATGTACCGCGGCGTGCATCCCGACTACGGCAGCCTGGCCGACGTGCGCCGCTTCATCGCCGCCGCCCATGCGCGCAACCTGCGGGTGATCACCGAGCTTGTGATCAACCACACCTCCGACCAGCACCCCTGGTTCCAGCGCGCGCGGCGGGCGAAGAAGGGCTCGCGGGCACGGGAGTGGTACGTGTGGTCCGACACTGACGAGCGCTACGCCGGCACCCGCATCATCTTCGTCGACAGCGAAACCTCCAACTGGACCTGGGACCCGCTGGCCGGGCAGTACTACTGGCACCGCTTCTACTCGCACCAGCCGGACCTGAACTTCGACAACCCGCAGGTGCTGCGTGCCGTGCTGGGGGTGATGCGCTTCTGGCTCGACCTGGGCGTGGACGGCCTGCGCCTGGACGCCATTCCCTACCTGATCGAGCGCGAGGGCACCAGCAGCGAGAACCTGCCGGAAACCCACGCGGTGCTCAAACGCATCCGCGCCGAGCTGGACGCCCACTACCCCGACCGCATGCTGCTGGCCGAGGCCAACCAGTGGCCGGAGGACACCCGCCCGTACTTCGGCGGCGTGGACGACGGCGGCCCCGGCGACGAATGCCACATGGCCTTCCACTTCCCGCTGATGCCGCGCATGTACATGGCCATCGCCCAGGAAGACCGCTTCCCCATCAGCGATATCCTGCGCCAGACCCCGGCCATCCCCGACAACTGCCAGTGGGCGATCTTCCTGCGCAATCACGACGAGCTGACCCTGGAGATGGTCACCGACGACGAGCGCGACTACCTGTGGAACTACTACGCCGCCGACCGCCGCGCGCGCATCAACCTGGGCATCCGCCGGCGCCTGGCGCCGCTGGTGGAGCGCGACCGGCGACGCATCGAGCTGCTCAACAGCCTGCTGCTGTCGATGCCCGGCACGCCGACGCTGTACTACGGCGACGAGATCGGCATGGGCGACAACATCTACCTGGGCGACCGCGACGGCGTGCGCACCCCCATGCAATGGTCGGTGGACCGCAACGGCGGCTTCTCCCGCGCCGACCCGGCGAGCCTGGTGCTGCCGGCCATCCTCGACCCGCTGTACGGCTACCAGAGCGTCAACGTCGAGGCGCAGCTGCGCGACCCGCATTCGCTGCTCAACTGGACGCGGCGCATGCTCGCCGTGCGCAAGCAGCAGAAGGCCTTCGGCCGCGGCAGCATGACCCTGCTGTCGCCGAGCAACAGGCGCATCCTCGCCTACCTGCGGCAGTACCGCGGCGAGGAGGGCGAGGACAGCCTGCTGTGCGTAGCCAACCTGTCCGGCGCGGCCCAGGCGGTGGAACTGGAGCTGGCCGAGTTCGACGGCCGCGTGCCGCTGGAAATGCTCGGCGGCGCGGCCTTCCCGCCGATCGGCCGGCTGACCTACCTGCTGACCCTTCCGCCCTACGGCTTCTACTGGTTCTACCTGGCCGACTCCCAGCGCATGCCCAGCTGGCACCGCCAGCCGGAGGAACGCCTGCCGGAACTGCCGACCCTGGTGCTGGGCCAGCGCCTGGAAGAGATCATGGCCGGCGCCCCGCGCGAGCTGCTGGAGAAGGATTCGCTGCCGCGCTACCTGCCGCGCCGACGCTGGTTCCCCCATGCCCGCGCGCAGGCCGGCAGCGTGCGCCTGCTCTACGCGCTGCCGCTGGAAGAGGGCGACGCCGCGCCGCTGCTGGCGGAGCTGGAATACCGCGATGGCGAACTGCACGAGCGCTACCAGTTGCCCCTGGCCGCGGCGCCGGAAAAAAGCAGCAGCGGCTACGACCTGCCGCAGCAACTGGCCCTGGCCCGGCTGCGCCGCGGCCGCCGCGTCGGCCTGCTGACCGACGCCCTGAGCCTGCCGCGCTTCAGCCGCGTGGTGCTGCGCCTGCTGCGCGAGAACGCGACCCTGGCCGGTGCCGACGGCGAGGTGCAGTTCCTGCCGCAACCCGGCTTGGCCGAGTTGGAACTGGCCGAGGACATCCCGGTGCGGGTGCTGGCCGCGGACCAGTCGAACACCTCGGCGCTGGTCGGCGACGGCCTGCTGCTCAAGGTGCTGCGCCGCGTCTCGCCCGGCCTGCACCCGGAGGCGGAAATGGGCGCCTACCTGAGCCGCCACGGCTTCGCCAACGTCGCGCCGCTGCTGGGCGAGGTGCGCCGGGTGGACGCGCAGGGGCAGACGCACACGCTGATGCTGCTGCAGGGCTACCTGAGCAACCAGGGCGATGCCTGGACCTGGACGCAGAACAACCTCGAGCGGGCCATCCGCGAGGCCCTGGCCGCCGGCACCGCGCAGCCTCCGGAATTCGATGCCCTGGACGAGCTGCGCGGCTTCGCCGCCACCCTCGGCCGGCGCCTGGGCGAGATGCACCAGGTGCTGGCCGACGGCGCGGACGAGCCGGACTTTGCCCCGCGGCGCAGCGCCCCGGCCGATAGCCGCGCCTGGCAGGAGGGCGTCGGCGCCCAGGTCGAGCAGGCCCTGCGGGCGCTGGAAGACGCCCCGGGGCTGGACGAACGCGGCCGCGCCCAGGCCGCGCGCCTGCTGGAGCTGCGCGACGAGCTGCTGCTGGCGGTGGGCAACCTGGCGCGGCTGGCCGAGGGCGGGCTGATGATCCGCGTGCACGGCGACCTGCACCTGGGCCAGGTGCTGGTGGTGCAGGAGGACGCCTACCTGATCGATTTCGAGGGCGAGCCCAACCGCTCGCTGGCTGAACGCCGGGCCCTGAACAGCCCGATGAAGGACGTGGCCGGGGTGCTGCGCTCCTTCGACTACGCCGCCGCCATGGCCGAGCGCAGCCTGCAGAGCGCCGACGTCTCGGAAGAAGCGGTGCGGGTGCGCCGCGCCCTGGCCCAGCGCTACCGCGCGGACGCCCGCGACGCCTTCCTCGACGCCTACCGCCTGGCCGCCGCCGGGCTGCCCCACGAATGGCGCGGGCGCGAGGGGGAGGGCGCGGCCCTGGCGCTGTTCAGCCTGGAGAAGGCGGCCTACGAAGTGGTCTACGAGAGCGGCCACCGCCCCGACTGGGTCGCCGTGCCGCTGCAGGGAATGCTGGAACTGACGCTCCACCTGCTGGGAGGAAGGCCATGACACAAGCGTCGCAAGACGACGAACGCAACCATCTGCAAGGGCTGCAACGGGCCGAGCACGGCGATCCCTTCGCCTTCCTCGGCCCGCACCCGGAGGGCGACGGCTGGCGCGTGCGCGCCTGGCTGCCGGGGGCCTTCGCCTGCGAGCTGCTGGGCCGCGAGGGCGAATTCCTCGCGGCCATGCAGCAGCAGGACGCCAGCGGCCTGTTCAGCGCCCACCTGGATGCGCGTCAGGCCTACCTGCTGCGCATCCACTGGCCCGAGGGCGAGCAGATCACCGAGGACCCCTACGCCTTCGGCCCGCTGCTGGGCGACACCGACCTGTACCTGTTCGCCGAAGGCAACCACCGCCACCTGGGCCAGTGCTTCGGCGCCCAGGCCATGAGCGTGGACGGCGTGGCCGGAGTGCGCTTCGCCGTGTGGGCGCCCAATGCCCGGCGCGTGTCGGTGGTGGGCGACTTCAACGCCTGGGACGGGCGCCGCCACGCCATGCGCCTGCGCTACCCCAGCGGCGTGTGGGAACTGTTCGTGCCGCGCCTGCAACCCGGGGAAATCTACAAGTACGAAATCCTCGGCCCCGGCGGCCTGCTGCCGCTCAAGGCCGACCCTGTGGCGCTGGCCACGGAACGGCCGCCGGCCACCGGCTCGCGGGTGGCCGACCCGGCGCCGCGGCACTGGCGGGACGAACGCTGGATGAGCGAGCGGCGCAGCCGCCAGGGCGCGGAAAGCCCGCTGGCGATCTACGAACTGCACGCCGGCTCCTGGCAGACCCTCGACGGCCGCCCGCCGAGCTGGGACGAGCTGGCCGAGCGGCTGATCCCCTACCTGCAGGACATGGGCTTCACCCACGTCGAGCTGATGCCGATCATGGAGCATCCCTTCGGCGGCTCCTGGGGCTACCAGCCGCTGTCGCTGTTCGCCCCCACCGCGCGCTATGGCAGCCCGGCGCAGTTCGCCGCCTTCGTCGAGCGCTGCCACCAGGCCGGGATCGGCGTCATCCTCGACTGGGTGCCGGCGCATTTCCCCACCGACGCGCACGGCCTGGGGCAGTTCGACGGCACCGCGCTGTACGAATACGCGCATCCCTTCGAGGGCTTCCACCCGGACTGGGACACCTACATCTACAACCTCGGCCGCACCGAGGTGCACGGCTTCCTGCTGGCCTCGGCGCTGCACTGGCTGCGCGAGTACCACGTCGACGGCCTGCGCGTCGACGCCGTGGCCTCGATGCTCTACCGCGACTATTCGCGCAAGGAGGGCGAGTGGATCCCCAACCGCCACGGCGGGCGCGAGAACCTGGAGGCCATCGAGTTCCTCCGCCACCTCAACGAGGTGGTCGCCGCCGAGGTGCCCGACGCCCTGGTGATCGCCGAGGAGTCCACCGCCTGGCCCGGCGTCAGCCGCCCGGTGGCCGAGGGCGGGCTGGGTTTCTCGCACAAGTGGAACATGGGCTGGATGCACGACACCCTGGCCTACATCCGCGAGGACCCGCTGTACCGCGGCTACCATCACCACCGCCTGACCTTCGGCCTGCTCTACGCCTTCACCGAGCGCTTCATCCTGCCCATCTCCCACGACGAGGTGGTGCACGGCAAGGGCTCGCTGCTGGGCAAGATGCCCGGCGACCGCTGGCGCCAGTTCGCCAACCTGCGCCTGTACCTGAGCCTGATGTGGACGCACCCGGGGCGCAAGCTGCTGTTCATGGGCTGCGAGTTCGGCCAGTGGCGCGAGTGGGACCACGACGACCAGTTGGACTGGTACCTGCTGCGCTACGCCGAGCACCTGGGCGTGCAGACGCTGGTGCGCGACCTCAACCGCCTGTACCGCGAACTGCCGGCGCTGCACCAGCTGGACGACAGCGCCGAGGGCTTCCACTGGCTGATCGGCGACGACCAGCGCAACAGCGTCTACGCCTGGCTGCGCCTGGACCGCGAGCGCTCGCCGCTGCTGGTGGTGCACAACTTCACGCCGCTGCCGCGCGAAGGCTACCGGGTAGGGGTGCCGCTGCAAGGCGCCTGGCAGGTGCGGCTGAACTCCGACGGCGCCTGCTATACCGGCTCCGATGCCGGCAGCCGCGAGCGCTGCGAGACACTCCCGGAGCCGTCCCACGGCCAGCCGTACTCGCTGCTGCTGGACCTGCCGCCGCTGGGCAGCCTGGTCCTGGAACCGGCGCCGGCCCTGCCGGCGTAATCGCGGATAAGATCCCTACGCTGCGCCACCTGCGCCATTCCCCTGTAGGAGCGCGCCCTGCGCGCGAATCGCGGGCAGGGCCCGCTCCTACAGGTTTGCGCGATGCACGGCATGCCCTTGTAGGAGCGGATTCATCCGCGATAGCCGGACGTCCCGGCGCGGTTCGCGGATAAGATCCGCTACGCTGCGCCACCCACGCCATTCCCCTGTAGGAGCGCGCCCTGCGCGCGATTCGCGGGCAGGGCCCGCTCCTACAGGTTTGCACGAGGCACGGCATGCCCTTGTAGGAGCGGATTTATCCGCGATAGCCGGACGCCCCGGCGCGGTTCGCGGATAAGATCCGCTCCTACGCTGCGCCACCTGCGCCATTCCCTTGTAGGAGCGGGCCCTGCGCGCGAATCGCGGGCAGGGCCCGCTACAGGTTTGCACGAGGCACGGCATGTCCTGGCGGATTTATCCGCGATAGCCGGACGTTCCGGCGTGGTTCGCGGATAAGATCCGCTCCTACGCTGCGCCACCTGCGCCATTCTCCTGTAGGAGCGCGCCCTGCGCGCGATTCGCGGGCAGGGCCCGCTCCTACGGGTTTGCGCGAGGCACGGCATTCCCTCGTAGGATGGCGTTGAGCGAAGCGATACCCATCAACCCGCCCGCGCCAGGCGCCGTTGCCGGCGGCGCAGACGCCGCGCCCGGCGTTCCAGCCACAGGTAGACCAGGCAGGCCAGGAACAGCGGCACCAGGAAGTACAGCACCCGGTAACCGATCAGCGCCGCCAGCAGGGGCCCGCGGCCCAGGTGGTCGTGGAGGATGGCGATGAACACCGCCTCCAGCACGCCCAGGCCCGCCGGCACGTGCAGCACCACCCCGGCGATGCTGCTGATCAGCAGGGTGGCCAGCACCTCGGTGTAGCTGGCCTTGTCCGGCAGCAGCACGCTCACCAGCAGCGCCATCAGCGACCAGTTGGCCGCCCCCATGGCGCCCTGCAGCAGCGCCAGGCGCCAGCTCGGCAGGGCCAGGCTGAACTGCCGCCAGCCCCAGGCGCGGCGCCGGGCGTAGCGGCAGGCCAGGGGGTAGGCCACGCCCAGGGCCAGCAGCAGCGCGCCGATCAGGCGCAGGCCGTTGCGCCCCACCGACCAGTCGTCCGGCAGGTCGGGGTAGCCGCTGGCGAACAGCGCGCCGGCCAGCAGCAGGTAGCCGTACCAGTTGGTCACCAGGCTGAAGCTGAGGATGCGGGTAATATCCGCCGCGCTCATGCCCAGGCGGCCGTACAGGCGGTAGCGCAGGGCCACGCCGCCGACCCAGGAGCTGAGGTTGAGGTTGAAGGCGTTGCACACGAAGGCCACGGTGAACACCCGCCGCACCGGCAGCGGGTGGCCGATGTAGTAGCGGCTGAGCACGTCGAAGCTGCTGAACACCGCGTAGCTGGCCAGGCTGATGCCCAGGCCCAGGAGCAGGGTGGTGGCGCGGTACTCGCTGAGCAGGTGGAATACTTCCCCCCAGTCGGTGGCGCGGATCAGCAGGAACAGCAGCACCGGCAGCAGCGCCAGCAGGGCGATGGAGAAGCCGCGCCGGGCCAGCTTCCAGGCGCGCCTGTGCTTCTCCCGTGGCGCGGCGGCGTTCATGGGCGCACCCGCGGGGCGTCCGCCGCCGGTTCGCCTTCCAGGCCCCGCGGCGAGCGCAGGCGCTGGCGGTGCGCCGGCAGCTGCCCGGCGATGGCCGGGAAATGCCGCAGGAAGTGGAAGCTGAGGAACACCAGGGGCGCGCGCCACCAGTAGCCGCGGCGCGCCACCTTGCGGGTGATGCGCCGGCAGTTGTCGCGGGCCAGGGCGTCCAGGTGCGCCTGCAGTTCGTCGGCGAAGCGCGCGTCGTCGATCATCAGGTTGCCTTCCAGGTTCAGCGACAGGCTCAGCGGGTCCAGGTTGCTCGACCCCACCGTGGCCCAGCGCCCGTCGGCCACCGCCACCTTGCCGTGCAGCGGGCGGTCGCAGTACTCGTAGATCTCCACGCCGTCGCGCAGCAGGGTGTCGTAGAGCAGCTTGCTGCACAGGCGCACCAGCGGCATGTCCGGCAGGCCCTGGAGGATCAGGCGCACCTTCACCCCGCGCTGCGCGGCCTGGCGCAGCGCCCGCAGCAGGCGGTAGCCGGGGAAGAAGTAGGCGTTGGCGATGGTCAGCCGCCGCCGCGCGCCCTGGATCGCCGCCAGGTAGTGCTGCTCGATGGCCGTGCTGCGGGGGCCGTTGTCGCGCAACACCAGGCAGGCGCGGGCCTGGCCGGCCAGCGGCGGCAGGCTGGGCGGCACCCAAGCCGGCGCGCTGCCGTACTCGTGCAGCAGGGCCAGGCTGGCCTGGCGGATGTCCCGGGCCACCGGGCCCTGCACCTGCACCGCGTAGTCCTGTTTGGCCATGGCGCCGAAGTCGGCCAGGTGGTCGGCGCTGAAGTTGATGCCGCCGACGAAGGCGGTGCCGCCGTCCACCACCAGTAGCTTGCGGTGCAGGCGGCGGAACAGGTTGGTGCGCAGGCCCAGCAGGCGCGGGCGCGGGTCGAACAGGTGCAGGCGCACCCCGGCCTCCAGCAGGCTGCGCACGTAGTCCCGGCCCAGGTCGGCGGTGCCGTAGCCGTCGACGATCAGCTCCACGCGCACGCCGCGCCGGGCCGCCGCCAGCAGCGCCTTGCGCAGGGCCAGGCCGACCTTGTCCTCGTAGATGATGAAGGTTTCCAGCAGCACCTCGCGCCGGGCCCGGGCGATGGCCTCGAACACCCGCGGGTAGAAGGCCTCGCCGTTGACCAGCAGTTCGATGCGGTTGCCCGCGTGCCAGCGCTCGTTCATGGGCTCACCTCGGCGAGCAGCGGCAGATGGTCGGACAGGTGCGGCCAGGGGCGGCTGCCCAGCACCTGGCTGCTGCGCACCCGCAGGTTGCGCAGGTAGATGCGGTCCAGGCGCAGCAGCGGCCAGCGCGCCGGGAAGCTGCGCGGCGCGCCGGCCTTGTCGGCGAAGGCCGGCTCCAGCCCGCAACCGGCGAGCAGGGCGCCGGCCTGGCAGCGCCAGTCGTTGAAGTCGCCGGCGACGATCAGCGGCGCCTGGGCGGGGAAGCCTTCCAGCAGGCGGCAGAGCAGCGCCAGTTGCTGCCGCCGCTGCGCCTCGCGCAGGCCCAGGTGCACGCACACGGCATGCAGCGGGGCGCTGCCCGGCAGGTCGATGCAGGCGTGCAGCAGGCCGCGCTCCTCGTTGCCGGCGATGGAGATGTCGTGGTTGTCGTGGCTGATGATCGGGTAGCGCGAGAGCAGGGCATTGCCGTGGTGGCCCTCGGGGTACACCGCATTGCGCCCGTAGGCGAAGGCCGGCCACATGCTGTCGGCGAGGAATTCGTAGTGCGGCTTGGCCGGCCAGCCGGGGTGGCGCCCGGCGTGCAACTGGTGCTCGCCATGTACCTCCTGGAGGAACACCAGGTCGGCCGCGGTGCCGCGCACCGCCTCGCGCAGTTCGTGGAGGATGAAGCGGCGGTTGAAGGCGTTGAAGCCCTTGTGGGTGTTCACCGTCAGCACCCGCAGCGACGGGCCGCTGGCCAGCGCCGGGCCGGCGCCGGTATTGGCCGGCTGGTTCATGTCCAGTCCTCCGCCGGTTCGCCCGGCACCTGCTGCTGCGGTAGGCGCACGTCGAGCAGCTGCATGAGGCGGAAGGCATCGAAGGGCGCGCGCACCTTGATGTCGTTGTCGAAATAGCAGTACAGCTCGCGGTGCCGGCGGTCGCCGCGCTTGTCCGCGTCGATCAGCTCGGCGTCGGCGGGCTGCAGGCCGTTGCGCCACAGGCGGATGCGCTCGCTCCAGCGGCGCAGCGCCGCCTCGCCATAGCCGCTGGCGTACAGCTGCTCGGCGCCGTGCAGGCGCAGGTAGGTGAAATCCGGGGCGGTGAGGTCCTCGGCGTAGGGCCACTTCGAGGGCGCGTCGGCCATCACCAGGGCCACGCCGTGCCGGCGCAACTGGTCGGTGAATTCGGCGCTGCAGAAGCTCTTGTGGCGCACCTCCAGGGCATGGCGCAGGGCGAAGCGCCGGCTGGGCGACGGCGCGTCGTGGCGCAGGCGCGCGTCCGCCGAACCGGCCAGTTCGGCCGCCGCATGGCTGTCGCGTGGCAGCAGGGCGAGGAAGGCCTCCAGCAGCTCGCCGTCGTAGGCCAGGCTGGGTGGCAGCTGCCAGAGGAAGGCGCCGAGCTTGTCGTCCAGCTCCAGCGGGCCGGAGGCGAAGAAGTTGGCCAGCCCCTGCTGCGGCTCGCGCAGGCGCCGCAGGTGGGTGACGAAGCGCGGGCCCTTGACGCTGAAGCGAAAGCCCGCGGGTGTCTGCGCCTTCCACTGGCGGTAGCGGCCGGGCGTCTGCAGGCCGTAGAAGGAGCCGTTCAGCTCGATGCTGGCGAAGGCATGGGCGGCGTAGCGCAGCTCCTCGCGCTGGGGCAGGCCCTTGGGGTAGAACTCGCCGCGCCAGGGAACGTAGCGCCAGCCGGAAATACCGATGTACAGGCCGTCCGTACCCATGGCGTCACTCCGCGGCGGGCGGCGCCGGCGGGCGGACGTGTTCCTCGTCGCCCTCGGCGGCATGTTGGCGCTGCGGCTGCAGCTCCACCTTCACCCAGCCGGTCTGGCGCTGGTCGAAGGCCTCGAAGGCCTCGAAGGCGGCGATGGCGTCGCTGATGGGCTTGACCTGGGTGAGCACCTTGGCCGGGTCGATGCGCCCGCTGAGCACCAGTTCGATCAGTTGCGGGATGTACTTGCGGTGGTGGCAGTTGCCCATCTTCAGCGTCAGGTTGCGGTTCATCGCCACGCCGATGGGGAAGGTCCGCGAGTCCGGCCCGTATACGCCGATGATGCCCAGGGTGCCGGCCTTGGCCAGCCCGGCCACCGCCCAGTCGAGCACCTGGGCCGGCGCGTTGCCCGGCGTCCAGGGCGTCTCGTGGCCTGCGCCGGGGGCCGGGGTGACTTCGCCGTGGCTGCGCTCGGCGTCCACCCCGACGGCGTCGATGGCGCGGTCCACGCCGATGCCGTCGGTGAGCCAGAGCAGCGCCTGCACCGGGTCCTCGCGTTCGAAGTCGATGACCTCCGCGCCCTGCTGGCGGGCCATGTGCAGGCGGTCGGGGTGGCGGTCGACGGCGAACACCCGCGCGGCGCCCTTGAGCAGCGCGCTGGCGATGGCGAACTGGCCCACCGGGCCGCAGCCGAACACCGCCACGGTGTCGCCGATGCCCACCTCGGCCAGCTCGGCGCCGAACCAGCCGGTGGGGAAGATGTCCGAGAGCAGGATCGCCTGGTCGTCGCCGATCTGCGAGGGCAGGCGGATCAGCCCGATGTTGGCGTAGGGGATGCGCGCCTTCTCGGCCTGCAGCCCGTGGAAGGCGCCGTTGGCCTCGGGGCCGCCGAAGAAGGCGGTGCCGGCGCGCTGGCCGCCGGGGTTAGCGAGGTCGCACTGGGCGTAGTAGCCGGCGCGGCAGTACACGCAGTTGCCGCAGGCGATGGTGGAGGGGATCACCACCCGGTCGCCCACCTGCAGGTTGCGCACCTCGTCGCCCAGCTCCTCGACTATGCCCACGCCTTCGTGGCCGAGGATGGTGCCGGGCTTCATGCCGCCCACGCTGCCGCGCACGAAGTGCAGGTCGGTGCCGCAGATCGCCGAGGCGGTGAGGCGCACGATGGCGTCGTTGGGCTGGCGCAGCGTCGGCTCCGGGACCTCGTCCAGGCGGATGTCGCCGACATCGTGGAATACCACAGCTTTCATGTCGTTCTCCCCGCTATCCGGCCGGCCACGGCCCGGGCGGCGCCGTGGCCAGGGGAAGCTCAGTGGGCCTGGGCCACGCCGCGCAGCACGGTGTCGCTGGCCTTGGCATCGCGGCAGGCGGCGATGTTGCCGAGGGAGACCACGCCCACCAGGCGCTTCTCGCGGCTGAGCACCGGCAGCCGGCGCATCTGGATCTGCGCCATGTTGCTGGCCACGTGCTGCACGTCCTCGTCCTCGAAGCAGTAGTGGATGTCGCCGCTCATCACCCGCGACACCGGGGTATCCACGCCCAGGCCGGCGGCCACCGCGCGGATGACGATGTCGCGGTCGGTGACCATGCCCACCAGGCGGTCGCCGTCGTTGACCAGCAGCGCGCCGCTGTCGATCCGCGCCATGGCCGCGGCCGCCTGGTGCAGCGGGGTGTCGGGGGCGGTGGTCTGGACGTTGCGCGTCATGATTTCGCTGATTTTCATGCTGTCCTCCGTAGCGGTTGCGGTTGGGGCGCCTTCGCGGACGCCTATAGCTTCCGACTGGGCGGTGGGGGCACCGTTCAGGTGGATTTCATGGATTGTTTGGGGGCGGGGTGGAATGGGCGGATTACGCAGCGTCAGCCTGCGAGTCCAATCGCGGCGTGTCTTGCGAAGTGCTTTTCGTAGGATGGGTTGAGCTTGCGAAACCCATGCTGCCGTGGTGATGGGTATCGCTTCGCTCAACCCATCCTACGGGTGTGTTTGTCGGGGAGGTAGGTGCCGGGGTCAAGAGCACCCTCTCCCCAGCCCTCTCCCGCAAGCGGGAGAGGGGGCCATTCGTGCCACCGGGGTGTCCGGCGTGGCCGGTGAATCCAATCGCGGGCAAGGTCCGCTCCTCCGCCCGAACTTCCCTGTAACCGTAGGAGCAACTGTCTTTCAGGCTGCGCCGAGGCGCTTTTCGTAGGATGGGTTGAGCTTGCGAAACCCATGCTGCCGTGGTGATGGGTATCGCTTCGCTCAACCCATCCTACGGGTGTGTTTGTCGGGGAGGTAGGTGCCGGGGTCAAGAGCACCCTCTCCCCAGCCCTCTCCCGCAAGCGGGAGAGGGGGCCATTCGTGCCACCGGGGTGTCCGGCGTGGCCGGTGAATCCAATCGCGGACAAGGTCCGCTCCTACGCCCGAACTTCCCTGTAACCGTAGGAGCAACTGTCTTTCAGGCTGCGCCGAGGCGCTTTTCGTAGGATGGGTTGAGCCTTGGCGAAACCCATGCGGTCGTGGCGATGGGTATCGCTTCGCTCAACGCCATCCTACGAAAAGCTGTGCTTCCTGGAATCGTAGGAGCGGACCTTGTCCGCGATTCGGACTTCCAGAGAAATAGCCGAGCGCACCGGAACGCCCCTTCAGCAGGCCGAGCGAAACCGGCGCTCAGGAGGTCATGCGACATGGATGTCGCGAGAGCCCCGATGGGCTACAGGGACGTACGCTCGGGGGGGGACGCCTAGTTCGGGCCTCCGTGGCGGGGAGTTCGCGAGGGTAGCCCGGCTCCATCGGGCCCGTATGGCGGGGCAAGCCTTTTTGGTTCCTTTTTGCGGGGGTGGCCTTCCACCGTTTGACAAAAGGGACTCGCCCGAGGGGGCGAAACAAGAAACATCAACGCACTCGGAGCGGCGCGCTACACCGAGCCCCCAAGCCACTGGGTTCCGCGTTCGCGGGAATGACGAGGAGTGGACGGTAAAGGTTCGCGAGCAAGCTCGCTCCTACGAGGGGCAGGAGAGCCCTCGCGGCTCCTTCAGCCATCCCCATCCTTGCGCAACACGAACAACGCCAACGACCTCGCCCCCATCTCGAAGGCCGCATCGAACCCGTGCACCAGCCCGTCGTCCAGCGCCGGCGGATCGGCCATGGTGTCCAGCAGGCACTGCCAGTCGCGCCCCTGGGCCACGCCGGGCAGCTGGAACTGCAGCGCCTCATGGTGGGCATTGAGCAACAGCAGCAGGGTGGCATCGGCGCCGCTGCGGCGGATGCCGGTGGGCTGCGCGCGGCCGTCGAGGAGCATGCCCAGGCAGCGGGCCTGGGGCGTTTCCCAGTCCTCCTGGGTCATCTCGCGGCCGTCGGGGGCCAGCCAGGTCACGTCCTTCACCCCCAGCTCGGCGTTGTACTCGCCGACCAGGAAGCGCCCGCGGCGCAGGATCGGGTAGCGCCGCCGCAGGCGGATCAGGTAGCGGGTGAAGGCCAGCAGCTGGCGGCCCTCGTCGTCGAGGTTCCAGTCGATCCAGCCCAGTTCGTTGTCCTGGCAGTAGACGTTGTTGTTGCCCTGCTGGGTGCGGCTGAACTCGTCGCCGGCCAGCAGCATGGGGGTGCCCTGGGACAGCAGCAGGGTGGCCATCAGGTTGCACATCTGCCGCAGGCGCAGCCGGCGGATCGCCGCATCGCCCGTGGGGCCTTCCTCGCCGTGGTTCCAGGAGCGGTTGTTGTCGTGGCCGTCGCGGTTGTCCTCGCCGTTGGCCTCGTTGTGCTTGTGGTCGTAGGACACCACGTCGCGCAGGGTGAAGCCGTCATGGGCGGTGATGAAGTTGACCGAGGCGTAGGGCCGCCGGCCGCGGTGGTTGTACAGGTCGCCGGAGGCGGTGAGGCGCCGCGCCAGGTCCGGCAGTTGGCCCTCGTCGCCGCGCCAGTAGCTGCGCACGGTGTCGCGGAAGCGGTCGTTCCACTCCACCCAGCCGGGCGGGAAGCGGCCCACCTGGTAGCCGCCGGGGCCGCAGTCCCAGGGTTCGGCGATCAGCTTGCGGTGGCTGAGCACCGGATCCTGGCGGCAGGCCACCAGGAAGCTGTGGCGCTCGTCGAAGCCTTCGGCGTAGCGGCCGAGGATGGAGGCCAGGTCGAAGCGGAAGCCGTCCACGCGCATTTCCGTGGCCCAGTAGCGCAGCGAGTCGGTGACCATCTGCAGCACGCAGGGGTGGCTGAGGTCGAGGGTGTTGCCGGTGCCGGAGTCGTTGACGTAGTAGCGCCGGTCGTCGGCCTGCAGGCGGTAGTAGGAGACGTTGTCGATGCCGCGCATGCTCAGCGTCGGGCCCAGTTCGTTGCCCTCGGCGGTGTGGTTGTAGACCACGTCTAGGATCAGCTCGATGCCGGCGTCGTGCAGGTGCGCGACCATCTCCTTGAACTCGTTGACATGGCCGCTGGCCAGGTAGCGGGCGTGGGGCGCGAAGAAGGCGATGCTGTTGTAGCCCCAGTAGTTGCTCATGCCCTTTTCCAGCAGGTGCTTGTCGTCGACGAAGCCGTGCACCGGCAGCAGTTCCAGGCTGCTGATGCCCAGGTGGCGCAGGTGCCCGAGCAGCTCGGCGTTCATCAGCCCGGCGCAGGTGCCGCGCAGGCGCTCGGGCACCGCCGGGTGGCGCATGCTGATGCCGCGCAGGTGCGCCTCGTAGATCAGCGTCTCGTCCCAGGGGATGCGGGTGAACTGCTGCTCGCCCCAGGTGAAGGCCGGGTCGATGACCTTGCACCTGGGCACGAAGGGCGCGCTGTCGCGGGTGTCGAAGCTCAGGTCCGCGTCGGCCGAGCCGATGGTGTAGCCGAACAGCGCCTCGGACCAGCGCAGCTGGCCCACCAGTTGGCGGGCGTAGGGGTCGATCAGCAGCTTGTTGGGGTTGAAACGGTGCCCGGCGTCCGGTTCGAAGGGGCCGTGCACGCGGTAGCCGTAGATCTGCCCGGGGTGGGCGTCGGGCAGGTAGCCGTGCCAGATCTCGTCGCTGTACTCGGGCAGCTCGATGCGTTCCAGTTCGCGCTTGCCGCTGGCGTCGAACAGGCACAGTTCGACGCGGGTGGCATGGGCCGAGAACAGGGCGAAGTTGACGCCCAGGCCGTCCCAGGTGGCGCCTAGGGGGAAGGGGCGACCCTCGGTGACTCGCGAGTGCGAGCGTTTGCTCATGGGGGGTTCCTCTGCTGGCCGGTGGTTCGGGGCGGATGCATGGATCAGCCCTCGTCAGGGCGCTCGGGATCGGCGGCGGGCAGCTTGCCCTTGCGCCGTGGCGGTTTCTGCAGCAGCGCCGGTTTCTCCGGCGGTTCGCCAGGAGGCTCGCGCTGGGCGAGCTGTGCCTGCTCGGCCTCGGCCAGGCTGCGGGCCATGCGCCAGTGGCGCTCGGCCTGGCCTTCGGGGCGGCCCTCGGATTCCCATATCTGGTGGGCCAGTTCGCGGACGCGCGCTTCGTCGATCTTCATGGGCTTGCCTCCTGGTGCTCGTCGACGCTGATCAGCAGGTTGACCGGCAGTTCGCCCAGCACTTCGGCCACCGCCAGTTCGCCGTGGTCGTCCCGGTGCCCGGCGGCCAGGCCCTGCCATTGGCGGCCGGCCAGTTCGGCGGGCAGGCGCATTCGGGTGTCGCCCCAGCGTTCGGGCGGCACCTGCGGCCTGTCTTCCAGCAGGCCCGCGCACAGCCGCGGCACCAGCACCAGCAGGTGCCGGCCGGCCTGGCTGCGCAGGAAGCCGAAAAGGCAATCGGCGTGCTCGCCGTGCAGTTCGAGCGGCTGGTAGCTGCCCTGGCTGAACAGCTGCGGCCAGCGCCGGCGCAGTTGCAGGGCCTGGCGCAGCAGGGCCTGCTTGATGCGTCCGTCGCGCCAGTGCTGCAGCAGCTGCGGCCAGTCCGGCTGCGCCTGCAGGGCGGCCTGGCGCCGGGCGTAGTCCGGCGTGCGGCGGTTGTCCGGGTCCACCAGGCTGAAGTCCCAGAACTCGCAGCCCTGGTACAGGTCCGGCACGCCCGGGGTGGTGCAGCGCAGCAGGCACTGCGCCAGGCCGTTGAGGGCGCCGGCGGGCATCAGCGCCCGGGCCGCCGCGGCAATGGCCTGGCGCAGCGCCTGGCCGGCGGGTTGCAGGAGCAGGGCGTCGAGGAAGTCCGCGCAGGCGCTTTCATAGGCCTGCACCGGCGCGCTCCAGTCGGTTTCCAGCTTGGCTTCGCGCAGGGCCTTGAGTTGCCATTGAGCGATGCGCGCGTGGTAGGCGCGCAGCCCCTCGGCGTCGTCTTCCGCCAGGTCGTGGGGCCAGCTGGCCAGCAGGCACTGGTAGAGGATCAGTTCGTCGCCGCCGCTGGGCGCGTGGGGCGTTTCGGGGTGGCGCAGGGTCGCGGCCAGGGGCCGCCACTGCGCCACCTGCTCGGCGAACCAGGGCGCGCGCTCGCTCAGCGCGGCCAGGCGGGCGCGGCAGTCCTCGCCGCGCTTGTGGTCGTGGGTGGCGGTGGCCAGCAGGGCGCGGGGGAACTGGGCCAGGCGCGCCTGGCAGGCGGCGTGGAAGTCCGCCGGCGGGGCCGCCAGGCGCTGCGGGTCGAAGCCCACGTCGTTGCGCCCCAGGGCCGCGGCGTGGCGGTAGCAGGCGGTGTCTTCCAGGGCCTTGGCGGCGATGGGCGGGGTCAGCTGCTGGAAGCGCGCCAGCACCTGCCGGCGCTTCTGCCGCAGCGGCCCGGGCGGCACCGCGCGCAGCGGCTCGCCGCCCAGCACCCGGTCGAGCCAGGCCAGGGTGCGGCGGTCGTGCTCGTCCAGCCGTTCGGCCGCCAGCGCGCGGGCCTGTTCGAAGTAGCGCCGGTCCTGCGCGGAGCGGCCGCAGGCGCCGGCGTAGCTGCGGTACACCGGAAAGGCCCGCAGCAGCTGGAACAGCGCGCGGCGGATGGAGCCCAGCGGCAGGTCGCGGCTGGCCAGGTCGGTGCGCGCCAGTTGCCAGAGCTGCTGGGCCATGCCTTCGAGGTCGCCGGCGAAGGCGCCGCGCAGCACCCATTCGCGGGCCGCCAGGCGCTCTTCGTCGAAGCCCTGGCGGCGGCCACTGGCCTGCTCCCAGAGCGCGCGCAGGGGGATTTCGCCGCGCGGGTCGTGCTGCAGCAGCGACACCTGGTTCATGAAGTCGTAGCCGCTGGTGCCGTCCGCCTGCCAGTCCGCCGGCAGGTGTTCGCCGGGGGCGAGGATCTTTTCCACGTACAGCGGCGCGGCGCCGTCGCAAAAGGCGCGGCGCAGGCGCCGGCAGTAGCCGCGCGGGTCGGCCAGGCCGTCGACGTGGTCGATGCGCAGGCCATCCACCAGGCCTTCCCGCATCAGTTGCAGGAGGTAGGCGTGGCAGGCGCCGAACACGTCCGGCAGCTCCACGCGCAGGCCGACCAGTTCGTTGATGTCGAAGAAGCGCCGCCAGTTGATGTCGTCGGCCGCCACCCGCCAGTTGGCCAGGCGGTAGTGCTGGTGTTCCAGCAGGCGGTGCAGGGGGCGCCAGTCCTGGCCTTCGGTCACCCGGTAGAAGCCCAGCAGGCGTTCGCGCAGGGCCGCATCGCCCAGCAGCGCGGCCAGGCGCCGGCACAGGGCTGTGGCGAGCACGCGGGCCTGGGGGGGGCCGCGCAGCTCGGCGAAGCGCGGCGCCAGTTCGTACAGCGGGCCCTGTTCGGCGTGCACCAGGATCATGCCGTAGCTGGCCGGGCACACCGGGAAGCAGTGCTCGCCATAGTGCAGCTGGAAGCAGCCGGCGTGCTCGGCGAAGCCCAGGCGGATGCGCCCGGCCTGCAGCTCGTCGAGGTAATCACCGCCCAGGCAGGGCAGCAGCACCTGGCGGTCCAGCAGCGGGTCGTCGCTGCGCCAGTGGATGTCGAAGAAGTGCGCGTAGGGGCTGGCCAGGCCCCACTTGAGCACGTCCTGCCACCAGGGGTTGGCCTGGCCGATGCGCATGTGGTTGGCCACGCTGTCGACGATCAGCCCCATGCCGCGCAGGCGCAGGCCGCCGACCAGCCGGCGCAGGGCCGCCTCGCCGCCCAGCTCGGGGTTGATGCGGGTGGGGTCGACCACGTCGTAGCCGTGGCCGGAGCCGGGCTGGGCGGTGAGCAGCGGCGAGGCGTAGAGGTGGCTGATGCCCAGCTCGGCGAAGTAGTCCAGCCAGGGCAGGGCGTCGTCCAGGGTGAAGTCGCGGTTGAACTGCAGGCGCAGGGTGGCGCGTATGGCGTTCATCGCTCGCCCTCCCGGCGCGCCTGGTCCAGCCGCTGCAGGCGCGCGTCCACCGCGGGGATGTCGAGCATCTGCCCGGCCTGCGCCGGGTAGCGCCGGCGCCAGTTCGGGTGTTCGTCGCCGGGGCCGGGCAGGTTGGGCTGCTCGACGCTGCCCAGGGCGTCCTCAAGGGGCAGCAGCACCAGCGGCGCGGGGGTGCGGCCGACGAACTCGATGGCGCCGTCGAGCGCTTCGCCGCCGATGCCGTCCTCGCCCAGCGCCCGGGCCAGGCCCTGGACCTCGCGCTGGCGCTCCTCGCGGTCCTGCCGGGCCTGCTCCCCGCTGCGCTGGCCCAGGCGTTCGCGCCAGTCGATGTCGTGGCCCTGGCGCCAGCCTTCGAGGCTCGGCAGGTCGTGGGTGCTGGTGGTGGCCAGGGCCTCGGCGGACCACTGCCGCGCGGCGTGGAAGTGGCCGCCGGCCTGTTCGAAGAGCAGCACCCGCATGCCCAGGATGCCGTGTTCGGCGAGGCGCTCGCGCAGGCCCTCGGGAATGGTGCCGAGGTCTTCGCCGACGATCAGCGCCCGCGCCTGCCAGGCTTCCAGGCAGATGAGCCGGAGCAGGTCGTCCAGCGGGTATTCCAGGTAGGCGCCGGCCTGCGGCGGCGCGCCCTCGGGGATCACCCAGAGGCGGCGCAGCCCCAGCACGTGGTCGATGCGCAGGCCGCCGGGGTAGCGCAGGTTGGCCCGCAGCATCTCGATGAAGGCGCGGTAGCCGTGCAGGCGCAGGCCGTGGGGCGAGAAGGCGCAGATGCCCCAGTTCTGCCCGGCGCGGTTGAGCACGTCGGGCGGGGCGCCGACGCTGACCCCGGCCAGCAGTTCGTCCTGGCGCATCCAGGCCTGGCTGCCGCGCGGGTCGGCGCCCACCGCAAGGTCGGCGATCAGGCCGATGCCCATGCCGGCCTCGCGCGCGGCCCGTTGGGTGTGTTGCAGGCTGCGCGCCAGCAGCCACTGGCAGAACTGCTGGAAGTCGATTTCCTCCGGCTGTTCGAGCAGGAACCGGCGCACGCCCTCGGCCTCCGGGCGGCCATAGGCCGCCGGCCAGTGGCGCCAGTCCAGGCCGTCGCCGGCTTCGTCGCGCCGGCGTTGCAGGGCCTGGAAACAGCAGTGCTGCAGCAGGGCCTCGCCGCCGTCGCGGCGGAAGCGCTGGAAGTCGCGGCGCAGGCCGGCGTCGGCCCGGGCGAAGCTGGCGTGCAGCTGGCGCAGCAGGCGTTCGCGGGCCCGGGCGCTGCCTGGCCAGTCCACCAGGGGCAGGCTTTCCAGTTCGTGCAGTTCCCCGGCGAGCCCGGCCTCGGCGATGGCCCGGTCCACCGCGGCCTGGCCGAACACCTGGCGCGGCGCGGCGTGCAGTTCGTTGAAGAACAGCCGGCTGGACGGCGAGTAGGGGCTGTAGGCCTGGCGGGCGGCGGCGAACATGGCGTGCAGCGGGCTGATGGCCAGGGCGTCGGCGCCCTTGGCGGCGGCGCTGCGGGCCAGGGCCTCCAGCGCGGCGAGGTCGCCCAGGCCGCCGTCGCCGGGCTCGCGCAGGGCGTACAGCTGCGCCGCCAGGCCCCAGGCGCGCCGGCGCCCGCCGCACAGTTCCGGCACCTGGGGGCAGCGCGGCGGGGCGACGGCCAGGCTCAGCTCGCGCTCGGCCAGTTGCAGGCGGTAGTAGCCGCATTGCGCCAGCGGGGGCAGGGCGGTGGCTTCGTCCAGGCGTCCTTCGATGTCTTCGCCGCGCTCGGGGATCAGCCGGAAGGCCTCGTTGGGCCTGGCCAGGCGGTCCAGCTGCAGCGGCCGGCCCTGGTCGAGGGTCAGCAGCGACGGCGGCGCGGCGCGCTCCTGGCGCACCAGGGCGAGGCTCTGGCGCAGCTGTTCGGGGCTCTGCGCCGGCAGCCCCAGGGCCTCCAGCACCTGGCGCAACACGTCGGGGCCGGCCTGCTGCGGGCGGTTGTCGGCGTCCACCCAGTCGGGCTTCAGGCCCACTTCGCCGGCCAGGTCGCGCAGCAGCGCATCGCTCATGGGCTTTCCTCCAGGCTCAGGGCCAGGCTGCCGGGGGCGAGCCGGCCGGCGCGGTAGTCGGCGACTTCCTGGCCTTCGCAGAAGAGAATCTGCGCCTGCGCCGCCGGCGCTTCGACGAAGACTTGCTCGCCGCCCAGGTTGAGTTCGATGCGCCACAGGCTGCCATCGCCCAGGCGCCAGCGCGCGCTGACCGCCGCCTCGCCCAGGGGCACCGCGCCCAGCGCGCGGGTGCCGCCCAGGCGCGGGATGAGCCAGGCGTGGCGCAGCTCCAGCAGGCGCCGGTAGTGGGCGCGCCAGTTGCCGTCGGCATGCTCCGGGCGCGGCCGCGAGGCGACGAAGGTCTCGTAGTCGTTGGGCTCGGGGATGGCGCCGGAGAAGCGGCCGAAGGCGGCGAACTCCTGGCGCCGCCCGTCGCTGACCGCCTTGGCCAGCTCGCCCTGGTAGTCGGTGAAATACAGGAAGGGGTTGCGCTCGCCCCATTCCTCGCCCATGAACAGCATCGGCACCATGGGCGCCAGCAGCACCAGGGCCACCGCCACGCGCAGGCGCTCGGGGCGGCTCAGGGCGACCAGGCGCTCGCCCAGGGCGCGGTTGCCGACCTGGTCGTGGTTCTGCAGGAAGGCCACGAAGGCCAGCGGCGAGAGGTCCGCGCTGGGCTCGCCGCGCGCCCGCCCGCGATGGTCGCGCTGGCCCTGGAAGACGAAGCCTTCGCCCAGGCAGGCGCACAGCTTGGCGGTGGTGGCCTCGGCGTAGTCGGCGTAGTAGCCCTCGCGCTCGCCGGTCAGCAGGTGGTGCAGCACGTGGTGCAGGTCGTCGTTCCACTGGGCGTCGAAGCCCTTGCGCAGCAGGCTCGCCTGGTTGTCCTCGTTCTCCAGCACCAGGTGCAGGTGGCGGCCCTGGGCGGCGGCGCGGGCGCGCCCGGCCAGCTCGACCAGGAAATCCTTGTCGGCGATGGCGTGCACGGCGTCCAGGCGCAGGCCGTCGACGCGGTAGTCGCGCACCCACATCTCGGCGTTGCCGATGAAGAACTCGCGCACCGCCGGGCGGGCGAAGTCGATGGCGTGGCCCCAGGGCGTGGGCTGCTTGCCGAAGAAGCCCGAGGCGTACTCGCCCAGGTAGTTGCCCTGGGGGCCGAAGTGGTTGTAGACCACGTCGACGAAGACCATCAGGCCCAGCAGGTGGGCCTGGTCGATCAGCCGCTTGAGGTTTTCCGGCGTGCCGTAGGCCGCGGCCGGGGCGTAGGGCAGCACGCCGTCGTAGCCCCAGTTGCGGCGCCCGGGGAAGGCGCCCAGCGGCATCAGCTCGATGGCGGTGACGCCCAGCTCGACCAGGCCCGGGAGGAAGTCGAGCAGGGCGGTGAAGCCGTCGAACAGGCCCACGTGCAGTTCGTAGAGCACCGTCTCGTGCCAGGGCCGGCCGCGCCATTCGCGGCTCTGCCAGGCGTAGGCGGTGTGGTCGAGCACCAGGCTGTCGGCTTCCACGCCGCCGGCCTGGGCCCGCGAGGCCGGGTCGGCCAGCGACAGGCGCTCGTCGATGCAGAAGCGGTAGGCGCTGCCGGCCGCGCAGGGGATTTCCAGGCTGTACCAGCCGTCGTCCAGGGCCTGCATGGGCAAGCGGCTGCCGTCGCCCAGCTGCAGGTCCACCCGGCGCGCGTCCGGCGCCCAGAGGGCGAAGCGCGTCAGCCCGTCGGGCTGCGGCAGGGCGCCGGCGCGGGGCAGTTGGCGGCTCATCGGCGCACGCTCGCGGGCAGCTCCGCGAGCAGGTCGCGGTACAGCCGGGTGTAGGGACGGGCCGCCTCGCTCCAGTAGGGCGGGGCCTCCATGGCCTTGCAGCGCATGGCGTTGAGCAGCTCGGGGTAGCGGTAGATGTTCAGCGCGCGCTGCACCGCTTCGAAGTAGCTGTCCGCGTCGCCCTCGCGGAACAGCAGGCCGGTGACGCCGTCGACGATGGTGTCGGCCAGGCCGCCGGTGCAGCGGGCGATGGGCAGCGAGCCGAAGCGCTGGGCGTACATCTGGCTCAGCCCGCAGGGTTCGTAGCGCGAGGGCATCAGCAGGAAGTCGCTGGCGGCGTAGATGCGCCGCGCCTGGGTTTCGTCGAAGCCGATGCGCACGCCCACGCGGCCGGGGTAGCGCTCGGCCAGCCGGGCCATGGCCTGCTCCAGCGGCGGCTCGCCGCGGCCGATCGCCACCAGGCGGCCGCCGGCCTCGATCATGCGGTCGGCGATGGCCAGGGTCAGGTCGATGCCTTTCTGCTGCACCAGGCGCGAGACCACGGCGAACAGCGGGCCGCGCCCGGGCAGCAGGCCGAAGCTGCGCTCGACGTACTCGGCGTTGCGCCGCTTGCCCTGCAGGTGGCGGGCGTCGAAGCGCGCGACGAGGTGCGGGTCGCTGCGCGCGTCCCAGCTGGCGTCGATGCCGTGGGTGATGCCGCTGAGGCGGCCCTCGCGGTGGCGCTGGGCGAGCACGCCCTGCAGGCCGCAGCCGAAGGTTTCGCCGGTGATCTCGCGGGCGTAGGTCTCGCTGACGGTGGTGATGTGGCTGGCATGGTTGAGGCCGGCCTTGAGGAACGACAGCCGGCCGTAGAATTCCATGCTCTCCGGCAGCCCGGCGTGCTCGGGCAGGCCCAGCTCGGCGCAGCAGCCCAGCGGGCAGGCGCCCTGGTAGCCGAGGTTGTGGATGGTCAGCAGGCTGGGCGTGGCCTGGCCGCGCCAGGCCATGTAGGCCGGGGCCAGGGCGCTGGGCCAGTCGTTGACGTGGAGCAGCTCGGGGCACCAGCCGGGGGTGGCCAGCCCTGCGGCCAGGTCGGCGGCGGCCAGGCTCAGGCGGGCGAAGCGGATGTGGTTGTCCGGCCATTCGTTGCCGGCCTCGTCGCCGTAGGGGGTGCCGTCGCGGTCGTAGAGTTCGGGGCAGATCACCACGTAGACGCGCAGGCCGTCGTCCAGCTGCAGTTCGCCGATGTCGCAGGGCGGCAGCGCCGCCAGCCCCGGCAGGTGGCCGACCACCTTGCAGGCCACCGCGCCCTTGAGCACCTGGCGGTAGCCGGGCACCAGCACGCGGATGTCGTGCTCGGCCAGCAGCGCCCGCGGCAGGGCCGCGGAAACGTCGCCCAGGCCGCCGGCCTTGACGAAGTCGGTGAGCTCCGATGTGACGAAGAGGATCCGCCTGCGGCGCCTGGGCGCGACTTCCGCCGTGAGGGAAAACGGTGGCAGCTCGGGTGGGCAGGGGTCTTCCAGGCGCGCATCGGCCAGCAGGTTTTGCATCTTCCGCTTCCTCTTTGCAGTGGGCCGGGCAGTCCTGCCGGCCGCATGGGGTGGTCGCCTTCGCGGGCGACCTCTTCCGGGGGACCGGAACGCACGGCGCGAAGTTTCGATTTTCTGCCGGGGTAGGCCGGCGGGGCATGGGGGTAGCCATTCTTTCGGTCTATCTATTGCGCAAGAGCGGAAAGCAGGCTCCGTACCAGGCGGTGCGCCTGTGCTAGGTCGTTGATTCGAAAGGGTAAAGAGAGGGTTTGATGGCGTTGTGATGCGGGCGTGTTGCACGACCCAGGTGGAGGCGCCGCGCATTTTGCAGGGGGGATGGAGGGGCTTGTGGTCCGTAGGAGCCGGTTGCTTCGACCTGGGTGTTTCTGCGCCGCTCCGGGTTTGCCCGACCGTCTTGTTTCGCCCCCTCGGGCGAGTCCCTTTTGTCAAACGCCACAAAAGGAACCAAAAAGGCTTGCCCCGACATACGGGCCCGATGGAGCCGGGCTACCCTCGCGAATTCCCCCGCCACGGAGGCCCGCCCCGAGGGTACGTCCCTGTAGCCCATCGGGGCTCTCGCGACATCCATGTCGCATGACCTCCTGAGCGCGGGTTTCGCTCGGCCTTCTGAAGGGGCGTTTCGGAGTGCGCGGAGGTTTCTCTGGAAGTCCAAAAGCAAGAGCGAATGCGCATTTGTTTTTTCGTAGGAGCGAGCTTGCTCGCGAACTGGCTGGTGGCATCTGCGCGCCGGTTCAACGCCGCCCCTCTC